>CAVOXB010000016.1:0-95150 GCA_963700305.1 uncultured delta proteobacterium
AAAAGATCACTGCGGGAGTGTGGGAACGCCGGAATAAGAGAGGCGTAAAACACTTGTTTTTGGAATGCGATGACTACTTTGACAGGCGGTATCTTTACGGGACCCCAGCTGGCGATTACGAAGATAACTCGGAAAGATTCGTTTTTCTCACCAGAGCTGCTTTGGAAATCGCGCTGGCCAGAAAGAAGCGGTACGATGTTTTTCATTCTCATGATTGGCAAGCGGCTTTGACGCCTGTTTACCTCGTGTACTCTCTACGCGGGGGAGCCGTTGTTCGACGATAGCGCGTCGGTAATGACCATCCACAATCTGGGGTATCAAGGCATTTTCTGGCATTTTGACATGCCTCTGGTCGGCGTCGGATGGGAATTCTTCACTCCCAAGCACATGGAATTCTACGGAAAGTTGAATTTTCTCAAGAGCGGCATCGTGTTCGCGGAGGAAGTGAATACAGTGTCGCCAGGTTACCGCGATGAGATACTTACGCCGGAATTCGGGTTCGGCCTGGAAGGCATTCTTCAGGAGAAAGGCCCTCGTCTGTCAGGAATACTCAATGGCGTGGACTACAAGATCTGGGATCCTCAAACGGATGATCTCATCGCCGCTGCCTTCAGTCCGGACGATCTATCTGGCAAAATGCTCTGCAAAGCTGATCTGCAACGCAAAGCCGGATTGCCTCAACGGCCGGAAATCCCGATTATCGCAGTGGTGAGCCGATTGTCCAGTCAGAAGGGCGTGGACATTCTTGGTTTTGCGCTACCGTCACTTGTGCAGCAGGATGTACAATTCGTAATTCTGGGAACCGGAGATGCCCGGTATGAGGACTCATTTAGCCAATTAGCAGAACACTACCCAGAAAACGTGGCCAGCTTTATCACATACGATAATGAATGGGCCCATAAGATTTTTGCAGGCGCGGACATTGCTGTGGCCTTCCGGATATGGCCCTCCGGTCAACCAGCTTTATGCGCTAAAATACGGGACAGTCCCTGTGGTGCGGGTCACCGGAGGGCTTACCGACACTGTGGAAGAATTCGATCTTGATCGGATACAGGCACAGGATTTAGGTTCGAGCCTCCTCAAGCGGAAGCGCTGGAAGAGACCATTCTTAAAGCGGTAATAATCTGCAAGACCGAACCTGAGGCCTGGAAACGGCTGATGATACGCGGCATGACACGTATTTCTCATGGAAGCGCTCTGCAAAGGAATACCTCCGGCTCTACGAAATGTCTATTGAAGACAGGAAGGAATTCCTCGGACGTTCAGCCGCGAGATAAGGTCGAGCTTCCCATATACACTCTCCGCTTCTTGTCAGAAATATACACGTCATTCCTTCGGAGGCAGTAGGACGCCACGTATGGACTTCAGTCACGATATGTCTTGATATGAGGTGAAACCTTAGGTTTTGGATCAGATCAGGCTTTGAGCATCCTGCACATCCCTGCAAACGCCCTAATTCATTATAATGAACTATTGAATTAGGCTCTCATTTTTATGACCCACCGATACTTCAATTTGGACCGGCTGTTTTGATTATTGTTACCGTTTGATTTGCATCAAAAATTACGCTATCATGAACTCACGAAGACGTGTTCCCACCGTCGCCGCTGCGATGCCATTCCCCTCAAGGAGGACCCAAACATGGATTTTATCAAGACTCTGACTGACATAGTCGGCGAGCCTTATATTACTGCTTCACCTGTGGATTGCCTGGCTTATTCCAGAGACATGTCCATTCACATGGGAATACCCCACGCTATTGTTTTTGCCAAAGATACCCAACAGGTAAGCGAAATTGAATTGGCGAACTCGGAAGGAGTCCCTGTTACAGCCAGAGGAACCGGTTCCTCCGTTACCGGAGCGGTGCTGGCAATCAAGGGTGGGATAATCTTGGATTTCACGAGAATGGACGCGGTCTTGGAAATCAACCGGGCCGACGGCTATGCCATCGTGGAACCCGGTGTCATATGCAATGCGTTGAACGCGAAATTGGCCCCTACGCATTTTTTCCCCCTGACCCCGGAAGCGCGCCCATTGCCACGATCGGAGGGATGATAGCGACAAACGCCAGCGGAGTAAGGGCCGCAAAATACGGGACCACAAAAGATTATGTGAAGGCTCTCACTGTGGTGCTCGCTGACGGCAGGATAATCGAAACAGGCGACATCGCACCGAAGAGTTCGGCCGGCTATGACTTGACTCATCTTTTCTCAAGCTCAGAGGGTACAATCGGTATCATCACGAAGGCAGTTCGAAAGATTTTGCCCATACCGGAATACGAAGCTTTTGCAAAAGCTTCATTTCCTGACGTCGACACTGCTGGAAAGGCCGTGGAAAAGATCTTCACATCAGGCCTTGAACTCGCTACCTGCGAAATCCTTGATAATATTTGTCTGGACGTGTGCAGGGATTCTCTCAAAATGGACATACCCAAGAACGTGAATTGCCAGCTATTCATGGGAATAGATGGCCCCAAGAGTGCAGTCCAGGAACAAATCAAGAAAATAGACGAAATTTGCAAGGAAGTGGGTGGCATAGAGAACATCTGGTCTGATAATCCAGTAGAAAAGGCAAAGCTTTTTGCGGCCCGCGGAGGTCTTGTTCCAGGCATGAGCAGACTGCAGCCCGGTTACAGGCTCGTGCCTCTGGTGGAAGATTTCGGAGTGCCCATCAGCAAAATCCCCGAGACAATTGCTGAAGTCCAGCAAATCGGGAAAAAGTTCGGGTTTCCAGTTGCGACCTTCGGCCATATCGGCGATGGCAATCTGCACGCTACCTTCATAATGAATCCTGCAATCCCGGAGCAATGGGAGAAGGTCAAAGGCATAGCCCTTGAGTTCATAGACATGACACTCAAGCACAAGGGCACGGTGTCTGCCGAGCACGGCATCGGAATGGCAAAATCGCCATATATCGGGAGACAACTTGGCGAAGCACTCAATGTAATGAAAGACATCAAGAAGACTCTTGATCCCAAGAATATTCTGAATCCTGGCAAAATGGGATTCGATGATTCCATAACCGACATTCTGGATGAAAACAGCTTCCAGAAATACCTCACCGCGCCGGAAACACTAGAGCACTTCCCCGAAGGAGTAGACAACGAAATTATCGCATGTATTCAGTGCGGTTTCTGTAGGGCAGGCTGCCCCACCTTCGGAGAAACCACCCTCGAATCTCTCAACGCCAAAGGTAGAGTCACGCTGGCTTACAACATGCTAATAGGGAATATCCAGCCATCGGCTGATCTGGCTAAACGTCTGTATCAATGCATGTTGTGTTTGAATTGCAGGGCCGTGTGTCCCGCCCAGGTCAAGGTTTCTGCGGTCGTGAGAGCAGCGCGTGAGAGGCTGGTGGAAAAAGGTTATCTCCCGGAAGTGTTCAAACCCGCGCTCGCTGCAATGATAGATGCGGCGAATCCCTTGCTGGCTGACCCGTCTAAACGATGCGACAGCTATCCGTCGAACTACAAGAAGGCTGTTCCCGGCGAGACTGAGGCAATCCTGCACTTTGGATGCGTTACGAGTTTCCAGGATGTGAAAACCATTCCCGCGTTCATGCAGATCCTGGACAAGGCTGGAGTAAACTACGGCGCTCCAGGAGAAGACGAATCCTGCTGCGGTTACCTGGCTTATTTGGTGGGAGACATGCCCACCTTCAACAAGGCCATGCAAATGCACAACGAACGCGTGGAGAAATACAAAGCAAAGGAACTGATAACGTCTTGCGCTGGCTGCCTGAAGACCTTCAGAGATCTCTATCCGCACTATGGAGACCGTAGTGAGCTAACTGTGCTTCATGCCGTGGAGCTGATGGAAAAGCTGATCGCCGAAGGAAAGCTGAAATTCAAAGCGGATTCTGCTCCAGTGAAGGTCGCTTACCATGATCCGTGCGACATGGGACGTCACATGGGGATTTACGAACCTCCACGAAACGTGCTGAAAGCCATTCCTGGAGTAGAACTCGTGGAATTACCGCTGAACCGCGACAAAGCCAAATGCTGCGGCGGAGGCGGCGGAATGAAAGGGTTCGATAACGAAATGGCAGGAGATATCGGCTACAAGCGCTTGCTGTCTGCAGTAGCTCTCGGAGCCGACATGATCGTGTCAGCATGCCCATCCTGCAAAGGCTCATTCAACCAGGCTGCTGCCAGAGCAAGAAAAGAAAAGAAAGCCAAAATCAAAGTGATGGACATCACCGAACTCGTGGCCAGCAGGCTGGCGTAGGCAGGGGAGAGAAGACGAAGAGAAGAGGAGGAAAAGAGAGAGAATGCATCCGGGGGAGGACTTTTTTGCAAAAAAGTCCTCCCCCGGACCCCCTCCCAAAAAACTCTTAATTCATGCGGCGAGATACGGTGAATCGACTGGGAGTGAGCCCGCTCACGAACACTCCTGAATTATTGGTATGCTGTCGTTTTCGAAAATCCTCTACCATTGCAGATCCGCAAAGAAGTAGTCTGGGTGCTACTGCCGGCTTGCCCAGCAGTGTTTTTCTCACATATACAGTTGCCAAAATTCTGTCCGATTTGTGGGAAATGGCAACCGTCAGCCCTGACTTGATCCGGGGTCCAGATTCTGGATTCCTGCGTTCGCACGAATGACGAGGAAACATACACCATTTTTGCAGCTGCTATACACTGCTGGACGAGCCAGCAGTGTCACCCGCGCGACAGCCTCTCTAGTGGCTAAAGGCGACAGGAACTATTAAGTATACCGAAGGGTAGCGGGGTTGGTAATCGGTGGTTTCCAGCCTTAGTGAGTCTTCTGCAGAAAGTCTTCGCCAGTTCGGGGCCTCTCGCAATGAAAAATTGTTTGCCCCTGCGATGTCCGATCCATTTATCTTAATGGCGGCAACTCTGATATTACTCTTCCAATTGCGGCCAGTCCCATAGTCGTAACTTGCGAATTCTTCATGGCCGCTGCGATTATAATTTACTTCGTAGCTCACGCGAATGATCGTCATTTGATTTCCTGGAAACGAAACTTGTTCCATGAGCCAGAAGTCGTGCGGTGAAGGTCGCATAAAGAATTTCCAAAGGCGATTGAGTTGGTGCCTGGTCCACGAGGTGGGAGAAAGCGATCTTCCGATAGACAGAAATATGCTTCTAATCCACGAGCGTTCCGATACCTTTATTTTCTCACCATTAATCCAAATGTCGACCTCTGGAACTTAGAAACGTCCCCTTCTTTCAAGAAGACGACCTGTTCCGTCGTCGTCTCCCCAGTGTTAAAGAAATGGAAAACTGAGTCAACGCTGTAGCTAGTCTTCTTAAATTTCATTGCTACGTCCATGGAATCCATCCGAACACACTGCTGAGGGTAAATCGCCGCAGGAGCACTCCCGGTGATGTCAAACGGCCCCAACTCACCGTACACTGGACAAGCAGCAAACATCATAGGCCAAAGCAACAGCAAGTGGCAGATACATTTCATTAAGACGAATCCCGCCACATCTTTTTTCTCGTTCCCAGGCTCCCGCCTGGAAATACGTAATTGGAGGCTCCGCCGCCGCAACCCTTGGCTTAAACAAGTTTCTTCAATGCTTGTCTGGCGAGAGAATCCACCAATTCGTTTTCAACGTGATTATTATGGCCCCGAACCCAGCTCCATTCCACATCGTGCTTTGATGTCAGGGAGTCGAGTCGTTTCCAGAGGTCCGCGTTTTTCACCGGCTGTTTCTGAGAATTGATCCAACCGCGTTTTTTCCAATTATGAATCCACTGAGTGATGCCCTTCATCAGGTACTGGGAATCCGTGACCATTCTCACCTTGGAAGGTCTCTTCAGGGCCTCCAGAGCGTTTATTGCAGCAAGCATCTCCATGCGGTTGTTGGTGGTGACGGGCTCGCCACCAGACAACTGCTTTTCGACGCCCTTGTATCCGCAGGAGCGCGGCCCATCCTCCGGGGCCGGGATTGCCGCTGCATGCGCCATCCGTGAAGATCTCCACCACGGTTTCACTGGGTTGAGTCTGTTTGCTGGTCATGAGGGCATTATTTGAATGAAGATTTTTCTGGTTCTGGAGCCATCGAACTCACAGAAGAAAATTCCTTGCCATGTCCCCAGAACAGGTGCGCCACTGGAAATAATTACCGTCACTGAACTCCCTACCAGCGAAGCCTTGATGTGGGCATCTGAATTGCCCTCCGCGTGACGATAGGTATCCGAATGAGGCGCAAGCTTGGCAAGCTTCTCTTTTATATCTTCGGCTACAGATGGATCAGCGGCCTCATTGATTGTAATCCCGGCAGTTGTATGGGGCACGAAGATCACTGCAAGGCCGTCTTTGACTCCGCTCTTGGAGATTGTTTCCTTTATCCGGTCGGTAATATCGATGAACTGAACCCGACCGTTGGTTTTCACCTGCATGGTTTCCATGAACCCTCCTCCGGAGCGCACCCCATGGCTGGTATTGTGCAACCTTCCTTTTATAGCAAATCGCCAGGATTCTTGTCCGATTTACGGGAATTGCACCCGTCGCCCCGGAACCCGAATCGTGGTCCGGGGCAGGCTTTGATCCGGGGTCTGGATTCTGGATTCCTGCCTTCGCAGGAATGACGGAAACGGACATTATTTTTGGAACTGCCATAAACCAGGTTGGTAGAACCTTTTTTGTGCAAAAAAATATCTCTAATCTCGCCCCAATGACTTCTAGCGTTTTGCCGGCATCCCATTTCTCGACGGGAAATGGGATGCCGGCAAGTGTTAGAGTTTCTTGGAGGGGGTTTGGGGGAACCTTCTTTGCAAAGAAGGTTCCCCCAAATTTTATTCTTCTTCCGCAATATCTACGCCGGTGAAAAGGGCTTCCACGAATTCGTCGGCGTTGAATTCTCTCAAGTCATCCATTTTTTCACCGATCCCTATAAAACGGATCGGGATCTTTAGTTCATTGGACATACCTACCACAACACCGCCTTTTGCGGTCCCGTCCAGCTTTGTGAGAGCGACGCCAGTTAAAGGTACGGCCTCGTTGAAGGTCTTGGCCTGGAGTATTGCATTCTGCCCCATGGACGCGTCTATGACGAGCAGGGTCTCGTGAGGCGCGCTTGGGAGCTTCTTGCTCAGGGTGCGTCTGACTTTTTTCAGCTCGTCCATGAGCGGCACTCGAGTATGAAGTCTGCCTGCAGTATCCACCAACACAATCTCAAAATCCTCTTGCAGCGCTCTTTCCACAGCTTCGAAAGCTACCGATGACGGATCGGCCTTTTCTTTGCCTTTGACTATGGAACAGCCCACACGATTCGCCCAGATCTCCAATTGCTCTACCGCCGCAGCCCTGAATGTGTCGCCTGCTGCTAGTAACACCTTTCTGCCGGCCGCCTTATGTCTGGCCGCTATTTTCGCAATTGTGGTGGTTTTTCCCGAACCGTTCACTCCCACGACCATGATTACAAAGGGCTCCGATCCGTAGCCAACCCTCAGGGGAGCCTCAACTTCTGAAAGCTTCTCTTTCATGAGAGCCTTCAAATGGCGCACGACCATTTCGGGATCATGAATTTCTCTTCGTTTTATTCGGTCGGTAACGCTCTCAAAAAGTTCATACGCGGTTTTGACTCCAATATCAGCGGTGATCAGCACCTCTTCCAGCCGGGCCACCATCTGATCATCCAACTCCCTCTTGCCCAGCAAAACCTCGTCGAGACCGCCGAGAAAGCCTTTTCTGGTTTTTGTCAGCCCTTTTGTCAGCTTGAAAAATCCAGCCTTTTCCTCGGAAAGTTCCGAGGGTTCCTCGAACGGGACCTCCGCAGGTTCAGTCTCCTGCATCAGAATTTCCGAGGGTTCTTCCCGTAAAGCTTCTGGAGCTTCCTGCGGAGTCTCGGTCTCCTCATGCTTTTCCCGTCTGAAGAGTCGCCTGAAAAAACCACCTTTATTCTCTTTTTCCTCGCTCATTTTCTCGCTTTTCCACGTATTGTAGTTCTCAAAAACTCTGTCGGGTTAGCTGCTCCTTCTATTTCGCACTCACAACTACCTAGCCAAGTCATTGCGAGGAGTGGAGCGACGAAGCAATCCCCATCACCCAAAATCAAGATTGCCACGCTTCGCTCGCAATGACAATCTCCCGGCGCTCATTTCAAAATAACCGACATTGCTTTCGAGAATCCGCATAGCTGAGTGCCGCCATAGCTATGGCGGGTCTTTAATCTAACAGGGGTAAGGCAACCGGTCAAAGGAAATTAGTTAATGTATTTTCTCGAAAATCAATTGAATTCTTTAGAATCATTGTGCTATTATGATCTTCAAGACATCTAGGAGGCACGACGTGATCTGGAAATTCCAAAAATCCCCCATGACTATTCCTGCGGAACTACATGATAAAGTAGTCCGTTCTTGCGCCCCCATAAACGAAGTTTCCAGCGAAATCCTTGGCGTACACCATCGCCCCGAAAAGAAAGCCAAGAAAGAAAAAAGCAATACCAAATGGAGCAAAATTTCCGATTATTAATCGTGATTTCCTCTATCCTCCACTGCGTTCAAGGACTGACCGCGTCCATCGCACATCCGCTGTGAGGACGCACATGCAGCGAATTATGCTCAAAATCGCGGGTTTGACGGTCCTCGCTCGCTCAACTACGTTTTTTTGCTCTGACAAAACAACCGGTAAGGTTGCCCGGACATCGACCTGGCTGCCGGTTTCGATGGTCTTGGTTTGGCTGCTAAGCTCCCCTTGTGCGGCATCATCGGGAAAAACGCCCTCGTTTAATGATGCTTGTAAGAAAATTGAAGGTCTGTCAAGGGATCCTTCAAGTACCCGAGAACAGTGGCTGGAAGCAATTAATTTACTCGTAGTGATGCATGTCTCGGGAAAGCCGGCTCCCGCAGCTAAACACAGCCTTTTTCATGCTGGGAAGGCCTGTCTTTCACTTTATCGAGTCAGTGGCAATCCCGCTGACTTGGAAAGGGCCATCAAATACCTGAGCGACTTCAACAGACATTATTGCAAAGACCCATACTTTATTGCTGCGTTGCAGGCATTGAAAGAGGCTCACATTATCAAAAGAGGTCTTGAAGCCCGAGAAACACGTGACGCGGTTTCAGGCCGACCGCCGAAGATATCTTCGAGCTCCTACACTGAAGCCTCGAAAGCAACTACTGCCGAGGATCATGGAGCCAAGTTCGACTCGGATCGTGCTTCTGCATCACGAGCAACATTAGACAGCCCCAGAAGTGAACCCAAACCGCAGGGCCGACCGCCGGGTTGGAATGGAAACGCATCGTTTCACGCTAACGCCCCTGGGCAGGACTCTCAACCTCCGGCAAGGAAGGCCTCCAAGGAAAATCGCATCGCTGCTCTTCCGCAGGGCAGCATCAGCGACGCACCGCTGACTGGCAAAACGGCCAGGATTTCGACCAAAGAGTTCGTTGTGGTTGTCGATCCCGGCCATGGAGGAAGGGACCCTGGAGCCGTTTCCCGCGACGGTTCGTTGAAAGAAAAAGACATGACCTTAGAGGTCGCGAAGCGTTTCAAGGCCGCCCTCGAGAAAAAAAATAGGCGAATCAGGGTCACGCTGACAAGAAATGATGATCGGAGCCTTGCACTTCAGGAAAGAAACAGCCATCGCAAACTCCTTGAACGCGGATCTCTTTGTGTCGATCCATTGCAACGCAGCCATGGAGGGCTCTGCGAAAGGCATAGAAACATTTTTCTTGGATAAGGCCAGCTCGCCCAGAGCCATGAGGGTCGCAGCCAGAGAAAACGGCATACCTCTGACGAAGATGAGTGATCTGGAATCGACACTCCTGGATCTCATGATAACTTCTAAGAAAACCGAATCCACGGAGTTGGCCAAAACAGTGCACGCAGCTATGGCTAGGGGACTTGAGCGATCAGCGGTCTCAGTACGAAATCGGGGAGTTAAGCAAGCACCTTTTTATGTATTGCTTGGGGCCAAGATGCCTGCAGTCCTTGTGGAATGCGCATTCATCAGCAACAATCGAGAACAGAGAAAATTGAGCAGCCCAGAATATCTTGGAAATGTCTCCGAAGGGCTGGCAAACGGAGCGGCCCTTTATATCAGGGGTCTGGGAGAAGATGGCTGAGTCAATCCTGACCTCAAGAATACCACAGTCCAAGCATGACAAAACAAGACCATGAATTCTTGCAGCATATATGTATTGACTCGGCAATGCGGACTTGGTAAATCAGACAGAATAAAGATTCTGACCAAAATCAATTGGCTCAAAGAAAGGAGAGACAATGGCAAGAACAGTTGTCATCGATGAAGAGGCTTGCAGTGGATGCGGGACATGTGCAGCAATAGCTGAAGATTGCTTCGCGCTCAATGAAGAGACCGAAAAGGCCTTCGTGACAGATCAAAGCGCATGCTCCGAGGACGATATCCAGGAAGCCATTGATACTTGTCCGGAAGAAGCAATCAGCTGGCAGGAGTAGTTGATTCGACTACTTTCTGCTCTGTTTTCTCAGTATCCGAAGCGACCGCTTATCGATTCATTTCAATTGCGAAGCGAAAAAGGTGAGTGGCATGAGGATACTATTAAAGATTCTGGAGTTCCCTTATGTTCTCCGGGGATGACTTGATACCCCGTCTTTCAGAGCTATATTCACAAATAGATTCCAGCTATAGCGCTGTCGTAGATGAGGTCGGTTTTTCTTGCGGTGGCTGCGATGGAGTAAAATGCTGCACCGTGGACCTGTCTCTGCACACCTCCATAGAGATGCTCTATTTGAGACGGGGTTTCAATGCCCTGGAATCTTCAAGGCAACTAGACATCCTGCACAATTGCAGGCAAATGGTAGAAGACAAACATGACGACCCCTGGGGAAACGCGTATAGATCAGGGGTTTGTGGGCTTAACTGCGGTGGCTTGTGCTCGCTTTATGAATATCGGCCCATGATTTGCAGATTGGCAGGAGTCCCTCATTCCTTTGCAAGACCGGATGGAAGGACGGTTCAAAGCGGGGGGTGTTCGAGATACGAGACGGAAATCCGGCTGAAATATCCGAAATTAGCCATAGACAGAACTCGGTTCTATGAAGGAATGGCACTTATCGAAATGGAAATAGTTCGAGCGCGAGGCTACCGCACAGAAACCCTTACTATTTCGGAAACACTGACCAAAGGAAATCTCGATGATTTATCCGTCTGATTTTCTACTCGGATGACTTCTGGACGGCCGGAGAAAATATTTCGTCGGTCGCAACTATGCACGAAAAAGGCTCCAACTCCTCCCAAATCCTGACCCACAGCACTATTATCCGCACCTTATCAGGGGACGGCGCATATCTATTATTGTAGTCGTTCAGAATTAGGACCCACTGCCGGAATATCACATTCAAGACTTTTCCCTTCAGACAGTATATTGGTCCAGCTGGAGAAGTGGTGGCCTCTCAAATAAAGAGTCGCCATCCTCGCCTGGTCCACAATAATTCTAACAGACCGCACAGCCGGCAACTGTGTTTTCGGTTCATTGGCTCCACGTAGAAAGAGACGCACTCAATGCCAATTAAAGGTTCGCCTCTTCTAAATCCTTTTCACCCGTATTAAAATCCTTAAAGAGAAAACTAAAAAGAGAGGATGAAAAACTCACAAAGATGACGGACAAGACTGTGAAGGAAACCAGCATCACTATGGCGATCCAAATGAATCCCGAGGACGCTAATCCCGTTGGAAACGTCCACGGTGGCGTCATCATGAGGTACGTGGACACTGCAGCGGGTGTAGTAGCGATCAGACATGCCCGTGGGAACGCGGTTACTGCTTCCATAGATAGGTTGGATTTCCATAATCCCGTATTTGTGGGCGATTTACTCATCCTCAAGGCAAGTCTCAACATGGTGGGAAAGTCGTCAATGGAAGTAGGCGTGCGAGTAGAGGCGGAAAACTTGCTCACAGGAGAAATCCGTCACACTGCGTCTGCTTACCTGACGTTCGTGGCTTTGGACGAAAACGGGCGTCCTTCTCACGTTCCACCCCTGATGCCCGAGACTACTGAAGAACAAAGGCGCAACTGCGAAGCACTTGTACGCAAGAAGCACCGAATGGAGCAGAAAGCCCAGGAAACGGCAAGATGTCAGAATTTAACCTCATAGATCGCAGATGCAGCTCCCGGTCATCCACAAGCACTGACTGATTTATGTACAGCGCTGTGAGAGCGGAGACCAAAATGAATAAACACAATCGGAAATTTTTATTTCTGATGATGATCTTTGCGATTGCCAGTGTGGCTTTTTCTGCAATGCCCGAGGCTTCTGCACAAGGGCACGACAATCTTGAAGCCCTCCAGAGATATGAAGAGCGGATCTCCTCCGCGGACCTGGAAATATATCATCGCTATTTGGACCGTGCCAAGAAAGAATGGCTGGGCATTTATAAGAATGTCTGGCAATCCAGGCGATTGGACGATGCTCTCAGGAGACGAACCGATGCCGCTGTCGACGCCGAAGTCGACAGGACCTCTTATGTAGATCGAATACGAGGAATCTGGGACGAGAAGGTTGTGGGAAAGGTAGTGCAACGCGCGGCGGAAGAATCTCAGGAAAGATTCGGCTCGAATTATCGAGACTTCCTGAACGATTTGGATGCTCCTTATTCGGAGCAACTTGGGAAGCTGCTCTCGGATCTAGCGCGAGAACTGAGTGAAGTGAGACGCGACGCGGCAAGTTCCATGCCGGGTTATCAGGCACTGGTGAACGTTTCTCTAAATCCTTCAGTGTCAGACGTCCAGACCAGGTTCGAGGTCCCTAAAACCCGGATACCGCTCACAATTCAAAACGGGGCAGGCTTGGCCGTCGGCGTGGGAGTGCTGGCCTTGCGAAAGGCCCTCCAGAAGCGAGTCATAGACAATCTGGTTAAACGGGTTGTCGGTTCCGCGGGTCGAAAGGCGCTGTTTGTGGTGGAAGGACCTTTGGGATGGACCATAGGCGTTGGACTAATAGCCCATGATGTCTACTCAATAGGCCGTGACATTCAGGATGTTCCTGAAAAAATAAAGGCAGGCGTTTACGACAGCATGAAAGGCCTGTTCTACGTCCAAGCAGCGGAGCTTGCATGGGCTGACGGCCTCAAGCAACAGGTCGAGCAGCAGGTTAGGGATGTGCGCGAACTGGTTAGTGGATCATTCGATGCAAGTTTCAGGGAATTCAGGACTTGTGGATCATATCGAAACCTAGCCTCAGGACTGGATGCGCGTGAACGAAACGAATTGCTCATGAAGTTGTACGTGCTTCGTTCCGGGACTTCCATGAGTCTGTGTCGGCTTTCGGACCAGTTGGGAGGAGTGTTACTCAAAGTCGGCACAGAACAACTTAACTGCATCCAAAAGTCCGTAAAGACCATAGGACTGGATTTGACCAGTCAATGGTTGAATCTCGGTTATTCGAGAATTTGTGATCTTACGCAACTCACGCCCGAACAATTGGCAAGATTTGAACCTAGTGCCGAGAACATGGATTTTCTTGTCTGGGTATCAGGATTGCCCGAACAGCAACGGAGCACCGCCTCCCGTTTGGATCGGGAAACCGCTGCTTGGGTGAGAAAACTCAGTCTGGAAAAACAGATCCATCTCCTGAGGGATAAAAATGCAGAGCAAGTTATGGATGAAGTCAACCAATTGCGCTCTTCTCGGCAGGCCGCAGACAACGGATTGCTCGATCAATTCAGACAGGGTTTTGACAAGTTCTCGGAATCGGTCTTTCACTGGAAAGAAATTAGATTAATTGCCGCTGTTATGATCTTGTTGGTAGGAGGAATCCTACTGTTTTACGTGATATTGATATTGAAACGTTTAATAAGTCCTTTCGCCAGACTGTTTCATTCCAGGAAAAACGATTAAGGGACGTGGATCACGGGAGCTGGCAAAGGTTGAAATCGCCTAAAGAAAGGCTGGACAATGAAAGTCCTGTTTAATGGTGTGACCGGAAGAAACATTAATAATCGCTTTAATTCTCTCAGTGATAGGTCTTTTTGCTGCTTCGCCTCTATTCGCAGAAGGTGTTAGTCTTTCTAAAGGCCAGACAATTTATGTTCCCGCTTACTCGTATGTTCGTATCGGCGAAAGAGGTCACCAGTTTGAGTTGGCCGTAAATCTTTGCATCCGCAACACCGATCCAGCTCAGGCAATTACCGTGCTTTCAGTAGATTATTACGATACGGACGGTAAACTTCGCAAAAGATACCTAGAGAACCCGACAGATCTCAAACCTTTGGCAGCGATCAACTTTTTCGTTAGAGCATCCGATATCAGCGGAGGGCTGGCCCCGTCTTTCATAGTCAAATGGAAGTCAGCGAATCAGGTCAGCACTCCAATAACTGAAGCTGCCATGATCGGCGACAAATCCGGGCAGGGAATATCGTTTACTGCCAACGGCAAAGTGATTAAAGACACCCCGGATTGAATGCTGCTGAGTATCTGCTCCGCAGTTCTCAGTTGCGATGCAATTACCTGCGAGGGCACGCAAGAATGACTGTAATGTTATCGGTTCCACCCCTAAGGTTTGCATTTTGAACAAGGTTGTTGCAGGCATCTTGAGGATCTTTAGCTGACTCGACGAGCTTTAAGATTTCTTCATCGTCCAGCATATCAGTGAGTCCATCCGAGCACAGGAGCAGGCATTCGTCCTTTTGCCTCTGCCTGACAAGTATTTCAACCTGTATGTCTTCGGTGATCCCGATGGCTTCGGTCAGGCCATGGCGCTGATGATGTTTTCGAGCTTGCTCCTTCGTCAGGAGCCCTTTCTTGATCCAGTCGGCGACGAACGTGTGATCCTCGGTGAGCTGCGCTATCTGTCGATTGGCGATGGAATAAACGCGGCTATCGCCAACATGCCCGATCACCATTTGACGATCTGCCACCAAAGCAACCACCAGCGTCGTCCCCATCTCGGTCCACGCGGACTTGCTTTCCGATTTATTTAATATGATTGCATTGGCTTTTGTTATGGCCGTCCGCACAAGTTCAACAGGATGTACACCTGATTGAAGTTCCTCTTCTATCAATGAGGACACCAGATTCACAGCCAGAGCGCTTGCCACTTCGCCCGCATTATGACCGCCCATTCCGTCCGCGAGCACAAACAGGCCTACATCATTATTTACATAAAGGTAATCCTCATTGAGTTCTCGAGTTTTTCCAGTATCAGTAAGGTATCCTGTTTTCCATTTTTTCTTGAACTTGCCGAGCATTGCAGTGGTCTTTCTCTTTGTACGAACTATCAGCAGCTAAACATCACGATTTGACTTAGTCGTCAATATGACGCTATTATTATTTAGTCCCGCTAGCATCAATTGTTAAGGGAGAATTTAGTGCCTGTGTGTAAAGGAGTCAAAAATTGAGGTTTCGTAAATAGTCGCATTACCCCGAAAGAAGAGTCTCCTCGAATGGATGTCAGCATACTGAAAAAATTGATCAGTGCAGCTCTCGTTGTCATTACGGTCATGATAGCGTACGAGATATTCGTCGCAGCCCGACAATTTCTACAACAAGGCTCTACATCAGTGTCCGCTTACACTCTCATCACTCTGTTGGTTTTTCTCGCCATCGGCGCGAAGCTTCTACAAGTTCTAAGATCGTGATCCCAATTAGACTTTCCTGACCATAACGAAAAGCTGAGTCTGCGTGTCGTCCGCCTTGATCTCCAGCGCGGCAGAAGAGAAGCTTGATTGAGCAAACAGTTGTTTGATCTGGTCGGCAGTTCTGTGGAACAATTGCCAATCCAGGATATGGTCCATAAAAGGACGGTCTGGATTGGATGGCTCGAAATTTACCAGAATCGCTGTTCCTCCAGCCATCAGTCGGTCAAAGATCCAGTTCAAGATCCTCACAGCAAACGAATCCTCCATATAGTCCAGTAGGCCGATGCTGTATATCATGTGCTGAGGCTCAAGTCTTGTAGTTCCCTTTCCCAACGCGAGTCGCATTACGTTTTCCTGTAAAAAAGTCACCCGTTGAGAAATTCCTAAGTCCTGAGCCATCTTTTCGGCACTGCGCAACGCTTCGGGATCAGAGTCCAGTAACACGCCTGATATCTTTGAACCATAGGGGGCCGCGCAAGTATTCAACAATTCACGAGCCATCCCCCCCGAAACAGCTGTAACTGAAAAGTTTTCGGTAGCCTTTGACTGAGCTTCATTTCTTATAGCTGTTTCCACAAATGCTCTCCGGCTCTTGAATGCCCGAGCGAGCGGCAGATTCATCAACCAGCTGTCTATGAATTTTCCCAGCCGTCCAGTCCCATCCGGTTCGCCTCCGCACAGGAGGTCGATAGTGTAATTATCCGCGTATCCGCTCGGTTTGGTATAGAGCCTGTCAAATCTCTTGCTGAGAACAAAGAATGGGAACGTCTCACGGAAAACGCACGCTCCTATTGACTTGCTCAAGCCGGGCGACTGCCGCACGTGCTTCAACAGCGCTGAGTTTATGTTTTCACAGGTTTGACTCACCCATTTCTGGGCATCTTGTTCCGAAATTTCCCTGTTTTTTAGAGACCTGTCGGCCTTGAGCATCTCACGTCTGAAAGTCTGGGCATCAGACAAGAGTGCGGCTGGAATCTGGTCATGGCGGTCTTGTTCACTCGTCGCCGGTTCCGGGCTACGTTTCGCCTGAGGCGTTTCATCCACCATCAATGGTGGAATCAGCATGGAAGTAGCTCTGAGGCGATGGGCAAGAGTAACTGCCAGCGATTGATAGAATCTGGTGCCGAACCCGGGTACGGATGCCAAGAGAGCATTGACGTGGTGGCCCTCGATGACATCCACATCTACGTCGCTGTCCGCGAAAACCGAAGCGCTTGCGCCCTGATTTTCCACAAAGGACATTTCCCCGAAAATCTCGTCCGGTCCCAGGCGCACATAAGCAACGTTCTTTCCCGAATGCATTCGCTCTATTCTAACCGTGCCTTGCCGAACGATAAAAATCCCCTGTCTCCGAGAGCCTTCTTCCAGAATTAACTCGTTCTTGCGAAATCCGACGCGGTCCGCTTTTTCCACGAGGAGGCTGACATCTTCTTTCGTCAAGAATTCAAAAGGATTTCTGGACATAATTGCACGCATCCTCTCTGGTCCTGCTCCGCGTATCTCCGGGTCGTTCAACCTCAAGATAACAGTCTGCGGACCTGTTTGTCGGCAACAGAAAACGTAGCGTGAGACTAATAATTGTTGTTGTTTCTTCCGCGGTCCAAAATTGTGGCCCCTGACGAGCCCTCCATAAATCGGAGTATAGGATGATCCGGGTCTCTTTTGATTTGCGAAGGGATTCCATGAGCTACAATCTTCCCTTTGTAGAGCATCATCACTTCTTGAGAGAAATCCAATGCTCTTTTCACATCATGGCTGACGAGCACGTAGGTGACTGGTCGCTCATAATGGGTTTTGGCAATTAGATTAAAAATTACCGTGCTGGTTACAGGATCCAGACCTGATGTGGGTTCATCGAAAAAAACTATGTCGGGTTCAAGGGCCAATGCTCTGGCGAGAGCCACTCGTTTCCTCATTCCTCCGGAAAGCTGCTCGGGTGTTTTGTCTTCTTCTCCCAGCAACCCGACGCTGGCGAGCTTTTCCAGCACGATGTCCTGAACCTCTTTATCCGAGAGCTTCAAGTGCTCACGTATCGGAAAGGCGACGTTTTCACCCACTGTAAGAAAATCGAAAAGCGCCGAATCCTGAAAGAGTACGCCGAATTTTCGTCGGATTCTGTTGAGCTCAGACTCTTTAAGGGGAACAATGTCTTCGTCCTCGATACGAACCTCTCCTGAATCCGGCGGTTCCAGTCCGATCATTATCCTCATCAGAACACTTTTTCCTTCTCCGGAGGCGCCCACAATAGAGGAAATAGAGTTTCTCTTTATATCCAGATTCACACCGTCGAGCACTACCTCTTCGCCATATTGTTTCCTGATGTCCCTTAGTCTGATCATTCGCCCTACCTCTGGTTCGTCCTAAGTTCGCGGTCCGAACATCAGGGCGGTCATGATGTAATCCAGTATCAGCACAGTAACGGATGCGGTCACGACTGAAGTGGTCGTGGCACGGGCAACTCCCCGAGCGCCTGAAGGCGCATGGTATCCCTCATTGCAACCTATCAGCGAGATCACCAGGCCGAATACAGCTGATTTAATGAGCCCGTGCGTTATGTCTTCCAGTCCCAGATAGGTTTTGATCCCCGCCATAAAGGTGCTTTCATCTATGCCGAGCGAATACAGGCTCATGAAATAAGCGCCCACCATGCCGGAAAAAGAGAAAAAAAGAGCCAGTACAGGTAGCACCAGAATCATCGCAAAGACTCTGGGAACAACCAGATAATGGATAGGATTTATTGCCATACTGCGGAGCGCATCGATCTGTTGTGTGCTGCGCATAGTCCCAATTTCGGCTGCCATAGATGACACTGTTCGGCCGATGATCATCAAGCTGCTTAACACTGGGCCGAGTTCGCGCGTCAACCCCAGGGCTACAGTAGCGCCGACCATAGATTGCGCCCCGAATCTGCTTACTCCGTTGTACGTCTGGAGTGCGCTCACCATGCCGGTGAATACCCCTGTGAAGACGATCAAAGCGACGGATTGGACGCCAAGAAAATCGAGCTGTCTCAGCAGCTCACCGAAGCGGTATGGCGGTTTCAGGGCAAGCACGAATACCTGCCCCATCATGAGTACCACGCGACCCACTTCCGCGGCTATATTCAGGATGCTATCGAGCAGCTCGGAAAAGGTTGATTTAATGATCTGTAATGGTTTCAACGCGGCACATCCTTTGAATGCGTAAGTTTACCATTAGGGAAAGCATTCTTTCCTACTGATGCTGCACTTGTCCTTTATCGATGTTTACCCCTCCACGTCTTGCCGGCTGATCGGCGCCGGGAGCAAATTCAAATAAGCATCAGAATTACCGCTTGGGTGGAGGCCAAAGTCTATCCGGCGACCGCTTAAATGTCAACCGGCGATGATGCGATTCGGTTGAGGAAAAATCCTTTCAAACTTTGTTTGCCTACCTCTTGAGCGTCAGTCCTGTGTGTCTGGTTCGGCAGAACCATTAAGTGATGCCGGGGAGCTTGTCATTGCGAGGAGCGGAGCGACGAAGCAATCTCCTCGGAATGGTAGGATCGGCGTCTCGCCGGAACATGGACGGCAGGATGCCGGTTCTGCTTAACGGATTGCTTCGCATGAGTTATGAAAAGAATTGCAGAAATTGAAAACTCCGCTTATATTCAAATCAAGAAGTTTCAACCATCACCATCAATCAACGTTTGCAGAAAAAATTGACCGATTCAAGGGTTTTGTCATGGGGCGATCTTCTTTGACAATTTCCCGAAGCCACCAAGGGGGGCGAAGCCATGAAAAAAATACTCGCGGGGTTGATAGTTTGCCTGGTGTTGTCTCTCTTCGTCTCAGGGATGCAGGACTGCGCCTACGCAAAGGAAATAGCCATCATCTGGGATACCAAGTCCGCGATGGTGACCAACGTGGTCATGGGATTTCTCCCTGCGATAAGGCAAATGGCTCCGGACCTCAAGGTGACTTTGTACCGAGAACTCAAAGATATGGAAGAGGCGAAGAAAGCCTTTCATGAATCCGAATCAAAAGAGGACGGAATCGTGTTTCTTCGATCTTCCGGAGCCGAGTATCTCTCGAAAATAGATCCTAAAGTCCCGTGTTTTGTGGGCGCGTGCAACAATCCCACAGAACTGGGCGCTGTCAAGAACTTGAATGCCCCTGAGGGCAAAGTCACTGGCGTCACTTATTTTATTCCCTATCCACAACGTTTCGGCATAATTACGAGCCTTTTTCCCAATGTCAAAAGCGTGGCTTTGCTCGTGGAAAAGGGACATCCCAGCGGCCCCATAGAGCAGGCTGGCACTCGTGAGGAATGCGAAAAGCGCAAGATTGCTTACAAGGAGGTTGTGGCGTCGAATCTTCAGGAACTGCTTCAGAGAACCAAAGATTTGGGCCAAGTCGACCTGTACATTATCAGCAACACACGCCTTGTCATGGATAATGTAGTGAATTTGCTGCCAATAGCGAATGCCTCAAAGACACCCATGTTTTCTTTTGCCGACAAGCCTGTCAAAGCAGGGGCAGTTGCAGGGGTAGCCGCAGACGACGCAAAATTAGGAGCCATGCTTGCGGAATCCGTCGTGGAAGTGCTTGTCAAAGGTAAACCGATTTCTCAAGTCCCTGTAAAGATGGACCCTGATCCGCAGATCAGTATAAATAAGACCATGATGGAGAGCCTGGGGCTCAAGTTTTCGGACGACATCATGAAGAAAGCTCAGATAGTTCAGTAGTTGGTGCAGCTGAAGACGAACAAGCCGCTCGGCCTGTTTTTGTTTCCCGGGATTTGCCCCCTCTATGCTATTATGCCTCTCCCGAAGGCGAAGCTCGCGCTTTAATTGCGGTTCGCGTTCAAACAGATGATAAAAAAAGCAGGAATGGCCGGCAGGGATGCCGGCCCCACTACAGACAGTGGCTCCGGGCCTCTGTGTTCATCTAACACAAACTGTCTTTAACAATCGGTTCAAAAGGTATGAACTACCGAAACTTCGACGAGAAAAACGTTAACTTTACCCATTCCGAGAGCAAACCTCTGGCAATCGGCACGCCTGTGCCGCGGCTTGATGCTTACGACAAGGTAACAGGCAAAGAAAAATACGCTGCAGACTATTACGGCGAGGATCTGGTTTGGCTGGGAGTGAAAAGGGCCGGAGTTCCACATGCTATCCTGAAAGGAATTGACCTCAGGCGAGCGGAGAAAGTGCCTGGTGTGATCCGAGTGCTCACGCACAAACATGTCACTGGAACAAACAGGCAAGGCGTGATCAGAAAAGACCAGCCTGTGCTGGTCAATGACAAAGCCCGCCATTGCGGCGATGCGGTTGCTCTGGTGCTTGCTGACAATAAAAATGCTCTGAAAGAGGCATTAGATCTCATAGTCTGTGATTTCGAGCCTCTTCCAGGGGTGTTTGATCCTGAGGGTGCACTCAGAAGAAATTCTGCAATTGTTCACGAAGATCATGACAATGCAAATATCCTCCTTGAAGGTGAGATCACAACCGGTTCCGGACCCGATGCGGCGGAAGAATGCGATGTCTTCGTAGAGGCATGCTTTCAGACGCAACCGCAGGAGCATGCGTATCTCGAAACCGAGGCCGGTTGGGCTCGCCTGCTGGAAAACGGCAAGTTGGAAATTGTCTGCTCCACACAGACACCGTTCCGGGACCGCATGGAAGTGGCTGAAGCACTCGGTCTGGAGCCGACGCAGGTCCGAATAATCGCTCCGTACCCTGGTGGCGCATTTGGAGGCAAAGACGGAGTGACTGTGCAGAGCCTGCTTGGTCTCGCTGCGCTCCATTCGGGCGGGCGACCGGTCAAAATGTGGTGGAACCGAGAGGAATCATTCATTGCCGGCACAAAAAGGCACGCAGCACGAATGTACTACACGCTCGGCGCGCAGAAAGACGGCTCTCTGCATTACCTGAGAACCAGACTCTATTTTGACACGGGGCCCTGCGACCATCTTGGAGGAGTGGTGCTGACGCTGGCTCTGGAGCATGCAGGCGGTCCTTACAGGATTCCTAATGTGGACATAAGGGGTTGGGCTGTTTACACCAATAATCCCATTGGAGGGGCCTTTCGAGGCTTCGGGGTTACTCAGGTGACTGCCGCCATAGAACAGATGATGGACATGCTTGCTCAAAGACTCGGGATGGATCCAATCGAGCTGCGTTTGAAGAATTCGCTTAAACGGGGCGACAAGAGCTGCGTAGGCAAGACGATGATATGCTCCAACGGCCTCATCGATTGCCTGGAGACTTTGTCCAAACACGAACTCTGGAAAAATCGCGAAAAATGGAAATCTTCTGAGGGATTGTTCAAGCGCCGCGGAATCGGCATAGCCGCAGTAATGCAAGCATCGGGCTACGGTCCTGTTGTCCCGGATTATGCCAACGCAAAGGTAGAGCTCACCACCACGGGCAATATCAGGATCTATTGCGGCGTCGTGGACATGGGTCAAGGCAATGCAAGCACCAATCTCCAGATAGCGGGAAGCATTCTCGGGCAGGAATCAGGCCAAATGGAACTGGTGTTGCCTGATACAGACAGGACACTTCCCAGCGGCTCCGCATCAGCGAGCCGTTGCACATACACCTTCGGGAATGCCCTTATCGGAGCAGCGGAGGCTCTGAAGCAGCGCATACTTCAGCGTGCCGCAGACCTGTTCATGGCGGCCGGCCCTCACGAAATGGCGCTTATTCCAGGAAAAGTGCGGCATTTGCCTAGTGGTCGTGAAGTTCCGCTGTCTCATCTGGTCAAATTTTTCAATGATTCAGAGCGAATCGCGGTGCACAATTTCCGTGCACCTGTGGCAACTGACGACATAGGAACTCCGCCTGAAATGAGGCTACATGGTATGCCTCACACGCTTTTTTCTTTCGGCGCTTGTCTGGCCGCAGTGGAAGTGGACGAACTGACAGGAGCGGTGGAAGTAAAGCATTACGTTGCTGTAAGCGATTGCGGCAAAGTGATGAACCCTCAGATATATCAGCAGCAAATTCATGGCGGGATAGCACAGGGCCTGGGTTACGCCTTGTCGGAAGAGCTTGATGTGGTTGATGGCCGCATCCTTACGACAGGTTTTTCCACGTACATTATCCCAACTGCGTCCGATATACCGGATATGGAGTCCATCGCCGTGGAGATCCATGAGCCCACCGGACCTTTCGGGCTCAAGGGAGTGGGAGAGATAGGCGTGAACGGGCCGTTGCCTGCAGTCTCGAACGCTGTAACCGATGCTTTGGGAATACGAATTCTTGAATCGCCTCTGACGGCAGAACAAATTCTGCAGGCAAGAGCAAACGCGGAAAAGCAGGAGAACCCAGTTTGAAGATCGCTTTCAAGCTCAACGGCAAAGAAACCAACGTGGACACAGCGCCAGATCGCAGGGTGGTGGACCTGCTCAGAGAAGATTTGGGCCTGACAGGCACAAAGGAATCCTGCGCGGCTGGAGACTGCGGCGCATGCACCATATTGGTAGACGGCGAGACCCGGCTTTCTTGCCTCATGCTGGCTGCTCAATTGGAAGGCCGCGACATTACCACAATCGAAGGATTAGCAAACGGCCAGGAATTGCATGCGATTCAGGCTGCTTTTGTCGACCACGGAGCAGTTCAATGCGGCTTCTGCACACCTGGGATGGTCCTCGCTTCTGTGGATTTGCTCAAGCGTAACTCAAGCCCGTCGAGAGATGAAATACGGGAGGGTTTATCCGGCAATCTGTGCAGATGCACAGGCTATCAGATGATTGTGGATGCTGTTCAAAAGGCCGGCGAGAAATTGGGTGAAGGGCAAGATTCATGAGACAGGTCTTGCTTCCGACCACACTGGAGGAACTCTGGGAAATTCTTCAAAGGTTTCCCAATGCGGCAATTTATGCAGGTGGCACTGACCTGCTGGTCAAGATGCGAGAAGGACAGATCAACCCGGACAATCTCATTTGCCTGGAGCGATTGAATATGCTGCGGGGCGTTCAGGACCACGGCGAAGAGATATTCATCGGAGCCGCAACTACTCACAGCAAGCTGATTGATACGCAATTAGTAAAGGAATGCTTCCCATTACTGGTAAAGGTAGCAAGCGTGCTCGGCTCTCCACCTATTCGCCACATGGGGACTATTGGTGGAAATATCGTGACAGCATCTCCGGCGGGCGACACCTTGCCCGGCCTTTATGTTCTTTCAGCGGAGGTTGAAATCCTGGGCTCAGATAGCTCGAGACGGATGCCGATCCGCGATTTTATCCTAGGGCCTGGGGCCGTTGCTTTGGCAAAAGGAGAAATCTTGTCGGGAGTGTGGCTCCGCAAAAATCAGGCTTGGAATATAAACCATTATGAAAAAATCGGCAGGCGAAAAGCCCAGGCGTGCGCAATTGCGAGCATGGCTGCCGTCCTTGAATTGACTGATGCTGGAACAGTGAAGCAGGCCAAATTGGCATGGGGAAGTGTCGGCCCGACGGTTGTCACTTCTGACGAAGTAGAAAACGAGCTTCTAGACAAGCAACTTTCCGTTGACACTTTGAAAAAGGCCTCGACCATCCTGGACAAAGCCATTTCACCGATAGACGACATTCGGGCGGGAGCGGAATACCGCAGAATGGTATCCAAAGCGCTGCTGCTGCGCCTCAGTGAATATGCCCCATAATTCATAATATCAAATCACCTTATTAGTGAACCTTTTTTCCCGTTTGAGAGGCTGTAAATGACCGACACACCACACCGAGAAAGATTAATAACAAAAGAGTTCTTGGCACTCAATGTCATTATGTTCCTCACTTATTGCAACATTGCCGTGTTCTTTCAATTGCATGAGTATTTGGGAACCCTGCCTATACCACGGGAAAGCTTCGGTGTGTTAATCGCCCTTTTCGCTTTGACCGCCATGCTTATCAGACCCGTTGCCAGTCCGTTTCTCACTCCGGGGAATGCAAGAAAATGGATTGCCATAAGCGGAGTTCTCGTCATCGTATCCTTGGCCCTATATGACGTGGCTGAGACCTTCTGGACCATGGCCGCTGTACGATTGTTTCATGGAGCGGTTCACACAGTCCTGGCAACCGCTTGTCTAAGCCGTATGGTGGGCTGCATTCCGAAAGACAGGAGCGGGCAGGCGTTCGGATTGATTTTCGTTATAGTACTGCTGCCTTATGCCGTGATTCCCCCGGTGCTGGAGCCTCTGAGCAGATTGCTGGGCGGGTTCCGGCATGTTTTGGGGGCTTCCGCTCTCGCGATGTTTCTCGTATTTCCTTTGCTATTGGTTATGGATCGGGGTGCCGCTGGTAGCCAGGATGCGAAGGAAGATAGAATCGGCCTCCGGGAATTGGCCAGAAACCTAAAAGATTATCGCATCATCATAATGTTCGCTCTTGCTCTAGTAGTATGGACTGCTTTTACACCTGTTTTTTATTTTCTAAAAGGATATGGCGACCAGATTGGAGTGCAAAACCCCGGATGGTTTTTCACCCTTTCCACTATGACTGAGATCCTCGTGAGGCTGATGGCAGCTCCGGTATTCGACAAGCTCAACAAACCCAAGCTGCTTACCGGCTCCCTTTTATGGCTGGGATTAGGCTATTTCGTGTTGGCCAATGTTCGGGGGGAGGAAGTTTTCTACGCGATGGGGCTATTGTTGGGAATTGGCTGGGGCATAGCAATGCCTTTATTGAGCAGCCTGACCTTCGATTTCTCCGAACCTCGATTTCGTGCGATGAACTCCAATCTCACCATGCAGATGTTTCAAGCGGGATTCTTCATCGGGCCGGTATTGGGCGATGTAGTACTGATACGCGGCGGCTATTCAGTGCTGTATTACGGATGCGGCGTGCTCACAATTTTAGGAGTATTTGCCGGCCTGATTTTGTGCTCAAAATACAAGAAGCAGCCGGAATCTTTGCCGTAATTGCCAAAGATTCTGATGCTTATCCCTTACTCGAAAATACAAAAAAAGGAGCTAGCGTCCCAATGCAGTTGATTAAGCAGTTGGCCTAAGCAGCGCAGCCGCTTCGTCATTCCGTCGGAAGACGGAATCCAGGTTTTTCATTATTTTCTGGATCCCGGCCTTCGCCGGGATGACGATCACGCCTACAGCGTGACCGAAGGGAAGTAACGTTAATTCAACGGCATTGGCCAGGCGTCCCCACCGGCCCATTATATCGCTATCATTGATTATTTTGGTAAGATGTGCCGGCACGGAGGCCGGCACCTACGAATTATTCATTCCTCAATCGGACAGCAATTCTGCAAATGGTGAAGCCTTTATTTTCCGATTGCCCTTAGCTGATAAATGCCTTTGCTTCGGGCCACGACTTCACCAGACTGATCCTTTATTTCTGCTTCGAGAATAAATTCGGCCTTGCCGTTCTTGTCGGCTTCTTCCCTGATTCTTTCGGCTTCAGACTCGGAAATGGAGACTTCAACCGTGCAGTCGCTTCGCGCAGGTCGCCGGAACTGAACAGTCATTTCCTTTACAATCGGGTAGTATTTTGTTGCATCAAACGTTGTCAGGAAAAGGGCGCCGCCGGGCATTTCAGCCAAAGTGAAAAGAGCACCTGCGTACATGCCGCCCACATGATTCTCGTTTCCTTGAAGCGGCGCGGCAAGCTTGGCATAGTTTGGTCGCAGCTCAACAGCTTTAAGGCCCATTCTTTCCACGAATGCCACCTTCGTTTCTATTAGTTCTTTGATCAATTCAGGCGAAACAACCATGGGAAAACCTTCTTTGCATGGTAGGACCGGCGACTCGCCGGTCCTACTGATTGTCCCGCGAGGCGCCGGATCATTTCACTACTCGTAATGACCTAGTTAGACCATTGCGAGTGCGAGCGAGAATGAGTAGTTGACCCGACAGAATTTCCGAGAACTAATTCGTGCTCGTGAAATCTCTTGTCAGTTTTGCCAAAGTGACCGTGGGGCAGGCTTTCCAGCACTCCATTATTGGCCGTAAGCCTCATTACACCCTTTCGATTATTGTAGCAGGGGCCATGCCGCCGCCTGTGCAGAGAGTCACCAACCCGTATTTACCGCCTGTCCTTTCGAGCTCGTGCAGACAGGTCACCGTGAGTCTGCAGCCTGAGTTTCCTACCGGATGCCCCAAAGCTATGGCACCGCCATTGGGATTCACCTTTTCCCAATCCGGCTTGTATTCTCTTCCCCAGGCCAGCGGTATAGGTGAAAAAGCCTCATTGATCTCAACTTCATCGATTTGATCAAATTTCAGGCCCGCCTTTTGCAGAACCTTGGCAGTAGCTGGGATGGGACCGGTCAGCATGAGCACAGGATCTGCTCCTGCCACGGCATTTGTTACAACACGCGCTCTCGGTTTGAGGCCCAATTCTTTGACCTTGCGTCCGGACATCAACAGCACCGCGGACGAGCCGTCGCTGATGGGACTGGAATTCCCCGCTGTTATGATCTTGGTGCCGAAGACGGTCTTGAGTCCGGCAAGGGCTTCCATTGAAGTCTCGGGCCTTATTGTTTCATCATTGTCCAAAATCCTTTCCGCTCCGTCTTGGCCTTTGACCTTCACCGGCAAGATTTCCCTGGCGAAACGGCCCTCAGCAGTAGCTTTGCTTGCTCGCTGATGGCTGCGAACGGCAAACGCATCCATTTCTTCTTTTGTAATGCCCCATTTTTGAGCAATAAGCTCCGCTGCCTGACCTTGATCCACATACTTGCCGCCGGTCCGGCTGAAGTACGCCGGTCCTAGAGGCATTCCTGCGGGCTGACCATTCGACAGAGTAAGATTGTACCATTCAGCGGCAATAGCGTACTTACTCATTAGTTCGCAGCCGCAGGCGATAACGCAGTCTCGCCAGCCTGCCGCTATTTGAGCCGCAGCAAAATTCAACGCAGTCAGGCTTGATCCGCATTGACGGTTGACAGAAACGCCGGGAATATCGTCAGGAAACCCAGCAGCAAGCACGCCCATTCTGGCTAGAGTGAAGCCTTGCTCACCGACCTGGGTAACTGTTCCACCGATGACGTCCTCCACGTGGTGGGCATCCACGCCAACCCTTTGCACGACCTCTCTGAGAACGAGGCCCAGGAGGTCGTCTGCACGGAATTGTGAAAGACTGCCATTTCTTTTCCCCACCGGTGTTCTGACAGCGCTTACGATAAATGCGTCTTCCATTGGTCCTCCGCTAGATAATGAGAAATTTTTCTTCGATGAAATGGTTGCACTTATTTTTGGGCCTCATAGGGCCCGGAGACACTTGAGTCAAGGTAAGTAATGATCACTCACCATTACTGGGTTGTCAATCACTTTTTTTGCCCCTGATGATTGAATAGCTACTTGCTGAATTCTCGTTCCCAGGCTCCGCCTGGGAATGCATGACCTGGGAGGCTCCGCCTCCATTATCGCGCTGAATTACAACTAGTTGCCGGGCAGAGCCCGGAAGTATGGATTCCCAGGCGGAGCCTGGTAACCAGGAAAATAGGCTGTTTCTTCCCGATTCGTTAGCTGAATGAGAAGCAGCCATAACTGTTGCCGAATGTTGCCGGTTCGGTTCACTATCCGCGGTTCGCGTTGTAATCTCTCGCGAACGAGAGAAAATCGTTATATGCCTTGTCCAGATCAAATTCCAATCTATCTGAGTGCGTGGCCAATCCCTGATGGAACCATCTGTACCACTGGTGAATTTCCATCGGATCTTCTGAAATTAACCTGGTGAACAGGTCCGTGCCCGGATATGGCGTGACCATGTTAACTTCGACATAATCTGGTTGAGCTTCAAGAATTAACCGTTTTGACATTTCGATGTCTTCAGACGTCTCATCCGGGAACCCGATCATGAAAAATGCATGAGATCGGATTCCAGCTTCTCGAAGAAGCTCCAGAGCTCGCTTAACCTCATCGTTTGTTTCCCCTTTGCGAATCATTTTAAGTATTTTCGGGCTTCCGCTTTCCACCCCGAGAGTGACTCGCCGGAAATTCGCTTCGCGGATTTTTTGAACCACGTCTTCATCCAGTGTGTCAGCCCTGACTCCGCCCGTAAATTCCATGCGATTCAGTCCGGCGGAAATAATTTCTTCCAGGAGCGCAAGCGTTCGTTTCTTATTCACGGTGAAGGTGTCATCCACGATCTTGACGACCCCCTTTCCGGGCAGCGGATCAGGTAAGCTTTCGGATTGTCTTGCCAGCATCTCCAATTCCTGAATGATGGAGCCTGCCGAACGCAGCCGGACACTCTTGCCCCAGATGTTTCGGGAAGCGCAATACCCACAATTGAAGGGACAACCCCGACCCGTCATCATTACTTCCCCAAAGTAGTCCAAGCGCTGTATAAAAGACCTGTCAGGAATCGGAAGGCTGTCTATGGAATCTATCAGGATTCCCTTCGGATTTACGACTATCTCTTCGCCGTTTCTCCACACCAGCGACGGGATTTCTGCCAATGATTCGCCGCTTAAAAGCGCGTTCAGGAGCCGCACAAAAGTGAGCTCGCCCTCCCCTACGGCGACCATGTCCGCGGAGGTATAACGTAGGCTCTGCTCTGGCAATACTGTAGGATGGCTGCCCCCGAGGACAACCGGAAGACCGAGTCGCTTCAGCCTCTTTACCAGCAGGGCCGTTGTGTCCATGTTGCCTGAGTTGCATGTCATCCCTATCAAATCGGGATTCTCGCTAACCACTCTTCGCTCTATTTCAGACCACAGGGCATGATCCGGATCCTCGAGGAGGCCTATCATGCGGGGTATACCCTGATTCATTATCATTTCAGGGTCAGTGATTCCTTCCGGCGGTTCGAGGCCAGGGACTGATATGTTTTCTCCGTCCAAAATCGCTATGTCATGACCGCCGATGTCTCGCGCGTATGTAGCAAGATAAAGGAGATTCAAAGGATAGGTCTTCATTTTCGGCGTTGTCACACCGAAAAGAGCATAAAACGGGGGGCGAATCAGTACCGCTTTCATCGTATTGGCAAAACCTCTGCTAGTTTACGAGTTTTTTGGCGGGAGAGCAGAGCCTCTCTCTGCAAAAAGAGATCCCCTTGCAATTTCTTCTCCACAAACACTTCTGAACAAGGCCGAATAGGCCGACACCCTTTTATCCCAGGAATGTTCGTGGGCCATGAATTCCATGACCCTTTGCTTCTTGTCCTGAAAATCCGTTCGTAAGAGATCCCCCGCTTTCTTTGCCAAATCTTCGGCATCATCGAACGCGAATGTTGTTCCGAGTCCGGTCTTGCGTACCAGCTCATTATTCACTATGAGCTCTTCGGAAAGCACCGGAAGCCCGCCTCGCAGGTAATTTAGGATCTTGGATACATCATTGTCAAACGCATGAGGACCGGTAGCCAAAGCCAATCCAATTGATGCATGGCGAATATAGTCCCAAATGGCTTGTTCCTGGAGTTCGCCGTGGTCTAGCACGAGCGGGTTGAGCACGCAGTTTTCGTCTCCGCCATACAAGCAGGCTTTGTTCAAACCCACAAGGTGGACCGCGCACAATCCATTTAGTGCGGAGGCAGCGTGGTTGATCATGCGGACCATTCTGGGAGCTGCCACGCTCCCCAGAAAGAGCATTACCGGCTTCTTTTCGTTGTAAGGATTTCCGCCGATCTCAGGAATGTTGGCGGGACAACCTGTGGGAATTAGCTCCACTCGCGGCTTGTCTCCGTACATGGCCTTCCAACGATCTCGATTTTCAGGGTTATTCAGTATTAGGACAGATGCGCGATCCCGTATTAATTGCTGGCATTCCAGAAGTCTCTGACGGAACGGCTCGTCTCTTTCCGGCAGTCTGTCGTCCACCACCCTGACGATTCTGGAGACGACCGGCCCAGCATAATCGCGGATAAGCTCTATTGAGTAATGGTAAGAAGTCTTTATCGCGTCATAACGTGAAGTGGATTTAGTCAGGACATCGAGAGTGCGAACCGGGATCGAACCAGCGATGGTACCTTCTTCAGTTACGGGGGAAATGATTTCAGCTTGAATGCCTCTCTTTATAAGCCCGCCCGCTATTGCACGCAGACGGACCAGATCGATTCCCGTGGGCTCAGAAAAGGGATTTTTATGAAATACAATTCCTACACGCATGAAAACTCACACTATCATCGACAATGAACTAAAGTTAAACTAAGCTGTGTAAAAATCATAGTACCTAGTCCATGGACAAGCACTCGCTTACCCATGAGATTGAAGCCCGCGAAAACATGTCATTGCGAGCGAAGCGAAGCAATCTCATTAACTTGCTGTCGACATAACAAGGAGATTGCTTCGTCGCTTCGCTCCTCGCAATGACAATCTTTTCGGACAGCAGCGACCTGTCACGTCCATACTCCAAGCGGTGGGGATTAGACGGAAACGGAGCCGGTCATGCAGGAACGACACAGAAAAAAAATCTGCATAATCACCCCCGAATATCCGCCCGAACAGTGGGGTGGCCTGGCCAGGACAGTGGAGCGTGTGTCTATTCATGCTCGTGATATGGGACTTGAAGCTCACGTGGCCCAGCTTGGCATTGATCCTGTCAATCTCGTGCTCTTGGACGAAAATAGGGTCTCGGAGACGAGAGATGGAATAACCATACACAGAATCATTGTCGGCAAACAGCCGATGAATGATTCGTCTCGTGAGATCTGGGACTGCCCGCACACTCATGCCATCCGCATGATGTACCAATCCCTGGAAATGCTCCATGCAAGGGAACGGTTCGATCTTTTTCATTCTTTCTTTCTATATCCGACCGGTTATATATCCGGTTTACTTGCACACAGGTTCCGAATTCCTTCAGTTGTTACTATCGTGGGCAATGACATTAAAAAATATACTTTTAGTCCGGAAAAGGTCGCTGTCTGCAGCAGCGGGCTTAAGAACGCTGATCGCGTGGTGGCTTTGAGCAGAGATCTTATGGAAATGGCCGACGCTATTGCTCCTGTTGAACAAAAAGCTAGAATCATATACAATTCGGTTAAAGTTCCGGAGGCTTATCTCACGCGGGAGTCACCCAGCGACGGCCCTTTTCGCATTGGATGCGGGGGCATTTTCAAATACGCAAAAGGACTGCCTTATCTTTTCAAGGCAGTGGCTTCGCTTAATGAAAGCCGAGACGTAGTCCTTGAGCTTCGCGGCAGGCTCAGAGAGTCCGAAGCAGGAGTCTTCCGGGAAATGATGGAAAAAACGGGCATAGGTCAGCGCGTGGCAGTCTTGGAGCCTATGGAACACCAAAGCATCCCGGACTGGTTGCAGTCTTTGGATCTATTCGTCCTCTCGTCTGTTTCCGAGGGATGCCCTAATATACTTATGGAGGCTATGGCATCGGGTGTTCCTTCAATTGCTACCAGAACCGGTGCGGTGGAAGACCTTATCGAACACGGCATCTCAGGAATCACTGTCCCGTGGGGAGATTCGGCTGCTCTCGCAGCAGCGATCTCCGAAATGATGGACAATCCGGACAAGGCGTGTGAGATGGGACCAGCGGCTCGCAGCAGAATGCTCGAGTTCTCAGCTGAACGCGAATTCTTGGCATGGCAGACCTTGTACAGAGAGTTGATCGAGTTTTAGATGGACTACAATAGGAAACTCTATCCGACAGACCACTGGCTGCGCTCTGGAAATCCTGAGCGATCCCTTGAGGCTTATCTGGATCAGCAAAGCAAGGCCTACAGTCGCATTAAGAATGATTTTGTGAGTGAGCTGCTCGGAGACCTACGAGGAAAACGTTTTCTGGACTATGGCTGCGGAGGCGGCTTGTTCACAATTCATGCTGCCAAAAAGGGAGCCGCTATAGTGGTCGGGGTCGATGCCGAAGAAACCGCTGTCGAGACTCCGCGATATTATGTTCGATCCGAGAAAGTGGAAGGAATCTGCCGCCTTATTCAAAGCGAAAATTTTCCTAAATTTACAAGTGGAGATCGCTTCGACGTCATCCTGATGAAGGATGTGATAGAGCACGTCATAGACGACGATGTATTACTCCGAATGGCCGCGAATTCAATAGCGCCTGGCGGCCGACTGGTTCTGAGCACCCAGAACTCGCTTTCACTGAATTTTTTGGTTCAAGGGACGTATAATCGGATTTTCCTCGGCAACAAAGAATGGTTCGGGTGGGATGAAACTCACGTCCGATTTTACACGTTCATGAGCCTCAGAAGGAAGCTAAAGAGGGCTGGATTCACGGTCAAGGATTGGCGATCGGTTTATATAATTCCGTACAAGCTGCCGGCGCTTCCCGGCTCCAAGAAAGAGTTTCTGAGACTGGACATTCTCAGCGGCATAGACCGCCTGCTAGGCGGTGTTTTTCCTTACAATCGCCTGGGATGGAATATTATCGTGATGGCTGAAGCGTCTCCGCTGGTACCACAAAGGGTGCGCCTGTCAGAGACTATGGTGAGGGCACTGCCTGCCGTTCCCGCATTGATATAATATTCCATCTCGAATAATATCCTGCCAAATAAGAGAAATGTGGGTTAATTACCAGAAAAATATTGCTTGACCCTGAATGATCGGTTTACTATGGTAAAAAGCGGCATTTAACATAGTCGTGGACGCGTGACAGTAAAAGCTCCGAATCTCCTGACCAGGAAAACATCATATCTGAAGCGATCGGTCGAATGTTGTAGCCGATTGGGGGAACTCAACCTGCAAATTTTTTGATCCCATGGACCAAGACTGATTTTTGTCGACGATTCTGCAGTGCACTCGCTCAAGGATGCACCTCTCATAGTTGACGGAGTCATTTAATACGGGAAGCAACTTTCCCGATACGGTCATTAGCTCTTCCAATGGAGACACGGTCTTAGTAACCCGTTAAGGCTCACAGACGAAGGGGGTCAGAAATGAATTCGTTGGTTGTTTTGATCCTGGGTTTAGTGGTAGCTGTCATAGGCTACCGGGTTTACGCCAAGTACATCGACAGCAAGGTTATCCAGGCGGATCCGAAAAGGATGACACCGGCCAAGATGTACATGGATGGCGTAGAATTCATGCCCACCAGCAAGAACATCCTTTACGGTTATCAATTCAAATCAATAGCAGGCGCTGGTCCTATTATCGGACCCATCATAGCCATACAGTGGGGCTGGCTTCCTGCTTTGATTTGGATATTGGCCGGCACTTTCTTCATCGGCTGGGTGCACGATTATTCCAGCGCAGTGATCGCGATGAGGAATGACGGGGCCTCGTTCGGGGGTTTGAGCCACAGGCTGATCTCGCCAAGGGCAAGAGTCATACTGCTTTCGTTCATATATTTTTACCTGCTACTTATTGTGGGAGCTTTCGGCAACGTCGTAGTAAGCACGGCTGTGGGGTTGAAATCAAGCCCGATGGCATGGTTGTTCCTTACTATAGCAGGTGTCCTGTGCGGCCAAATGATTTACCGATGGAAGATGGACATTATCGTCACTACGGTTGTTACCGTTGTGATAGCGATGATCGGTATTTTTTTAGGCACAGGGGCCCCATCGGACCAGGTACTTGGAGCGGATTTGGCTAACAGCAGATGGTTGTGGGCGATTCTGGCGTTCGTTTTCTGCTATTTCGCGTCGGTGCTGCCCATCTGGAGATTTGCCCTTCCGATCAACTACGTGGCCGCGTATATCGTCTTTCTAGGGCTTTTCTTCGGGTGCATAGGAATAGTGATTGCGAGACCTGACTTCACGTTGCCCGCTTACACGGGATTCGAAATCGGGATCGGGCCCCTCTGGCCAATGATGTTCGTAACCATAGCTTGCGGTGCGGTTTCCGGCTGGCACAGCATAGTATCCAGTTCTGGGACAGCGCGTCAGCTTGAAAGCGAGTTGGATGCCAGACCGGTAGGTGCTGGTGTCATGTTCCTTGAGATGATGCTTGCCCTGTTTGCTCTAATAATAGCGGGCACGATCTATGCCTCGGCCGCCGATTATGCTCTCGCAGTGAAGGCTGGACCAGGTAAAGTCTTTGCAGCCGGAGTGGCCAAGTTTCTGAGCGTTTTGGGAATGCCGCTGGATTTGGGTAACACTTACGGCAGCGTGATGATGATTGTACTTGCCATTACAATTATGCAGCTGGTCGTGCGCTTCATGAGAGTGGCTACGTCCGAACTTCTCAGCGACGTCAGCCCTGTGTTCAAGAATGTGCATGTAGGCACTTTCGTGGCAAGCGTTCTTGGAATCACATTGGTCCTGACAGGATGGTGGCAGTATCTTTGGGTGCTGTTCGGCGGAGCCAACCAGCTTATGGCATCTCTTGCATTACTGCTGGTGACCGCTTGGCTCATGTCTGAGGGTAAACCCACAGCATGGACCTTTTACCCTATGATCTTCATGTTCGTGACCACAATCGCAGCGCTGCTCTATACGTCTGTACAGTCTTCTGAACAAGGTATTCAGCGGAGTCTTCAAAACTACGGAACAGGTCTTCGGCAATACCCTCATGGGGGTTGTCGGTCTATTCCTTGTTGTGGCAGCCCTGATACTGGCGTGGGAAGGATTCAAGGCTTTTCGCCGGTTCCGGGAAATCAGAGCACAGGCAGCGCCTTCCAAGGCCCGAGCCTGACCAAATAGACACAGGTCGGGGACCGCTCTGTGCGGTCTCCTTCCTTCAATAGCAGGAGTTTATTCATGGCTGATAAACAAGAAAAGAAAAAAGGCGGATTCTTTCAGTCGGTAAAAGAATTCGTGTACGGCGTGGCCGCGCACGATTCGGCCAGATTCGCGCTGAAGACTCGGGCCAGCATGGAGCATCTGTTCATTTTGATCACGATGGGTGACATGCTGGGTGTTCCGATCTTGCCGCCGTATTATTCATTGAGACTTTTGCCTTACGTTGTTCCTCAAATTTCCACATGGAAACGCAGAATGTTGCGAGAAAAAGATCTTACCGACGCCCTGGCCTAATAGGGAAAGAGGTAATCACGGCGGACGGCCGAAAAGAAGGCATCCCTATTTTAGCGGGAGCCGGGCAAACGTCAAACACCCCATAGACCGCGTTTCCAGCGGTCCGAGTGGAGTCAAACCACTGCGAAACTCCGGAAGGAGCACACTCCAATGTCCTTAGCCAAAATCTTTGAACAATATCCCGATCGCAGGTACATCATGTTTGGTGGCAAGGGCGGGTTGGGAAAAACCACATTTTCAGCAGCCGCTTCCTATTATCTGGCCAAGAAGGGGAAAAAAGTCCTGGTATTCTCTGTGGATCCTCAGGCTTCCCTTACGGATATCTTCCAGAAAGACATCTTCGGCAAGGGCCCAACGGAGATCATGCCGAATCTTTACGCTCAGGAAATCGACGCTGACAAAAGAGTGAAGGCATATCAGCAGGAAATCCGCCAGAAGATTCTCGACATGTACGGCATGGACCAGATCCCCGAAGAAATCGAAAGCTACATCCAGGCCGCAGCCGCAGAGCCTGCAATGGAAGAAAGCGCCATCTTCGACGAAGTGGTGGATATCGTCGTCAAAGGTGGGTACGACTATTACATCTATGACCTCGTGCCTCTGGGACATGCACTCTATTACCTGAGCATGGCCTCAGTCTACGATGCCTGGATCGACAAGATCACGCATTTACGGGAACAAATGCGTGAATACGATCAGGTTGCAGCAGTGATTCAACGTGACAGCGAAATCGAGGAAGACGCAATACTCAATGAGCTGCTATTCATAAAAGATCGCATAAATAAGTCGTCAAGCATACTGACCGACAAGACAAAGACAGCGTTCTTCTTTGTGGTTACGGCTGAAGAAATGGTCATTAAAGACACCATAAAGGCAGCCGGCCTGTTCTCCAAATTCGACGTGCCACTAAGCGGATATATCATCAATCGAGTTTTGCCCGCTGAATTGAAAGAACAGAATATTCCCGAGTATCTGAAGAACCGCTTCTCGATGCAGGAACACTATCTGAAAGTCATAGATAAGGATTTTGCAGGACAGATTCTTGCGTCGGTCCCTGAAATGGAACGGGACGTAACAGGTCTGCCGATGATCGAAAAAATGGCAAAAGCCATGTTCGGCGACTTCTAGGGCAGGCAGGGGGTAACAGTGAACGAGATCTCAATAAGCATGACTAAGTACCCTGAAAGATAATCCCCGACTCAAATACATATTCTTCGGGGGCAAGGGAGGAGTGGGAAAAACTGCCATGGCGGGAGCTGCAGCGCTCTGGTCAGCGAAACAGGGCAGGAAGACCTTGCTCGCGTCGACCAATCCGGTGCACAGTCTTTCCAATCTTTTCGAGCAGGACGTTTTCGGCAAACCGGTTACGGTTTGTGACGAAAAAAACTGCTACGCCTTTGAGATTGATACTCGCGACACCATAGAGCGATCCAAGCGAGAAATTCGTGAAAAAATCAACTGGTTCTTGAAATTCGCGGACATAACCACAAAGGCCGAGGACTTCATAGAGTCAGCCACAATGAACCCCGCGTTTGAAGAATCAGCGATGTTCGAGAACATGATGGACCTGATGTTCAAGGACGAGTACGATTTTTACGTTTTTGATACAGCTCCCACGGCCAATGCTCGAAGACTGCTGGGCATGTCCAAGGTCTACAGCCTCTGGGTGGAGAAAATGCTCAAAAGCCGAGAGGAAGCGAAATCCTTGAGGGAAATGCTCTCTTTTTCTAAGAAAGAGCAAGCGGACCCCCTCATGGATTACCTATTGGGGTTCAGAGACAGGATGGCCCATGCGAAGGATCTTCTCACAGACGATGCTTTGACTGCCTTTTTCTTTGTTACTTTGCCGGAGGCCCTTCCCATAGCTGTTATCACGCGATTCATAAACTGGTTCTATGAATTCGGGATCCCGGTGGGTGGAGTCATAGTCAATGGCCTGATTCCGCAGAGTCAGGTCAGCGCGGATACAGCCGAGTTTGTCCAAAACCGAGTGAAGATGCAGAAGGAACACATGGAAGTGATTTGGAAAATTTTCGGGGACAGGGTTCGGGCGGTCCTTCCATTGTTCGAGACCGAAGTCAAGGGCACGAAGATGCTCAACCGGATGGTTGAACAACTGATGGTGAACAATTCCAAATGAGCCGGATCCCTAGCGGAGTTGCCAGATTTTATTTATCAAATTTCTCCAAGGCCGACTCCACCCTCAGAGCTTGCTCTCAAGATTCTCTCGTCCCGGAGGGACGTTAGATAATAGCCCGGCAATTCATTGCCGGGAAAGCGACCAAAAGCATACCCCACAAGTCCCGGAGGACGATTGATCCGCAAGGTTTCAGAATCCCGGTTCCCAGGCTCCGCCTGGGAACCCATGTCTTTCGGGCTCTACCCGGCAAATGGCTGTTATTTCAACACTATAGTGGAGGCGGAGCCTCCGAGCAGGCATTCCCAGGCGGAGCCTGGGAACGAGAAAACAGAAGACGAGAGAATCCAAGTAGCGTCTATGAGAGGTGTCTGGGAACCAGACGGAAAGGAGGGGGATTATGGGACGGCGAGAACCTAGTACTAAAGGACTTCACATGTGGCAGGACGAGATTAGGAAGAATGGAATAAAGCGCATCACTGCTCGCATCTTATTAGGAGCCTTCGGGTACAAGAAGAGGGGACCACGAGCAACTGACCATATCAAGCAGTGGCTGGGCTCCCAGGACCCTCCGATATACATTTATGGCCTTAAGTACGCACGGTCGCTCAACGAAGCGATTTCTCTTTCGCGTGTGGAACAGACTCAGATCGGACGCTTCGTCGAAAAGGAAAAGGTTCTGATGGACAGGTTCCAAGAACACATTATGCCACAACTAGGCCTGCAGAACCCTTGTCCAGGCTTCCGCCCGGACGGGTGCCAGTATGAGCTGGATTTTCTCTGCGAGGATGGGCAAGGCCGAACCGTGGTCGTCGAACTGAAGAGGGAAGATGGTGAGAAAAAGGTGGTGGAGCAGGTGGTAGCGTATATACGGTCAGTTCGAAAGCTCCCTAGATGCAAGCATCCTCGCGGTTTGATTATTACTGGTTATGCCGATTTGCACACTCGGCGTGCCCTCGAGGAACTCGAGCCGCAATATCACGTTGATCGGTTCATATACAGCCTCACTAGCGATAATGCTCGAGTTCATGATCATATTCACGATGACATTCAGATTCAACAGATCCACGTAAGGCCGGCTCATGCAGCGACGCAACAAGATGTGGGGGATGAACAGATGCAAAGGCCGGTGAGCTGATGCCCGCGTTCAGCCCTAAGCTTCCAAGGTCTCCCTGATCCGCTGGTCTATGAGTGCTTCGAGGCGCTCTCTGTCCCACCCCGTGTGAATGAGCTTGCGATCCACAATGAACGCTGGCATCCCTGAAAGCCTGTGTCTGAGCTGTTTCCAAAGGCCTGCGGGTGATTGTGCATCTATCAATTGAACGCGGAGCCTGTGCTTGTAGAGCCGCTTGATTTCGCTTATCCATTCGAGAAGCTGCTCCAAATTTTCTTTCCATTCTGGCGGATATTCGCTTGCGCAGTCATCACGATACCCGTCTTCTATGCCTGCCTGGCTGAACATCAGAGAGCAGTTGCGACATCCAAAGCCAATAGTCGTGATCAGCGGCATTATTATTTCCAACTGTATCGGGTTCATGACTACTTCTCCCTTACTTGAAGTATATCGGCGCCATGCGTTTCTGACAAGAAAATATGGGAACAAACTGTGGTCAAAATCACACTGCAAATAGTTGTCATGCGGAAGAAACTGCCGTATTAAGAAATAGGTCCGAAGTCTGCGGCGCATAACGGAGGTATGAATTTATGTCATATTTACCAGATCTTGCCGAACAAACGGCTATTGTTACCGGCGGAGGCAAAGGCATCGGGAAAGCCATTGCCTTGGGACTCGCCCAAAGCGGCGCAAAAGTCGTGGTAGCTGCCAGAACCGCACGTGAAATAGAAGCAGTTGCGGATGAGATACGGTTCGCGGGAGGACAGGCACACGCAAAAGTCACTGATCTAACCCAGAGTGATCAAATTGAAGCGCTCGTTCAAGAAACCGTGAACACTTTTGGAGGAATAAGCATCCTCGTAAACAACGCGGCCAGAAGTTTTTTCAGACCATTGATCGACCTGAGAGAAGACGGGTTCGACAAGATATTTGATACAAACGTGAAAGCGACTTTCCTGCTCAGCCGGGCAGCTGCCAAGGTCATGATGCAGCAAGGCGGAGGAAGAATCGTAAACATCACCACAGTTGGGGCCGAACGCGGAGGCCCGATGATGGGCGTGTACCACGCGAGCAAGGCCGCTCTTAAAATGCTGACAATGTGCATGGCTACGGAATGGGCCTCTATGAACGTTCTGGTAAACGCAGTCGGACCTGGTATGACCAGAACTCATTTCAGTCAGCCAATATGGGCAAACCCTGAGATCGAACGCCAATTGGTCAGCCGCATTCCTCAAGGGAGGCTAGCTGAACCCCAGGATATAGTGGGTGCTGTACTGTTCCTGTGCTCAGACGCGGCAAGCTTCATCACCGGCCAATCCATCTATGTTGACGGCGGGACCCTGGCGAATACGTGATATATAACCGTCCAGCGATGGGTCGAAACGAGGAGCTTAGGAGACATGTCGTTGCGAGCGCAACGAAGCAATCTCATCTTTTTACCTGAAAATCCTCCTCGTGACATTCGCCATGCCGGCGAAAGCCGTCATCAAGAGGGCACGACAAACACATCCGCGGCTGCAGCCTAAACCTTGAGAGCACTTTCACCTCTCTGATTGAGTGCGCTCGCAGCGCACGACCCCGACTTTCGTCGGGGTGACGACCCGCGTCAGTAGGATTCTCTTTAATTCAACGGTCTTGGACAGGCGTCCCTCCTGTCCAAGCGTGAACAGTAAATTACTTCCTTGAAAGCTCAATGGTATTATCCAAGGTTTGGCGAACCTGCAACAACAATTCCTTGAATCTAAACGGCTTACCGACGAACCCTTTTGCTCCGAGACTTATTACCTCATTGGCAGAGGAGTCTGCCGAGTAACCGCTCGCAATGAGGACCTTCGCATCGGGGTCAATCATGCGAATGGCATTGAGACAATCCTTGCCTCCCATAGAGGGCATGACAAGGTCGAGAATGACGAGTGAAATGGTTTCTCTGTGCAGAGCATAAAGATCAAGGGCTTCTCTGCCATTTGCTGCTGTAATGACTTTGTATCCATTCATGCTCAGAATCCGCTTTCCTAGCTCTCGCACCAAGGCTTCGTCATCCACCATCAAAATGGTTTCCGTTCCAAATGGCGGTATTTCCGCGGACGATTCCGGATCAAGTTCGGCCATGGCAGGAATGGCAGGCAAGTAGACCCTGAATATCGTGCCTTTTCCTACTTCACTATAGCAGTTTATGTGCCCGCCATGTTGGTTTACGATACCGTAAACCATTGCCAGGCCGAGACCCGTTCCTCGACCGAGTTCTTTGGTCGTGTAGAACGGCTCAAATATATGTTCAACAATGTCTTTGTCCATTCCATGGCCAGTATCGGCCACTGTCAGCAAAGCATATTCTCCAGGCACTACCCCGGAATGGAAACTGCAATATTCCTGATCCAGAGTGGTGCTTTCTGTTCGAATAGTGAGGCTTCCTCCATCCGGCATGGCATCGCGGGCATTTACTGCCAGATTCATTACGATCTGCTCCATTTGAGTAGGGTCCGCATGGATTTCAGAAAGATCAGACGCCAGATCCAGTCGGATCATCGGGGTCGGCGTCGCTGCCGACCCACGGCGGGCACGGAGGCCCGCCGCTACGCATTATTCTTTGCGCAATCGGACAGAAATTTTGACAACTGCTATAATTCATTACGAATTCGCTTTTTGAATCGATAAAATCGTAGAACCTTCTTACAGGGAGGTTCTCCCCGATTCTTCTTCCCTTGGATGGCAACCGGTCTTGCAAAAATACCGGGTTCTTATTTCGCGTTAGGTTCCACGAAAATATTTTGAGCATTAACAATAAGGAAATTGTTGTGTCGCTTCGCCACGGTCCCTTGTATGACCACCTCAGTCAGAGGCTTCAAACCGTTAATTCCTTCTATGGAGACCTTCAAAGGTTTCCCTGAATTATCAACAACCTGAATTGTGGCCATGTTCGTCATGAGCTGTTCCTTGGGAAATTGGCAGAAATCCGCACACCCGTCTTTACACAACGCGAGGCTCAAGTCGGTTAACAGGAACATGGCATACTTGTCCGCAATGGGCTTGGCCGCTCCTCCGATTCTGCCACGGATCACTATCGGTTTACCTTCTTGTGCGGTCTTTCTTGCCTCACCAACATTGAGAGCATTGGACGGGGCCGCCGCGAGAAATAGGCCCGTCGGAAGTGTGGCCTCAGTTGTCTTGCCAGGATCGGATTTGGCATATGTTGCAGCGCCGAGCACTGCGACGATAATTGTTCCGACGATTGTGAGAGCAAAAAAATTCTTGTAATGCTTCATATTTTTTCCTTTCTCATGAAAACTTGAGAGCTTCGTTTATCGGAGGACGCAAACACCTCCATGCCGGAGGGATCGCGCCTAGTGTTCCCATGATCAATCCAGCGGCAACGCCCAAGAGCAGGACTCTATAGTCCACCACTAATTGGAAAACGCCCATGCTGAATTTGACCGCACGGCCGTTAATCAACACGATTCCCAACAATGAGCCAAGTAGGGTCCCCGCGGAGGAAGTAAGCAAGGATTCCTGGATCAGGCTGATCATAATGGCTCTCCTTGAAAAGCCAAGTGATTGCAGCATCCCAAGCTCTCTCACTCGCGCAGCGAAAGCTGCGTACATGGTGTTGAGCCCTCCGAAAAGACCTGTCAGCCCAATCAAGAAAGCGGTAGTCCAGACCATAGCATGCACTGGTTTATAAAATTTCATGATTGACGCGTAGTAATCCGTTTCATCCATCGCAGCCAGGCCCAGGTCGAATCGCTGTTTAGTGAACACGTCGACATCTCCGGATTCCGCTCCTTCCAGCGTGACAACTAGACATGACACTGTCTCCCTCTTTGTGGCCACCTGAAGATCGGACAAAGGGACCCAGATTTCGCAATCGAGCACTGTCTCTCTGGCTCTAAAATGCCCCACGACTGTCCAGGAACGATTATCGAACCAGAGCGTCTCTCCTATTGCGAGACGAGCTTCAGGCACTCCCATCATCTCGGCGGCAAGTCCTCCCACCATAATTTCATCTCTACCCGGATCAGGCATACGTCCGCGGACTATCTTGGCCCTGGGATGCACTAGCAACGCTTCCGGGGTAATGCCCCGTACGACTGCGTGCCATTGCCTTGAGCCGTTCTTGTCATCCTTTACGATAATCGCTGCGTGGATTTCCGGAGAAACGTAACTCACGCCGAGGCGAGTCTTTATGCCCGGAAGGCTTGCTGCAACGATTCCCGATGCACCCCCTGGGATTTGGCTGCGCTCAAGGCTCTCTTCGCTCCCTGCGGCCATGAGAATCACGTTGTTGTCTGTCGTCTTGTTGACGAGAGACTTGGCCATACCTCGCACGAAAGAGGCAGCAGTCAAAACTAACAAAACCACCAGAGCGCTTGCGAGAATCGTTAGTATTAACCTTGTCCGAGATCGACCGAGATTTCGGACAGCATAATCAAAGGGTAGTAATCGCATTATCTTATCCCTGCCTCATCACCTGTCCTGCTGTGGCGTTTTCGTGATTCGTTGTGGCGGTCTCCGCTGTGGACGTTAATGTTAGACCGCCCTGAAACACGCGGCTATTTCACGTTTTGAAGCTTGCCACGCTGGAACCAAGCCTGCCAGAATTCCGGTGACAGCGGACAAGAAAAGCCCGAAAATCACCGTTCCCAATCCTGCATGGATGTTGATGCTCAATCCTTCCACAGAAAGACTGAATTGACCCCAGGATATGATTGTGATGCCAGCCAGAACACCCAAAAGACCACCGGCAACACTGATAATAATGCTCTCCGCAATGATCAGCAACGCCACCAAGGCGTTGCTGAACCCGAGCGTCTGCATGATCGCGTGGTCCTTGATCCTATCCTGGACTGACGGTACAATTGCGTTGAAGACCAGTGCAAAAACGCCGGCGAGACAAGCCCATCCCAGCCATCTCGTAAAATTGATTATTTCAAGGATGTCCGAGGTAGCGCGAGCAACAAAATTCTTTTCCGACCACGTGGTCGTAGGTTCTGGAGCACTCCGGAATTCGTCATCGATGGCATTTGCGATTGTGTCCAGTTGGCTCGGTTCCGTGACGGTGACGTTGAATTGAGTAACAATGCCGGCTCCCTTTTCACCCGTCCGCTGAATGAAATCCAAGTGCGCATAGCCGACGTTTTGATCCTGCGGCTCTGTGGACCTCAAGACAGCAGCCACATAGATCGTGATTCCACCGATTTCAGCACGGTCTCCCACTTTCAGGCCCCTGCGGCTAGCAACTCTATCTCCAAGCAGGTACTGCATCGCTTCTGCGCTTCCAGTTTTCCAGCGAACCGTCCACCAGTTGCACGTGGCCGAAAGCTTCTTGGCTAAAGCTCTCGGTCGGGATTCCCCGGAAGGTCACGACATCCAGGCCTGTCCTACAATTGCTCACGACCACTTTGATTGGAACCACGCTCTTGACTCCTGGAATCTTGCTCATACGAGATTCATAATGCTGGGGAAGATTGCTGGTAAACGGACAATACCGATCCTGGCGATACACAACGAGCCTGGTGTCGTTGGCTCCTCGTTCCGTGGCCTCTCGGACCCCTTGCTGCATAGCTTGAACTGAATAGAACAGGAACATTGCCGTTGCCACGCCACCCAACGTGAGGAGGCTTCGCCCACGATGACGGACAAGATATTTGAGCACAAGAGGCAAGAATTTCAGTCCTGGCATTGGTTATCTCGTCCTTCTTCAGTTGCGAAGAACCGGCGTAGACCCGGCTGTCGGTTCAAATTCGATGAGTTTGCCCTTGTCCAAGTGAAGAGTCCGGCCAGCGTACTGAGTGGTCTTTGGATCGTGAGTGACCATGATAAGCGTGCGCCCTAGTTCGAGATTGATTTGCTTGAGCAAAGACAGTATTTCAGCTGCTGAAACTCGGTCCAGGTCCCCGGTCGGCTCGTCTGCCACAATGATTTTTGGATCAGTGACAATAGCTCTCGCTATTGCCACACGTTGCTCCTGCCCTCCGCTTAATTGGCGGGGAAAGTGATCGTGCCTATCGGCGATCCCGACCAATTCCAGGGCCGCAGCGACCTTTTTATGTCGCTCTTTGGCTGATATGTCGTGCAAAAGAAGAGGAAGCTCGACGTTTTCGTAAGCAGTCAGCACTGGGATTAGATTGTAAAGTTGAAAAATATATCCGATGTTTTCCGCCCGCCATTTGGCCAGTTTGGAACGCGACAGTTTGCCTACTTCCAGACTGTTTATGATCAGCGATCCGGAGGTGGGTGAGTCTATTCCAGCTATCAAATTGAGGAGCGTCGTCTTGCCGCTGCCCGATGGTCCCATCAGGGCAGTGAACGTCCCCTTTTCTATGTCCAGATCCAGACCATCGAGAGGTGTTATGGTCGTTGATCCTTTCGTATATGCTCGCGTCAAATTACGACATTCGATATAAGCCATGAAAATCTCCACGTTCCACAGATGTTTCACTCATGCGAACTGGCATTATTCCCCGACTATTCTCACTTTCTTTCCATTCTTCAGTTCCGCGACTGAACCGGTGATCACGAGATCCCCTGGCTGCAATCCGTCTAAAACATCGACCCATCCGCTCGTCTTGACGGTTCCCGGCTTTATGGCGACCCCGTGAGCTGTCCCGCCATTACCATCAAAATCCCGCACGATCCATGTCAGTGCATTCCCTCCGCTCCCTCGAACTGCGCCCTCGGGAACAAACAAACGTTGACCCGATTTTTCCGTACACAAGTCAGGTTTCGCAAGAAACCGGACTCGAGCCAGCATTTCCGGACGAAGCTTTGGGTCCGGCTCCTTCAGGGCCACTTTCACCTCAAGGGTGTTTTTCTGGATGTTCGCTTCGTGTAATACTCTTGTCACTGTTCCCTGGAACGCTCTGTCCGGAAGCACCTCAACTGAGACCTCGCAATCTTGGCCTACACTGATTTTGCCGGCATCCACGAGAGGAACATCTACACGCACCTGCAAATGTTTGGGATCGTACAGGCTGAGAACTCGTGCTGAAGCAGGATTGTCCGAAATGACCACGACTTTGGAGCCTGGTTCGGTAAGCCTGCTCAGGACAATCCCATTCATTGATGAACGGATTTCCGTTCTTTGCAGTCTCAACTTTGCTTCTGCAAGCGATGTTCGAGCTTGATTCAGCGCCGCTTCAGCCTGCAAAACCTTGGCACGGCCACGATGTAGATTTCGGCGTTCTTCGGTGCGCAGAGACATATGCTCCTTGGCCGCTCTTAAATCAGCTTCGTTCTTGGTCAGAAGCTGTTTGGCCCCGGCATGCCGATTGCGCAGGGAAGCGATCTTTGAAACTTGGGCATTATATTGTGACCGAAGTCTGACGAATTCTTGTTCGGAAATAGTACCCGATGTGTGTAATCCGACTGCCCGATCATACTGGCTCTTGGCATGTTCGAGATTGGACTCCTCCATCGTGATCTCCGAAGCTATCTGTTCAAGAGTGGCCTTTGCTTCGGCCACTTGAGCCTCACCGATATTCACAGCCCGTTCACGTTCCACCGGGTTTTCCCACTCGGCTTCGGCCGACTGCAATTCGGCTCTTTCGGCCTCTAGCGTGGCCTCGAGCTCTATCACTTTGTTCTCGGCTCGATCTGCCGCAAGAGCAGCGTCTTCGTCAACCAGGCGCGCTACTACCTGACCCTCGCTTACAGTCTCCCCTTCGAGAACCAGAAACTTGCCTCACGACGCCATCCGTGAGCGCTGTGACGTACAACTTGTACGGGTCAGCTTCGAGCCATCCCGCGGCCTGAACCGTCACTGATCCACTGACGTTTGCCTCAACAGATTTTAGGACTGCCGGGGACGCATGAACCGGGACTGTAGGAATGAATTCCTCATATGCACTCAGGCCCAGCAATGTAATAAAGCCACCGAAGACCAGTGCCGGGACCATTACACGAATTTTCCAGTTGAACCGGGGTGGAGGGACAGCGTCACCCTCGTGCTCTGCCACTTCCCTGGGTTGAGCCGATCTCAAAACATGCAATTTGTTCTCTTCCACACTTTGACTCCGACTCCTGCTCTGGGGATTACACAGCCCGCGAGAGAACCACGGCAAAAAATTACCTGTGATTGACAGTCTGGCACTGTCGGCAGCGCAACATCTTGTTGCACGCCCACAATGCGGCAACCGCGCACCTCAACAAGTGATCGCCTAAATTGTTAGGATCTGGGAGGCCTGAAGAACAAAGCCTCGAAGTTCCATACTGAGAAAGGCCGGTTTATTTCAGCGAGAGCTGATGAATTGGTGAGTTGAAACGACATAGAAAGGTTGGCAATGAGGAAGGGAAGCGAATTACAGGACTGACAGTAGCCTTTTTCGCAGCAATCGGCACGTGAGGATTCTGCTGCATCATCATAGTCTTCGAGAAGGACTAAACCTCCGGTGATCTCCGACATTGTCCGGGAGCAGCACCCTCCGCAGCAGGATTGGGTCTTAAGGCCTGCGACGGCGTCCAGCTCATATTTAGCTGAATTGAGAACGCTACACGCATTCGTTACTGCCATGCAGGAACACAAAATCACTATTAGTGCGCATGCGATATTATGTTTCATGATGTTATCTTCGCTGAATACTTATTATAGGAAGTCGAGGTTATTTGTCAAGATTCGAGCACTCAGACAGATTCAAAGGCTGGACAGTTCGGGCTAGGCATTTGAGGAAGCCTTCTTAAAAGAAGGGCTCCTCAAATGTTCACTTTTTATTCAGATTGTTCCACATCGGCCAATGCTGATGTGACATTTTCGTGAGGTGAATTGAGACCCTTGCGCGGACCAGCCTTTTGTTCTGCGGGTTGACGCTGAGACCATGTGGGTTTCGGCGCACTTGCTGCGTTCTTTTGGAAAGTCGACAGATTATGGATACTAGCTGTATTGAAGCCCAACTGATCGAAATCTACACCTAATTCGATTTTGAATACGCGTTCGGGATGGCCTCGATTCGCCACTTTCAGGACTATGAGACCGTTGTTTACTTCTGCTGATTTTATCTGCAGATCAGGACCGCTGGACAATATCGGATCGTGTTTAGTCCTGGAAACGGTCGGAGGTCCAGGGGGAGTAAGGGAGGACGTGCCGGCAGCCGCTCCCCATCCCTCCAGGAACAACAGAAGATAATTGCCGACGGATTTGATCCTGTGCTCGGGAATAGGTCGATTTCCGAAGTTCATGACAACGCGTGCTCCGGATCCCCTTCTCACGGCCCTAACCTCAACCCCAGCCGCTATTGTGCCGGAGATGGCGGGCTCTTTAGATACTCCGTTGCCTTCTATATCAAGCACCAGGCGGTTCGGGGACTCCAAAGCAGACAACGAGTGTCGGCCTATGTTGCCGTCCGCTCTGACTGCGATCCTCTTACAATCGGGTGTAACGTTTATTTCTGTGATTTCTCCTGATGCCCCGGCTACGGAGCACCATAGAATCGAAAGGACCAATCCGATGGATATGATGCCTATCCCGGTCAATTTTGTGTGCACTGCAACCTCCGGAACCGCACGCCGCAAGCGGATTTTCAAACAAGAATAATCTCCGCCGCTCTTGCGGAACCTAACATGAGTCTGGAGGCTATGATATCACATACGAGAGAAATATGTCAAATTAATCAATATAAAATCAGGATAATGAGTCAAAAACTTAAAGTAATTATTTTACCGAAGGAGTAGGATCGAGCACCTCACAGGCCATGTCATTCTCATGTTCCGTGAGATGAGATTGCAGGCGATCAGCGGCGAGTCTCTTCTGCACCAGGAACTGTTCGAGTTTGTCTTGTTCCCTATTCCACGTAAATTGTTTCAATTCGAAAGCAGGACCCGATTCTTCGTACAGGGTCACCCACCATTCATCCTCCTTGACGGCATAGCACACCTTGAGTTTCTTGATGCCGGGCATCCCTCGCGATAATTCCATTGCTGCAGCTTTCACTTTTTGGTCTTCCCATTTGCGATCCTTCGCGTGTGTGCTGTTGCTAGCGACTGAAACAGCAGGTGTGACCACAGGCGCTTCCGAAGTTTCAGTCTTTTCAGGTATCTCCGCGACGGGAGCGGAGGACTCAGGGGAAAAAGAAGCCGCCGACTGCTGTTCGGCTACGGTCTGCGCAGGGCCTCGTTCTGACGGTATATATGGCTTTATCAGTCCCTTGTTCGTGCCTGAAGGCTTGGCTTCCGACCGAGATTGATCGCTTATACTCGGGTTCCTCAAAGCTTCCTGGGAGGGAATTATGCACCCGTAGCAGAGGGCTGCGCAGATTCCCAGTACAAGTTTTGTTCGCACTGTCATATTTTGTTTCTTTTTCGAAGCGCCTAATCACACGGTTTGCCGTGAGCAGCGCCGCGTCGCACGCCGTGACATTCGGCCGGACCAAAGCGAATCCAGATTAACTCGTTCCCTTTATACCGGCATTTATTTTTTAGCCTGATTTGCCGAGATGCGCCAGAGAAATTTAACGGTGGCGGGTCAACTCCTCACTTATCGGGTATGAACAGCAGTCTTCGTGGGGCTTCCCCGAGACTATCTCAAAATTGAACGAATTTCGACAGAGAAACGTTGTCTTTTGTACTTGAGTGCGGGATAAGCGTCAGAATTTTTTGGCAATTGCTCTACGCCTGGAAGATTGTCGTTCCACCAAGTCAAACTGACATTATTTTGGAGAAACTGTGTTATCCAAAAAGTGCACCCAAGTAGTTTGATATTTTGGTAGACTCATTGGAAGACAAAAGCATCGTCTGGCCCGCAAATGCTTTTCAGGGAGGAAAATTGAACCAGAACGAAAAATTCTACGCGATATCGGAAGAAATTTTTTCTCGTTTTCCCGGTTACGTCAGAGGCGTAGTGGTGGCCCATGGATTGGTCAACGGGAAATCTTCCGACGAGCTGATAACGTTGTTAAGAGCCGCGGAAGAGAGTGTCCGCAGCACAGTGGACGCGGCATCTGTTGCCGAACACCCCAGAATCGCCTCATGGCGAGAGGCTTATCGCTCATTCGGCGCAAAACCGACCAAGTTTCGGCCTTCAATAGAGGCGATGGCCCGGCGCGTTCTAAAGAATGAGGCCCTGCCGAGTATAAGTGCGCTGGTCGATATTGGAAATATTGTTTCGCTGTCGCACTTGCTACCCGCAGGCGGACATGCAGTGGATGTGCTAGAGGGAGACATCTCATTGTGTTCGGCTGTGGGGGATGAGCAGTTCATTCCGCTGGACTCGGATCAGGTGGAAAACCCCATGCCCGGGGAAATAGTCTTTGTGGAAGGAAAGACAGTCTTAACCAGACGGTGGACGTGGCGCCAGGGAAAACACACGCTCGTCTCGCCTACCACGACAGCTGTGGAAATCAATGTGGATGGACTCCCACCGGTTCCGGTCAAGGAAATAGAGCAAGCATGTCGAGAATTAATGGAGCTTGTCGGGCAATTTTGTGGCGGTCGAAGCCGGTATGAAATTTTGAGTAAGGAAAATCCACGGATGAAGCTCTAATGCACGTTTCTAGTATTGCCGTTCGTCGATCATAATTACACGTTTGATCGCAGGACTAATGTCGAAGCAATCTCAGAGCTAGGAGATTGCCTCGACATTGACGCTCGCTCAATGGCAGGCCGCAATATGTTCTGCCGCCAAAGTCACTCTGTTCATGGCTAAACAGTATTATCCACAGATTTTTTTTGCGTATCCTATTTGTTTCAAAGCTGTCTCAATCTCGCAGAGACTCGTCGGATCATCTATAGTCGGAGGAACGGAGTACGTCTCCCCGTCGGCTATTTTTCTCATGGTTCCCCTCAGAAACCTTGCCGGATCTCGTTTTGGGAAGCCTGTTTACGACAATGGCCTTTTTGAACGACGCCACTGCCCCAATGTCCTGCCGAACCATTTGGACCAACTCCGTCACAATCTGATCTTTAGGCCTATCAACCCCTGCCTTGAGCACGACAAAACCGACAGGCAACTGCCCTTTGAGATCGTCAGCAGCCCCAATCACTGCGCATTCGGCAATGTCGGGATGGTTCGACAGCACTTCTTCCATACCCCCGGTGGAGAGCCTGTGTCCCGCGACGTTGATGACGTCATCCGTGCGGCCCATAACGAACACATAACCCTCCTCGTCTATGTACCCGCCATCTCCGGTGATGTAGTAACCGGGAAATGGCGCCATATATGACTCGACAAATCTCTTATCATTGTTCCACAAAGTCGGCAGATTCCCAGGGGGTAGCGGCAGTTTCACTACAAGGGCACCCATCTCGCCAGGACCTACTTCCTTGGCAGTGACCGGGTCCAGGACCTTCAAATCGTATCCTGGCATGGGTCTGGTGGCAGAGCCTGGTTTTGGGGAAAAGAACTCCAGACCTTTGAAGTTTCCGCAAATAGCCCAGGCCGTTTCAGTTTGCCACCAATGGTCCACCACAGGCCGTTTCAGCAGTTCTGTACCCCAATGGTAAGTGTCCGGGTCGAGTCTTTCGCCCGCGAGGAACAACGTCTCAAATCCGGATATATCGTATTTCTTAAAATATTCCCCCTTAGGGTCTTCTCTCTTTATGGCCCTTATCGCGGTGGGCGCGGTAAAGAGAGCTTTGACGCCGTGCTGACAAATGACGCGCCAGAATTGACCGGGATCCGGTGTACCGACTGGTTTTCCTTCGTACACGATCGTTGTGGCGCCGGCGAACAAAGGCGCATAAACAATGTATGAGTGGCCGACAACCCACCCTACGTCAGACGCGGCCCAATACACATCACCAGGGTCAATGTTGTAGATGTGCTTCATGCTCCACAGGAGCGCCACCGCGTGCCCGCCATTGTCCCGGACAACTCCCTTGGGTAATGCGGTCGTGCCTGACGTATAGAGTATATAAAGTGGATCGGTAGAAGCCACCGAGACACAGTCTGCACGCTCGGCCCCAGCCTCCACTTCGTTCCAATCAAGATCTCTCCCCGGCTTCATATCTGCCTTGGCCTGGGGGCGCTGATAGATGACGCATTTCTCAGGTTTTGGTCCTGCAATTTCGATTGCCTCATCAAGCAGGGGTTTGTACGGGATGAGCCTTTGACCTTCAATTCCGCATGATGCAGACAAAATCACTTTAGGGGACGCGTCATCGATTCGGACAGCCAATTCTTTGGGTGCAAAACCGCCGAACACCACTGAGTGAACCGCCCCTAAGCGAGCACACGCCAGCATTCCGATTACTGCTTCAGGAATCATCGGCATGTAGACGAGTACTCTGTCGCCCTTCGTGACCCCCAGATTTGTTAAGAACCCTGCTGTCTTGGCGACTCTTTCCTTCAATTCCGAATAGGTCAATTTCTGCACTGTGTTGGTTACAGGGCTGTCGTAAATGAGAGCCACCTGATCCCCTCGGCCACGAAGAACATGACGGTCCAGGGCATTGAAGCACGTATTTAGCATTCCTCCGGGGAACCACTTAAAAAAAGGTGAATTTGATTGGTCCAGTACACGGTCCCACTTTTTGTCCCAGTCGATTTGTTCGGCAGCTCGTCCCCAGAATGCTTCTGGATTCTCCAGGGACTCTATAAAACAATCTTGGTATTTCATCATATTCCCCTAAATCCGTGTTTATGTATGTTCCAAAAGTCTTGTCCGAATCAAAATCCCCTCAGGCACCCTTTACGAAAGGGGGGTAATGGGGCGACATCCTCCCCCCTTATTAAATGGGGGAGGACGGATTTTTCAATTGACATGCACTGTGTTCCAGACATCTATTTTGGCAATGACTATGGTTCTTACGGTTGACTTTGTTCGAAATATCACCACCAAGGTCTCGAAATCTTGCCGCGGCCTAATGACTCACTGCTGTTGAAACGCCGATACCGGTAGTCTGGCGGACGTACAATTCGTCAAACGCGTCTTCTTCGCGCTTACTCGGAAATAGCAGTGCTAGAACGATTGAGGCAAACAGCCCTGCCGGAATGCAGACTATAGCCGGAACGCGTAACGGAAATATCGGCTTATCCAGTCCCAGGACTGACGTACCGTCTTTATTCTTCTCGTAGGACACTTTGGCCTTTGCAAGATCAGTTGTTTCCTTTTCGGTCAGAGTTGTCCCGTCGATTTGCTTCTTCTCGAGAGTCGTTATGACCTTCTGATTCCCTTCCGCAATGATCTTCGGATACTCCATGTTGGGCGAAATAAGAACCAGACCTATGCCCACGAAGGTGCCGACCATCAGTCCGCCGCAGATCCCGGCTGTGCTCATTCTTTTCCAGAACAGAGAGAGCACTACTGTAGGCAGGACTCCTGCAGCAGACACTGCAAAAGCTAGAGCGACCAGGTGAGCAACGTTTTGCTTTTCTGCACCAAGAGCGATGAGCAGTCCTGCGGTCCCCACGCAGAATGCGGCGATCCTTGCAGCGGTTACCTGCTGCTTCTGGTCCGCTTTGCCGTCCTTAATCACGTTCGTGTAGATGTCATGGGAGACGGCTGCTGAAGAAGCAAGCACCAGACCGGACACAACAGCCAGGATGGTAGCGAAAGCAACCGCGCAAACAAATGCCTGGAAGAAGTCCCCGAAAAGTGGGTGAAACATGTCTCCCAGGTAACGTGCCAGAAGCGGATTGGCCATATTTCCCGATGGGTCAACTGCAGTAATTCCCTGCGGTGTCAAGAAGAGGGCCGCACCGTACCCCATAACCGTCGTAAGTATGAAGAATGTCGCTATGAGGAACATGGATACCACGACCGACTTGCGCGCAGCCTTGGCGTCCGGCACCGTGAAGAACCGCATGAGTATGTGAGGCATGCCTGCTGTGCCCAAGCAAGTGGCCATGCCGAGCGAGACCTGGTCCCACACGTTTTTCAGAAATAATCCGGGCTCAAGAAATCTCTGCCCATAATCAAAGCCGGCTTGAGGCAGCACGTGTTGCATGTGCTTCATTCGAACCCACTCCTGAATTTGCGGGCTCTCTGCCACTTCACTAAAAAGCCTTAGAGGATTGAAGTCCAACTTAGCGAGAACGAGAATGGAAATTGCCACACCGCCACCGACTAGAAGAGCCGCTTTTATGATCTGGACCCAGGTCGTGGCTATCATTCCACCAAAAACCACGTAAATGATGATCAAGATGCCTACCAACACTATAGACACAGTGTAATCTACTCCCACGAGGAGATTCATGAGCTTGCCTGCGCCTACCATTTGGGCAGTCAGGTAGAAAGTGGATACCGCAACAGTTGCGATCGCGGCACAGGCACGAACGGGTTTAGGACTGGACCTGAAGCAAAGGACGTCTCCCACTGTGTACTTGCCCGAGTTACGGCAAGGTTCGGCCATGACTAGAAGCACGGTCACAAAAGCCACCATCCAGCCCGTGGGATAAAGAAACCCGTCAAGCCCGTTCAAGGATATAAGTCCGGCCATACCCAAGAACGTAGCAGCGGACATGTAATCGCCGGCTATGGCCCAACCGTTCTGCCAGGCTGTGATGGAAGAGCGGGCCGCATAGAAATCCGCTGTGGTCTTCGTTCGCTGAGCCGCCCAGTAAACGATGTACAAAGTGATTGCGATGATAATAATGAACATCCCCAAAGTGAGGGGTTTGTTGGCTTTTGCCGACGCCGGCGCCGCCGCGGCTTGACCGATCATGACATTAGATATGGTGGTCTCAGGACCGGTATGTGCGGTCGCTGGGATCGCTGCACTGATCAGCAAGCCCAGAGAAAAGGCCAAAACCAATATATAAAGCATTCTCTTCACTGGCTCGTCCCTCCTTATTTCAGTCTAAGCTCTTCCAGCAGTTCTCTGGTGAGTCTGTCCGCAGTCCTGTTTGCCCAATAGTCGTAGTAAATGGCTATGAACAGACAGACACCGTACTGTGCCAGGGCATACAGGTACAGGAGCGGAACGTGCCCGATGATCTGCTTGTTAAAGAAATCTGACTGACTGGTGGTATAGCCGGCGGCTATCGGGAGCAAAAAATAGAATATTGTGGAAAACAACCACCATCCTATGAGGAAACTCATTTTCCTCCTGGATAGTTCCCTAAACTTTGCATTCTTGGCTATTGCACTCCAGTCCTCTGGGGTCAAAGAGGAAGCCAATTTGTTCAGTTGTGCCACGTGAGTACTCCTTCCTTGTCGAGAAGAGCTTCACAGCTACTTTGATGCGTAGCATAAGGAATCATTGCAATTCCTATCATTCAAGCCACCTAGTTGAAGAGTACAGTCCTATCCATTAGATGTTGTCCGCTGAGGGCAACAACGTTTTGTGACGGCAATTCGGTTCTTGTCAGAGAAAATTCGGCGGAGTAAGTCTATGGAGGAGAACGTCCGTTGGCAATTACGAAAAAGACAACCCTTCCCGGTGTGTCCGGCGCTTGCGACCATGAGCGCCGATACCTGGCAGTTTGCACAATAGCAACGATTAGCACGCCGTTGTCAAAGTCATAAGTGCTTCGTGTCGAAGCGCACCACCTCGGTTCATCATTCAAGGATTGGCGAGAAATCGGGAGAGGGATGAACAAGAGCGTTACTACAGTAAGGTAAATATATCTGGAATCTGAAATCGGCAGGATGGAGGAACCTCCAAGGCTGCGAAAAAAATGCCCTATGAATCGTGAGCCTGCCAAGAAATTTGACGAGTGCGTCCTGGAGTATGACTTTTCGATCTTCCAATAATCCAGAGGCTGAGGTTCGACACAAAAATCGGCCAGGGCAGGGCCAGCTCTGCCTGGGCTCACAAATGTAACCATCATGCTGCGTCGGCGACTCGGGTGAAGTTTCCCAATGAAATTATGAGCCATGAGACATTTCTTGAAAGGCACGCGACTTGTCCCGTTTCGTGTCCCGCTGAATACCCTGGCGGGGTCTGACGAGGACCGAAAGGGGTTGGTCACCCCTCTCAGCGAGAGGTGACCATTGCCATGCAAGAAGTCATGATGCAAGCAGGTGAATTCAAGGCGGAAGACGAGGTGTCTTCCGTCTCTTTATGCCTCGTGACGGTTCCCCTAGTACAGGCCATCAGCCCAAGATCACACCACAACTTCTTTCCGAAAGGGAATGAGCTTGTGCCCTGGTTTGCAATTCTGATGCCAATATCAGGAGCTACCCAGGCAATTGTAACCAATTAATAATAATAACTAATCGCGGTAGCCAGGACTTTGGGTGAATGACATTCGGAATCGGCCGCACTGGGTTGAATGGACCCATTCAGAACAGGTCGTGGTGAAAAGTAGCGCAAATTGAGTTCATTATGGTGGTGGTATTCCCACCATGGCCTCAACTGCCACTGGGGTTTGCCACCCTTCGGCTAATTCATAGTGTCTGCGAGAGAACGAATTCCCCTTGTAGTAAAGAGGAAAAGAAGCATACGGGTGAGGACAGGCCATCCAGGGGTCTCTATGGTAGAGGCTGGCGTCTCTCTTTCGGTCAGATGAAGAGCCATATCCGCTCGCCTTAGGGAGAAGCTTTCCGCTTACATGCTCACATCCAAGGGTTGGTTCTTCTTATTCGTTTGGATTAGAATTTTTCGCTATTATCCGAGTGAAAACCTTCATGAATGGGACAAAAAAGCCTATAATGATCAAAATGGATTAGTAGAATAATATTGCTTGTTAGATCCCTTTTCATGCACCCCACGAAACGAATCCCTATGCGATTAAGGTGGAAGCATGTCAAATAATGCAATTTTATGGATCGGGCGCTTCGAAATCGGCCGGTGAAACACTCAGGGAATCCGTAGCATCGGAACTCCAAGACCTTGCTGTAGAAGCGGCGTACAGACGGCAGAGAAGCCCTGGACACACTCTCCCGGAACCCCGGTGGTTATTCGATCAGCATAATTGAACTTTCTGCTGCGAATATGGAATTAGCGGCCCTGGCCACCAGCATAAAGCAGATTAATCCCGCAATTGAAATCATTGTGTTGGGTGAACCTGCGCCTGGATGGGGGAGACTTAATCTGCCTCGATATTATCGGCCCATCTTTCTCCCTAGTTCTGGGGGAGGCGACGTTCTGATCTCCTGCATCGCCAAACTGAGGGAAATGATCGAAGCGAGAGAAAACTTCGAACAGCTTGGCCGAACCCTTACGGAAAAAATCGGCATATCACGATCCAGCACGGAAGTTATATTGTCGTTGCTGGACCGTCATGACGGCATGGGGGTAATAGGCCTTCGCAGAGACGGTTTTTTTTCATCCTATAACGCTGAAGCGCAACGCCTTACTGGATACGGAGTCGAGGAGATAGCTCATGTACAGGTGTGGGCGCAGACTTTACTGGTAGATTATGAGAGTGTTCGAGCGCTTCTGGGAGCAATTGAATCATTCTGGGCCAATAAATTGGGCAGGCAGAATATGCGCTTGCGCATACGTCACCGAAATGGCCGTATAATAACTCTCTCCATGAATGCTGTGGTGATGCTTGACGGCTTCAGACATGCCCGGCAAATAGTGCTGTTGTTCTTCGATCCTGTAGAGAGCTCGGCTGTGCGGGAATATCAGCTTCTCACTGAATCCGGGTCATGCTGTTTCTACACTTATTTGCCGGAAACTGGATTTCTCAGAATGTCCAGCGCAGCTCTAGATTTGCTAAACAGGGCCTTTTCACTCAATCTGACTTATGCAGACGTTCTTAACCGTAAAGTGACCGAATTGCCTGTACCTCCAAATGTCGCTTCCACCTGGGAGGACGGCCTTAGAAAAGTGGCCAATGGAAAGATATTTGTCCAGGAGGATATGCCTCCACTGGGGTTGGCTGGTCGCCGTATTATGGGACACCAGGCCATGGCTCGGATCAAGGTTGGAGCAAAAGACCCCTTTATCGTGGTCGCTTCTGTTCAAAGGCGAGAAGACCTGCTCTCGGATGCCCTGCGAGGCCTGAGTGATAACGCCCTTGCGGAGAAGACCCTCAATTCCATTCCCCGTCCTTGTGTCCTGCTGGAATCAAAGCGCGACGAAGACGGCCATATCACAGAGTTTTTCTGTATTTGGATAAATGATTCGGCGAGAAGTCTCCTGAAGTGCGATTCAGATTTGACTGGACCTGTTCCACTGTCGGAAGTGTTTACAGATCCCGCTGTTGTGAGCACTGTGTCTGACATGGCTCGAGACGTATGCGAAACTGGCGGCGAGAAAAATTTCGAAATGACATTGCGTCTGAAACGGGGTGATCAGACCCAAGCGAATTGGAATTTCTGGTTGGGAAAAGTTGGCGATGGAGCGGCCGTTTTTATAAAGGACGTAACTGAAGCCCGAAAAGAGGAAATTCGTCTGAGGCATTACCGTCACGTATTTTCACATATGAACGAATCAATCATAGTGACGGATCTGGAAGGCAACATTATCGATTGGAATCCCGCGAGTGAACGAATGTTCGGCTATACCAAAGATCAGATATTGGAACGATCCGTTTTTCTTCTAACGGAGCAAAGAAGACCCGGCAGTCTGGAACGCGAATCCAGTCAAGTGCTGCGAGATGGCGACGTGTGGCAGGGCGAACACGAATACGTCCGCAGCAACGGCACAAGAGGTGTTGCATTTACTGTATTTGCAGAGCTCAAGGATGATAAAGGCGTAGCATACGGTACGGTCGGGCTGTGCCACGATCTGACCGAACGAAAGAGACTCGAAGAAAAACTTACGGCCAAGAGCCAGGAGCTCCAGGAAAAGAACCTCGCTCTGAATACTCTGCTGCGCTACGCGGAAGAAGAGCGGGTAAGGGCGTGCGAACGGGTCGCTTCGGACACGGGTAAAAAGATAAACAACAGGATTTTCCGAATACTCCAGGACAAGCACAATCCCCCACTTGTGGAAGCCCATGCAAAGCTCCTGCTCCAAGAAATCGGGGTGTCCGAACAAACGGAGAAGCCGATTGAGAACGATCCTAGTCTAAAGCTTTCTGAAAAGGAGCTGGAGGTGGCAAAGCTCATTCGCCTAGGAAAAACCACCCAAGAGATTGCTTTTATTCTTGATAAGAGCCCTGACACGATTCGGCTTCAACGTATCTCGATTCGCAAGAAATTGGGCATGGGGAGACGGGACCAGAATCTGATCAATTATCTCAAGAAGATCGATCTTCGATAAGACCAGTAATAGAGGGTAGTGCCTTTCTTCTTGGCCATTCTTCCGGCAACCTGTAGCTCAGTATGCCGGGAATTGACTAGCCTTTAGAAGCTGCCAGACCCAAGCTTCCCTTCAGATTGTCTATTTCCTCGTGGCCGGTGAGCTTCAAGAACGCTTTTTCAAGGTTGCCGCCTGTGCGTGCGATTGTGCTCTTGATATTGGCCGGAGTGTCGGAGGCTATGATCTTCCCTTTGTGAATGATGGCTATGATCGAGCAGATTTCATCAGCTACTGCCAGTGTGTGAGTAGACAAGAACACCGCCATGCCTCTTTCTTTGGCCATTTGGGTGAACAAGTCTTTCACAAGGCGTACGCCTCTGGGATCGAGTCCCACCATTGGCTCGTCTATTATGAATATCTTGGGTTTATGTAAAAGAGCAGCGCTGATTATTAGCCTCTGCTTCATTCCGTGGGAATAACCCTCGATAAGCTCGTCTTTCCAGTCTAGAAGCTCGAAAAGCTCCAGGTAAAATATCCCGAGCTTGCTCAATTCCTGTTTATCGACATTGTAGAGGCCCGCAATAAACTCCAGGAATTCCCATCCAGTGAGCTTCTCGTACAGATACGGCCTGTCCGGAACAAAACCTACAATGGCCTTGGCTTTTTCAGGCTCACGAGCCAAATCGTGACCACCAAGGATAATAGTCCCGGAATCAGGTTTCATAAGGCCTGCAAGCATCCGGATGGTCGTAGTCTTGCCCGCGCCGTTGGGCCCGAGAAAACCCATTACCTCGCCGGGCGGCACATCAAGATTTATATGATCAACAGCCAACACCTTGTTGAACTGTTTTGCCAGATTTTCTATGTGAATCATACGGTCGGACTTACCTCTTGCGATAACGCATTTTCCCCGCACTACGCACGGTCGTTAAATAATAATCCTCTGATTATCTTGAGAATCCCTCAAGCCCCCCTTTCGTAAAGAGGCGGACAGGGGGGATTGTTGTACGTCATCGACTTTACTAGCACCGCCATGTTGTTCCATCAAGGTACCGCATCATGACGGACTTCCAGAGCCGATTTGTACGTCCAACACCTTCAATTTAAGATTTCCCAGGAAAGCCATGACATTCACGTGCTTGTCCACGTCTCCGTAGAGAAGGGCCAAATAAGTAGGAGGAAGCGGCATGCGATTCATCAGAGGGTCCCCGGAAATCCATTTGTCGCCCGCCCAGTACGCAACCCACGCGTGATAATAGAATGCACCCTGATTATAAATGAGTCCAACAGCAACCTGCGCGGGCAATCCCACAGCCCGCGAGGGAAGCCGCAAGTACTGCATGCTCGTTGCAGTCTCCCTGCTTCGTCTGGAGCACGGTAACAGCATCCGGTACAGACGGAGTCGGGACCTTTCTTAAATACTCATAAACCCATTTGTTGATCAAGATCGCAGCCTTCACAGGGTCTTTTTCATCACCGATAATTTCTCTGGCCTTACGAACGATTTCCGGGTCATCGCTCCTGATGAAACGTGAAGACATAAGGTACCTGCCCATTTTGCGATCCTCGTTGGGAAGCTGATACGTGGCATCAGAGATGCTTTGCCGAATAATTTCAATGTCCGCACCTTTCAGCTTTTGCCTGTCGTCAGATGGGATCGCCATGCTGCCCGCACCCTGAATTTCGTAACGTACCACTCGCAGATCATCGCTTTCGGGAATAGTGCCTTCTACTTGTACGGCAGTCATCCCAACGAGGTCCGGGAGATCACGAAAGGTCTTCATCTCACGTGCGATCTCGTTCCTGTCCGAACGAACCACCGTAATCCCGAGAGGCATCCGGCCTTTCAAAAGTCGGCCCTGATCGTCAATCCACATTACCAGCTCGACTGCGCGGAACGTGGCACGAACTCTCCAGGAAGGAATTTTCTTGTCTCCGATGTCAAGGTCTGCTTTTTCCAGGACCTTGATTACAGCATCCCATTTATTGCCGTCCAGAGGATCGAAAATGGGCATTCGTATCTCGTCGTTCACCTGCAAGCCTGTCAACGGGACAGGCAGCCCCAGGGACCTCGAAATCCTCGGGACTTCAGCCAGCTTGAGCTTCTTTGTGCCGCCGCCCTGAAATTGGGGGATATCCACTACCAGGTCTCTGCCGGACATTCGGCCCTTTTGTTCAAAGGATACAATGCCCGAAGAAACCTTGAGCCGAAAGGAGATTAGGCGGAAATTCTCGTCCACCTCGGATTCGTTGCTGATACGAACAGGCTTGACCTGTCCTTGCAGATTCAAAGAAATGTTAAGATCATCACGGATTGTCCATCCGCCATCTTTCTTGAACTGACGTGAACGCCCGAATCCAGCATAAGCGCCGGATATCCGTATCATGAACCAATCATCGCTCTCAACTGCAGATATTTGGAACGTTTCCGAGACATGAGCACCGGATTCCATGATCCGGTCCCTGAGAAGATAACCCATTAACACAAGCCAAGTTACGACTATTGCCGCGGTGATCAAAGGATTGAATCGTCCGGAACGCTTAAAAAAGGAAGTCATCTATCTTTTCTTCGCCATAAAACGCTGCTTTAGGTTTTCCAAAAGCTCTTCATTATTTTTGTACGCGGCTTTTGCCTGCGCTTCAGTCAATCCAGCTCCCACTAAAACTCTGAGCGCTCTTTCACGCGTTATCATGTTTTCAGGCGAGTGGGTATCCGTGCTGATTACGAGCCTCGCGCCCGAAATCACAGCTATGCGTGCCACGTGTCCGTTAGTCAGGCTGTGGCCCGCCCTGGAGGTAATCTCGAGGAATACTCCCTTTTGAGCTGCGAGCCTGGCTTCGTCCGGAGTTATGAATCCCGGATGAGCCAGTATGTCCGCGCCTGCTTCGATTCCGGCCAGATTTGTCCCTGGAGCCACTGGTTCCGATGGAGTCTCGCCGTGGACGACCACCAAGACCGCTCCTAGTTTTCGCGCTTCCTTCATGAGTTCCGGAATTTGACCTGGCGGCGCGTGGGTGATTTCCGCGCCAGGAATGACAAAGACGTCCTGGAATTCATTCAGCTCGCCGGCAACTTTCACAATCCGCGGGATCACCAATTCCAGATTGGATCCATCCACATGATCAGTGAGTCCGATAGCTCGATAACCGATATGGGCCGCCCTTCTCACCTGTTCGCTGGGAATCAGGACGCCATCACTCAAAAATGTGTGAGTGTGGAAATCAATCAAAACAGCCTCCCATTGAATGCCTTAAGTCAGACCAGAGAGTTCTTTCAGGCAGTATACAAGATACATAGCTTTTGGAAAATGTCCAAGAGCTGAGTCGTCAACTCTTCCTTAGGCGCGGGACAAGAACGGTCCGAATGGTGTCAATTGCGAGCGAAGCGAAGCTATCTTCCAAATCCAAACGATGGAGATTGCTTCGTCGCTTTGCTCCTCGCAAAGACAGTGTCTTGCTCATATCCTTGCACTGCTGTAAGTAGATGGACACGTGAGTCGCTATAAACTAAAAATTTCTTTCCATTACATGGATTTTGTTGGTAACATTTGTTCCGGATTAGAAATCCAGAAAGAAAGCTGTTAGATTAGCAAAGATACAGTAATTAAACGCGTCAAAAAAATGCGTGAGTCTTGATCCGGAAAGCTGAATTAGGGTATGAGTAGGGTTCAGGAAGTACGGTAAAAAATGGAAAAAAAAGAAGCCAGAATAAAGTGTAGCGGTTGCGGAACAACGTTCAAGCTCAGGATACCTGTTACCGATAAACCGGTCAGCTTTAAATGTAAGAAATGTGGTAAGGTATTAAAGATAAAGATAAAGGCGTCAGAGCCCGGACCAGCGCCAGCTCCGGCACCCGCTGCGACTCCGCCTCCGGTTCCTGCCGACCTAGTCCTTTCAGAGATGCCTGAATTCGAAACCACTCAGTTGCCTGAAGCCGGAGATTACCAAGACACTCCTCCTCCTCCGGGCAGCCTGAGGACCCCGAGTGTTGTAGAGAGTCATTTTTTTGCTCAGTCGGTGAGTCAACCTCCCCCATCCGATGACCCAAACCGTCGCTGGCTCATGCTCGCCGATGAGATGGTCAAGGGGCCCTTTACCGATGAAGAAATCATCAACATGATACATAGTGGGGAATTGACTGCGGAGATATCGCTCCGTATGGGAGAACGACCATGGATCAAAGCGGTGGAAATCTCCAATTTCAGGGAATTGTTTCCTCCGAGCCAAAGGGCATTGAGAGCTCCTTTGGCTTCGATAACGCTACTGGACAAAGCTCAGGACGAGACCACCGTTGGTCCGATTTCCGGCTCACCGTTTTATGAGGATTTGCCGGCATTGATCCCATATCCGATTTCTCAGGGGCAATGGCAACCGCTGGCGATATTCGCTGGAATAGCGTTTTTCCTTTCAACCGCACTATCATTGGAATTCATGATTGGACTTCCCTTGTGTCTTATAGGATGGACGCTGCTGTATGGTTATCTATTAAACGTGATGCACCAAAGCAAGAAATCTCCCCAAGACGTGCCTCCTGCATGGGATTTCGCTCAAGCGCAGGAGATGATTGTCTCGGGGGCAAAGGTATTGGCCGTGTTTCTGGTGTATTCATTGGTGCCTGTAACGATATTCCTGCTGCTGATGATGGCGTTCTTTCTTAATGGCCTCGCTGTAGTGGGATACGTGTTTATCCTGTTGACTGTCCTGGTTTATGGTGCGTCTCTTTTCATACTGCCCGCGGCACTGCTGGTGATGGGTAACTCTGGACAAATTGGCGCAGCCCTCAACCCCGGAAAGGCTTTGTCCATAGCGAAGAATGGCGGAAAGCCTTATCAGATGCTGGCGCTAGTATTTGCAGCGGCAGGGCTTGCGTGCATGCTGGTGACTTTGCTTGCAGTTTTTGTAGCAGATATCCCCATTGCAGGATTTGTGATCGCTGGTTTGCTTATGGCTGCAGTCTTTTCTTATGGACATTTCATCTGGTTTCACGTTTTGGGACGCTTCTCCAGGGAGAACCCAAAGCTGTTGGCCGCGCAAGTTGTCCCGGCTTAAATTAGAAAGCGGAAATCGGTTTTTCTATGAGGCTTCTAAACACTTACCGCTCCGTGCTACGGCATGTTTTCATTTCAACGATGGTTGTTGCTTTCTTTTATGGGGCATGTTCGGCAGAAGGTTTCGACGTATTTGACCTAGTTTCTGGAGTTATAGAGTCCCCTCAATTCAAAGGCAAGCAGCCCATCGACAAACTCCGATTGGCCGCAGACTTGCTGCGAACCAAGAAACTGAAGCAGTCCGATATGTCGTTTTTGGTTCTCGATTGGGCAGATCAGTACCTGCGAGAGCCGACAGATCCGATAGAGAGACTGAGAAGATGGAACGAGCTCAATAATGATGACCACTTGAGCCATATCAGGATCCCAAGAGATTTTCTCAACCGGATGCTACTGACCGATAACCTGGTGGATCAGCCCCAATACGTGCAGGCGCCCCCTTTGAAGCGACTGGAACTTCTGGGAAAACTATCCGAAAGGAACCTCGTGGACTGGTCTGTAGCCCTTTCCTACTCCAGGCTTTACGCCGGAGGGATAATAAGCGGAGCGAAAACCTACGACAATATTATGCCTCTGGAAGCGCTTAATACTCTAAAGAAGATGAAAGACGACGGATTGGTGGGTTGGCATTACAAAGTTCCCACAGAGGCGATTCTCGTGGCAGAGGCTCTTGCTATGGATAAACAGTACCGCAAGGCATCGCCATACGACCAACTGGCGAAACTCAGGGACCTCGAACGCAAAGGGTTGATCACCATGCTCACCAGGAAGGAGCTTGAAAAGCTCCCTGCGTGGCGACTGCTCCTTTCAGAGGCACAGTTCATTAAAGCTGAACCTTCCGCGAAAAAGGAGCGCCTTTCACAACTTAAATCAGACGGATTAATTTCAGCCTCCACGTGGTCGGATCTGAACGCTATTTTTAGACCGATTCCACTGACAGCGCCGACGGAGAATAGACCCACTCCGCTTCCGGAAAAGATACCTACACCGGGAAATTGATTCTGTATACGGCGATCTGAGGCTCGTAATTGTAGTGAATTATTTGGCTATGGATTGTTCCTTATTATTCCACTCGGGATTTGCCACAAGGTCTGGTTTCCAAGTTCTTCCGGTCCCTACGGGGCTCCAGCGGAGTTACGGTGACGACGTACCTCTTACGAGAATGGTGACGAAGTTGTATAAGACAACTTCGGTTTGCTCCTGTAAAAAAGGGGCTTCGAGCGCAATTCGGAAAGGACACTGAAAGTGTGCGGTATCGCAGGATTCGTAAGTAATAATCTTTGGAAGGAAACTTCAGACTCTTCCTGGGTGGACGCAATAATCCGGGACACCGAAACAGCTGCTTCAGGCCCGGATTGGGAACGCTTTGCGCAGCCCTTGAAGGACCTGCTGGATAGGTTCGACAGCTTGATGTCCTTCGGAATACATTTGGAGCTCCTTGCAGATCCTGCCACTCTGGGAAAATTTCAGAGACTGGCGGACCTTCTGGAAACAGCACTGGGCGGAATCAGTCGATTCATGGAGCAAGAAGGACGTACCGAATTCCTGGAACAGTTAGCGGAAGGCACGAGGGATTGCCTCTGGCAGATCAGGCGTGAACTCCTGGACAACCTGCAAAGAACCACGAGCATAATGCCGGAAGAATTGAGATCACCAGAATCCGGCCGTTCTGTCCATTTTTTCGCGTGGGCAGCGGAACAGGTGATGGAAAACATCGATCGCCTGGAAGTACGTGGCAGGGACTCAGCAGGAATCGCCATCCAATGTTCACTACTGCCGTCAGCAAGCGGCCGAGTTTCTGGTTTCATGAAAGCATCCCACGGGATCAACAAAGAGGTGAAAAGAATTGCGTGCTCTGCAATTTTGGACAACGGTCAGGTCGTATGCACCTTCGTGTACAAGGTAGCGAACCTCGTGGGGCGATTGGGCGACAATACTGCGGGTCTGCGGGATGCTATCCGCAAAGATGAAAGCCTGTGGAAAGGAGCCTCGCTCGCTGAACATGTAAACATAATAGCGCACACGAGATGGGCGTCGAATGGCATTATAAGTTTGTCCAACTGCCATCCTGTAGATGGGACGCTCTATGAAAAAGAGCATCATCTCACCTCGGACGACATATTCGCCCATTTTGTGCTCAACGGAGATGTGGACAATTACAAGCCCCTTGTGGAGCAGGTGGTTAGAAAACGCGGCTATGAAATAGACCCCACAGTCACAACGGACGCTAAAATACTCCCGATCCTCTACAGACTGGGAACCGATCCGAAGCAGACAGCGGATGACCGATTTTCCGCAGTGATGAATGGCTGTGAAGGTTCTCTGGCTATTGTAATGCAGCACCCGCATTATCCGGACAGGCTTTTCCTCGGCCAAAAAGGCAGCGGACAAAGCTTGTTTGCTGGCAGGGTGCATGACGGCATCATTTTGTCTTCGGAAGTATACGGCCTCGCAGCTCGTACCAGACGATCCTACGCGCTCTCAGGGACCGAACATGGCGGCACGCAGGTGACAATATCCTCGGGATTAGACCACCATAAGCACATGACTGGGCGCTACCTTGAGGATGGACAGCCATTCGAAACTAGACCCGAACCGATCTACATTCATTCGAGAGACATATTCCGCGGCTCTTACAATTATTATTTCGAGAAGGAAATTCACGAGGCGCCTTCAAGCGTTCGAAAAACCATAAAGGACAAATACAGGAAGCTGGCCGGACAGATTGATTTCGACCTCAAGGGTATAGGCAGCTTCAGCCGTCTCGTCGGGCGCTTGAGAGATCCGGGACTTCCGCTAATCCGAAGGATAATGGTTATCGGGCAGGGAACCGCTTCGGTCGCGGCCATGGGCGTTGCGCATCTCATCGACCTGGCTCTGGCGAGAACCAGAGTAACAGTAGGTTGGCGAAAGGCTTCTGAAATGTCCGGGTTCTTCTCGGACGAATCTCTCGTGGACATGCTGCTGATAGCTATTTCTCAGAGCGGCACCACTACCGACACGAACCGGACAGTGGACGTGGCGGGATCTCAGGGCGCATGGATTCATGCTATAGTGAACCGCAGGAATTCACCGCTTATATCCAAATCCAACAGCCACTTCTATACAAGCGACGGCCGGGATGTTGAAATGGCCGTAGCATCCACCAAGGCATTTTATTCCCAAATTGCCGCAGGCAAACTGACTGCATTGCTGTTGGCCAAAGAATTCGGCAGCTTGACGGATGAGGAAATTTACCAGGACATTCAAGAGCTGGAAAGGCTTCCGTCCGAAATCGAATGGGTACTGGAGCAAAGCGGTTCCATACGGGAATGCGCCGAAAAGTACGGCCCGAGCAGCCGCAACTGGGCAGTGGTAGGAAACGGCCCCAACAAGATCGCGGCCGACGAGATACGAATTAAGCTCAGCGAGCTTTGTTATAAGTCTATTCCTTGCGATTACACGGAAGACAAAAAACATATCGATCTCTCTACAGAGCCTCTCACTATTGTGGTAGCCAATGATCTCCCCGACTTGCTCATTCAGGATACCGCGAAAGAAGTGGCCATCTTTAAGGCTCACAACGGAAAACCACTCGTACTCGCTGCAAAAGGAGAGAAACGATTCAGTGAATATGCCGAGAGAATCATAGAAGTGCCGGGAATGGATGCAGGTCTGGCTTTCGTCCCCGCCACGGTGGCTGGGCATCTTTGGGGATTCCATGCTGCCAAAGCCATAGATTCGCGAGCAGACGAGCTCAGACAAGCTCGCTTAATGCTGACTCAATTTCTAGAAGTGCCTGAGTCCTGGAATCCGAAGCTGTTGCGGTCCAAAATGAACCGAATTCTTTCGGTTATCGCGTCAGAAGAGATGAACGCGGCGCTTCCTGCCTCAACGGTGGCATCTTTGGCTATATACACTTCAACGCTGGAGCATCTTCCTCAGGCGGCCGAGGCCATACGAGAAGAGATAGAAAAAGGAATTGTCGCACTCAACAAAGCCTTGGAAGAAATGACACGTCCCATAGATACCATTCGACATCAGGCCAAGACTGTTACCGTGGGAATTTCCAGACCTCAGGAAATCCTGCCTAAACTACTTTTGAAGGCCTTGGAGAAACTTGCTGTCCTTCCCAGTCAAATAAGAGAACACGATAGGTTATTGCTGAGACAGGTTGCGCCAGTGATCTCAGAAGTGTTAGGAGGCTTGCATTATTCTTTGGTCAAGGTCGTCGACGCCGCACTTGTAAGCGTCTCCACGGGATCTCCCTGGATTCAGGTTACTCACAGATTCGGAATTTGTGATGGCAAACCATCCAGATATGATAAGGCCAGGGCAATAGGAGGGAGCAAGAGAACCACTCTTCGGGTGGAGCGTGCCATATGGAGCTGCGGCCCTGACGGACAGGAAAGACTCTTGCTGATTCCGGTATTTAATGAAGAAAACGATGATTGCAGCGGCATCTTGTTGTTTCACCTGAATTTTGTTCCTCAAGCCTCAGTGCAACAGAAGCTGGCGGTCCTGCAAGGTATGGGAAATAGGTATCACGATCTAGTGGAGCGGATCGAGGAATTATCGTATCCAGGCGATCTGGATGAAGTGCTTGACAAGATATCACCCCGCGATTTGGTGCTCTCCCCCATGGAAAAGCTTATTCCCTCGGCAGATGTGTAGGTGTTCTGATTCTCGAGGGAAGCTCCCGTCCACCGGGGAGCTTCCCGCCATCCCTTTGGAAAATTGTCTCAAGACAGTTGGCTGACTCCGAGAAAGAGTACGAAAATCCTTGTATGTGAGGCTCTTGCAAAAAGTCTCAGAAATGGCGGCAGGAGCGGGCCGGCCAAACGCTTTTTGCCGTGATTTTGGATTCGTAATCCCTTATCGAGCTTTTTTTTTGCGTCATTGCCGGATTTGTCCTGTTTTTGGGCAGACCTACCCCCTTGCTGGTAAGTACGGCATGCCTTGTGCTTCAGGTGGCCAGTTTCAGTAACTGGTCGGCAAAGAGCGCAAGCACCCCGAACATCAGGTGCATCTTTACCTTCTGTGCACCTCGAACCATGATGTTTCTTGCGCCGAATTCTTCCTTTATGCGGCTGTTGAAGCGCTCAGCCGCTGTTCGTTCGTTATACCTGACGGCTTCATGCGGGGCCATGGGGACAACCTCTTTCCCCCGAGGATTCTTGTCGATAAGGGGAACATGACCGAGATTCCTGCTAACATCGTAGATCGATCGGGCATCGTAGGCCGAATCCATAAGATCATAGAGGTAGTCCACCTTGGCGCTGCTCATCTTCATCAGCGGTATGGCAACCTGACTATCGTGCACGGATGCCGCAGTGAGCACAAGGCTAACGGGCAGACCGCAGTCGTTGACATCCGCGTGCAACTTATAGCCGATCCAGGTCTTTTTGAATCCCTTGGAATTCTTCTTGGTTCCGCGATCACACAAGACCGGCAATTCTTTAAGTGCCTCTTCGGCTGACTGATCACGCTGCCGCTCCTTGTCCGTCAACGCGGTGCTCCAGCACTCCTCCTGATCAGGAAACAGACACCGTTGCAAAGTCCACTTCAACCATGATATTGCTTCTCCAAGCTTCAAGGGCATCCCCTGTGACAAAGTGGTTCTTACCAAACGCACATTATCACAGCCTTGCCCGTGACGCGACCCTATTGACTAGGCCGAGACCCCTGTACGGACTTTTGCGAGAGCCTCTTTTTATATTGAAAAGAAAGGTTCCCGGGATCATCGCAGTGCCCCCTTGCATATCTCGCTGCTGAAGTGTTGCCAAACCTCTCCTCCGCAGTACATTCCACGCGCACAGCGGTTCCAAAAGTTGTGACACTTGTCTTGCAGCCAAATCCGAAAAATTTCGTAGGGCCCAGCGTCGCCGCCGAGCCATCGGGTGGCAATCATTGACTGTTTTGACATGGTCCGCCCGTGCGGAGGCCGGGCTATCAATTCTTGTTTTTGACAGCATTAATCCCTGGGCAGCAGAATGAATTTCTCTACCATGTGGTCGGGATAATAAGACAACTTTGCCTTTCTTAGCCCCTCGACTCCTAAATCTTGCTCGCGGTTGACGTATTTCACATTCGTCCATTCTCTCGCGCAGAACATTTGATTGATTGCAGCGTACAGCCCGGGAATGTGGGGGTTGGCCTTCTCTATATGGATCACCGCGGTTTCATGATTCAGAAGCTCTCCCAGAGTAAATGCCTCCACTTTTGAGTTGATGACAATGGCCCCGCCCTTGAAGCCAAGCTCTTTGTAATTCTTGAGGGCTTCATACACTGCAAGATCTTCTTCAAACAGCTCGGGGTTTTCAACGCAGTCCTTCAATTCACACCAATCTTCCTGCAAATCCAAAAACGCATTTACCATCTGGTCGTCGAGACCGTGATACTCGAATTCAATTTCTCTGATGAACCTGTTCAAGTGGTTCTTTTTTCTATGATAACGGTTCCCTGGCAATTTTATCAGATCCTTCGCAAGGTACACATAATCGCTATTGTCGCGGTCCTCCTGAATTTCGTAAGCATCCCGATCCACGAAGCGTTGCACAAATTCCTTGTTGACCCTCGCCATTCTGGGCTTGGAAGAAACGTCCCGGAGGTATATTGTGAAGGCTTTCAGAGCTTCTCTTTTGTCGCCAGGTCCAATTGGAGGCAAGCCGAAAGGCTCTTGATCTTTCGGTCGCATAATGATTAGAAGGCAGCCGTTATATTGAGTCCACACAGGCCGGTATCGACATCGCCACATAAATATATTGGTGAAAGTCAATTCCGATGTATTAGGCTCGTCTTCCGCCAGGAATTTCCTGAAAGTATTTTGGTCTGAAAGCCCGATGGGTCTGAATTCCACCATGAGTCGTCTCCTTATAAATCCTCGGATTTCAACAAATCTCTGCGGGAACAGCGCTTTATACAAATTGCCGAAATTCTTGTCCGATTTACGGCAATGGCGACATCTCACCCCGGACTTTATCCGGGGTCCAGATGCTGGATTCCTGCCTTCGCAGGAATGACGGGGAAATGGACATCATTTTTGTCAACTGCTATAAACGGTTATTCCGTGAACGAAGAGCGTCCCCCTTGCCTCTTTTTGATCCTCAATGTATTTTAATTACGCGAGGAAAACAATTCTGCTTGGAATGGGAGCCTTTGAAGGAAAGATAATATGGATGAACGAGAACTCAAAGATATGATAATGGAAAAGCAGTCAAGCGGGCGGATTTCGTGCAAAGTTGCATGCGAAATCGCCGATCAGACGGGGACTCCAAGACGAGATATAGGACGAATACTTGACGAACTGCACATCAAAATACATTCGTGTCAGCTCGGCTGCTTCGATTAGCAACCGGCTGAACTGTTTCAGTCTTGTTACTAGTCTCCTGCTTCTCTCGCCTCTCTGAACAACGGCATTATCACATCCTGTCTGGTTCGGTGAACGTGAAGAGTGATTCCTTTGTTGGTGACCTGGGTAACCGTAGCTCCACCGATCTGCATCCCTGATGTGATGAAATAACCTCGTCCGTCAGGGTCTTCCACGAGTCCCTTAAACTGGCCCTCGCTAACTTGGATTACGCCTACCAGCTTTAACTGTGAACGGTCAAATCTGCACAGGGGCATGGACGGCGGACATTCACTGGGAAGGATTTCCGTGGGCTGTTTGAAGGGATCTCTCACGTCCACAAAACCATCTTTTGCAGAACGCTCTTCCTCGGGAGGCATGGCTTGTCGCGTCTGAGGTGAAAGAGCTCCCGGCCCCCTTCTCTTACCAGTCACTGCCTGAGTCTCCGCGACTGGAGGAACGGGTCGCTCAGAAGGCGTCGGCGCGGTCTGAATCTGTTCACCGGCCGGCTTATCCTGGGGATCCACTTGAGCAGGGGCAGTAGCGGGAGGCGGTACCCTTCCGGGAGGGGCCGTATCTACTTGCACCGGCGCATCCGCAGGCGCCGTTTTGTCACCAGGCATTCTCCTTGCTGCAGGGATCACGGACGGAGGAACCTGAGGGGCTGCGGACAGGACCGGGGAACGTCTCCCGAGAACGGTGTCCACCGCCAAATTTGCCTCTTCACACCCTGTGAGAAGAGCGAGAGCGGCAACCGCCAAGCCGACGCAGTATATAGATTTCAATGAAAACAATTTCATCACGAAACCTCGGTGGTTCTATCACTTCTTACGGGGTTGGGCGGCTTTCTTTTGCGTAATCGCCTTCTGCTCTTCAGCAGATAGACGCCGATAGGTTACGCCGCTGATATCCGCATCAAGAGAAATGACTTCGAGTTTTTTGGCCATGTCGCTTTCTCTGGACGTCAAACCGCCGGACTTGTTGAGCTTGATCGTCGGAACGTTTACGATTCGAGGCAGATCATTCAGGCTAGTGAGAAACGTGCCCTGCTTGGAATAATCACCCCGCACGCTCAACGCTATGGGAATGGTCGCGTAATAGAGTTCCTCGTTGATCTGCTCCTGACCTGGCGCGAATTTGGTGGCCACCAGATTGGATTCTGACAACAAGTCGGTTATTTTCTTTAACAACTGTTCAATGTCCTGCTTCTCCGGCAGTGACGCAACCATCGTTTGAAGCTTTTGCTCCAGCTCTTGAATCCGGGCCTTGAGTTTTGGACCTTCTGCAAGTATTCGCTCCTGATTCTCGATATCTATTTTTATCTGACCAATCTGCTTCTCCAGAGAGGCAATCTGATCCTGGATATCGGAGATAACGAGAAAATAGAACCCTACCATTAGGAGAATACATACAGCGGCCACAATCAGGATCCGCTGAAGCTTTGTGACTTTAAAGAAAATCTCGTCTACTGCTATAGCCATGCTCTTCCCCTCAGCGGAGATTTCCCACTATTTTAAAACTCATAGAGCCCAGTCCTGCTGCTCCTGCACCCGAAGACACTATCTGGACCAGTTTCACATCGGAGAAAAAGCTGTGGTCCGCGGGAGCGTTCGGCTCTAAGTACCGGTTGCCTTTCCGAAAATCCTTCTTTAATCCTCTGAAGCCTCTGGACAAAGTTGACTACCACCGTGTTGTCCAAACCTATTCCGTCCAGCGCAAAGCTTCTGCCGGATTTGGTTATGGACTGAAGCCACACTTCGTCGGGAATGGCCAGAGAAACCGCCTGAAGGAAGGGTGCAGGCGTGTCCCGAGTCTTCGTGAGTTTCTGGATTGTGTCAACCTGCTTCTGCAAGAGAGTTATCCTGGTTTTGAGCTCTTCTATTTCGGCATTCTTCTTCTTGAGAGCCTCAAGCTTCGCACTCTGGGCCTGCCGCTCATCTTCAAGACTTTTCTGCTTCCAGTCGAAAAACAGATAAGTCATGGCCATAAGAGCAAGGGTCGAAGCCAGGAGAACAATGGACAAAATCGCAAACTGCTTGAGCTCACGCTTGCGAAGGATTTCTCTAATCGGAAGGAGATTTATTCTTACCATCTAAACCTGCTTATCTCTTTCGTCCCTGAGAGCCAGACCAGTAGCTATTGCCATGGAAGCTCCCACGTAGTTCAGGTAATCCATATCAAAAGCTTTTTCGTTTATCTTGAGGCTCCTGAACGGGTCCACAATCTCCACGGGAATGTTCAACTCGGCTTCCATAGTTGAAGCAAGCCCGTACGTACGTGCCGCTCCGCCTGACAGAAAAATCTTCTGTATCGGATCGTAAGAAATATTTGTCGAGAAGAAATCCAATATCTTCTGAAGCTCGGAGACAAAATAGTCAACCGACCGCTGGAAGATCTTACGAAGGTTTCGGGGGTTTATCTTATCCAAACGAGCCCCGCGTTTGATGTTTTCCGCCTTCTCGAAATCTACATCGAAAAATCTCATGATTTCTCTTGTTATCGAGTCTCCACCTAAGGGCAGATCACGAGTATACTGCGATGCTCCTGACTTCAAAATATTTATATTAATTGTTGTCGCCCCGACATTTACGAGTGCGACTATTTCCTCCTGAACGTTCGGGTAGCAGAACTCAAACATGACCTCCAATGCAAAAGGATCCACATCGACGATCACCGGCGTCAAATTCAAAGACTTGAGCAAGTCCAAATATTCCGCCATATACTCTTTCTTCGCGGCAACCAGGACTACTTCCATGGAGCCTTCTTTTTCAGGACGGTCCCCCATAATAAAGAAATCCAAGTTGACATCTTTAATATCAAATGGGATATAGGGCTCGGCTTCCATCTGGATCTGCTTTTCAAGTTGGGTATCGCTCATGGAAGTCATGGTGACTTGCTTTATGATAACTGCCTTTCCGGCAAGAGAGGTGCTCACCTGTTTGGACCGGCCGCTATATCCGTGAAGAGCTTTGATGGCATTGCCAACAAGATCGGCTTTCTTTATGGACTTGTCCACCACGGCCCCGTCGGGCAAAGGCGCCAAACCGACGAACTGGAGTTCGTAGCCCTTCTTGGAACGGTCGATTTCAACCATTTTAACGGCATAGGAACCGATATCTAATCCGATTATTTTAGAGATAGCCATTTCGCATCCTTAAGAAACGGGGCAATGGTTGTTTTAATGCGCAGGGTCAGAATAGCCCAAATGCTCATATTTTGTCAAGAAAAAAGTGTTCTTCGGCTTAGTTACCAACTTTTCTTAATGTTGATTCTAGCTTTGGCCCGTCACCAGACACAGAACCTTTCTCAAATAGGTATATGGTTTCGTCAGAGCGAGCCATCCCAAGCTTCCGTTTAGCTGCTTTCTCAATGGTCTTGGCATCTGAACGCAACAGCGTTACTCTCCTCTCAAGGGTCTTTATTTCTACACCCAAGCTCTGGTTTTCTCTTTGCAGAACGGCTTTTTTTTCTTCGAGTTTTTGTTTTTGGATGAGGCTTTGCTCACCCATAAGGATTCCTGCCGCAGCAACCGCAACAGACAAGACGGCAATTTGCAATAATTTGACAGTCTTTTCCAGAATTGGTTTCAACGTAAGACAACTTTTTTCACTTGACGTTCATGCCGCTCGAACCGGCATGAATCATTGTATACCCTAACGATGCAATATTCTCAATTGAATTATGCAGAAATTTCCGTTATTTCTTCATAACCTTGAGCAACCAGTCTGAAAGCTGCGAATTATCGCGACAATCTGACAACGTAATCCCGAGCCTGGTCAATTCTCGTCTGAACCCTTCCAGGCCCCACCCCACGCGCGCCAGGAATTCTCCGGAGGGATCGTCCATAAAGTCTGAATAGTTACCTTCAAAGCCTATCTTACCACCTGACATAAAGGCCACACTGTCGGCCGTAGAAATGTCGTCCAAATCGTGAGTAACCTCTACGATTGCAACGCCTGGGTCTAGCCGCAGGGAGTTGACAAGCGTCCTAATAGATTTCCTGACAGACTTGTCCAGCATACTCATCGCTTCGTCCAGAATGAGCCCACGGGCACCAGCGGCAAGTGCGCCGGCCAGTGCAAGTTTTTGCTGTTCCCCGCCGGAAAGCGTATTTACAAGACGTTTCTCCATGCCAGTCAAATCGGTCCATATCAAGGCCTGCTTGAGCCTGGTTTTCATCTCCGAGTAGGGCACTCCCAAGTTCTCCATGCCGAATGCCACGTCCTCTTCTACCGATGTCCCCACAAGCGTATCGTAAGGATCGCCTCCCAAATAGGCGACATCTGAAAAACCGGCGTGGGGTTCGGTGAAGATTACCTTTCCCGCGGAAGGCTGCAACAGGCCTTTAATGATCTTGCACAGAGTGGTCTTCCCCGAGGCTACTGGTCCCGTCAAAGCGACCCAGGCATGGTTGTCCACTGTCAGGGATACTCTTTCCAACGCGGGGAGAGTTGCGCCAGCATACCTAAAAGAAACGTCTTCGAGAATTATCATGAACCCAGATGTTGGGATCTGTCCAGGAAGAATGCCGGGAAATACGGAGCTATTTCCCGGCAGATTCTATTGAAAGCAGGGGATTCGGGCAGAGTTGGTCACTTTGTGGATTTGAACGTATCGACTATCTTATCTTTGAGGCCCTTACGTTTTACCGGCCCCTTTTCCTTAAGTTCGGGCTTTTTCTCTACCAGTTCCACAAGAGATACGGCCGCCCTATCGCCCGGACGGAAACCCTTCTTGATTATCCGAACGTAACCGCCCTCACGATTTGCGTAACGGGGGGCAATATCGTCAAACAGGAGCTGCGCCACCTTCTTGGATCTAATCACTTCCAATGCCTGTCGCCTTGCGTGGAGGTCGCCCCTTTTGCCGAGGGTAATCATCTTGTCGGCCACCGACCTGAGCGCCTTGGCGCGAGCATCTGTCGTCGTGATACTTTCATGTTCGAGCAGAGATGTAACCATATTCCTGAGCATGGCTTCCCTTTGGGAAGTCCCCATACCCAGTTTGTATTTCGCTTTTCTGTGACGCATTTACCACTCCATATTATTCGCCGATGTAGGTTTCCCGTTCTTGGCGCATTCGTTCCAGGTCATCGCGACTGGGAAAATTGGGAATTGCCATCCCCAAATGTAGATCCATATCCGCCAGGATCTCTTTTATTTCATTGAGCGACTTCCTGCCAAAGTTCTTGGTTTTGAGCATTTCCGCTTCGCTACGCTGGACAAGCTCACCAATGAACTTTATATCTGCGTTCTTGAGACAGTTTGCTGATCTGACGCTAAGCTCCAGCTCATTTACGCTTCTATAAAGATTTTCATTGATCTCGGGTTCGCGCAGCGGCTTTTCTTCGTGTACCGGCTTCTCTTCCTCTTCGAAGTTGAGAAAAACCAGGAACTGCTCCCTCAACATCTTTGCCGCCTGGGCCAAAGCATCTTCGGGATACACCGTGCCGTTTGTCCAGATCTCCATTGTGAGTTTGTCGTAGTCTGTTCTTCTCCCGACTCGCGCGTTGGTAATCTTATAACTGACCTTGCGAATCGGAGAAAATACTGAATCCAATGCCAGCGTACCTATAGGGTCGTCTTCCTTTTTGTTCGTCTCTGCAGGCACATAGCCTTTACCCCACTCAGCGGTCATTGTCATCGACAGCCGACCCTCTTTGGACAAAGTGCCAATTAAGAGTTGGGGATTTATAATCTCGACCGTATCATCGGTGATTATATCACCGGCGCGGACTTCGCCTTCGCCTGATGCTTCCACTTTGAGGGTCTTTGGCTGGACCGAGTTGAGCTTTAGCTGTACGCTCTTAAGATTCAGAATTATGTCCGTGACATCTTCCTTCACGCCTGGAATCGTTGAAAATTCGTGAAGCACACCTTCAATCTTGACAGAGGTGATGGCAGCGCCCTGCAATGAAGAAAGAAGCACACGTCTCAACGAATTTCCCAGAGTAATTCCGTACCCTCTTTCCAAAGGTTCACAAACGAATTTCCCGTAGAAGGGAGTGTGTGTGGACTCGTCCACTTCCATGCGGCGCGGCCGAATGAGTTCGGTCCAGTTGCGTCTCATCAGGGTTTGCCCTGTTTCGTTCATTGCTTCCCTCGTATTTGCGAATTCTGTCGAATCAGAACCCCGAGTAAGTATTCACCACCGTTTTTGCCAAGTTGCGACTCCAACCAATCCGCGGGTCTTACCCTCAGATTCTTCGGGGGATTAGGTACTCGTGGTTCGTCCAATATCGTATCGCACCACCTTTGAATGATCCCCGCGCTCTAAATTCGCACATCGATCGCGGCCGACCCTCATATGGTTTTCTGCGTTAATTCCACGCCGTATATCCGGTAACCAGCTACTGAGCGCAATTCTTACCGTGCCCCCTTGCATTCCGCTCGCTGAATTACTCGTTTGAAGGCATCGGTGCGACCTCACCATTCTATGCATCTATAGGATTGCAACTCAGCATCACCTGCTCTAAACCCGCCTATGCATCAAAAGATCGTGCTATTGCACAAAACGAGCGCGGTTCAGAGTTCACTGAACAGGCTTTCTAGTCCAGTTTACCTGGAGTAGAACTCGATGATCAACTGTTCCCTTATGGTCGGAGGCAGTTCCTCACGAGTCGGCAACGCTTTGACGACGCCCTTGAAATTCGCAACATCAACGTCCAGCCATTCTGGAATGCCTCGACGGGAGACCGTTTTCAGCGATTCTTCGATGGTCGGGATTGTTCGGCTTTTTTCCCTGATCTCCACTGCCGCTCCAGGTTTGGTGCGAAAGGACGCTATGTCAACTTTTCGACCGTTAACCAGAACATGTCCGTGGTTAATCAGTTGCCTCGCTTCTGCCCTGGACATGGCGAATCCCATTCTGAACACCATGTTATCCAATCGGGACTCAAGCATCACAAGGAGGTTTTCGCCGGTGACGCCCTTCTGACGTTCAGACCGATGAACGTAATTACGGAACTGCTTCTCTAGTATTCCGTAAATTCGTTTTACCTTCTGCTTCTCCCGGAGCTGAATCCCGTAATCCGTATGCTTCGGCCGACCCTGTCCGTGCTGTCCGGGAGGGTAATTCCTTCGTTCTACGGAACACTTGTCCGAATAGCACCGGTCACCCTTCAGAAACAATTTTGTCATCTCACGGCGACAGAATACGCAGACTGATTCTCGATAACGTGCCAAGCCAGTCTCCTTTTAATTCCTCGTGTATATTGGTTATACTCTTCTTCTCTTGGGCGGCCGACATCCGTTATGAGGAATGGGAGTCACGTCCTTGATCAGAGTAATTTGAAATCCGGCTGCCTGCAATGAACGCAAAGCTGCTTCACGGCCAGCGCCGGGCCCTTTTATCAGTACTTCCACGCTTCTCATGCCCTGTTCCTGGGCCTTGCGCGCTGCATCTTCGGCAGCGAGTTGAGCAGCGAAGGGAGTCGATTTCCTGGATCCTTTGAATCCTTGCGTGCCCGCGGATGACCAGGCTACCACGTTTCCTTCCACGTCAGTGATCGTCACTATCGTATTGTTAAACGTGGATTGGATATGGGCCACGCCTCTCGGGATGTTGCGCCGTTCTTTCTTCTTTCGAGCCGTTCGCCTTTTTGGCATTGACCTCTCCGTGCGCCCTTCAGCAGGACGTTTTCACTCTCATGTCTCGGACGGCTAATTAGTCTACGTCCGTGCAACACAATTGTATAGGGCCCGGTGATTATTCCGGGCCGATACTGTTCTGGGTAGAAACTACTTGCGCTTACCGATCTGCATTTTTCTCGGGCCTTTTCTTGTCCGAGAATTTGTGTGGGTGCGCTGTCCTCTTACCGGTAGCCCCCGGCGGTGACGCAGTCCCCGGTAACAACCGAGGTCCATGAGCCTTTTGATGTTCATGCTCACTTCGCGGCGAAGATCACCTTCCACCTTGATAGAGCGGTCAATAGTCTCACGGATTTTAGCGACATCCACCTCGCTCAGTCTGTCCGAATTCATGCCCGGATCCAGACCGGTTTCAGCAAGTATCTGACGAGCAGTAGCCCGCCCTATTCCGTAGATGTATGTCAGCGCCACTTCCAGGCGCTTGTTTTTGGGAAGGTCAATCCCCGCGATACGCGCCACGATGTCCTCCTGGCGAAAAGACGAACGTTATGTCAGGGAACTAGCCCTGGCGTTGCTTATGCTTCGGGTTTTCGCAGATTACCCGAACCGTGCCTTTTCGTTTAATGATTTTGCACTTGTCGCAAATTCTTTTAACTGACGCCCTTACCTTCATGGGCCCTCCTTGTGGACCGACGGGTCCCTACTGCACGGCCTTCTGAATGGCGGCGAAGATCTGATCAATCGGGCCAACGCCTTCGACTCTTCGCAGCAACCCTTTGTTGTCGTAGTAGTCAATCAACGGAGAAGTCTGACTGTTGTAAACCGACAGTCTCTCTCTGATTGTGAGTTCGCTGTCATCGGCTCTCTGATAGAGTTCGGAGCCGCATGAATCACAAATTCCCTCTTTTTTAGGGGGATTAAACATAACGTGATACATTTTACCGCAGTCGGAATTCCGGCATGTTCTTCGACCGGTAAGCCTTTTCACGAGCTCTTCGTCGGGTACGTCTACAAGGACCACATGGTCCAGCTTTTTTGACTGCGAAGCCAGTATCTTATCCAGAGCTTCGGCCTGCGCCGCAGTCCGCGGGAACCCATCCAGCATGTAACCCTTGTCCAGATCGGGCTTTGTCAGCCGCTCTTCCACAACACCTATGACCACGTCGTCAGGAACGAGTTCCCCTTGTTCCATGAACGCCTTGGCCTTAAGGCCCATTGGAGTTCCTTCCTTTACAGCTGCTCTGAAGATATCACCCGTAGAAATCTGTGGGACGCCGAGCTTGTTTATAAGCTTTTGTGCCTGCGTGCCCTTGCCCGAACCTGGTCCACCCAACAAAACGATTCTCATGGTACCTTCCTGTTATAGGAGAGTGACTGCTACCGTCTCCCCTTGATCCGGCCCGAACGGATGAAACCTTCGTAGTGCCTCTGGATCATGTGCGACTCTATTTGAGTCAAAGTATCCAAAGCGACTCCAACAACGATCAGGAGCGAGGTTCCTCCGAAGTAAAAGGGCGCGTTAAAACGTGACATCAGAATCGAAGGGAGAACGCATACTACGGATACATAGATGGCTCCCCCAAAAGTTATGCGCGTGAGCACCTTATCTATGTACTGGGAAGTCTTCTTCCCAGGCCTTATTCCTGGTATATAGCCGCCATATTTCTTCATGTTTTCCGCGACGTCCACCGGGTTGAAGGTAACCGCAGTATAGAAATAACAGAAGAACACGATGAGGGCCACGTATAAAGTCTCATACAGAAACGATCCCGGCCTCAACCAGTTTGTTACGGAAGTAAGGACCGGTACATTAAGAAACTGGGCTATGGTAGCGGGAAAAATCATCAGCGAGGACGCAAAGATTGGAGGTATAACACCTGCGGTATTCACCTTCAACGGCAGATGCGTGCTCTGACCTCCGTAAACGCGCCTTCCCACAACCCGTTTTGCGTATTGCACGGGAATCCTGCGTTGGCCACGCTCCACAAACACGATGACGCCTATCATCGTTATCATTATCCCGAGCAGCAGAAGCAGTATGAGAAAACCCATGTCACCCGTTTGGACAAGTTGAACTGTGCTCCCCAAAGCAGATGGCATTCTTGCCACAATACCAGCAAAAATTATCAGAGAAATGCCGTTACCGATACCGCGCTCGGTAATCTGCTCCCCCAACCACATAATAAACGCGGTGCCTGCGGCAAGCGTTATCATGGAAAGCATCACAAACGCGGGTTTCGAGATGTAAACCATGTTTTCGGTATTGGCAAGGCCTACGCTGATGCCCAAACCCTGAATCAATGAAAGCACCACTGTTCCGTATCGGGTATACTGGGTGATCTTCTTGCGCCCAGCTTCACCCTCTTTGGAAAGCCGTTCCAAATGTGGAACAACCACCGTGAGAAGCTGAAGTATGATGGAGGCGCTGATGTACGGCATGATTCCAAGTGAAAAAACGGAGAAATTCTCCATTGCTCCACCTGTGAACATGTCGATCACACCGAACAGGGTTTGTTGATATCTGCCGAAAAAATCCTTTAGCGCAGCGGTATTAATCCCTGGAACTGGAACATGCACTCCAAGGCGATAAACGAATAACATCAGGAGCGTGAAAATAACCCTGCGTTTGAGTTCCGGTATTTTAGCTATGTTGCCGAAGGAACCGATCACGACGGGAATCTCCTAGTCGAACGCACTCGTTCATCAAAAGGCAGCGACGAAAATGTCATTTGAACTCCACCTTGCCGCCTGCTGCCTCAATTTTTTTTCGGGCTGCGGAACTCGTCCGGTCCAGCACTATTGTGTACGCCGCTGTGACCTCTCCATCGGACAGCAGCTTAACAGGCCCCCTTCTCTTAAGAAGGCCTTTCTCCTTCAGCGACTCCACAGTTATCACTGCTCCCGGCTCGAACCGGTCCAAATCCTTTAGATTAACGACGTTGTATCGGACTTTGAAAATATTTGTAAAACCTTTTTTGGGCAATCGCCTCTGGAGTGGCATCTGGCCGCCCTCGAAGCCGGGGCTAATACTCGCTCCAGAACGGGATTTCTGTCCCTTATGCCCTTTTCCGCAGGTCTTGCCCACGCCAGACGACTCGCCTCGACCGACCCTTCTGCTTTTTTTTCTGTTTACGGGTCCCTTAAGATTCGACAGATCCATTTGTTTTCCCCTGGAGAGGCGGATTTACTCCGCGACCTCTTCGACTTCCACCAGATGATGCACTTTAAGGATCATACCCCTGATTTCAGGGGTATCCTCGAGTAATCGGCTCTGGTTGAGCTTTCTCAGACCCAAGCCCCTGATGCTGGCCCGTTGGGTCTCGGTGGATTTTATCTTACTCTTCGTCAACGTGACCTTAAGCATTTGGAAGAACCTCCTCTCCCTTTTCCGGTTCTTCATCCGGAGAACCCAGCTTGCCGAGTTTGCGGGCGATCTGTTGCTGGGTCCGGAGACCTTTCAGGCCATCAAAAGTTGCTTTTACGACATTATGAGGATTGTTGGTCCCGATACATTTAGTAAGGATGTCGCGTATTCCCGCAGCTTCCATCACTGCACGGACAGCGCCTCCGGCGATTACACCGGTCCCGGAACCAGCCGGCTTCAGAAGGACTTTTGCTGCTCCATATCGCCCGGTGATTTCATGGGGTACTGTGCCGTTCACAATCGGGATATCGACCATAGAGGCCTTGGCCCGCTCCACACCCTTGCGTATTGCCTCGGGGACTTCATTGGCCTTACCCAGGCCGAACCCAACGCGGCCCTGGCCGTCTCCCACTACAACAACAGCACTAAATGAAAACCTGCGACCGCCTTTGACGACTTTGGCGACTCTGCTCAGGTGGACTACTCGGTCCTTTAATTCCCCTTCACCTGCTATATCGGATCTATTGAGCAACAGTGATCCCTCCTTGTTGAAGTCCTAGAAATCGAGTCCGCCTTCACGAGCGCCATCGGCCAATGCCTTGACTTTGCCGTGATACAAGTACGGGCCCCTGTCGAAAACTACTTTTGTTATATTCAGCTCTTTGGCTCGGGCCGCTAATCGCCTTCCGACTTCCCTGGCCGTGTCCTTGTTGAACGGGTCGCCGGTTTTTCTTCGGAATCCCTTATCCAGAGTCGAGGCTTGCACCAAGGTCATTCCGTGGGCGTCATCTATAATCTGGGCGAATATATTTTTATTTGAACGAAAAACCGTCAGCCTATGCCGGTCCGGATTCCCCGCTATTTTGTAGCGCATCCGCCTGGTTCTTTTTTTTCTTGATTCCAGTTTTTCAGTCACATGACTCATTTCAGGTTCCTCTTGAACGATTCAGGCCCTTTTTTTCTAGCATTCTGCGGGTCATGGCATACGTTAGCCCGTTTTGCGAGCCCTATTATGAACCGCGCGGCCCGTTTTACTTACCTCCGGCCTTACCGACTTTACGTCGGACCTGCTCGCCGAGATATCGAATGCCCTTGCCCCTGTACGGTTCAGGTTTTCGCACCCTACGGATGCGAGCGGCGACTTCGCCAACCTGTTGCTTATCGATTCCCCTCACGTGAATGAGCGTGTTCTTTTCAACAACTATTGATATTCCCTCAGGAATGGGCATTACAACGGGATTTGAATAACCAACGTTCAGAGTAAGGTTTTGCTGATCCGATTCCGCCCGATAGCCGACACCCTGAATCTCAAGAGATTTGGTGAATCCATCAGTAACCCCGACCACCATATTGTTTATGAGGGTGCGAGTCAGGCCGTGCATTGCTCGCGATTTACGGTGCTCGGAAGCAGCCGACACTCTTACAATAGCGTCCTCCAGATCCACTTTTACCAGGTCGGAAAACGACATGCTCAGGGAACCTTTGGGTCCCTCGACGCTTATCGTCGGAGCACTTAGGGTCACCTTGACTTTATCGGGTATGGCTATAGGGGCCTTGCCTATTCTGGACATTTTGTTAAAGCTCCTCAGAAATTACCGTTACCAGACGCTGCAAAGCACCTCACCACCGATTCGACGGCGACGAGCTTCCTTGTCAGTCATAATTCCCTGCGATGTAGAGAGAACGAGGATCCCCACGCCACCATGGCTCTTAAGATTGTGATCCTGCCCCACATACACTCTACGGCCGGGCTTTGAAACTCTGGCCAGTCCCTCGATGACGCACTGGGTTTCGTCATCGAACCGAAGGGTCAGCTTGAGGACGCCCTGCTTATTCTTCGTGGACCGAATCACCTTGTATTTCTTGACGTATCCTTCTTCTTTGAGGATCTGGGCTACGCCGATCTTCAGGTTAGATGCGGGAACGGTTACTTGTTCCTTGCGCGCCTGCCTTGCGTTCCGGATACGCGTCAACATGTCCGCTATGGGATCAGTCATACACATTTTCAGCAGTCTCCTACCAACTCGATTTAACCATGCCCGGTACATTGCCCTTCAGAGCCTCATTTCTGAGACATATACGGCAAAGCTGAAACTTGCGGTAATACGCTCTCGGCCGACCGCACATGTGGCACCTATTATAGCGCCTCACCTCGAACTTCTGAGGTCTTGCCGCTTTCACCATCATTGATATCTTGGCCAACGTTTCCTCCTTGGAGGCGAAATCTTCTACTTTCTGAACGGAATTCCCATGTTCGCAAGCAGTTCCCGGGCCTCTTCGTCGTTTTCCGCGGAGGTTACTATTGTGATGTTCATTCCGCGAATCTTCTCTATTTTGTCATAATTAATTTCCGGGAAAATTATCTGCTCTTTTATCCCCATGGAAAAGTTGCCTCTGCCATCGAAACCCTTGGGATTGACCCCGCGAAAGTCACGGACTCGAGGAAGCGCGACATTTATGAGCTTGTCCAGAAAATGGAACATGATGTCGCGTCTCAGTGTGACCTTACACCCTATGGTCATGCCTTCCCGCAGTTTGAAGGTGGCTATGGACTTCCTCGCTTTTCGCAGCACAGGCAATTGACCTGTAATCAGGGCCATCTCCTGCTGAGCGTTTTCCAGTATTTTGGGATTCTGAATCGCCTCGCCGAGTCCCATGTTTACCACGACTTTCGTGAGTGCGGGCACCTGCATGGGGTTGGAGTATTTGAATTTTTCCATCAAAGCCGGCACTACCGATTTTGAGTAATATTCCTTAAGCCGCGACGCCATAACGTTATTCCCTCTAGCTCTCTAGCTGTTCAGAACATTTCTTGCAGAACCTGACCTTGGTTCCGTCTTCTATCACTCGGGTCCCGGTTCTGGTCGGTTTGGAGCACTTCGGGCAAATCACCATGAGCTTGGATAATCTTATTGGTGCTTCTTTCTCGATGATTCCGCCCTGCTGTCCTACTTTGCCCGCACGCGTGTGGCGCTTAACAAAGTTCAGCCTCTCAACCAAAGCCGCACCTTTTTCCCCGATCACCTTGAGGACTTTGCCCTGTCGTCCTTTTTCTTTTCCGGATAAAACTTTAACTTTGTCGTTCTTCTTTATTTGAGGCATTTTCAAAGAACCTCCGGAGCCAAGGACACTATTTTCATAAATTTCTTGGCCCTAAGTTCCCGGGCCACCGGCCCGAATATACGGGTGCCGATAGGCTCCATCTGGTTATTGATCAGCACCGCGGAATTATCGTCAAAGCGGATGTACGATCCGTCCGGTCTACGGACGGATCTGCGGGTGCGAACAACCACCGCCTTGTGCACCTCCCCCTTCTTCACTTTTGAATTGGGGATTGCTTCCTTCACACTGACAATAACCACATCGCCAACGCTCGCGTACTTTCGCCTGGTGCCTCCGAGCACCTTGATACAAAAGAGCTCTTTCGCGCCCGAATTGTCAGCCACGTCCATACGTGTTTGCTGCTGGATCACAACGTACCTCCAGGAAGCGCGGCTTCTTTCAGGATCTTACGGACGCGCCAGTTTTTGTGGCGGCTCAAGGGCCTAGTCTCCACGATCATCACTTCATCCCCGACGCGACAGCGGTTCTCTTCGTCGTGAGCCATAAATCGCTTTCTGCGACGGACAAATTTCTTGTAGACCGGATGTACCACGGTGCGGCTGACCTCTACGACTACGGTTTTATCCATTTTGTTGCTGATCACCACGCCGGTGCGCACTTTGCGCTGCTTTTTGTTGTCAGAGGAGCTCGTCATTTAGACGCCTCCTTTTCTCTCATGATAGTCTTCACACGGGCTATATCCCGGCGGAGTTTTCTAAGGTGAGCGGTCTTTTCGAGCTGACCGGTAGCATGCCTGAATCGGAGATGAAATTCTTCCTCGCGGAACTCTTTCTCCTTGGCAGTCAGCTCATCCACTGAGAGATCCCTGAGTTCTCGAGGTTTCATGCCAACTCCTCACGCATCACAAACCGGGTTTTTAGTGGCAGCTTCCTTGCTGCCAGACGGAAAGCCTCGCGTGCCACTTCTTCCGGGACGCCTTCCATTTCGTACATCACTTTTCCTGGCTTCACAACTGCCACCCATTCTTCAGGGGCGCCTTTGCCTTTACCCATACGGGTTTCCGCAGGCTTCTTGGTTATAGGTTTGTCCGGAAAAACTCGTATCCAGATCTTCCCGCCTCTTTTGACGTGCCGGGTCATGGCGACACGAGCCGCCTCGATCTGTCTAGCAGTTATCCATCCGGGAACAAGTGCCATTAAACCAAATTCCCCGAAAGACACGTGAGTCCCTCTGCAAGGGCTCCCGTTCATGCGGCCTTTCTGCCGTTTTCTGTATTTTACTTTCTTAGGCGCGAGCATTTTACTTCTCCGCTTGCTTGCTCTTGATCATCTCACCTTTGAATATCCAGACTTTCACGCCGATTACCCCGTAGGTGGTGGTCGCCTGGGCAAATCCGTAATCTATATCTGCTCTGAGAGTCTGAAGAGGAACGCGGCCCTCTCTATACCACTCTCTCCTTGCCATTTCAGCACCGCCGAGCCGGCCCGCTGTGGCAATTCGGATTCCCTTTGCGCCAGACTTCAGGGCGCTCGTGACGGATTTCTTCATGGCCCGCCTGAATGCAATACGTCTTTCTAATTGCTGGGCAACGTTTTCAGCCACGAGTTGTGCGTCTATCTCAGGTTTACGAATTTCTTTAATATCGACTATGACCTCTTTGTCGGTCATGCGCAGGATTTCCCTGCGGAGTTTTTCGATTTCGCTTCCCTTGGGACCGATTACAATACCGGGACGCGCTGTGTGAATTATGAGCCTTATCTTTCCGGCAGCCCTCTCAATTTCTATTCTAGAGATGCTTGCCTGCGAGCTCCGCTTTTTGACGAAATTCCGAAGCTTAAGATCTTCAATGAGGAAATCGCCATAGTCCTTTTGGGAATACCACCGAGATTCCCAAGTGCGGGTGACGCCTAAACGGAATCCATGAGGATGTACCTTCTGTCCCAAGATTACCCTCCTGCGGGTTTGGAGGACTATTACGACCGATGACCCCGGCCGCGACCTCCGCATTTGCTACTATCGTTCTTGCACTGCCACAACTATGTGGCTTGTTCGTTTTCTTATACGAGTGGCTCTACCCATAGCTCTCGGGGTCCATCTCTTTGCAGTGGGACCTTCGTCCACAGTAATTCTGCTTATAAAGAGCTTGTCCTCATCCACTCCGCTCGATTGCGTAGCATTTCCCAGGGCGGACTGAACCACTTTCCTGATCATGTCCGCGGCCTTCTTGGGAGTGAACTGAAGAAGGCTCAGAGCGTTGCTCACGGGCATTCCTCGGACGAGGTCAGCTACAAGCCGCGCCTTTCGCGCTGAGATCCGAGCGTGTTTGAGAGTGCATTCCCACTCCATTATTTTCTCCCCTTCTTGGCTTTTCTATCCCCTGCGTGGCCGTGAAAGGTGCGGGTGGGAGAAAATTCGCCGAGTTTATGTCCGACCATGTTCTCGGTAACAAAAACTGGGATGAATTTCTTTCCATTATGCACCGCGAAGGTGAGGCCAACCATGTCGGGAATAACGGTAGAGCGCCGAGACCAGGTCTGGATCACTTTACGTGAGCCGGTATCCCGGGCCTGCATTACTTTCCTCAATACGTGATCGTCCACGAATGGACCTTTGTGCACCGAACGGGGCATAGCAACTACTTCCTTCGCTTGACTATGTATTTATCGGAATCTTTGTCTCTCTTACGAGTCTTGTAACCTTTTGTGGGCACGCCCCAAGGAGTAACCGGATGCCGGCCTCCGGAGGTTCGTCCCTCACCTCCACCGTGGGGGTGATCCACAGGGTTCATGACCACTCCGCGAACCTTTGGTCTTCTGCCCAGGCGGCGGGTGCGACCGGCCTTTCCCAGGGAGATCTTCTCATGATCGAGATTCCCCACCTGGCCGATGGTCGCCCTGCAGCGATCCAGCACCATGCGAACTTCACCGGAAGGCAGTTTCAACTGCACGTAGCCTTTCTCTTTAGCCATGAGCTGGCCGAAGGTTCCGGCGGACCTGATTATCTGGCCACCTTTGCCGATTTTCATCTCCACATTGTGAACCATTGTCCCCATGGGAATGTTTTTCAGCGGCAGGCAATTTCCGGGTTTGATGTCTACTTTCTCGCCGGCTACTATCGTGTCGTCGACCTTCAGGCCCTCCGGCCATAAAATATATGCCTTCTCTCCGTCAAGGTAGCTGATAAGGGCAATTCTACCGCTCCGGTTGGGATCGTACTCCACGCTGACCACCTTGCCCGGAACATCGATCTTGTCACGGCGGAAGTCTACCACGCGGAAACCGTCTTTTGTGGCCGCCGCCTCGATGCCTTACCGTTAACCTACCATAATTGTTTCGGCCGCCCTTCTTGCTCACACCTGTGGTCAGGGACTTAAGGGGCTCGTCGGTAGTAATCTCCTCGAAGCTGAACCCTGTCTGGAACCTGATCCCCGGGGACGTCGGCTTATATTTTTTGATGGCCATATGATTAAGTCCTTAATGCTATTTCTAGTCAGAATCGGCTTTCAGCCCTATTCCTAAAAAGCAGTTCCTACACGCCTTCAAAGAATTCCACGCGATCGCCTTCTTTCAAAGTGACGACTGCCTTTTTCCAGCTTTTTCGCCGACCGACCATTCGTCCAAGCCGTTTGCGTTTACCAATCCGGTTCTGGGTGCGCACAGAGAGCACCGTTACTTTGAAGAGTTTCTCAACGGCCTTCTTGATCTCGGATTTATTAGAGTCGGGGTGCACTTCAAAAACAAGCTGGTTGTTCTCATCCTTAAGGTACGGACCCTTTCTCAGTGATTATGGGCCTTCGGATTATAGTGTATTCTTCCAGCATCACCCCAACCTCTCGTGAATTTTGGCCACAGCGTCCTGGAGCAACACCAGCCTATCGAATCTGAGAAGATCGTAAACATTCAGACCTTCAGTGGGGAGCACCATTACGTGATACAAATTCCGGGAAGACCTGAGCAGCGCTTCATCCTTTTCAGGCGTGATGAACAGGGTCTTGTTGGTGTCGAACCCCAGGGCCTTGACAGTCTCCACAAACAGCTTCGTCTTCGGCAAATCTAATTCGATCTTGTCCACGACCGTAAGGCGGTCATCTTTCAGCCTGGCACTCAACACGGATCGCAGAGCCGCCCTTCTAACCTTCTTGGGAACGGAAAAGGCATAAGAGCGAGGATGCGGGCCGAAAACAGTGCCACCACCGACCCAAACCGGTGAACGATTGGTGCCGGCCCGAGCTCGACCAGTTCCCTTTTGGCGCCATGGCTTCTTTCCACCACCACGGACTTGTCCTCTCGTTTTGGTGGATGCGTTGCCACCCCGGCGTTTGGCCTGCTGCCAGACTACTACCTCATGAACGAGTGTCTCGCGAATTTCCGCGTTGAAGATCTTGTCGTCCAGTTCGATGGTATCTACTTTTTCGCCCTTTTGGTTGATAACGTCTACGGAGGCCATTACCTTTTCCTTATAAATAAAATCGTCCCCTTGGCTCCGGGCACGGGACCTTTGAGAAAGAGCAGGTTCTCGTCTGCACGGACTTCCAGGACCTTGACACTAGGGGCAGTAATCTTAGCCCCTCCGAGCCGGCCAGGCAATTTCTTGCCTTTAAACACACGCGATGGCCATGCGCACTGTCCGACAGATCCGGGAATTCGATGGGATCGGGAGCCGTGAGTTTCGCGGCCGCCGCCGAAATTCCATCTTTTGATAACGCCAGCGAACCCCTTGCCTTTGCTGGTTCCAATTACCTTGACCACGTCGCCGGGATTGAATATGTCTGCACGTATTTCTTGTCCGACTTCAACGGGTTCAGATCCATCAGCGGAAAATTCCTTCAAAAACCTGAAAGCGGCTGTGCCGGCTTTCTTGAATTGTCCTAAACGCGGCTTGGTGACCTTACTCTCTTTAACTTCTAAATAGCCAAGCTGAACTTTGGAATTTTCCCGTTTTTGAATCACCGTGCAGGGACCAGCCTCCACGACAGTCACCCCAATGGCATGACCCGATTCGTCAAAGATCTGGACCATTCCAAGCTTTTTTCCGATCATTCCTTCAATCATGTCCGTCTCCTTAACGACCCAGTCCCGCCTATGCCTTGATCTCCACGTCCACTCCGGGAGAGAGATCCAGCTTCATTAGGGCGTCCAATGTCTGTTGCGTCGGTTCCAATATGTCCAATAGCCGCTTGTGAACGCGAATCTCGAACTGTTCCCGGGATTTTTTGTCAATGTGCGGCGACCGAAGAACCGTGTATTTCTGTATTCTCGTAGGAAGAGGTATGGGGCCGGCAACTTTCGCGCCGGTGCGCCAGGCAGTGTCCACGATCTCCGCTGCTGATTGATCAAGAAGCTTATGATCGTAGGCCTTTAACCTGATCCGTATTTTTAGGGCTTGCATATCCATGCCTAAAACCTCGCAGTAGGCTTAACCGATGCTACTCAATTATTTCCGAGACAACTCCGGCACCGACCGTCGGCCACCTTCCCGGATTGCGAATCGAAGTTCCTTTTCCATTGCTATCGGCGTTATCAGCTGCCCCTCAAGGGAAACGTTGTCTCCGGGCATTACCATCTCCACTCCTTCAGGAAGCGTTATCACGCCTGTAACATCTGTGGTACGGAAGTAAAACTGGGGCCGGTATCCATTGAAAAACGGCGTATGACGACCGCCTTCCTCTTTCGCCAGAATATACGTCTCTGCCTTGAAACTGGTGTGGGGCGTAATCGATCCCGGATGTGCTACAACCTGGCCGCGCTCTACCTCCTCTCGCTTGACACCGCGAAGAAGAAGGCCAACATTGTCGCCAGCCTCGCCCAAATCCAATACCTTACGGAACATCTCAACACCAGTACAAACCGTCTTGCGAGTGTCTCTTGAATCCCTACGATCTCAACTTCTTCGTTCACCTTGATCTGACCGCGCTCTACCCTGCCTGTTACAACCGTGCCCCGCCCGAAATACTGAACACATCCTCAACTGGCATCAGAAACGGCTTGTCTATCTCGCGTCGGTACAGGTATATAGCTGTCTATCGCATCCATCAGCTCAAGTATGCACTTCGCATCCTGATGCTTCGGATCTCCAGCCTCCAACGCCTTGAGTGCACTGCCCCGAATGATCGGAACATCGTCTCCTGGGAAATCATAGGAACTCAAGAAGCTCACGAAGCTCCAACTCTACCAACTCTATGAGCTCAGGATCATCCACCATGTCTACCTTGTTCAAAAATACCACTACATAAGGAACACCCACCTGCCGGGCCAACAGTATGTGCTCTCGCGTCTGGGGCATAGGACCGTCGTTCGCTCCAACCACCAGTATCGCTCCGTCCATCTGCGCAGCACCTGTTATCATGTTCTTGATATAGTCTGCGTGACCCGGACAATCCACGTGAGCATAATGACGATTTGCTGTCTGATACTCCACATGCGCCGTCGCTATGGTTATCCCTCGCTCCTTCTCTTCAGGAGCCTTGTCTATCTCCTCAAACGGCACATACCAGCCAAATCCCTTCTTCGCCAATACCCGTGTGATCGCCGCCGTAAGGGTCGTCTTCCCGTGATCGATGTGACCTATCGTCCCTACATTCACGTGTGGCTTCGTACGCTCAAACTTCGCCTTGCCCATGGGCTCCTCCAGATTGCTTAAACTCGGCAACCACTTTTTCCATTACGGACTGTGGCGCAGGTTCATAGTGTGAAAATCGCATGGTAAATGTAGCGCGTCCTTGTGTAAGGCTTCTGAGATCAGTTGCGTACCCGAACATCCGTGCAAGCGGCACCCTGACTCCCACGGTCTGTGTTCCCGAGCGGCTTTCCATACCTAAAATTTTGCCTCGTCGGGATGTAAGATCGCCGAGCACATCCCCGAGAAATTCACCAGGACGCAACTACTTCCACATCCATGATGGGCTCAAGCAGAATCGCTCCGACCCTTCTCGGCACGCTTCTTGAAGGCCATAATATCCGGCCATTCTGAAGGCCATTTCCGAAGAGTCCACTTCGTGAAATTTGCCGTCTGTCAAGGTGACCTTCACGTCCACCACCGGAAATCCCGCCAAGCGCCCGGATTCCATCGATGCTCGAACACCTTCTTCAACCGGTTTGATAAATTCCTTTGGGATTGCGCCGCCTGTAATCTTATCTACAAATTCAAATCCCGTGCCTTCCTTGTAGGGGCTCAACATCTATAACCACTTCTGCAAATTGACCCTTACCGCCCGTTTGTTTCACATGCCTGTAATGAATCGACACCGGCTTGGTGAGTAGTTTCACGGAAGGCTACTTCCGGCTCTCCAACACTGGCCTCCACCTGAAATTCTCTTAGAAGCCTATCCACCACTATTTCGAGATGAAGCTCTCCCATTCCGGAAAGAATGGTCTGCCCGGTTTCCTTATCTGCCTTAACCTTAAGCGACGGATCTTCCCTCAAGAGTCTGCTCATGGCCTTGGAAAGCTTGTCCATCTCGTCTCTGGATTTGGGCTCCAGAGCTACAGAGATCACAGGTTCAGGAAATTCCATGGATTCCAGTAGCAGCGGACTGATCTTCATCTGACAGGGTATCGCCGGTTTTAGTGTATTTAAGGCCAACAGCGGCAATTATATCCCCCGCACGAGCCTCTTTTACTTCTTCTCGTTGGTTCGAGTGCATTTTGAGGAGCCGCCCAATGCGCTCTTTCTTATCCGCATTGACATTGAAAGCAGAGGAACCGGAGGAAATCTTTCCCGAATAGACTCTGAGGAAAGTCAAATTGCCGGTGTAGGGATCATTCATTATTTTGAATGCCAGGGCTGCAAAAGGGCCATCTACGCATCGCTGTGACTGCTTTGCCATTTCCGTCTTTGCCTTCCACGGGCGGGACATCGACAGGTGATGGAAGAAAATCCACTACCGCGTCCAGAAGCTGCTGAATGCCTTTGTTCTTGAAAGCCGATCCCAAAAGGACTGGCGTAATATTCAAGTCAATGGTGCCTTGCCGGATCGTCCGTAATAGTTTGTCGGACGGGTATATCGGTATCGCCTTCAAGGTAGCATTCCAGCAGATCATCATCCAACTCGCAGACACTTTCCACTAGCTGGCTTCGTGCGCCTTGCGCCTGATCCTTGATAATCCGTGGGAATGTCGACCACGTCAAAGTTCATTCCCATGGATTCATCATCAAAAATAATGGCTTTCATGGAAACCAGATCTATGACACCACGGAAATTCTCTTCAGTTCCCAGAGGGATCTGCAGGAGAATCGGGTTGGTTCTGTAGTCTTGTTTTCATCATATCCACTACTCTAAGATAATCCGCTCCCGCATCGATCCATTTTGTTGATAAATGCAATCCTGGGGACTTTGTATCGATCAGCCTGTTTCCAGACTGTTTCGGACTGGGGCTCCACTCCGCCGACTGCGCAAAAAACCGCTACGGCGCCGTCTAGCACCCTCAAGGACCTTTCAACTTCAATGGTGAAGTCCACGTGTCCTGGAGTATCGATTATATTAATCTTATGTTGCTTCCACTGGCATGCCGTGGCAGCAGAGGTTATGGTGATACCTCTTTCCTGTTCCTGTTCCATCCAGTCCATGACGGCTTTTCCGTCATGAACTTCGCCCATACGATGCGAAACTCCGGTATAATAGAGAATCCTTTCAGTCGTCGTGGTTTTCCCTGCATCGATGTGCGCCATAATCCCGATATTTCGGGTTTTTCTAAGTGAATCTCCGGACATATGAATTCGGTCTTTCCCGGACCTTACCACCTGTAATGGGCGAATGCTTTGTTGGCTTCCGCCATTTTGTGAGTGTCTTCTTTCTTTTTGACCGAACTGCCCTTGTTGGATGCTGCATCCATAAATTCGCAAGCGAGTTTTTCCCGCATACTCTTTTCGCCACGTCCCCTGGCATATGATATGAGCCATCTTATTGCCAAGGCCTGCCGTCTTTCGGGCCTGAATCTCTACCGGTACCTGATAGGTGCTACCGCCTACTCGCCGGGAACGGACTTCCAGGACGGGTTTAACGTTCTCCACAGCTCTCTCGAAGAGTCTAAGAGGATCTTCGTTGGTCCGTTTCGCGATCATGTCGAACGCGCCGTAGAGAATGGCTTCAGCTACAGACTTTTTGCCTTCCCACATAATGCCGTTTATGAACTTGGCAACCAGTTTGCTGTGGTACTTGGGATCAGGTAAAATATCCCTTTTTGGAACGTTCCCTTTTCTAGGCATAAGTGCTGCTCCATGGGCAAGTGCCCTTTAAAATATTCCATATCCAGAACGTGCTGCTCCGGGCAGCTTCCAGGTTGGTAAGGTCCAGAAGGCTTTGGCGGCGTCGCCGCTCACTAACCTTCTTTTGGTCCCGTCTGAACCCACCCCGCCTCATCGGCGGTTTACCTGGACCCGTTATTTTTGAAATCCCGGGTGCCTCAGCCTCTCATGGCTGGACATTTCCGAATCAAATCAGGGATTATTTCGGTCTTTTTGTTCCGTATTTAGATCTCCCCTGCTTACGATCCTGCACACCAAATGCGTCCTGAGCACCCCTTATTATATGGTAACGAACACCAGGGAGGTCTTTTACTCTTCCGCCCCTAATTAGGACAACTGAGTGCTCCTGAAGATTGTGACCAATTCCGGGGATATAGGAGGTGACTTCGTATCCATTGGTGAGACGGACCCTGGCAACCTTCCTCAACGCTGAGTTGGGCTTCTTGGGCGTGGTAGTGTAAACTCTCACACATACCCCTCTGCGTTGTGGACAGTTGGTCAGCGCCGGGGCCGAGGTTTTCTTCCTGGGCCTTTCCCGTCCTTTTCTGACCAGCTGATTAATTGTCGGCATACGCCATTACCTCCAAATAGTATCCAGGCATTATGATCAAATAATCCTCCCCTTGTCAAGGCTTTTTATTTCCGCCCCGCTGCCGAGACTCTGCTCCATCGAATTTCCCAAAAGAGCCTCTCAACAACTACGAATCAAAGGTTTTGGTCACGTATGGCGGCTCGAAGCACGCGGCGGATATTGTGAATTCGTCACCGAAATACCTCTACAGGCATCACGGGAAGACGATTAATTCGGCATCCGGATGAAAGGACCGGTGTGATTTAATCTCTTCTTGGGTTCGTCCGGGGGCCGCTGGCAGCGTCCCCCGGACTCGGCGTAATCAGCGCGCAATCGTTCATGAACGATCTGCGCCGCGGTTAGCAATACGTC
>CAVOXB010000017.1:0-229774 GCA_963700305.1 uncultured delta proteobacterium
TCGATCGTGACGATATGAATTCCGGTCTCGGCCTGGTCGAGTTCTTTTTGGAGGCTTTCCCTTGCTTCGATAGCGATCTCGTCGCGCTTGCTGATGACCTCGTTGATGCTGCGGTCCCCGACCACCAGGCGCATCGTGGCCTCGGACATGTCTTTGAGCAGTTGGCGCACGTTGGCGACTTTGAAAAGGAAGTTGTAGGGGTCTTTAATGCGATACTGCACGATCCACGGGACGACCGCCACGTTCAGATCGCCGGTCAGCATGAGCGCCACGTTGCCCGTTTCCGCGCCGGCCTTCACCCGGGGTCGGAAATCCACCTCCGCGGCGGTGGACCCGAACTCCTCGGTCTGAACGCGTTTGACATTGACCTTCGTGACCGTGTCGATGCCCAGGGGCAGTTTGAAGTTCAGCCCCGGCTGGGCGGTCTCGACATAGCGGCCGAAGCGCTGCACGATGCCGACCTCGTCCTGGTTGACCGTGTAGAACGCGGTGAAGGCTAGCAGCAGCGCCGCGATGACGCCAAACGCCAGCGGCCCGCCCGGAAGTTTGATTTTTTTCAATCCCTGGACGATGTCGTCCACTTGTGGCGGCATGCCGCCCCGAGATCCCTGCTGTTGTTTCAGTTTTTCCCAGTCCCAACTCATGTTTCGATCCTTGGTTTCATCCAGTGGGTGATCAGATCAGGCACAGAACCGTCGCCGGGTGGAGGGCGGCCGTCTTTCGACAAGATCCAGGCTCGGGCCGACGATTTGGTAAACTAAGGCACCCCCTCAGACAAGTCAAGCAAAAAGCAAGATTGCGGACGGCCCGGGCGCACGAGCGCGCATTGGTTCTGCTTGACATCCCGCGGTCTCGCGGGCTAAATGCCGGCAGGTGATGCGGATGAAAAAAGACACGCAGGCAGCGGCGCACATCGGGAGCGTTCTCGCGGGGCTGATCGGCGGCTTGCGTCCGGAAGCCGAGCAGGGGATGCTGGGCATCTGGAAGGTGTGGGACCGTGCGGCCGGCGACGAGGTCGCTCGCAACGCCCGGCCGGCGGCTTTCAAGGGATCCATCCTTCTGGTGCACGTCACCAGCCCCGCCTGGATCCATCACCTGCAGTTTTCGAAACCGGAGCTGATCGCCCGGCTGAACACCGAACTGGGCCAACCGCTGGTCAGCGAAATCAAATTTAAGGTGGGGTCGTTTTAACCGGCCATGGCGAAAGAGTCCGACATCGAACGCCTGACCGGTGACACGTTTTTCGACGGCCGCCTGCGCGTGGCGCAAAGCCGCCTCGGGTACCGGTTTTCCATCGATGCGGTTCTGCTGGCCCACTTCGCCGAGCCGCGGCCGGGGCAGACGCTGATCGACCTGGGCACCGGCTGCGGGATCATCCCGCTGATGCTGGTCTTCCGGCATCCGCGCATTCGTGTGTGGGGCGTCGAAATCCAGCCCGAGTTGGTGGAACTCGCGGCCGACAACGTCCGGGCGAACCACATGGCCGACCGCATCCGCATCCTGCAGGCCGACATGCGCGCCATCACGCCGGACATGTCGGCCGGGCCGGTCGACGTGGTCTGCAGCAACCCCCCCTACCACCGCGGGCGGTCCGGCCGGCTTAACCCGGACGGGCAGCGCGCGGTCGCCCGGCACGAGATCGCAATCACCCTGCCGGCCTTGCTTCAGGCATCCCGCCGGGTGCTGAAGACCGGTGGCCGCTTCGTGACGATCTACCCGGTCGAGCGCGCCGCCGAGCTCATCGGCCACATGCGTTCCATGCACCTCGAACCGAAGCGGTTGCGGCCCGTGCACTCCAAGGGGCAAACCGATGCCCGACGGGTACTTGTGGAGGGCCGCGCGGGCGGCCGGCCCGGGCTCACTATCGCCCCGCCGCTCATCGTCTACGGGGAGGACGGCGAGTACTCTGCGGAGGTCCGGCAAATGCTGTTGCCGTGACCCAACAGGGGATTGAAAAACTGCGCCTGAGGCCGTGATCCGGCGTTGTGCGGCTTTTGTAAATGCTCACATATCGATGAATATGCTGCGCTTTCCAAAACGCCGCACGCCTTGGCTGACGGCCTGATGCTTGTTTTTCAACCCCCTGATAACGGCGCGACACGATGATTGACAAGCCAGTGCCTTGATGATACAAAAAACGATTGTGGCTTGATCACGTGGCGTGCCGGAGAGGTGGCCGAGCGGTTGAAGGCGCCGCTCTCGAAAAGCGGTATCCTGCCAAAAGCGGGATCGTGGGTTCAAATCCCACCCTCTCCGCCAATAACTTATTGAATTTAATATAAATTGTTGGACGGAACCCCTGTAAACAACTGGTAAACAAATCAACAATCCCAGTGGGACGGCTCATCTGAGGCGTTGCACATTATCGACCACCTTCTTTAGCACTTGAAGGTGGGGCCTGCCATAATTCTGCTTGGTGATTTGCGAGCCGCTGTGTCGGAGGAGAGCGGAAACGTCCTCAATCTCTGCCCCTGCTGCGAGAAGCTGATTGGCAAATGAATGACGTCCGGCGTTGTTCAGCGGAAAAATGTAACCGAGGGCCCGTTTGCAGGCCGGATTCCACAGATCGCGGTTGAAATTGCGGCTGTAGGGACGCCCCGTATCGCCGTTAACAAAAACAAATTCGGTTAGATTACCTGGGTTCCTCGAAAACAACTCCCTCACCGATTCGTAGAGCGGAATTGGTTCCTCTTTCCGGTTCTTGACCACCCGCAATCTTTCCCCGCCCTTTTCTGGCGCAAAAGTGACGGCGATCAAAATATGATCGTCCTTGATGTCGCGCTTGCGCAGCGCTCTAGCCTCAGACGGCCTCACGCCCGTCAAAAAAATGAATTCAAATATTGGGCGATGCCGTTCAGAAATCTCGTTCAAAATCCGCATTTGCGACTGCCGGTCGAGCCATTGTATTTGTCTTTGGGGGATTGATCGCGCGCCCTTAAACTCGATCCATGCTGGAAGCTGAGAAATGTATCCGCTTTTTCGGGCGTCCTCCAAAATCTTATGAAGGCATCCGAAAACATTTTTTTTCGTTTTGATGTTGAGGGGAAGCTCGTTGAAGAAGGAAACGAGTTTCTCGTGGCTCAGATCGCCAAGGTATTCGTCGCCCAGCAGCGGTGAAATCCAATTACGAAGGTAGCTCTTGTAACCTTTTAGGGTGACCCAGGAAACATGCTTTTGTTGGTCGAGCCACTGTTCGGCAAAGTTTTTGAGATGAAGTGGGCGGGCCTTTCGATAACGTGCGGGGTTAAAAATGCCGCGTGAGATATCGCGGGATATTTCGACCTGGAGGAATTTGGCCATCTCCTCCGTTTTGCATGTGATAAAGTCGCCGCGAGTCGGGAGTTGGCTAAAATACTCCGGTTTGCCCTGCCAGCGCCCTTTAAGATACCAGTGCCGCCGCCCGGGGTTATAACCTGTCTGCCCCCACAATTTCATAACTGTTGCCATCCAGCTTTGATTGTCCGAAACACTCGGATGTGGAACAGGTTCCGTCTTGGTAGTTTCTATGCCAGGCGTGGCATTATTGTCAATCGAAGATGCGGCGGACACGATGTTACCTCGGGCGCCCCAGTAGGGCACGAGACCGGCGTAACATCGTCAATGCAAGGCCTTGTGAGATAAGGCCGAAGGGTAATTTCTATCGGGTGGAAAAATACCGGACCCGCTTTGATGTGGTCATTATAGGAATTGGCGTGAGTTCTTGTCAATAGGCCAACCAGCACAATGCCGTCTCCAGGGCAACAGGGCAGGGCGCCCTCCATTATAAAGTCCGAAACGATGATCTGAGCGCCGTTCCCGGGCAAAGCACCAGGCCGGGATCATTGGTCGCGCCGCCTGGCCCCAGCTAACTGATTCGGCATACTGTCTGATCTTGAGGCCATGATGAACGCTTGCCTGGAGACTTAGGTTGACACTTCCCTTCGACTGAATATGTAGGGAAGGTTGAAGGGGAGGATGAAACGACGTTTGAATTTTCGGTTGGATTTACGGAAATAGATTTAGGGAAAAGCAACAGATGAAACGACGTTTGAATTTGAGGTTGTTTTTTCAGCTCGTAGAACTGCCTGTAGGGACGTTTGAATTTAAGGGTGTAGTTGCGGGATTTGATCGTTGAAAATTTCGGGATTAGTCCGGGACAAATGCCAGTTTGAAAAGGGACATTCATTGGAGTTGAAAGAATGAGACTATTGCTCGAGTGATCGTGCGGTTGAATTTCAGGGATTTATTTCTAAACGATAGCTCTTCATCTTAGGCCCTACTTCTAAAGATCTATTTCCTGGACTATCGCCTCAGCGATCTTTAGAGGGATGGCCCGAGGCTCTTGCCGAGGGGCCTTTCCCTCGAAAGATTTTACAGAAGAACTTTACAAAGATCATTTTAAATGTTTATAACATTTATAGGGCAACCAAATTCAATGATAGCAACAGCTTACAGTGCTTTTTGTATGCGTTTTTTCAAGAACCGTACGCGTTTTAGTAAAAAACGTATGCGTTTTCGTAAAAACCGTACGCGTTTTTGAAAAGTTACGAAGAACTAATAGGGGCCTATCGCCTGGAAAACTTGCCAGATTTCAGTCTTCAGCGCCGTTATCGCCGGCAGCATCATGATCAAAAGTCAGCTCATAGGTCCGCTCCCTGCCATGATTCCGATTCTCCTGGAAGCTGGAGACAACTCCCTTCTCAACCATGTCGGTCAATGCTTTGGCAATCATTTGATGCACGCCGCGGCCATTGGACCAGGAAACGTCGAGATAAGTTTTCAGGTCATCAAAATTCAACGTGATGCTATTTGCCTTGTGCTTACCGGATATTCTGATTCAATACGAAGCGTTTAAACAGGAAATAGGCGTTTTTGGACAATGCCATAGCTTCAACAGGGCACCAGTCCGTGTCCATTATTAACATGTTGTAGATCACCAGCTTTGATAGGGGAGATTTGAAATTTAATTTGAATTTATTTTTATCGCCTTCAACTTCAAATAGGTTCTGATATTCACGCATTTGATAGTGATAATCAGATAATTTTCCCCTCTCAATAAGTTTTCCTTTTTCGTCAAATTTTGGTGGATCGATGAAATAAATTTTATTTTGTAGTTCATCCTGAATTTTGTTGCAGGTATTTTATTTAAGTGTTCAAAAAATGTATATTTATAAACTTGAAGAAAAGAATAATCTTTCAATATGTCTGTGAATATTGAATTCAAATTTCCAATCATTATGGAGAGGATTTTTATTTTCTGTTATACTTTTAAGATAGTCTTGGTATGATCTTTCATTCTCAAAATATCGGTCTACATATTCTTCAAAAGTCAGATTTCTCTTAAGATTATCATTGTTTTCATAATCCTCCCGCAGCTTGGCAACTACATCATAACCCATGTATTTAGAATAAGCTTCGCGTGGTGATAAACTTAAAGAATCAATAAAGGTGCGGTTGATGCCGGTTTTTAATAAACCATTGATTCTTTCAAGAACTTTTAAAGATCTCCAAGATTGTGGCAGTTTTTTGTGTTGTTGGTAAGATCGTTTAAACATGACATCGATTATAGTATCCAAAATAATCGACTGGTGATGGTTCCAAACGCCATCAATTTCATAATTCTGTAGCTTGTGGGGCATTGCCTTTTTGTTGTGTGTATCAACGGGACTTAAGGTGAAGTTCAACTGGCGATTGGTTATGATTTTCTGTGGATACTGATGACATACTAGTTACCGTCCTAAGCGTTTAATTCCCCCGGTGGTGCAAGGTCCTGGTCAAGGCAGCTTAGGTTTAGGAAAACCTCGTCCAGGACCTCACACGCTACGTAGGGACAGGATAAAACGATTGTCTTATCCCTTCAGCAGAGCGTCCTCTGTGTATTATTTGTTACCCCTTTCAAAGAACATCAGAATGACAGAACCTGCATAGAAGTGAGGTGAAATAACTTTTACCAGTCGGTCGTAATAATCCATATTTTCAATTTCAAAATAATATTCATCTATTAGTCTGCACTACTTTTAATTGTAGCTTCATCCCATTCATCTGTCTATTAGATTTTAATAAACTGAAAACAACAATTGGATAATTATCGAATTTCGTTTCGTTTAACTATAAATTGCTGTTATATAATCATCTGCTATTAAAATAAATTCGATTTAAAAAATCATCACACAAATATCAACACATCGGTCGAACTAAACATTCATGACATTCAAGCGGCATTTCTGTTGTCTCCAACAAAATGGATTCCAGAAAAAATTGTTTTACGTAAACATAATCTCCAGTGAATCTGTAGACGCCCCATACATTCAAGAGACCGCGTCTTATCACAAGGGCATCCCCTATAAAGGGAAGGCTCAAACGAGCGCCCAGGACGCCCAGAAGGTCATTAATGCCAATATTGCGCGCCTTCCCTGTTGGTCTGATGGTTCCTTATCTATATCGACAAAATTTGTTAAATCTTTAGGCAGGTTGGGGGGAGACTATCTTCGTTATCCGTGAGCCCTCTTTCTTCCAGCCAGGTCTGCACATCGATATTCATGGCAGCGGCGCACTCCTCCATGCTGAGGGATCCCATTTGTTTGAGGGCACTAAGGGTAGCAGCATAGCCTTGTTCGGATTGCCAGGGATAGGGCTTTCTCGCAGGCACCTGATAGATTTGGCCGGTTCTCGCGTCAACGAACCCCAAGCCGGAGTTCACAGGCATGTCCACGGGGTGTTCGAGATAGTCCAGAAGCAAGCGGCACCGCGATTTGTTACCCCAAAAAAGCCCGTGACCGCCGTTCTCGAAGGTATAACCGTCCAGTCTTCCTTCTTTCATGATCGTCTTGAGGTCAGGCTCGCAGTAGGAAACCCAGCATCGCGAATCAACGAGGGACTTTCTGAGACCTATGTCGTCCAATTCCATGCCGTCTATTACAACCTTGTCACCTTTTCCCGTATAAGAAGCGACTCGGCCTCCAATGTGCGGCGCTTTCTCCAGTACAAGGACTTTTTTGCCGAAAGTCTTTGCGAGAATCGCAGCAGCGCCTATCCCCCCCACTCCGGATCCGATCACAATCACATCATATTCTTTCTTAGCCATTGAGATACCTTCCCTTTGCGTTTGATCGTCGAGCTTCAAGTTAATGGTTATGAAGCTGCCCTATTCCGATGGAATGGGGTCTGCCGGTTTGTTCGGTGGCGGCCCCGGCAAATGTGTGGTTCGGACAGTCTGCACGTTACAGAGATCAGCCGGGGAGATCACCACGTGCGTAATGTCCTTTTAGCAAGAAGCATGCCGTGTGCATCCCGCGATATAAAACCTTGATTTTGCACATTCTAACGGCTTACGCACAAAATTGTCCCGGAGCACTGCACAACATGTTGATTCTATCGTCCAAATACTGTGCTAGAATTTGCGAGAGAAGAGTCCCGTGACAATGGTTAAGGGCAGCAAGTTCACCGCACATAACCCAAGAAAAGCCGAGGCTCAAAGAAGATGACCTGAAAAAGCACAACATTCCGTACCAAGGAGCATGCTGCCACGGTTTCTTGCAGAAACCAGTTCCTTGGGCAACTCCCGAGTGCCCTCCCGGGGCGCTGTTTCGCCAACACAACAGTAATACATCTTCCTCTGTCTTCGTGCTCTGCAATCTTGCGCGGTGCACGATCACAACCGAAAGAGAGTCGGATAATGGTTGCCAATACACCGCCCGTAAGAAGGAACGATTATGAGCAACTCCTCTCTGCCAGTGCTCTTTTCACTGGAGATTTCTGCATAGACTGGCTGCTGGACCTCCTGTTAGGGAAAAAACCGTCGCACATACTGGCTCAGTTGGAAGAAGGGGTGAAGGATGGTTGGTTGGTCAGCCAAGGCCCGGGCTATTACTGTTTCAAGGATGCAAAAAAACGGGACAGATGGAGGAGCATCCTCACTCAGCCGGAGCAGACCCTCTTGCACGGCCAGATTTCCGACATGTTGATGCGGGAGTTCTCAGACGACGACATGACTGTTCTCGTGGCTGCGGATCACTTGCTCCATATTTGGAATGACACAACGAGATGCGGATACCTGGTCAATGCGGGAGACATCCATCTTCCGCGATTCCGCAACGAGGAGGCCCTTCAGTGCTACAGAAAGGCACTTGACGATCTGGCGAACACCTCCGGAGAGGCAGAAGACCTTCTGTTCAGTGAAACTGCCATCAAGTATGCAAAAATTTCGGTAGGCCGGCATGACACGGAAGAGGTGATCTCAATTCTCACATCTGCAGTGAAACGGGCAGAATTGCGCGCTAACATGCCTTTGCAAGTGCTTTTGCAGATGCATATAGCAAAAAACGAGTGGGTCAGGTCCCAATATGCCAGCGCTCTGAATAACTTCGAGCGAGGCTGGGCAATGGCAAAAGAGCTGAATGACCCCAAAACCATGCGTTCAGCTACAGTCTTCAGCACGTTCTTTCATTTCTGGCAGGGAAGATTTCAAGAGGCGATTCAGATCTACGAGCAGTCAGCGCCCGATATCGAACGGTATCCGCAAAGAGGATTCCCGCTTCTGGCCATGACCACCGTGGGCTACTGCTACTGTCAAGTGGGACAGATCACCCAGGGACTCGGCATGTTGGATTCGATCCGCGCCCAATGTGAAGAAAACGGCAACCTGTACATGGGCGCCTATGCCTTGGGCAACATCGGGACAATCCTGCTGGCAATCGGCCGATTAGATGATGCCATTCAGTTTCTGGAAAATGCCTCGAACCTGGCGCGGAAGGTTCACAACGATTGGGTGCTGATCGTATCCAAAATCGCACTGGCATACGCTCATTTCCTGAGGGGCGAGGGTCGGAAGGCCTCCTCGTATCTCAGACAATTTCTCCGGACAAGCAGAAAAGTCCAGGTTACCGTGTATCTTTACCCGTACTTGATGGAACTTTGTCTTGCCATGAAACAAGGAAAGCTCCCTCAAGCCGACAGCCTTGACTTGGAGAAGGAAATCAAGGAGACGCTAAACGGGGAAAATGTCTTCATGAAAGGCATTGCGCATAGATGTCAGGCGGTTTTGAAACTTGACCGGGGACTGCCGCACGACAAGGTCGTCGAGTCTTTTCAAACATCCATTAAATACCTTCAGGAATCGGGTAGCCGAGTTGAGCTTTCCAAAGCCCTTATGGCGCTTGCCCGCGTTGAACTTGCTCTTGGACACAAAGAAAAAGCCGGGGAGTTAGTCATGATGGCTGGGAGCACTCCCGGGCCCTTTAGTGACGATTTTGTGCCGGATGACTTGAAGCCGCTGGTACAGAGAGACCCGTTGGAGAAAGCCTTCTGAAGGAAATCCTCGACCTGGGCCAGCAGGTAGTCACAATCAGGGAAATCAAAGACCTTGTGCAGCATATTATTTCAACCGTGAATGGAATCACCGGAGCGGAACGAGGCGCAATTTTTCTCATGAATAACGAGACCAATCCTCCACAGCTGACATTGCGAGCATCGAAAAATCTTACCTCCGAGCAAATCGAGTACCCCTATTTCGCCTCTTCAATGAGAATGATTCAGGAAGCTGCCGCAGACGGAAAGGGCCGCGTCATGGGAATGAATACGGAAGACGACCCCGGGTTCTTTTCCACTGAGGTCATCCGATCACGTATTTGCGTTCCTATGATTCTCAGGGACACCACCGTCGGCGTCCTCTACCATGACAACCGGCTGCTCAGCAGTGCGTTCAAGGAATCCGACCTGGAGCTACTGTCCTATTTTGCTGCATTGGCGGCTTTTGCCCTCGACAACGCGAGGGCTTACGAAGAGATTCAAAGGCTAAACATCAAACTGAGCGAGGAAAATCTATACTATAAAGAAGAGCGGCTCCAAAATCTGCATTTTGAGGATATCGTAGGCGAAAGCGCAGCAATCAAGAAGGTGCTATCACAAGTGGACCAGGTGTGCGGTACTGACGCCACGGTAATGATAAGGGGAGACACGGGTGTCGGTAAGGAACTTGTGGCAAGGGCCGTGCATAGTCATAGCTTGCGCAAAGACAAACCATTCATAAGGATTCATTGCAGCGCCCTTCCGGAAACACTGATCGCCAGTGAACTCTTCGGCCACGAGAAAGGAGCTTTTACGGGAGCCTCTCACCGGCGGATCGGAAGGTTTGAGTTGGCTGATGGTGGAACACTTTTTCTGGACGAGATCGGCGATATAAGCCAGGACATACAGGTAAGATTGCTGAGAGTTCTACAAACAAAGGAATTTGAGAGAGTGGGAGGCAGCGAGACTCTGAAGTCCGATTTCCGGCTCGTTGTAGCCACGAACCGAGATCTGGAAGAGGCCGTGAAGACGGAGAAATTCCGGGCAGACTTGTATTACCGGCTGGCTGTATTTCCTATTTATGTGCCGCCATTGAGGGACAGAAAAGAGGATATCCCTCTTCTCGCCCACTATTTCTTAAATATTTATTCCAACAAGATGGGCAAGAAATTCTCCCGAATCCCAACTTCACAAATGGAGAAGATGCTGAACTACTATTGGCCGGGTAATGTAAGAGAGCTTGAAAACGTTATCGAGCGTGGAGCCATCTTGAGTCACGGTCCTCTGTTCAGGGTGCCTCCACTGGGAGAGGAACATCACGAGATACCCGCGAGCAAAGGACAGGCTACCCTCAAAGAGAACGAACGTCGGCACATCCTCTGGGCCCTCGAGAAAACAGGATGGAAGGTGCGTGGAAAAGGAGGCGCTGCAGAACTTCTGGGCATTCCTCCGTCCACTCTTGCATTTCGTATGAAGAAAGTCGGAATTCGGAGACCGATAAATGAATATACTTCGTAGATCCAATGCGCTTTCACACCATTTCGCCAAAAACTTAATAAAATCGAAAGGTCCGGCAGGGACGCCGGACCCTACTATGAGCCGGTGGTGGCCGGCCTCCGTGCAGGCCACATTAGGTTCATAAAAAGCAAATCGTATAAAATTTCAAGAGCCGGCCCCTCGAGAACCGGGTTTGCAATCCTGCTTCAGCGGGTCCAGATTCTGTCTCCTGGAATGAGAACGGGCTTCATCTATTTTCCGTAAAAAGGCTTGCCGAATAATTGATTGCTCAGACCCGTCAAATCGGACCATTTCAGCGGACCTCCCCTGTCAGCGGAAAACCCTGTTCCCAAGATCATGCCCATATCTCTCATTCTGGGGTCATACACTATGCGTCGGTCGAGGAGGTCTCGACCCACTGTTATCATTTCGGTGAGGACTTTTGACTGCTTCTCGTCCTCTTTGGGTCTGCATTCATCTTTGCGGGAAATCAACGCAAGAGCTTCCGGGTCAACGGTCCCGTCTGCAAGGAAGAACCCTTTTCCTGACTTCTTCAATCCCAGACGTCCGGCTCCGACAAGGTTTTTCAGCGTGTCCTGTCTGAGTCCCCACCCTTTGAGGAGGTTGAAACATACGTCTATGCCGACTTCGTCAGTGAGCCGGATAGGACCTATCGGCATACCGAATTTCAGAAAAGCCTTGTCTATTTCTTCGATTGTGTTTCCTGTTTCGAGGAATTCCATTCCGCTCAGAAAATGGGCTAATAGCACTGCGTTGACGACGAATCCCGGATTGTCCCTGCATACGACCGGTCGTTTCTGAATCGGACCGACAAGATTGAGTAGGTTGTCTACGGTTTCCTGACTGGTTTTGGCGCCTCTGACTATTTCCACCAACTGCATCATCCAAACAGGGGAAAAGAAGTGTAAACCAGCGAACCGCTCGGGACGGGTAAAAAACGAAGACATGGAATCGAGAGGCATTGAAGAGGTGTTGCTGGCAATTATGCATGAGTTCGGCACGATCTTACAGATCTCGCCGTATACCTCCTCTTTGATCTTGAGGTCCTCAAACACCGCCTCAATGACCAGATCGACGTCCTCGAACTCGCCACCGTACTCAGAGGTGGTTGTCAATCGATTTCCGATATCTTTTACAGCGTTCCTTCAGCTTGTTCTTCTGCGCCATTCAATCAAGGATTTTCTTAACAAATTCTTTTCCCGGCTCCAGTTCCCCAGGAACATCTTTTACGACCACTTTCATCTGAGTACATCGAAGCACATCGATGGCAATTCCCCTTCCCTTCGTACCAAAACCGAGCACTGTTAACTTGCCGATCAGTGTTGGTTGAAATCCTTTTGTCATGAGCAACCGGGGCCTTATCGCTCATGGTTTTGAGAAAGAATGTGTGGATACTTCCTTTGGCCTGCTTGGATAGAACCGCCTCGACAAAGTTGTTCTTTTCGATTTCCAGACCTTGCTCCAAAGAAACCTTGAGCCCTTCTTTCATTGCCTTTATGGCGAGTATGGGACCCGGAATCTCGCTCCCTTGTGTAATCTTCATAACTCCTTGTCGGGCTATTTCGGCCACTTGGTCGATTTGGGAGAAATCGTGGCGAGGCCTTTCTATTAAACGCTTTCCTGAAACAAGCTCGCCTATGAATCTTTTCGCCTCGTTCAGAATATCTTGGTTTCCACGATCAGCTCGTCTACGATCCCCATCTTAAAGGCATCGATTGAGGGGAAGGTAGCCCCCGAGGGATGGGTTCGATTGCGGTCATTCCGATGAGTTGCGGCAGACGCTGGGTTCCGCCTGCTCCGGGAAAGATGCCCAGAGAACATTCAGGGAGGCCGATCTGTGTCCCTTTAGTATCCTTAGCGATTCGGGCCATGCACGCCAAGGCGAATTCAAGGCCCCCTCCCAGGCAGTCTCCTTCAATGGCCGCCAAAGTGGGAAATCTCAGTGCTTCAAGCCTCTTGAAAATCGAGTGAAAGATCTCGAGCGCTTTTACGGTCTCTTCCTTGTCGGCCATTTTATTCAGCAAGTTCAAATCGGCACCCGCATGAAAATTCCCGGGCTTCGCTGAAATGAACACGAGTCCCCTCAGATCGGCGTCTTTCTCCGGTTTCCTCCAGCAAGGAGAAAAACGCTTTGATCGCTCCCTCGGTCCATGTGTTCATTGGCTGTCCGGGAACGTCTATGGTGACAACACCAACGTTTCCTTCTTTTTTCAGCTCAAAAACCTTATCACTTCCCATAGCAATACTCCGATCTTTTGATATTCCTCATCCGCAGGAATGATTAACCGACTCCACCGTGTGATCCTTCACAGAGAGGCTTGGCTGTTCCTTTTTTCCGCTCCAGGATGATTAAGACCGCAAGTCTCTCAGAAAGAAAGCAAGAAATACCTGAGATTGGGCCTTTCTTCACCAGGCTGCGGGAAGGGTGCGGAAATCTTCATCAAGGTCTCCCTGATGTCTTAAGATCCGGTTGATTTTAATGAGGTTTTTATGGATTCATTGGGCTTTCCCCGGATATCGTCAAAGGATCGCCCGTTCAAGAGTAACGATCGTGTTTCATGAACTCAGGGACATGGGAAACGCTCACCCTGTCACTAATTGCACGAATGAATCTCCTCCCGTCACGGGTAATGTGGGCCACCGCCTGAAGATTCACCAGCACTGCCCTGTTCATATCCAGATAACGATCACAGACCTTTTTGAGAATGGGAACCGTTCGAACGTCCAGCACTCCGCTCACCAAAATGGAAACGGTGTTTTCATCCAGCATATTTTCTTTTACATGGATCACGAACGGAACCTCTTCTCGTCATCGGTCAAAAACGGGGATTCCGGTTTTTTTATGTGCAATCGGCATGCCTAAATGCAATTTTTAAAAACCACACTGAGTTTAACCTGTAGTGTGCTGTCGAGGTCGAGGGGTCGACGTACATTTGGACAGTATGTTAAACTGCTAGGTTTCTTGTGTCTTTTTATTTCAAGTCGGTTGATCTAGTTTCTCGCTGAAATTGGGTGAAATTTCAGGGATTGATGCTCTGTGAAGTAATTGAATTTCCCCACTCATCAAACCACCCACCCTTGGAACGATTTGCCGATGGCATCGCACAGCATATTGTTCGTCCGTGGAAAACCTGGCGCCATCGAGAGTCACGAGTCTGTGTGATCTAAGGAACTTATCAAAACAAGATTTGAGGCTGGATTTGCTCTAATGTTCTTGGCATCACCCTCTCTCCAGTGCCGAGGATCGACGGATTCGGAATCGTGAAGTTATGAGAGTTTTCCTGCTTTGACCAGACCCTAATTCTACGAATCGAATGGCCCGTTGTGGGCTTCTGAGGATTCCGGCACTTCGGCGAATTAGCTGTGAGTGCCTGTATTTTGGCTGTTTTTGCATATTCGATTCGTTGCGACAGACTATAGGAGAAACACTTATGGCAAATCTTTTAGTTGACGAGCCCGATGTCGCATTTGTCCTTTATGAACAACTCAATATTGAAAAACTCTGTGAGACCCCTAAGTATTCGGAGTTTTCTCGGGAAATCTTTGACATGGTGCTCGATGCCGCGCAGAAGTTCGCCGAGAACGAACTGTGGCCAATCAATTCTGATGGCGACAAAAAAGGCGGCAGGCTGGAGAGTGGTCAAACCCGAGTCCCCGAATCGTTTCAAAAAGCCTATCAATAATATCGTGAAGGCGCTGGATGGGACTTGCGGTAGATCCGGAGCATGGCGGGCAGGGATTTCCCATATCGGTGGCCAGTGCGGTAGTCGAATCGTTCGTGGCTGCAAATTTGGGTTTTATGGGCTGCCCTGGACTCACCGACGGAGCAGCACATGTTATCCAGGAATTTGGTTCCGAGGAACAACGTGCCGTGTACATGTCAAAGATGTACGCCCGGAGAATGGGGAGGCACCATGTGTTTGACGGAACCCGAAGCCGGCAGTGACGTAGGGGCGCCCAGAACCAAAGCGGCGAGGAATCCCGACGGCACCTATTCCATTGTGGGAAACAAAATATTCATAACGTGCGGGGATCAGGATTTAACCGAAAACATCGTTCATCTGGTGCTTGCCCGGATTGAAGGAGCTCCTCGAGGCACAAAGGGCATAAGCATTTTCATAGTTCCGAAGAAGAGATTAGAAAATGGCTCTCTCGTGGACAATGACGTTGTAACCGCGGGGGTCGAGAAAAAATGGGGATGCACACGTCTCCTACTTGCACCCTCAACTCTGGGGAAAAAGACAACTGCATCGGATATCTGTTTTGCCAAGAAAACGCCGGCATGCCGATCATGTTCCAAACGATGAATGAAGCTCGTCTCGGTGTTGGACTACAAGGTCTTGCTCAGGCTGGCGGAACGTCCATACATGCCTTGAGGTATGCGGATGGGAGAGTTCAGGGGCCCCATTTCACGACCCTAAGAGATGGAGCCGCGCCGAAAGTTTCGATAATAGAACACCCGGACGTCCGCTGCATGCTCATGTGGATGAAAAGCTCCGTCGAAGGTATGAGGTCTCTGCTATACTTTGTCGGCCACGACGTAGTCATGGCTGCGACAGCGAATGATGAGGCTGCGGCGTCAAAATATCAGGGACTGGTGGACCTTCTGATTCCAGTCTGCAAGTCGTGGAGCTCGGATATCGGCTTCAGGGTAACTGAATTGGCCGTGCAGATTCACGGCGGACATGGGTATGGCGGTGAATATCCGGTCGAACAGTTCCTCAGAGATGTCAAAATCACTTCGATTTACGATGGCACGAACGGCATTCAGGCGCTGGACCTGGTGGGTCGAAAACTTGCCATGAATCAGGTGGCTCTCTGCAGGAACTTCGCGGAACTAAAAGGAGAACTCGTGGCGAGAAACTTCGAGCAACACCGTCTTAAAGACATGTCGGTCAAGTTTAATGAGGCAATGTCTCAGCTGACAGGAGCGACTGTCTACTTCGGCAAGAAGGCCATGTCTGGAGAAGCTCTGATTCCTGTTTTGAGCGCTTCGCCCTATCAGGAGCTTTTCGGAGATGTGGTGGTGGGATATATGCTGCTGCGGCAGGCTGACATTGCCGATCGAAAGCTTCAAGAGATTTTTCAAAAGGCCGGTGCTGACACGCGAGAAAAACAGTATGAGCTTCTTGTGAACAATGAAGAAGCGGCCTTTTATAGCGGAAAAATTGCATCGACCGAGTTTTTCTCGAACACGGGTCTCTCACTTGCAGCGGGAAAAGCCGAGGCGATCATGAGCGAAGAGCGTTCAGCGGTGGAAATACCAAAGAATATCTTATTCGATGAAGGCACCCGTTTTCTGTGATATTCGGGAACCTTTTTTTGTAAAGAAGGTTCCCGAACCACCCAAAAACTTTCAGCACTTCTTACAAGAAGGGTTTCCCGGATTTTATCTCTTTCCTTTTTCCCTGCCCACAAACACTTGAATCAATCTCTTTTCAAACTTATTTCCCAGAGCGCTCCTGGGATCACCTACACGTACCAGGAAAGTTCTACGCGGGACAAACTGGCGGCCATCTGTGGAAGTCCAATCCCGAATGCACAACATGCTCCGCGGAAGGTCAACATGCTGCTCCAGACCCTGCGTGCTATCCCAACATTGAAAAGAAAGAAAGGAGAATTTCCCGGCTGATTATTCCTCGGAATCCCAGGGCCACGGAGCTCACGGGAATGATATCGCATCTGCCAAGGTGGCTCACTTCATAAAACTCAGTGACCCATCACAGGTTCAGGAGAGATCGAAGAGAAATAGCGCCTCACGGCTTACCTCTGCTTTCCATTGTGTGGCTAAGGGATAAGGCAACTGACTGACTTGGCGTCTATCTTGCATGCCTCAGGACTCTGAAGAAGTAAGTTCGGGCGACACGTGTACCAGGGCGCCTCTAAAATATCCTCATAAATCTTTGGCAAGCAAGCGGAGGTCAGCATGCTGGGCATCAAATCATACGGCGCGTATGTGCCGTTCCACAGATTGGATCGAACAGAAATAGCCAAGTTTTGGGGTGGGTTCAAGGTGCCTGGAGAGAAAGCAGTGGCGGGTTTTGACGAAGATTCAGTCACCATGGGGGTTGAAGCGTGCAGGGGTTGTCTGAAAGATTTCGACAAGTCTGATGTGGATGGCTTCTTCTTTGCTTCGACTACTTCCCCATACGCTGAAAAGCAATCCGCAGCTCTCGTGGCTGCGGTTCTTGATTTGGACCGTACGACCCGTACCATGGACGTAACCGGAAGCCTTCGATCGGGAACCAATGCAATAAGAGCAGCCATAGACGCTGTCAAGAGCGGCAGTTCGAGGGACTCCCTCGTTTGTTCGTCAGATCTACGTCTAGGGATGCCGAACGGATCCAAAGAAATGGAGCTTGGAGACGGAGCCGCTGCTTTTCTGATAGGCTCTTCCGACTTGATCGCCACCATTGACAAGGTATATACGGCGAACAATGAGCTCTACGACGTGTACAGACCTGCAGCAGATCGATTCGTCCGATCCTGGGAAGATCGATTCGTCCGAGAAACAGGTTTTATGAAGGTGGTCCCTGAGACGGTTCGAGCTGCCTTAAGAGAATTCGATATGACACCCGAAGATTTTACCAGAGCGGTCATATCCTCGCCCAACCCGAGTTACCTTGCAGGAGTGGCAGGTAAACTGGGGTTCGATCCCAAAAACCAAGCCGCAGATCCCTTGTGGGGACTCGTCGGAAATCTTGGCGCTGCTCATCCGCTGATGCTGTTGGCCGCAGCTTTGGAACAGAGTGAATCCGGTGACAGAATTCTCTGGGTTTCGGTACGGCGACGGTTGTGATGTCATTGCGCTGACCGTGACTGAAAATATCGTTAGAGCGCGAGAAAAAAGAAGCGTCCAGAGGATGCTGACTTCCAAGGCCACCACATCTTACCAAAAATATCTCCGCTGGCGGGAGTTGGTAAACCTTGAACCACCCAACAGACCGCGGGAAGAACCCGCATCTGCGGTGGCCTTGAATAGGGATCGTAAATGCGGATTGGCCTTGTTCGGATCGAAATGCAGTAATTGCGGGACAGTTCAGTATCCTGTTCAGCGAATCTGCATGGAATGTCGCGCAAAAGACCAATTCGAGTACTATCCGTTCGCGGACAAAAGAGGTAAGGTGGCAACATTCTCTCACGATAACCTCGCCGTTTCTCCAGACCCTCCAGTGACCCTCGCAGCAATTGATTTTGATGAGGGTGGGCGAATCATGATGGATGTGACCGACCGGGATATGTCCAAGATCGCAGTCGGAACGTCAGTGGAGATGACTTTCAGAAAGTTGCGTCAGACTGCTGGCATAACAGTTTACTGGTGGAAGTCACGGCCTGTGAGATAGATAAAGGCGGACTGGAACCAAAATTTTCAGGATGACGTTTGGAGGGAATCTCACATGCAAAGCATTAAAGACAAAGTCGCGATAGTAGGAATGGGGTGCACGAAATTCGGTGAAAACTGGGATATGAGCTTCGATGACATGGTTATTGACGCCGTGTATGAAGCTTACGAGGATGCGGGCATATCCCCCACGGATGTGCAGGGTGTTTGGATCGGCTCTTACTGGTCGAATCTGCCCGCTCCTAGTCAGCCCCTCGCTACTACGCTGAAATTGGACTATAAGCCGGTCACGCGGTTGGAAAACATGTGCGCTACCGCTTCGGATTCCTTTAGGAATGCTGCGTACGCAGTAGCTTCAGGGGCCTGCGACATTGCTCTGGCGATTGGAGCAGAAAAGCTCAAAGATTCAGGATACAGCGGACTTCCTACGGACGACATAGCGATGGGCCTCGTTTCCACCGCTTCGAACACATTTCGCAGCCGCAATTTCACGGCACCCGGTCATTTCGCCATGATGGCCACCAGCTATTTCAATAAATACGGATTGACACCCGAGGAGGGACGTACACTTCTCGCCAAAATAATGGTCAAGAACCACCACAATGGCACTATGTCGCCAAAAGCGCATTTTCGCCGCGAGATTACGGTGGAACAGGTGCTCAAAGCCCCGGTGATTGCCTGGCCGCTGGGCTTGCTCGACTGCTGCGGAGTCAGTGACGGTGCGGCTGCCGCAGTTTTGGTCAGAAAAGACATGGCCAAAAGCTTCAAATCAAACCCTGTTTACGTCAAAGCCATGCAGATAGCTGTCGGACCGTCAGAGGGGTACATGAATCCCAAACATGACTGGACCATGGTAAAGGAGACCTTCAGAGCAGGGCAAGCAGCTTATGAAGAGGCAGGCATAAAGAATCCGCGAAAAGAAATCACCATGGCGGAAGTCCACGACTGTTTCTCTGTCACAGAGGCAATCGTATACGAGGATTTGCAGTTCTCACGGAGAGGTGGATTCAAGGAAGACGTCGAGGCCGGAATGTTCGAATTGACAGGGGAACTTCCCATTAACGTGGATGGCGGCCTTAAATGTTTTGGCCATCCAATCGGAGCCACGGGCTTAAGAATGATTTACGAGCTTTACAACCAGATACTTGGACGATCAGGACAAAGACAACTCAGAAAAACCGGACTTGGTCTGGCGCATAATCTTGGAGGCACTCCAGGCGGCGCCACAATATCTGTTACCATCGTCGGACCATGACAGAATTATCCTGAACAGCGTGCTGTCTTGAGCACACTTGTCAATAGGTTCGCGCCAACTCTCTGATTCCATGGATTTCCTATGACTGTGCCCAGCATCGGCGGTCACAGCAATTCATTCAGTCAAAGGAGTGTCAACCCCGAAAAATCTTCCGTCTCGATGTTCCTTAACTGATTTGCATTCAAAGAGCGAACTTCTGGGGAACTTTTTTTGTAACAAAGGTTCCCGGGATATTACCGCTTTGAAAGCGACTTAGTATTACTCAAAGCATTCTCATAAAACCTGGCCGACCCTCGTGAATAGCGGCACGAGTTTCAAAGATGACAAGGAGAAGCGACAATGGCAGCATGTGACGATCAGTTCCATGTCGACGAGTCCAAACCATGGTTCAAGCCTGAAGCCGGTTGGCCTGGTTACGTTCCGAAAAACATCGTTTTCCCCAGATGCAACCTGTATGAGCTTTTGTCGGTCAGCGCAGCCGAAAACTCTGACAAGCCCGTGCTCTGGTTTCTGAACACCTTCATGACGTACAAAAAACTCAAGGAGCATGTGGATTGCTTCGCCTCGAGCCTGAGTAAGTTGGGGGTAAGAAAAGGTGACGTTGTGGCCTTTGCTATGGCCAGCAGCTTCCAATATCCAATCGCCTATTATGCCTGTTCAAAGCTCGGCGCCATTGTTACAGGCATCAATCCTATCAGCAAGCCTGTCGAGATACTGCACCAACTGCATTCCACCCAAGCAAAGACCCTCATTGTGCTCGACGCAATTTACGAACCGCTCTTCGGCCGCGTGGCAGCTACATATGAGTTCGATCGCATAATTGCCACCAATTTGGTGGATTTGGTGGACATGCCGCCGGAACATAAAGAGATGGGAAAAAAGGCCGGAAAAATACCCTCGGGTCCGGTTCCCGAGACAGCCCTGGACTTTGTGGAGCTTTTGAAAGCTGAGCCTTCTCCGATCACGGAAGAAGTTTTGGCCGATGATATAGCAACGTACATTATGACGGGCGGTACGACGGGCATGCCCAAAGTGGCCATTTTGACCCACTTCAATTGCGTCTCCAGCGCTGTAAGTGTTGCAAGCTGGCTGTGGGAATCTCCCGGAGCCTGTCTGGTAGGAGTGCTGCCCTTGTTTCACGTTTTCGGAATGGCCTGTCTTCACACGATTCTCAAGAACGGCGGGTATATGCTTCTGTTCCCGCAGCCGCCGCAGACTGAGGAGCTGGTAAAGACAATATGTCATGTGGGCCGTGACAATCACACATTCTATCCGGGCGCTGAAGTCCTGTTTCAGCAGCTGGCCAATTTTGCCGACATCGAAAAATATCCGCTTAATAAAAAGTTGACGAAATGCCTTAGCAGCGCTGGCCCGCTCCATCAATACGTCAAGGACCGTTTCGAGCAGAGAGTGCCTGGTGTAGTGCTGAGAGAAGGATTCGGGCTGTCGGAAGGAAGTTCGGGAGTCGCCATCGGGCCGTACCATAACAATTTTGTACCGGGAAGTGTCGGTTTGCCAATTCCTGGAGTCGAATGGAAAGTTATGGATATGTATACAGGGGAAAAAGAAGTTCCTCTGGGAGAAACCGGAGAGTTGGTGCTGTCCGGCCCGATGGTCATGAAAGGATACTTGAACAACCCCGATGAGACTGCTCTAACGCTGAAAGAAAAGGACGGCAAGACGTGGTTGTATTCGGGTGATCTCGGTTACATGGACGATTACGGCCGCGTTTTTCTGAACGATCGCAAAAAGGAGCTCATTAAAGTCAAAGGCTATTCGGTGTTTCCCACCGAAGTAGAGGGATACCTCGGAAAACATGAGGCCGTATTCGAATCCGCTGTGGCCGGCTTGCCTGATGGCCAGATCGGCGAAGCTGTAAAGGCATGGGTAGTGCTGAAGGAGGGATTCAAGGACCGGGTCACCGAGGAAGACCTCCGGGCATGGTGCAAGGAAAATATGAGCCATTACAAGGTACCGAAGCACATTGAATTTATCGATGCAGTCCCCAAGAGTCTGGTAGGCAAAATCTTGCGACGAGAACTGAAAGAAGCCGACCCTCTTTACACTCGAGCAACTGCCGATTGATACGATTCGCATTTACAGAGATAAAATCGGGAAACCATTCTTGTAAGAGGTGTTTCCCAGACCCTACTTCTAATATTCGCCTAACTCTGGATTTTTTAGCGAAAAACTCAAAGGCTGGACGAGTGTTAAGAGTTTTTTAGAGGGTTTAGGAACCTTCATTTACAAAGAAGGTTTCCGAATATTACTACTTTGAAAGCGCATTGGTCTGAGTCCTTTGAACCGAGTCGAGGAGGAATGGAATTGATACAATTCGTGTTGCGGTTTGTTGTTTTGGTTCTGTCTCTCATAGCGTCCGGAGCCCGAGCAGACGTCGCAAGGGAAGTCAAAGCGCTGGCGGAAAAGGCCGCAAACGCATTCGCGGAGAAGGGACGCGATTACGCCCTCAAGCTTATCAATGCAAGCGCTGGACCCTTCAGGAAAAAGGGTGAACTCTAAGTATTCGCATTCAATGGCGAAGGTATCATCCTTGCACATCCGGTTATTCCACTCCTCGTAGGCAAGAGACCAATGGGCGTCAAAGACGCCAAGGGAAAATTGTTTGCTGAGGAATTTATTCAGGTGGACAACGAACAGGGGTCGGGATGGGTCGAGTACTGGTGGTTGAGGTATGGTCAGAATCAACCGACCCTCGAGAGAGCGTACATCATGGAAAGTACCCAAAGAAGAAGTTTCGCGGCCGCCGGCTACTACTTGAAATAGGGGGTCTGAGAATTGGCAATGGCGAAAACGCTCTGGAATTCAATGAATCTGCACGGAGTGCCGGGCTATGTGGTGGCTGCAGGATCGTGAAAACTCGGACGGTGCTCCTTGCGTCGGATGCAGGAAGCTACATGACAGGTAATACGATGCACACAAATCGCGGATTGTTTGCGGGTTGAATCCATGAAAAGCCCTTACCCGCTGCCGAGGATTAGCGTGTGACGAATTATTACACTCACGAGTTGCACGCTGAAGTCCGCTCTATCAGCGGCAGCTACCATCTGGAGGAAGAAGGCGGAATTGAGATCGAAGGACGAAAAGTCCTTTATGCCCTGGGAACTGCAGCTGTGGATTCGGCTTGTTGTGGAAGCTACGGATGTTACTTCGCTCTGGTTCCAGGCTATGTGGTGCAGTGGAAATGCAAAACTGATGTTGCCGGCCTTTTCATCTCTGAGGTCGAGCCAATAACGGATCACTCGGCGAAAAAGAAGATCGAGGAAATCCTGCGAGGAGAGAAAGGAGTGACACAGGTAGTGTTCTGGTAGGAAATCACTTTAGTTTCATGGGAAATGCAGATGCGGCGAATGGATTTCCGTGTGTCTCGATTGCCATTCCTTGCATGTCCAGGATGATCACCCCCGGTCTGAAGGATTTGTCCAGGAGGATACTTAAATGCACGCCAGAACCCATTCCACGTCGATGAGTCCAAGCCGTGGTTTCGGCCGGAGGCCGGCTGGCCTCAGGCGGTGCCAAAGAATATCGAGTTCCCTCGAATAAGCCTATACGAGATGTTCCGGCAAGCAGTGGACAGATACAGGCCTCTGCCAGCAATTTGGTTCCTAAAGCAGTTCATGACTTATGAGGAACTCTCAGACAAAGTCGATCGCCTTGCTACAGGTTTTCATAAGATTGGCCTCAAGAAGGGCGATGTAGTGGCAATAGCACTTCCGAACTCTTTTCAGTACAGTCATTTGTTACTACGCGTGCACGAAGCTGGGACTTATTCCTGCAGGGGTTAATCCAACGTACAAGCCATCGGAAGTTCTGCATGAATTAAAACTGGTGAACGCACGAGCTGTGGTTGTTCTCGATGCCCTTTATGAGACTCTGCTTGCTCCAATTGTCCCTAAAAACGCTATCAACCACGTGATAGTGACAAATATTGTGGACCTTTTGAAGGTCTCTTCTCTCAAGAAGTGGCTGGGAAAAAAGCTCAAAAAAATCCCTACCGGAAGAGTGCCAGCCAACTCCATTTCATTCCTGGACCTTCTCCACACAGATCCTCAACCCATCAACGTGACAGTGGACCCTGAGGACATTGCGACCTACATAATGACGGGCGGAACAACAGGCATTCCCAAAGCTGCTGTTCTGACTCATTTCAATTGCGTTGCCAATGCTGTGCAAGTAGGTCAGTGGTTGTGGACGAAAGAACCCGGAGCCTGCATGGTGGGAATATTACCTCTATTTCACTCGTTCGGCATGAGTGTCGTCATGAATGTTGTGGTTAACAGCGGCATGTTCATGATGCTCTTCCCCAGGCCTCCTGAAACTGAAGAGGCCGTCAGGGCCATATGCGACATCGGTGCGGACAATCAAACATATTACCCTGGCGCTGAGGTTCTGTTTCAAAGGATCGCGGACTTTTCCGACGTAAGAAAATACCCCTTGTCCAGGAAATTACGAGGATGCATTTCCGGAGCCGGACCACTGCACAAGAACGTCAAAGATCGTTTTCAAGAAGCCACAGGAGTAAGGCTGGTTGAAGGCTACGGACTGTCCGAGGCTGCTCCGGTAGTTTCCGGAGGTGCTCTGGGAACAGGCGACACTACGGGGACCATTGGTTTTCCTCTGCCTGGACTGGAATGGAAGATCCTGGATATGGAGACAGGCACCAACGAAGTCCCGCCTGGAGAAAGTGGGGAACTTGTAGTTACCGGCCCCGGCGTCATGAAAGGCTATCTTGGCAATCCCGCTGAAACCGCTGTCACCCTGCGAGTAATGGATGGCAAATGCTGGCTTTACACAGGAGACATCGGCTTCATGGATGAGCATGGCCGAGTCACGCTTAATGATAGAAAGAAGCAGCTCATAAAGGTGAAAGGATATTCGGTGTTTCCAACCGAAGTTGAAGAAACTCCTCGGGTGTCACGACTGCGTCTCCGAGGTTGCCGTGGCTGGAATGCCTGATGAAAAGACGGGTGAATCGGTCAAAGCATGGGTAGTGATCAAGGACACCTGGAAAGGAAAAATCACCGTGGATGAACTCAAACAGTGGGCCAAGACCAATATCACGCATTACAAGACTCCAAAGCATATTGATTTTATTGATCAAATACCTAAATCCTTGGTGGGAAAGGTCCTGCGCCGCGAATTGCAGGAATCCGATCCGATTTACCGAGCTTTTCATGGAATCTCGGATGCAGAAAATGACTCGTAACTAAGGTGGACTTTTGGGAAAAGAGGATTTGAGGGGAAGGAACGAACCAGCGTATCAGTCCGGATTCAAACTCCCGGAACTCTTTTGGCCCTGAACCTGGAAACAGTATTCCGAAGGATGACTCGCTCTGATGAGAGCCTATTGAGGAGAAATGCAGATGCAAGAAGTAGTAATCACAGGATACTTGAGAACAGCACAGTCGCGCTCACGCCCCAACGATCCCGCGAGAGATTGGTTCGGCACATTGAGAGCCGATGATCTTCTGGGACAGTTGGTGCCGGAACTGATAAAAAGGACAGGGGTGAACCGGAGGAGATAGACGATTTCGTGGTCGCATGTGCTACTGGGGTTGGTGAACAGTGGACCTATGGGGGGCGCTTCCCGCTCTTCTTAGCCAATTTGCCGAAGACGGTTCCGTCCAAATTTGTGGATCAGCAATGCGGCTCTTCCATGGCCGGCATACACGTTGCATTTATGGAGATAGCCACGGGAAACGCTGAAACTGTCCTGGTGGGAGGAATGGAGCATATGACTCGCTTGCCCATGGGTGGACAAACTATAAAGGCTGGGTTGCTGGCCCCCAATCCCGCACTGTTTTCAGCGCCTCAGTACCGACACTGGGACATGATGACAACTATCAGCATGGGGCACACTGCCCAGAAACTTTTTCTTCAGACAGACTTCACCCGGCGTGACATGGATGAATGGGCCTTGCGGTCACACCAATTGGCGTCGAAAGCCCAGGCCGAAGGGTTCTTCGACAGTGAAATCATGCCTATGGATGTTCCACAGGCGGACGGGACTATTAAAACCGTAGATCGAGATCAGGCCGTCAGGGGTGACACGGTTCTTGAGAGTTTACTGTCCCTGAAGGCAGCTTTTCAGGAAGGCCATGAAATAACGGCAGGTAATTCCTCTCCTTTAAATGCCGGGGCAACCTCAATGATACTAATGACAAAGGAAAAAGCACGGAAAAAGGGGATCAAACCTTTGGCAACGTTGCGATCCATAGGCTTTGCAGGCGTCGATCCTACCATTATGGGTGCGGGACCGGTTCCGGCAAGCATTAAGGCTTTGGAAAAAGCAAAGCTCGCTGTTTCGGATATCGATTTCTGGGAAATCAATGAAGCCTTTGCGATTGTCGCTCTGAACTGTATCGAAGAACTGGGGATCGATCCGGAAAAAGTCAATGTGATGGGCGGCGGCACCGCTATCGGACATGCCTTGGGAGCCACAGGCATTCGATTGGTTGGCACCCTGGCTCGCATACTGAAGCTCAAGGCCGGCAGGTACGGCTGTGCCAATGCGTGTGTCGGGGGCGGGCAAGGAGTAGCGACGATCATTGAACGTGAAGCCTACGATTGGTAGCCCTCGCTTGTGTAAGGAAACGCTGATTAGAGTAACCTGAGCCGAAGCCTTCCCTGACTTGGACGAATGTTTCGGAGGGGACCTTAGATCACGACCAGCTTGCTCACGAGATTCGTTCTCAAACGCTCTGAGAGCAATTCTGAGCGACTTTATCAGAACGGCAATGCTTCAGTCTCCCCGTTTCGAGGGATTTCATAAATAATGAATACTGGTTAATGTATGTTGTTGTCTTCACACGAGTTTCTGGCCACGGATTCTGTGTCGCCATCACGAGCGCACACCTGTCCGCAAACCGAGGTAGGGGAAGCGGACAATCCCGCAGCAGCCATCATTCGGTCCACACCTTGTACACCAACTGAGGGACCAACAAGGCTCGATAGGGACTGAAATGTCTCGCCAGGGATCGAAATGATTGGGGGTTCCGGATATCTAGTTGTTTTTTCTAGCCCGCACAACGCCTTCGCAACGCGGGGGTCGAGGGTTCAAATCCCTTCATCTCCATCAAAGTATTCTCAAAAGAATCAGGATGTTAAGCTTGCGAGGCGGCATCCTGATTTTCTCGTTCTGACCCCTTGGTGTCCAAATAGTGACTGTCAAGAATCCTCACGGCATTCTTCATATGGTCAGGGGCCAAATGGGAATACCGCATCGTCATCCTGATGTCTTTGCGACCAAGAAGCTCCTGCACGGTCCTGATGTCCACCCCACCCATAACGAGGTGGCTGGCGAAGGTATGCCGAAGGTCGTGAAATCTCACATGGGGAATCCCGGCACGTTTCACTGCATTCTGAAAACCGGTCCTCATTTTGTTAAACTTGGAGCCGTCTTTTCTCTGAAACACGCGAGATGAATCGAGTCGCCTGGGCATCTTGCGCAAAACCTCGGTAAGGAGATCGTTCATCGGGATCACCCGGACCCGGTAGTTCTTCGTGTGGTGGTCTTCCTTGTTGTCCACACGAAGGATTCCACGCCTGGAGTCGATGTCCTTCCATTCCAACGCGGTAAGCTCCCCGAGTCTCATGCCAGTGTTAAGGGCCACCACGACGAAGGGATAGAACTGCGGATTATCCGAGCACGTACACGCAGCCAGCAACTTCGTGATCTCCTCTGCTGACAGATACCGAAAATGTGGTGCGCCGGTCTTGAGCTTCTTCACGAACTCCGCTGGATTCGTTTTCAGATATCCCCATTCTACTGCCTTACGCAGCATGTTCTTGATCGTGTCGAGTTCCCGATTGACCGTTGGGGCAGCGACGCGTTCAAGCCTCAGGACTTTGTAATCCTCGATCATCTTGGGTCTTATGCGCGAGAGCCCTTCATGCCCCCACAAGGCTAATACGTGCCCTTCGAGGGTCAAAATGTCCCGCTCGTGGCTTCTCTTGGCTTTATTGGCCTTGGAATATTCCAGGTACTCTGCGGCAAAGTCTTTGAACAAGATCTTCTTGGGTTCACACACTCCCAGGAAATCATTCTTCGCCTTCTTTACCTGAACATCCGCCAAAGCCATCTCTGCCACTTTCTTGGACGGTCCGACCTTCCGTCTCACTCTTTTTCCCTAGTGGTAGAAGTCGATCCACCAGTTCCCTTGCTTCTTGAAAACTCCCATTGCTTCTCCTCTCGGAATCGCTTCCGAAAGGACACCGTTGGACAAAACTCGTATCACATCCTCTCTGGCCGGAGATCATAACCGAGTCCATCCAGCGGCGTCCACTGTGATTTACTGCCACTGGATTTCGGGAGCCAGTGTGGGCCTCCCCTTCTCGGTTCTTTCTTCGATCCATGCCTCAACATCCTTTTCTTTGAACCGCACGGCCCGACCGAGCTTCACGTGCGGTATGAATCCGTAATGAACACATTTTCGTATCGTGGAGATGCTCATACCGAGCATTTCGGCTATCTCAGGCGAGTTGAGCATCCTTTCCACGATCCTGATCCTCGAAATAATTGCTTGAATGAAGTCATTTGCTTCCCCCTCTGCGAAATCGGCTCAGGGAGAGAACCACTGAGCCGTGATGTATGTTCCCCTGAACCGGGATACGTGTCGTACAATGAATTAGAATTATATTGTAACTCTATGTTATTGTGTATGGTTATATGGTGTATCTTGCTCTATTCGATTAGCAAGAAGGTTCCCGGGCTGCGTCGGTTTTTCAATTAGGCCATGTGGCCCTTTTGATTTGGCCTGCTGTACGGCTGGGTATCTGCGGTAGCTGAGTCATTCGCAAATAGGGCGTTATGACTCCGTGCCCTGCGCCGGTATTCTTAAAGAGTAGACCCTTAAAGGGTCTACCTCTCATGTCCTCTTACATCCAAGTATTGGAAACACTCTCATGCTCGCTTCCAGTCCCATGGGAGTTCGAGACACGCAAAATCGCCCAGACAGCGTCTCGGATGCCTTCTCGTCCATTTCCATGTTCGTGCAGGTGTGAACACTCTCCATCTGAAACGACCCCAGGGACAAAAACGTATGTGAAGACAGATGGATACACTAACTATTATTTATTACTTATCAATTTCTGCGAAGCCGGTATACTGTCCTATTCCCCGCCCCAGAAAATCGCTCAGAATTGATCTTGCGGAGCCTGAGAACGAATCTCAAGCGTCGTGCCTCTGCGGTTCCGCTCTGTCTTCTTGTATCGGCGGGACAACACCCGAGAGTTTGCAGCAGTTCAGAACCCGGTCAAAAATAAATGAGATCAGAACGAGGGAACTCATCCCCGGATGGAATGTCACACCATGCAGGCGCGGGAGCTAAGTTCATGACCTGTCTTCGTTGGCCTGGCCGAGAAACGGATGAAAGTTCGGATTTTAGTCAGTTTAGCTTAGATGAGCCAAGGCCAAACTCCCGCGCTTTCACGTATGTCCCTCCGATAAGAACTCACTCCGATCTCGCAACATTGCTCAAATCGCCTTTTTAGATGCGTTATCGTCCATTTTCGTTTACGGCGAGGGGTGGACCCTCTCCGGTTGAAACGAACTTATGGACAGAAACGCCTGTGAAGACAGCTAGATATACTAACTTATAATTTATTACTTATGAAAGGCCGCGATGCCTATATACTGAGCTATTCCCCAGGTCAGAACCTCGCTCAGAATTGATCTCCGTGCGTTTGAGAACGAATCTCAGGGTACAGCAATGTCTCAAACCGGAGGATATCGGGGAACCTGCATCGAGGGAAACTCGGATGCCCAGCTTCCGGTCGATCTCATCGCCCTCGAAAATTAAAATCCACTGTGAAAATCCAAGCAGAATCGTTCAAACTGCTTGGAAAATCCAAGTACCTCGGAATTACACGCTTGGATTTTCACACTTAAACTTGATATTGAGCGAATGCCTTCTGCACCGGCACTCCGCCGTTGATGAGATCCATTACTCCTTTCAGTCGTTGGATCTCTTCCTCGGTGAGCAGCCGCGCTTCTACGTCACCGGGCAGCGCCCGATACTCAGGCTGGAAATGGCCATAATTAAGCCACCTCTGCAATCGAGCCGGATTGATTTGCAGCAGCCGAGCTGCCGCCGTTGCCCTGTTACAAAATCTTCATTCTATTCCTCCTGGGGACTATGATTTGCCGATGTCCGTGAGCTGTGTCCCTCTACCATAGGCACAAGGTTAGTTATTGGTACGGATTTTTATAAACGTGCTACGAATGCATCCGCCGTTTGGCAGACCCTGTAAGAGCCGATGAAGGCATGCAAGGGCTCTTGCCCATGAGGCCTGATCACAGTAGCCTTACGGTGCCGCTGGGGTGCGGTCCGTTCAAACTGGCATCCGCCTTCGTGTGTCTTGAGTCGGGTATGACAACGGGGAAATCCCTGGCAGAAAATATAAATATCCCATGATTTCAGGTGAGTGTCTCGATGTGCTTAGTAAGACCCGTCAGAGACAGGAAGGTTCCCAGGGCAAACAAGAAAAGAATAGAAAGATCTTATTGTTACTCTTATCTTCTCGCCAGACAACGACAATTACGGTACATGCGGTTTCCTCGCTTACTGGCTGGACGCTTTGGCCTTTTGAGAGACCTTTCCAATGAAACGAGCAGCCTCTATCACAAACCTCTCGTGAGTTCCTACGGAGATTTCGTCAACATCGTCCGATGCCGAAACGGAAAAGGTCAACTTCCTTCCTTGCACTTGTTCCAGTTTCACGTTCACTGTGACGACAAGTCCAGGTGGTGTAGCAGCGGAGTGAGTCAGATTAACCCCTATGCCCACTGTTTGTTCTGGGCCAATCCAGGTGGGGATTGACGGCTTGAATGCAAGTCCATTCGATCAGTCCAACCATGAATCCCGTAGCCAACACCCTTGGCATCAACTGGAACTCTGGAGATTCGGGAAGCAGGTAAGGCACGGTTCTATTCTCAGGAACGCTGAACCTGAACTGCCAAGTCAGACCTGCGGTTAATGAATCTTTCATGAATTCCCTCCATGCAACTGATTTTTCCTTCCCATTATTGATAGAGGATGATATAGTCATAAGTCAACTTCATAATTATTATAAACATGATTAGGATGTCTTATGGAATGGCAACAAATCATCGGCTTCTATTATGTGGCTCGTCTGAGAAACTTCACAAGGGCTGCCGAAGCCACATTCAGAACACAGTCTGCGCTGAGCCAGCAAGTAAAAGGGCTTGAAGAAGAGTTGGGCTGTCTTCTTATCGAGAGGATTGGAAGACGAAAACTTCGCCTCACGGAAGCAGGAGAGCAGTTCTTCAGCTTTGCGACAGGAGTTCTCAGAAGAGTACGAAACCCTCACAGAAACATTAGGTGAGATTCTAGGGACTCAGAAAGGAACTCTTAGCATTGCGGCGCCATTTACGACCCTCTATCACTTGTTTCCCGAGATTCTTCAAGGGTACGTTGCCCAATATCCCCAGGTAAGGCTCACGATTCTAGATCGCCCTCAGAAGACGGTGATCAGTCTTGTCAAGGACGGTGATGTCGATTTCGGGTTCGTGCTGGAGTCTGTGGCACCAGCTGATCTGGTTGTATCTCGATGGAAGAAATTAGAAACGGTACTGATGGTTCCATTAGGGCATCCTTTGACTACCGTAGGAGAAGTAACCTTTGAGGACATTGCACAATATCCCCTTATATTGAATCCGAAAGATCCGCTGCGTAGCAGCCTCCTCGATGTAGAAGGGCGCCTTCAGAGGCTCGGCCTGTCTTATCATGTAATTATGGAGTCCTCCAACGTTGATCTGAGTTCGCTTTACGTGGAGACTGGACTGGGAATATCTTTTGCTACAGTGGTTCGAGACCTTCCGATTCTCAAGCAAAGAAAATTGGCGTTCATTCCTTTGGATCGCTATTTCGAGTCAGACCATCTCGCTGTCATTTGTCGAAAAAACAGAAGGATTGCTCCGCACAAAACAGCATTTCTCAGCATTCTTACGAAAAGGCTACCGCCTTTCTTTTCTACGAAATGAAGATCCCGAACATGAGAGGAATGGCCCTACTCGGCGGGAGTTCCCTTCGCAATTCCGTGGATGACCATGCGAGCAAGCCACACGCCTGGCATCTTCGAAGTTGGCTTGAAAAAGGCGCCCGAAAAGGCAATCATTGGAGCGGCGCTTACACGGTACTCCGTCGAACAGGGGTCGTTTCTGGAAGGAGAATATGGACGCACTCAAACTGTTGTTGGCCTTCGCTCCCTGGATAGCCTTCTGGATAATCTCTGCTGGCCATTCGATGTTGAGTCTCCAGATAGGAATCTGCGTGGCGGCGGCGCTGGTGATCATCATGGGAGTCACGAGACTTCATCGGGGACTCATCTTGTGGGCAGGCGTGGTCTTCTTTGCTTTCGCCCTGGTTACCGTCGTGTTGCTCAAGAACCTGTGGATGATCCAGCACCTCGGCATTTTGGCTAGCGGTACGCTGTTCATGGCCACCCTGATCTCAATCGTGATCGGACAGCCGTTCACGGAGAGTTATGCTCGTGACCACGTTCCGAAAGAGTTGTGGAATTCGCCGCCGTTAATTCGGAGCTGTTATACGGTAACGGGAGTTTGGGGGATGATCTTCTTGGCCAACACTCTGGTCAATGTGGCTAAGCCGTATAGCCCTGACTTTGGAGAGTGGTTCTTTCGTGGAATGGAGCTCTGCATCTTGGTTTCCGGAGTCGTGTTCACGACGGTTTATTCCAATCACATGAAGAAGAAGCGTGTCTCACGAGTTGCGCCTGGCCTCGAAGGCTGACCGACCTCATAATCCTTGGACACATTATATGGTGGGCTTGTTACAACAAGATGGGCTGACTCGTCAGGCAGTCCATCCATGCTTTCCGATGATTTGAAGAAGATCTTGTTCACGGCGTCTCTCCCGAGTTTTCGGGAAAGACCTGGTCAGGATTGAGAATGATAGGGAGCCAAGATCTTGTGGCAAAACGCTCCTCTTTCCTATATTGTCCAATCGAGAATCAAAATTGCTGTGTCCAGCAAGTCTCTTTTCCCGAGGCCATAGAATCCTGTTCCTGCTATTAGGAAAGAGTCTGAAATACCTGGAGCGCCTCTTAGCTTCGATCGTTGAGGGTGAGAATCATGAAGAGATGTGTCTTTGTTGTGTTCGGTTTGGCGCTTGTCACTGTAGCGAGCGCAGATACTCAGTCCGTCTGCGACAGGTATGTGCACATGTTCGAGGGCCGAAACTTGACACATATGGCCAAGATACGCCTGGAAGACATTAAGAGCCTTCCTCTTGAAGAGAGAAACAGGGTCGCTGTCGCCGCAGCAAAGTGTATCAGCATCAAGGGTGTCACAGGAGTGGATAACGAACGAAGATATCTTCAGCAATATCCGGAGAAGTTGTCTCCAGAAGAGACAGAATACCGTCGAAAACAGTGGGAGAGAGGTCTCAATTCATGCTCTGCCGGTTTCATACGTCGCTTGGCAGAGAAACGGCTGATCAATGATTCTCGAATCCTGCCATATTTGATCGAAGGGCTCGACCATCCTGAGGGTAGCTGGATTCCAGATTACTGTCTAGGATCATTGCAGGATTTGACCCATCACAGTTCCGGGCAATACTATTCAGGCTCATTCAGGGACAACAAGGAAAGGCGCTTAGAAGTCAGCACATGGTGGCAACATTGGTGGGAGAAAAATAAAAACAATCATCCCGTATTCGATAGCGAGCTCGAGAATCGAGCCAGAGCAGAAGTCATGGAGTTAGCGCAACTCATCGATACAAAACTGAAGGGTCGCTTCCCGGAGTTGGAATTCTTCAAGGTCCCTGAAACCCTGCCCCTGCAATGGGGAATATCAGTATTGAGGATTGATTATAGCCCTTCCAATTGGTCACTTCCCCCTTTTCATTCCGGACTGGTCAAGCGTGAATTATTGCCGTGGATTCTGATCTCGTGCAGATTTCGTTCGGAAGACCTGCCCATATATGGACCTTACAGAGACAAGCTTGAACCCACTCCTGAATTCCTTCAGCATGCGAGAACGCTCTATTCAAACGTCCTTGAGGGTAGTGATCTCATCATTGAGGTCCGAGCCGCCTCGAAGGACCAAAAGCTGATGGCAGAAATGGAGTTGATTTTGAATGAGAAATAGAACGTCTGCTTCTGATGCGATGCGCTGAGCAGAGTCCATTGGAGGTTGCCGGAATCCCTTGTAAGGAAAAATAGGGCCAGCTGGTAGTCCTGGCGCTTAGGGTTAGGAGGAATGGAGAACGACATCGCCTTCCGTAAGAAAAGCACAAAGGCTAATACTCTGGTGATTGCGGAGATTCTTCTTCATAGAACCAAACGTGCTTTCACGGCATTCCAACGACTGGCAACCTGACTTGATCCGATGTCCGCACAAGGCGCGCTATGAGGTCAAGGCTTGTGCGTGTAATCGATTTGGCTTCAGCCGTGCCCCTGTCCCGGGTACTTCAAAGCATTTTTCGGGTGATAAGGTGGAAGTAACGTTTGACAGAGTTTCTTGAGATTAGGTAAGCTGAGAAATACTATGGAGGAGTTATTGTCAGTAACGTGACGACGGTTTGGCTTACTCTCGCCTCTTGAGGGACCATCGGGGGTTCTGGCTCGTGACAGGGGCACACGGCCGAGACCCGATTCCGGGGCAAACACCCCAAACCTGGCAAGACAGTCGCAGCGGCTTCCTCTGGGAGGGGATATGTCACTACAAGCCTTAGTGAGGGTTGAAGGACAAGGCCTGATTTATGAATGGGAAAGCAACTTGTTTGGTCATGCGTACGACCTGTTCGAATCGGTGAAGAATCAAATGGGCCATCCGAACCTTATGGAATATGCCAGTAACGAGTACGGGCCTGATTTTGAAGTCTCCGATGATGAAGTGGAAGCTCTTGGAAAGGAGTTGGGTGACTCTGATGAGGATCCCGAGGAAATCCTGACGAGCCAACGGGGTCCTTTCCACGATCCGCGGGAAGTGCTTGTCGCGGTCAAGGCCTACAAGGATTACTTTCTGTCTCAGCCTCCGGATAAGAAGTACGAAGTCGGCAAATACCTCGTGCATGCGAGTGTGGTGGCCGAGGATCTGTCCGATCTCGAAGCGGTACTGTTGGAACCGAAAGACAAGGGCCTGCGCGTGAGGATCTACGTCGGCTGAGTAGGTGCCTGGTGTGGAGTACGCCTGTTGCCGTCTCTTTGGTTGACGTGAGGTCAGACGCGGCATTGGCCGGCAGAAGTTCACGTTGAACGAGTGGTTTGCAGGGGCCGTCCTCGCCGGAATACTCGGAAAGGCAATCGACAGCAGCATACTGCGTCTTACCCCGGAAGCAACAATTCCATCGACGGTGCGAAGACAGACCGAGGTTGCCGTTTCTCATGATCTGATCCAAGGACAGATGGCTTTCTCCGTCTCTGAAAGTTTTCACGGAGATTGTTAGGACGAAAGGGACTTGGAACGGAGTAGACAGGGGGTGTTTCGGTCAACCCGCAGGCGTCCGAAACAACCGGCGATTACTTCAAGGAGCCCCTTGGTGTGAGCATTACGGACCTGATCTCTCATAAAAACCGTGTCCGGTATCCAACCGAATAGGAGGGCCATGAGAGTTGAAGCCTGAACGCAATACGTTTGCTTTGCGGCGTAACGTGCTCCCTGGACTGCTGTTGGCTGGCCTTTTCATTCTGGCTGCGGTGGCGGGAAGCGCGCAGCAAGGCCCCTCTGTGGGAACGCCTAAACCGGGCCATGTTCTCAGCTCGCTTACCGAAGACGAGCGGCAGTGGCTGCGCGACCATCCTGTTATAACCCTGGTCCATGATCCGGGCTGGCCCCCGATCGAATTCTCCGACGAGCGGGGTGAAATAACCGGTATGGCCGGGGACTACGTTAAACTCGTTGAACAGCGACTGGGGTTTAGTTTTTCGCGGATTCCCCATCTGACCTGGCAGGAGGGTTATGCCCGGCTGAAGCGCTGGGAAATCGACATGGCCACCTGCGTGGCGAAGACGCCCAATCGATCCGAATTCTGGGCTTTTACCAAGCCTTACTTGACAGTCCCTATTGTCATTGCCACTCAATCGGATGTCACGTACATCGCAGATGTAAAGGAGCTCTTCGGCAAGAAGGTTGCCCTGGTGGAGGGGTATGCTATCGATGACTGGATTACGAAGGACTTTCCCGAGATCAACCTGATTAGAGTCAAGGAGCCGCAGGAAGGTCTGGCTTTGCTGCAACGAGGCGAAGTCTTTGCCTACATAGATAATCTACTAATCATCGGCGACTACCAGGCCAAGATGAAAGTCACCAATATAAAGATCGCAGGACAGACCCCGTATTCAAACGCCCAACGCATGGCTGTTCGCAAGGACTGGGAACCGTTGGCCGGGATTCTCGACAAGGCGTTGGATTCGATTTCCGAAACAGAACGCAAGGCTATTTTCGGGAAATGGTTGCCCCTCCGCTATGAACATGGCTTCGACTACACCTTTCTTTGGTGGGCGCTGAGCTTCTTCGCAGTGGTCTTTCTGGCGTTGGTACTTTGGAATTGGAGGCTGGCCAGAGAGATCAAGAACCGCAAGAAGGCGGAGGTGGCGCTGCGCGAATCAGAGCGACGCTTCCGTGACCTGTATGAGAATCTGCGGGACGGGATGGCAGTGGTGGATGAAAGAGGTCGCATTGTCCATTCCAACCCACAGTTCCTGCGCATGCTGGGCTATGCACTCGAGGAGGCTACCGAACTGACCTATGAGGACATTACACCCAGCCGCTGGCATGACATGGAATCTCGAATCCTGCGGGAACAGGTCGATGTGCGAGGCTATTCTGACCTGTACGAGAAGGAGTACATCCACAAGAGCGGGACTGTAATCCCCGTCGAGATCCAGACTTACCTAGCCGGGAAAAACAACGGAAAGACCAATAGTTACTGGGCTTTCGTAAGGGACATCACCGAGTCCAAGAAGTCAAAGGAAGCTCTTGAGGGTGCTTTCCATCGGCTGGACCAAATCATTGAGTTTCTGCCAGATTCCACAGTAGTGATTGATGACAAAGGAGTGGTGGAAGCCTGGAACAGGGCAATGGAGGAACTGACCGGATGACCGGCAGAAAGTATTATTGGAAAGGGCGATTACGAATATGCATTGCCCTTTTACGGCGAAAGAAGACCGATTCTAATTGACCTAGCTCTTAACTGGAACGAAAGCTACCCGGAAAAATACATCTCCATCACCAGAGGAGAGGATGGAGTCTTAACGTCGGAATCCTATCATCCTACGCTTCGAGGAGGCATCTTTCTCTCCGGGACAGCCCGTGTGCTCTACAATGAAGAAGGGAGACAGGTGGGGGCCATCGAATCGTTGCGCAACGTTACTGAGATCAAGGTGGCAGAGAACTCCCTACGGGAAAGCGAAGCTCGGTTCCGAGCGGTATTTACCCAGTCCAGCGTGGGCATGGTACGCGCCGACCAGTTGGGCTTCCTCAAAGAGGTCAACGCCGCTTTTGCCACCTTGGTCGGCAGGCCGGCCGAGGCTTTGCAGGGGATGGCTATCAGGGACCTTACTCATCCCGAGGACTGGCCTCGGGAACAGTCCGTAATGCGGGGCATGCTTGAACGCGGGGAATCCTCGTGCCGCATGGAGAAACGGTATATCAGACCGGACGGCAATGAAGTATGGGCGGACGTTAGTGTTTTCACCGTTCACCCTACCGAGACGGCCTCTGTGCTGTTGATAGGGATGGCGACGGACATCACCGAAAATAAGCGTGTACAGCTCGCATTACTTGCAAGCGAGGAACGCTACCGTGCCTTTTTGGCCAACAGTACCGAGTGCATTTGGCGCTTTGAGCTAGATCATCCAGTTTCAACCAACCTCCCGATCGAAGAGCAGATCGAACAGCTCTTGCAGTATGCATACTTGGCTGAATGCAACGACGCCACGGCTCGAATGTATAATTATGATCGTGCCGAAGAGATGATTGGCCTGCGTTGGAAGGATCTGGCCGGTGATGACCCTCGCAATCTCGGGCTTATTGATGCTCTCATCAGATCGGGCTATCGGATGGTGGAAGCTGAGTCCTTTGAGAGGGATCGTGACGGGAATCCGCGTCGTTTCATGAACAGCATGGTCGGCGTCGTTGAGAATGACCATGTTGTTCGGGCTTGGGGAGTGCAACGCGACATCACTGAGCAAGAACGGGCAGAGGAGGCTTTGAGAGAGGCCAACTTCGTGATTGAAAACAGTCCGGTGGTCCTCTTCCGCTGGAGGGCAACTGAAGGATGGCCGGTGGTGATGGTCTCCAACAATGTGGGGCAATTCGGTTACAGTGCGGAAGAACTGCTTTCCGGTGAGGTGCTGTTCGCCTCTATGGTGCATCCGGAAGACTTGGATCGAGTAGGCCGAGAAGTGAAGAAATACTCTGAGAGTGGTGCGGAGCGATTCCAGCAGGAGTATCGAATAGTAACAAAAGATGGACAAGGTACTTTGGATAGATGATCGCACACTGGTAGAACGAAACGACGAGGGGCAGATCGTCTTCTACCAGGGGATTGTCATCGATGTTACCGAACGCAAACTGGCAGAGGATTCCCTGAGTGAGAAAAGCCAATTTATAGCTTCTCTTCTACACGCCATACCCGTTGCGGTATTCTACAAGGACAAAGAGGGCAGGTACCTTGGGTGCAATGATGCATTTGCGGACTTTATGGGCGTTAGCTCCGAGGAGATCAAGGGGAAAACCGTTCATGAACTCTGGCCCGGTGAACTCGCGGACAAGTATCACCAGATGGACTTGGAACTCATGCGAAAGCGAGAGCACCAAGAGTACGAATTCCAGGTGAAGGCCAAGGATGGCCAGACGCATCCCGTGATTTTTGCCAAGGATATCTACCTGGATTCCACGGGAAACGTGGCTGGCTTAGTAGGAGCATTTCTTGATATCACCGATCTCAAGCTGGCTGAGGCCTACCAGAAGAGACTCCAGGATCAGCTACTCCAGGCTCAGAAGATGGAGTCGGTGGGGCGACTTGCGGGCGGCGTGGCCCATGATTTCAACAACATGCTTTCAGTAATTCTTGGCCACGTCGAACTGGCGCTTATGCGTTACACCCCATCGGAACCGATCCATGCCAGACTCGAGGGAATCAAGGAGTCCGCTCTCCGTTCAGCCGACCTCGTCCGGCAGCTGCTGGCCTTTGCCCGCAGGCAAACAGTAGCGCCCAAAGTCCTTGATGTAAACGACACCGTGTCGGGCCTGCTCAAAATGCTGCTTCGGCTGATAGGGGAAGACATTGATCTCGTGTGGATGCCGGGGTCCGTCCTATGGGCCGTCAAGATTGACCCTTCCCAGATTGACCAGATTCTTGCGAATCTTTGCGTCAATGCCCGGGACGCCATCGCCGGGGTGGGCAAGGTCACCATCGAGACCGAAAACACGTCTTTCGATGATACATATTGCGCTGTTCACGCAGGTTTTATCTGCGGTGAGTATGTGATGCTCGCTGTAAGTGATGACGGGTGTGGCATGAGCCAGGAAGATCTTGAACACATCTTCGAGCCGTTCTTCACCACCAAGGAGTTGGGAATTGGCACGGGCCTGGGACTATCCACAGTGTATGGTATCGTCAAACAGAACGAGGGATTCATCAACGTGTACAGCGAACCGGGCAAAGGGACAACCTTCAAGGTCTACCTACCCCGTTTTGTGGGTGAAGCCACGGGGCAAACTGCAGAAAGTACGCCGAGAACACCGAGGGGTCTCGGGGAGTTGGTGTTGCTGGTCGAGGATGAGACGGTGATCCTGAACGTTGCCAGAGAGATGCTGGAGCACCTCGGCTATAAGGTGCTAACCGCCGAAACGCCGACCGAAGCGCTCCACCAAGCTCGAGAACACGCAGCCGAGATAAAGTTGTTGATTACCGACGTTGTTATGCCTGAGATGAACGGCCGGGACCTTGCCAAATCAATCAATGAAATCAAGCCGGGTCTGAAATGCCTTTTCACCTCCGGCTACACGGCCAACGTGATTGCTCACCACGGGGTGTTGGACGAAGATGTTCACTTCATCCAGAAGCCCTTTTCTTTGCATGACTTGGCCAGTAAGGTCCGTGAGACCCTGGAACGAGAATAAGCTCGAGCAACAACCACTAATGGCTAAACGGCACTTCTGACCGAAAGGGCAATTTCTCCCCCCTTGATTACCAGCCCTTTCCGGGCCCTATCGGCAGGCGGGTGCGAATGGATAACTGGTTTGATCGAGATCAACTTCACTTTGCAGCCCAAGATGGAAATGTGGCACGCATCAGAGAAATATTGGCGAAAGGCCACCCCGTGGGCGCTTTCGATGAACTGGGAAAGACGCCGCTGCACTACGCGGTCGAGCGCGAGCACGAGGAGGGTGTCTTGTTCCTGATCCAATCGGGAGCAGACGTCAATGCGCATGAAGAACGTCTAATTGGGAATACCCCGTTGAGGGAGGTGGCCGGCAATTGCTCGCTGCGGATAGCACGCCTACTCCTCGAGGCGGGTGCTGACCCCACCATTCCTGGCTGGATGCAGCTTACGGCACTGCACAAGGCCAAGGGGCGGAAGGACAAAGAGGGAAAGCGCGTTTACCAACTCCTGAAGGAGGCCGCAGAGAGCCGTGGCGGTGGCTGACAAGTGAATCCAGCGGCCTGCGCAATGCTTGCCGCTGGTCACGAATGCTTCGGCAAGTAGAGATCGCGTCGCTAGGAAGCCAATACGCTGGATCTCTTCTCGTTTACCTGTTTGAGTTCCCAACCCGCAAACGGATCTGAGCACGACCATAGGTGTTTACTGGACAGAAGCGGAGCGGGTGATGACAGCATGGAGGCAAATTTCCAATAATCTCAACAGCCGAATCGCCTGCCAAACCAGGACGTTGGAGGCGCAGAGTTGGTGCTGGTAATGACAGTGGTCGATAATCGTGGTTTTGACGTCTCTTGTGCTGCTCAACACGCCGCGCGTGCGGCATGTTCGTGCGCCACTTGAAGACAAGGTAACGGCCGAGCTAGAAGACGGCTTCTTTGATCAAAGATCCTGGACCATCACAAAGAGCTTTCTTGGGAACCGAATTTCTCCCTTCCCCAACAGGGGCCGCCCTAGTTCGAGTCGGCGTTTAAGGCTTATGACTCGCGCGGGTGCAAGAATATCGACATATCTGTGAGAAGTGCCATCCTATGCTTTGGGTGCCTCTTTGCAAGAGTGACGACCCACAGCGACTTGCATTGGAGCAGTGCTATGATGTCCTTAATCCACGCGCTCTTTCGTCCCGTCTCCCGATTAACAATCCCACGAACCTTCCCATTATAGTTTTCGTGATTCGATAGCGACCCATTCTTAAGGAATCGCGCGAAGCCTTAATCAGATCGATTCCGAAGGACTTTCTCGATGGACGAAAGTAAGGTAAGTCTTTCTCGTTCAGATGTTTTCGCTGCAGCGCTCGGACCAACTGGAAATCCGGCATCCTGTTACTGATGCGCTGCCGGACGCCGGCAAATCAAACCCGGAGGAACCATACCTTAAGGATGGGATGGCTGTTGTGTAACTGCTTGATTCTGCAGATGTCCCTTGAATGGGTTGAAAGATGCGAAAAGACCTTTTCTTGAGGCGGGAATGGAAGAGACAGAAGAATTCTGTGTTCCGAACCGGTGTCTTTGCTGGAGCGCCGCCTGAAAAAGAGACCGCAAATCATACGGTCTCAAGATCGAATCATGGGAAAAGCAGTCTGGACCACTCGTGAGATCCATTGGTCGAGTCAGTCTCGCCAGATCCCTTTCTCTCCCCTTCCTCACCACTCATTGCAGTGACGTTGATAACCACAGGAACTGCACAATTAGCTGGGGTTCGGATAGAAGACAGAGGACTGAATCCCCTGGCATACTGTCGTCGTGGTCTTCATGAACCTCCTGCGATCATTGTCGTCTATGGCCACGGGACGCTGTACCAGTTCAGGATTTGTGGTCTTGAGGAGGTATTCGTACCTGTAATGGAGCTCGTTCGGGTCATACCCCAAGTCCGAAGCGGCCAAGCTGTAGGCAGCGAGCTGCATCGTGTTCACGTCGCCGTTGGGTTTGCGTGAGGATGTCTTGTAGTCCACCAACACGGTCGAGCCGTTTTTCAGGATAGCGTCCACGTAGCCGATCAAAGGCGGCATGTCTCGTGGGCAATCTTCGGAGAGTGCGGCGAGGTCTAGCGTAAAAGACTCTTCGACCGCAATCACCTCAATGGCCGGGTCATGCTGTTCGGTGAAGTCCGTGAAGATCTGCCTCGCGGTATTGAACAGGGACTCCTCGCTCTCTCTTTTGGAGTAGCGAACGGGCGGCCCGTCCAATCCCCTCCATTCCTGGCTGTAGATGTCCACGAGTTGATCTGCACGGAGCGGATCTGCCTCCAGTGAACTCTGGAGGAATGCCTGAATACCGGAATGGATGGCTCGGCCGAAGTGAAGGGCCGAGGGGGTGAAGTCGGGCTCGACTCGGTCGATGTAGTTGAAGCGGTATTTCAGACAGCATTGCATGTAGCTGTTGATCTGAGAGTAGCTCAGATGAGGCTCTTCTCTTGTCATGGTGTGCGCTCCTTTCTGGGGGCGGACAGAACGCACCAGTCCCGTCCTGCCCCTCGATGAGACGAATTGTTGCTGTTGATTTGCTGGGCTGATTTACGCGGCGACTTCGGTCTGCAGGTAGGAGATCAACTGCGATGCGGACTCACGTGACAGTTCCTGGAAGGTCGAAGCACTCAGCGGACGAAGCATGGACTCGATGTCCTGATCCGTGTACTGTGCCCGTTTGGTCAAAGCGTACAGAGCGCGGCATTGCGCCTGAGTTGCCCTCCCATTGCCGCAACCTTGCGGCTTTGATCCGTCTCCGGCCGCGGTGCGATTCTGCTCCATCGGCTTGCCGTTCCCGCTGTCCACAGGGAACACCGATTTGCTCTCTTTGCTGCGATTCTGCTCGCCGTCGCTCTCCGCTGCGGCCACTTGTGACACTTCCTCTGCGCCGGTGAATTCCAGACCATAACCGGCAAACCTCAGGGCTCTGGCAATGCTTCTTGTTTCACTCAACTCAATCAAGCTGTCCGAGAGTCGAGCGGAACATGCCCAGGGAGCAGCTATCTTGATCAGGGGTCATGCAATCACTGCGGTTCCGTGACTGCGATTCTTGACCAATGGCACCACAAAGCTTTATATTTAAACTCACCATCCCTGTGCCCTGAAGGATGGACGCCTGGGGGCCTACGACGAATCTCAAGACCGAAATGGAGATGTACCAGCATGTTTGGGGCAACGCAAACTAAGCGGCCTAGGGAAATCAACGTGGCTGCTGTGCTTACCAGTAGTCTCCTGTTGTTGATGAGTTCATTTGGCGTGTGCTACGGGTCATCACTGGCCGCATTCCTACACAAAGACTGCAGGTTCGACTCGCCCTCAGACTTTGTGATTGACGGTTCCAAAGTGAAGCCAATTTCTCCTCACCAGGCAGCTGAATCTGCTGTGCGCCATCTACAGGCAAGAGGAGTCAAAGATGTCGTAATATGTGAAATGCTCTGGATCGCTGCTCCTCTCGGAGGCTACCTCGTTGACGTAAAGGGCCGAGCAACCATCAACGGCAACGACTTCTCGTCATTCCGAGTGGGGATTAGAGACGGCAGCGACTATAAGAACGGGAAGTATTCTGCAGGAGAAGAATTCGTGTTTATCGCACGCGGAGAGGACAAATCCGGTCAGTCACTGTGGTATCCGAGCCCCGGCCCTGACTACGAACTGGCTGAGGGAGGAGACGTAACCGAGGGGATGCTGGCATACGAGTTTCTTCTCAAAAGAAAGGACTTTGAATCTTTGGGACTCCGTTTTCCTTGAGCTTTGGGGTTCGATTCTGGTGTCCATTTGGTGTCCATCGGAAGCGAAAGTTGGGGAAAATCGAGGAAACTCATTGACAACTGGTCACAATGTCTTCATCAATGATATTGACCACATGACCTCGTTTTCCCAGTTATCTGAAGTACTTCTGTAATCATTCCAATCGCTTTCGCAACGCGGGGTCGATGGTTCAAATCCCTTCATATCCAGCATTATATCAACTGCTTAGCAGGATGTACCACCTTCAGGGCATCCTGTTTTTCGTTCCCAGCTACAAAACAGCTACAGTAATTCAAGATGACGGGTCTGCCGTGGATTCTTGACTCACCGTGCTCCACGGTATACTGGTCAATTGCGCGTACCAATTCATTTTCGGAAATATCGCCATATCTACGACTTACAGGAACGTGCCCATCGAAGTTCCCGTCTTTATCAGCATGACCTAAAATTTTTCAGCGATTCGATCAGAAATTCCTGATTCTGAACAATTCATTCTAAAGGTGTGCCGGAGATCGTGGAACCTGAATCTTGGGTCTGTTTTGAAAAAGGAAAAAGCTCGCCGCATTGCCGATTCAAGTGCATTCTTAGACGCAGGTCTTGTACCTGCGGCATCTGAGATGAGAAATACATTTTCACAACCAATGGCTTGAATCCTTAATACCTGTTCCAGGATGGGAATCAAATCCTTGTGAATGGGGATCTTCTTGGCTTCCCCTTCTATTTTTTTGATTTTATCTTCCTTTGGAACCATAGGTTTTAAAAATATAAGTCTTTTCGCTTGCACCAGTCGGGAATGACCCTCTTTTGGGTTTTGGGATTGATTGTGGTCAAGATAATTTGTAACAAATCATTACCGAGATAAGCGGATATGACCTCGCTCTTAAAGTTTAATCCCCTTCCTTTTCCTCGAACTTGATTACAAGGATTCTCCTTAATCCCTGTGGTTTTCTTGTTATCAATCAAGATTCCGAAGATTGCTGAAAGCGTTGAAATCTCCCATCCAACCGTATTGGGAGCAGCTCCTTCCTCTTCAACCCTTTTGCAGTAATATTCACGAAGGTCGCTAGTCCAAATGCTTTTCATAACTTTTTCAGGCTTAAACCCTTTCAGCAAATGGACAATACACTGGGAATATTTCTCCAGTAATTTTTTCGGTTTTTTTCTAATAATCTTGTCATTGAAGAAGATTTGAACGGCTCCCTTCTTCGGATTTTCTTTGTTCCAAAGCACGATATCCTGTTCGGTTTCTTGTTCTTTCGGAACCAAGTCCGATGGCATCTGCCCATCCCCTTGTTTTACGGAAACGACTCAGGATTTCACGTGCTTCAGCCGAAAGAAAGCTGAAATCTTTTGAATCCAAAGCCGTCAGAAACTCCCGCTCAAGCGTTTCAGCCTGTGTTTTAGTTTTCGCGTACGTCTTAATCCACCTGTCCTTTTCTTCAATCCACCACCGGAAGTACCAAAACTTGTTGCGTTTTATGACTCCCATAGTTTACTTATTTCCTCCCTGGTTGGCATAGGAGACCCTTCCTGCTTTTGTTCCTGTTTCGCCGGCTGCGCCGAAACAGGCTTGTTAACCTTTTGGGTTCTCTGATGATTCCTCTGCTCAGACCGAAAGAATTCATTGATATGCTCGTTCGTGAAGCGAAACTTTTTACCAATCTTTTTGAATCCAATCTTTTCCTCATGGACTAACTTGCGGACATGACCGGGTGAGCAACTCAATCGTCGAGCCGCTTCTTTCGTGCCGAAAAGTACATCTGTGTCTTTTTCAAGATAGTTTGAATCGGAATAATGACCATTATTGCCACCCTGAACCTCCTCATCAATTCTGATCAGAAAAGTCGGATAGCTACCGTATAGTGTTTCGTAATACCCTGCATGAGTACGGTGTCGATCATGGAAGCTTCGTCAACGATCAATAGGTCGCACTTGAGAGGGTATTCTTCGTTTTTCTGAAAGCCGCCCTTTTGAGGACTGAATTCCAGCAGCCTGTGGATGGTCCTTGCTTCATGGCCGGTAGTTTCCGTCATGCGTTTGGCAGCCCTGCCGGTAGGGGCAGCTAAAAGAATATCTATTCCCAGTCTCCCGAATATCTTCAGAATAGCATTGATGATCGTGGTCTTGCCTGTTCCCGGCCCTCCTGTGATGACCATGACCTTGCTCTCTGTGGCGCATTTCACAGCTTCGATTTGATTTGGGGCCAAGTGACAGGGAAAGCTGACTTTGGACCCATTCGACGGCCTTGTGTGCGTCGATTTTTCTTCTTCTGCAAAGGAGCGGCGGAGAGATTTCAGCCTAAAGGCTATGCTCTTCTCACAAGCGTGAAACGTGGACAAGTACACAGCAGTGTTATCGCCCGGAGGGGCATTTTCATTCGTCGTGCAAATATTCGAGTACCACTTTCTTTGTCGCCACAAGGGACTGTAATCCAGTGAGCGCAATCTCCGGGTCCACCTGCAGCATCTCCCGGCTTTTTTCCACGAGAGCTTCATGCGGGTAATACACATGGCCTTCGTCTGCCAGCTGGTTCAGCACATAGATTACCCCGGCCGCAGCCCGCACAGGAGAGTCCTTGGCTATACCCAGATTCTCAGCTATCCGGTCGGCAGTGATGAAGCCTATGCCGAAAATGTCCTCGGCCAATCTGTATGGATTTTCCTTCACCACGTCGATGGACTGCTGGCCATACTGTTTGTAGATTTTGGCTGCATAGGTCGAGCTGACACCGTGGCTTTGGAGGAAGAGCATGACCTCTCGGATTTCTTTCTGGTCCGCCCAGGCTTTGGAGATCATTGTCACACGTTTGGAACCAATGCCCTCAACGTCCTGTAGCTTTTCGGAGTCTTCCTCGATGACCTTGAGAGTGTCCTCCCCAAATTTCTGGACCATTCTCTTGGCCATGACCGGACCGATTCCTTTGATGAGCCCCGAGCCGAGGTATTTCTCAATTCCTGCAACGGTTGCCGGGACGAGGGTCGTGTATCGTACTATCTTGAACTGCTCTCCGAACTTCGGGTGATTGATCCATTCGCCGGTTGCACGGACGACCTGTCCGGGGGTGGGGGCCATGAGCGTGCCGACGACCGTAACGAGATCACGATGACCGGACACCTTGAGCTTGGCGATGGTGAAATCAGTCTCGTCATTGTGGAAGGTCACTCGTTCTGATCTGGCCTTGAATGGTAGACAGTCCGGACTGGTCGCTATGCGTTAGGACGGAGGACGTTTAGGCATTTTTCTGTGCAAGAATTCCAGATATTCGACCCGGCTCGGGATGGACTGGGATTTTATCAGGCAATATGCGATTTGACCACATGACTGCTTTTCAAGAGGACAGCACCCAAAAATCTCGTGGACAAGAGCTTTACAGTGCGATAAAGACGGGGCCACAGTAAGAAAACAAGAAGTGACAGAGCCCCCACTGAACAGGGGGAACGGAACAGATAGGAATGGCCTGGTTCGTGTATATCCTTCGATGCTCGGACAACAGCCTGTATTGTGGGACCACGACTGATCTGGAACGCCGCCTCGAAGCACACAATGCGGGGATCGGAGCCCGGTATACCCGGTCAAGGCTTCCTTATGCTGTGGCCCTGGTAAAGTAGGCAGCAGGGTTTTGTTTTTTGCTCCGGCGCCTGGAAGCGTATAACGGCAGGACTGGGCCCGTTACACCCGGCAAGAGCCGTGCAGTTGGTGTGGCATCTGCAAGCAACGAGCAAATCGGAAGCATTCAAAGAAGAATTCAGGATCAAGCGGCTATACAAGGCCGAAAAGGAGCTTCTCGTCGGCGTCACAAGCAGACGGAGAGCCCGAATACTCAAATCTTGTAGGAGGAGTTGTCGATGACAAAGGCTGAACTGGTGGCGAAACTGGCCGAGGAGACGAAGGTTACCAAAAAGGTGGCCACAGCAATGCTGGGCATCGCTGGTGAAACTCTGCAGGCGGGCCTCAAGGACGGCGGTAAAATACGCATCGACGGGCTGGGTACCTTTGCGGTTGCAGACCGTAAGGCTCGCACGGGTGTGAATCCTCAAACCAGAGCGAAGATAAAAATTCCGGCCACCAAGGCTCCCGTCTTTCGAGCGGCCAAAGCACTGAAGGAAGCTGTGAAGCCGGTTCCTAAGAAGGCTGCTAAGAAGACCAAATAATCTGGTAAAGGTTCTTCATTCCGAACAGCCCAGCTTTGCTTAAAGCCACTTTGTTCCGTTCAGTGGATAAGTTTGTTCTGTGAGTAGGCGGAATTATGGGTGCCAGATTTGTCAACCTCGGCAAACAACATGGCGTACGTCCGCCATGTTGTTCTGAACCGGACTGGATATAACTTTCTTGAGCACCCTCCTTGTGAAACAGGTGTTTGGCAATACTGCAAATGGGGCCAAAAATAGAGAATTAGTAGTGCCCATGCCAATGAAGTCCTTAGCGTTTTGGATCGGTGAGAAAATTAAGATGGCCAGGACTAGGGTTTTGATGGCCTTTCGGAATCCGAAAGAGTATAGCCCCCCCGTCTTGCCGTCCCTGCCTGCCAAATCTCCCATTTGGGTACGTTCAGCCACGTGTAGGAAAGGCCAGATGTTCGTGTTTGGGCGGGCAAATAGAGACCTTCGGTCTCTATAGAATTGCATGCAGAAGCATGGATATTCATGTTCTGGCTTGAACAATCGCTCTGTTCCACCGTGATTACCATTCTTTGCACTGACGCTGATACCCGCAGGAACTGCACAGATAGCTTGGATTGGGGAAGAAGATCGCTGACTGGATCGCTTTCCACACGCTGGTGGTCATCTTCAGGAACCTCCGCCGGTCATCGTCATCGATCCGCACGGGACAAGTGACGAGTTCAGGTTTTGCGGTTTTCACGAGATATTCGTAACGGTACGTCAACTCGTTCGGCTCGTAACCCAGAGTAGTGGCTCCCAAACTGTATGCCACCAGTTGCATTGCATTCACGTCACCATTGGGTTTGCGGGAGCTGGTCTTGTAATCGATCAGTGCTGTTGATCCATTCTGGATGATGGCGTCCACATACCCGATGAATGGTGGCATATCGCCGGGACCGTCTTGTATCAGCTCATTCAGGTCCATGGTGAAGGACTCTTCAACCGCTATGACCTCTGCCTCAGTATCGTATTGATCCACGAAAAGATCGAACAGCTCTCCAGCCTTGTTTAACAGAGAGTCCTGTGATTCTCGTGCTGAGTAATGATCTTCTGTCCTTCTGAGCCTATCCACTCCCCTCGATAAACATCGACCATCTGATCAGGTCCTGAGTGGATCGCCCTCCAAAGTGCTCTGCAGATACGCCTGAATTCCCGCATGCATTGCAGAGCCGAACACAAGAGCCGACGAAGTGAACTCAGGTTCGAGGCCGTCGATGTAGTTGAACCTGTATTTCAATGGGCAGGTCGTGTAAGTGTTGATCTGCGAATACGAGATGTGATCGTGTTCTTTTGCGGTATTCATCTTCTTCCTCCTTCCGCCTCTGAGTTCGCGGGTCCTGTTTCTCCAGTAATTTCTCTGATGAACGAGTCTCCGTAGTTCTCGGATGAGTTTCCTCTTCTTGGGTTTGGGTGGCATGGAATAGGGTCGTGAATCTGAACATGGTTGTCCTCCTTGGTTTATGGGCAGAACGGGCAATCTGGCGGCGTAAGCAGTACGCACCTATCCCGTCCCGCCCTTGTTTGCTTTTGGTTGTGATTCTGGGATTTGTTTACGCAGCGACTTCGGTCTGCAGGTGGGTGATCAGCTGAGATGCGGATTCACGGGGCAGGTCCTGAAAGCGGGAAGCATTCAAGGGCGAGAGCATGGATTCAATGTCCTGATCCGTGATAGTTGTGCCCTTTTGCTCAGTGCAAAGAGAGCCCTGACACTGCGCCTGGGTCGCTCTTCCATTGCCGCATTTCCAGCGGGTTCTTGCGTTTTCAGGTCTTGCCTTTTGCCGTTTGCCCATTGCTTGGGAACACTCGTTGCAGGCTCTTTGTTAGTGGTTTGCTCTTTTTCAAGTTCGGCGGCGGCCACATGCGAGACTTCTTCTGCCCCTGTGAATTCAAGGCCAAAACCAGCAAATCTCAGGGCCCGAGCTACACTTCTCGTTTCTGCCAACTCTATAAGGCTCTCTGCCAGCCGTGCATCTCTCTGGCTGTTTGCAGTGCCATAGCCCACGAACTGGCCTTTGGTCGTAACAGCGGAGCACTTGAAGATGGCATACTGACCGTCCCAGCTTACCATCTCAGTTTGCAGGTTAAGGTTCTGGTTTTCCTCATGGGCCAATCGAAGCCTGCCGCCGACGATCGGGAATACTCGGGTTTGCCATTCGTTGCCGACTTTCACTTTTCGGCTGACCAGTTCGTCTTCTCGGAATCCATTTGTGCTCATGTCCTTCTCCTTTCTTCATTTCTTGTGTGCGATCAAGCAAAGATCACATTGGGTAAAAACCACAGGATCACGGCGGCACAGAGAATCCATTCCATGATGGCCGTGAGCCCGAGCAGGAGTGATCCACATGGCGACTCCAATCACCAGCAGCATTGCCGTAAGGGTTGTGAGGAACTCTTTCATTTCTCTGGTTCCTTTCTTCTGCGTTTGTCGATTTTCTCGATGACCAAATCCGCCACTATGACCAGCAGAGCGGCCACCATCTGCAAAAGTGCTTGGTTGTTCATGGCTGTTCCCTCCAGACTTGAGATTCTTGAGCTTCGGCCCCGCCCGTCCCCATATTGGTGCTCCTTTCGTGATGTATTCTGTTTTTCTATAGATTTAAGGCGGGCATGCGGGCGCAAGGCGTCACAGTCTCTTCAGTGCTTGATATCCTCCGATGGCTGTCACCGCTGCGTCGTCAATGGGACCTGGAATGGGGTTGAAGATGATGTAGAGCAGGACCAGCAGGATGATCCAGCCGATCCCTCCCCTGATTCTCGATATGGCCTGTTCATGGCGAAGCCTCCTTTCGTGCGTGTTTCTTTTGATCAGGAATATCCCTCAGGATGGACTCTCTAACCCTGAAATATATTATGATTCAGAAGGGATCTGACGGTAAAAAGTTCGGAAAGCTTTGTTTCATCGAGGATCCAAGCTGTTCTGTGTCGAATCGATCGTACCGCAACGGGTGATAGCGAAAGACACTGCGTCTGCCATAATCAAATCGGCAATTATCTTCGGATACGCCTCACTGGTGGACGGCATACTTATGCGAATGGTTGATGAGTCGGGCTCCAGGCCTAAGGTGACCACCACGGGAAGCCTTGCGAGCGTGATTTCAGCAAAAACAACTCTTGTGGACGAGATTGACGATAACCTAATCATGGGAGGAATTCGCATTCTATACTTGCTCAACAGACGCTCAAAGAAGATGTTACGGATACAGTATCGAAGGGCTATCCCAAAGAAATGAAACTTTTATCAACAGGAAACCTCTAACTAGGAAGAAGGAGTTGATCCGACGAGAATTCTCAAGAGTGGCCGGTGGATAGTAGGCAAATTAGTATTTGGTGAGTTCTTCCCTCGATGAATTTAGTAGTCTTCTCACCGCAAGACTAGAGATCGGTCCTTGAGAGCGTCCTAAAGGACTACTCCAAGAAGTCATTGCATAGCGTAAAGTTGGGGTGAATGATGAGAAAAGCGTTGTTGATTAGTGCGTTGGTTCTTTCCGTTGTGGCCCTTACTTCAGTAATGCCGTCCAGCTCTCTGGCGTGGTACGGAGGATACGGGTCAGGTGGTCAGTGCGGTTATGGTGGATATGGCGGATACGGAGGCGGTTATTCCGTCGGATATGGCGGATACGGAGGCGGTTATGGTGGCTATCCGGCCTACTACGGAGGCTATTACGGCGGCAGCGGATCGTACGGGGGCAGAGGCTACTATGGAAGAAGCTCGCGGAGGTAGTGATCTGTCAGGATGAGTTGGATGTCCGGAGGGTGGGATTTGGTGTCGCTATTCAGTGCCCGCCGGTGTCGAACAAATTGTTGGTCAGAGGGAAGGGGCCCGCGGACAGAGACCTCGGTCAAGACTACCGCTAAAAAGATTCACCCGAAGAGCTGAGATGAAGAAGTTCTCGGAAATTCATAAGCTGAAAAGACGGATAGGGAGGGCACTTGGCAGCCTAAATTCCACGCAGCGTGGGACGGTGCGAGAAAGCTCTGGGAACCGCAGTTGTCAAAATTGAAAGGAAGGTGAAGCCATGAAAACTTACCGATTTTTTACTACGTCACATCGTGACGTTTCGGCTGAAACGGTTGAGGAGGCTATGGAGGCCTTCAATGAGATGGAACAGCAAGGACTCTCGCCTCAATTTGACTCGGTCATCCGGGTAGAGGTCGAGGACAAAGAAGGACGCTTCGTGCCGGTGGATCATGCCCTGCGGGCAGGAGATCTGGATGCCAGAAAGGAAGCACTGTTACATTAGTCGGAGCAAACCCTTTGTGGCAGGTGCGACGAGTCTATGACAAACGGCTCAGGCTGACTAGACCGCAAGCGCATTTCGTTTTGAAGCAGGGCTCCGTGGATGGGGCCTGTTTTTTTTCGTCCCTACCCTCCAAGAAGATCTTTTCCGGCCCCAACATTCGCATCACATTCATGACTGCAACGTGAACCCGTCCGCACAATGAATTCAAAAAATGAGATCATTTATACAAAAAAAGCGGCGATAATTTATTTCTTCCGCCGCCACTTTCCAAAATGAAAGTCTGAAGACCTAATGGGAAAGAAGGTCATCAAGGGAGTTGAAGCGCTCGGGCTTCCCCTTTTCACCATTGAATGTCCGCACGTTTTCATCAATATATGCCCTGATTATGGCATTGCTGCTGTAGAGTTCCCACAGAGTACGCTGAATCAATTTTATCTGGTTAGAGAGCTCCTGAGGCTCCTCGCTCGATGAAAGCGTCTTGATGACGTAGAGGACGCCTAGGAGTTTGATAAAGTCTGGATTATCTTCGGCAAGTTTCCTTTTCAACTAGGCCAAGTTTTCAAAAAGATTGACATAAGATTCGATTCGTAGCGGGAAGGCGAGGTTGTAGTAAGTTACCGAGAAGCCGTCAGGACCATACGAGAGTGCTATCTCGCCGTCTTCGAGACACTCTCCATAGAACTTGCCAAGAAAGGGAGCGAGGAGTCTTTTGTTGGGGCCTCCAGGCGGATGACCCCAATCCACGTCGAAAAACTGAAAGTACCTGAGAGCTGGAACCATTCTCCAAGATATCCATCAACAGCAGATTCTCAGAATCCATCGCCATATGATTTGGGACAATGTCCTGAATCCAGCCCATGTTGTGCTTTCTCAGCTCAGCGGCCAGCGCTTCGAGGTCGGAGAGTGCTCCCAACTCAGGATTCAACTAATTGGGATCAACCACATCGTAGCCGTGGAGGCTACCCTTTGCGGCTCTAAATATTGGCGAAGCGTACATGTCGGATATGCCCAAGTCAGCCAGATAGGGGACAACCGAATTCGCGGCCTGAAAACCGAACGAAGGACTGAACTGAATTCGATAAGTCGCTGTCGGAGCAATCATGAGGAGACTTCCCGATCTTTCATCACACTGCCTAGGGTACCCGCAGTCGAAAATTCTCGGCCAAGACCGTGCAGTTGTGTATCCATTCTTGAGCGCTTTTGTCGCCCAGGCCGGCCTTTTCCTTGAAGTCGGACCAGTACGTGTGAAGGAGCTTGTAGCAGGTGTTTTGGGTCTTCCAGAGATTGACTTCGAACGGCAATGTCTGGACTAGTTTTGCAGCACTATTCAACCTCGCCACGCGAGAAAGATCGTCAGGTTGTTCGAGAAGTTGTTCGGCCAGATGCTCAATGTTGACTGCCAGGAGCAATCCTAGAGCAGTCGCATCCAGAGTTGCGCCGGCCAAACGAGCTTCTTCCAGAAGGGGGCGAACGACTTCGGGCTCGAGCCCCTCGCCTTGAAGCGACCCTCGAAGCTTGGCATTCAAGCATAACTCCGCTGCCAAAGCTAGCCCTTTGGGCAGTGGCGCTCCGGCCCCGTTCAGAAAGCGAATCAAGGGAGCATGGTGCTCGTATAGCGAGCTATAAGCAGCTTCAGCCTCTCGCAGAGTCGGCTCCATGATCATGTCCAGGACTTTTCGTCGCTCATCTGCAAACAACGAAGTCAGAGAGTACGTAGACGTCCCGAAGTGCTTACCCAGCAACAGTATGGTCTTGGGAAAGTCTGCTCTGGCAAAGGCCTTTGAAATCTCTTTGACAAGTGCTTCGTATTTTTGCGCTCCCTGATATTCACCCGTGCCGCAGGCGATATTGTGATCACCAAGGTGCAAAACCCCAAAGCACAGGCTTGTGGATATGCGCGTAACTTTGGACGTGACCCTTGCACGTCCGATTACAAGCTTTGTGCTTCCTGCCTGAAAATTGCGGTAATCCTCCATGACGGCAGAATACGAGTAGATCGAGCTGCGTTCACCGTTGTCCTGGAACAGCGAGCTTATGGCATAGTGGGCGCCAACAATTTTCAAGTCGAGCATGGCAGGTCTGACGAATTTCTCATAAATTGTGCGCCCGTCTCTGTGTTCAGGTATGTTACTCTTGGCAAGTGCAAGATGTTCGAGAAAACCAGGATCGAAGGACTCGCTAAAAAGTTGGTCGGCCAACTGAAGGACTCTGCCGGCATACTGTATGACCTGAACCGTCTCAATCCCGGAAAGCTCGTCAAAAAACCACCCACAACTTGCGTACATGAGCATTGCGTGGCGCTGGAGCTCCATGAGCTGTAGGACGGCGATCTCTTCATCGGAGTTGAGTGGCTTGATCGCGCGACGGGTTAGAAACGCACTGAGTCGATCGGGTGAGCGATCCACGATGATGTCGATGTAGTCGTCTCGAGCAGCCCACGGATCGGTGAGAAACCGTCCAGCCAATTGTTCATAAGCCGGATTCACGGCATCTCTGAGCCAGTCCAATGCCGCACGCAAGGGAGCTCGCCAGGCCTGGTTCCAACCCTGGTGGCCTCCACTGTTACACCCGCAATCCGACCGCCAGCGTTCTATTCCGTGAATGCAGCTCCACGAGCTATTCTCGAAAATCTCCACCTCATGAGTCGGTGGATAGCTCTCCAGGTACTCGCCGTAATTCGTCAATCGCGCAATTCCGTTGGATTCAATATCATGGAGCGCGCGAGCGAGGGCCATGTCGCCGCCGCGATGATGATGCCCATAGCTTTCGCCATCTGTTGCGATATGAACTAGACGAGGATACGACCGTTCGTCGCGGAACGAGTACAGCAACCTGTTGGCGAACGCCTCTCCATTGTCGAGCAGTCCTTCAAATGCCACAGCCTGTGAAATGGAGCCGTCGTAGAAGAACAGGTTCATGACACTACCTGACGGCAGCAGCACCCGGTAAGGCATTGTATGATCGATTCTTTCACCACTCACGTCTTGCCATTCATCACCGTCAATGGGCCGAACCCGCTTCGCCTGACCAGGGGAAAGTACAGCAAACCCGATTTCGTGATGTGCCATTATGTCCAGAGTTTCAAGATCTACAGCCGCCTCTGGCAGCCACAGCCCTTCCGGCCTGCGTCCAAAACGATACTCAAAATCCTTTATTCCCCAGATAATCTGAGTCTTCTTGTCGCGGCTGTTGGCCAGCGGCAGGATCATGTGATTGTAAGCTTGGGCTAAAGCAGATCCATGACCTGAGAATCTTTCCACACTCCGCTTGTCTCCCTCCAGAATTGCCTCATACGCGTCGGTGGCGTACTTCTCCATCCAGAGCAAGAGAGTTGGGCCAAAGTTGAAGCTTATGCCGGCATAATTATTCACGAGTTGAACGATTCGTCCTTCCGTGTCCCAGAGTCTTGACACTGCATTTGCCGCATAGCATTCAACTGAAATTCGCTCGTTCCAGTCGTGGTATGGGAACGCCGAATCTTGGATCTCAATTGCTTCCAGCCAAGGGCTTTCCCTGGGAGGCTGATAAAAATGCCCATGAATACAAATGAATCGGTCCATGGTCTACACTCTCTGTTTGTTGTTGACGACCAATAAGGTTTGTTGCGTAAAATTCAGTGAGACTCCTCGGTTTACAGATTAGAGCGTTCGAAACATGTCGTCTCGTTGTTTCACCGGTTCACTGTTCTTCAGGATCGTCCTCTGCGCAGGTCTTGAGCCAACATCTGAGAACTTCGGCCACGCTCCACGCCTGTGCAATGCAACCTCTCGGGGCATGCGGTTCTTCTGCATCAAAGATTTCGCTGATGAAGCCGATGCCGGCATGGTCCAATTCTGGTACGAACCTGCGTACCAGCCGCCGCGCACCGGCTTTGTCTTCGGGATGCAATTTCAGCCATGCGTCAATGTACGGACCTAGTAGCCACGCCCAGACCGTACCTTGATGATATGCTGCATCTCGAGAGCGAAGATCACCGCTGTAGGTGGGCTTGTAATTCGGATGATCCCTGGACAGCGATCTGAGTCCAACGCGAGTGAGCAGCCGTTCCGTGACCACATTCATAACTCTCTCCCACCGTGAACGATCAAGAATAGGAAAAGGCAGAGAAATTGAGAGAACTTGATTGGGGCGGCAAGCCGGATCATCCCCATCACGCCCATCTATCACGTCATACAGGTAACCGCCCTCCGAATGCCAGAAGCGATCATTGAAAGAATCATAGGCCCGACCAGCATGGTCCGCCAAATGTGCTGCCGCTTGACTTCCTCGTTCTTCAGTAACCCACGTTTCCAGCAATTTCAGCGCATTATACCACAGTGCGTTGATCTCCACCGCTTTACCGGCCCTCGGCGTTACTACCCAATCGTCAACCTTCGCGTCCATCCAGGTGAGCTGATAGCCTTCTTCCCCTTGAGAAAGAAGGCCGTCGGCGGGATCCACTTTAATATTAAAGCGGGTACCTCGAATATGATGGTCCACTATATCCAGCAGCTTGGGAATGAGCAGCCTGAGGATGGCACGGTCTTTCGTAATTTCGATGTAGCGCCCAATTGCATGAAAAAACCAGAGAGTCGCATCGGCAGTGTGGTACAATCCCCGCTTTTCACCCTCAGGAAACATATTGGGTATGAGGCCGTCCCGGATGTAATAGGCGAAGGTGCGTAAAATGGACCCCGCCTCTATATACCGCCCTGAAGTCAAGGTGAGCCCTTCGAGGCTAATCATGGTGTCGCGACCCCAGTCTGTGAACCAATGGTAACCGGCTATGACGCTAACGATGTCGTACCCTGCGGCTTGTGCGCGGGCAGCGTCCTCCTTGCGCCCCGCTGGTTTAATAACGAATTGATCTGCGGCGAGCACCAATTCCGCCGCTCTCCCCGAGCGTGCGGCGGGATCGGCCAAGCTAAGGAGATGCTCACGGCGTTGGTGCTCGGCCTGGACAGCTTCTTCGGGCTTCAAAGCAAGCATGGTCTCCCAACTGTGACTCGACGCTACCAGTGCCGCATCTTCATTCTCTAGGAGGTCAAGAGTGAAACGTCCGGGACTCCAAAGATTGCCATTGCCACTGTAACCGCGCCTTTCTTCCATCCAAAAAACGACTGGCTGAGTCGTTCTGGTGTCTACGAGGAAAGCCGGACCTTTTCCACGAAGGGCAATGCGGAGAGGCGGTAAAGAGCTACCTGACGAAATTTCGTAACGATTACCCCCTAAGAGGGTAATTGAGTAATTGTCCCCGACGGGAGTATCCGGGGGAGCTTCGTGCATGCGGAAGTTCACGGCCGGGGATAGGGCCAAGCGCACCGGACCCTCGCCGGACAACATGCGATATATGATGTGCACACTATTTTGCATATGGGGGAGCACCAATCGCTTCTCAAGGACGAAATCACCCTTCGTGTAGAGCCAGACCGGCAGACCTAATTCCAGTCGAAATTCCGACAGGATCGTAGGCCCACAAAACTGCGGCTCGCTGCCCACTTTGCTTTCACCCCCGAGTCGCACGCATGCCCCGTCTGGGAGAATGATTTCCTCTGCCAGGTCATTTAACATCACCACTCGCCCCCAGGGAGCCGGAAGCGCAGAGATAAGGAGCCCGTGATACCGCCATGTTTGGACACCCGACACCGTCCCTGAAGCGTAGCCACCCAGTCCGTTCGCTACAAGCCATTCGCGTCCAAGCACCATTTCGGTTTCTACCACATCTTCTCTAGGCCACGGAATTCTGCGTACCAGATCGGTCATGACCAGCCTTCTCCAGTTTTCCTGGGACCCAAGACCACTGCGGCGTGACCTGGGATATACCAATTGTCAAGGGTGTCCATGGGTGGGGTTCCGGAGCCCCCGTACTTTGGATTCTCGCTCGACCACATGATTTTCCAACGCATGAATTCCGGCGGGGCCAGCAGGGGCTCCGGCGCGGGGTCAAGGCGCAGGTCCAGGCCAAAATTCACCACCAGCAATCTGTCATCTCCATTTTCTCCGAAGAAGCGTAGAACGAGGGCTTCAGGCCCTAGGACAGAGCCGTCCAGTCCGCGATGTCGCTGAGCGCGAAACACGGATTCTTCGCGTCGCAATTTTATCAAATCGCGATGGAGCGCGTAAATGTCCTCGTGGCTCTGCCGTTCGGAGATGTCGAGTTTTGATTCTCTGAAAAGAGCGGGGTCCCCGGGATCGGTAAGGAGAGGGTTCATATCGGGTGCGGCAAGGCTGTCAAACTGCTGCAGGAATTCGCCTCTACCCTGACGGACTTTTCTCGCCAATCCTTTCTCATGGTCGGCAAAATAATGAAAAGGGCTTGATGCTGCGAACTCCTGTCCCTGGAACAACATCGGAGTGCCAGGACCTAACAGCATGAGAGCGGTCATGGCCCGGTAGCGCCCTGGGCTCGTGAGCACTATGGCATCGCAGCCCCCCAGGGGAATTGGCAATCTGATCGTGGTTCTGCATAAAAGTGACGAACGCCTGCGGTTTGAGATCCAGACAGGGAGTGCCGCGACGTTTCGTTTGATGCTTATACCGCTGGCCCTGAAACAGATAGCCCCATTTGGCTGCGGAAATAAATTCCTGTGGAGATCCAAGGTAATCCGTATAATACGCCTGGTTACGCCCTGTAAGAGCCACCATGGCGCTGTGGTGGAAATCATCATTCCAGAGTGCGTCAATGCCGTACCCGCCCTGATCATGTGGCCGCACCAGCTTCACTTCTTGCGATTCATTTTCCGCCACCAGAATAACGGAGCGCTTGCCCGCAGCTCCTCGCACATGCCGAGTTATGGCTGCGAGAATATGCTCCGATGATCGATCATAGATATTCTGAGTGGCATCCAATCGCAAACCATCGAGGTGGAATTCTTTAATCCAGTAGACCGCATTGGAAATGACAAAATCTCTCACCGCATTGGCGCCGTCCCCGTCAAAATTGATCGCCTTTCCCCAGTCCGTCTGATAACGATCGGTGAAGTAGTCTTCGGAGAATTTCGACAGATAATTGCCGTCCGGGCCAAGATGGTTGTACACAACGTCAAGGATGACACCCATTCCTAAGGAATGGGCTTTGTCCACGAATATGCGAAAATCGTCAGGCCGTCCGTAAAGACGCGTCGGAGCAAAGAAATTCACGCCGTCGTATCCCCAGCCAAAATTACCGGGAAATTCGGCTACGGGCATCAACTCAAGCACCGTTATACCAAGGGTGGCAAGTTCGGGTAGCTCTCGGGCAGCGCTCTCCCACGTGCCTTCCCGGGTAAACGTTCCGACGTGCATCTCGTATAATATCCGGCCCTCTATCGATACGCCCGGCCATGCCTGGTCCGTCCAGGTGAACAGCCCCGGATCCACTATCTCTGACGGACCATGCGGTCCCTTCGGTTGGAAACGCGACGCAGGATCCGGGTAAACCTCTGCCCGCCCGTCCAGACGATACCGGTACAAAGTGCCGTTTCCTGCTGCAGTGACAAGACCGGAGAAATACCCGTTGGCGTCTCGAACCAGATCGAAAATCCCTTGCGAATCATCGGAATTCGATGATCCCTCCTCAACCACAACCTGCACGTCTTGGCAAAGAGGGGCCCAGACACTAAAGTGGGCTCCCCCTGAGGTCTGCACTTCGGCCCCCACGGGGAACCGCCTCTGCACTTCCGTCACCATTTGGCAATCACCTTTTCTGACACATCTGCTCGCTCTCTGAAAAGCTTTCGATAGTGGTAGCCGAAAATCATCAGCGTCACTGCCTCACGCAAAGACCGGCGATAGAACACCAATGCCTTTAGCAGCAGCTTCCAGTAGTAGATTTTGTTATTCCATTTGTCGAGAATGCCCAAGTAAAGAATGGAATTGAGAAAAGCGGTTGTTCCCAATAACGATATTCTGCGCCGTCTCGCAGGCTTGTAAGTCTTCAAAAACTCCAGGACCCGCGTGTAGTATTCCTTCGGGGAATAGAGGTAATTCAGAACCGCGTTATATCTTTCCCTAACGAGCTGTGGATCCATTTTCGGAATGAAATTCATTGCCCCGTCGCAATTATCGCCGGAGCAATCTTCGAGAAGTCGCCCCTCCTCTTTGAGACGCCGGTAAAGGCGGGTTCCCGGCAATGCTTCGAGCAGGCCGATCATTGCTCTTACCACTCCGCTGTTCTGAATGAACTCAATCTGGCGCTCAAAAATGTTCGGCGGATCGTTGTCAAAACCTATTATGAAGCCGCCCATCACTTCCATTCCGTTTCGCTGTATCGTCTTGACGGCTTCTACCAGATCCATCGAACGGTTCTGGTGCTTGCCGCATTCCGCAAGACATTGGTCGTCCGGGGTCTCCAGCCCAAGAAAGACGGCATCAAAGCCTGCCGTGGTCATGAGTCTCATGAGCTCTTCATCCTGAGCCAGGTTCACCGATGCCTCGGTGTACAGCGCAAAGGGAAACTTTCTGGCCTCCAGCCAAGGGATAACGGACCTTCAGGAACGATTTGACCTTCAACCGATTCCCGATGAAATTGTCGTCTACGACAAACACGCTTCCACGCCAATTCATGTCGTACAGTATCTCAAACTCCCGTATCATCTGGTCGTTCGATTTTACCCTGGGACGCCGGCCATTCAGGTTGACAATGTCACAAAACTCGCAGTCGTACGGGCATCCCCTGGAATACTGTACGGACATGGAAGCGTATAGGTTCATGTCAATAAGGTCCCATCTGGGTAGAGGAGTCAACGAGATGTCAGGCTTCTCATCAGAGGTATAGACGCTGCACGGATTTACCGCGATCAAGTCCTTAAGGAACAGTGGGAGCGTTATCTCCGCCTCATTGAGGACGAGATAATCCACATCGTCAAAATCCACCGGACAACTTGTAAACAGCGGTCCGCCGCCCACGATGGGCTTACCCAAAGCTCGGCATCTGGCGACGATCTGCCGCACCGACTCCTTTTGAACAATCATGGCTCCTATGAAGACCATGTCGGCCCACTGGATCACTTCATCCGAGAGGCTTTCAACGTTCGTATCGACTAGCTTGAGATGCCAATCCCTGGGAAGCATGGCCGCGACCGTCAGCAGCCCCAGAGGCACGTGAGCCGCCTTCTTGCGGATGAACTTCATAATGTGCTTAAAACTCCAAAAAGTGTCGGGTATCGACGGATAAATAAGCAGCGCTTTCATTGGTCACGTCCCCTTTGGCAAACTGCGGGTAGACCCCTCCGAGAAGTGAGTCTCATGCATGCAGGAGACTCAGTGCCGGAGACCAAGAGAAAACCGTCACTACAGTCATGACCGAGACACTTGTCCGGCAATCTGAAATTGATAAGAAGGCCTTGACATTCCTGTATGAAACTCCTATCTCTGAATTAGCGTCGGGCCTCTGGTACCGAACAGGTCCTACCGGCCGTTTGCTGTCAGCTTCGTCCGAGAAATCAGACAAGAGAGCCTTTCAGTGAGCTATCAATTCTTCTTGTCTGGTGGAATGGGTTCTTTTGTCTTTTCCTTGACCTTTTCCTCTGGGGACTTGTCCCCTTCGATTTTCTCTTGAGCCTTTCCCTTCATCTTTTCGGTCTGCGGCCGCTCCTGAGGCGCCTGCCTTTGCTGGTGCGGTGTTTGCTGTTGCTTTAAGTTTTCTTTCTGAGGCTCTTCCCGCTGCAGGTGTTGACGCCGCATCGGTTCGACCTGCTCTTGTTGAGGACGCATGTGCTCACCTCGCTGTTCCGAGGGACGCAGCTGTTCTGTGGCTTGCCCGGCTCCCTTTGGACAGTCTTCGGTCTTTCTTTTTTCTGCCTCTTCCATGGTTTTGAATGGCCCTGCAATGGTCTCTGCCTCGATCACCCTGCACATGCCGCCCCTGTCCTTGACCACAAACCAACGTTTCTTCTCAGCCAGAGCAACTCCCGTCATCAGGGAAAAAAGTATCAAAACAAACAGTATTGACGAAATCTTCAATAATTGACGTTTCATGGTCCTCCTCCGTCGTTTGTGATTATTCTTCACGATATTCACTCGCTCTCCAGGCGAGATCAAATCCTTACTGCCCTACCAATCCCAGGCAATATCGTCCGGAACAGCAAGGGACGGCAAGTTCAATGGCCTTTTTCAATTTCTGAGCCGGCGGTAACCATCTTCGCATCTTTTGCTAAGTGGTTGGGGCCTTCAGTGAGCATTGCCTCGGCCCTCATCATGCCTTCGCGCATAATCTTTGAGCCGTGGATCATTTCGTTGTAGCGCTCAATTACTAGCTGCATTTTCTCCTTCACTTCGCTATGCTTCTCGGCGATTTCCTGCTCCAGCCTCAACATCTTTTCTCCTTCCTTCATTATTCTTTCCGCGTCTGTCACAATTTGCCGGGCCTTGGCAGGATTCTTCCCTTCCCTCATCGTTTGCATGGCATCATGCATCATCTTGGTGCCAGTCATCATTTTTTGGGATCCATCGAAGATCATCGTTTTACTTACGGTAACTGTTTCGTCACCTGTATGTTTCGTTGCGCTCTGAGCCGTAGCCTGCACAGGGGCAGCGACAACGAATGCAAGGCATGAAAACAGCATCACCACAGCTATTACCATATTACCAACTCTGGTTTTCATCTGAGAACACCCCTTCTTGAAATGGTCTCTTCACGCACTCGTTGTGGGCGTAACCGAATAGCCCAGCCGCCGGGGGGACCTGCTTAGGCATTCTGCGACTCGTCTCGTCGTGTCGCTGCTGACGCATCGGTTCCATTTACTCCAGGTCTGCGCGCACTGTTCAGTGCTTTTTGGGCTGAGGCCCCTCTTCCTGTTGCTGCTGTTTTTGGATCGGCGCTTGTTGTTGCTGGAGTTGCCGAGGCTGCTCTCGTTGTTGTTGTGGTTGCACGTGAGGCGCCTGCTGTTGTTGCTGTTGTTGTTTATGCACCTGCTCGGCCTGCTGTTGTTGACGCTGACCTTGTTGCGCTTGTTCTTTTTGGTGCCGCTGTTGGTCCACTTGCTGCTGTTGCTCTTTTTGTTGCAACTGTTTCTGCTCGGCCTGCTGTTGCTGACGCTGACCTTGTTGAGCTTGTTCTTTTTGGTGGCGCTGTTGGTCCACTTGCTGTTGTTGCTCTTTTTGTTGCAACTGTTTCTGCTCGGCCTGCTGTTGCTGACGCTGACTTTGTTGAGCTTGTTCCTTTTGGTGGCGCTGTTGGTCCACTTGCTGCTGTTGCTCTTTTTGTTGCAACTGTTTCTGCTCGGCCTGCTGTTGCTGACGCTGACTTTGTTGAGCTTGTTCCTTTTGGTCTCGCTGTTGGTCCACTTGCTGCTGTTGCTCTTTTTGTTGCAACTGTTTCTGCTCGGCCTGCTGTTTTTGGAGGTCCTTTTGCTCAAGCTGCTTTTGACGTTCAAGCTGTTGCTGACTTGCCTGCTCGCTCTGCTTTTGACGATCTGGCTCAAGACGTTGGCGTTCAGTCGGTTTCTGGAGGTCTTCCTTGTGCCCGCTTAACGCTTCAGGTCGCTTTGCTCTTTCCGGTTGCTGGCCCAGCAGTTCTGCCTGTTTTTTTCGCTGGTCTTCTAAAGCTTTTTCCAGCCCCGCTCGCTTTTGTTGGTCCTGTTCGATGGATAGCTGGCTCTCCAGGTTCTGCCGTTGCCCGAGCAAGTTCAAACTACCGGCTGGGCCGGCCGCTGGCGTTTTTCCCAGTTCCTGGAGTTGCCCGAGAAGCTCGTTGCGTTTTCGGTCGTCCCCCTGTTTTGCCGCCTGTGCCGTTATGGAGTCGATCTTTTCCCTTGTGAGTTCCGCGCGTTTTCTCTCTTCGACCGATTGTCCGAGCTGTGCAACCTGTGATTCCAGATCATTCCGCTTTTGTGGATTCGGAAATTTCGCGAGATCTTGCTTCAATGAAGCAAGTTTCTCCTGGCTCAGGAGCTCCGCAGAGCGGGGCGCCTCGGTTTTTGTCAGTCGGCCCAATTGCTTTTGAAGGTTTTGAATCTTATTGGGATCCTGTTCTTTTGCGAGCCTCTCCACGGCCTGTTTGACTTGAGGTTGTTTTGCGGAGATGGGGAGTTTCCCTTGAGCCACATCTTTGTTGATTTTGGTGAGTTCGTCCCGCAGAGCCAGACGCTTTTGGGGGTCCCGCTCATGGGCAACCCGGGAACGCAGATCGTTCAATTCCTTCCCCGCCATTCCCGCCAATTGGTTTTGAACGTTCAGGTCCGTCTTCATCTTGTCGCGGAAATTTTGGACCACCTTAAGATTCTTGGGAGAATTGAAGGAATTTGAGACATCCTGGAACAAATTCTTGCCCGGAGGTAACTTGTTGGCAAACTTGTGCTGTTCCTGCTCCAGACCCGCCCCTTTCTTCTCGAGACGGCTCAGGCGCATATTAGCCCACTGCTCTTGAATATTAACGTTGGCAAGTTGGCGTTGTGCGTCCCACAACATACTCCTATTGCCGGAGAGTTGGGCCAGGTACTCCAGGTCACGGAACTGTCTTTGCTGAAGTCTCAAATCCGCCAGATAATACTGATCGCGGTACATCATGTTGTCCAGGATGATGTGCCTGCAGTAGATCGCGATGATGACAGGATCGAACCTCCAGCCAGTGAACACGTCAATAGGTATGATCCAACGCCCGATCCCCGGCAGTATTACCACGCTGCCCAGTCCCGGTTCGGGAGGCAGAACGCTGATCTCGTCGTACGGGTATGCATCTCGGGATTCCCAGTCTTCAAATTCGTAATCCGAATATTGATAGGGTTCCGCGTATCGACGGTCAGAAGAGGCCCTCTGTTCAGCGGCCCGCGGCTGTGTAGACGTCACGGGGCAGATGTCCAAATTTGCGACTATTGTCCCGGGAATTGTCGTTCCATCCACCAGCATGCGAAGGTCCTCCGAAGACGAGGCCAGGGCCTCCAATTTCGCCTTCCCCTCCTCAACGTAAACGGTCTGGCAAGAAGAAAGAACCGTCTCCGTCGGCTGACTCAACGTCAAATTCTTGATCCGGACATTACCGGCAACGACAGTTATGACGGCTGTCGCTGGCACGTGAACCTCTACGATGAAATCCACTGGTTCATCCTTGGTAGCGGGCTCAATCGATGCAGCGGGGGTTACGACCATGTAGGGAGTGAGGGCGCCTCCGCTCTTCCTGGTTACCCGAAGAAGACCCTCTGTCATCTCAATTACATCGACCGGGCCGCTATCAGTTTCTCTCGTGGCGAGGAAAATGGAGGAAGAACCGCCGATCGAGTTCAGTATTCCCGTTTCCCACTTGAGCAACAGTTTGCCGTTTTCATTCGTGCTTACCGCGTTCCACGTGTCGACCATGCTCCCAACTGCCAGTTTCTTCGGCTCCTTGTCTCGGTCCACGGCCACGTTCGCGTCTCCCTGAACGGCTTGTACTGCGGCCCACGGCGGGCCCACAACCTGGGCGTTGGACGCGGACAGGCCAGCCAATGTCACGCACGCCACAGCAATGACGATTGCCAATTTCACGCTTCCGGCCCTTGTAATTTTCGTCTTCATAGCTCCAGCTCCCTCGTATTCCTTTTGATTTTGAATGCCGATTTATATCTTATAGCCTCTGACTGGAACGACTGAGGCATGCTCTATCATCGTCTTGGCACGAGACTCAATCCAGTACTCTTATTTGCCAAGCAGACCCAATACGCCTACCACGATCAAATAAATCCCGATGATCCATGTCAGGAGTCGGGGCGCTATAAGTACCAAAATGCCTGCTATCAATGCCACTATCGGCTGAAGTTGCAGATTTATATTCATGTCTTCCTCCTTGGGACAAGCGCTTCACAGAAGCCGCAATAAACCTGTTTCATGGAATCAAGCACTGGTTCGTGCCCTAAAAAGGCCGTCTCTAATGGCGTCCAAGAGCCCGCGACCAGTTCTTCCAACCTTGCCATCCAGATTTCTGCGGAAAGAGCATAGTCTTGGCCAGTCCGAGCACGAACAGGATTACCACCGCCCCGAACGTAGCACTAATCAAGGGTCCGACGAGTCCGTAAAAGGACAACCTCAAGAAGCCGAACAGAAAGCCGCCGATGAAGGCGCCTACGACTCCTACGACCAGATTGATAGCCAGACCAGCCCCTCTTCCTCTTAGGATTTGTTCGGCCAGAAAACCGGCGACAAGTCCTATTATCAAGAACCCAATCAATGGCTCAATTGCAATGTTTATTCTCATGTTTTCCTCCTGCGACAAATTAGTCGAAAAGCAATGTCCGTCCGGGAACTCACCCACGCTTCTCCTACAAGTACAGCGGGGCGCCCTGTTCAATTCATTTTCTCACTCTTCCATAAAGTGATTGTATTTTGCCGGCCAGTTGATTGATCTTTCCGGTGAAGACGCTGGAATAGCGGTGAGTCCACCATCCCCATTTTTCACGGACTTTACCCTTCAACTGCTTCAGATTTCCTGCAAATCGATCCCGATTCATAGGATTACTCCTCGTTACAAGCATAAATTTGCTGTTTTAGACAATTAAATCAAACTCTGCGTTTCCCCGGACGAGCAGACCCCACCAAAATCCTGAGATGAAATTTTTTCACGGACTACTTTTGTCCACCAAAGAACTCTCGGATTTTCCCGTACCATTCTGAGTCAGTTAAGATCGGCCATTTCTTACTTTCAAAGCTGGGAGCTTTTTCCAACTGACTTTTGTCCATGTCGATAATGATCGTGTCCGCTTGAGCACCGGTTTTCACGGCTTTCCATGGAATCGGGATCAATCGGTCACCGGTCCCAAACAAGCTTCCGGGAGCCAGAACTATATAGTCGAGACATGCCTCCTTGCTCAGCACGAGATCTTCGATCTTTCCGAGGTCCTCTCCTTTCTGACTGATCACTTTTTTCCCGAGTATCTTACTGACTCTATCCGCCTGCTCCATGGCCATTTTTTCGATTGTTGGACTCTGTCCTGTGGTTGGAGCGGCTTTTTCATCGGTTTGAACCTGGACGCCGGGGGTTTTGCCCACCTCTTGTTCAGCGGCGAGGGCTTGGGTTAGAAAAAGGGCACAGATTGCCAGAAACAGCGCTATAAAGTTTCTCGATTTCTTCATCGAGTTTCTCCTTCCTCTTACAGGATAATTCGACAGGCGTCAGAGCGATGAAGCCAAAGTCCCATTAGCAGCAGACAAACAGGAAAACGGAAGCTCCGTGATTGGTGCTGTTGACATGTCCATCATCGCTGAAATCCAACAGCTTATCGACCTAGCACAATAAAAATGCCGGCAGCGACAGCAAGCAGAGCTAATAAAACATGGACGATCGGATTGCCGACGGATAGCACTTGCAGCAGGCCCATCACGATGAGCCAGATGCCAAGCAAGAGCATTCCCAGGCTCTTTGTCAAGTTCAGGTTCATGTTGCTCACCTCCTTGTGTGAGAACCGCCATTCGTACTACCCCGGGCATGCCGAGGTGTCCCACGGCATTGCCCGTCACGTACGAATGCTCGCCCGTGAGAAGTCCGAACATAGGTCAGCGCCTACTGCTCATGGATGTTTCATCTTTTCTTCACTCTACTTGCTCTCTGTTACGCGATTGCGGGAAAGTAGGCTTTCATTGCTGCATAAAGCCACTCCAGACCGCTAGATGCCCCTGCGACCTTGAATGAGATTAACCACTATCACGACGACCGCGATAACCAAGAGAACGTGAATGACTCCGCCCAAGGTGTACGAGGTGACTAAACCTAGTAGCCAAAGGACCAACAAGATTACCACTATGGTCCAAATCATTTTTCTTCCTCCTCCTGTCGCATCCTGCGACGATCCGACTCATTTTGTGAGAAAGGCGGTTTCGGCCCGTCCTCGGCCGGAGCTACCATTTTCCCAGATGCTCATCCAGCTCCTTCTCCGCTTCCTCACGCGTGTGGCCGTATTTCTCTTGGAGCTTCCCTACGAATTGTTCACGTGTTCCATGCAAGACTTCCAATTCGTCGTCGGTGAATTTGCCCCATGTTTCTCTTATTTTGCCTTTGAACTGTTTCCAGTTCCCTTCTACTTGATCCCAGTTCATGGTTCGTCCTCCTTGTCGCGTGCGGCGTTAATTCGCCGGAGTTTTCGCTTTTCACCGGTGTCAAATATGGCCCATCAAAAAGAGCACCAACACAACCACCAGTATCAGACCCAGCCCACCGGCGGGGCCACGCCCCCAGCTACGACTGTATCCCCAGGTCGGTAGTGCCCCTATAAGCAGAAGAACCAGAATTATTATTAAAATAGTTCCCATCGTTTTTCTCCTTCCAGGCAAGAATAGGGTCAGAGACATGACCGGCATTAGAGCCGCTTTTTATTAACGCCTTCTCTCGCCTTTGTTTTAAGTTCGCTAGGGTGCGCCTTCTGCCACCGCCCTATCATTGAGTGCTGTGCCTTAGCCTTGACCAGGAGCATCTCAAATTCTCCGGCCGTACGTCTTGGGCTTCTGCCCGCTTCTGGGCCCACGCCTCGTCCTTTTGCCGTTGTTCCAGAGCACGAGCGGTTTCCTTCAGCTTTTGTTCCAGGACCACCCCTTGAGGATAATTCTGGGCAGCGGGGGACACGGGAAAGGCAAGATACCCAAGGGATAGGAACAAGAAGAGCATCAATGATCGACTAATGAAGTTCTTTGCTATTGATCCCATACCCCCACCCCCTTCTTAAATGCATCGGAGAATTTAAGATGCGTACGGGTTCCCGAATGAACCCCCCCGAGCACGCCGTGGTGGTAGTCCATCGAAACTTTCTCCAGCGGCACAACTCTTTCCTGTGCTACAAGGATACTAAGCTCCACCGTCTCAATCGCGGGAGCAGCCGTGCCGGCTGCCCCGGACTGCTCTATTCCGTGAACAACAATCCCTGACACGCTTTTCTGGCCTACAGTTAAGGGCGTGAAGCCACTTGGGGGCATTTGTACACGTAACCGTATGGCTGGCACTACTCGGCCGCCTTCAGTTCTCTGCGAACCTTCCGCGTTTCCAAACGTGACCGTCTTCACTGGAATAAACTTTGCCAATGCTTCGTTAGCTTGAACCGAACACTTTTCTGCAAAACTCTCTTGCCACTCCTTCAACAGAGTCAAGAACCGTATGCGCCCTGATTCCAGCAGGCGCATGTATTCTGCAAACAGTTCGTCCGTATGGAGTTGCATATAATCTTGATCTTGTATAAGTCGCTGGAACTCCTTGATAAACCTTTCATATTCCGGGGTGCCTGCGAGATGGCCGAATACTCGATTCATCAGCTTAGCGTCCAACTCTGCATGATCGCTCCAGGATTGTCCGGACCAGCACGCTACCATGGGGGTTCGCTTCTCCGCCTGATAGCACTCCTCCAAATTACGCTGCATCAATTCGAGGTCTTTTATCTGCTCGAAAAGCTTCTTAGTCGTGTCGTACAGCGGCACTGTCGATTCTGCTCGAACAGTAGCCGGCAGCATAATGATTAGCGAGAGCAATAAGGATGAGCAAAGGAGTTTTGCTTTCCTCTTCATTTCGCTGTTTCCCCTTTCCCTGGTGTTCGTGGAAGTCACACCAGCACCCAATGAAACGAGATGGAGCATCACATCATCCGAACAGAACCTCACGCCTGATGGGATATCAATTGACTGGAATCCATCTCGTCCCGGTCAGCCCAACACAATTGTCGTCCGGCCAGATCTCGGTAACAAGTGACCGTAAAACTAATTATTTATATCTTCGCTTTATGGATCCTGCGATTTTTTCAGTCAGGGGGACAGTATGCCCCTTTGCCATTGGCTTTGACCGGTCCCAGTCTGTTGCTGGACTCCTGTTCTTTGGCTGCGCTCAGTATGCCGCTGGCAATAAGAATGTCAGCTTCCCCTTCTTCTCGAACGAAACGCTCGAAATGTCTGGTGTACACATGATCCCGCCCAACCGCGGCGGTGAGACAATCGAGAGCCCTTCGCCTCCAGCGCTGAAAGGCGACCGGATCAAAATCAGAGTCAAGTGCACCCCAGCCTGCTTCTATCAGATCGTCGATTCGCTTTTCGACAGACATTGCTGACCCCTTTTCTTAAATCTGTTCGCCGGGCTGATCGCTGTAAACACCTCCACCTACCGGTTGCTGATGACTTGCACCAGCCGCATAGGCCGCAAAGTATCTGTCGATTTTTTCCTCCCATTCGGCTGCAGTGAAGTCGGGCCATGTCTTGCTCTCAAAACTGAGGGCCTTCTCCAAGGTCTGCTTATCAATGTCAAGCACCGCTGTTCCCTTTTCAGCGCCCGTCATCAGGGCGGCAAACGGAATCGGAATCAACACGTCACCTATTCCCAGGAAACCTCCGTGAGACAGGATGGCGTATTTTAGGCACCCATCCGCGCCCACCATCAGATCCTGTATCGTGCCAAGTTTTTCCCCGTGACGATTCTCAACAGTGGTTTTCAGCATGTCGCTCACTCTCTTAGGTACTTTAATTTCAATCATTTTCCCTTCCCCTTTTTCTCGCTTTGGCGAACGTAATTTTCGAAATGCTTGGTGTAGCCGTGATCCGACCATACACTGCGGTCATGTAGCCAAGGACCTTTCGCCTCCAGTGTTGAAGGGCCACCAGTCCAAAATCAAGGCCAAGTGGACGCAAGCCCGCAGCAATCAAATCATCGACTCGCCTTTCGATAGTCATTGCTGATCTCTCTCTGTCCGGGTGACTGACCCTGGTAAATTTCGCTACAATGCCATCTGCAACTGCCGCACAATTTGTTATGCGGAATTGAGCAGAGTCAATCGGCCAAATTGAAATTATGGTGTGCAATCATTTGCATGTGTGCCTGTTAGAAAAGAATGTATACAAGCAAAATGATTACCAGGATGGTCCCTATGCCTACTCCGAAAATATTCATTGTAGTTTCCTCCGTCCCCTTATTTGTTATGGGCGGGAATTATCTCGTTCCGGCCACCCACCGTGACAACACCGGAGACGGCTGCAGTTGCGACACATGATCCGCAGATCCAAAAAACGGTCTAAATTATCGAGTGGCGATGGTATTAACCCTTGCAGTTCATCTATGCAGGTTTCGTGCCAACAACGGCAAGCGAATGAGACGTCTATACAACATATGTCATATTGGGTAGTTATCCACAGCCAAAAAAGGAGGGTGAAAGATGGGGGGTCTACAAGAAAGTGGTAAATGTCCTAAAAACGGACAACAGAATTCGTGTATCGGTGTTATCAATAGGTTACAAATTCACTGGGTGTCTTAAAGTAGGACCATCGCATTAATCCGTGGTCGGATCATCCCCGTCAATTCCGAAACGCTTCATATGGCGATACAGGGAGTCTCGGGCTATGCCAAGCACGCGGGCAGCGCATCTCCTATTCCCTTCGCACCGCCGTAAGGCCTCCAAACATAGTGATTTGATCACCTCATCCGTCACATCGTGAAGCGTTTGCTCGAGTACCGGAAAACTGGACACGTGAGACCAGTCTGGTTTGCTTGCGGCAATCGTGGGAAGCTCGACGTTCAAATTATGCCCGTCGGAAAACATCAACGATCGTTCGATCACGTTTCGTAACTCCCTGACATTTCCGGGCCAATCATACCCGGAAAGGGCAATTACGGACGCGGGATCGATCGCGGGGAGAGACGTCAGCTGCAACTCCTTCGCCAGCATCGACATGATCTCTTCCAAGAGTACGGGAAGATCCTCAACCCTATCACGAAGCGGCGGCACGTGTATCGCAAACACATTCAGACGATAGAGCAGGGCGGAAAGGAATCGGCCTTCTGCCACCTCTGAATCGAGACTCCTGTTCGTTGCTGCAATGAGTCGAGCATTCACGGTAATGCCCTTTTCACCGCCAACACGAAGGAATGACCTTGTGTCCAGAAAGGTCAGGAGCTTGGACTGCAAGGAGAGGGTGAGCTCTCCAATTTCGTTGAGCAGAAGGGTACCGCCTTCGGCCAATTCCAGAAGTCCTCGCTTCCGGGCGTGCGCCCCGGTGAATGAGCCTCTCTCGTGCCCAAAAAGCTCCGACTCCGCCAAATCCTTGGATATGGCAGCGCAATTCAACGCAAAATAGGGTCCTGGAGCACGCCTGGAATGGTCGTGAATCCAACGTGCCAAATAGTCCTTTCCACTCCCACTCTCCCCCTGGAGGAGAATGATGCTGTCAGTGGCGGCAGCCAGACGGGCCTGGTGCAGAGCAGCCCCCATGGCCGGCGAGGGATACGCCTCGGCGATCGGTATTTGGCCAGGCACGGTCCTCTTGCGATCCGTCACATCGCGAGAAATGCCATAGATGCCAATGATAGTGCCCTCCGTGTCACGAAGCGGCGTGAGAACAGTATTCAGGGTGAACTGGGCGCTCTTTATGGAGGCTGTATATTCTTCTTCGATGGATTCTCCCTGGAGCACGCGCAGGTCAACTTGTTTGATATGCTTCCCGGTTGCTTCACCGTAGAGATCCTCATCCTTGCGGCCGATGATTTCGGACACGTCCACTCCGAACATTCTTGCCATGGCAGGATTCACGTGCGTGTACCTGAGATGACGGTCCTTCATGAAAATCGCGTCTTGTGCGCCTTCAACGAGTGCTCGAAAGCGCTCCTCACTGAGACGCAAGGCTTCCTGCGACTGCCTTTGTTCCGTGATGTCGGTTACTATCATACAAATTGCAGTCGAGTCCTCGAGGAAAAGGGAGCTTGTGGAAACACGGGCCGGCACAAGATCCCCATTCCCAGCCTTCAGTGTAAGTTCCGTCTGTTGACGCTCCACTAGACTTTGATTTAACAGAGCCTCAAACGATTGGGTATTTTTCTGTGTAACGAAGCGAGCCATAGAGGCCCCGAGGATCCTTTCAAGAGGCGTCTTCAGTATGTCTGATAGTCTGGCGTTGCAGAAAAGAACCATGCCGTCTGAGCCTATTATAGCTGCCCCCTCGTTCATCGTCTCCAAAACAATGCGATAAGTTCGATCAACCCCTGTCAGGGTATATACTTGATCACCGTCCGGCCCGGAGATAACGAGCGCATCTACTTCGCCCCTCCTGATGGCGTCCAAAGTCCCTTCAGCCTCTTCCGCTCGGAGCTGTAGCTCTTTAATTTCATCAAGAAGTTTCTTGCTCATGGCCTCTTATTCTAACAGGTCCGGGCGCTCTGGCCTCGTCATTTCTCGGTCTCCAGGTTCAGTCCCGCCAGGAGACTTTCAGTATTTGAAAGATCGCCGATAAACTTTCGCAGCGGCAAAGGTAATTCCTTGACCAGGGTAGGTGCGGCAACAATTCGCCCGTCCTTCGCGAAAATCGGCTGCTGATAGATGTCAATTATTTCGATATCATACGAATCGTGGAGGTGTTCCTTTATCAAGTTCTTCAGGTTTCGGATCGCTCGAATGGATTTGCGGCTTTGTCCTGCCACGTACAAGCGCAGAACATATTTTGGCCCCACCGATTTATCTGTTCCCTGTGGCTCCTGGTCACTGGTTTCTCTGCCTGACCGCTTAGTCATGTTGCAATTCCTTTACACACCACACTAGGGCCTGGGACGAAGATCCAATCCCACCAGCACTCGCTCGCTATCAGAAAGATCTCCTATGATTTTTCTCAAGGGAGGCGGGAGTTTCCTCACAAGGGTAGGCAGTGCAAGAATCTGGTCTCCCTTGGCGAGCAGTGGGTTGGTAGACAAGTCAACCACTTCGATGGTGTATTTTCCTTCAAGATGCTCTTCGCAGATCTTCTTCAGGTTCGCAAACGCCTTGATGGACTTTGCGGTCTGGCCCGCGACGTACAAACGGAGGTTCCAGACTTCTTCGTCCGGGGTTTCGTCCTTATTTTCAGGCCCCGGCCGCTGTTTCCGCACACCCATTGACGCCTCCTTTTATTGAATTCCTACCGCTGCTCATGAAAGATCAATTCTCATCGGCTCTACGCCGCCGAGCCATCGTCCGTTGATCGTAGACGAGTGCCTTTTCACTGCCGGCCTCTTGGTCAATAGCCTGCTGAAGCTCTTCTTCTTCCGCTTCAAATTGAGCTTGCAAAGTGGCGAGTTGAGCTTGCAACAAGGTGCGCTTTCGCTCTAGTTCCCGTTGCTTTCGCTCTAATGTCTGCCTTCTCGCCAACTCTTGTGCGTTATCGTGTGCCTCTCTGGCTGCCCTAGCCGCGCCCGTCAACACCCCTGCAGGACCGAGGTAAACATCTACCAGCTCCACCCCCTTGTCCGTTAGCAGGAACTCTCTGACTTGGTCGGAATGGGCTATACCTCTGGACTTGGCGATATACATTGTGCGGTTGCGCTCACCATCCGATTCCAAGGAACGAAGCAGAATCCACGTATCCATGAGTGACGAAAGTCCTATTTCTGAGCTCTGTACGGACGTGCCACCCGCTGTCAAGTTTGTGCAGAGGGTGGTTATCTCATGAGTCTTGAGAAAATCCATAAGCCGCGTCAGCATTATTTTTACTTCGGAGAGGCTCCCTATCGAGACCAGATTCGAGACGGGGTCTATCACTACTACAGCGGGTTTGAAGTCGTCTATTACTGCGTGCATCCTTGCAAGATGCGACTCGAGCCCATAGCGGGTGGGACGGATTGCGTGAAATCGCAAGAGCCCCTTCTGTTCCCAAGGCGCCAAGTCAATCCCTATAGACCGCATATTTCTAACTATCTGGCTTGGGGATTCCTCAAAAGCAAGGAAGACGGCTCGATGACCTTTCCTGCACGCTGAATCGACAAAGTGGCTTCCCACACTGGTTTTCCCAGTTCCGGCGCTGCCCGACACCAGTATGGAGCTGCCACGATAGTATCCTTTGCCATCCAACATGGTGTCCAAGCGCTCAATTCCCGTCGAGACCCTGTCGATCGGGGCTGTGTGATCCAGATTGAGTGATGTGATCGGGAGCAGAGAGAAGCCGTTGGCATGAATCAAGAACGGATGCTCGTCCGCTCCGTGCACAGAGCCGCGGTATTTTACCACTCTCAAACGCCTCGTGGAGATCTGATCGATCACCCGGTGGTCCAGAGCGATGACGCAATCAGCTACGTATTCCTCCAGTCCATGTCGGGTGAGCGTTTCCCGGCCTTGTTCAGCGGTAATCAGCGCGGTCACACCCTTTTCCTTTAGCCAGCTGAACAGTCGGCGCAGCTCTGCGCGCAGGATACCGTCGTTGGTGAAGCCTGAAAACAGCGATTCAATGGTATCCAGGACCACACGCTTTGCCCCAACCTGGTCGATTGCCAGGGCTAAGCGGATGAACAGACCCTCCAGGTCGTATTCTCCTGTCTCCTGAATTTCGCCGCGATCGACGAAGACATAGTCGAAGGCTATTTTCTTGCGCTCGATGAGAGACGGTAAATCGAACCCAAACGGCCTAAAGTTCTGCATCAAGTCATTTTCAGTTTCCTCAAACGACATGAACACGCCGGGCTCGTCCCACTCCGTTGCGCCACGGACCAGGAACTCCATACCGAGCACGGTTTTGCCGCAACCAGCGGATCCGCAAACCAATGTGGAACGCCCTTGCGGCAGTCCTCCCCCTGTTATTTCATCCAATCCTTTTATTCCTGTCCGACACTTTGGTAACGTTACCAAAGGCTGCTTCTGGGCTTTCTTCGTCTTGGACATTGCGTCGACGAAACCTCCTTAGATGTGAACTGAACCTGTTGGTTCATTCCTGACAGGCGTTGGGGCAAACTGTCAGAACCCAATTATTGATCGGGCCGCAGGAGAACTGCGGGATACTCGCCCCACACCTGGTCGGCTCGGCGGCTCCATTCGGAAACGGAGAGGGCCAGAGACTGGGCTGGCCTGCCATTCGAACCGCTCTGTAGCGGGAGTATCCTTTACTCCTCGGCTGAACTTTCGGCCTTCATGTGATCTTCCCTGAGGACGGTTGATCTGGAAGAGAAGCCTATAATTCGCGAACAGAAATATTATCCTACATTTTTTTTAGACCCGCAACGGGAAAAAAATCAAAGGAACGGGCAACACTTCGGTTTATTCAAGGCGTTACCCTCGAGTAAAAAGCTTTCTTCAGCGATTCCGCTGAAACAATGTAAATGAGCAAGATCGCCCCCAGCATGAGGAGAAATGAAAGCGGCAGAGGCTGAAATTCCACCAGACCTGCAATTACGAGAATTATGAGGGCATTCATGTGATCATGAAGGAAGAAGGATCAGGATAATCGGGCTCTTGAATTGGGAAAGCAGGAGAGGACGGTCCGAAAGTCTCGTATCATGGTCGGAGATGGTATGCTCATGTGGCGTCAGCGTTTCCTCTGGTTCAACACTTTCAGGTTGAGTTCGGGTGGCGGCCACCGAGAACATCTGGCTTGACTGTCGGACCTGGAGCGTGGTACTCTCAGAGCCAGGAAAATACAGGCTTTTTCATCGACGTGAGAAGGTTTTGCCTCCGTCCGCGCAGTTGGGAGACGTGGGGAGGCCTTTCGGGGTCAGAGGATCCATCCACTGACCAAGCACCGGCCCAAACACCCCCGAAAAGGCAAGACCACTGCATAATTAAGGTTTGCGCGGAGTTCAAAACATTTTCGTCGGAATTGGCTTGGAACAGCGGCATCCCAAAAGCTATGTGAAGACTTCGCTACAGAGGAGAACGGATGTTCAGCAAAAATCGGACAGATTCTGTGAGCCGGCTTGTGGCTTTTGCGATTCTGATCGTTGTCGTTCCCGCAAGTTCCGTCATGGCGGACCCTCTGACGGTGATCCAGGATCTCGACGAAGCTTACGTTCAAATAGCGCAGTGGGTTTCACCTGCCGTAGTGCGAGTGAGTTCAGTCCACAGCTCTTCCGGCGCCGCAGTCCAAAAGTTCGGATCAGGATTCATTGTATCACCCGACGGTCTCATCATGACAAATTATCACGTCGTCCAGGGCCTGAAAGAGATCAAGGTGACCCTCACGGGCAAACGAGAATTCATAGCGCACTTGATCGGGGCTGATCCTGAGAGTGATCTAGCCGTAATAAAAATAGGTGCTGAAAATTTGCCCAATATTACATGGGGCGATTCCCAAAAGCTGCGTGTAGGGGAAATAGTGATTGCCGTAGGCAATCCTTTCGGATTAAGCGGTACCGTGACCAGTGGGATCGTGAGCGCCACGGGACGCACAAATGTTGGAATCATCGGTTATGAAGATTTCATCCAGACGGATACACCAATAAATCCGGGAAATTCCGGTGGACCTCTGGTCAACATCAGGGGTGAAGTGATCGGAGTCACTAGTGCAATAGCCAGCCGAAGCGGTGGGTACATGGGCATAGGATTCGCCATACCCTCTAATCCAGCCAAGCTCGTAATGGATGAACTCCTCCGATACGGGAAGGTGCAGCGGGGCTTTCTCGGCATCAACCTTCAAGATCTTAACGACGCTCTCGCCAAATCCTTTGGCCTGACAGGCAGAAACGGAACTCTGATTTCTGAGATCATACCGGGCAGCCCGGCAGAAAAGGCGGGCGTAAAAGCGGGAGACATAGTCCTGAATTTTAACGATCAAGCGGTGATCGGAGCATCGGAGCTGAAAAATTTTGTAGGGGCGACAAAACCGGGGACTCTTGTGAAGCTAGGTATCATCAGGGCCAGAAAGAATATTGAAATTGACGTTATGGCAAGTGAACGCGCGCCTCTAGTCCCGCCCTCAATCCCGTCGACTCGGAATTCCAGCGACCTGGGTATAACTGTTGAGAAGGCGTCCCAAAATGCGGCGCAAGGAGTGGCGCTCAAGCCGGGTCAGGGATTCTTGATAAAAGAAATAAACCCGCAGGGACTTGGTGCAGTCATGGGACTCCTGATCGGTGACGTAATATTGGAAATCAATGACAGTGAAGTCCCGGATGTCTCAGCCTTGGAGCAAGGGGCGGTAGAAGCCAAGAGAAATGGGGTAATACGCCTGAAGATACGGCGCGGCTCCAATACGATCTACCTGGCCGAGATCCTCGAGTAGAGAAACCGGGTATGGGTGATCTTGAGTTTTGCTATTTCTGTCGGCGTATTGGCAAACGGGTTGATGTTGCAGCGAAAAGACTAGCGGAATGCAGTGGGCCAACGTCCCGAGGCTGTCTCTCCATGGCGCTGTCCGCAGCTGACAAAGACCTTTGCCTTGAGTGCATTAGTGGGCACGTGTGATCCTTTCTGCAGAATCCCAAGCTTTAACAAAGACTCCACAGCTGCAATTATTCTGCCACGAGTCGAGAACAGGAAAAAGGACGACCTTTTCTTATTGATTTGTTTACAGTTTTCCTCCTGAGCTTGGGACGTGCTTTCATGGCTCGAATAGGAACGAGGCTATGTGCAGATTGGCTGGAGGATTTTACAAAGCTACCGGCGATGTACCTCAAAGACAAGGCAAACACGAGTTGAATCCAAGATTGAGGGCCATCGTTCTTTTTTGTCAATTGCGTCAAGTTCATAGGGTATGTCCATGCCCCTGGCAATAGCGCAAGGCGCCAAGGTTCAGCCAAGAAGTTGGAAAATCAGCTCAGGGCACCATGTAGTCAGGGCTCGATGGCGAAGACTGAGGACACACCACTAAGCGCTCAGTTTTTCGGCGCACACGTTGGCGACTTCACATGCCGCCTGAAATCCTTTGGAAGTCTTGCCCACGAAAATCAAACTATGTCTGTTTTTGGAGACAGTCCCGACATAAATGTAATGCCCTCCTGCCTTGCCGGTAACAGCAGAGCACGAAAGCCAATCAAAAGCGGGAAACAGAACGTTTTCCGTCTTCTTCTTTCCGATGGCGATTTCGAAATAATCGAGGCCACCCATTAGGCCATCGCTCATCAGTGCCGCCTTCAGGTCGGAGTGAATGTCTTTTACAAGCCGTTTCGTAAATCTTCCGCCGGCATCTTTTACTTCAATCGGTATCATGGCTCACCTCTTTATGCCTAAATTGTTTTCGCTGGTTTATAAGACTCGATTCTCGCTGCCGTCACCGACGAGCACATACTCTCCCAAACGTATCAGTACAAATCTCGTCAACAAAGCACTGACCGGCTTCTTCATAGTACTCAGCCAGTGCGGGGTTTTGTCCACGCTAGTATGCCTTAGTCTCTTTCTTTGTGATGGGCATCAGGTTAAGAATGTACCCCATTACATATATAAATCCTAAGATCATTACAACTTTGGGGCCGCTTACTAACAAAGCAACCCAAAAACCGCAAAGGGCCGCAATCACCAGAGCGATTTTAGTCTCTACGTTCCTTGTCTTTTTTTTGTTCGACCTTGTGACGAAATCCCCCTATTTTGCCCACCTTCGGAAGAATCGGCCTCCGATTCAATACTGATTCATTAATTGACCGTCGTGCACACCATTGCCGACAGTTGCTGTTGCGTCATGAGATCCGGCATCAGCGACGATTGTTGGGCTTGGGTAAGTTCGAGTGTTTCGCCACACGTACCGCACTGAAAATAATATTTTTCCTCATAGGAGAGAGTTGGAATCCAGTACACGGTCAATTTCGTTTTCTGCTCGATCAAAGCGAAAGGTGCAATTTGGCCACAACAAGGACATTTTCTCAGAATGTAACCCCGGTGATCGGGATAACTTCTGTTTTCCCATATGAATATCATGTTCTGCTCCTTCGCGTGTTGAGGGTTCAAAACCAAGGGTGCGGCTTTCTATGGAGGGTTGGGCTATCGTGGTCGCCCGTGAGGAATAGGGTAGGGAAAGAACTAACGTATCTTTCGAGCACTGACCATTCTACGCGGACCTTCCATCACTCCTTCTTCGGTCCCTATGTACTTAAGACACACGAGGTTAGAAAAGCATTCGCTGATAGCAGTTATTGGCTGCCGCTTGTCGAAAATAAGCGGTGCGCCGTATCGCATCCCATCCATCATTAAGTTACCTTTCGTCGTTCCCCACATGGATCGAAGGGGACCGAAAAGGAGTGACAGGGACTGAAATTGGTGGGGTTTTATGAGAGACCTTTTTTTCTCCTGCCGGCACACCTCACAACTGAGCGTTCATCATGACTTTTCGCAAACAACCGTCTAAACCCAGAGCTCGTGCCTCCCCGAGGAAACGTCCTCCCACCCTCGAAGCTAAATTCAGTACATTTTCATAGGAAAGCCTCGTCAAAGAGGTAATTTCATGAGCAAAAGAAATGGTGGGGCAGGCGTCTCGCCTGTCGATTCAATAACGGGCAAGATGCCCGTCCTACCGAAGAAAGTGCTACTCGTTTGACCGTGAATTGGTACAAGTCAACCAAATGGAGACGTCTGTTCCATCAGCAGCTAGTGGCGGCCGGCCTCCGTGCCGGCCAAATTTGGACTCACAAAGACAATTGTTGTCAGACGCCTTCCAGCATGGCTTCGAACTTTTCTCTGCTGATCTTCAAATAATCCCTATCTCTTGAGAAGATTTCGAATGTTACCGTTCCGTCATATCCAATTTCTTTAATTGATTTGATAACCCTGGCGAAATCCACTATTCCGGTACCGAGAGGCAAGTGGTTATCGTCCTTGCCAAAGTTGTCGCTCGCGTGAATGTGCGCAAGACGGTCGGGGAATCTTGCCAGAAACTCAAGAATACGTTTTCCGCTCTTTCCGCCTATATTTGCATGGCCCACATCCAGTGTAAATTTAAGATTAGGAAATTTTTGAAAAACACCCTCGAATTCATCTGGTTCCGTAAGGGAATTGGTCCGCGGAAACATATTCTCCAGACAAAGCGATAATCCGAGCTGATCAGCACGCTGCGCGATCGTCCCAAGACTCTCCACGGCGTATTGCTTCGCCTTGTCAAACATGAACAGGCCGAGTCCAGTTATGTAGCCGGGATGTAAAACAACCTTAAGAGGATTCAGTTCAGCGGCCATGTCCAGAGAGTCGAGCATTTCCCGTACGGATGTAGCTCTGATGCTCTCTGTGAGATCAGCAAGCCCGAGAAAACTCGGCAAATGACACACCACCTGCATTCGGTAAAGCTCAAGGGCTTGCAACAAAGCATCTTTTTGCGCGCGAATCGTAGAATGATGCGCCTGTGGAGGATCCATGGTCAATTCAAGATAGTCGAAGCCCAACGCAGAAATGGTTCGCAGCTCCTGAAGCACCGGTCTGACAGGAAAATTCATCGCGCCGTATTGCATGCTCGCACCTCCCGCAAACCAGATCAATATCGTATACGGATTGGAAAAATTCCAACAATTTTGGAAATCGCTGTAACAAATAGGTGGATATTGCCAATATTAGACTAAAGAGAGACATTTACTCTCATACAGGGACTGACGGAGGACACCATGGGAATCATATGTCGTTTCAGTTGCTTGCTGGTCTTGACGTTAGCGACGACACTGGCATTTGGCGATGAGCCTTTCTACAAGAGCACTGCCGATGAGCAGTTAAGCGTCGAGATCACCGTATATAATAACGATATCGGCCTGGTAAAAGATACGCGCAAGGTGAATCTCTCCAAGGGCCGTGGGGAATTGCGCTTTATGGACGTGGCAGCGAGCATCATGCCCCCGACGGTGCGTGTGAAGTCCGTCAGTGCTCCCCAACTTTTCAACGTGCGGGAGCAAAACTATGAATACGACCTGATAAATGCATCCAAGTTGCTTGACAAGTACGTGGGCGAACGTATCAAACTGATGTCATGGAATCAGTTTCAGGACAGAAAAGACACGGTCGAGGCAACGCTGTTGAGCAATAACCAAAGCCCGATTTACAGGATTAACGAAGAAATCTATTTAGGCTACCCAGGATATCAGGTCCTCCCCAAATTGCCGGAAAACCTCATTGCCAAGCCCACGCTGACGTGGCTTTTCGATAACGAATCGGCCGCGCCACACAACCTGGAGGTCTCTTACCTTACACAAAGCATCAATTGGAAAGCGGACTACGTGCTCGTAGTGAATAAAGACGATACTTCCGCAGATCTTTCAGGTTGGGTCACTCTGGACAACAAAAGCGGTGCATCCTACAAGGATGCGCGACTGAAGCTGGTAGCAGGAGAAGTTCACCGCGTCGCAGAAGCGCCCGGCGAGGCCAGAGTTCCACGAGCAGCAATGAAAGCCGCGCGAACCGACGAATTTCAAGAGAAGGGCTTTTTCGAGTATCACATTTACGATCTTCAGAGAAAAACTACCGTCAAAGATAAACAAACCAAGCAGATCAGCCTGCTTGATGCTTATGGCGCCGGAATACAAAAGGAACTTCTCGTTCATGGCATTCAAACGTATTTCACTATGCAGTACAGAGAAAACATTCCCAAACAGCCGGTGAATGTGTACATGAAATTCAATAATTCCAAGGAAAATCATCTTGGCATGCCGTTGCCCGCGGGGATCATGCGCTTGTACAAAGAGGACGATGACGGCAGCCGCCAATTCATCGGAGAAGATAGAATTCAGCACACTCCCAAGGACGAAGAGGTGCGACTGAAGGTAGGACAAGCCTTTGACGTTGTAGCTGAAAGAAAGCAGTCCGACTACAAACAAATAACCACAAGAATGCATGAATCCGCGTGGGAAATCACTTTGCGCAACCGCAAGGACAGAGACGTTAGCGTAGGAATAATCGAACCGCTTTTCGGAAGCTGGGAAGTCATTGAAAAATCTCACACCTTCAAGAAGGTGGATGCGCATACCATCCGTTTTGATGTGAACGTGCCCAAGGATCAGGAAACAAAAGTTAAGTACCGGGTAAGAGTGGGATTGTAAGCACATAGTGATTCGCCGGCATTGGGATTAATAAAGAAGTCTTTTCTCATTCGTGCCGATGAGCTAATCTGTTCCTTGTTTAGAGAAATCTAACGAATGACGTGCCGTTGAACCTCGGAATACACGGAGCAACAATGAATGATTTCTTGGCCTTGCGTGAGTTAAGCAGCAGCGTCTTGGAAAAGGGTCTTTGCGCCGCTTGTGGAGCGTGTGTGAGCCGATGCTCATACCTGGTAAAATTCAAGGGCAAAACAGTGAAACTGGATTCATGCACAGTCGAACAGGGAAGATGTTATTCGTACTGTCCCATGACCTTTTTTGAAGAGGACGCTGTCAGCCAAAGCCTGTTCGGAGAGCACTATGATACCAGCGGACTTGGCAAAGTAATCACCACGGCGGCGGCAAGGTCCTCTTCTCCCGAGATACAAGCCATTGCTCAAGGGGGCGGGGCCGTCACTTCTCTTGTGATTGCCGCACTGGAGGAAAACATCTCGGATTCGGCAGTATTGACTATTTGGGACCAGGCGGACGGATTCCCGAAGGGTGTAGTCATAACTGACAAGAATGAGGTAAAAAGAACCGCGGGATCAAAATTTGTGGGAGCGCATTCTCTTGAGGCTTTGAGGGAAGCCTTGGATAGAGGCTTCCAACGGATTGCACTTGTTGGCTTGCCTTGCCAGATAAGAGCCTTGCGCAAAATGGCCATGCTGGACCTCAAGCAGGAGAACATTAGAAACCGCATAAGCGTGGTGATTGGATTATTCTGCAACTGGGCCCTGTCCGCAAGGGAATTGCTGCCCTTCTTGTCCCATCGCATAGGCTCTGGAAAAATCAAGAAATACGATATTCCTCCGCCTCCGGCAAAGATCATGACCGTATACACGGATGAACAATCAATCGACATCCCTCTGGATGAAATCAGGTCTATAACGCAGAAATCTTGTGGCGTATGCGTGGATATGACTTCTGAATTCGCGGACATCTCTGTAGGAATGTACGAAGGAAAGCCCGGATGGAACACCTTGCTTGTGAGGACTTCTGCTGGTCAGGGGCTCGTGCAGCTTGCACGGGAAGAAGGCGCCCTGGAGCTGAGGCCTTTTCCTGAACAGAACTTGAACCATCTGCGGCACGCTTCTCTGCAGAAAAAGGAAAAAGCAAAAACCGCTGATCAGCTCTCGGGAGATGACAAACCATGCCATTGCTGAATCTAGATGAACCGGGGAAAGAAGTCTTGTTCATGGGCAATGAAGCCATTGCCAGAGGTGCACTGGAAGCAGGCGTACAAGTGGCCGCGGCTTACCCTGGAAATCCGTCCTCCGAGATCATCGGGTCTCTGGCAGGGGTGGCCAGGGAAATGGGCATGTATGTCGAATGGTCTGTAAACGAAAAAGTCGCGCTTGAAGTCGCGGCAGCAGCGGCAACCTCAAATATTAATGCGCTCGTGGCCATGAAGCAGAACGGCCTCAACGTGGCCAGCGATTTCTTGCTCAATCTGAATTTGACCGGTATACGGGGCGGTCTGGTCATGGTGGTTGCCGACGATCCATCCGGAATATCCAGCACTAATGAGGAAGATTCCCGCATTTACGCGAAGCTGGCAGATATTCCACTTCTGGAGCCTGCAACGTTCCAGGAAGCGAAGGAAATGACCGTTCAAGCTTTTGATCTGTCCCGCAAAATAGGTAACGTCGTGATGATCCGAAGCGTAACGAGGATTTCACATGCACGCGGAAACGTCATACTCGGCCCGCTTCCAAAGGACCTTCCCAAACCGCGTTTTGACATATCGTCTCCATTGAGCCCAATGCCGAGCTCGCTATCGCATCCGGTCCTGCACAAAAAGCTGGATAAGGCGGCAGAGATACTGAAAGACAGCGAGTTCAACCTTTATGAAGGCCCGGAGAACCCCGACCTGTTGATCATCACGTGCGGCTCGGGATGGTTCTTTTCCAAGGAAGCCGTAGAAATCATGGGGTTGGCTTCCAAAGTCGGGATACTCAAGATAGGCACGACCTGGCCTTTGCCCAAGACTCTATTGCTTGATCGTCTAAAGAAGACGGAAAAAGTGCTTTTCTTTGAAGAGGTGGATCCTGTCCTGGAAAGCAATGTGGCAGCCTTTTTCGCGTTTCATAACTGCGACTTGCCTCGAATTGAGTTCATGGGAAAGAACTCAGGGCATGTTCCTTCCACCGGTGAGCTGTCCCCGGATTTGGTCATGGAAGTGTTGTCCCAAGTTGAGGACATGCGCATACCTGGCGAAACACCTGGTTATTTGGAAAACGTCAAAGATGTTGTCTCGAATTACGCTCCCAACAGGTCGCTTGCCTTTTGCGCCGGCTGTCCTCACAGGAGCTCTCTTTGGGCGATTAAGAAGGCGCTGGCACTGGACGGGAGAGACGGAGTCCTTTTTGGCGACATAGGGTGTTATTCCCTGGGAATATTCGCGACCGGCTACTTTCAACTCAAGACTCTGTACACCATGGGTTCTGGGGCAGGCATGGCCTCTGGCTTTGGGAATTTCGGAAATCTCGGGGCCACTCAGCCGAGTCTTGCCCTATGCGGTGACTCGACTTTTTTTCACGCGGTTGTGCCTGCATTGATGAATGCGGTGCATTCCCAGTCGAATTTTCTTTTGATCGTCCTTGATAACAGTGCTACCGCCATGACCGGTTTTCAGCCTCATCCCGGCATTCCCGTGAACGCCATGGGCATGCCCGCACCCAATATTGTTATTGAGGAGCTTTGCAGATCGATAGGAATGGAGACTGTCGTGCTGGATCCTTTCGATCTTGAGGACACATCACTGACAATCTATGAAATGCTTCAGCGGGAAACCGGGCCGAAAGCCCTTGTGCTCAGGCATGAATGTGCCTTGGTGAGCGCAAAGAAACACAACGCCGCATTCAAAATGCGAATTGATGTTGAGAAGTGCATCGGCGATGATTGCGGCTGTAACCGGCTTTGCACTCGAGTGTTCAAGTGCCCGGGCCTGATTTGGGACAATTCCGGCAAAAAATCCAAGATTGACGAAGCCATTTGCGCGGGATGCGGAGTGTGTGCGAATATTTGCCCTTCACAGGCGATTATTCGGGAGGGCGTCTGATGAACAAAGATCCATACAACATAATAGTCGCTGGTGTCGGCGGACAGGGCAACGTGCTCGGCTCTCAGTTAATCGGAACAGTTCTCGTAAACCAGGGTTATAAGGTCACTATCGGAGAGACTTACGGTGCATCCCAGCGCGGGGGATCTGTCATGAGCCACGTGAGGATTTCCTCGAAAAGACAGTACGGACCGCTGATTCCTCCCAGATCGGCGGATCTCGTGATAGCTCTGGAACCAAGTGAGGCGGCCCGAGTGCTCGCAAGATACGGCAACCGTAACACTGTTGCTGTAGTCAATACCAGGCCGATCTACTCTATTGATGTGACCAGTGGAGCCATCCCGTATCCGGATATGGATAGTCTACTGAAAAAAATAAGGTCGCTCACCAGCGAGACCTATTTCCTGGACGCGACGGATAATGCTTTGAAGATGGGCAATCCGATCCTGGCGAACATAATAATGCTCGGAGCAGTCTCCGCTGCCGGGATGCTTCCCCTCACTGAGAGCGGCCTGGAAAAAGCCATCAGCGAAGTGCTTTCTCCCGAAAGGGTTCCTGTCAATCTTGAGGCATTCTCCACTGGCAAGGAACTCGTAGGTTCTCGACGCGAGCCCATTGAATAGTCGTGAAGACTGTCACGCGCAACGGTAAAACCAATGAGGAATGAGACCAAACGAGAGCTCAGGGTGCTTTTGGGTTCGGAAAGAGCTACTGACAGGCCCGAGCATCTGGTTGCCTATTCGTACGATGCATATACCGAAGAACATCGTCCGGACATGGTAGTTTTCCCGGTCAGCACCGAAGAAATCTCAGCAATAATGAAAATAGCGGATCGAGAAAACATTCCGATTACTCCGCGAGGGTCGGGGACTAATCTGGCGGGGGAGAGTGTCCCGCTGCGTGGTGGCCTGGTGGTTTGTCTGTCCAGAATGGACAAAATCCTGTCAATAGATCCTGCGAATCTCACAGCCATAGTTCAACCTGGCGTAATAAATCTCGATCTGCAAAAGACGGTGGAAAAAATAGGGCTCATGTATCCGCCTGACCCTGCTTCCTGGTCCGTAGCCACTATCGGCGGTACGACAGCCACGAATGCGGGAGGCCCGAGAACGCTGAAATACGGAGTTACAAAGGACTACCTTCTTGGACTCACTGCAGTGCTGTCCAATGGCGATGTGCTCAAGACCGGCGGCCGCACGCTGAAAAATGTTACGGGATACAATCTGACTAATCTGATATGTGGCTCTGAAGGCACTCTCGGGATAATTTCTGAGGTGATTCTGAGACTTATTCCAAAGCCCAAAGCCAGTCGGACGCTTCGTGCGGATTTTGCACACCTCGAGGATTGTTCCGATGCGGTTGCAGCGATTATGGCTTCAGGGATAATTCCGGCTGCTCTGGAATTGATGAATCGGTTCACGATCGGCGCTGTCGAAAAGTCTTTCAATCTTGGTTTGCCGGATGACACGGAAGGGATTCTTATTATCCAAGTGGACGGCGCTCCTGGAACACTGGAAAAGGAAGTTGCTGAAATCGAATCCATATTGTGGCAAGGAAAAGCTCAAAACGTTATCATTGCAAAGGATGCAGCAGATGCGGAACGAATATGGCTTGCACGCAGGGCTGCTGCTCCTTCGCTCATGCGCCTCAGGCCAAATGTAATCACTGAAGATGTTACTGTTCCGGTATCGAACCTCACTGTCATGATCAGAAAAGTCTCGGAGATATGCGAACGCCACAGGATTCAGGTGGGCGTCATTGCTCATGCGGGCGACGGCAATCTTCACCCATGCATGGTGTTCGACAGGCGTGACCAGGATGAATTCGCTAGAGTGCAAAAGGTTTGTCAGGAGATCGTTCCCGAGGCGCTCGCCCTTGGTGGGACTCTCTCCGGCGAACACGGCATTGGAATTGCCAAGGCCCCGTTTCTTCCTTTCGAGATGGACAGAGTAGCGCTCTCAGTCATGCAGGGTATAAAGAAGGTGTTTGACCCTAAAGGCATTCTCAATCCCGGCAAATTTGTGTGAACCCATCCCCATTCTAGCACTTTACGTCATTGTCATTTCTTGCAAAGAAATGGCCATTGCGACAGGCTTTAGAGTCTTTCGGAGAGAGTCACGAGATGCGAGCGTTAACTCAAGACTGGCGATGTTTATTCGTTCGTCATCCCATGAAAAACCCGGATCCAGAAGGGATCAATGTTCCCTGAAAACATAAAAGAAGATTTTCACCATTGCCTAAAATGCGGACTTTGCCAGTCCGTGTGCCCAACTTTTAGGGTGATGCGACAGGAGCATTACTCTCCCAGAGGCCGAGTCCAGATAATTAAGCATTATCTTGAGGGTGACCTGCAGATTACCCGTGATTTTGAAGAAGCGATTCTAAGCTGTATCCTATGCGACGCATGTGCGTCTTTGTGTCCGAGCGGAGTTCAAATTGATCGGTTGTTCCGAAACATGCGCGTGAATCTCGTTGATGCGACAGGGATTAATCCGGTCAAGAAGGTCCTGTTTTCGATCCTGAGCAGTAATTCCCGTTTAAGGACAGCAGCAGGCATCGCGGGCTCGTGCCGTGATCTTCTGGTGGACAAACTCGGTGTCTCGTGGAAATTGGGGAACGTACCATTGAATCGGCTCCCGCGAGTCAGTACCAGAGTTTTTCGTGAGAGAATAGCGGAGAGAATTGTCCCCGCCAGAAGGAGCATCGGAAAAGTCCTTTTTTTCGTCGGGTGCGCCACGGATTTGATTTTCCCGGACATAGGCCGATCTGTGGTGACCATCCTTCAAAAGATGGGGTTTGAGGTGCTTGTTTCCAAAGAACAAGTATGCTGTTCAGCCCCAATCTTCCTGAGTGGAGCGGCTAAATCGGCTTTGCCATCCATTTTCAAGAACTTGGATATACTTGACCGAACCGGCGTGGACGCCATAGTGACCGACTGTGCGACCTGTGGAGCCGCGTTGAAGAAAGGCATTCCGCAGTTGTTGGAAGATCTGGGGCTGGACAAAGACAAAGCTCAACGAGTTTCGCGAAAGGTGATTGATATATCTCAGATTGTCGCAGAGAATCTCGACAGGCTGGAGATTGGCGACTTGAAACAGCCCGTGAAAGTCACGTACCACGATCCTTGTCATTTGGGTCGTGGCATGGCCGTAACAGCTGAACCTACAAGGATTATACGATCCATCGGTAACGTTGAATTCGTGGAGATGGAAGGCCCCAACGAATGCTGCGGAGGCGGCGGATCATACCAGTTTGAGAAACGGAGAATCTCCGATGGTATCAGCTCACGAAAAAGGGATTGCATTGTCTCTACCGGTGCCAACATCGTGGCTACAGGTTGCCCTGGCTGCATGCTGACACTTGCAGGGAGTCTATGTGATGACGGTATCGAAATACTGCATACTTCACAGCTTTTGAAGCGCAGTTTATTGTGATCGATCTATCTTGGCAATTGCCATAATCCGTGCGGAGCGCTTTTTTGCAGACTGAGCAAGGATCAATTCGGGAACACTCTGTGGGTTGGGTGGTCTGAAGTTATCACAAAAGTATTTAGGGCGGTGGATGTCAAAAAGTCGCTTGAGGAGGTCACTATGAGCACTCAACACTCGCAAGAGGCTTCATCTTCGCTGCCCGAAAAAAGATCGGTCAACGCAAAGGAGTTTCTCTCTGCTTTCAGGGAAAAATCTGACGATGTCCATTTGATGCAGAAGTTTTCCCTTAAACCAAAGCAGCTTGGAAAAATCTATTCAGCCCTTTTACAGAAAGGGTTTCTCTCTGAATACGAGTACAATTACCGAGAGAAAAAAATACCTGAATTGGACGAGGAAGCGAGTTCCATGTTGGCTGCCTCCGCGGTGGCGAACTTGGTGGAAAACCCTTCCCAAGCCCTTGCGGAATTGACTCTTAGCTCTGGTCAGCAATTGGATCCCACGGTTACCAAAGCTCTTGAGGAATGGAAGCTCAGGAAACTCGGTAACAAATCATCGAAAGTTGTTGAGCCGCAGGTGGAAGTCTGTCCAAGTTGTGGCAAACCCAAAGATCCATCGTCGCCGGATTCATGCGTGTATTGCGGTGTGGTCTTTGCCAAGATGGTGACAGGTCAGAAATATAAGGGTGTATCAGTCTGGCAAGGCGATTGACACCAGCATTACAGGTCGTGCGACCGGGCGCCTTTTCAGGCGCATGCAGGTGCGCGCCTACTTGACCACCTTTAGCATTTGTTTGAATTTGTCACCTTCTGCCACTTTCAACAGCTCAAACAGGGCTGTTTCAGTGCTCGTCAGCGATGCGCCGCAGGTTTTGGATTTTTCCAGGCCAACAGCTTTGTTTTCACAGGTACGGGAGGAGACCGCGTCCGTCACCACCTGCACTTCATAGCCTCGACTGACAAGATCTGCCGAAGTCTGATACACGCAAACATGGGCTTCTATGCCGCAAATGAGGATTTGCTTGCGCTTCAAGGATTCTAATTCATTCATAAAGGCGGGTTCACCGCAGCAACTGAAGCTCAATTTAGTCACCGGTTTCGTATCGGTCAGCAGTTCGCTCACTTGAGGCAATGTTGGCCCGAGTCCCTTAGGATTCTGCTCCGTCCATACCACTGGCAACCCCAACACCTTGGCGCCCTTCACCAGCTTCGTAGTGTTTTCGGCCACAGCTTCTTTATCGCACATGGCAAGCGCTAACTTTTCCTGAACATCAATGACCACGAGGACCGTGTTATCCAGTTTCAGCATGCCCCACTCCTTGGTCTTAGATCCTAAAAGATAGTCAAACGGACAGATTAGCTTCAGCACTCTTGTTACAGGGATTAAGAATGGGTTTGTTATCCGAAAATTCTAGGCGTTTTTAATTGCTTGCCTGACGACCGGTGTATTCAGGACCTCAACCTTGTTACAGGTTCTCAGGACTCCCGTTGTCAGGATATCCCTCAGTCTCCCCGAATTTCGCCAAAATTATGTTTTTCGCTTCGTCATTGAGCCTTAGCACTGCCACGCCGCCGCATTTTGCGCAGACCTTGCCTCGTGGGGTCCCCTCCTCGTTGAGCAATTTTCGGATTTTGTTGTAATCCGTTTTGATCAACGTCCTGCCACAAAAAGGGCATTCCATGAGGATTTGCTCATCAAAGAAGATGATCGTCGCGCGCTTCATTTTTGGACTCATGTATCCGGCACCAGTCGAAAAAAGCGTGATTATTAAATTTTTTGTTTAATCGTTGGCGGCAATATGTCCGGGAGCCGGACCCAAAATATTAAGAGGCGATTTTCCCTCTTCTGATTCTCCGGTTAAATATCCGAATTCGTCCTGTACAATCTGGGCAACCTTTTTATAGAGCGTTCTCAAAGGAATGTCTGCAGGACACGCTTCGGTACAAAGATTACAATCTATGCATCTACCTGCCATGTGAACCGCGCGAGTGAGATGGAAAATAGGGTTCTCCGGGGGCAGATCTCCCGTTCGGATGAATTTGTCTTCTTCGAGAGTGCATGCGTTGCAGAAGCATACAGGGCAGACATCCCTGCATCCATAACACTTTATGCATCGGTCGAATTCGGCCGTCCAATAAGCCAGCCTACCCAGAAGGTCTTTTTCCATCACGTCCGCCACTGTGGCGTTGGCCACGGGCTCGGCCTTTTGTCCTGCAACAAATTCTTCTGGGAACGGTTTCCGGCATTCGTGCGCATCAGCCAATTCCTGAGGGCAAGCTATTCCCACCCGCACGATCTTATCTCCGGGAACTTGATTCCATCGGACCAATTCGTTGAGCGCCCTGTCATCGCATCCCCGGACGAGCACTCCAACTGATTTCTCTGTTTCACTTGACAGCATCATTTTGAGAATGCCGGCTATGGGATAACGGGAATCCCCCGGGCCTTGAACATCCCCGATGCTGAATCCGTTGTCAAGTTCTTCTGACGTGCCATAGAGGTGAGGGACCACATTTCCGTCTTGATTTTTCAGGCCTAGAAACGCGGAGATCTTACCTTCATCAAGAAGTCTTCTTACATGTTCTTTTACTTGTTCAATCATTTCGTTTCCCGGTCGGCGTATTTTTTTCTTACAATTATCACGCCTGCGCTGTCGATGAGCTTCCCACATTCGCCACGGCCGATGATCGGCCAAGGGGAGACGGGCCGAGCGCTCGAATCTTCTCCACAAAATCGGTGACCACCTTCGCGAAGCGAGGTCCCTCAGCGGATGATACCCATTTGAGGTTAAGTCGCTCCGGATCGATTCCAGAGAACTCCAGGAGTTTCTTCATGAAATCAATTCTTTTTACCGTCATGTAATTACCGTACAGGTAATGACAATCTCCGATGTGTCACCCGCCTACAAAGACGCCGTCAGCGCCTTTCTGAAATGCCTTCAGAATTTGATGAGGCCCCACGGTTGCGGAACACAGCGTGCGAACTGTCCGCATATTCGGCGGGTATTGCAGGCGGCTCACTCCGGCAAGATCCGCACCCGCGTACGCGCACCAGTTACAGAGAAACCGACGATTACGGGTTCAAATTGTTCGTTGGACATTCAGTTCACCTGCTATCGAGTAAACTAGAAGAGTATTATTTCTCAATCTTGAGAAAGGTCTTTCGAGTTAAAATATGCTAACCCTGGAAGATCCCTCCCGGCTTTGCGCTCAACCGGCCAAAGCCTGCTCGATCTGAGCAAAAATCTGATCGTTGGAAAAACCATCCAGCCTGGCGCTCCCTGAAGGGCAAGTCGCCGCGCAGCCGCCGCAGCCTTTGCAAAGGACTTTGTTCACCTGACAGACCCCGCGTTCTTCAATATAGTTTATTGCACCGTACGGGCACACTTCCGCGCATCCCAGGCACCCGCAGCAGGTCTCCGCGTTAATATCAGCGACTATACCGCTCGTGTAAAGCGCTTCTTTTGAAAGCACTCCAGCAGCCCTGGAAGCGGCTCCCAAACCCTGGGAAATTGCCTCACGAATGGTCGAAGGGAACCGGGCGTTTCCGCACAGATACATGCCGTCCGTTGCAAAATCCAGAGGCTTGAGCTTGACGTGTCCTTCAAGGAAGAAGCCGTTCTCGTTAAGCGGGACCTTGAGCATGGTGGAGATCTCGCCCGCATCTTCCTGAGCGATTAGTGGCGTAGACAGCACCACCAGATCGGCAGAAGTGTGACTTTCTTTGCCCATGCGCAGGTGAAACACCTGAACCTTGCCGTGATTCCAGTGTAGGCGGCCGCTCAGGATCGTAGGTGACGTAGCGCACTCCAATTTCTTTGGATTTCCGGAACATGTCTTCATTTTCCACGCCATACATCTGCATGTCGCGATACAGGATGGTCACGCCGATCGCAGGATCCGTTTCCTTCAACAACATGGAGTTCTTTACGGCCGTCATACAGCAGATTCTGGAGCAATAAGTCCTTTCTTGCATCGGGAGCCCACGCACTGAATCATCACCACGTTTTTCGCTGCGGGCTTTCCCTGTTTGAGCATGGCTTCCAGTTCCAAATGAGTGATCACTTGGTTGCCGTCATACCCGAAAATGCCGTCGGGCTTGAGCACTCTGCCTCCAACTGCGACAACGATTACACCGGTCTTCACCTTGTTCTCAGCGCCGTTCTCGATCACAGTGGCAGTGATAGTTTCCTACATATCCTTCGACTTTCTTTACTTCAGCACTGTGTATGAATCGTTACCTTAGGATTGCTTTTCGAGTCGTCTGGCAAGGTCGTACAACAGCTTGGAAGGGGGTTCATTCGTGGGCAAGAACCATGTTAAGATCGTTGAGCAACCCACCAAGCCGATCCTGCTTTTCCACGAGGTCCACTTCATAGCCCATGTTTCCTAGAGCCATAGCTGCGGACATGCCCGATACTCCGCCACCTATTACAACGGCTGTGTGGAGACAGGCCCAGCTTAATACGGTTTAAAGTTCGGCAGCCGCGGCTTTGGCCACTGCCATTGCGATTTGCTTTGGCTCTTTCCGTGCCTTTTCGCCTTCCCTCATGTGAACCCAGGAACACTGGTCCCTGATATTGGCCATCTCGAAAAGATACGGATTCAGACCCGCCTCCTCGCAAGCACTCTGGAATAGCGGCTCGTGCGTCCGACGGTGTGCATGAGGCCACGACAACGCGGTTCAGGTTCTCCCTGGGAATAGCTTCTTTGATCTCGTTAATTCCGCCTTCGGAGCAGGTGTACAGATTCTCCTGAACAAACACAACATTGGGAAGAGTCTTCGCAGTATTCCACCAGTTCCTTCATTTGTAGATAGCCAGCGATATTGGAACCGCAATCACAAACAAAAACGCCTATACGAGCACCGATTTCTGGTCTTTCAAATCTTAGCTTATTCAGGGCGGTGACCAATAGCTATCTGCCCTGCTGATGCAATTCTCTACGAACTTCGCGATCAACCCAAATTCTAGATTGCCAATGCCCGGCCGCCGGTCATCACGACTTCTGCCGCACGGGCCGCTGCGCTGCTGGCTTGGGCTACGGATTCGGGAATATCAAGAGGTCCTTGAGCGCATCCACAAGTGAAAATTCCAGGAACATTGGTATCCAGAGGCCTATTGGGATGCGTTTTCACGAAATTGTTTTCTTCGAGTTCCACGCCGAGCAGATTCGCCAGATCCACGATTCCTCGTGGGAGCAGAGCAGGCGTTGGCCAAAATGACCATATCCAGAGTCATGCTTTGACACCTTTCGCTGCTCTGTATCCTCGTAGTAGACTACAGGATTCAGCTCCTCGTCCTGAAGGATTTCCGCCACACGTCCCCTGAATATAATTAAGCCCTGAAACATTCGCGCCTCGGACTTTGTATTCCTCGAAGCCCTTGCCGACCGTCCGCAGATCCATATAGAAAATGTAGGGATTCAGTCTCACGTTCATGCTCTTTGGCGATTATCGCTTCTTTGATCGAGTGCATGCAGCAATAGCTAGAGCAATATTTGTGGAAACGAAAGTCTCTTGACCCCACACACTGGATGAATCCAAGCTTCTTGGCCGTATGATATTTGTGCGACGTGCATGTTCTAGCTTTTTTTGTTCTTTCTGCAGCTCCGCAGCTTGGCCGCATCTTCGGCCTTTTCCGCTTTCTTAATAAGCTTATGGATTTCTTTCAGCCGGATCTCCCCATGAATGGCTGAGGGCCGAGTCAGATGGCCCTTGGTGGGGCCACCAGCGCTCAGCAGACGCTCCATTTCCAGAGAAGAAATGACGTTGGGCAATTTGCCATAGCCGTATTCGGGAATTTGAGTCGCGTCGAAAAGCTCGTATCCTGTTGAAATGATCACCGCAGCCACGTTCAGATCCACGATCGAGTCTTTCTGTCTCGTAATCTATCGGCCTTGGCCTGGCAGACCTTGGCGCACACACCACATTTCTGGCCCTGCATCACCTTGCAATGTTCGGATCAATCGTAAACTGCGAAGGGTATCCCCTGAGCATAATCCTTGTAGATTGCCTTGCGTTCATCCAGACCGAAATTGAATTCATTGGGAACATTGGTAGGACATTTTTCCGCACAGGCTCCACACGCCGTGCATCTGTACTGATCCACAAACCGTGCTTTCCGATGGACCTTGACCTTGAAAATCGCCCACCTGGCCTGAAAATTCGGTTATTCGGCTGTACGCCAACAAATTAATCTTGGGATGTCGACCGACATCCAGCAGCTTAGGCGAAAGAATTCATATCGTGCAATCGTTAGTGGGAAAAGTCTTATCCAATTGGGCCATTTTGCCGCCAATGCTGGGATTTTTTTCCACCAGGTGGACCTGGATGCCCATGTCGCCCAGATCCAAGGCAGCCTGCATGCCCGCTATCCCACCGCCGATGATGAGAACTTCCTGTGAAGCCATATTCTATCATCCTTGGTTCAGAATTGTAAACCTACATCGTCAATTAGAGCTTCAAGAGCTCTCGGCCAGAAGATCATTTATGTCACGGATCTTCAGTCCATTTCCATGTCCCGCAGCGCGCAACTCAGATGCACCCTGCACTTGGGACACGCGGTTATTAATGTCTCCGCTCCTGTGGCCAGCGCTTCGTTGAGGCGATTTTTCTGAATCGCCTTTGAGCAGCTCGAGCAGCCCATCCATGCACTGGTCCCGCAGCAGAGAGCCGTTTTCCCGATTGTGTTCCATTTCCTTGAGCGATGATGCCCGGAATACTCTGAATAAGCGCCCGCGGGGCATCCATGATCCCTGCCTGACGTCCGAGTCTGCAAGGGTCATGATAGGTCACAACACCTTCCAGAGGCTCGAAAGTGACTGCGCTCCGGCTTCACCTGATCCAGCATGAGATCATAAAAGTGGACCAGCTCAAGGTCCAGGTCACCAACCACTTCTGGGATAATACTTCTTGAAAGTGAGGTAACCTTCCGGGCATTGGAAGACGACACGTTTGCAGCCGAGGCTCTTGATAAGATCCACGTTTCGCTTGGCAAGCTTGGCAAAGTTCTCCGTGTCGCCATTCCACAAAAGGTCGTGACCGCAGCATCGCTCGTCATCGTGAATAACCGGCTCGATGCCGACCGATGTTGAGAGTTTCAGCACGCCTCTTGGCCCATCCATGACGTCAAGCTCCCAATCATCGCGGAATTCCACGTCAAAAAAAGGCGCACACCCGACAAAATAGTAAGTGTCGCCGGTTTCGGATATTCGCCCCGCTTCTCTCGCCCACTCGGTCTTGCTCTGCTTCACGTCAAGGGTCTGGAGCCTCATTATGGTCTGGAACAAGCCTCTGTGCGCCGGGACCCCACCCTTGCCTTGACGCACTGCTTCTTCGCGGACCATGCGCACGAACTCAGGGTAGTCTATGTTGCGCGGACAACGAGAACTGCACTGTCCGCACGACAAGGCAAGACCAGATGTTCACATCGTCCAGAGGGTTCTTTTCTTCGTCCATAAGAGCTTTTTCCACCATTAGACGCGGGGAAAAATCCGGGGTAACCCTGGACACCGGACAACTTCCCGTGCAAATCCCGCAATCCAGGCAATAATAGGCTTTAGTTTGATCAACAATTTCCGGTAGGTTCATGCAGCGGTCTCCCTCTTTACAAGAGGATTCCTTCCCAGCTTGCGGACTTCATCGGTAAAGTCCCGGATAACTTCAGCAAACCGAGTCCCTTCCGATGCAGAAATCCACTCCCGTCGGAGCCGTGCATCCTCAAGGCCGAGCAGTTTCATCAGCTTGCCGGGTCTTGTCCAGGACTTTCTGCGCTTTTTCATTACCTTCCAGGTAATGACATTCGCCGAGGTGTCAACCGGTGACAAGGACGCCGTCCGCTCCCTTTTCAAAGGCCTTCAGGATGTAGGACGGGACAAGCATTCCTGAACACATCAACCGGATCAGCCTAATGCTCGGTGGATACTGCATACTGCTCACTCCCGCAAGATCCGCTCCGGCATAGGAACACCAGTTACAAGCAAACGCAATGATTTTAGGATCGAATTCTCCCAGCTCATGTTCATCTCCGAAAAGAGGAGTTTAGTGTCGTTTCTGGAATCTAAGCCATAGCAGCGTCGATCATGTCGCCAATCTGTTCGTCCTTGAAGTGGCGAATGGAGGCCGCTCCAGTGGGGCAAGCCACTCCGCAGGCGCCGCAGCCCTTACAAAGGGCCGGGTTCACCTCGGACATCGACCACTCCAGGGGCTATTTCCTTGAGTTCCGGGGCATGGAATGGGCAGACATCCACGCATCGTCCGCATCCTCTGCACAAGTATGGTCGACAACAGAAACCATGCCCGGAGCGTCCACATAGCCCCGGGCCAGCGACCTGGGCAGCATGCGAGCCGGCAGCCTCAGCCTGTGCGATGGTTTCATCCAGCGGCTTGGGATAATGGGCAAGGCCCGCCAGAAAGACGCCGTCAGTCGCGAAGTCCACTGGTCTCAACTTCATGTGGGCTTCAAGGAAGTATCCGTCCTCGTTCGTCGAAACTTTGAACATCTTGGCCAATTCTTTGTTGTAATCGCCGGGTATCACGGCTGCCGCAAGGACCAGACTGTCCGCTTCAACGGTCATAGTTCCGCCAAGGACCATATCCTTGAACTTGACCATTATCTTTCCGGCCGGTTCCACCGACGGGCGTATTTTCCGGTTCATACCGGAAGAAAATTACGCCCAATCTTCGTGCCTTCTCGTAGTACGGCTCATTAAGCCCAAAGGTACGGATGTCCCTGTAAAGCACATAAATCTTAGCAGCCGGGTTTGCCTCTTTAAGAGCGATTGCGTCCTTTACCGTGTGATTGCAGCAAACCTTACTGCACCAGGGCCGTTCCTCGCACCGAGAACCCACGCACTGGATGAATACCGTGGTGCCTGCCTTCATTACAGCGGGATCTTTGGCTTGCATGGCTTCGCTCATGTCAAGATGAGTGCTGATTCGAGGATCTGTCCCATAGCCGTAAACATCGGGCTTCCATTCGCTGGCTCCCGTGGCTATCACTGTGACGCCGTGCTCTATTTCCACAGGTTCGCCGCCATTCTTGGACACTTTTGTCTTGAAATTGCCTATGAAGCCCTGAACATCGTCAATCTTGGAATTGAAATAGACTGTGATCCGATCATTGGAGGTGACTCTATTGCACCAGATCTTCCATAAAAGGCCTGAACATCTTCCCCTTTCATAGTGTGATCCAGCTTCATCGCATTTCCACCCAGGCTTATCAGTGGCTTCCAACAGATGCACGGGGAATCCCTGGTCACGCAATATTCAATGCCGAGGTCATCCCGGCCACGCCGCCGCCGATCACGAGCGCGGACTGAACCATGCCGAGCTGCTGATCTTGGACCTGTTCAAGTCTGCTGGTTCCGGCCACAGCCATGCGGATGAGGTCCACGGCCTTGTCTGTCGCCTTCTCTTTTTCCTGCATGTGAACCCAGGAACAGTGCTCACGGATGTTGGCCATTTCCACCAGGTATTTGTTCAGCCCGGCCTCTCGCGCCGTCTCCTGGAACAGAGGAAGATGGGTCCGGGTGTGCAGGATGCCACGATAACGCGGTTCAGATTGTTCTCCTGAATGATTTTCTTGATCTGGCTGCTGGGTGTCCTGGGAGCAGGTGAAAAGGTTTTCGCCCGCGTAAGCCACGCCCGGAAGGTCCTTGATGCGTTCCACCAACTCGGGGACATTGACTGTGGACGCGATGTTGATACCGCATCTGCAGACGAACACCCCGATTCTGGGATCTTGTCCTGTAAAATCCTTTTCCGGGGGAAGTCCTTCTTCTTGGTCAAGGTGTTTCGTTGATCCGCCAGCATACCGCATAGCAACACCAGCAGCGGCTGACGCTTCCATAACGGTTTGAGGGATGTCTTTGGGGGCCTGAAAAGCTCCTGCAACGAAAATGCCGGACTTAGAGGTTGCAACCGGCGTCGAAGGTGCCAGTCTGACAGAAATTATTTTCGTCCAGCTGTACGTCGAGAAGTCCCTGCTGTCTCGAGCGTGGATTCGGAAGGCTTGATCCCGACCGCCAACACCACCATGTCAAAAGTTTCGGTGATCAGTGTTGTTACTTTCATCGACATACGTGATCTGCAAGACTGCGTGGTGATCGGGTCCTCAACCACACGGCTCACCATGGAACTGATGAAACGCACTCCGCCGAGCGTTTTGGCGCGTTCGTAGTACTTATCGAAATCCTTGCCGTAAGCCCTGATATCCATAAGAAGATCGTGGGCTCTATGGAGGAATCGTGCTCTCTGGCGATTACCGCCTCCTTTGATTGAAGCCATGCAGCACACTGAGCTGCAATGCGGCATGCCTTTTCTTCGATCCCTGGAGCCCACACACTGAATCCAGGCCATTTTCTTGGGATGAGCTCCGTCAGAAGGCCGCCTTACTTCGCCTTCAAAAGGACCGGACGCGCTGAGTATGCGTTCCATTTCAAGATTGGTGACCACATTGGGCATTCTGCCGTGACCGTATTCCGAGACGCCGGCAGTATCGAACAATTCATAACCAGGCGACAAAATCACAGCGCCTACACTTGATGTCTTGGACAACGTCCTGTTGCTCGTAGTCCACAGCGCCCGCAGGACAGACTTTCTTGCAGACTCCGCATTTCTTGCCCTGAAAGACGCGGCAATGTTCAGTGTCTATTGTGTAAACCGAAGGAATGCCCTGCGCGTAATCTTTGTAAATGGCTTTGCGCTTATCGTGGCCGAAGTTGTATTCGTTAGGCACTTTCGTCGGGCATTTCTCTGCGCAAGTACCGCACGAGGTGCATTTTTCCGGGTCCACGAACCTGGCCTTGCGTCGGACCTTTACGGTGAAGTTTCCGGCCTCTCCTTCAATGCCCTCTATGTGGCTGTAAGCAAGAATTTCTATGTTGGGATTCTGAGCCAGTGTCTGTAATTTTGGGGAAAAGATACAGGCGGAACAGTCATTGGTTGGGAAAGTCTTGTCCAATTGAGCCATTACGCCGCCAATACAAGGCTTCTCCTCCACGAGATAGACTTTGAATCCTGATTCGGCCAAATCCAGCGAAGCCTGCACTCCGCCGATTCCTCCGCCTATGGTCATTATTGCGCCGATTTTGTACTCACGATACAGCTCCGTGAATGCCGGCCAGGCTGGTATCAACCCGACAGTTTAGAAATAGAGATCTTGTAATATACATCAAATCGCGATCCGGTGAGAATTTCCCATCCGGACTAAATCAGACCTTTTCGGGCCAAGACAGCCTCAGGGGAAACCATATGCTTTCCAAACCAATGTTTAACTTTGGGGTGTTGAAAGGCCACGCCGATCAGTTCGGTCAGGTACATGATCGGTACTTGATACACATGACCGGTCTCCTTGGAGATGTCAGCCTGTCTCGTATCAAGGTTTGCCTGGCACATAGGGCACATGGTCACCATCACGTCCGCTTCCACGAGCTGTGCCATATCGAGGAGCTTGCGGGAAAGCTTCAGCACGAGGTCCGTACGGGTCAGGGCAAGTGAGCCGCCACAGCAATCAGTCTTGTACGGCCAGTTGAGAACCTCAGCACCCATAGCTTCCAGCACGTGATCCATCTGCATGGGGTTCTCAGGATCTTCTGGCTCTACAACATCCACTGGTCGGACAGCCAAACAGCCGTAATATGGAACTACTCTCAGGCCTTCCAGCGGCTTGGTTACTGTTTGCTTCAGCTTGGAGAGCACCTCGTCAATATTAAAAAGATCCATTCCGGCTAAAATCTTGATTTGTCCTTTGAACGGAAACCTGTCCCGGAGTGCTTTTTCTTCCATTATGCGCTTGGAAGCAGCCTTCATCCGAACGTGACAGCCCGCGCACGGCGCCACCACGTCGTTGCCGAGCCTCTCGGCAGTCAGCAAGTCACGAGCAGGAAGCGCGGCCTCAAGGTAATGGTCCACCATATGCGCAGATGAAGCTCCGCAGCATGTCCAATCCGGAATCTCATGAAGCGTTACGCCTAAACGCTCCGCTGAACTTCTGAAAGATTCGTCCAGTTCCTGGGCAGAACCTGTGAGTGTGCATCCGGGATAATAACTGAATTCCATTGTAGATCCTCTGGAAATATTTGCCTCGGGTAATGCTCAACGCAAATCCGAGGTCCGATCCTGCCGGAATCGTATGAACGATCCGGCCGCAACGTATTATTTGAAGGAAGACTGCTTGAATACTTCCTTCACTTCGCTCAAATGGCTCGACCTGTGCGGAATAACGTGAATCCTGCCTTTTTTGAACATCTGCATGCCGAGTTCCATATCACTGAAGTAGGTCTTGGTTTTCATCTTGTACATGCCGATAAGCGAAAGCTCGTGGACTCGGCCGAACATGCGAATATTCTTCATGAAGATGGAATGGAAGGCAGGTACTTGCGATTCCCTGGTGCTTATCTTGTTCTGCACCACCTGATGCCTTATGGGGTCAAGAAGCGCAGGAACATCGATCCCGTTGGGGCATCGAGCTCCGCACGTATGGCAAGTCAAGCAAAGCCACAGGCTCTTGGAATCCAGTATGCGGTCCACGTTGCCCAAAACCGCATGCCTGACAAGCTGGTGGGGAAGAAGATCCATTTCCGGAGCCACGGGACAGCCGGCTGAACACTTGCCACACTGATAACATTGATTTATGACCGAAGTCAGGTCCGCAGCAGGACCAGATACCCGGCCGGAAGACGAAGTACTTTGGGACTGTGTCATCTGAGTTTCCTGTATGGTTCCTAGTAGGCGTCCGAAGGCAAGTCGCCTGATCTCAAGATTAACATGAACCAGAATTGTGCCGTATTTATCGGCTCCACTTTGCGAGGATAATACTCTTCATAAACAGTATTATTTCCACGCCTATTTCTCGCGGTAATCGCGCTCGATGGGTAATTCTTGAAAAGAGCGTCGGAATCGACGACACCTAGTCGATATTAGACTGAGGTGCCAGGCATGTCAAGCGAAGATTCCTACTGACGGAGCCGGTGCTGTGATCGAAATTCCCTAGTCGATCCATCTCTTACTGGTTTTCCTTCTTAATGGTTCAATTATGCTGAGGAAGAAGGATGTGGTCTCTCAGACGAACGAGCACAGATGAAAGTTTTGCCGGCTCACCATTTTCAAATATTCGCTTGACAGAATCAACGAGCTGTGAAATCACGATTTGAATCGGCCTTAGTAAATGGTAGATTTAATTTTTCGACAAGGCTACATGAATATGTGAGCGTTCCCAAATAGAACTGCCTCGAGGAGTCTCCAATGGCATCAATAGTTGATATGTGCTGGACTGATACTGAGGAGCTATTTAACGACCTGGATCTGGACGCTTTGTACATGCGCCAGATTCGCGTAATTCACGGAAACAGGCGTTCGGGGTATCCGTATACACTTTTGATTCACACCGGAAAAATCACTATTGGTATCAGCCTCGGAAGCAGAACGGACGCTCTCGAAAATCAGACTAGACTCCTGATGGACAGCGATGGCCGTCAATATGATGAACTAACCCTCTGGAAACTATTGAGGGATTCATCGGAATAGATTGTTGATTCTTTTTTCGCAGCAGATTCGTACTGAATCTCGCATTGAATTCACCATGCAGTAGTTTCCATGGTTGCCAATCCGAAAAGCCGGCGCATTTTGTTTGCAAATCCTTTTGAGGCCCGAATAACTAAAGAAGGCTCACCGTCATCGTAAACGGACTAATGCGGGGCAGACTGCTGTTTGTGGCCTGGCCAACTCAGATCAATCATGATTTCATCCGTCAAGCCCTCGGAAAAAATTTGAATCTCCTCATCTGAACTGGTATCTTAGAGACTGCGTGACGCCTGAGTGGTGGAATTGGTAGACACAAGGGACTTAAAATCCCTTGGGGCTTGTCCCCGTGACGGTTCGACTCCGTCCTCAGGCACCAATGATGTCAATAAGTTATGCCATCGCTTGAAGGTGGTGTTTCTTTTCGACAATGGACATTTGTGCCCCTCTTCGAACCAAACCGCATTGGCAGCGGTTGTCAGGTTTACGACATTGTGAACAATTGCGCTCATAATCTCAATTAGATATGTGCCTCCATTTTGGTTAATGCTAATGTCAGGAATGAATCTAGTGATTTTTATAGTTGTTTTGTTGCTTGCTGGTCCGTTTTCATCTAAACGTCTGATTGTATGCTTCGTCTGAGATAGTAACTCGAAATCGATTGGTGCTTGGATAAAACTAGTTCCCTGTTTGTTTAACTTCTCGATAATTATCAGTCGTGCCGTTTTGAAGCGGAGAATCCGCTTGCTTCGCAGCGAGCTAACTTCAAAACTGTAAGACCATACCGACTAACCCGTGCTCGGACGCGGAAACCAATCATTAGGCCGGGCCTTAATTCTGCACCTATGCGCACGGAGTTTTCAGGGTTCAATACACCGGAAAGTTTTTGCAAAGGGACACCGACTACGGTGTGTCCATCTTTCGCCCGTATCTCGAAGACAGGTTCCAACGCTGAAACGGATAGTGGTTGCAGGACAGTCAAGCACATCAACATAGTAGTAAGTGCATACAGTTTGCCAATTGCGCTCGAGCCGGTCATAGCATAACCCTCTCTCCATGGTCTTATCAATTAGATGTAAAACTACTGGACATGATTCAGACTCAAGCTGCACAATTTGTTGCGGTGCGTGGCTTTGAGGTCCGGGGCGTCTTTGTTCGGGCATGGTGCACTCGGATCCTCTCTTGTTGACTAGGCGTAGGAACGGCACTATCGTGATCTTTGAATAGCAAGAGTAGACCGGGTGAGGTGTTCATGTCCAATGGAGCTGCGGCTGGAGCTGCGGCAGCTGCGGCAGCTGCCGAAATGCTCCGACAAGAGGAAGAGCAGATGACAGAATACGCGGAAAGAGATTTGCGGGAAGGATGGGAGTTCAAAATACTCCGAGCCAACACAGCTGTATTTAGAGACTCTCAACGCCTAAAACAAGCCTGTGAAGAAGAAGCTCAAGCTGGATGGATTCTCGTCGAGAAATTTGATGATCAGAGGCTTCGGTTCAAACGTCCCGTCAGTGCCAAAAATAACGACAGTTATTTGCCTTTTGACGCTTATCGGACGCAGTTCGGAATGTCCAATAAAGCGTTTGTCGGTGTTGTTATCGGTGCAGTCGTGGGGGTGTCTCTGCTGATCGTGGCCCTCATATTACTCGTCGCATATTTTGCACCCCGATAACCTGATAACCAATCAGGCTACCCTTTCGATTTCATGCCCAAAAAAGACTTTGTTGTTTTCGCTGAGGGGACCCTGAAAAGCGAACTTCATAGGCTATCTTGAGCCTCTGTTCGCATGGTGTGGTATTCGACGGGGATGGTGGTGAAAGAGCGAGGAAAAGATTGCAGCAAAGAGCTAGTTTCAGTAAGTTGATCCGTCAGTTCATTTGCCTGCGGGGGAGAATTTGAGACGGACCTGTGCGATTCTTCTAATTTATTGCGCCTTATTTGTTCATTCGGCTCTCTTCCCTGCATTGATCTCTGCAGAGGCGTTGCCGGAAGGGTTCGTTCATGTGGAGAATGTCATACCCGATATACAGGTCGAACTCCGATATTTCACTAGTGAGAATTTCTTGGGGCGTCGAGTCGATGGATACCGGGCGCCAAATTGTATTCTCACACAAAAGGCATCAGAAGCCCTTCAGAAAGTGCAAGAGGAACTGAAAAGATTCGGAATGGGATTGAAAATTTATGATGCGTACCGTCCTCAGAGAGCTGTGGATGACTTCGTTCGCTGGGGAAAAGATCTTGATGATATCAGGATGAAAGACCAATATTATCCCAATGTTCACAAAAAGGACCTGTTCAAAGAAGGCTACATTGCAGAGAAATCAAGCCATTCCAAAGGCAGCACTGTCGATTTGACCATCGTATGCATGGATAACGAACTTGGGTTGTCAGAGCTGGACATGGGAACGCCTTTCGATCTTTTCGGCCCTGAATCATGGCCGGACAGTCCTTTGGTGTCATCGGTTCAGCGTGCTCATCGTATGCTTTTGCAAATGCTCATGAGGAGGTATGGATTTGAACCTTATCCGAAAGAGTGGTGGCATTTCACTTTGAAAAACGAACCATTTCCCAACACGTATTTTAATTTTCCCATCCAATAGGGTAATGTCGGCCTGTGGACGACTGCAGGGTCGCCGAGGACGCGTCTGCAGCTCTCACAATACGAGACACATAGCTGTTAGGAGTTCCAGTACAATGGCATTTATAACCCCGGTTGGAGACCGCTATTTCGAGGATTATATTCCAGGGTCTGTTCACAAGTTCGGTAGCATTATCGTCGAGGAAGACGAGGTGATTGCCTTTGCTCGACGTTTCGATCCACAGTCCTTTCACATAGATCCCGTTGCGGCAGAAAAATCAGTCTTCGGTGGTTTAATCGCAAGTGGCTGGCACACAGCAAGCCTGACGATGCGGCTCTTGGTTGACAATTACATCTCCCATGTAGCCAGTCTGGGCTCACCCGGCGTGGACGAAATACGTTGGCTCAAACCTGTGCGTCCTGGCGACACTCTTTCTGTACGCATCACTCTCCTCGAAGCTGAACGTTCTCGCTCTAAGCCAGATCAAGGATTCATTCGCGGATTAACCGAGGTACTCAATCAACATGACGAAGTAGTGATGACTATGAAATCAGGGGGATTTGTGCGGTGTAGAGCCTCTGACGAATCCGCTGTCAATGTGGAAAATCATATCTGAGCCTTTTGTGCGTAAACCTCCCTGGTTCTCTCAGTCAAGAATAAGCGTGCGTTCAGGGTAAGACGGAAATTGGCTGGAGAAGAACGCGAGCGCCATCCTGGGTTTCTGGTTCGAATAAAACAAGTAATGATTTCGCGCGGTCACAATACTTCACTTCTTTAATAATGTGGCGTAAACGCTAAATCTCTTCGCAAAAAGCTCCAGGTATGAGTTTGGTGTGATTTGCGGGGCGTCTGCTCAAAATTGGGCAGGGTTGTACGGGGTGAGACAGCGCGTTCTTCGAAACAAATGGTGCGCGTTCTCATTTAGACCTGATCGCGGTAGCCCCCCGGTCAACGAAAGCTGGCCTGGAGATGTCCGGTCCTTGATCGTGGATTAGGTGAGAAGCGCACTGGTCCAGAACCTAAAACAACAAGAAAATTCCATCCAAGAAATACACGATTCCAACAACCCCCACGAAACACCCCACAATCCATGGGAGCTTGATTTTCAACAACGCCGAGATTGAAGACAACAGAATCCCCATTTGCAGGAAGATAACGCCTATGCCAAATAGATACCTGCTTTTTTTGCGCATCGTCGTGGAGTTGTCAAATTTACTTGGCTTCCTTCATAATCTCTTCTTTTTCGGTCTTATATCTTCTCGAGTTCCTTGTGGTATTTGTCGATCTTGGCTTGAAGACTTTTCCTTGCAGTCTCATCATAGGCTGCTGAGGTGTTCAGGTCGAACTCAAGCTTTTCAGCTTGCATTTCATAAAGATACCCCTTTATGCTTTTTGACTGGTAATGGGCCCACTGATTGGCCGCCTGTGTTTGATTGAGAACGGTATCCACTGAATTGTTATTTTCCTTGAAACTCGATAGGCTGGCACAGACAGCTAGAATTACCGTAGAAAGAGCGAGATAATTCAACCATGACTGTTTGTTTGATTCTTTCTCCAGCTCTTCTCTCACCTGTTCAGTCAGTTCCTCGACTTCCATGGCCTCTCCTGTATCCCCGGATCTAAAATATGCTTCACCAAAAGGCATATTATGCCGATTGTCACTAAAGTTCGCAAGGGGATGCCTGAGCACTTAATCGAAATGGCGTACACAAAAAAGCAGACCTATTGTTAGAAGCGGTTACACCCCTCGAAGGGTTTTGCAATAGCTTCTAGAAGCCCAAGAAAAACTACAAAAAGAGCGAAAAGTAATCTGCAACTTTATTCATTATTAACTGTCTGAAATTCCGATGGTAAAACAACTCGCAAGGCATTTCACGGATATCGAACTGCGATAGAGCAAAAATAAAATTTGACAAAATGTTTTGCATCTATTGCATTGGCATGCGATTTTTGTTACGAGGAAGCGAGTGTTACATTAGTTACACGGACCATCGATGTTTCGGTGGAACGACCCGGCGAAGTTCTAGAGATCGGAGGGAGCTCATGAAAAAGGAAGCCCGAATTCAGGCTGAAAAAATGTTTCTGAAGGCCGGGGGTAAAGCAACAAATAGGGAAATTGCAAAGGCAACTAAGGTAAATGCCCTTACCATAGGTAGATGGAAAAGAGAAAACAATTGGGAAGCTAAATTAAAAGGTGAAGAACAGGAAGAACATAAAGAAACGGGTGGAGTGATCAGAAAGAAAGCAGCTCGCGACAGAGCGATAAAGATATACCTTGACGCGGGAGGGAACGTCACCAACAAGGACCTCGCGTGAAAAGTAGGCGTAAGCCCGGCGACTATCAGCAAGTGGAAACAGCTCGACAATTGGATTGCGCAAATAGAACCCGAGGAAGAAGAGTTGCCCGGGGAATTCGAAAGAATGGAAACCGATCTTGACGTGGGAGAACTCGCGTCACGAGAGCAGATCATCCGCTTGAATCGCAGAATAGATATTCTGCTTCAGAGAGATTATCTTACCGCGGCCGAGGTAGCGGCACTGGCTGAAGCCAAGAGCGACTTGCTTGCAGCAGTCGAAATCTATCTCTCCATAGTGCGTGAAGTCGGAGAGCTGAAAGAGGAAGAGTAAGGCTTCTCCCGCTCGTATTCCTTCGAAGAGTAAGTGCGAATGATCCCCCCGGACACAATGCTGCACATTTACGAGATTCGGGGGGCGAAGGACGATATTTCAGCCCCTGACCCCCCGTCTTCGTTTATCGGAATTTGGAACGAGGAAGGCTTCTTTTATTTCTTCTTCACCGCACCTGAAGACGAGTATGTTAGTACACTAGTTTGCGGCAATTCGCCGTCCTGTCACTGGTCCAGCCACGAGATGAAATATAGCGATTGGCAGACAGGGTTACCTGTCAGTGGACTGTCAATTGCAGATTTCAGATTTGTTCCCGCTGACTATCAGGCTCCAGATCCTAACTGTCTTCTCTTGGACCCTTCTGTAGTCTTTGGTGACGGTAATCATCCCACTACTTCTTCCTGTTTGAAATTCTTGCGTGAAATAATGCAGTCTAACCGAATCGAGTCAATGCTCGACCTCGGCACGGGCACAGGTATTCTTGCACTTGCAGCGGCAAAATTAGGAATGCCTCGGATTGTTGCCGTGGACCGCAATCGTTTGGCCGCAGAAACTGCTCGGAAGAACGTTCTCATCAACAAAATGGAATCCATTATCCGGGTTGAAGAATGCGAGGCACGCTTGCACATTGAGGAACCTTTCGATCTGGTTGCGGCTAATTTGCCTTTTCAAGTTTTGCGGGAGCTTGTGACATTGCGGGGAGCAGAATTACACAGATTTTGGATCATATCGGGAATAGACCGGAAGCAGGCGGAAATACTTAAGGAGCTCTTATCCGAACAAGGGTATTTAATAGGAACCGAATCCGTTGATAAGCCTTGGGTCACTTTTATAGCTTCAAAATGATTGTAGCCTTTGAAAATTTTGGTTGGTACACGACAAACTGGCATGCAGATTAAAATTCAGGAGCAATGTTCATGAACATAGGTTTTAAGGAGCCTCCGGCAGACGGTAACTGGATTGTTTCTAATGAGGCAGGGCGGCTGCGTGTCCCTGACAATCCCATAATAGGGTTTATAGAAGGCGATGGAGTTGGACCGGACATTTGGGCCGCATCCAGACCGGTATTTGAGGCCGCTGTGGAGAAGGCCTCCAAAGGTGCCAGAAAAGTGCATTGGTGGGAATTACCGGCGGGTGAGGCGTCCTTTACAAAACACGGCGAGTACTTGCCTGAAAACACTTTTCAAGCTATTCAGCGAGCAATGGTAGTGATAAAAGGCCCGCTGACCACACCGGTAGGGGGCGGGTTCCGCAGTCTGAACGTGACCCTTAGGCAAAAGTTGGATCTTTACGCGTGCGTGCGTCCTGTCCGCTACATTCCCGGGACGCCCGCGCCTGTGCTCAGGCCTGAAGAAGTGGATATGGTGATCTTCCGAGAAAACACCGAGGATGTCTATGCGGGCATAGAATGGAAATCCTGGAGCGATGGCGCTAGCGCTATGATCGGCTTTCTGCACGACCGTTTGGGGGTCGATGTTGACCCAGCCTCAGGCATCGGCGTGAAGCCAATGAGCCCGAATGCATCAAAAAGGCTGGTACGCATAGCGATCGAGTATGCTTTGGCAAAAGGCAGAAAACTGGTCACATTGGTGCACAAAGGCAACATCATGAAGTTCACTGAAGGTGCCTTTCGAGATTGGGGATACGAACTCGCACAAGAAGAATTCGCGGATCGAGTTATTTTAGAGGCAGATCTTGTCGAAAAATACGCGGGAGTCATTCCGGACGGAAAAATACTTCTCAACGACCGGATAGCAGATGCAATGTTTCAGCAGGTACTGCTAAGGCCAAGAGAGATACGAAGTGCTGGCCTTGCCGAACCTGAACGGAGACTATCTCTCCGACGCTCTTGCTGCGCAGGTTGGCGGGTTGGGGATGGCTCCAGGTGCAAACATGAGCGATACCTGCGCATTGTTTGAAGCCACACACGGGAGCGCACCCAAATATGCGGGACTGGATAAAGTAAACCCAGGTTCCATGCTTTTGTCCGGAGCTATGATGTTCGAGCACATGGGCTGGAATGAAGCTGCAGAGCTTATCGTTCGGGGCATTTCTGAAGCGATTCAGGATGGAATAGTTACCTACGATCTGGCTCGCCTAATGCCGGGGCTAAAGAGGTCTCCTGCTCGGGATTCGGCAAAGCGGTTATTGAGAAGATGGCTTAAGTAGCTGCCCGTCATCCCGACGAAAGTCGGGATCCAGGCTTTCAGAAGTTTCTGGACCCCGGATCAAGTCCGGGGTGACGGTCACGCCTTGGCGTGACCAGTGGAATCCTCGTAAATTCAACAATATTGCCCCGAACCCCTCCCCAAAAACTCCTAATTACTGCAATTGGCTGTTCCCCAGCATTTTCCTCTCACTCATATATTACTGATATCATCAGGCAGTGGCGGCCTGTGCCGAATGAGAAACAGAAACGGGCGATCTGCACGAAATACCGGGATAGGATCCGGACTCCCTGAGGGCATTCCTTCCAGCATCTTCACAGCTGTCGCTTCTGTCCCTTCCTCGTTTACTTCGACGAAGGCTTTATGGATGCCATCCTCAATGAACAGATCCCGGTTACCCGTCATCCCCGAAAAATCCGCAGCATTCAGAGAAAATGCATCGGTCATTCCCAGTTTAGTCAATGCTGCTTTCAACTTAAACGTTGAAGTCATCTTGAATTTGGGAAGCTGTACGACGACTTCTTGGGTCCCGAGTTTCCTAATCCACTGATGAAGCTTATTGAAATTTATGGATTTTTCGAAGTCCTCAAAACGCTTTTGCTTCGACGGTAGCACCACGACCATGGCCAACTGCCGCCCTTTGTAGGGCATCTCGAGCACCTGGAGGTCAGCTTCCTCCACATACCCGAACGATTCTCGCTGGCTCATCATCGGAACGTTGATTTCTTTACCGTGGGACAAGGCAAAGGGTGCCTCTTCTGTCCATATTTTCTGAAATTTGGATTCCCATGGCCTTTAAAATAGACGGCATGGGTGAGCACGAGCCTCGTGTCCTTCGCGATCATTCCTGGAGCGAGAAGATCCTTGATCTTGTTCTTCGTCTGCTCTTCTACCCAGCCATTGATCGTTTTCCTGGCGGGTTCGGGGTTTCGCCGGAAATCAAGTTGTATGAGGCCCCCTTGATAATTTGACTGAATAGATTCAAGAAATTCTTTACGGAATGCATAAGATTTTTCGGCCCAAAGGGCATTGGGGTTGCCAAAAATTATGACGTTTATCCGATGGTCGAATCCCAAGGACTTCGTAGGGGGCGGCGTCCCTGCCGACCCACGGCGGGCACGGAGGCCCGCCGCTCCATTATTTTTTGCGCAATCGGACGTTAATTTTGGCAACTGCTATAACAGAACTGAAATGCGGGGCCGGGCTAACACACCCGACCCCGCAGGGCAAGACCGCTGAGGCCTTCAACGACATCACGTGTCGTTGAGGGCCACGGTGTTTCACTACTTATCTTTGTCGCCAACCCTTGAATTGGACTGGCCTGTCTGCGCCAAGATCCACTTTGTGTCTCTCCAGGCTGCCATCACTCATCTGAATGATGACGTTTTCTCCTCGAGAATCGATAACCGGTCTGCTTGGAATTCCACCGGAATCCGGTTTAAGAACATAGCCAGCGGAACCATCGGTGACAACCACTGGAGGCACAGGCGTTGATCCCCGCGTAAAGGGACTTACTGGCATAGGCCGGCACATGTAGTCGAACGCATAAAGGTATCCTTGACCTGTAAACCCGCAGGCGTCAAAAGGAGGCACGTAGGTTGTCACGAACACCTTTCCTCCGGCTATCAGCGGCTTACCTACTACACGTTCTCCCGGTTTAGAGTCGATATTCGAGTCCCCTACCGGGAAAAGGCATCCGTTTGAACCTGCTATACACGGATGTCTGAGATCATAGATGCAGTCGTAGCAGGAATTTGAACACGAACTCTGGCAACAATCGCCTTCCAATGCACTGGTCATCCAGTTGCAGTTGTCAAGGAAGTTGATGCTGTTGATGGTGGGCAATCCACACTTGGGATTCATCTGAACCCAGAAATTGGTTTGATGACTACCATCGTACACTTGCTTCGCAACGTTCGTGTCGATTTTGGGTAAACCGTATTTTACTCCACCGATCTCCTCAACGACAGGATCTCTAAGGTTGTAGAGGCTCATTCTAGTCGTGTCCGTCTTGTCGTCCTCTCCGCCCACTATGTCGTCATACTTCCCTGTCCCGAAGATTATTCTCAGGGCCGGCACTTCGACCTCCGACTCAAAGCTCACCGCAGGAGAGACCGTAATGGGCTCAAGTTTAGATCTGTAGTCATTAGTATCATCATCTTGATTTGAAATCGGTTTTGTCGGCCAGATGTCCACACGCATACCGAAAGTTGAATTTGAAGTAGAGGCATTGGGGAATTTCTCATCGAAGTTGAACTTTAGCCCGTAGAAATACCCGTTCATATCACCAACATATACTCTGTCTATGTATCCGTCATCCCCAAGCGCATCGTTATTCTGGTCCCACACGTCCAGGCCGACGGGATCGGACATGGCATACGGAATCGTATTTGCCCCGGCGGTTTTCACCGGGAAGTTGTTGATATTGTGGTTGAGCACGACCGGCCACACATACTCAAACAGGTTATTGCCCGTTTCAATATCCATCATTAACAGGAACGGCCAGTACAGTGCCAGTTTGAATCGGTCTTCAACTGCAGGAGTAGTGGTGAACGTCTTGTCGTAAACGTGGATGCCGCCGCCCATGAACACCACTTCACGCTTGTTGTTATTCGAGTCAAAAGTCAGGAGTGTGCCGGGTTGCCCGCCCAGCTCTGGATGAAGGTTATCATCCCAGGTGGGGTCCCCGACGTAGAATTTCACGGAAGTCGGCACTTGTATACGGCCGAGGTAAGGCTGCGACCATGTCATAGGAAAAATCTTGACACTGTCGTACGCTGTGCGGAACGGCACATAAGACTTCCACCCACCGGCACTCGTACACTGGGTCTGACAGCTGGCTTCACAAGCTGTCTTTGCCGGCGTGCATCGATCTTTACACGCCTGCTTCGATGGACGCGGGGACTCGGCACGACACGCGTTATAGCATGTGTCGTAGTTGTTCTGGCATGTGAGACGGCAGGCCTGGACACACTGCTGGTTAGTATTTCCGGATTCGACTTCGACTACCACCCGGTTCTTCAGTACGGAATATTCCCACAGCACCTTTGGTCCCTTTGTCGGATCTGAACTCGGAATTGGGTCGGTGATGTCTATCCCGAAATACACGTCGCCGCCCCCGCGTTCTCCACCGACGATCACAGTTCGCCAGCATCTGCCTTGCGCGTCGCCTTTGGTGCCACAGCGATCCGATTTAATGTAGACTTCCCACGCTCTGGATGAAAGATCTACCATGCTGCGGTGTTTACAGCCAGTGGTGCCGTACGTCGGTTTCGCCAGTTCTTTGAGTTCAGTTAACAAGTTGCTAGGGACATACGCCCACAGCTCTTTACCGATTTCGCCGCCCGAGTTTACCCAGGTCAGCCCGTCAGTGCTCGTGGCCATGAGGAACGCGTGAAGCATTCCATCATTTGCGCCCACATATACGACTTTGGGCCGTGCTGCCAGAGCGTCACGATGGGCGAGAAATTGTTTCACGTTGGGATCTCGCTTGGAAGCGTCCCCGAGTCTCGGAGGACCAACCACTACAGGTGTGGAATAAACGATGTCACCCAGCTTCCATTCTTTCGAGTCGTTTCCTTTCCTGTCCCTGTAAGTTGCAACGGTCTTTCCTTTCACCCATTCTACCAGGTTGTTTCGCTCTGCATCTGTCGCAAGCCCCAGATCCAAACGGGTGACATTATCAAAGTCCTTCTCCGCCTTAGCTACCGGGTCCCAAGTAATGATGACCCTCTGATCGGGAGAGACGGGAATCTCGTCTCTAAGGATCATCCCGGCGTCCCAGCAATGTCGGGTTGACGACGGAATATCAGCACAAAGCGCCCACTTATTAGTTTGATAAAGATCTGTTTCGAAGTCATAGATGATCTCGTTATTCTCAGAGAAGGGGAAGTATGCTTCCAAATGTCCTTTCCAGAGGAATTTATCCACCTTGTCCTGATCTGCCGCCTCAAAGACGCCTCGCACAATGATATCCGAGGCACGAACTTCCTGCGAGACGGTTGCAACCGCACTGGCAGCCGCTGTCCTGGACGCCACCGCTTCCATAACTGCCAAGAGCGCATCTTCCAGCTGTTTCCCGTCATTGGCCTGGAAGTAGTTGTCAGGCATGCCCTTTTGCTCGTTTGTGCCGTCTTCATCGCGATCCCAGACTTTATCCCATTCCGCGCAGCACGTAGTATCGTAAGTGCCGCTCGGATTGCATTCAGGAATAGGCCATGTCATATTTTTGCTGTCCGCAGGAAAACCGCTCTTAGGATACGGGAAGTTGGTTGTACCGCAGCCGCCGACATCACTGAATCCGCCGTACATGGCGACTGCTTTCATAGAATTGTAGCCCTGTACATCCTGAGAGAAGGCCAAAATGGCATATACTTCGCCGTTCTGGTCGCCTACCAGGGCAGGGTCATTCGAATCAGGCCGCAAGTCACCCGTATGTATCTGATGGGCCCCCTTTACCGGGTCTTGTCCGGCGTTCCACACTCCGTCGGAAAGGAGCAATACGAAGCTTTTTCTGCAGGGAACAGGCTTCGCCGCCCCAGATGCGTCTCCACCGTAGAAGGGGTCCTTCAAGGTGGCCTTCGCTATAAATGAACTATTGTCCGCATTATCACTGTTGCTATGTTGGTTGAAGTAGTCATAGGCCTCCAGCACGGCCTCGCCTGTCGGCGTACCATAGTAGGGAAAGACATTCGTAAAATCCAGTCCATCGGAAGGCCAATTGTCCACTCCTTCAAGGGCATTGATGAGTTTGGCCATATCGTCGTTCTCGCAGCCAATCAGTTGCTTACCTTCGGTTTGCTTAGACTCCCCTTTGAAATACATGAAGCCGAACCGGACGGTCCCGAAAGAGCGTTGGATCACGCCGTTTCTTGTATCTTTCTTCCCTGTTGATGCATCGGGCTCAAGTCGTACTCTCGCGCGAGCCCAGGGAATCGCTCCTATCTTTGTATCCACTACCCCATTATGGGCAAACCCACTTATTGGTACGGCTTGAGATTCACGTTGGAACGAATCACGTAAGGCTTCTGATGTGCAGCATCGAGCCCATTGGTGTTATACGTCGCTCGCACGTAATACGTGCCTGCGTCAAGTTCCGTGCTTATAGAAGCCGGATTAGCTTGGCTATAGAGGATACGCGGAGTGTTATTGTCTCCGTTATGTGCCAAAGGCGCCGTATATATGGACAGATAATCAACATCCACCCACTCACCGTCGAGAGTCATCTCAATTTTGGTTCTTTTAGTCAGGGTAAAGGTCCACTGCTCGAAGTACTTGCTGAAAAAAACCGGAGACTCTGCTGTCAACCGGCCTGAGTACTTGCCTTTTATGGATATGAAAATATCTCTGTCATTCCCGCTGGTGGTTTTATAGTAACCGCCGGCGCTATCATAGTCATCCGGATATGTTGCGCTAGATTGCAATGTCGCAGGTCGCACGTACATGTCCGTCTGTAAATTAGTATTATCTTGGACCCTTTTTCTGGCGCCTTGTGGCCTGAGATAACAGTAATTGCTGTCGCAAACAGCGCGGCCGCCTATGAGGGCCTTCAGGGCTGCGTCCGTACGCGATGTAATAGCGAAGTTGAGCACGTTTCCACTTACTCCAGGGACAATTCCTCCGGAACCCGGAGCAAGAGACCCATACACTCGCTTCACAGCGTATCCTGCGGCCTTGTCTGCCTTGCCGTTCCACTTCTGAGCTATTTTGAACTTGGCCCCGTTCACTTCAGTGACTGGGTAAGCATTGGTGCTCAGGCTCTTATGACTGGTGAGATCGTAAAGCGCAACCAGGTCCCCCACCTGGAATGTGTGACCTGCGGCACTGAAAATTATGGAGAATCCTCCACCACCGTCCTCGCTTTCTGCAGTGAATGTGTAAGAGGTCACTGGCTGAGGGCTCGCCAACTGGAAATACTCTGTGGTCGGATCGCCCGGGAGGCTCGAATTGTACACATAGGTACTTGTCAGGTTCAAACGTCCCGTAATAAGTGTAATTTGGATTATAATCCTTGTATACGTTGTCCCTGTAGCAGTCAGCGACGTAATTGCCATAATAGCCGTCAAATGCCTCGTCGAAGTACGCGGGAAACTGCATGCTTCCAGAAAAGTCCATGACTATCAGGACATTGGGTCGCGTGGCGCTTCCCACTACTGGGGGCACATTGCATGGCTGATACGTTCCAGCCAGAGAGAGGTCTGTGAAAAAAACAAAAGAGAAACAAGCCAATAAAAATAGGCCAGAGAACAGCCGACGGGGAGTATTATGAGTCATTGCGCCCCTCCGATTTCTGAAGCACGAATATCTTCACGTCATTTTTTTTACGAGCGATGTATACTTTTGTCAGCGGTGCGATGTTGCCGAGCAACAGAGTATTGCCCTGGTAGTCTTTTATGGTTGCGGTCTTTCCGCTGAGATTGATTACCAAGTTCTTCTTTTGACCGGCAAAGATCTTAATAGTGTCCCCTTGCGCCTCAACAACCTGGGAAGGGCCATCTATCGCGTACCCCTCTTTGGCCAAATGTTTTATTGCCAGGCCGATATAACTCGTGTCTACCTTTTCAGGTATTACCGGATTTGCATGAACTCCCGGTCCAGGCTCGGCGGATGCCGGAGTGGTCCACAACATCCCCAGCGCCAGAGCGGCTGAAAGGACCGTGAACCCGGCCACGATGCAGCGAACCAGATTTGGTTGTCTGTTTCTGCTCATAAACATTTCCTCCTTAAAAGGCAGTGAGCTTTCTCACATGCTCCGTCAACCGACCGCACGACCCATGAGTCGACACATAGCCTCTCCACGGGTTGACTTCTACCTGCTCGAACCCGGAGTTTTCCGGAATACTTGACGTTGCCGCAACAAGCTAATAACTCAATATTTTTCCCCGTTGGGGCAGGAATAACGATACTGGCGGGAGGGAGTTGCAAGTTCCATACCTCGTGAACAAGAAGCTGCATTCAACTGCCCTATTCTCGAATCGGTGGGACCTTCGCGATTAAGCCAAAGATCAACTCTGACTTTATTTGTCATGCAAAGGTTCACCAAACGGCAAGTGCCTGTTATTATGGGCTGTAACTATTCGCACAGGCCAAATCTGAGTGTCAAGCAAGTATACAGCTGTTAAAATATTTTATAAGTGAAGCAGCAATTCAGTTGTCCTGGGCAACAAATTTTGTGGGGCTTGCTCGAATCGCCGATTCCACTCATGGTTGCCTTTATTGTCAGTCTAAAGGTTGACCACATGCGCAAACTGGTGCATTTTACTCCATTGGGGAAACCACTGATCCCAGTGTCACAGACGCAACGTGCGGCTGACCGCACGCGGTAGGATGTGATACCATTTCGCTCTAAAAAATCCCCCTCGCCTCCTTTATTAAAGGGGGGAAGGGGGGATTTATATTACCAGTTTGAAAGCGAAATGGTATGAAACCGCAGTCGTGTTATGGAAAGGAGATATTCTCTTGAGAGTACTATCAGGCATCCAGCCGACCGGATCCCTGCATCTCGGCAACTATCTGGGAATGATGAGGCCGATGATTTCGTATATGGATCGTTCAGAGCTTTTCGTGTTCATAGTGAATTTCCATGCGCTGACAAGCGTCGCGGACCCGGAAAAGCTTTCGCAGGGTACTCTGGAGGCCGCGGCGGATTTCCTTGCGTTGGGGCTTGACCCGAATCGCTGTATTTTCTGGGTTCAGTCCGATGTGCCAGAGGTGGTTGAATTGGCCTGGATACTTACCTGTATTACGCCAATGGGGCTTCTGGAACGATGCCATTCATACAAGGACAAAATATCCAAAGGGATCTCCCCCAACCACGGGCTTTTCGCTTATCCGGTGCTTATGGCTGCGGACATTCTTCTGTATCAATCAAATCTTGTTCCGGTGGGCAAGGACCAGAAACAGCATATAGAAGTAACCAGGGACATAGCTATCAGATTTAATGGCATGTTCGGCGAGACATTCGTGATGCCAGAGGGCGAAATTAGCGACGAGATCGCCACAATCCCGGGTGTTGACGGACAGAAGATGTCCAAGTCGTACGGCAATACGATAGAGATCTTTTTGGACGAGAAGGCCCTCAGAAAAAAAGTCATGGGCATAACAACTGATTCAACCCCAGTTGACCAACCTAAGAATCCCGACACGTGCAACCTGTTTCAGATCTTTCGCCATTTCGCTCCACAGGACAGGGCAGCTGATGTTCGCCGCCTGTATCTGGAAGGCGGTGCGGCGTACGGTACCATAAAGAAAGAGCTTGCGGGCATTCTGTGGGAATATTTTCGTGGACCCAGAGAAGAACGAGAAAGGCTCATTAATGAACCCGGCCACATAAAACAGATTCTTCGCATGGGCGCTGAAAAGGCCAGGGGAATAGCAATTCCCACACTTGACCTGGTCAGAGAACGAGTGGGGGTGCGTTATTGAACGCAGCCCCCGAAACCAAATTTCCTGATATTCATAAAATAGTGGAGATACTCCGAAGAGAAGTCCGTGACCTGGAGGTCCCGATCGTGACGGAGATCTCCCGAAAAAGGCGCGATCCGTTTGACGTACTCGTGAGCACAGTCCTTTCATTGCGCACAAAGGATCAGGTCACTCGCGAGGCTTCCAGACGGTTATTGTCGGTGGCAGGAAATCCCCTCCAACTGACCTCGCTTCCGGAAGAAGAAATTTCCAAGCTGATCTTTCCAGTGGGCTTTTACAAGACCAAAGCCCGCACCTTGAAACAGCTCGGCCGCGATCTTCTTGACAATTACGGAGGGAAGGTCCCGGATGATCTGGACGAATTATTGAAAATAAAAGGAGTGGGCAGAAAAACAGCGAACCTGGTCGTAACCCTGGGGTTCGGGAAACCCGGAATATGTGTTGATATCCACGTTCACAGGGTTAGCAATCGTTTGGGATACGTTAGCACAAAGACCCCTGATCAAACCGAGACCGCGCTTCGAAATAAACTGCCGCAAGAATACTGGATAGAATACAACGACCTCCTCGTCACATGGGGTCAGAACGTTTGCCGTCCTATTTCACCTTTTTGCTCCAAATGTGCTATAGAGCCCTACTGCCGACAGGTGGGCGTCGCCAAGCATAGATAACGAGCCGGTTGCATAATGATTAACAAAATAATGATATAGGCTGGCAGCTTTTTATGTCGTGCACATAATTTAATAAAGATTGTGCAGTAGTTCGGTTTCAATTGAGGTGACTGCCATGCCTAATGAAGTTCGGTGGCCGAGAGTAAAAGAAATTCTTGATGGGGCTATGGGAAGATGGAAGGCTGAAAACGGTCGTGAACCGCGAATGAAAGGTGCTCATGATGGGCACATAGGATGGGAAACCAAAGAAGAACTTGCTTCAAGTGCTCCATACGAAAAACTACTCATAGACCCTGAAAAAGTGGGAAGCAGCCGAGCAGACGAGACAAATCTTATACGGATACTCCGAGGGCCTATCGGTGGATATAGGAGAATGCCGTCCGGTGGTCCGTACATTTCGCCTGAAGAAATCAAAGAGATCGCAGCTTGGATCGATGCGGGAATGCCCGAGTGAGAACCGCATCTGACATCATCAGCGGCGACTTTTCAAAAATTCTCACAAAATCTTTTGACAGCTCGTCAACCACGACAATTATGTGCTCGTCTGCGGGTCCGCCCCTTGAAAATAGTCCCGGAATAGTGCTAAAAAGAGTGTTTGGTTAATGTTCTCACGGGAGCGAGCGCTGGACGGGTAAGCTTCTTGCGCGTGAGAGGGGCCCGCTTTTTTCAGGAAGTCCTTATACCAAAGGGGAGACGCATTTGGCTGTGCTTCATGACAGGACTACGATAGGCATCGAAGAGGAAATCCAAAAGTCGTACCTTGATTACGCCATGAGCGTCATCGTGGGTAGAGCTTTGCCCGAGCTGCGGGACGGATTGAAACCCGTTCATCGAAGAATCCTCTACGCAATGTTCAGGGCCGGCAATCTTTGGAATCGCGGCTACCGGAAGGCTGCCAGAGGGGTCGGTGATGTGATCGGTCAGTATCATCCCCACGGCGATGCGGCCGTCTATGATTCCATCGTACGAATGGCTCAACCGTTTTCAATGCGCTACCCGTTTATAGACGGACAGGGCAACTTCGGCAGTGTGGACGGCGATTCCGCTGCAGCCATGCGATATACGGAAATACGCATGGATCGGATATGTCAGGCCCTCCTGGAGGACCTGGACAAAGAAACGGTAGATTTCATCCCTAATTATGACAACACCTTGCAGGAACCGTTGGTCCTTCCCGCAAGATTTCCAGTGCTTTTAGTAATTGGATCTCAAGGCATAGCCGTGGGAATGGCCACCAATATTCCACCCCACAATTTGGGTGAGACAATCGACGCCACAACGCACCTGATCAGCAATCCTGGTGCAACCATCCGTGAGCTGATGCATTTCCTGCCTGCTCCGGATTTTCCCACAGGCGGCTTCATTCTGGGGACCCGCGGCGCTATTGACGCGTACACCACTGGCAGAGGTTCAGTGCGCATGAGATCCAGAACCGAGATCGAAGACGCGGGCAAAGGGTACCAGAGAATAGTGGTCACTGAAATTCCGTACCTGGTCAATAAGGCCCGTATGGTCGAACACGTCGCGGACTTAGTAAAAGACAAAAAGATCACGGGAATTCGCGATATCAGAGACGAATCCAATCGCAAGGGAATACGCGTAGTCTTTGAGCTAAAAAGAGACGAGACCCCTGAAGTAGTGCTGAATCAGCTTTTTAGATACACACAGCTCCAAACAAACTTCGGGATACAGCTTTTGTGTGTTGACAATGCTCGACCGTGGCAGATGAATCTCAAAGAGATACTCCAGGGCTTCATCGATTTTCGACGGGAAGTGGTCATTCGGAGGACGAGGCACGAGCTGGCCAAGGCGTGTGAAAGGGCCCACATCCTGGAAGGACTGAAAATTGCGCTGGATAACCTGGATCGAGTGATTGCCATTATCCGGGGGGCTGAGAATCCTGCGACTGCGAAGCAGGCTCTCATGGATGAGTTCGGCTTCAGCGCCGTGCAATGCCAGGCAATCCTGGAAATGCGGCTACAGAGGCTTACCGGCCTGGAAAGGGACAAGATCCTTCAGGAACTTCAGGAGGTGTTGGCGAAAATATCCGAACTGGAAGGAATCTTGGCCTCCGAACCGAAGATAATGGAAATCATCGTCACAGAGCTGAAGCAGGTCAAGGACCAATTCAGCGATCCTCGACGGTCGGAGATAGTAGAAGATCACTCTGACATGCTGGACGAGGACTTGATCCCTAGAGGAGACATGGTGGTCACCTTCTCGAGCAGGGGCTACGTCAAAAGGGTGCCTGCAAATGTTTATAAGACCCAGCGGCCGGGAGGAAAAGGTCGAATCGGAACAAAGGTAGCAGGCGACGACGTGGTGAACCAGATACTCTATGCTTCTTCCCATGACGTCCTACTCTGTTTTTCCAATCGGGGCCGAGTTCACTGGATGAGAGTGTTTCAGCTGCCGGAAGAGTCTCCATACGCTAGGGGAAAAGCGATCATCAATCTGTTGAGGCTCGATGAAGGGGAAAAAATACGAAAAATCCTACCGGTCCAAGAACTTAGCACCGAGGGTTACGTGGTGATGGTCTCCAGGAAAGGAAAAGTCAAGAAAACCTCCACAGCGGAGTTCTCCCGACCCAGACTGTCAGGACTCATCGCGCTGACAATAGACCCGGATGATGAGCTGATTGACGTAAATTTCACTGCTGGCGAAAACCACATCCTTTTAGCGACTACCAGAGGACTTGCCACGAGATTCCATGAGACCCAGGTGAGATCCATGGGCAGGCAAGCCAGAGGGGTCACGGGAATAAGGTTAAAGGGTGACGATGCTGTTATCGGCATGGAGGTGATTTCCGATGACTCCGGCACTCTGCTCACCATAACCCGCAGTGGTTTCGGGAAACGCACTTCTCTGAAGCTATACCTTCAAAACACCGCGGCGGCCAAGGCGTCATAACCATCAAGAACACTGCAAAACTCGGTGAAGTTGTCGCGATCAAAGTAGTGGGAGATTCCGACCATCTGCTGATTCTGACTTCAGGCGGACGAATAATAAGGCTGAATATGGAGCAAATATCCGTGATCGGCCGAAACACTATGGGGCGAACTCTGGTCAGAATGGATCAGGGTGAGCACGTTGTGGACGTGGCGCGAGCGGAACCCTCTGAAGAAGAAGACGGAGAAGCAGATGAGATGGAGTCTGATGCGGTGACAGAAACAGAAATGGAAACTGATCTGGACGCTGCCGAGGAAGCACTTGAAACGGATGAAGAATCCGATGAAGGGTCCTGATTCTGGATGGACGCTTCTCGATCATACTGCAGATATCAGGATTGAAGTTCGTGGGCGTACACTGGCCGAACTATTCGAAAACGCAGCGCTCGGGCTTGTGGACATACTGGTGTCCGACGTAGCGATTTCGCCGAGAACAGAGGCAGCATTATCGCTTCAGGAAGATACGTCTGAGGAGTTGCTGGTAAGCTGGCTCCGAGAAATTTTATACCAATATCAAACCGCAGGACTTGTTCCAGCCAGAGCGGAGATTTCAGAAGCTTCCGAGCAGAAATTGGCAGCAAAACTGGTATATGGCGTTCCGCCTGAGGACTGCCAGCCGGAAGTTGAAATCAAGGGCGTTACGTATCACGGACTGACTGTGCAGGCTCATGACTGGGGATATTCCGCAAGAATCGTTTTCGACATCTGAAAACAATCGTTCAAAAAGTCTGTTGTTTTCTGCAGCGGCGTTGATGCTGATGGGCTTTGTGTTGGCACCGGTGATATGGTTCAATCACTCGCTTTTCCTGAGCATCAACGGACTGCACAATCCCGCGACAGACAGGATGTGGCTTGCCTTTACCACTCTTGGCGACGGCTTGTTGGTAGGAATTTTCCTTGGGGCCTTTCTGCTGGTCAATCCCAGAGTGGCTGTGTTCGGAATACTGCTTCTGTTGTTATCCGCGGCCCTGGTTCACATAATCAAGATTTTTTTCCCAGTTTTCAGGCCTGTCATGCTTCTGGACAGCGTGCACGTAGTGGGCCCTATCTTGAGAAGTGGGGCTTTCCCGTCGGGTCATTCGGCTGCGGCTATGTCTGCCGGTCTTGCGCTTGCGAAATTCGGCTCATCCAGAGGCATTGGCGCTGGAGCCATCATTATGGCTGTGATGATCGGGCTGTCCCGCGTATTTGTGGGGGCCCATTTTCCTGCGGACGTGCTTGGCGGAATGATGTGCGCCACCGTGACTTTTATTGTCTTGGACCGGTTCATATGGCCCGAAGTCTCAAGCCGTGTACCTGCACGACCTTCATTTTCAAATCGAGCTTTCAGAAGAGTTTTCTGCCTTGAGGTTTTGGCATCTTTGTATGCAGTCTCGCTATACTCCTATTATTTTGCAGAGGTCCCGTTGGTAGGGGCAGTTGTAGCATTTTCGGTATTGGCGTTTCTGGCTGTGGGATATTTCAAACACTCGTCTGCAACACGGCTGAAGCTGTGAATGGGCCTATCGGTTTTGCTTTTCAATTCCGCTCATATGGCTTAACGTTAATACGTGACGATCAATACTTGAGCAGCAAAATCGAAAACGGGAGCCATGTCATGTCATCAGAAAAACCGTTCAAATTGGTACAGATTGATGAGGTTCGATGGAAGATCCCCAAGACCGGCAAGATGCGGGTTCCGGGCTTAATTTATACGGACACCAGGACATTGCCTGATATTGAGAAAGACCAGAGCGCTGAGCAGGTTTACAATGTCGCACATCTGCCGGGCATAATCGGACGCTCACTCGCTATGCCGGATGTACATTGGGGTTATGGCTTTCCTATAGGTGGGGTCGCTGCTTTTGATCTGGACGAGGGGGTCGTTTCTCCAGGAGGTGTCGGGTACGATATCAACTGTGGAGTTCGATTGGCCCTTACAGGATTGGACAGAGAGGCGGTGCTTCCAAGAATCAGGGAACTGATTGATTTCCTTTTCGTCAGGATACCCGGTGGCGTGGGCTCGCGAGGCGGGATCCGTTTGAATAGAAACGAGATGTCTCAAGTGCTCAAGACGGGAGCGGCTTGGGCTGTACGGCAAGGTATGGCTGAAGAGTCCGACCTGGAGCGCATAGAAGAGCATGGAGCACTTGAGGGAGCTGATCCATCTGTAATAAGCGACCGAGCATTTGAGAGAGGCAAGGACCAGCTGGGGACGTTAGGTTCAGGGAATCATTTTCTGGAACTCGGTTTTATTGAGCAGATATTCGATGAGAAGACCGCGGCAGAATGGGGTATATTCAAGGGCCAAGTTACGGTTATGGTCCACAGTGGTTCCAGGGGGTTTGGTTATCAGGTATGTGATGATTTCCTGGCTCGTATGGTCAAATCCGTAAGAGTAGAAAGGATAGAGCTCCCTGATAGGCAGCTCGCATGCACACGGCTGAATACATCCTTGGCAAAAGAATATTTGGCTGCTATGGCCTGCGCTGCCAATTATGCGTTCGCGAACCGGCAGATATTGATGCATTTCGCCAGAACAGCGTGGGAAGAAGCCCTTGGGATTTCCCCACGAGAGTTGAAATTCCGGCTTCTGTACGATGTGTGCCACAACATCGCCAAATTTGAGACGCATAATGTGAACGGCGGCCAGAAGAAGGTCCTTGTGCATAGGAAAGGAGCGACCCGTGCGTTTCCAGCGCACCATCCCGCTCTTCCAGCCATTTACAAGAACACGGGCCAACCAGTTCTGATACCCGGAGATATGGGACGTGCTTCATACGTTTTGGCTGGCGAAGAAGGCGCTATGAAAGAAGCTTTCGGCTCCGCGTGCCATGGGGCTGGACGCATGCTTTCCCGACACGAGGCTCTAAGGCAGACGAAGGGCAGATCAATTGAACGAGAGCTTCAGGACGATAACATTTACCCTCGCTGGGTGGGAAGAAAGACTCTGCGGGAAGAATTCCCTGAAGCATACAAGGACGTAAGCTTGGTTGTAGACGTGGTTCAAAGGGCCGGACTCGCCCGAAAGGTAGCTAAAATACATCCCATGGGTGTCGTAAAAGGGTGATTCATGAGTGCGGAGCGTCTCTGACCGTATGCCACATTTTCTTCAGCAACTTGTCGAGACGTGGCCTGCCGACAGAGACGGCAGCTCCGAGATGTACTATGTCTTTCATCATATTGTGAAGCCTGACGTGTGATATCACAACAATTACCAGCCTCCATTTGTCAATGAGGTGTATGTTTGAACCCACAATTTGCCGGACATGGCTAACATAATAGTTGGTCCATGGAAGGAGAGGGTACTGATCTTCGGTCCCCCCATATTTCTCCAAAAATTAGCGAGATCGGTCACGTTGGCGCAGGCTTGTTCAGGGTGGGATCGATAGTATCGGTAAACCCCGTCAAGCTTTTTGATCTTTCCATGTAAGGCGAGCACACAAACAAAGCGCTGATCCCCATACTGTTGCAGAGGCATATCCGTGATAAGTGGAATAATCTCCCGGAGCTTCTCTCTTTTCATTAAACCGTACAAAGCATATGCCAGCTGCAAGTCCTCAAAGCACTGAACGTACCTCAGAATAGATTGTGGTACCTTCAACGCTGCGGCAGCCGCTCACCTGATTCAATTCTCGCCCTTTTTCATCAATTAAAATAGTAGAGGCACAGCATACAACGTAGTCATTCCGAACCGACAGGAAATCATTGCATGCGGCCAGAGACGTCTCCCCTAAAACGTCATCGTGGGACATCCACATGAAGTAGTTGCCTCTCGCCTGGCGAAACACTAGATCAAAATTGCGTATGGATCCCACATTGGTCTCGTTTCGACACAATCGAATTCGATCGTCCCGTGCCGCATATTCCCTACAAATCTCCCATGTTGAATCAGTAGATGCGTTGTCCGAAATGATTAACTCAAAGTCCGTAAATGTTTGGCGCAGAACAGACTCAATAGCGATCGCCAAATACCGCTCACCATTGTAAACCGGTAATCCAATGGAGACTTCCGGTATCCTATCCATGGACTGACATTCTCCTTTAATCTAGTCCGAGCGGAAATTCTGCGAGATTTGGATCGAAAAAGAGAAAATAGGCTGTCACCTAAGAAGAATGCGCCATATCCCGGCAGAACTGATCTATGTTTCACAGAGAGACATCAGTCTATCACATAGGTACGCTATTGTCACAGTGCACTATTCTACGTTCTCCCAAAAACAGACTTAACCCAAATTGCTCAATGTATTGCCTCAGCCATATCCTTAAGCCATTGGTCAATTTCCTCAGAGGAGCGGCCGTTTTGAATTAGCGACAGGATGGCGCTTCCCACTACTATTCCGTCTGCATGGCTTTTGAGTGCTCTTGCATCCTGCGGCGTGGAGATCCCGAATCCTACTGCAACCGGCAATCGTGAGATCTGCCTCAGCCTTTCGCACTTCAGGGCCAAGTCCGGGGGTAGGCCTCCATCTGCGCCGGTTACTCCGGTCCTTGAAACATAGTAGAGAAATCCCGAACCGTCATTGTTCATTTGGTCGATTCGCGGTCTGGGAGTCGTTGGAGTAGCCAGATTGATCCATGCAAGGCCTGCCGCATCTGTAGCAGGTTTCAGCCAGTTCGACTCCTCCAGCGGCACGTCCACAATGAGTACCTCCGTTGACTCCGGACTCGCGGGCCCGTTCTGCAAATCGTTTCGTACCATATTTGTGTATGGGATTGAAATAGCTGAAAAAGACTATGGGCGTGTCGCTATGACGCCGAATTTCGCCGATCATTTCAAATGCGCCGTCCATGGTAATACCGTTGCGAATGGCTTCACCTGCCGCGAGTTGAATCACCGGCCCGTCGGCTATGGGGTCAGAAAATGGGAACCCGAATTCCACCACATCGCCGAATTGCGCGAGCTTTAGAAAAACCTCAAGAGACCGTTCGTGGTTGGGATATCCGGCCAGGGAAAAGGGTATGAACGCCGTCTTGCCTACTTCTTTAAGTTTCTTGAATGCATTTGCGATTGATTCCATTTTATCTACCTGCCAGTGCTTTTTCGATTATTGGCATGTCCTTGTCCCCTCTTCCGGAAAGATTCACTATGCAGACATCTTCCCGTGCCATGTGCGGCAGCTCTTTGGCAGCCTGTGCAAGAGCGTGTGAAGATTCCAGCACGGGGATTATGCCTTCCGTTTTGCATAGGATTGAGAAGGCCTCTAGAGCTTCATCGTCGTTTATGGGAACATACCTGACGCGTCCCGCGGCTGCCAGGAAGGCGTGCTCAGGCCCTACGCCAGGATAATCCAACCCAGCGGATATGGAGTGAGCCTCCATGATCTGGCCGTGCTCGTCCTGCAGCACAAACGATCTGGAGCCGTGAAAAACACCTGTTTCACCTGCACATATGGCTGCTCCATGCTTTCCGGAATCTATCCCAAGGCCTCCCGCTTCCACGCCGATCAGGTCTACCCCTGTGTCGTCCAGAAAAGCGTGAAAAATGCCAGCTGAATTGCTGCCTCCTCCAACGCATGCGATAATTTTGTCCGGGAGCTTTCCCTCAGCCTTGAGTATCTGCCTGCGGGTCTCGTGTCCTATCACGGCCTGGAATTGTCTCACCATCAAGGGATAAGGATGAGGCCCGGCGACTGATCCGATGACGTAAAATGTGTCCCCAATATTACTGGCCCAGTGGCGCATTGCCTCGCTCATGGCGTCCTTGAGTGTAGCAGTTCCTGCTGACACAGGAATCACTTCGGCCCCCATAAGTTTCATGCGGAAGACATTCGGTGCTTGCCTGTGAATGTCCTCCTCACCCATGAATACCTTACATTCCAATCCCAGAAGAGCCGCTGCCGCAGCAGTAGCTACGCCATGCTGACCAGCACCTGTTTCAGCGATGATGTTACGCTTTCCCATACGCCGCGCAAGCAGGGCCTGTCCCAGCGTGTTGTTTATTTTGTGAGCACCAGTGTGAAGCAAATCTTCTCTCTTGAGATAGAGTTTTCCACCGCCGAATTTTTCGGAAAAACGGGCTGCGTAAAACAGGGGTGTTTCTCGGCCCGTGTAAGTCTCCAGCAATAGATACAGTTCCTTCACAAACTCCGGCGATTCGGTCATTCCCAGGAAAGCGTCCTCCAATTCCAACAGAGGAGTGATTAAGATTTCCGGAACAAAACGTCCGCCAAACTCTCCGTAATATCCTTTAGAATCAGGCCGCACCGCGGGCGCTGACCGTGTTGTGCACAGCATGCATAAACTCCTTGATTTTATTGTGGTTCTTAATGCCGGGTTCATCTTCCACTCCGGATGATACATCCACAGCAAAAGGCCTCACGATTTGGATTGCCCTGCCGATGTTTTCCGGGCTCAGTCCTCCGGCAAGAATTAGTCGTTTTCTAAGGTCCGTATCGCCGCTGTCCAGGAATGCCGCGACGGAATTCCAATCCAAAGCCTGTCCCGTGCCGCCCCATTGACCTGGAAGAGCAGCATCAATTAGGGCTCCCGAGGTGCGAAATTCGCTGATCAGCAAAAGGTCTGACGGCGTTTTTACGCGAAACGCCTTTATTACGGGGCGGCAATAACCGAGACAGTCCTCGGGTTTTTCGTTTCCGTGTAATTGGATTGTTTGGATGCCCGACACGGCCACTGTTTCTTCCACATGCTCGCGGCCTGCATTTACGAATACGCCTACGCTCGTTACGAATGGCGGCAAGGCACCGATTATGGCACCAGCTTCTTCCGGAGCAATGTATCTGGGACTACCCTGATAGAATATGAATCCCAAAGCATGTGCTCCCGCTGTGACTGCAGCGTTTGCGTCCTGAGTCCTGGTAATGCCGCAGATTTTGACGCGTATGCCGGAATCAGCCATGAATCAGCTCCCTGAGCTTTGCCACCGGATCGGCCGAGGTGACGAGGCTTTCGCCGATCAAAAATCCGCGAACTCCGCAATCCGCCAAGCGAAGTATGTCAGCGTGATCTTTTATCCCGCTCTCTGAAATAACCACGCGATCTTCCGGGATCAATCTTGCAAGACGTCTAGTGATGTCCAGATCGGTATTAAACGTTTTCAGATCACGGTTATTGATTCCGATCAGCTTTGCGTCGGCATCCAGCGCAGCTTTTAGTTGCCGCTCGTCGTGAATTTCGACCAAAGGCTCCATTCCGTATTTTCGGCCCAATTGAGTCAGAGTCTGCAGATCGCGGAGTTCCAACAAAGCCGCTATCAATAGAAATGAATCCGCACCTGAAGCTCTTGCCTCCACTACCTGATACGGATCCAGGATAAAATCCTTGCGAAGGACAGGAAGCGACACAGAAGCCCTGACTTGTCGCAGAATGGAAATGCTACCCTGAAAATGGTCTTCTTCGGTAAGGACCGAAACAGCCGAGGCCCCGCCTTGTTCATACGATCGCGCGATGACCGATGGGTCCAGATCAGCCTTCAGAATTCCTTTGGAGGGAGAAGCCTTCTTAACTTCAGCTATAATGTGGATTCCCGCGTCGCAAAAAACAGCGGAGAAGTCCTGCGCCGGCAAAGCGCTGCGAGCCTGTTCCTCCATACTTTCGAAATCTTATGGAAAGCTTTTCGTTCACCAGACGCTTCAGCCGAATATTGGCTATTTTTTCAAGAATGCCGCCCATCATACGCTCCGAAAACTGAGGTATTCATCGAGCTTTTGTTTGGCGGCTCCTGAATCCACCGATTCCGTCGCAAGCTGAAGTCCGTCGGCCATGTCGTCAGCTCGATTCGCCACCACAAGAGCTGCCGCTGCGTTGACTAATGCTATGTCCCTGCGAGAACCCGGCTTGCCTTCAAGCACGTGTAAAAGATGAACTGCGTTTTCTTTTGCTGTGCCACCCTTTACTGCTTCCAGATCGCATTTTGAGATTCCCAGGTGCTCGGGATTGAAGTAGGTCGTGGAAACAGCATCGTCGTTCAGTCGGGAAATCTTTGTGGGCGATGACAGAGAAATCTCGTCGAGGCCGTCCATGCCGTGAACGACCATTGCGGACTTGATCCCGAGGCCCCGAAGAGCATTCGCTATGGGCTCGGTCAACCCCGCATCGTAAACACCCAGCAACTGGCAGGAAGCTCCAGCCGGATTAGTGAGCGGCCCCAGAAACGTTAAAAAGTGTTCGGATGCCCATCTCTTGTCTCGGCCCAGCCGCGTACTTCATGGCAACGTGGAACATAGGAGCAAAGAGAAACCCGAATCCTGTCTCCTTGATGCATTGTGCAACCGCGTCAGGAGTTTGTTCCAAGTTTGCACCCAATTCCCGGAGCACATCAGCGCTCCCGCATGAGCTGGATACAGAGCGGTTCCCATGCTTTGCCACGCGCACTCCGGCACCGGCAAGAATGAAAGCCACTGTTGTGGATATATTGAATGTGCCCGCGGCGTCCCCTCCAGTCCCGCACGTGTCTAGGAGCGGATCTCCGTTATAACCCAGGTTCACCTGGAGCGCTTTTCTTCTCATGACCTTTGCAGATCCGGTGATTTCCTCGACGGTCTCACCTTTCATTTTCAACGCTGTCAGATAACATCCTATCTGAGCGGCAGTGGCCTTGCCGGCCATAATTTCTTCCATTGCAGCTTCGGACTCTTCCTGAGTCAAATTTTGTCGAGCAGTAGTCTTTCTGATGGCTTCTTTTAGCATCTTCGGTCCTCCAGTGATGTCTCTTCGGCTGAAGAGCGGTCAGTTGTTCGACATGGTCCCTTTGGCCTGATGAAACTGCCGGCTCATATCCAAGAAATTGATGAGAATGCGTTTTCCTTCAGGAGTAAGGATAGATTCCGGGTGAAATTGCACCCCTTCTATGGGCAAATCCCTATGGCGAATCCCCATGATTTCGTCCTGATCAGTGAGCGCTGTGACTTCCAGGCATCCGGGGAGAGTCCCTAAATCCACGATCAGACTGTGATAGCGACACGCTTGAAACGGGATTGCCATCCCTGAGAACAAGCCACTGCCGTTCGTGAAGATGGGGGATGTTTTCCCGTGCATGAGCCTACCCGCTCGGACAACTTTCCCTCCGAAAGCGGCTGCAATGGCCTGATGACCGAGACAGACACCGAGAATCGGGATACGATCGCCGAGGTTCAGAATGGTCTGCATGGAAATGCCTGCGTCTTCAGGGCCTCCCGGACCGGGAGAAATCACAATAGCTTCAGGACTCAGTCGAACGATCTCGTCCAGAGAGATGCGATCATTTCTCATCACCAGCACATGCTTTCCAAGCTCTTGAAAATACTGGACGAGATTGAATGTAAACGAATCGTAATTGTCTATTACCAGGATCATTTTAGCCTCCCGTTCAGGTTTGCCGCTGTCTTCAGGGCCTTTTTCATTGCTTCGGCTTTTTTGAGGGTTTCCTTGTATTCCGTTTCCGGGATCGAGTCGGCCACGATGCCGGCGCCCGCCTGGAAATACGCTGTGGTTCCTTTCATCATGACTGTTCTTATGGTTATGCCCATGTCCATTGCGCCGGAATACGAGAAATATCCCACGCATCCACCGTAAGGGCCTCTGTGGTCAGGTTCCAGGTCTTCGATAATTTCCATGGCTCTAATTTTCGGCGCACCGGAAAGCGTTCCCGCAGGAAAAGTCGCCCGGAGCACATCGAATGCATCGATTCCGTCCGCAATTGCTGCCCTCACATTGCTGACCATGTGCATCACGTGAGAATAACGTTCCACTGTTTTGAACTCGTCCACGATCACACTGCCTGGCTGTGCTATTCTCCCGAGGTCGTTTCTGGCGAGATCCACCAGCATCACGTGCTCAGCCAATTCCTTGGTATCGTTCAGGAGTTCGTGCTCCAGCTGAAGGTCTCGCTCCGGACTGTCCCCCCTGGGGCGAGTGCCTGCAATGGGACGGACCACAGCTTCGCCTTTTCTGAGTCGTACCATGACTTCAGGGGATGAACCGGCAAGCACCTCGTCTCCCACTCTCAGAAAAAACATATAAGGAGAGGGATTGATCAACCGCAGCCCCCTATACACGTCCAGAGCGTCATGACTGATTTCACCTTGGAATCTCTGCGACAGAAACCACCTGAATGATGTCCCCGGCCGTTATGTGGACCTTCGCCTGAACCACCATTTCGTGGAATTTTTCTTCCGACATATTGGACGTGAATACTTGCCCGTTAGAGGAGTCTTGCCCGTGTATGGATCTTGGTAATGGTCCATCGAGACGCTCTTTGAGATTGCGCAGCCTGTTGAGACCTTCTGCATAAGCGTTCTCGACCGAGGAGTGCTCTTCCAGACTTATCGTAGTGATCAAAAAGCTCCTGTGACCAAAATTGTCGAACAGCGCCATGTCGCGGGTGATCATGAAAAGCGCGTCATGGAATCCAGGATCAGGCTTGCCCATGTCCGGAAGGTTTTCGAAGTGCCTGACCACGTCATAGCCTAAGAAACCGACAGCCCCGCCGAAGAAATCCGGCAACCCCTCCACCTTCACCGGTCGAAATCGACTTAGCACTTCTTTGACGTTAAGCGTGGGGTCTCCCGGCAGTCCAGAATCTCTTACTTGCCCATTCTCGATGATTTCATTCCGGCCGTTTCTTGACCTGATTATCATCCGCGGGCCTGAACCGAGGCAGGAATATCTGGCCCATCGCTCACCACCCTCGACGCTTTCGAGCAGGAAAGAACTCTTTCCGTCATCAATTTTCATGAACGCGGATACTGGAGTGTTGAGGTCCCCAGGAATTTCCACGAACATCGGGATAAGGTTTCCCTGAGTGCTCAGCCTCTTGAAATCTGAATAATCGGGTATAATCATTTGACTTTTAGCCTCTCAAAATCGTTTTCCTGATGTTTGGGTCCATAAACGCGAAAAGGCCATGGACAGTCTGCCCATGGCCTTTTTTTCGGTTCGGAAACGTTATTTCAAATTTTTACTATTCCGGTATAACCTTAGGCAGACCTCCAGTTCTTTATTATCCAGCACCACCACCAATTGTTGAGGTTGCAAATCGGAATCATGGAGTTCCACCTTGCGAACAAGGCTAAGACATGAGCGGTGCCTTGTCAACTATTTTTTAAAAAGTTCAGGATGCGCTACTTTTGATGCCAATCTGGGAATCAGGAAAAAATGGTTCTCCGTCCGTTTAACATAGGCTATTATGCCTCCCGCGTCTCCTTAGTCTTTTCCCAGGATTCTTGGATTCACATGATCACACACGATCGCATTCTCACCAGCCTCGCAGCCGCGGGGCTGCTGATCTTTCTCTTGTACGCCGAGAGTAACTTCAACGAATATTCTATTAGAATCCTAAATAATATCGCCATATTTATAGTGGTGGCGGTCAGCTACAATCTGATCAATGGAATCACAGGTCAGTTTTCTCTTCAACCAAATGCATTTCTCGCTGTGGGCGCGTATACTGCGGCGATTCTTACGTTGACTCCAGAAGAAAAGCTCCGCAGCTTTATTCTGGAACCGCTCGTATGGCCTCTTTCCGAAATAAGCCTTTCGTTTCCGGTTTCACTGCTCGCGGCAGGCCTGGTAACGGCTCTTGTTGCCTTTCTCCTGGCTGTACCCGTTTTTAGGGTGCGGGGGGATTATCTCGCGATCGTCACGCTTGGCTTCGGTGAGGTGCTTCAGGTAATCGCAAACAATCTGGTCCCAATAACCAACGGCCCTTTGGGGCTCAAAGGCCTGACCCCGTACACAAATCTGTGGTGGAGCTGGGGGTGTTGCTTTCTCACCGTATTCTGCACTGTTCGACTCGTGAATTCATCGTACGGCCGCGCCATGAAAGCGGTTCGCGAAGATGAAACAGCCGCAGAGGCGATGGGTATAGACGCGTTCTGGACCAAAACTCTTGCATTTGTTTTCAGCGCATTTTTCGAAGGAATTGCCGGTGGGCTGCTCGCTCACCTCATAACGACGATTTCGCCTTCTCTATTTACCTTCATGTTGACATTCAATCTTCTGATAATGATTGTCATTGGCGGTTTGGGGAGTACCACTGGAGCCGTGATCGGAGCTGTGATCATCACCTGGGGCGGTGAGTTGTTGCGATTCGTCGAGGAACCGATCTCCCTGTTCGGATACCAATACGAAGGCGTCCCGGGGATGCGCATGGTAATATTCTCGGTGCTGCTCATACTGGTAATGCTCTTCGCCAGGAGCGGAATAATGGGACGGCATGAATTCTCCTGGCAATCGCTGATAAATGGGGTCCGCAGGCTGGCTGGCCGTTTGCGAGGATGGGCATGAAGGGACCTCTTCTCGGGATTGAGAAGCTTTCCGTCGTGTTCGGAGGTCTATCCGCGTTGAACGGCCTTGACCTCGAAATACCTGCGGGTGCAATAATTGGCCTCATTGGACCTAACGGAGCAGGCAAGACCACCGCGTTCAACGCCATAACCGGCAGTCGCGAGGCCTAGCTCGGGAAAGGTGCTCTTCGAGGGCAGAGACATCACCGGATGGCCTACCTCTAATGTCGCTCGAATCGGAGTTGCGAGGACGTTTCAGAATATCCGACTTTACGAGGATCTGACAGTCATCGAAAACGTTATGGTGGCCTCGCATTCGTCGGTCCGGTACACGCCGATCGAGGCGATCTTAGGGATCGGGCGGGTCAAGTCCGATGAACGGAGGATTACGGCCAAAGCTGAGTTTCTGTTCAGAACCATGGGATTAATGGATTCAGTAAAAGATAAAGCAGGATCGTTGCCGTACCAGGCAGCCAACGAAAACTGGAAGTAGCCAGAGCACTTGCCCTTGAACCAACGCTCTTGTTGCTTGATGAACCAGTGGCAGGAATGAATCCCAGAGAGACCATAGAATTCGGGGCACTGCTTAAGGAGAATATCCCCAAGATCTCAGTCTTACGATTGGTCTTATAGACCATGACATGGGATTCGTTATGGATGTATGCCCCGCAATAAAGGTTATTGATCACGGGATTCCCATCGCCTGGGGAACTCCCAAAGAGATCCAAAACGACCCCAAAGTAATAGCCGCATACCTTGGCGTCGGCTGACAGGCATTTGAACGCGATGCTGGAAATTCAGGACCTACATGTCAATTACGGTGGAATCCAAGCTCTGAAAGGGATTTCTTTGCGCGTGGAAGAAAAACGAATCGTGAGCTTGCTGGGCGCCAATGGAGCCGGTAAAAGCACGACCGTCAGAGCAGTCTCCGGCATAGTTCCGATAAATTCGGGACAAATAGTATTCCAGGGCCAGCCAATAACCAGGACCCCGGCCCACGTTATCCAGCGGCTCGGACTCGTTCACATTCCTGAAGGACGCAAAATCTTTGCGAATCTGACGGTTCGAGAAAATCTTATAATGGGCGCGTACAACAATAACGACAAAGCAGATGTCTCCAAGACAACGGAGATGGTACTGGATACTTTTCCCGTGCTTGCATCCAGAATTGAGCAACTGGGAGGCACACTCTCAGGAGGCGAACAGCAGATGCTCGCCATTGGACGGGCCATGATGTCCAAGCCGAAGCTGCTCACGATGGATGAGCCTTCCCTCGGACTCGCTCCCATGATCGTGGCAGAGGTGTTCCGAATCATCGAGCGGATCAGAAACGATGGAGTGACCGTTTTCCTGATTGAACAGAATGCCAATGCTGCCCTAAAAGTAGCAGATTACACGTACCTGCTGGAGACTGGAAAAATAGTGCTTGAAGGCTCCGGCGCGGAGCTGCTCGATAATCCTAAGATTAAGCAAGCCTATCTAGGTGAAACGCTCGAATCCGGCCATCAAGAATTATAAAGCAAAACTTCAAGAAATATTAAGAACCCCCTTGACTCCGCTCGTCTGTGGTGGTAGGGAAGGGCCCGGCCTTAACCTCGGGGGAGGGAGGGGCCTCAACCGGCAAACCGGGGGTGAGGATTAACCAATCCTCGCCGCCGGTTTGATTTTTTTGGGGCTACGAGACGATCAAATATAAAAACTCTCAAAGGAATGTCGGCTATACTACGCTGAAGACCGGAAGAATGTCTTTTGGAATGGTAGGACCGGCGACTCGCCGGTCCTACTAGGATTGTCTCGCGAGATACCGGATCGCTTCGCTCGTCTCCATGACATGTTCGAGGCCAGCTTCTCTCCCTCCGCAACTGAATGGTCACACGTCTGCCGACAAAACTCCCTTTACATCAAGTAATTGATGTTTTATAAAGTTTCTTCGCGCCGTTACCTCGAAAAAGGCTGACGAGTGTGATTAAAGAGATCCTTAGATGGGCGAATTGATGGTGAAATGAGCAAGAACAGGGTCCAAGATTCGAAAAGAGAAAACATGAGGGCAAAACCCCAAATAGAAACAACGGAAAAACACAACAGGACTATATTTCAGGAATATTCCGAGGCCTTTGTGGTAGCGGTAATCCTGGCAATAATTATTCGAGCGGTCTTTGTTCAGGCTTTTAAGATTCCATCGAGTTCCATGGAACCCACACTCTTGGTGGGCGATCATATTCTCGTGAACAAGCTAAAATACGGGCTTCGTATACCGTTCACGGACGCAAGGTGGCCACGATTCAGTGACCCTCAGCGGGGCGATGTTATAGTATTTATTTTTCCGGAAGACAAAACCAAGGATTTCATAAAGCGCGTCGTGGGAGTCGGTGGAGACACTATCGAAATTCGCAACAAGAAGGTCATACTAAACGACCAGGAGGTCCCGTCTCCACAGGCGGAATTCCGCAGCAACGTTATTTTACCGGGGGCGATGAATCCTCGGGACAACATGGCTCCGGTGACCATCCCGGAAGGCAAGCTTTTCGTTATGGGAGACAATAGGGATTACAGCCATGACAGCCGGTTCTGGGGATTGGTACCCGTGGAGGACGTAAAGGGCGACGCTTTCGTGATCTACTATTCCGGTCTAGACTTCCAGAAGATTCGTTTGGAAAGATTAGGGAAGATAATTCGATAGCCTGTTTATCCCGCTTCAGGATGGCAAAGGGGAAATTTGTCGCTTTGCACCCCCCGTTGCTGAGGAAGCCCTGTAGATTAGATTTGGACAGCAGAGATATCCCGCAAGCGCTTTGTCTATGATCCCAACCTGAAGCCTCCGAATCGCAGCCTCTTCGACGAACACGAATCCACACAAAGGGCACAATTAGTGCACAAGAGGTTGTCGCCTTCCTTGTACGGGGCCAATCCCATAGGACACGCTACTGAACAGTTGTTCTCGGTGCAGCACGGGGCTTTGGGCTTCTTCACGCTATTCTTGATTCCGAGCGTATACCTTCCTCGAAAAGGTGAAATAAAGGAGCCCGTGGGACAAAAGAGCCTGCACCAGAAGCGAGGTAAAACTGCCAGTTCCAATAGTATGATCACGACAATAAACAAAATTTCGGGCGAGACAGTCATTTCTTTGACAAAAATCATTGCCTCCGTGCTCATAATTCCCGGTGCATGAACATAGTTCAGTACGGGAATTGAAGCCACACCCGCAACCGCTGTTCCCAAAATCAAGAAGCCGAACCTGATGACATTGGCCCTGGACGAACCGGGAATGGGCAATTTTTCAGGGCTTGGTTTCCCGAATAGTTTCATTCGAATGGTTCTGCGGAGTGCCGCTGCACCGTCCGCCAGGAGGTGATAAGGGCAAAGCCAGCCGCACCAGACGCGTCCGAAAAGAAACGCGAAAAACGCGGGGAACAGAGCTGCGCTCAAAAGCGGGACTGTGAGCCTGCCAGATGCAAAAATCGCCTGCAGAATGACCACCGGGTCCGCTATCCCAAGCCCCCCTATGGTCACCGCGTAGAAAGTGCCCGTCATGGAATAGATTTCAAATCTGTTTAGCAGAGGAATAATGAAAACCAACGACAACGCAAAAATTTGAACCGTTCTTCTGTACGGGCCGTACATCAATCCCATCCCTCTATAGATTTGGGAGCCTCGTACGGGAAGTCAAACTTAGGCTGATCGCTTGCACCGTCTATTCGGGATTTCCGCTCCAGGAGCTTGTCCCCCTTGAGCACGCCCTGTTGTTCCTGTCTACCTGCGGTGCCTGCCGACTCATAATGCCCCCTCGCCTTCCTGAAATAGAAACCAGCTTCGTCAACTCTGCCCATTCCTGAAGGAATGATGTTAATCGCCCGTTTCGGCCTCGTTGGGCAGCGTTCTACGCATATTCCGCATCCCACGCACGCGTCCTGCACCTCAGGAAAGAGGTTTCTTCCGCAGGACGATTGCCTTATCCTGCAGAGGGCAGACATTGTAGCAAGTGTTACAGAGTGCACCGATCTTCTGGCCAGAATTGTCCGGAAGCACATCATGGTCCAAAAAAAGATGGCTGTAGCAAATGGATTTGTCTATCGTGGCCTTTCCCATGGACACTTTTTCGGGATTTGTCAGATTAGCGTCGAGGGCTCCCGTCGGGCACAGTCGGCAACAGGCCATACACAGATAACAGGCCTTTTGCTCTGCAAGCACGTACGGCGTGCCCATTGTGAACCCGATTCCTGCTCGTTTTATGGAGCTGTACGGGCACACTTCCAAGCACCTGTTGCAGCGGATGCAAAGTGCCATGAAAAGCTTCTCTTCAACAGCTCCGGGCGGGCGCATGCAGTTGGTGGTGTGATTGATTAACGGATTTTCTCCCTGAAGAAATATTCGATGAAGTATATCTTTAATTCCAGCCAAAATTGCTCCTGTAGCTTCTCAGTAAAAAAAGGGCTTCTAGTGGCCCTTTGACTGCGGGAGATTTCATTATACGGCAATTAACCTGCTCAGTGGTTTCCGAGAATTTTTTCCACCTCTTCCTCAAAATTAATGTACAGGTGATTTATATCCACTATTTGCGGAATCTCTTCCTTCAGGCGGTTGCAGAGATCTTCCAGTGCGCCCTGATCTTCAGCTTCCAGGTTTATTATCAGCTCGGTCCGGGACTCCGAAGCGGTCTGATAGGTTACCTGCGGGAATTCTTTCAGCCGCTCGAGAACCGTTTCGTACGAGCCCGGTTGAATAAAGAGAGCGCTGCCTGTTATGACCATAACTACTTATCCTGTAATTGCCTTCTTGATGAACCAGTCACACCAAGGGGTGATCATTCAGTCATCCGGATAGCCTTTGTGGGGCAGGCTTTCCAGCCTGCCATTATTAGGATTTCCGGACAGGCAGGCTGGAAAGCCTGCCCCACAGGATGTTCAATTCGCCCAGGGATAAGCTTATCTCAAGTCTGACTGATGATTGTGTCACATGCCTGGCATCTGACACCTCATTTCTATCATTCTATTTCGATCTAACACTACGCCTTACTAGGAAACGGCGCATCGACGCTGGATATGATGGTCATATCCGCAACGTCTTTTGGATCGCCCGCCCGTGCGATCTTCACAGCGCAAATCTTGAACTCCGGCTGTTTCGACCCATCATCGAATGCGTCTATTGTAACCCGGTTTATCATGCGATCCCAGTCCTGATCGAACCAGGGAACAAAGAGTATCCCAGGCAACGAATTTTTCACCACCTTGGCAGGCAGGATGTTGTATCCACGACGGGAGGTCATCTTCACCAGGTCACCGTTGTTGATCCTGTAGGCTTTGGCGTCTTCCGGATGTATTTCCACATATGCGTTTGGCTGAGACCGAGCAATTTCCGGCACTCTCATGGTCATGGTTCCGCTGTGCCACTGTTCGATGACTCGTCCGGTGGTAAGGAAAAACGGGTAGTCCTTATCCGGCGGCTCTTCGGCCCCTTTGTAGGGCCTTAGGAATACGTTGGCTTTCCCTTCATGCTTCTGATCTGCATAGAAATAGATGAGTGCCTGAGGCGGGACCTTTACTATATCCGGCATGTCCATAATGGGATCTTTGCCGCGCACGTAGCGTATTGCCGTTCCAGGGCTTTTTTCATCTGGGCACGGCCACTGCAATCCCTCCTCTGATTTCAAGAGCCGGTCGTACGTGAAGCCGTAAAGAGTGTGCTCTGTCATTTTCACACACTCCCTGTAATCATCCCAGGCCATCCTGTAATTGGTCCCGGCATCGTCACCGTTCCAGGGAATAAGCTTATCGAGTCCCATGCGTTTGGCAATTTGTGCAGCAATCCAAAGATCAGCTTTTGCTTCACCGGGCGGTTCAACACATTTGGAGGTAAGCTGACTGCGGCGCTCCGAGCATCCGAAAACCCCGCCTTTTTCGTAGATGAATGCGGCCGGGAGAATTACATCGGCCAATTGTGTGGTTCTCGTGGGGAATATGTCCACCACTACCAGGAATGCGTCCTGCATACCTTTGTGGTACTTGTGGCAATTCGGAAGGGATTGGGCAGGGTTCGTGGTAGTAATTAGCATCCCCTTTAGGGGCTTGGACTGATCGTTTTCTGCGCCCAGTTTGTCGAACATTTCCATTGTGTGAAAGCCCGGCTTGGAGTCAATTTTACCGGCGGGGATTTTCCACGCTTTCTCAACCTGTTCCCTGACTGCGGGATTGGCTATTGGCCGCGTGCCAGGAAGAAGATGGCTCAAAACCGTCTCTCTAACGCCGCCGCACGCGTTGGGTTGACCTGTAAGGGAAAAGGAATCAGCACCCTCTTTGCAGATGTTTCCGGTGATGAGGTGGAGGTTGTGGATAAGGTTATTTGCCCAAACGCCCCTTGTTCTCTGGTTGAGCCCCATCGTCCAGAGGCTCATGGTCGGACCCTGGGTCGCGAAGATCCGGGCTGTTTCCTTTATATTGGCAGCAGGACAACGCGTGATTTTCTCCACGGCCTCCGGAGTGAACTGCTCAAGAAACTGCTTATAAGCCTCAAAATCCACTACCTGCGTGCCTGTGGTGAATCTGCAGAGGTTTTCCACAAACCATTTGTCTGTCCAGCCGTTCTTGACTATTTCTCTGGCGATGCAATGAAATACGGCCAAGTCCGTTCCAGGATCCGCGGGAAGCCATACATCGGCAATCCTCGCAGTGGACGTGAGCCTTGGTTCGCACACGATCACGTTGATATTGTCGGGATCTTGAAGTTTCCGCCTCGCGACTCTGCGGAAAATGATCGGGTGACACTCGGACATATTCGAGCCCACAATGAAAAATGTTTTGGCTTTTTCAATATCGGCGTATGAGCCGGCGGGCTCATCCGTGCCAAAGGTGGTGACATAGCCGCCGACTGCCGAGGCCATGCACAGCCGCGGGTTCCCGTCTACCATGTTTGAGCCAAATCCGCCCTTCCAAAGCTTGTTGTAAGTGTAGCTCTCTTCCGTCATGCATTGGCCCGAGCCATAGTACGCGACAGCGTCTTTCCCGTGCTTCTGTTGGAGTTCGCCGAATTTCTGTGTGATCAGCTTCAACGCCTCATCCCAGGAGACCCTCTTGAATTTGTCGTCTTCGCCCCTGACCATGGGGTATTGTAGTCGGTCCGGGTGGTACATGCTCATATAGCCTTTGAAGCCCTTGACGCACAGAAAGCCAAAATTAGTGGCTGCTTTAGGGTTGCCTCGGATCGCGGCGACCCTGCCGTTTTTCACCCCAATGTAGACGCCGCATCCCGTGCCGCAAAACCGGCAGGCTCCTTTGATCCACTTATCCACGTCAACGACGTCGTCCGAGGCTGGTGCAGTTTTTGCGAAAGGTATATTTAGGGCAGCAGCCGCAAAACCGGCAGCCGTCAATTTGATCATTTCCCTTCGAGTCACGCTCATGGCTTCCTCCAAAAAATACCGTATTGCCGCGTACGAATGCTTAGAATCCCGGGACTTTGAATCTCTGTTCCCGGCCAGGGCTGAATTTCTCGTATTGAGCGATCTTGTGCACAGTGAACCAGTGACCCTTGTGACAGAAAGAGCAATTGGTCACAAGCGCCTGAGCGGGCATGTTGTGCACCTGTGCGGAATGGCATCCCATGCACACCATTTTATCCGGCCTGGACCGGTAATTATTCACATCACCATGGCAAACACCGCACTTAACACTATTTATGCCGTGCTTGGACCCTAACCACGCTTGATAGCCTGTTGGCGTTTCCTTCTGGTGGCAGGTCGCACAATCCTGCTTTCCGAACTGGACTCTGTGGCAATCCGGAAGCTCACCAGGAGCCAAAGGCGGCGGGGTGAATTCCTTCCATTTCGGGTCCAACACGCTTGTCGGCGAAGGCTTTGGGCAGTCCGGGCAGTCTTTGTCCTGGCTGACAGCCGGAATGGTCCATACCGCCAACAGCATGAAGGAGATAAAGAAAGCCATTTGCATCCCCGCCTTGACTGAACCCGGATCAGGAAAGAGAGACATCCGCAGATTAGAAGCCCTTTTCATCTTCTTCTCCTGTTCTTAACCCAAAATATTCATTCCAAGAAGTTCATTTCTTCTTTCTAAGCGCCTCCACGAGACCGGGGACCGCAGGAGTACCAATCGCGGCAAGTATCTCTCCAGCCTTTGCGGAAGCTTTTTCATCACCACGAGTCAAAATTTCAATAAGGGCTTCCACCGCTTGGGGTCCGATTTCCCTTAAGGCGGTGGAAGCCGATTCTGCAGCCGGAAATTCACCCTTTTTCAGCACTTCCACGAGAGGGGGAACGGCCCTGATTCCCATTCTCCCGAGTGCCTCAGCGGCTGCAGAGCTGACCCTTTGATTCTTGGACTGAAGCGCCTTGACTGCAGGGTCCGCTGCAGCATCCCCACTGGCCACCAGCGCGAGTATCGCTCCGTCTCGCACCCGTTTGCTGTCATCCCCAAGGCAAAGGATTAGATTGGGAACAGCAGCGGCATTTTGCTTTCCAATCGCGAAAAGCGCCATTGCAGCCGCTTCTCTGATCATCTGGTCCTTGTCTTTCAGGGCCTCGGAAAGCCCCGGAACTGCAGGGGCTGCATCCGGTCCTATTTCCGACAGGGCCTCGATGACATTCAATAGGACTATTTCGTTCGGGTAATTAATTGCCTTGACTAGCTCCGGGACCGCTGCTTTTGCCGCGGGACCACTCTTCTTTATGACCCTGACTGCAGTTAATGCTGTTGCCGGATCAGTACTATTAAGATTGTTGATGGCCGTGTTCAAATCCGGTGCATCAGCGGCTTGGGCCAACACTGGAAAAACAACTAACACTGAAGTAAGTACGAACAGTATCCAAATAGCTGCCCGACAGGGAAGCGCTATGTTCATAAGTGATGTTTTGCCAATCTTCATGCAGTTACTCCGGGCATTAGGCGGCCACCTGGCCGTGGCTTAATTCGGACCTATTCGCCGTACCCGCGGCGGTGAATTCGCCCGTTTCAATCGGTATTATGATCTTCAATATTAACGTGAGTATAAGAAGTCCTATGGACCAAATCCCCAGTGTGACGATCAGTTCCAGTTTCGTTGGCAAATATTCCCAGACTTCCCCCAAAGGAGCGGGAATGAACCCCGGGATTATCAGCCCCATTCCCTTTTCTATCCAAATTCCCATGATGATCAGCACGCAGCCTAGATTGAGTGTCGTGAAGTTTTTGCGCGTGGCAGGTATCAGGAAAATAATGAAAGCAACCATGTTGAACGTAGACGCGGCCCAAATCCACGGAACAAGATTCCCCTTGCCGTGCAACCCGGCGTACAGGTACAGCAGAGGAGAAAGATGATGAGTATTTGAGTAAAGCTCTTTGAAGAACTCAGCAAGCAACAAGAACAAATTGACAGCCATAGCCACAGCGATGAACTCAGCAATTTTGAACAGGGCCTCGTCCTTCACGTGGAATTTCGTATAGTGCCGCACGATCTGGTAGAGGACGATGACCAAGGCGGGCCCGGAGCAAAACGCTGAAGCGAGAAATCTCGGCGCTAGAATCGAAGCGTTCCAAAATGGCCTCGCTGCAAGGCCGTTGTAAATAAACGCTGTTACTGTATGAATGCTTACGGCCCAGGGAATGGACAGAAGTATAAACGGCAAAATGAACTTCATATTCACTGTCCGGTTGCGGTACGCGTTGTAAAGTATGTATCCGGGAATGAGAAGGTTCAGGAACAGGTAACCGTTAAGCACCACAATGTCCCAACCCAACAAAGATTGGGGCACATTCAATATGCCGAGCCCCGGTATGAGATGCCAGACGCGATCCGGCCTGCCCAAGTCCGCTGTGACGAACATGAGACACATGGCCAGAGCGCTCACAGCAAGCGCTTCGCCCACTATGACAATGTCTCGGATTGGGCCGAAATCGTACAGGTACGCTGGTATGATTAAAAGCACCGCGGCAGCGGCCACACCCACGAGAAAAGTAAAATTGCCTATGTAAAATCCCCAGGACACGTAGCTCGTCATTCCGGTGACAATCAGGCCTGTCTTGAGCTGCACCGTGTAAGCGGACACGCCTATACCTGCAAGGGTCAGCAAGACCAACACCCAGACGTAATACAACGGCGGTCCCGTTATTAGCCTTTTGCCTGCTGATATGAAAAATCCGGATCTCGCCATGGGGTCCCTCATGTGTTAGCCAAAGAAATAATAAAATTTCGGTTGTGTGTTCAAATCCTCTTTAAGACGAAACACGCGTTTTGTCTGAATAATTCGGTTGATTTCGCTATCCGGATCGAGAAGATTACCGAACTTACGAGCGCCTACAGGGCAAACCTCAACACACATAGGGTATTTTCCCAGTCGAACTCTTTGGATGCAGAAACGTGCATTTTTCGACCACATTTCGCATTCGCGGTCGATTGCCAAGGTAATGCGTCTGCGGATTGACCTTGTCCGAAGGAATCGCCGGGTCTGCAAAATTGAACCACCTCCCCATGTACGGACACGCGGCCATGCAGTAACGGCAGCCTATGCACCAGTTGTAATCAACCACCACTATTCCGTCAGGCTCGGTCCAGGTTGCCTTGACAGGACAGACCTTCGTGCACGGTGCGTTAGCACAATGCTGGCACTGCACCGGCATATAATAGTAGCCTTTTTCCGGAACCTCGTCCGGGTCGTAGTAAATGGTGGACTCCTCCAGGTCCATGTTGCCGTCTTTGAAGCGGAGGACCCTGATGTACTGCATCTGTGGGTTTCTGGTCTGATTATTTTCATCCACACAGCCATACACGCAACGCCTGCAGCCGATGCAACGCTGGATGTCAAGGCCATAGCCGAACAACGTTCCGTCTATAGGCGCTTCGGTTCCTACAACAAAGTCCTTGCCGTATTTTCCTTTGTATTCAGCCTTCAGACGCTCGACTGTCTCGTCGATTTCCTTTTTTGTCATTCTCTGGAAATGGTTTTGAACGAATTCCTGCCAGGAGCACGAACTCACCGAGATCATACCCAGGAAGGCAGCGGCTCCGGCCAGAAAGGTGCGGCGATTCGGCAATTTGCAATCAGAACATGCCTGCGTTCCGGTCGCGCAATCCTTCTTGTCCAACTGGATGGGCTTATCTTCTTGCGCAATATTATTTGGATCGTTCATAACTCTGAACCTTCAGTGCTTGGCCTGGGTTTCTTTTGGAGTCCAGGGTTTTTCCGGCGGCGGCATGGGAGCAATAGGCTTGAACTTTGGCAGATGCGGATTGTGGCAGCTTACGCAAAGGTAATACTGCTTCTCTCCATTCCAACTTCCGGTTCTTCTTCCGTGTATGCCGTTTCGCCAATCCCTGTATTTCGTCCCGTGGCATTTGCCGCAGAGCAAGTACGAATGCTCAAAGTCGATAGGTTTTCCGTCACTGAGCGGCAACAAGAAATTGCGGTTGTCGGGGTGATGACAGTCCAGGCACCATACGCGCACCCCACCGTGGGCCAGCCGAATATTCCTGTGTACCAAGAGGTCTTCATGCCTCTTGAACTGTACAGGAAAGTCCTTTTCCGGGCCGTGACATGCACGACACGGGGTTATTGTTTTCGGCAGCGGCTTGATGGGAATTGGGAACTCCTGGCCTGATTCAATCACGGCCAATTCTTCAGGCTGCGTCTCTGCAGGGGCCTGTGCCTGAACCGAACGCATTTCCGGTATCAAGCACGCCCCCAACAGAGTCAAAGCCGTGACCAGGAGCGCTATTTTTAGGCTTCCAATGATTCCGTTCATAAACTCGCCCTTCTCCTGGCTACAGAGCACCTTGGCTATTTCGCCTCTTTCCCGCCGTACCTCTGCTGGTAAAATTGTTCGAGCTTCTGCAGTTCTTCTTTGCTCATCCCTTCTTTGTACCACTTGTGCTGAGGATCGCTGAAGACTACCTCGTTCAGCATAGGTGCAGCGGCATCTTTACCGCCCATTACCCTTTCCACTTCCGGGATGAAGCTCATGTAGAAATGCTTGGCCACTTCGTACAGGCCGTGCCACCAAGCATAATCCGGCCCCATCATTGAGGCGCCGTGTCTTCCCCGGCGGCCTTCGTGATGCCACAGCTCGTAGTAGATCCAGTCGAGCTTATCGTCCATGTCGGCTTTTGTGAGCTTGCCGTTATCCATGAGTTTTTGGCGGATCTTCGTGGCAGGTATTGCGAACTTGTTGTTGTAGAGTTCTACGTAATCGTCAAATTGAGAGTAGAATCCGTCGGTTGTAAAGTCCGAGTGGCATTGGCGGCACACGTCCTTCATTTTGTCACGGCGCTCTTTCCAATTGGTGAGTTTCTTGGATACCGCGGGCCGCAGAGTCCATGATATCCGATCTCCCACGTCGTGGTTAGGCTGCTGATTGGGAGTGGCGCTGATATGGCATGTCGAGCAGGTTGCTGAATCCTGGTAGTCTATTCCGACTACCCACTCGCTCTTGTCCATGTTCATCTTGTCCCTGTGCGCCTGGTAAAGAATTCCGTGCTTGGACTCGTTATAGACTTCGAGCTGCGGATGGTCCGGCCCTATGTGGCACTTGCCGCATGCATCCGGACGCCTGGCCTGCTCCTTGGAAAACCCGTGCCTCGTGTGGCAAGCAGAGCAGCTTCCCTTGCTGCCGTCCGGGTTGATCCGACCGATGCCGGTGTTGGGCCAGGTGGTAGGATCAAGTCGGCCGTCTTTTAGCACCTTGATATTGGATCCGTGGCACTGACGGCACCCCGTGGCAACTGCTGCAGGTCCGCCGACTACCGTCCCGAGATAGTTATCCAGAGAATTCAGAATATCGGCCCCCTTAGCATGGTGAGACGGCTGCTGTTGGTCGAACTGATCCTTGTGACAGCGTGAGCAGTCCTTGGGGCTGACTACGGTGGCGATCCAGAATCCTCTGTGGTCGTATCCGTCGGGATCACCTGGAGTTTTGTCAGTCTTCTTTTCGGCCTTGTGGCAGTCGTAACAGTTCACGCCTGCCTGGCCCATTTTCCCCGAACGCCAGAGCTTGAATAGTCCAGGTGACTTGAGTTCATGGCACTTGATGCACACCTGGCCTTCGGGCGCCCCATAGAGTTTGGGGTCTACCTTGACCGCGGCATGAGCATGCCAGGAACAGAGAAAAAGCGACAGTGCGACCAGTATGAGAATCTTTCTCATGATTTCCACTCCCCGTATGAATAGAATCTCCCTTAAACATGACATTGCCGGATCTGCCGTCGGTCATCTTCGATGGACTTCCTGACCCCTCCGAGGCCTTGCCGAGCCCTTGATTGTGATCAGTCACAATATTGACACATTGTGCGGTAATCGTCTTGTAAAAAAATGTAAAGAACCTGTAAAAATTGTCCAATTGCTGAAAAGAAGGATCGGATCAACGATAGTGAATGCTTGTCTACGTCACCTACTCTGGACGTTTGCACGTTAATCCGTATAATGGCCGGGAACTGCAGGAGGAATGTATAAAATGGAAATTGCTGAAACCAGTGCAGTGTTGGGAATAGTTGTTACGAGCGTAATCATCATAATCGCGGTCTTTTTGGGGCCGTCTCTTTTCAGCTCGTACCAGAACTGGCGCATAAGGCGAGGGGACAATAAGAAATAGTCGATTTTGATTAGAAGCGTCTGTTGAGTGTGTTGATTCGATTGATTCTCGTGTTGATGTCTCGAATGGAGTTGTTGAGGTTTCTCACGCTGTTCTGGATTCTTCGATTATCCGCTTCGATTCTTCTTCTGGCCTCTCGGGCGCCTGGATCTACCCCTTGATAGGCGCCCGGAAATAGCTCAAGAATATCGTTTTCAATCTGCCCATTTCTTTGGAGTTTTTCCGCGTCTTTTGCAGCCTTTTCCACTACGGCAGGTGACACGGAAAGCTCTTTCGCATGAGCTGGCTGGTCGAGTCCGCACAGAATCAGGAGCGCAAATAAAGGCACTGTGGAGCGAATGGTGTGCTTTATCCTGTTCACGTGGCTTTCCTTGTTCCGAGGCCATGCTCGGAATTCATGACCGGCAGGACCCATACGCCTTTCATTTTCAAATAAATTAAGACATTGTCCCTGATTCATCAAGAGGCGTGACTGAAATCCACCTTCAACGCTGTGTTGTTAATGTACCTGTGCAGTGAGAATTTCGTTTGGATTTGCTCCAAAGAGACTTCTAATCCTACGTTGCGCAGCTCGAACAGGATGAGCTCAGGTGCGTGTCTGAAGTTCATTCGCTGGAGGACTTGGTGTATTGTGGCCACGGATGCGTTTCCAGGAGGCGGAACAGTCAAGTCCTCATTCGTCAATATGAGCTCAAAAAATAGATCCACATCATAATTGCCGACCTTTGTGGTGAAATGCACTCGCCGGTCGGACGCGGGCCGTGATCCGTTGTCATATACCAGGTAGCGCCTGAAGATGGACTCCGTGAGGTTTTGCTGACAAAGATACAGAGTGGACGATAAGTCGTATACATCGAGTGGCCGATCTTCTTTGGTTTCTATCTCTGTGGTCCCGTGGGGTGCCTTCGGCGGTTGTTGAAATGGCTCGTTTTTATTTACGATCAGGTCTATGATCATGTTCCCCATGGAGCATGAGAGGCAGATGGGGTTTTCTCCGCCGTCTATTCCTTGCTTCCGTATTTTGCTCAAAATTAACTCGTGATCATGCGAAGCGGTAATCCGCTGTATCACCTGCTGCATAAAGAACGGATTGGTGTTGAATTTTTCCGACAGTATTATGCGATGCATCTTTTGGACATGCATTTCCAGGAAGTAATTCCGGGCCTGGAAGTACATGCTGACGCTATCTCTGTTATCTTGGCTGGTCTGATATCTTCGCCAAATTTCACGCCAGTTGTACTCTTTCATCAGTCCGAGCACAGTAATCAGATCGAAACCGTCAATGTCTCTTTGTTCAGAAACGCAAATCGGGCAAGCCAGATTCATACAGTTTTTCCCCTTAGTCTGCGAACGTTCCTGCTTTCCGGCAGCGAACAACGATAATTCTCATATATATTTGATAAACTCATACAGGAGTGTTGTCAATGAGCGGCCTCGGAACTGCGTCATCAGAAATGGTCGGGGACACTGCCACAATGGTCAAGGCTTGATTTGCGCTTTAATGGACGCCACCAGTTCCTCAAGTGCGGCTTCCCAGGTGGGAGCGTTATTGGGTCCTTGTCCTCGACTGAAGGCTATCGCTTCCTGGAGGCTATTCAAAACGTGGTTTAGATAGCGACAGGGAACCTCTACGCTCCATGAATTGCCTTCCGAATTAAGGGCCTCGTGCCACGGCCTACCACAATCCCTGCAGCAGAAGGTGGATTTGAAAGACTGGGGCTGCTCCTCTAGATGAGAAGTGTCCTGCATGGCATGCGGCGTTATGATTAAAGGATTTCCAGGACCGGCCTCAAAAATGTTTCCTGGATCACCTGGTTGCCAGCCGCAAATTCCTCCGGCTTGTTCCATAAAAGATTCCAGTTCCTTTACGGACATGACCAGCCGGTCTTTTCCGAAGCCGCCGTATTGATTCCACAGCATTGCCCCGCCACTGTTCCACCAGGCTTCCATAACGGGATTCCAAGCAGGGTCCGTGTCCGAGACCGCAATCAATTCGTATTCCATGAGGTTAATCCGCTTTTGCCTGTGTTGAGTCCGGATTCGCAAACACCAGTTGTTGATTGGCAGGAATATCAATGAAGAACGTCGTCCCTTTGCCTGATTCTGATTCGACCCTGATTGTCCCGTGGTGCTCTTCCACTATTTTTCTCGTCAATACCAGCCCCAATCCGGTGCCTCTCGATCCCTTTGTAGAATAGAATTTGCTGAAGATATGGGTCTTCACCTCTTTTGGCATACCTCGACCGTCGTCCGAAACCTGAATGAGCAGCCTGCCGCTCTTGTATTGAGCTGAAACCGTAATATGATGTTCCGTGCCATTTTCTTGTGGCTCACAAGCCTCTATGGCGTTGGCTATCAAGTTGGCTATGGCACTGTGCAAACCCGCCGGGTCAAGCAAACAAGTGCCCAGTTGATCAGGGAAATTTCGGATTATGCTGATCCGGTTCTGACGGGCCTTTTCTTCGAATAAGTTGCAAACCTCTGAAATGACTACTGCGGGATCGCAAGGTTTATAGTCAGGTTCTCTCTCTTTGGAGGCGTACAAGATGCTCTTGACCAGGTCCGAAATTTTCTCCACATTTCCCTTTACCATGTCCCAGCCGGCATGAATTCTATCTTCGCTGTGGCGCTGCAGGCCTGAATCAAGGACGTAAATACCTCCATGCAATCCGGACAAAATGTTCTTAATGGAATGAGACATTCCCGCTATTGTCTCGCCCAGTATCACTAGCTCGCTCTGAAGGCGTTTGATTTCGGTAACGTTCGTGCACATTTCCAACACGGCTATGATTTCGCCGTTCTCGTCCCTGAGCGGAGATGTATGCACCAGAATATTTGTTTCTTGCCCGTTTTGGCGCCATATTTCTTCCGACCTGTGGATTTCACCATCATCGAATGTCTTTGCCACAGGGCATATTTCGCACTTTGAGCCAAAGCCTTTGTACGCAGCGTAGCATTTTCTGCCCTCACCCTGTCCAAAGTCCTGCTCAAATTGTCTGTTGGTACGAATAACATTGAAATCACGGTCAACCACCGCAAGATAGCAGGGGACGCTGTCGAATAATTCTTTAAATTCTTTTTCGGTCTTGGCCAGAATTATCTGAAACCGTTTCAATTTAGTTACATCAACTGACATTTCCAGAACTTCCGAAACCTTTCCGTTGTCATCGAAAATAGGTGAAGTCTTAACCATCACGTATGCTTTCTTGCCGCCGACTTGCCATATTTCTTCCGATTGATGGAACATTCCATCCGAAAAAGTCTTCGCAACCGGGCAATCTGAGCACTTGGAAGAGAGCCCCTTATAACCGCTATAGCAGTGCTGCCCAACTAAATTGCCGAATTCTTCCGTGAACGAGCGGTTTGCCCTCGCAATACGGAAATCCGGGTTTATAATGGTCAAATAGCATGGCACCTCTTCGAACAAAGACCTGTACATCTTGCGACTGGCTTCCAGTTCCGCTGTACGCCGGTTGATCTGTCTGCTCATATTATCGAAAGACTCCATCAGATCGGCCATTTCGTCCGAACCATGATTATGATGCGAAGGATGGTACTCCCCGCGAGCCAGTTTCGCCGCGTTCTCCTGGAGCTTTCGTATGTGAGGTATAACCAATAACGCCACCGCAAGACCGCTTACCGTAGTGATGGCCAAGAAAAGGGCGATCCCGAAAAAAATCGTCTTTTGGCTGTTGGCTTGTTTCTCGTCCTTTACAGCCTCGAGCCCCAACTTGACGCTTAATGCCCCGAGAATCTTGTGAGAGTCGGGGTGAGCGTGACACTCTGCAGTGGAGCAACTTTTTTCATTTAGAATGGGATTGACCACGTGAATGGAGCTGCCGTCCGCCGAAAATTTGTGCCTGATATTGGGGTCAGTCCCGACGTTTCTCAACAAAGAATTGTCCGAAGCTCCATAAGAATCCCGGTCAAATGTGTTTTTGCTTGCGTAGCGCAAAATGGCTTTTGCGTCATAGATGTTTATCTCTTTGAAGCCCTCCTGATGACTTAACGTTTCCAAGATCTTTTTGATTCCTTCACGATCATTCGTCATCATGCCGTTCCAGATAGCCGCCTTGACGACTTCCGAATCTTTGAGAGCTTCCTGGACTATTCGTCTCGTCGAAGTTTCCTCTTGTGTCTTTATGAAATAATAGGCCGCTACAAGTAGGGCAATGATCATGATCAGCCCGGCGTAAAAGCTCAACTTGAAGCTCAGGCTGCGCGTGAATTTGTTGATACTGAGGAATAGCTTCTCGAACATTTTTACTTGAGCCCTTTTGCGGAGCTGAACTTGCGAAAATTGGTGAAAGCTTCCTGCAACTGTGAATTCAAGATTTTCCCCTCTGTTCTTCAGGAGCAATCGAAGGCGATCGCCGGCCAGACGTCTTTGTGCACTAACCTCGTACGTATTTCGGTGCGCTTCATCGGCCAGACGAAACGGGTTAGCCGCGTCTGACCAGGCATTTCCCTACGTAGGAATGATACAATTGTGTCGGTCCGATGTCCAGGGCTAAGGCTTTGCGCAAATCGGAAATTTTGACGGCGATGCTTTTCTTTGGGTAACCGGCAGGACGCTGCTGGTCTTGTTCTATGTTTTCGTAGAGATCTTTCCGGCTCTCTTCCTGGATAACCGTACGGATACTCGCGACTCAAATTTCCTCTTGACTTATTCATTTATTTGCATCATTGTTCCAACGATCGATGGAAAACTAAGATGGAAAACTCCGATGGCAACTCCTCTTGAAAAAGCACGTAAAGATCCTGACTCCATGAAGGCCAGGATACTTCATAAGGCACGACTCATCTTCGGTCAATACGGTTTTCACGGTGCTACGACCAGAATGATCGCGGAAGAGGTCGGAATCGACATCTCAACTCTCTATTATCACTGGGGTGAGAAGAGCGACCTGTACGAAGCAGTGATCTTGGATATTAACGAGGATCTAAAGATCAAGCTCCTGGAAGTTGAAAACGTCATTCACAAGTTGCCCATCGAAAAAAAAGTTGCCCTATCCCTTGATCTCATGACCGACTATCTTTTTGAACACGCCGAAGTCTCCAACCTCATATTATTCCGATATTTTGCTAAAACTCGCGACGAATCGGTGCTTGATTTTCACGTGCCCGAAGTAGTGACGGACATTGCGCGTTCACTGGGGCTCGCAAAGGATAGAAAGAACATCAGCAATGAAGTCCGCATGCAAGTTTACGCTCTGATGAATGCTATTCACAACTTCGTTTCGGGTGAGAATTTCTTCAGGTCCATGCTCAAAATGCCCAGAGAAGAATACATGGCTTTGGCCAAGGAAACGATCAAGTTCGTTCTTTTGCCGGCGTTCGCAGGCCCCAGACCTGGCAATGAGCGAATTGATGAGCAAAACGCCTCTAAAAAAGTCCAAAAGAATTCAAAATCGTGAAAGATGATCGAGTGTCAATTTCATTTGACTGCGATATGTTCAAAACATAAGCACGCTTATTGACGGAACTGCTCGTCTGAAGGCGAACTTGAATGAGACGCGACGTTAAAGCATTTCTTTCTGAACCATTCCGAATCAAATTCCGGAGGGGGGACACTTCATTAAGCCTTTGAGCTTAAATGACCACTTCTGCCATTCCTTGGCAAGCGGGAATTATGATGCTCTAAGCCACTCGCAACTCAACGAGCTCTGACGACGAGTATTAGGAACTGAAGTTCTATGCACGTTGACCTTTTCTAAAGGGATTTGAAGCATTCTTCCTCAAACACCAACCCAAAACGGAGGATCTCCATGGCCCTTGACCTTGATAGCATCGGTAAGAAGATCGGTCCTATCACGCGTGAATACGACTGGAAGGACGTAGTGCTTTACGCGCTGGGAGTAGGCGCGGGATTTGACGATCTTGAATACTGTTACGAAAACAAACTGAAAGCAATCCCCAGCTTTTCCATTGGCGCTGTGTTCGAGTTTCTGGCCGAAGTGGGCCTCAGATCGGGAGCGAACCTGGCCGGAATTCTTCATGGGGAGCAGGACATTATCTTTCACAATCCGATACCCGTGAAAGGCAAGCTTGTCACAGAGGGTGCGATCACAGGGATTTATGACAAGGGAGCCGAAAAAGGTGCTCTTGTGGTGGCAGAGGCGGACACGTACCATTCCGACGGGCAGAAGCTCTTTACCAACATATTCACCCTATTCTGCCGTCGCGACGGTGGATTCGGCGGGCAGGACGCGGCCGCAGATTCTGTGGAATTCCCCCAGCGGCCCCCTGACTTTGAACAAGAAGACCTGCCTTCTTCGCATCAACCGCTGCTATACCGGTTGTCCGGAGACATCTTTGCGCTCCACGTAGATCCGGAGTTCGCACAGGCCAGCGGATTCGAGAAGCCCATCATGCACGGCTTGTGCACGCATGGGTACGCATGTCGCGCGGTAGTCAAGCATCTTTTCCCAGGCGAACCGGAACGCATCAAGCGGTTCAGAAACAGGTTTTCCCGCACTATTTACCCTGGAGTCCCGATAAAAACTCAGATTTGGAAGCTAGAGCCGGGCTTGGCTGTTTTCCGAACCACAAACGGGCAAACCGGTGAAGTCGTCATAGATCGGGGCATAGTGGAGTGGTTAACAGCAGAGGAAGCAGAAAAACGAGCCCAACGCCAAGGCATTCGTTTTGACGACCGAGTGGCCGTGATCACCGGAGCCGGCCAAGGTCTGGGCCGACTATACGCCCTGGAACTCGGGCGCCGCGGGGCCAAGGTAGTGGTAAACGACCTTGGGGGCGCGAGGGACGGCTCTGGAGGCGGATCAGCCGGACCAGCGGACAAGGTGGTGGATGAGATTAAAGCGCTCGGCGGAGAGGCTGTAGCGAGCTATGATTCCGTTTCTACACCCGAGGGTGGAGCGGCAATTGTTAGCAAAGCAATAGAAGCATTTGGCCAAGTGGACATAGTGATAAACAATGCTGGCATCCTTAGGGACAAGTCACTCGCCAAGATGGAGCCATCAGAGTGGGATGCGGTGCTGGCAGTTCATCTTGATGGGGCTTACAACGTCACCAAACCGGCTTTCATCAAGATGCGAGAAAATGGATACGGCCGAATCATAGTCACAACTTCTGCTGCGGGCCTTCACGGAAATTTCGGTCAGGCCAACTATTCCGCTGCCAAAATGGGGCTGCTGGGCTTCATGAACACCCTCAAATTGGAGGGTGAAAAACACAATATCAAGATCAACGCTATCGCGCCCATAGCTACAACCAGGCTCTCGGAGGACGTGCTTCCGCCGGACCTTGCGGAAAAGCTCAAGCCCGAGTTCGTGACGCCGCTCGTCACTTTTCTATGTTCCGAACAGTGCCCTGTCACGGGAGCGGTATACAATGCAGGGATGGGCTATTACAGCCGTTCGGCGATAGTTACAGGGCCTGGAACAGTATTGAGCGACGGCAAGAGCATACCTACGCCCGAAGAAATTGCCGCAAACATCAAGACCATCGCCTCTCTCGAGGACGCAGCGGAATGTTACAGCACTGCGGCTGCTCTTGGAGACATGCTGAACGCATTTGAGAAGCCGAAAGTAGAGACCGGCGTCCCTGCCGGTCAAGGCAGCGCTCCTGCCGACCAGTCAGTTAGCGGTATGACTGCATCGGCCGTGTTTGATCGCATCGGACAAGCATTTCAGCCAGACAAAGCCGCGGGAGTAGACGTAGTCTTCCTGTACAAAATATCCGGTCCAGGAGGCGGCGATTGGTCAGTTAGAGTGAAGGACGGCACTTGCGCAGTCGAAAAGGGAATCCATCCCTCGCCTACTACCACGATTATCATGTCCGAAGAGGATTTTCTCAGCCTCATCACTAAGAAGCTGAACGCGATGCAGGCTTACACTTCCGGAAAACTGAAAATTCAGGGCGACCTCATGAAGTCTCAGTTAATCGAGAAACTGTTCAAGTTCTGATCTATATAGGAGAGCCAAGCATGATCGGAATTGTTTCATACGGCGGCTATGTACCCAAGTTACGACTGAATCGCATGAGCATATACCAGAGCATGGGCTGGTTCGCTCCGGCAATCATAATGGTGGCACAGGGCGAGCGATCCTTCTGTAACTGGGACGAAGACAGCTTGACCATGGCGGTGGCCGCATCCCAGGATTGCATACGCGGCATGGACAAATTAGCCGTGAACGCGGTTTATCTCTGTTCCACTACGCTGCCTTTTGCGGATAGATCTAATGCGGGTGTTGTGAAAACAGCGCTCAATTTTAGAGACGACATCATTGCGCAGGATTTCACATCTTCGCTCAAATCTGGAACAACGGGTCTGATCACTGCCCTTTCAACAGTAGGCTCCGGCGGAATGGACCGCATCCTTGTGACTGCCACAGACCGACGAGAAGCTAAGGCTGCTTATTTTTACGAAATGTGGTTCGGAGACGCCGCAGCGTCGCTGATGGTAGGCGATTCAGACGTGATCGCCGAATTCAAGGGCTCGTATGCGGTTTCTCATGACTTTGTGGACCATTTCAGAGGTGACAGGAACAAGTACGATTATATGTGGGAAGAAAGATGGGTCCGGGATGAAGGATATTCCAAGATCATACCGGAAGCGGTCACAGGGCTGTTCAACAAGCTTTCCATCTCAATGGATCAGGTGGACAAGCTTGTTTTCCCTTGCTTTTTCAAGGCTGAACACAAAAAAATAGCTTCCTTACTGGGCGCGGGTCCGGAAAAGCTTGTGGACAATCTTCATGAAGTCTGCGGTGAGACCGGCACTGCACACCCGCTTGTTATGTTTACCCAAACCCTCGAGCAATCCAAGCCGGGAGACAGAATATTACTCGCCGGATTCGGTCAAGGCTGCGATGCCCTGTATTTCGAGGTCACTGAAAACATCCTGAATTTGCCAAAACGCACAGGGATAACGGGTTCTCTCGCAGACAAAAAGACTGTTGACAATTACCCCAAGTTCTTGAAATTCCGTGATCTTATTCAGACTGAAATGGGAATTCGGGCAGAAATACCCACCCAGACCGCCATGACCGTGCTGTGGAGAAAACGCAAAATGCTCCTGGGTATGGTCGGCGGAAAATGCACTGAATGCGGAACGCCTCAATTTCCCAAAATGGACATCTGCGTGAACCCGGAATGTCGCAAGATCGGTACGCAGGTGGATTATGAGTTCGCGGAAACTCCTGCAGTTGTGAAAAGCTTTACTGGCGATCTTCTTGCGGTGTCGTTGGATCCGCCGGCGATTTACGGAATGGTTCAGTTCGACGGCGGCGGCAGATTCATGGCTGATTTCACTGACTGCGAGCTTTCCGATGTCCGGGTCGGGCAGCCTGTGAAGCTTGCCTTCAGAAAACGCTACACTGACAAAGAAAAAGGATTCTCAGGGTATTTCTGGAAAGCTGTGCCTCTGCCTGTCAAAGATGAGCCGAAGACGGCCGAAATCCGCTTTGACGGCAAAGTGGCAGTGGTAACCGGCGCTGGCGCGGGTCTGGGCAAGATCTATGCTCTGGAGCTAGCGAAACGAGGAGCAAAGGTCGTGGTGAATGACCTCGGCGGCGCGCGTGATGGCTCGGGCAGTGGATCGAGCACGCCAGCGGACAAGGTTGTCGAAGAGATCAAAGCCCTGGGCGGCGAAGCTGTTGCGAACCACGATTCAGTGGCAACCAGCGAAGGCGGAGAGGCCATAATCAATAAAGCCGTAGAGACATTTGGGCGCGTGGACATCCTCATAAATAATGCGGGTATCTTGCGTGACAAGACGCTCGCAAAGATGGAGTCCGCCGAATGGGAAGCTGTTATGAGGGTGCATTTGGATGGCGCATATAGCGTGACTCGACCTGCCTTTCTGAAAATGCGGGAAAACGGATACGGCCGCATAATTGTGACCACTTCTGCCGCAGGCATTTACGGCAATTTCGGGCAAACTAATTATTCAGCTGCCAAAATGGCGCTCAACGGCTTTATGAACACCGTGAAGCTCGAAGGCGAGAAATACGGCATAAAGATCAACTCCGTGGCTCCAGTGGCTGCGACAAGACTCACAGAAGACGTGCTTCCACCTGACCTCTTTGAGCGACTCAAGCCTGAATTCATCGCTCCCCTTGTCGTTTACTTGTGTTCCGAAGCTTGCACGGAGAACGGAATGATCTTCAACGCGGGAATGGGGTGCTACAACAGGGCCGCGGTCGCCACTGGACCAGGGACCGTTTTGGGTGATGGTCGGACTCCTCCAACCGCCGAGCAAATACAACAGAAATGGAACGCCATAAATAGTATGGAAGGTGCTGTGGAGCATCACAATGCGACTGTGGCTCTTGGGGCCATGTTGGAAGCGTTCAATCCCAAAGAGACGGAAGCTCCGGCAGTGGGTGGTGGCCTTACCGTCAAGAGCGTATTCGAAGGGATGGAGGCAGCGTTCCAACCTGACAAAGCCTCAGGAGTGGACGTGGTGTTTCAATACAAGATCACGGGCTCTGGTGGTGGAGAATGGTTCGCAACAATAAGAGACGCCACATGCAAAGTGGAACAGGGATCTCATCCTAAACCTACTACCACGATCACAATTTCAGATGAGGATTTCCTGGAACTTATCACTGGTAAACTAAACGCCATGAAAGCCTTCACTTCCGGAAAACTCAAAGTCGAGGGCGATATCATGAAATCCCAGCTTGTCGAGAAGCTGTTCAAGTTCTAGGGAGGTGACCATGGCAACAGGAATCAAAGACAAGGTTGCGATAATCGGAATGGGCTGCTCTCGTTTCGGCGAGCGCTGGGACATGGGAGCCGAAGAACTGATGGTAGAAGCTTTTGTGGAGTGCATTTCCGACGCGGGTATAGAGCCCAATGACATCCAGGCTGCGTGGCTCGGCACCTGCATGGATGAAGTAAACGTCGGCAAGAGCGGCTTGCCGCTGTCCATGACGCTCCGACTTCCGCTGATACCGGTAACTCGGGTGGAAAACTTCTGCGCAAGCGGGACCGAATCCTTCCGTGGAGCTGTCTATGCGGTGGCTTCAGGCGCTTATGACATGTGTCTCGCCATGGGCGTGGAAAAGCTCAAGGATACCGGCTATGGAGGCTTGCCCAATCCCGGTTCGAATTGGGGTTCGTTGAGCTGGCTCTGGTGGCCGAACGTAACGGCTCCTGGGGCTTTTGCCCAGCTTGCCACTGCTTACGCAGCGAAATACAAAATTAAAGACGAAGACCTGAAACGTGCAATCGGTCATGTGTCCGTAAAGAGCCACGAGAATGGAGCGCTCAACCCCAAGGCCCATCTGAGAAAGCCAGTGACCATCGAGCAGGTGCTGTCGTCTCCCATAATAGCTCATCCTCTGGGATTGTTCGATTGCTGCGGTGTGAGCGACGGCGCAGCATGCGCCATAGTTACTACTGTAGAAAAAGCAAAGGAAATGGGGATAAAGGATTTCGTGACAGTGAAGTCCCTTCAACTCGCGCTCAGTAGCGGAGAGGAAATGGGCTTCAACAACTGGGACGGAGATCACTTTATCACTACGTCGCAGGCGAGCATCAGAGCGTACGAAGAAGCCGGGATAAAAGACCCTCGCAAAGAGATCAGCATGATGGAAGTGCACGACTGCTTCTCGATAACTGAGCTTGTCACTTACGAGGACTTGCACATTTCAGAGCGAGGCAGAGCGGTATGGGACTCCCTTGACGGCTTTTACGACCGCAAAGGAAACGGCGTCCCTTGTCAGGTGGATGGCGGCTTGAAGTGCTTCGGGCATCCAATCGGAGCGTCGGGATTGCGGATGCTTTATGAAATGTATCTCCAGTTGCACCACAGGGCGGGAGAAAGGCAAATACCTGACCCAAGATTCGGGCTGACCCATAATCTGGGCGGGGTTCCATTCATGAACGTCTGCAGCATCGCAATTATCGGGAAATACTAGGACCACCTACAAGATCTAAAAGTTTTGGGAAGGGAAGAGTAAACGGGGAGGCCCTTTTTGAAAAAAGTGCCTCCCCGGACCCCTCCCCAAAAACTCTTAATTATTGCAGTTGATTCTCGAATTTTTTTTGGTTCTCCGGCCTCCTAGCTTTTCTCGTTCCCAGGCTCTGCCTGGGAATGCGTACCGAGAGGCTCTGCCTCTCCTAATGGAGCATGTGTTTAGCAACTTTGAGCTCTTCTTGGCGGATGCACAAATGGAAAAATACGTTCAATTGGCTAAAGACATGAACATGGTCAATGCGATGATCATATCTCCTAAAGATATCTTTTTGCTTCTCGTTCCCAGGCTCCAGCCTGGGAATGTGTACCGCGAGGCTCCGCGTCGCAAGAACATGAGAACCATTCCAAATGGGCCGTAGTCGCTACAAACCTATAGAAGAGCACTACACATACTTCGCGACATGCACGGTCGTCAATTGGCTGCCCTTGTTCACCAAGCTCGAACTGGCCAAGATCGTTCTAGACTCACTCTACTATGTGCATGATCAAGATCGTCTGACTCTCCATGCTTATGTCCTTATGGAAAATCACATGCATTTGGTTGCGACGGCTGAAGAATTTTCAGATGAATTGAGAAAATTCAAATCTTTCACAGCGAGAAAAATTATTGATCTATTAAGCGATTCGGCGGCGGCGTTCTATTTGAAGCAAATGCGTTTCTCGAAGAAACGCCACAAAACAGACCAGATTTATCAGGTTTGGCAAGAGGGGTCCCATCCAGTGGCTATCGAAGATGAGGCCGTCCTCAAACAGAAGATAGAGTATATTCATTCAAATCCTGTAAGAAGGGGTTACGTGGATCAATCTGAGCACTGGAGATATTCTAGCGCTCGGGATTATTCAGGACAGGCCGGGTCTGTTCCATTTGAAATTATATTTTGAGACAACGGTGGAGAAGATCCAGGCAGAGCCTGGACGGCACGCATTCCCAGGCGGAGCCTGGGAACGAGGTGGAGGGCACATGGAAATAATAAAATACAGCGAAGAGCACAATATCTTCAGGCAATCTCTTAGAAAATTCTTCGAGAAAGAAGTCACACCTTACGTTGAAGAATGGGAAGAAGCAGGGATCGTCCCGAAAAGCGTCTGGAAAAAAATGGGAGATCAAGGCTTTCTCTGCATGGGTGTGCCTGAAGAATACGGAGGCATGGGAGCCGATTTCCTCTATTCGCTTATATTAACGGAGGAATTGGTCCGAACCGGACACGCTGGCCTTGCGGCCCCGCTGCACAGCGATGTGGTTGTACCCTATGTTCAGTCTTTCGGCAGCGAAGAACTGAAGCACAAATATCTACCTCTTTGCATCTCCGGCGATATGATCACAGCGGTTGCCATGACCGAACCCAATTCAGGTAGCGATCTCGCATCCATGCGCACCACCGCTGTAGATGACGGAGATCACGTAATCATTAATGGTCAGAAAACCTTCATCAGCAACGGAATTAACTGCGATCTGGTTGTACTTGCAGTCAGAGACCCGAAAGAGCCCAATCCTCACATGGCTATCGATCTTTACGTGATCGAGGCATCAACGCCAGGTTTCGAAAAAGGCCGTAAGCTCAAAAAAATAGGCTGGCACAGCCAGGATACTGCTGAACTCTTCTTCAACGACTGCCGTGTGCCCAAGGCCAACCGGCTAGGCCAAAAGGGCTCGGGCTTTCTCATGCTCATGGATAAGCTCCAGCAAGAGCGCCTCATGGTCTGCGTTTCTGCGGTCCCTGCAGCAGAATTGATGCTGGAAAGAACAATACAATACTGCAAAGAAAGAACCGCTTTCGGCACACCCATTTCCAAGTTCCAGAACACGCAGTTCAAGATCGTGGAAATGGCCACTGAGATAAAGATCGCACGAACGTTTGTCGACACTCTTGTTGCTGATCACATGGCAGGCAAGAACATAGTGGTGGAAGTCGCTATGGCCAAATACTGGACGACTGAGATGGCCACAAAGGTCGCGGACCGCTGTCTGCAATTGCATGGAGGCTACGGTTATTGCGAGGAATACCCTATAGCTCGCGCCTGGAGAGACATAAGAGTAATGCAGATCTTCGCCGGGACTAACGAAATAATGAAGGGCATTGCGGCAAAATTCATGGGATTGTAGCGCATTTCTCAGAATCAGCTGCAAGATTCAAGGGATTTATGAAGAGTCGCCGGGGAAGACCTTTTTGCAAAAAGGTCCTCCCCGGACCCCTCCCCAAAAACTCTTAATTATTGCAACTAATTCCCGAGCATCTCGCTACTGCTCGCCGAACCGGCTGCTTGTCTGGCCGGTCCAGCTTTTCTTAAGCCGATCCACGAGAGGTTTTGCGACCAGTTGTGGAATGAGCATCAAATGGCGTTATCCAAAAAAGAAGAAATCCCTGTGTGCTCCGAAGATGGAGCCACGAATACCCTGACTGTATACAAGACTTCTTCAGGATGTGCTGACGCGGTTATCTTGATAATGCCTGCCATGGGAGTGTCAGCAGATTACTATGAATCCCTCGCCGTGGCTTGCGTCTCATCGGGATGGCATGCAATCACCTCAGATTTCAGGGGCATCGGCCGGAGCTCCGTTAGAGCCTCAAGGACTACTCAATTCGGATACAAAGAGCTGGTCCACTACGATTGGCCGGCTATCGTAGAAGCTGTCAGGAAGCGCTTCCCTTCCGAATTTTTTGTACATTTTGGGTCATAGTCTTGGCGGCCAATTGAGCGCCCTATACCTGAGCGCAAATCCCGGTCTGGTAAATGGGTTGATCCTGGTCGCTTCTTGCTCCGTATATTTCCCTGGATGGGGTTTCCCTCGCAGCATCGGGGTACTATTTTTCAGTCAAATGGTAAGGCTAGTTTCAAATGTTCTAGGTTATTTTCCAGGGACCAGGGTTGGATTCGGCGGCACAGAATCAAGAAAGCTCATCAGAGATTGGGCTCATGAGGCATTAACGGGCCGCTACAAAATTCCCGGCAGTCCTCACGACTTTGAAGATCTGTTGAGGGGAATGCGACTGCCGGTGCTTGCAATCTCTTTTGATGACGATTTTTTCGCACCCGAAAGAGCAGTTCGTAACCTTTGTGCTAAAATGAGTGAAGCGGAACTGACCCATCGACATTTCAAACCGCAGGAACTTGGGGAACAACAGATCGGTCATTTCCAGTGGGTGAAAAAGCCTGGACCAGTGATCCGAGAAATAGAAAAATGGCTAAATGGAAGGCCTCAACAAAACAAGTGTCAAAACAAAACAGCATTACCTTGACCATATTGGGAGGCGGAGAAGAAATAGGGGCAAACAGCTACCTTCTGGATTGGAAGGGCATCAGAATAGTACTGGATTGCGGACTCGATGTCACAAAAGCCGGGTTTGAGGCCCTACCGAATCTTGACGCTCTCGGCAAATTGGGAATAGACGTTGCGATTGTTTCTCATGCGCACATTGATCATGTGGGCAGCCTCCCCATTTTGATTGACACTTTTCTGCCAAGAGGCCGCCGGGTGCATGTCACCGTACCGTCCAGACGACTGATCCCGCTCATGCTCTCCGATTCTGCAAAGATGCAGGAAAACTTGTTCCTTCCAGCGGAAGATCATTTCTATGAGTGGTGTCTCGACAGAGAATCCGTGGCAAGCATCTTTTCCGGAAGAAATTTTTTTGCAGCACACAATTACGGTGAAAAGTTCAGATTGGCGCGCGATTTGTTTGCATCCTTCTTTCCTTCGGGCCACATACTCGGGGCGGCTGGAGTCATAATATCCGATGGCGAACACACTCTCGTCTACACCGGAGACATATCCAAGCATAGCCAGACAATTCACCCGGGCTGCATATTGCCGGCTGTTTCAGACACGGACTTCCTCTTGATCGAATCCACCAGAGGATCTGTCGAATCCGACCCGAACCGGGATCGACGCGGACAGCTCAGACTGCTTGCAGAGGAAATCACAGCCACACTCAGTCGCGGAGGCCACGTTTTGCTGCCTTCCTTTGCTCTAGGGAAGACGCAGGAATTAATAATCACTCTGGCGAACATGAAGACGGACGGTCTCATTCCGGCGAACGTCCCAGTGCTTTACCATCAGGGTCTGACCACCGCCGTGAATAAGATCTATGGCGTGTTTTCCCAATATCTCACTGGCTTCGACGCCGAGATTTTCCGGAGCGCTTGTCGCAAAGTCACGGCGTTCACGAACGGTGATGAATTCAAAAGCTCATGGGAGCTGACCGGTGTCCCCTCGATCTTCGTATTCACCAGCGGAATGGTGTCCAGGGGAAGCCCTTCTGCCAGGCTCGCGGAGGAGCTGATCCAATCCGAGAACAACGGCATTTTCTTCACGAGCTATATAGCCCCTGATGAATTCGGCTACGACCTCGCGAACGGCAGAAACCGGGGATTTTGTCCGTCCTGATATCAAGAGCAGACGCGAGATAAGGGTATTGTGTCCTCACAGGCGAAGGTTTTCTCTTTCATCTCACGCCATGAGAGACGACTTGCTCCAAATCGCAGATCATTTCAATCCCTGCTTGGCTGTTTGGATTCATGGAGAGCCCTCGTCAACTGAGTGGTTGAGCACAAATTTCTCGGAACGCCACCCGGAAGCAGTGAGCCTTCGACCGGTTAACGGCGAGACAATTGAATTGACAAACAGCGGTTCCTGTCATGACACGCGGATAGGTAATCAATAAATGATCTTGCCGGCCAATAGAGCTGGATATAACTTTCATTAAGATCCGTTTCTATGCTACATTCGATTCGCCCCGCCGGCATGTGACCCGTCGGCTGAGGCTTCAGAAATAAAGTCGTTCCAAAATCCTTTGGGGGAAAGACATGGAAAAGATCTGGCTGAAGTCCTATGCGCCCGGTGTTCCTGCGGAAGTTGAGCTGAAAGACGTCACGTTGCAGCAGGCTCTCTCCAAAACAGCATCAAGATTCCCTGACAATCCCGCGATTTATTTTCAGGGGAAGGTCGTCAAATACAAGGAGCTTGACGACATGGTGTCAAGGTTCGCTTCTGCTCTGGCCGGTTTGGGCGTTAAGCCAGGCGATCGCGTCGCTCTTCTGCTACCCAATCTGGTGCAGGCTATAGTGGCTACTTACGGCATTCTGCGATTGGGAGCCATAGCTGTACCGAACAATCCTTTGTACACTGACCGGGAGCTTGAACATCAACTCAATGATTCAGGCTCAAGGATACTTGTGTGTTTGGACGTCCTTATTCCCAGGATGATCAAGCTCCGTGAAAAAACCGGCATAAGAGAAATCATCGCCTGTCATATCAGAGATTATCTTCCCCCCCTGTTGAAACTTCTTTTTCCTCTGGTCAAAAAGAAAATGCATTTGAAAACCCCGGCTGTGAAAGATCTATACGAATTCACCGATCTTCTAAAGTCGAGCACCCCTATTTCGAGAAATTACGAATCAAATATGGATGACACTGCAGTCATTATCTATACGGGAGGGACCACAGGGGTCTCCAAAGGTGTGGCTCAGACTCAGCGCAATCTTTCCGCCAACTGCCAGCAGTTGAGAGCGTGGAGCCCGGAATTCGCTGACGGGCAAGAAGTGGTGCTCGGGTGTCTTCCGTTCTTCCATTCGTATGGATTGACGGCAGTGATGAATCTTTCGATATTTCATGGCTGGTGCGATGTAATAATACCCAAACCGGAAGCCAAGGCAATCCTGGACGCTGTAGACAAAGCTGGCGTTACATTGATTCCGGCCGTACCGACGCTGTTCAACGCCATGATAAATTTCCCCCAGATCAAAAAATATGAGCTCAAGACTGTAAAAGGGTGCTTTTCTGCGGCGGCTCCTTTGGCAATGGAGACAATAAGAGGTTTTAAGGAGCTGACCGGCATTCTCATTTCCGAGGCATACGGTCTGACGGAATCAGGACCGTGCACCCATGCGATTCCCCTGGGAGGCAAAGAAAAACCAGGCTGCATAGGACTGCCTATCCCTAACACTGAAGTCAAGCTGGTGAGTGTGGATGATTTCAGCCAGGAAATCACCACAATTGGAGACCCGGGAGAGCTGTGTGTAAAAGGCCCGCAGGTGATGCAAGGATACGTAAACCGGCCGGACGAGACCGATGCTGTGCTGAAAGACGGCTGGCTGCTCACCGGAGATGTGGCAACTGTGGACGAGGAAGGTTACTTCACCATTGTGGATCGCAAGAAGGACATGATCATCTCTGGCGGCTTTAATATTTATCCTCGCGAGGTGGATGAGGTGCTGTTCTCGCACCCGAAAGTCCGTGAAGCCTGCGCTATAGGCGTGCCTGACAGCTATTCTGGCGAAAAGGTCAAAGCATTTGTGGTCTTGAAAGAGGGACAAACAGTTACTGCAGACGAGATCATCCAGTTCTGCAAGGAAAGAATGGTCAAGTATAAGGTCCCCAAGCAGGTTGAATTTATTGATGATCTTCCGAAGAGTGCTGTGGGAAAGATCCTTCGCAAAGAACTGCGAAGACTGGATTTGGCTGGGAAAAAATAGTAGCGAAAAGAACGCAGCGACATGGCGAAACATTGTCTTAGTAGCGGCCGGCGTCCCTGCCGGCCATTGTGGGCAAAGGAGCGCCCGAATTCGCACGAAAGCTTCACCTGTGTAGCGGGAGACTTCCTCAATGTTGAGCGGATGAAGGCCACCATCTTGCCGGCAGGGACGCCGGCCGCCACTATAGAGACCCCAGACGGCCTTATTTTGGCGCCCATGGTGCCAGAGGGGATTTTTGTAGGTTTCGCATCTAATGGCTCTAATGATGTTGTCTTAAAGCCCACATTTCAAAGGGGTAGCTGAAATGCCCAATCTTAAACCTGGAGACAAGGCCCCAAGTTTCAAGCTGAAAGATCAGAACGGGAAGACTGTCGGCCTGGCGGATTTCAAAGGTAAGAAGCTTTTGCTGTATTTCTATCCCAAGGCTGACACTTCAGGCTGCACCAAACAGGCTTGCAGCGTAAGGGACGGGGAACCTGATTTGAGCCAGGCCGGAATCGCCTTGTCTCCGCGCCTCAAATGAAATTGGCAACTACCCGTTTTTTCCGGCAATTGCGAATCAGGCTTCCGGTTTACGAAACTTGAGAAAAAATCCAATCGCCCAAGCTATCACGAATCCGAAGAACAAAGCGATACTCAATTTTGGATGGTCCAGAGACTTGTTCGGCCCGATGTTGACCAGAAACGCCTGACGCATAATATCGATCACCAACAGCATAGTTGCCGAAGCAAACCACAAGGGGTAATAGCGCAAGGTTTCCAGCGTGTCTTGTCGACGCTCGGGAGCAAACCAGTACTCCTTATTCGGCAAATTGATCAGGGAAGCCGGGAGTATTGACATTAGGGCTGGCAAACCTGCGAAAAGCACAATCACAACCCCCACAACCACAAAATACACGATTAAAAACTCTTCCTTCCCGGACCATCCGTCGGGTTGACCGTTTGGTCCGAAATGCGATGCAATCCTGGCGGGGAGCTGTGGATAATAGTACAAGGCTTGAATAACGGATAAGGCGCATACAGAAATCCAAACGACGATAGCGGCCCTATATTTTGTCATCTTGACTCCCTGATTCGGCAGATGCTTGGATTCGCTCTTATCGTGAACGATACCGTTCGCTTTGTTCGTCAGCATCCTACATTGGCCAAATGGCGGGCTCGAAGGTCGCCGCTACCAACCAAAGTGGCGGCCGGCGTCCATGCCGACCATCTTTTTTGTGGTTAGGCATTTTCCTGGTTCCCAAGCTTCGCCTGAGAATCCATATATTCTGGGCTCTGTCCGGTAACTGGTTGTAATTCAGAATGATAATGGAGGCGGAGCCTCCCTGTACGCATTCCGAGGCAGAGCCTCGGAACGAGGAATAAATAACATCAGATTGCTCGGTATACTCCGTCATCGAGAACTACCAATCCCCGTTTGATCAGCCTCTCAAGATGCTTTCCCATGATGGCCCTTTCCCCGAAATCAAAGAACTCTTTGGGCTCACGCTTTTTCTTGTAAACGATTCTTTCCTCCACAATTTGAGAAATGGTTCGAGGCTCCTTCAATAACTCCAGAAGCTTCTGGTCGTGTGCATCAATTACGCTTACATAAGCATCCCATAGGTCTGCGGTCACATTCTCGTGCACTCCTTTTCCATGGGAACCTATCCAAATGTCAGCGTCAATTGAACGGAGCTTGTTCGCGGACGCTACGGTGGCATCGATGTCTGAACGGGCGTCTCCATACCACGGACCAAATGAGGTCAAATCATAATCGCCGAGGAACAAGATTTTCTGTTCCCGAAAATATAAGGAGCAGTGACCTGGAGTATGGCCTGGAGTATGTATGACCTCAGCCTCTACCCCGCCCAGGTCAAGGATATCTGCTCTCTGGATCAGTCTGTTTGCAGCCCTCGGTTTGAAATGGAACTGCTCATGCATCGTCTTTGTCCAGGGAGGCCGCTCATCAGCCTCCATTCCGTACGCATCGAAAAAATGATCAAGGCTCTGGAGAGGTTCTGCGTCAAGTTCCGATATCCAGAGCTCTTTCCCATCAAACAAATCCAGGTGCATGAAATGGTCTTCATGCCAGTGTGACAGGAATATCGCATCGACGCCGGACGAGTCTCGAATCTGAGTGAGACGATCCCTATTTGATGCCGGATCAATGAGGAGTTTCACACGTCCATCGATATATAAGGAATGACAATTGGGATAATTGCCCGAGTTATCTCCCGGAATAAATGTCAGATCACCGAATCTCTTCTCCATGAATTTCATTCTCCTCGACGCTGTACAAGCTTAACCAGTAGAGAAGCATCGTACACACCAACACAACAAAATCAATCTTCAAAAAGATTACCTTTATTGTTTATCCCAAGGAAGCTCGAAAAATTACTTTTTGCCCGATCCGGTTTTCGCAGGGGTGAAAATGTGTATGGCCTTGTTTTCCACCTGTTCTGCCGCTTCCTCTAATGTCTCGGAAAAAGTCGGATGAGGATGAATCGTCAGAGTCAGATCATCAATATGAGACGCTGAAGCCACAGCAAGAGCGCCTTCGGAAATCAAATCCGACGCATGTGGCCCCACGATGTGGACTCCTAATATAGTCCCGGAATCGTCGTCAGATACAATCTTCACGAATCCCGGTCCTTCTTCCGCCATGGTCATAATCCTCCCCAGCGACTTGAACGGAGACAGGCCCGCTTTCACCTTTATGTTTTTCTCTTTGGCTTCGTTTTCAGAGAGGCCCACGGTGGCTATTTCCGGATCACTGAAGATCACCCCCGGCACTGCTACACCCTCAAATGCCGACGGTTCTCCGGCTATTACTTCAGCGGCTATTTTGCCCTGATACGAGGCCTTGTGTGCCAGCATCATCCCCGGAATCATGTCGCCGATTGCGAAAATTCCCGGTACAGAGGTTTGCATGAATGCGTTGACCTCAACAAATCCTCGCGAATCAAGCTTTACCCCCGCCTTTTTCAGTCCTATGTCGGTCGTGTTGGGACGCCTGCCTATTGCCACCAGTATTTTGTCAGCGGTAACTGATTTGTCTCCGTCAGCCGTGGAATACTGCAGTTCCCCGTGAGAATTCTCGCGCTTGAGCCCTTTGACCTTGGCACCAAGTATTAATTCTATATTGAAGCGCCTCAGAGCGCGTTCCATTGCTTTTCCGATGTCTGCGTCAAGCATTGGGAGAAGCTTGTCCATCGAGTCCAAAATGGTCACATGGGAACCAAGCTTAGCGTAAAAAGTGCCCATTTCCAGGCCAATTGCGCCCGCGCCTATTACCACCAATCGTTCGGGAATTTCTTTTGGTTCAAGGGCGTCAGTGGAATCGATCACCAGCTCGCCGTCTCTCGGCATTCCAGGCATTTGAGCTGCAGATGAGCCTGTGGCAAGAATACAGCTCTCAAATTCGAAACGCCGCACCCCTTCAGCAGTTTCAACGGAAAAAGACTGCTCGCCCGTGAGACGCGCAGTTCCAGTCACCACCTCAATTTTGTGCTGCGACAGGAGTGACGCTATACCTTTTCGGAGCTTTTCCACCACATCGTTCTTCCATTTCGCAAGCTTGGTGAGATCAACCTGGACGTCTCTCACGATCAGGCCGATCTTGTCAGCTTCTTCGATATGCTTTTTGAGATCCGCGACATGTATCAACGCCTTGGACGGGATGCATCCCCAATTGAGACATACTCCGCCCAACTCCTCTTTTTCCACCAGAGTAACTTCCAGACCCAATTGAGCCGCTCGGATGGCCGCGACATAACCGCCAGGGCCTCCACCAATTACGGCAACCTGGGTTCCCTGGGCAAAATCACCTACTACCATTGAAGTTCTCCTTCGCTAGAGCCTGGTTGAGTCGCTGATCGCCGCACTCGTGACCGGCAAGATGCCGGTCCTACCGGCCCTTGCCGTCATTCCGTCGAAAGACGGAATCCAGGTTGTCTCAATATTTCTTCTAGGCCCTGGCTTTCGCCAACAGGTGTTAGAATGAGCACAGTTTGGTTTTTCTGTCGTAGCGCCCGCGTCTTTTCCGGCCACGTGATTGGCTCCCTATGACCATTGGGAAGAGTTTGAGTTTTCTTGTGGGCAGCACGAATCCGCCTGCTTCTTGGCACCGCCCTAGGCCGGCAGAGACGCCGGCCGCTACGAAGACAATGTTACTTGCCATGTCGCTGCTGCCCGAGACTGTTTGCCAGCAATGTCTTCACTAGGTTATCTCAACGCCTATGGACCATCGCCTAAGGGACGATTACGCCTGCGGCGTGATCGTGGGAATTGACGCTGATTCAACAACATTGCCCCGGGTCCATCCCCAAAAACTCTTAATTATTGCAGTTCGCTCCAATTGCTGAACCCATTGGGTTCAACGAATGACCGCTGTCTCTGATGTTTTCCGCCTTACGAGATGTCCACCAGCATGCGCATGGGATCTTCCAAGAGACCCACCACAAAATTCATATATCGAGCTGCATCGGCCCCGTCCAAAACTCTATGATCGAACGACAGAGTCAAAGGCATCATCGTACGAATCACAATCTGCCCTTCATGGGCCACAGGTCGCTGCCGTGCCCTCAAAGGGCAGAGTATGGCCACTTGCGGGTGCACTATTATTGGAGTGGCCCACGTTCCTCCCAATGCACCCACGTTGGTTATCGTGAACGTGCCGCCACGCATGCTATCCAGATCTATCGATCTTTCTCTGGCCTTTTTGCTGAGTCCCTGCAGTTCTGCGGCAATTTGCAGCACAGATTTCCTGTCCACATCTCGAATCACTGGAACCATGAGGCCGGCTTCAGTATCAGTAGCGAATCCGATGTGATAATAATCTTTGTATACGATCTCCCCTGAGTAGTCGTCCAAAGAGCAATTCAACATAGGATACAACTTCAAACCGGTCGCGGCGGCCTTTACCAGAAACGACAGCACGGTCAGTTTGATTGCCCGGCTTTCTGCCAGCGGTTTTTCCCGTTCCACCACTGACATGAGCTCCGTGACATCAGCCTCGTCAAAATGCGTTACGTGCGGAATGGTTGACTTGGATCGCACCATGACCTCAGCCGTGCGTTTTCGTACACCTTTGAGATGCTCGCGGCGAGTCGGTCCGTATCTTTCGAAATCGTAAACGGCACGCGGAGGCTGAATTACAACAGGGACTGCCGGTGTTTCGAGAATTGGAGCTGCCGGCGCAGCAGCGACTTCGGGTTTTGCGGCGGCTTTGCGGACGTCTTCGTCGGTTATGCGACCGTGGGGCCCGGTCCCTTTGACGGTCGTAATGTCAATCTTAAGCTCCCTGGCGAGTTTTCGAGTATGTGGAGTTGCCTGGACCTGCACTCGTTCCGCGGGAGGCGCTTCGTCCGCTTTGGTGGGCACTTCACGGGTCGCCACGGCGGGACGCTCCGGTTTGGGTGGGGCCTCTTCGGGTTTCGTGGCAACCGCTTTTCTTTCCTCAGCAGGGGGCTCCTTTTCCTTGGCTTCAGTAGGTTTTGCAGCTTCCGCGGCTTGAGCGGCTTCAGCCTCGGTTTCGATTACCAGCAAGGCTTCGCCGACTCTCACAGAGTCGCCAGGTTTTTGGGGTATCTCAACAACCACTCCGCCTACCGGTGAAGGTAATTCGACAACCGCTTTATCGGTTTCAATCCTGACCACAGGCTGATCTGCCTTTACTCTATCACCGGCCTGGACGAGGTATTCAACGATCTCAGCTTCGGCAATTCCTTCCCCTACGTCCGGCAGCTTAAAAACATGCTTCATGAATGTGACCTCCCCTGTTTAATTAGAACTGCACGGTTTCGTGAATCGCTCGAACCACTTGCTCAGAATCAGGGTAATTGTATTCTTCCAGCTTAGAGAGTGGCGGTATCACGTCGTTTCCGGTTACTCGCCTGATGGGAGCCTGTAGCGACAGCAGACACCTCTCCGCCACCTGAGCGGCAATTTCCGCGCCTACCCCGAACGATCGTGGGGCTTCGTGGCAAATGATCAACCGGCCCGTCTTATTCACTGAAGTGGTGATAGCGTTGATGTCAAACGGCCATACGGTGCGGAGATCTATGACCTCTGCCTGAACGCCTTCTGACGCCACATGTTGAGCCGCCCTTTCGCAGACGCTAACCATTCCACCGTATGTGACGATCGTAACATCATCACCTTCCTGCACTAATCTTGCCTCGCCCAGAGGCACTCGATGATCGCCTTCAGGCACTTCCTCTTTGAACAGACGATAAAGACGCTTGGGCTCCAGGAATATCACTGTATCCGGATCTTCTATGGACGAGGTCAGAAGTCCCTTGGCATCCGATGGAGTAGATGGAATGACCACCTTCATGCCTGGAAGGTGAGCGAAAAGCACCTCCGGAGCATCCGAATGATGTTCCAGGGCTCGCACACCTGCCCCATACGGGGCCCTTATCACCAGAGGCACGTTGAAAACACCCTGAGAACGCCTTCTCAGTCGAGACGCATGGCTGTAAACCTGGTCAAAGGCCTTGAACATAAAGCCCTCGAATTGAATTTCCGCGATGGGCCGCATTCCGTACACGGCCATGCCGATTGCTGAACCGACGATGCAGCTTTCAGCAAGAGGAGTATCGACTACCCGCATAGGACCGAATTTTTCGACAAGCCCGACTGTTGCTCTAAAAACTCCTCCGTCCACGCCCACGTCTTCGCCCAGGACAACTATTCTTTCATCTTTCGCCATCAACTCATGGAGCGTGGCGTTAATTGCTTCAACCATAGATAAGCGTGCCATGTTTTTACCTCTCAACTTCGCCCAGACGGTTGAGCATTTGATCTTTTTGCTCCCGCAGGTGCCACGGCATTTCTGCGTACATGTGATCAAACATTTCAGTAGGATGCGGCAAAGGCATCGCCTCATAGTCTTGAACCGCCTTCTCAACCTCCGCGGTCAATTCAGCTTGCAGGTCGGCCTCTTTATTGTCATCCCATCCATGATTGTCATTAAGAAACTTTCGCAGTCGGTCGATTGGATCTTTCGCTCTCCAGGGGCCGATCATTTCTTCGGGGCGGTATCTGTTTGCGTCGTCTGACGTAGTATGGTCGTCCATCCGATAGGTAACCAGTTCCACCAACGACGGCTTGTATTCGGACCTCGCCTCTTCCAGCAACCTTTTCAACGTTAAATAAACTGCGAAAACATCATTTCCGTCAACGCGCTCGCCGTTGATGCCATAAGCTTGCGCTTTTTGAGCAATCGTTTCCGACGCTGTCTGCTGGTGAAGCGGGACTGAAATGGCCCAATGATTGTTCTGAATCACGAACACTACCGGAAGCTTGAACACGCCTGCAAAATTGAGGCTTTCGTGAAAATCGCCCTGAGAGGTGGATCCGTCGCCTGAGCTGGACATTACAGAAATCTTTTCTCCTCGCATCTTCGCTCCAAAGGCTATTCCCACAGCATGGCACAAGTGTGAGCCCACAGTAATGCATACAGGCAACATATGAGCATCTTCGGGTGGGGCAGCGCCTCTTTCATCTCCACCCCAGGTACTGAAACAGTTTCGCTGGTTGGGCTCCTCTCGCGAACATTGCTCCATATTCACGAAACGCCGGGCAAAACCAATCACCGGGTCCAAGCGCCAATCCCATGCCTATATTAGAAGCTTCCTGGCCGCGGACTGAGGCTAGAGTCCCCAGCCGACCCTGCCGCTGAAGGCTGAGGGCTTTGGTATTCCAAAGACGTGTAAACATCATGAGGCGATACATCTTGATCCTGTCCGCCTCGGGAATCCCCTCGATCGCGGAAAGGTCCGCCTTACCCTCGGGGTCCATTACTCGAAACATGTCTTCCTTGGTCATGTGCCTCATCCATTCCTCATGTTCTGTATCGGTTCCGTTGCTGACATTATTCTTTCGAGGACCTCAGGAGATATCCTCGATGGCTCTCGCCGAAACACCGAAGCGAAACATTCAATTGTTTTGTCGATGACCTTTTCCCTTGGCGGCGCTTCCCCCAGTACTTTTTCGAGAGTTGTCAGCCGGGCCCCTTCAATACCACAGGGCCGCACGTACGCCGACGGGGAAATGTCTCCTTCCAGATTAATGGCAAAACCGAAGCTTGTCACCCAATTGCTTACCCTGACTCCCATGGAAACGATCTTTTTACCCCCTATCCACAATCCTAAGTGCGCCGCGGAATCACGCTTTCGATGAACTTTGAGTCCGAAGCTGTCTAGTGTTTCGATTCCTACCTGCTCCAGTTTGTTCATGTATGCAGGAATATCTCTTTCTTTTTTGCCCAAAGCAATTACCGGATAGCATACAACCTGCCCAGGCCAATGATACGTGATTCCGCCCCCCCGCACCGATCGAACGAACTCTATTCCCTCTCGCTGGAGCCTTTCGACCGGCACCAGGAGATCCTTCGGCTGAACATGATGGCGATCCCTGAGCCCCACACTAACTGTCTTGGGATGCGCAAGAAAAAACAGCAAATCAGGCAGATTATCTCTGATTTCGAAAATTCCGACCTGCAGCCATGAAGCTTTCCGCATATGGGACTGTAGTTTGATCCAAATTTATCACTAAATATTTATTATTTAACACCTGTCCCCGCAATCACATTAAAGATCATGTTGTGGGTGATCCAAAACAATTCCTCTCCAGCAATTTCGATTAACGTATATTACCACCACCGCACAAGCAGGAAAAGCCACTTGCTGAGGATCAGACAATAACATTAGTCGGTGCTCGCTCGACCGCCATCCAAGCGCCTTAGAAAGCCTGAATCCGAAATGGCAACGACATTAGGCCAATTATTTTCATAAAACCGTTTGGTTCCCGAATTGCGTCCGTTATACTGCGGTTGTGACCGATCTGTACAAATTAAGGAGATTGGAGTCATGATCCCGAAAAAAATTCTATATTGCGCAGATTTCTCGGAAAACTCGGAACGGGCGGCTAGAGTGGCGCTGAGTTATGCCAAGACCTTCGGATCCGACCTGCTGATCGTGAATGTCATAAATACCAGATTCCTGAGGCATCCTGCCTTGATAGACCTTCCAGTGTACGGTGAAGCGCTGGATTCAGTTGAAAAGACAGCTCAGGAACGACTAGAGGAAGTGGGCGAAAAATTCAGGCGTGATATTCCAAATGCAAAAACTTTTTCAAGAATAGGGATCCCTGGCGAAGAAATCGTGAAGCTCGCTGCCGATGAATCCGTGGACCTCATCATAATGGGCACTCACGGAAGGACTGGACTGAGTCATTTACTTCTGGGAAGCACAGCAGAGACAGTAGTGCGCACAGCACAGTGTCCAGTGCTGACCGTGAAATCTGAATAGCTCTTTGAGTGTGCTTACAAATTCTTGCCGGATTCGATTACGCGACTCCTGTTGTCTCCTTGCAAGAGGCTCTGGAGAAGCCAACCGAAAGCGCGGCGTGGTGGTTTTTTCCATGAAAAGCTTGCAGTGACCGGCATTACGTCGGTCCTGCAAGCGCTTTTATGCTATCCTGTGCGTTCGGATTAGCGATTCGGGGAGGTGTTTCCTCTGCGTCTTCTCTTACCGCTTAGGCATGCCTCAAAAAAGATGGCCACCAAGGGCTTTGGCCTGGGCCTATTCTTCCCTCGCCTTCTTGATTTCTTCGACAGTCGGCATGATGTCTGCCGCAGGGATAGTCTCGATTTTGTCGGCCATTAGAAAGTCGTAGCCAGGGACCGACTTGGTTACCCCGACGAACATGGGGAGCATCAACTGATGGTCGAATTCTCTTATGGTAAGTTTTCCGACCGGACTATCAAGCGTCATTCCTGCAAGGGCGTCAACGAATTTCTCTCGATCCACGGCACCTGCTTTTTCGAAGGCCTTTGCAATGAACTGACCTGAAATGTAACCGCAGAATGACGCAACTGATGGATAGTTATTATATTTCTTCTTATAATTTTCGACGAAAGCCTTATTTTCGGGAGTGTCAGGATAATAGAATAGATACGGCGACGTTCCCAGGACGCCCTCCGGTGCTTCCGCGCCTAAAGGTTTAAGAGTAGAAAGCTCGATTGCCGTATGCATTAGAAACGGGACTTTTTGATTGAAGCCGGTGGCTTTGGCTGTTTTCAGGAACGGTACGCAACCCGCCCCTCCAGTTGCCATGATTACCGCATCCGGCTTAACCGACAGGATCGAAGTAATGTATGGAATGAAATCAGGCTCACCCACTTTCCACCATGATTCACCCATCAAGTTGACTTCAGGCTTAAGTTTTTTCAAATTGGACCAAATCTCCGAACCCATAGCGTGTCCGAATTCGTAATCATCCCCTGCAATCCAATAATTGACGTAGGGTCGCTTCGAGAGCGCTATTGCTGCCGCTCGGCCAATCATAGCAGTGTTTTCATTAAGAGAAAAAATGTATCTGTGACCTTTAGCTCCAGTGATTTTCGCGCTTTTGGCAAACATCACCACGAACGGAATTTTTTCTTTTTTTACCACATCGGAGACTGCCAGAGTGACAGCGCTGTTAGTAGTACCAGCGAGGATATCAACGTTCTCTCTCATGATGAGCTCTCTCGCAGCGCTGAGGCCCAGGTCCACCTTAAATTTGTCATCCCTTGTCACGAAGACGAGTTGTCTTCCCAGCACACCGCCTTTGGCATTAATCTCATCCAGGGCAAGTTTGAAGCCGTCTTTGACGTCGTTGCAGTACACGCTGGGGGGACCGGTATACGAATCCACAAGACCGATCTTTATGGGGTCCGCCGCAAAGCTAGGGCATGAAACTACCGAAAAGACCGCTCCCAGGATTGCCAAGCAGATGATTGCCCATCTCTGTTTCTTCATGACAGGGTGTCCTCCTTATCTGAAGTATTCTACGAATTGTTGTTCGTGAAAACCTTATTGCAGTCCCAGATATTGTCCAAGGTAAGCAACTATGCATCGTAGCTTGCAGCAAAACCAGTGATATGGCAAGTGTTTTATAGGGATTTTCAAAAGCAATGCCGGTTAGGCTACCCCAGCGTAGGTCCCAGTTCTGTTGAATTAAGAAGAATCCGGCTAGCGCACGTCGCCGCCCCGACGAAAGTCGGGGTCCAGTCATGTGTTTCGCGGGATTGAAAAGCCTCGATTCCGTCTTTCGACGGAATGACGACAGGTGGGCCGTGTTCGTGGGTTGACGGCTTTGGTCGACAGGATTGCGTGTAGCCCTTAGAAACCGGGAATCCAGAAAGGTATAAAGAGAAAAATTGGACTCACCCGTGCGCAAGAATGACAATCTAGCGGATTTCGCGTGTCCTCGACCCTGGTTGCTTGCTTTAACGCACGATGTTATGGATGCCTGCCGCACGATTCTAAAATCAATTTTTTCGTCAAAACCTCTGTAGTTTGCGTGCGGACAGATGTAACTGGTTCTTCCACGCTTCCGAATTTCTCCACGTTTGATTTCTTGACATAAGCTCCGGAATTATCTAAAAGTGTTCCAGTCGACGGTAAAGCCGTCGTTTTTTGTGAGGTATATCATTGCGCATTCTCGGCCTGGATATGGGTTCCAAGCGGATTGGCATAGCCATCAGCGATGAGTTGGGCTTTACGGCTCAGGGACTTGAAACCCTGGAGAGCAAGAATCCGGAAAGCGATGCTGATAACATTGGCAAGATCGTCGAGCAATACGGCGTAACCGAAGTTGTGGTCGGAATGCCTTATAATATGAATGGAACAGAAGGGCCTCAGGCTAAAAAAGTAAGAGAATTCATGGAGCGAATGGCGCAAAAGATGGATGTTCCTCTCAAGGAATGGGACGAACGCCTATCCACCGCGGCAGCTGAACGCACTCTTCTGGAGGCGGACTTGAGCCGCTCCAAAAGACGCAAGGTGATCGACAAGCTTGCAGCGGTGTTAATACTCCAGGGATATCTGGACAATCGATCTAGGGGCTTAAGCGGCGAATGAAATTATCTTTTCTCACCGTTTTGAAGGCTTTTCTCGTCGTGGTTGCGCTTGTTGCCTTGGGCGTCGCGGGATACATGGCCTATTCAAAAATTCCCGGGATCATTCAAGATGTAACCTCGTCTCGCGATCGCAGCACGATCGTCACCGGACAAGAAGCCATAGTCACCATTCCCAAGGGAGCATCCTTGTCGCAGGTAGGCGCAATACTCCAGGACAATGGGGTGATCTCGAGCCGCTTCGTTTTCAAAGTCGTAGCCTTGATCAGAGGTGAACAGCGAAAGATAAAGGCCGGCGATTATGCTCTGAAAACTGGGAGTGATGCGGGCGATGTTTTAGATCAGTTGATTTCCGGTAGAACGTTGATGTTTTCGATCACTGTTCCCGAGGGATACGACATGTTTCAGGTTGCGAACTTGTTTCAGCAATCTGAGATCATGTCCAAAGAGGAATTTATTGCCTTGGCCAACGATCGAAATTTTTTGAAAGAATTGGGTGTAGAAGGCGAATCCTTGGAGGGCTATCTTTTCCCTGACACCTATTTCCTGAGACCATCCGAAAAAGGCGACGGCAAGCTGATTATTCGTCGGATGACCCAGAGGTTCTTCAAAATCTATGACAAGCATGTGCGTCTTACGGCCGAAGAGCATGGCTGGTCTGTGTCACAGGTTTTGGCTCTCGCGTCTCTGGTCGAGAAAGAGGCGCGAGCGTCAGAGCATGCGCTGGTTTCTGCAGTATTCCACAATCGCTTGCGACAAAACATGAAGCTCCAATGTGATCCCACCGTAATTTACAAGATCAAGCCCATGGGTTCCAAGATCACCAGGGAGGATCTTAACCGAAAACATCCGTACAACACCTACCAGAATACCGGTTTGCCTCCGGGACCAATCGCAAACCCGGGAAAGGAATCTCTCATCGCTGCTGTAAATCCTGCTGAAGTTGATTTCCTGTACTTTGTGGCGAAAAACGACGGAAGCCATCAGTTTTCAAGCAATCTAAAAGAGCACAACCACTGGGTGAACTTGTATCAACGCACGCCCCGCTCAGAGATGCAATAGGCTGCCGCCGGAGACTGATCTTGACAGACGCGAAGCTCGCTGCCTCAAAAGCAGCTGAATATCTGACATATCTTGTCTGTTTACTTTCTTTGCTCGGACGCGCTGCCGGTCCAAGTCTGTTATTTCCGATCAATGAATCCGACCTTTTGAACCAATGCTCTTTGCGTCACGTATGCCATTCCATTGTTGATATGTTCAGTCACCATTAGAAATACTTGCACTACGACAAATTCTGAGAAGAAATTCCTCATCGGCCTTGCGAGAATCGCTTTCTGTGTCTATATTGAAGAGTTATAGGTCTTGGAGAATCACCCTGACTCGAAAACGGAGAATCGTTCAATGGAAGCGTTGGGTCTGTGCCTGGGAGCGTCTACACTTAGCCTCGTTCATCTTAGAAAAGAAAACGGCAAAACCGAAATAATTGAATACGATACGATAACGCACGAAGGAAACCCCAGAAAGGTGCTTCTGGAGACCCTGGAGAAAATGCCTGTCGCGCGCAAAATACCAGTCGCAGTGACAGGGCGAAAATTCTGCAATTTCGTAAAACTCACAACCGTTTCTGAGCCAGAAGCCGTTGAAATGGCGGTCTCACACGTGCTGACTAACGGCGATCCCCACAAAGTCGTGATCAGCGCCGGCGGCGAGACTTTTCTCGTTTATCATCTCGATGAAGATGGGAAAATACAAGGCATTCAGACAGGCAACAAATGCGCTTCAGGCACCGGCGAATTTTTTCTCCAGCAAATCGGCAGGATGAATCTCACGCTCCAGGACGTCTCTGAATTGGGCATATCCGAGCATCCTCACAAGGTCTCAGGCAGGTGCTCGGTCTTCTGCAAAAGCGACTGCACCCATGCTCTGAATAAAGGTATTCCAAAAGGTCACGTGGTAGCTGGTCTGGCCAAGATGATGGCCAACAAGGTAGTCGAATTATTAAAGAAACTGCCAAAAAAAGACGTAGTTGTTGTGGGAGGATCATCCAGGAACAAGACGATGATCCATTATCTCGCCAAGGAGATTGAAGGCCTGCGCATTCCAGAAGAAGCCCCTTACTTCGAAGCGCTTGGGGCCGCTCTCTGGGCCCTGGAAAACCCCACAAACGCCTATACTGGACCCGATGACGTGTTTCAGAAGAAAGGCTCCGCTTTCGGATACCTGAAACCGCTTGCGGAATTCCGCCACATGGTGCGTTTCGAGGATCGACCAAGAGGCAAGGCTGAAGCAGGCGATCGCACGATACTGGGATTGGATGTGGGCTCTACGACCACCAAGGGAGTCATTATGCGTTGCAAGGACAAAGCGATCCTTGCAGCTGATTACCTGCGTACGGACGGCGACCCTGTAGGGGCATCACGCAACGTTTATCGCAGCCTTGCGGATCAGATCGATGTTCCCATAGACATTGTAGGGCTCGGTGTAACCGGATCAGGGCGCCAAATCGCCGGCTTGCACGCGATGACCGACGGAGTAATCAACGAAATCATTGCCCATGCAGCGGCTGCGGTGCATTTTGATCCTGAAGTGGACACCATTTTCGAGATCGGTGGTCAAGACGCGAAATACACTTACATCACAAACGGCGTACCCAGCGATTATGCCATGAACGAAGCCTGCAGTGCGGGCACAGGCTCGTTTCTGGAAGAATCCGCCAAAGAGAGCCTCGGCCTTAAGGTCACTGATATCGGGAAGGTCGCTTACACGGGATCGAATCCCCCGAATTTTAACGATCAGTGCGCGGCTTTCATCGGATCGGATATCAAGAACGCTGCTCAGGAAGGCATTCCCGTAAATGATATAGTGGCGGGGCTGGTCTATTCCATATGTATGAATTATTCCAACAGGGTCAAAGGCAATCGACCCGTTGGGAAAAAGGTCTTTATGCAGGGCGGGGTCTGCTATAACGAGGCAATCCCGGCTGCAATGGCGGCCCTTACCGGCAAAGAAATCGTCGTGCCTCCTGAACCGGGCCTCATGGGAGCCTTCGGTGTGGCGCTGGAAGTAGAGCGCCGGATTGATATCGGTCTTATGCAGGAAAACCCGTTCGATCTGGAACGACTGGCTGCCAGAGAAGTAGTCTATAAGAAACCGTTCACGTGCGGCGGTGGCAAGGAAAAATGCGATCGCAGATGCGAAATCGCAAAAATTGAAATAGAAAGTAAAACCTATCCTTTTGGTGGGGCGTGCAACCGGTATGTGAATCTCATCCGGCACCTGGAATTCGACAAACTGTCACTGGATATGGTGGATTATCGCCAGCGGTTGGCTTTCCGGGACCTTGCTCCCGATGATCCCGATGACAAACGTCCGACAATCGGGGTAAACCGCTCATTTCTGATGCACACCTTTTTCCCGTTCTTTAATGCGTTTTTCAAAGAATTGGGATATCGAGTGGTTTTGCCCGACTACGCTGATCCCAAGGGAGTCGATCAACAGGGAGCTGCATTTTGTTTTCCAGTGGAAATTTCTCACGGGTTTATGCACGACCTTCTGGCAAAGAATCCGGACATCCTTTTCTTACCCCACATTCGAGGAGTCCCAACAGACGAAGAGAACCACAACACCTGCACGTGTGTTTTCGTCCAGGGAGAGGCTTTTTATCTGAAAAGCACCTTTGAGGCAACCCAGTCCAAGAAGGTGCTGACCCCATATCTCGATCTCAGCAGCGGTTTCGATTCCAAGAGCCAGGAATTCAGCAAGTTGGCCGCCGAACTGGGGGCCTCGCAAGCTCAGGGAACGGCTGCCTTCAATGCGGGAGTTAAGGCGCAGGTCGCTTTCAAGGATCAACTTCGGGAACGAGGCGCTCAATTTCTGAAAGAGATTGAGCAAAATCCGGACTTGATGGCAGTGGTGCTTTTCGGCCGTCCTTACAACGCATTTGCGGGAGAAGCAAACAAAGGAATTCCTGGGAAATTCGCATCCAGGGGCTACATTATCATGCCTTTTGATATGTTGCCGTACGAAGACCAGACGCTGGATGACGAAGATACGATGTACTGGTCCATGGGACGCATGATACTTAAGGCCTCTCGATTCGTTAAGAATCACCCGCAGCTTTTCGGGACTTTTATTAGCAATTTTTCGTGCGGACCTGATTCTTTCGTCGTAGGTTATTTCCGTGATGAAATGGGACGCAAGCCTTCTTTGACTCTTGAGCTGGACAGCCATACCGCTGACGCGGGTTTGGAGACTCGCATCGAGGCCTTCTTGGACATAGTCCAGTACTATCGAGAACTTGAAAGCAAGAAACAGATCTCTTACGTCAGCAAAGATTTCCAAGCAGCACGTTGCGCCATAGTAAATGGAAAACCGGTAATCGCTACTCCGGATGGAAGACATTATCCTTTGAACCATCCCGATGTCAGAATTATTCTTCCCGCGATGGGACGGTTTGCCCATGAAGCTCTCGTGAGCGCATTCAAGAACGTAGGCATCAACGCACATGGCTTGCCGCCTGCCGATGAAGAAGTCTTAAAGATTGGGCGTGGCAATTCCTCATGCAAAGAGTGTTTGCCGCTTCAGACCACCGTAGGCTCAATGCTGAACTATTTGTGGACGGACAGACCTGCAGGAGAGATCACGGCATATTTCATGCCAGGTGCTGGAGGTCCTTGCAGATTCGGGCAGTACAATGTGTTCTCCAGGCGTCTAATTGAGCGCTATCGAATTCCGAATGCCGCTGTGCTGACCCTCAATGCGGCAAATGGATACATGGGGCTTGGTGATCGTTTCACCTTACCTGCATGGCGAGCCATTATTATAGGCGATACCATGTACGAAATTTGGTCCACTATTATGGCTGCGGCTTCGGATCGAGATGCAGCGCTGGAGATTTTTTTCCGAGAGTGGAATTCCGTTGTAAACGTGATCCACGGTTCATGGAGACAGATTCGGAATCAGCTCAAATCCACGGCTGCGATTCTGAGCCGGATTCCTTTGAAGATGCCTTATGAGGAGATCCCGAAGATATCGCTCATTGGAGAGATTTACGTACGGAATGATCCTATTTCTCTGCAGAAGCTAGTGGAGAAGATGGCAGATCGCGGGTTCATAGTGCGCACTTCTCAGACCAGTGAGTGGATCAAGTATGTGGACTGGCTAATCAAGAACAATATCGAGGGCGAAGCAAATATTCCTTTCTGGATTCGATATTATGTGAAGCGCTACTTTGACGTTAAGATCCGCAGTCTTCTGGCGCCATCTGGTCTGTTCTTCCACGAAATTCTGAAGGTGGAGGATTTAATTGCAGCAGGAGAAAAATTTATATCTCCGATGCTTACCGGTGAAGCGATTCTTACTGTCGGAGCGGCGCTGCACGAGATACTTCATCCATCATGTGGAATAATATCTATCGGGCCGTTTGGCTGCATGCCTACCAGAGTGGCTGAATCGATTTTGACTGAAAAATTCACGACCACCGAAAAACGTGAGCTGTTAATGAGAGTTAACGGTCACGGACCGGACCATATGGAACTTCTTGCCAAAGACCAGAAGCTTCCGTTCTTGGCTATTGAGACCGATGGAAATGCATTTCCTCAGATAATAGAAGCGAGGCTTGAGGCCTTTGCTTTGCAAGCCCGGCGCTTGCACGAAAGAATGCTTCAGGAGAAGCGCAACTGATTTCAGTTCGCATTCAAGCGAGGAAGAATCTGGGAGGACCTTTTTGCACGAAGGAGGTTCCCCCAATCTCAATGATTATTTGTATGAGTGATTCCCCAAAATCCGGCTTCTTTGCCCGAGTTTTCAAGCGGAAAACCGAGCCCAGCACTCGTCAAAGGGGTCGAAATGCCGAGCAGTTAGCTGCGGACTATCTTTCAGGACGAGGCTATGAAGTCATAGAGCGGAATTTTGAATGTCGCCTCGGAGAAATTGACATTATAGCCCGTGAGGGGAAAGACCTTGTCTTTATCGAGGTGCGTTCGAGGCATTCTGTTGACGCCCTGAACCCTGTATTTTCCGTGAATATTCGCAAGCAGAAAAAGATTGCTCAAGTAGCTCAAGTATATTTGGATAGGCACTATAGGCAAGTCCCAGCATGCAGATTTGACGTTGTTCTTGTTACTGTAGGACCGCCGTCAGAGGTCGAGGTCATCCAGGATGCTTTTGGTGTAGAACCAGCTTGAGCTGGTCGTGCGTGATTCAATGCGAACAGTCTGGGAATGAGCCTGCACCTCCATAAAAGAAAGGGCGTCAGCCGGTTTCTTGGTCTGCATCGCAAACATTACGTTATTGACAAGAGGATAAGAAAGTTCTAAAAAAAAATGGTTGGACTGTGCGCCCTTAGCTCAGCTGGATAGAGCGTCTGACTACGGATCAGAAGGTCGGGAGTTCGAATCTCTTAGGGCGCACCAGAAATAATTGAGGATTCAGGATAAGACCTGAGTCCTTTTTTGTTTTGGTGTCCATATAGGTGTCTATTCATGCTTTTCCAACCCTCTGCTCTCTCCATTGAATCTCGTTCAATTCCTCTTCAGTGACTAGATTATATCTCTTGAAGACTGACATGTCTTATGACCTGAGATTGCCATGATTTTGAAATAGTCGTTCCCCGCCAAACGAAGATTATTAAGTGCGCAGTGTCGAAGGTCATGAAACGTGAAATCTTATAGCTCTGCGCGTTTGCAGGCTGTCTTATAAGCCTTTTTAATGAATCTCCGAACCTAACGCCCCCTTCTTCTTTACCTGCCGACTCCCACAAACGGAACACGCAAGACTGGTCGGATCTTGACCGATCCGGAAAATTGTCCGTCCCGCTTCAAAGCGGCTATGTACATGATGAATTCCCCGGCCGGTTATCCCGAAACAGTGGTACAATATACCCGTGGACATGATTTCCTCGCCTTCTCAGATTTTCTCAAACACCAAAGAAGGCAGAAAGCATGTCATCTTTCTTTTTTCAACACAGGTACGCTCTTACGCGAAGATCCATTAATGAATCCGGAAGAAGAAAGAGAATTTTTGGCGCCGTTTTTTGAGAGCGCAAGAAAAGGTCAAATAGCCACTGTTACCGAGATTAAGTTGGCTGTGGAAGACCATGTGGGGCATCCAATAGGTCACTATACGATTTATCGTTTTTTGGACAGAAACGAATGGCGAAAAGCGATGCCTCGTCCTCGCCATATGGGGGCCAAAGAGGAAGCGCAAGAAGAGTTTAAAAAAAACTCCCCGAACAGGTAAAGGCAATAGTCGCTCAAAGAGATCCATCAGACACAAGACCCGTAATCCTCGCGCCTCAGGATGAGGGCCGATTTGGTCGCATAAATCAACATAGACCTTGCTGGGCGCCCAAAGGTATCCGTCCTGTAGCGCCCAGGCAAATTGTGAGGACGTACGTATACGTCTTCGCAGCCGTGTGTGCGGCGCTGGGAAGAATGACCGCTTTGATTCTTCCGTTCGTCAATACAGACATGATGAATCTATTTCTCGATTACGTTTCCCGGGATTTCAAGGATTACTTCGTTATCATGATCGTTGACCAAGCAGGTTGGCATATGACCAAGCATCTCAAAATCCCTGAAAACATAAGACTCATAGCCCAACCCTCTCACAGTCCCGAACTCAATCCTGTCGAACACCTTTGGGACGAACTTAGAGAAAAGGCAATGACAAATAAAGGTTTCAAATCCCTCGATCAAGTCGAAGAAGCTCTCTGTCGAGAAATTAGAGCACTGGAAAATAATCCCAACAGACTACGTTCCTTGACCAATTTCCCTTATCTCAGAATTACTTGTTAGAAAGGGGATTGGTATAGGGGCCTCTCTCCCACCATAAGGATTGCCGAAGTGCGACGTGCCTCGCGGTAGAAAGCGTCCATGCGCCTCTGCGTTCCGGGCTTCTCCACCTTTCTCAGCAGATCGGGAGTGGTCATCCATCCCTCATGGGGAATAATCCGGATCAAGCCAGTGCTGATCAGAGGCTCGATGTCTGTCAGCAACTCCCGTTCCGCGGGCGTCATGACCGTCAATGGACCAACATCCCGAGCGACCTGTTCGAGAGCGATTCTGTAAGGGCCGTCCGTCACGAAGTATCGTACGGCAACTCCACGGGCACTTTGCTCCAGGGCAAAATGCCGCATATTTTGAAAGGAACAGCGCCAATTTCTGTTTATGGTAAGGCCGCCGCTCCGCTTTCCAGGGATTCTCGATGATCACAATACCCAGGTTGCGAGGGTTTTCTCGGCTCAAAGGTCCCATGGAATCGTTGAGCTGATCGGAACGGTACAAAGATCCATTGACGATCCGATGGGTCGGGAGATAGCTGACGAAGTCGATTCCAGAAAACGCTCATTCCGAGTACTTTCGGAGGTACTGCTTCAATCGAAGCTTCCTGGCCGTGTTTTGGGAGGACATGTATCTGATTCTTCCTAACACGGGCCTTTCGGGTGCCCAGGGTCTGTCGTAACGTCCCAGGATCCAGAAGATCCCCGAGTAGGAATTGGGGTTGCGACCGTCGAGTGCATACTTGTTGTTAAGGTGCATCATTATATCCAGAGCTTTTTCCGGCGACAGCGTCCACTCAAGAATCTTCTTTCCCCACACCATACGAAGATAGTTATGGAGCCGTCCTTCTCGCCGCAGTTGCCTTTGTGCGGCGTTCCATAGTGGATCATGGGTTTCGGCGTTCTCGAACCGCTCCAGGCCGTACAGGTAGGGTCGGGGATCCTTCCTGTGTATGTCCAGCGTGTCCCTTGCCCAAGCCGGGAGAGACTCGTATCGGCCATAAAGGGGCATATGAGCACACATGTTGTAGCCAAGCTCTCGCCATGTGATGAGCTGGTCCAGAAAGGCTTCAGCATTCCGACTCATGCCCCACCAACCCTCACGCTGTCCTCGCCCGCCCGGCCAAATCCTATTCTTGGACCATCCTTCATGATCTATAAGGTCCTGAAACACCTGATAGACTGAGATATGACCAAAATGAAGATAGGTTGAGAGACCGCTCGTGGCATCGTCGTCAGGATGGTTTCGGCAATCCGTGTATCGATCGATGCCTTCTTGGAGAAACCTCTCCAGGGTTCGATTTGCTTCACGCTCTCCCCCGTGGATCGGCGATGGCGGGACTGAGTGATCAATCGGAAAGGAAGCCAAAGGTCCTTCATGCAGGGGCTCGAGGATATCGTGTGCCGGTGGCCATCGGTCCAGAATTCTTCCGGGGAGTTTTCCGTCGAATGGCCGAACACCTTCGGCGAGAGGGTCAGACTTCGGAAGGGAGTGCAAATGGGGCTCGATGTTGTTCTGGAGGAAACGTCTGAACGAGAAAGCAGTCAAGAAGACCCTGTCCGTCCAATGTATCGGTAAAAGGCCGTTTGAGTCCACTTTCTCCATGAGGACGGAAACCTGATGGGATGCTGCCTCCACCATCCGGGGTAAGAAGAATGATGGAAAGTCGTCACTGACAACCACGCATGCTCGCTTTGCCAGTTCCTGTAAGAGCCCCTTGCCGGCTCCGGGGAAAGGTTCCAGATAAGGATAATAAAGAACACCGGTTTTTTCTAGGCTCGAGGCGTTGTCCTTCATGCCTTCCATAACGAAACGGTGGAGCCGGTCAGATGCCCATTGGTAGCCGCATCGAAGAGCCTCAAGGATAATCAGTGGGCGGTTGAATCGGTTCGACCACTCGACAGCCCGTTGGAGACTGAAATTCCAATGAGTTCTTCGGTTGGCAATCATCCAGTAGACAACATAGTCACCGTGAGGGTTTTCCCTTGCCTCGTTGCACTTCAGAATTCGGAACTCGGGTACCTGTGTCACTCTCTGGCCTTGTAACAACATTCTTGTGTCAGCCGTTCCGCTGAGTTTCGGCGCAGCCCTTGACGACAGTCCAAGATATGCGGTAATTCTGGGTGATTGTTCGCTGCTTGCCGAGGGATTCGGCCCATCTCTTGATGAAGGATGATAAGCTACATGGAAGAGCGGATCAAGCTTGGAGTCAGCGCGTGCCTCCTGGGTCAAAATGTCCGTTACAACGGTGGACACAGCCGAGATCCGTTCATCACGGACACCCTGTCCCAATATGCTGAATTCTTTCCGGTTTGTCCAGAGGTCGAGTGCGGGCTCGCCGTTCCGAGGGAAGCGATGCGCCTCGTGGGAGATCCGGAGTCACCGCGCCTGATCACCAGCAACACCAAACAGGATCACACAGAGACGGATGCTGAATTGGTGCTCACGGAAGAGTACGGGAACTGGAGGAGCTTGATCTTTACGGCTTCATCTTCAAGAAGGGGTCACCCAGCAGCGGAATGGAACGGGTAAAGGTTTATTCAGAGCAAGGGATGCCCTCGAACCGGGGCATCGGCATGTTTGCCCGCGCCTTCATGGAACGCTTTCCCCTGCTCCCGGTTGAAGAGGACGGTAGGCTCCATGATCCCAAACTGCGGGAGAATTTCATCGAGGCAATCTTCGTTTTGAAGCGGTGGCGGGAAGCTTTGGACCAAAGGCCGACTCGCCGGGCCTTCGTGGAATTCCACACGCGGCATAAACTCCTGCTCATGTCCCATAGCCCCCAGCACATGAGGCAAATGGGAAAAATAATTGCAGTTATCAAAAGCCATTCTTTGGATGACTTCCGGGTGCAGTATGAGCGCCTGCTCATGGATGCGCTCAGATTGAAGACTACCCGGCGGAAAAATACTGATGTCCTTTTCCACGTGATGGGTTTTTTCAAGAAACAGATTGGCGCTGACGAGAAGCAGGAGCTGGTGGACACTATCGAGAACTACCGAAAGGGCCACGTCCCGCTCATTGTACCGGTCACCTTACTGTCGCACTATGTGCGGAAATACGACCAGACCTATTTGAAAGACCAAGTATTTTTGAGCCCCCATCCGGTGGAACTGCAACTCAGGAATCACGTCTAATGGGAACGTTTAGGGCCTCAAGGAAAGCAGGAAGATTACCACAGTGACTCCTCCTGGATTGCCAACGGGTTTCCAAGAGCTTCTCTCTGTAGCCTCTTTATCCAATTCGGAGGTGCCCCTGAAATGAGAACACTGATTGTCGGAGGTAATGGTTTTGTGGGATCCCATCTCACTCCGTTCCTTGTGGAGAAAGGCTTTGAAGTAACCGTCATGGCGAGACGCCCGGATAGAGGGGCAAAACTCCCGTCCGAGGTCAAGCTGCTGGCCGCTGATGCAACTAAGCCTGGGGAGTGGCAGGCCCAGGTGCCGACATTTGATCTCGTCATCAACCTTGCCGGAGTTTCCGTGTTCAAGAGATGGGATGACGCTTACAAGAAGCTTCTCAGAGATACGAGGATCCTCACTACGCGCCACTTGGTGGAAGCCATTCCCGCTGATACTGAAAGGAAAATCACCCTGATCAATACCTCCGGAGCAGGGATTTATGGTCCTACAGGTGATGAAGAGCTGACCGAGAGCGCTCCGCCCGGTTCTGACTTCCTTTCTCATCTCGCTCGGGACTGGGAAGCGGAAGCCTACAAGGCAGAGGAGAAGGGCGTGAGAGTTCTTACGACGCGGTTCGGGATAATCCTGGGAAAGGGTGGCGGCGCTCTTGCTCAGATGGCCCTGCCGTTCAAGTTCTTTGCCGGTGGTCCTATTGGCAGTGGACGGCAATGGGTTCCCTGGATGCACGTCAAGGATCTCTGTCGAGCGGAACTGTTTCTTATAGAACATGAGAATATTCGAGGCCCCGTGAACTTCTCCTCCCCTTCCCCGGTAAGGAACGTAGACCTTGGCAAGGCCATTGGAAAAGCTCTTGGAAGACCATCGTTCATGCCTGCGCCATCCTTTATGATCAAGCTCGTGTTGGGTGAATTCGGATCGGTTATCCTTGAAGGCCAGCGAGCCATTCCAAAGGTTCTCCTGGACAATGGTTTCCGTTTCGAATTCCCTACCATAGACGAGGCATTGAAGGATCTCCTGTAGACCGATTCTCATAGGAGCACCGGGTCCCCAGGAGAACTGGACACCGCTATGGATAAGCTCTATATTGCGAGAAACGTATTTGATTTCGGGATCGTGATCGTAGTGTGGTTGGCTCAAGTCATCATGTACCCGAGCTTAGCCCACATCGAACGGGATACCTTTGTGTCGTGGCACAGGAAATACTCGAGTCGGATTGCCTTCTTCGTCATTCCATTGCTCTGTGGTCAGGCAATCATTGTCGGCATTATGATATACCTCGGCGGAGGCTTCTTGACGATCCTTTCCGCCGCAATCATTGTCTTGTGTTGGGTTTCCACATTCGGCCTTTCCGTCCCATGCCACGCAAAGCTGCAGCGCTCCGGCAAGGACCTCTCGGTGATACGCCGCCTGGTGTGGACGAACCTCATACGGACCATCATGTGGTCCTTGGTATTCGTAATCGGCATTTGGAGCACTCTATTCAGTGAATCCAACCCCTAGGGGCAGTCCGGACAGATCCAGCCGGACTGAGGCCACCATCAGAATCTCAGGAATCTTTTTGGTACGGGAGCACAATTCATCAATGGATAGAAAAAGAGTTGAGCCTGGCCCTGAACAAGAGTCGGTATGGGATTACCCGAGGCCTCCTCGGATTGAAGACACTTCAAAGCTCATAAGAGTGGTTTTCAACAACGTCTGTGTGGCTCAGTCCACCCGTGCAAAACGAGTTCTCGAAACGAGCCATCCGCCAGTCTACTATATCCCGCCGCAAGACGTGGCCCATGAGTACCTGCGTCAAACCGAACGGACATCGTTCTGTGAATGGAAAGGCCAGGCAACTTACTTTACGGTAGAGGTCGATGAGCGTTCTGAGGACAACGCCGCCTGGTGTTATCGTCAGCCTTCTCCTGTTTTTGAAGCCATAAAGGATCATGTTGCTTTCTATCCGAGCAAGATGGACGCTTGCTACGTCGAAGATGAAATGGTCTCTGCACAACCGGGTGACTTCTACGGCGGTTGGATTACGAAGGATATTGTTGGCCCCTTCAAAGGGGAACCAGGAACCGGCTTCTGGAGAGAACTACATAATTCCCTCACTCGTGGCAGAGCAAGAGCCTGGGCGAACTTTCGATGTAAATGCCCCATCGATCGGTTTCTCAATGGGGAAAGCTTCAAGACTGGAGGGTCATCAGAACAGCGCCGTATGATCTTGATTTGCAGGGCTTGAACTTTTCGCCTCTTCTCGGATCACACTTGAGGAATGTCGTCTGTACAGAGGTAATGCAATGATTGAAAACCTTGATCCAGTGCTGCTGGCACGCATCCAATTCGCATTCACCATTTCGTTTCACATTCTTTTCCCGGCCTTCACCATAGGCTTGGCCAGTTGGTTGGCCGTCCTCGAGTGGCGATGGCTCTCGACAGGGGAGTCCTCCTATGCACGGACATACCGCATGTGGGTCAAGATTTTTGCGGTAACATTCGGCATGGGGGTGGTCTCCGGCGTGGTCATGTCCTTTCAATTTGGCACCAATTGGTCGGTATTCTCGGATAAGGCCGGAAACGTTCTCGGTCCGTTGTTAGGCTACGAGGTTCTCACCGCATTCTTTCTCGAGGCCTCATTCCTTGGGGTCATGCTGTTCGGGTGGAACCGGGTCAGCCCACGGATGCATTTTGCGTCGACCATCATTGTAGCCATTGGGACACTTGTTTCCGCATTTTGGATCTTGTCTGCCAACAGTTGGATGCAAACGCCGCAGGGATATAGGGTTGGAGAAGAAGGCCTCTTCTATGCCACAAACTGGCTGGAAGTAATCTTCAACCCTTCCTTCCCTTATCGCTTCGTGCACATGGTCACGGCAGCCTACCTGACCACGGCCTTTGTTGTAGGAGGGATCGGCTCATTCTACCTGGTGCGCGGCCGCCACAAAGAATGTGCTCGTGTCATGTTTGGAATGGCAATGATCATGGCCATCTTTGTGGCGCCGATGCAATTGCTCTTCGGAGATATGCACGGTCTGAATACCTTGAAGCATCAGCCGGCCAAGGTCTCGGCCATGGAGGGACTCTGGGAAACCACGAGAGGAGCGCCCCTCAATCTTTTTGGATGGCCCGATCAGGCAGAGGAAACCACCAAATATGCCATCCAGATTCCCAAGTTATCCAGCCTTATTCTCACCCATGACCTTAATGGCGAGGTCAAAGGCTTAAAAGATTGGCCCAAAGAGGACCGCCCGCCGGTGCTCTGGGTTTTTTGGGCCTTCCGCATTATGGTAGGGCTCGGCGTTTTGATGATCCTTAGCGGCTTGGCAGCACTTGTACTCTACATCAAGAAACGATTGTTTGACGCGACGTGGTTTCACTACTGGTGCATGGCCATGACCCCAACCGGCTTTGTGGCCGTCCTTGCGGGATGGTTTGTAACGGAGGTCGGAAGGCAGCCATACATCATCTACGGAGTAATGAGGGCCTCAGAGGGCGTCTCTCCGGTGGCGGCTTCGCCCATAGCCATGTCCGTTACGGCCTTTGTTCTCACCTATGGCTTTATTTTCGGTGCCGGAACCTATTATATTTTGAAACTCATCCGAAAGGGCCCGGATTCCGAAGAAGAAGTCTATGGTGCTCACGGAGTCAATAAGCCACCGCTGTTGACGGGTCTGGTCTCAGAAGAAGGAGGACCCCATGTTTAGCTTCGAAAGCTTCCTGGATCTGCCTCTGATATGGCTTGGCCTTATCGGAACTGCCATCTTTCTCTACGTCCTGCTGGACGGCTTTGACTTGGGTATCGGCGTGCTCTTTCCATTTGCGCCGACTGATCAATGCCGCGATCGCATGATGAATTCCATCGCGCCTTTCTGGGATGCCAATGAAACATGGCTGGTTCTGGGTGGTGGTGGACTCTTCGCAGCGTTTCCTCTGGCGTACGCGATTCTTATGCCGGCCCTTTACATGCCGGTGATCTTTATGCTCTTGGGGCTCATTTTCAGAGGAGTTGCCTTTGAGTTCCGCTTCAAGGCGACCAGGTCCCGCCGCCTCTGGGACTACTCCTTCCACTTCGGATCTCTTCTGGCTGCCCTCATGCAAGGAATGATATTGGGAGCTTTCGTTCGCGGATTTCAGGTCCAGGGCCGAAGCTTTGCCGGTGGCTCTTTCGACTGGCTCAATGCGTACAGCGTGATGACGGGAATTGCGTTGGTATTCGGGTATGCGCTCCTCGGAGCCACCTGGCTGGTGATGAAGACTGACGGTGTCACCCAGGAATGGGCGCGAAGGAGCGCATCGTACGTCCTGGCCTATGTCGGACTTTTCCTGGTAATTGTCAGCATCAGCATGCCGATGATGAATACGGATGTTAAGAACCTCTGGTTTAGTATGCCCACGTTTTTCTATCTCCTGCCCATGCCCCTTGTGACCGCCGGCCTATTCTTTCAAATCTGGCGCGATCTGCGCGGTACTAGCGAGTATCGCCCCTTCCTCTTGAGCCTCTTGGTCTTTCTCATGGGCTACATTGGGCTGGTGGTTAGCTTGTGGCCCTGGTTGGTTCCCTTTAGCGTCACCTTTCGACAGGCAGCAGCGGCAGGGACTTCCCAATCGCTATTGCTCGTCGGCACGGTAATTCATGCTACCGGTGGTGCTGGCCTACACCGCCTTCTGCTACTATCTTTTCAGGGGAAAAGCCTCCCATGAAGGCGCTTACTGAAAAGCGACGTCAGTGGCTTTGGTTTGCCGGGCTTTCGCTTGGAGGGCTCTCGGCAACCATTCTGCTGGCGTCTTTAGTCAGGTGGATAGTATCGATACCTTAGATTCCAAGCGGTTTCCTTTGGTTATTCATCGATGGACCATGAGAATACCTATACATCTATGAACAAACTCAGACAAATAGCTGGTCTCGTAGTGAGTCTGCTCATTGTTTTCGGAATCGCGACCCTTGGGGGTTTTCTTACAAATCTCTCAGTCGGCTCGTGGTATCCGACGCTCAATAAACCGTCTTGGACTCCGTCAGGGGCTACGATTGGTGCCGTATGGACGATCCTTTACACCGTCATGGGGATCGCCGCTTGGATCGTTTGGCGGAGCGGTTTCTGGAGGCCGACAACGCCCGCTGGCGATCTATGCCCTCCAGCTCCTCCTGAATGCAGGATGGTCGGCTTTATTCTTCGGCCTTCGGAGCCCCGGCTTGGCACTTCTAGAGATTGGCATCTTGTGGTTAGCGATTCTGGCAACTGCCGTGGCGTTCTGGAAAGTCTCGAAGCTCGCGGGTGCCATGATGTCCCCCTATCTGATGTGGGTTACCTTCGCTGGGGTCCTCAATGCTCTTATCTGGAAGATGAACTGACCCGGAACCACCTTGCACGTGTGACCTGTATAGCTTTCCAGTGAGCCTCGGGTCCATCAGCTCTGAGGGTCGGGTTCACCGAGAAGCTCTTCCATCTTCTTTGCGAGTTCATAGTTGGAGGGCTCGACGAGAATGGACTGGTCAGGAAAAACGATCACGGGAATCACGATCTGTCCGCCGTTAGTTTCCCTCACGAATTTACTCGCTTCGTTGTCTTCGTCGATGTCGATCCACGTGTACTCCACACCGTGCTCGTCGAAGAAACGTCTCGCTCGTCGAGCGTCAGGGCACCAGGATGCGCCGTAAACCACAATTCGTTCGTGCGGGGAACTCATTTAAATGATCCTCCACCGAGAATTATCCGGCCGAGTGTGCCGGGCATCTCTGCAGATGCCTTGTTGCCAAGCTTACCACACAGGGATCTCCTTTCGACACAGCGTTTCATCTGATACAGAGTCACCGCGTATCGCCGGAACCGTGAATGCTTTCAGACACTATGCGGTTTTTCAAGGTCGAGCCTCTTGACAGTGGCCACAGCGACCCCACCTTGAATCTCAGGACCCAAGGATCGTGCATCAAACCAGTGAGGAATTGATCAGATTCATTTTGTTACATGGACGGTATCGGATAAGCGCAATTGCTGGCGCTCCAAGAAAATCTCCATGGAGTGTTCGCATGCACGAGCTGAGGAGGCCCTGAGATTTATTTGATTTTCCCTGAAATACCATTTGCCTTAATGCTGACTCCTTTCGTCCGGTATCAGATAAGATTACCTACGAAGAGAAGGGAGACCCTAATGTCTGCAGGACATGCTTGTCCACATTGTGGATCGGAGATGGATCCCGATTCGGTACTCCTATCGAGTCGAGCTGGGGCGGAGAGATGCACCACATCTGTTTCAATGACGACTGCTGCTATTTCACAAAAAGCTGGAAAGCCCTGGAAAGCCAGGGGATTGAGAAGACGGGCTATCGTTGCAGGATGGACCCTCGCGGCGGCTGCGGACCGGCGCCGGTATGGTCAGAGGACGCGCTGAAGGATCTCGTGGTAAAGGAAGACGCCGATGAAATGAGCAGTCTGGCATGGTTCAGCCCTCATGACCTTGGTCGGGACGATGAGACCCCTGATGGGGATGTTCTATTCGAAGCCTCGCTTTGTAGACCATCTGGACTCTTGTGCCCTCGAGACGGTTGAACAGATCTACGGTCGTTTGATTCCCTCGGGTGCGACGATCCTGGACCTCATGGCCGGACCGGATTCTCATCTCGGGAAGGTGAAAGATCCCGCAACGGTTATCGGGCTCGGACTGAACAAAACAGAGCTCGAAGCCAATCCCCTATTTTCGGAACACGTAATCCACGATCTTAACAGCGATCCTCGGCTGCCATTTCCTGACAACCGCTTCGACGTTGTGGTCAATACCGTGTCCGTCGACTACCTGACCCAGCCTCTGGAGGTATTTCGAGAAGTTTCACGCGTGTTGAAGCCCGAAGGCCTTTTCATCGTGATTTTTTCAAACCGGATGTTTCCCCCAAAGGCTGTGAATGTCTGGAAGGCGAGCACGGAAAAACAAAGATTAGAGATCGTTCGCAGATTCTTCACCCTCTCAGGCCGCTTCGCAATCCAGGGTTATCACGAGAGTACCGGAAAACCGACGACCTAAAGACGATAAGTATTACGAACAGGGAATCCCGAGCGATCCAATCTACGCGGTATGGGGTAAGCCTGTGTCCAAACAAACTAATTCCCTGAATTGAGCGGCATGTCACTACTAGATGGGAGTGAATCGTCCGGCGCAAGGTGCCACGCATGCACAGCTTAGGCGTTATCCATGGCAGATTTCAGGTACTCCACAACGATCATCTCGATAGACCTCATGGCGGGCAAAGCCCGTTGCGAACACCTTGTCGTCGGAATCACCAATCCTGATCCCATTCTTTCTCGAGAGGATCAAGCCGATCCGGTGCGCTCTACTCTGTCGGCCAATCCTCTCACTTACTTCGAGCGCTATCAGATGGTTGTGGAAGCTCTCACCGATGAAGGCGTTGACAGCAGCAACTTTTCCGTGGTCCCTTTCCCGATAAACCTTCCGGAACTCTACCGGTACTACGTGCCTATGGATGCGGTCTTCTTTATCACCATCTGCGACACCTGGGGAGAAAGGAAACTTGACCTCCTTACAGGACAAGGGCTTCATGTGGAGGTGATGTGGCGCAGGACGCCTGATACGAAGGGCCTTACCGGATCAGAGATTCGCTGGAAGATAGTGTGTGGGGAACCCTGGGAACACCTTGTCCCTCGGAGTTCGGCGCGTCTGTTGGCGAAATGGAATGTCGTCGAACGCTTGCGAGACTTGGCTCAAGCACCGTAGCCTGACCCTCAGCCTCATGATCGGGGCAATGCAACGTCGCACAGGCCACAGATACACCGAGCTCTTAAGCCTTCTTCAGCAAGCCTGCTTTTCCCGGAAAGCGTACACATCCCCCTGGAGGCTGGAGAAGGGAAGTGATAGAAGCCGTTCAGAAATCTCAACATCATTCAGCGTTTTGGTTGACTCGAAGACCGGTCGGTTCTCTGCGTGAAGTTGAAACTGTACAGACCGAGTTCCCTCAGACGCTCAAGACATGCGAGGGTCTCTCCGATAAACTCAGCATGGAATTCGAACGACAACCGCGCTAACGGTCTTGAAAGCCCTTTGAAAACGTCCCTCTCGAATCCTTCCACATCGATCTTGCAGAAAGCCGGCTCTCCATATAGGGCTACCAGCGAATCAAGAGTGGTTACCGGAACTGTCACGGAGCGGCCCCACGCATAATACGGGAATCTCCCACTGGATTTCACCGCTTCGATCCACTCCGGAGACATGGAGGATAAGGGCGAGCGGATGTCGCTGAGCAGCATTTCCTGTTCTCCTTCAACGGCACCCACTGCCATGGGGACGATACTGACAAGGGGATGGCGCCCAAACCGTAAATCCAGGCTTTTCAGGCATTCTTCCTGAGGCTCCACGGAAATAACTCTCGCCCCAAGCTCCAAATACAGCGCCGTCATGTCCCCCACGTTGGCTCCGATATCAAAGACGAGGTCGCCCTCTTGGACAAGAGCTCGGTGGAATCTGACCGATTGACCATGAGATAAGTGCTTCCTTGCCTTCTTCAGAAGCGCTCTGGCTCTGGAATGGAGCCTCAGGATATACGTTTTGCGGTTTCCGAGCGTATCGAGGATTTTCCCAAGTGCCTTTTTCGCCATGTCCCCTCAGTCCCGAGCCTGTCTGGTGCCCTCGGTAACCACCTCGTGGAGCAGAGCGTTGAGATCGTCCGACTCGAAGGAGAACCGGGCTACGAGAGTTTGAAGCTCCGGTGAGAGCCTTGAAAAACCCCACAAGGCACGCCGTTTCGTTTCCACCCAGCCATTGCGAGTGAAGTAGAGAGGAAGATTGTCCTGGAAGTAGGAAATGGCATCTGCGTTTCTCAGAACGTCGGATCTCTCATCTCCTCCCGTCTCGTGAAGCCGAACGAGACGGCAAACCTCGGCTCTCATTCCTTCGTCCACCCCGCATTCCACGAGAATCTCCCCGAGGATGGCAGCACTGTTTACAGCGTGAGCTGCTTTAAATTCTTCAAAGCTGTTAAAGCAGTCCTTCCGCACTCTGCGACTCTCTATAGCGCGATCTATGTCATGGCCCAGAGCCGCGAGCAGAAGAGCCTGGTCAGCTTCCGGCATTAACCTGAAAACCCAGGCCACGGTGCTCTCTGCGTGACGCGGATCTTCGGGAACCCTAGATCTGGAGATTATTGACCGAATACGGTCTTCCGAACATTGGATGGCCTCCATGGACATTGGCCTCGTTGAGCTGGAGGCAAGCAGACCCATTCGCCTCATCGTAGGTTCCTGGACGAATCCAATTCAACGGCCTCCACCTTTCCCGAGATAAATGCCTCGGTGAGAAAATGAGCATGACTATCAGGATGTTGAACGGGTGGGCGCTTCATGAAGTACGCGGAAGGGCCTTCTAGAGGGCCACCTTGCCCTCGGTCCAATGCCAACTTGCAGCAGCGAATTGCATCGATGACGACCCCGGCCGAATTGGGGAATCCTCCACTGAGAGGCGGAGTTCAAGATCTACCGGGACGTCCCCAAAAATCCTTCCTTCCATACGGAGAAAGCAGATCTTCCTGTCCTGGAGCCAGGGAACATAGTCACTCGGTCCAATGTGGATGTTCCGTTGATCCAGGTTCTTGCCGGCAACCGACTGGACTGCCTCGGTCTTGGAAGTTCTCTTTGAGGCCAAACGGTTCCGGTCCAGCATGTTCAAGAAATCCGAGTTGCCACCAACATTCAACTGGTAGGTCCTGTCAAGCTCCACACCCCTCTGTTTGAAGAGGTCCGCGAGGACCCTGTGAACTATGGTGGCGCCTAGTTGAGATTTGATGTCGTCCCCGATTATGGGCACCCCTCGCTCCTCGAAACGACGCGCCCATACGGGATCACTGGCTAGGAATACCGGCATATTGTTTACAACAGCCACTCCGGCATCCAGGGCGCATTCCGCGTAGAACTGAGCTGCTTTCTCAGACCCAACGGGCAGATAGATGAGCAATATCTCGGCCTTAGATTCTCTGAAGGACTTTCACGACCTCTTCTCGGCTGGGTTCGGGGCAGGAGGCCAGGACGAAAGAGTGATCGGGCTCGGATCGCCTTCATGCTCTCAGAGAAACCATCGAGCACCCTCCCCATGATAACAGGCACTCCCGTTTCTGGGACGAGCTCGACAAAGCGGGTGGTACAATTCGGTAGAGCAAAGATAGCCAGGGAAAGATCGAGCCCCACTTTTCGCTCGTCTATGTCAAAAGCGGCCGCAACCTCTATGTCTGAAGGTTTGTAGCCACCGACATCCCAATGCATGAGCCCAGCGCAATCGTGTGTCCGTCCGGTTCGGTAGTAATATAGGCCCTGTACCAGCGCGCAGGCGCAATTTCCAACCCCTACTAAAGCGATTCTGATTGGTCCCATGCCCTGAGCCAAATCCTCTCCTCGCTGGATCCGGCGTCAAGGACCGAGTGATTGAGGCCTGGATACCCTCGAGCGTTTTCTGGGTAGCATAACACGGTCAGTGAGACATGAGAAGGGTCTTCTCCCCTGATGGAGCATCGAAGTATCATCCTGGAGCGGTGAAATCCTTACGTCGTAGATTTATTTGGAACTGGCCGACTGGGAAGCCTTGACCCATGGGCCCTTGACGGGTATGTGTCAAGAAAAGTCGCTTTCGGGCGGAGAGGATTCCTTCTCACCCGGTGAAAGGGCCTACAGTGAAATCTCACGAAGTCTCGTCGAAAGAGTGGCAGACCAAGAGTTCGGATCGGTTCGTACTCAAGTGGATTAAGCTTAACCTCTCGGCTCGGATAACTACGAAATTATTAAGGGTCTCTTGGTTGCGCCCGTGGGTCATAACCATTTTCAGCATGGCATTCGGGATGGCGGCCGGCTTGTCATTTGCTGCCGGATGGGGTGTGCTAGCGGGGCTGCTTGCGGCGATCTCTCAAGTCCTCGATGGTGTCGATGGTCAGTATGCGAGACTCACGGGCACGCAGAGTTCGGCAGGAGCTTTTCTCGATTCGGTTCTCGACCGTTATAGTGACGGCTTCTTGGTGCTGGGCCTGATCATTTTCAATCTGCAGCAGGGGATTCCAGGATTGTTGCTCTTCATCGTGGGTGCATTCGCTTTGATAGGGAGCGGACTTGTGAGCTATACGAGCGCCCGCGCGGAGAGTCTTGGTATAGGCCTCGGTAACCCGACACTGGCCAGCAAGGGAACGAGAAACACGGTCATCGCCATGAGCGGAATCCTAAGCGTCTTCTTTCCTTACGCGCCCATGATCGCGCTCTGCTATCTGGTGCTGCACACCAATCTGACGGTCCTCCACAGGATTCGGATGGCTTATCAATCAGTGGCACAGACGAAACCTCTGATGTGACATCGGATACCCTTCTCTGTCTGGCCTCAAGGTTAAAAGAGGTCATTTTGGACCTCGCCACACCCATCCAACGAACCAACCGGATGATCGCTGAGAAGCCGTTTAAAACCATTCAACAAAAGGCGTTTTTGGACACCTCGCAATAAAAAATCTTGCAACCCGAATCTCCTCCTTGGATGACGCATCTATAAAGGACAAGTAATTAGAGATCTGACTACGGAGGTAAAACCCATGAACTACTGGAACGACATCTCGGAAAAAGTTAGAAATATACTGGCCGAAAGGCCCAATGTGGATGCTTACGCTAATGATGAACTGTTTTCACAATGGGTCACAAATCTGACCCCGAGCGCTAGAGGCGTGATCTGCAAAGTGAGCGAGCTGAAGGGCTCCGAATTCTGCGCTTTTTAAGTCCACACAAAATTCAGGAGGAAAGCTTGGCAAAATACGTATGTAATAACTGCGGGTTCGTCTATGATCCGGCCGAGGGAGATTCCTTCAAGGGAATAGGCCCGGGAACTAAGTTCAAAGACCTTCCGGATGATTGGGTTTGTCCCAGCTGCGGAGCCGAGAAGTGGAGATTCTCACCTGAGGATTGATTAACTATCTACAGGGGTCGGGCGAGTCATCGGAATTCCTCGGGTCAAAGATCTCCCGTGTTCGGTGACACCCCGATATCCTGAAAGAATTCAAGGAGGGCTGCATGATATCCGGGCTGAACAGGCAGGTTTTCACACAAATCAGCTATGGGCTGTACATAGTGACGTCACATCTTAATGGAAAACTTAACGGCCAAATCGTGAACACGGTGCTTCAGGTCACGTCGGAACCCCCGCGTGTTGCCGTGATCATAAACAAGAACAACCTCACCCACGAATTCATATCGAAAAGCAAGGTCTTCGGGGCCAGCGTGCTCGACACCTCCACTCCCATGACTTTCATCGGCCTGTTCGGATTCAAGTCCGGAAGGACCGAAGACAAGCTCTCCAAGGTACAATTCATTCAAGGGGCCACGGGGGCACCTTTGGTCACTGAACACGGTCTTAGCGTTCTGGAAGCCAAGGTTGTCGACGAAGTTGATGTGGGAACCCATACCCTCTTTGTGGGAGACGTGGTTTCCGCCGAAGTCCTACGCAGCGGCGAACCGCTGACATACGCTTACTATCATACCCATTTGAAAGGGAAGTCTCCGAAGAACGCGCCGACGTACAATCCTGAAAAATGAGGTAGGAGTGGAATGTAGACTCGCCGATGCCGGCCTTCAAGTCTCTTTCTTAAGAGTTGTTTTCAACGATTCACTCTAATACAATGCGAGGGTAAAACCGCTCGAAGTTCTCAACAAGCACTATTGACTTGATTTGATTCATAGACAATGAGGTGGGTCTGAATTCCGGATACTACTGAAAGGAATTGCACTATGTTAGAGCTGAGGAAATGCGGTAATGCCAGACCGTCAACTGCGGATATATCTATGATCCTTACAGAGGAGACCGAAAAGGCAAGGTTCCAAAAGGAACCAGATTTGAAGATCTGCCCGACGACTGGAAATGCCATGTATGCGGCGCAAGCAGGAAAATGTTCAGACCGCTTGCCGGGCCCGGGTCCGTGAAGGAGGAGACCCACTGAAAAACCATCTCAAACGTTAAGGACTTTTTATCGCTAAAAGAGGCTGCGGGAATTTGGGCAGTCATGCCAGGTGGACCACCCAGTCACGGTCATTAGTGACCACCTGTAAGGAGGATGAATGACGAAGGCACTTATCGTTTACGCAACTCTCGGTGGCGCGACTCGAGCTATCGCTGACCTGATAGCACAAGGCGTGCGGCGGATGGGCTGCGACGCTGAGGTAGTGAATGCCAGCGAGATCAAGAAAGAGGAAGACCTGGCAGGCTACGACGCCTACGTATTTGGCTCGGCCACTTATCACGGCCAAATGATGCAACCCATGAAAACGTTGCTATTTCTCGCTGCCAAAATAAACCTGGAAGGCTTGCCGGCGGGGGCCTTCGGTGCCTTTGGTTGGAGCGGAGAAGCACCCGGACGGATTTACGAAACCATGGAAAATGTTCTAAAAATGGACATGGTTGGAACGCCTCTGCGTCTGAAAAGCGCCTACGAAAAGGGCGCTTCAACGGCGGCAGAAAATTATGGTCGTGGGCTCGCCCAGAAAATGGGTCATAGATGAGGGTTCTGCCAGACATTCATGGTCGTTCCTTCCAGTATTTGGAGGCCTGCGAGCCGTTTAGGGTTTCCCGAGTGGCAAGCTGATGGTGGATTTCCACCACTGCACGAGAAGTCTCGGACCGAGGTGAGCCCTTCAATACCAGGGCAGATAGTTTGCTGATCATGACATCCTGCCGGACAGCACGTTCGGTTGAAAAGGAGCGTTAAATGCAGGGTTTCATGTGTGGAGTATGCGGTTACAATTATGTTCCGGAAGACGGCGATCCTGACAGTGACGTAAAGCCGGGGAAGCCCTTTGATAAGGTCCCCTAAAACTGGACGTGCCCAGTATGGGTGCCGAGAAATCCAATTTTGACCCTTTGTGATTGAGTTGTCATTCGCAACCATCTGACACGGGCTACGGTAGACAAGGGAATCGCAGTCGAAGATGGCGCCAAGTGAGTCTGAAGATTCATTAGTTATTTCAAAGACGACTGAATGTCGTTATTTCTAACAGAAAAAAGGAGATTGAAGAGCATGCGGATCAACATCGAGAAGAACCTGGTCGAGTTCACTCCTGAAAATGCTGATGAGAGCGCCAAGCTCCAAACCTTGTGGCGGCTCCTGGTGGACTGCGCTCGGTTCAACAAGAAGATGGTTCCCGTTGGGGAGTACATCCCTCAGAAAAATGCCTTTGCCAGGTTCGCTATCGAGGGAATGGAAACAAAAGGAGTACCGGATTATCCGGAGATCTTCGTGGACAAGGACTGCCGCTGCTACTGTCAGACCTGCAACAAGTACGTCATGCTCAAGAAGGGCGACCGGATTCCACCTTGCTGCGGCAAGCTAATGGAGATCATGGACTGACTTGAAAACTGGGACATAGTCTAATTGGCTGTGCAAGGCTAGCATCCTCACTATTTGAGTTCCTGTACCACCACTATAGGGCTGCCAGGCCAGGAGTGGCCGTCGTGCCCTTCTGCTTTGGTTGAATACGAGTGATCGCTTTACCTGGGGCCACGAATATGCCGGTTTCTGTTTCTAAATCTTCAAGTGAGGATGGGGCATCTCAGAAAACTACGAGTGAAGTAGTCTCAGAGTTTCTTGACTCCAATGGCCACTGCCATTTGAGCTTAATTGTTGAGAAGTGAGAGGGTACTGCCGTTTGCCATGATGATCGTGCTTCTGATTCTCTCATTGGCAACAGCTAAAGAGCTACTGGCAACGGAAGTTGAACAGGGCGCTAAGCTTGCCGACAACAAGGCAGTTGTGCTCAAATTCGCAGAGGAAGTGGTCAACAATAGGAAAATTGCCGCAATTGGCGACTTGTTTCAGCCAGACGTGCTTCTTCAACTACAGTCAAACTGGCATTCCCCGGTAAGCGGCACCAGTCAAGTCCTTGGCAAGGACAATTTGAAGAAGCACTACGAGGCCTTCTTCGCCATCTGGGACAAGAAGGCCGAATGGTTCAAGACTACTATCGAAGAAGTGATAGCGGAAGGTGATACTGTCGCTTTGCGGGCTGCAAGGGTGTACAAAGACCGCAAGTCCAAGGAGGTTGTTAATCGCACGGCAATGGTTTTCTACAATCTCAAAGATGGGAAAATTGCCGCCATGCATCCCCTCGTGGCGGACCCCAAGCTTGCCGAGTAGCGTCGAGGAGTGCCATAGTCTCCGTCTGCACCCTTTACAATGCCAAGTGGTCCAACTGGCCTCTGTGCCGTGAGAGGCCAGCAATTCCGTAAGAATCAAGGCCCTCTTTCAATCATGCCCGTGTGAAACCAGGCACGAGGAAACCTCATTATGACTAATGAAACCCCGTGGCTTCCCTGAAAAGTGACGAGATGATTTTCACCAGCGCCCCGACGGTTCGTCACCTCATCAGGCGGAATATCTTGGCGATCTGGGAACGAAAGTGCAACGCCCTTGCGAATGTGGGGATGAGCATGAAAATCATGGCCCCCACAAGGAACGATAAAAGAACGTTTTCCCAGGTCAGTAATCCGCTTCTGCCCCATTCCCACAGAAAATAGACCCCACCGGGGAAGTACAGCACTGTGGCTGTAACTACTCCCGGAGAGTACTCACGGCCCAGAATCGTACACGAGATATGCAGGAACGCATTGGCCAGAATCCACATTACGGCAGACATTCCCGCCCACAAGTGCCTGATTGGATTTTCGTAATAAAGGTAGCAAGCTGCAGCCACACAGATGAGGAAAATGAAGTTTCCGATTAGATTTTGTGTCCAGTCGAAGCGACCAAAATATCGATCCCCCCATGGCACAAAGCCGAAAGCAAATTCCTCCACCATGTGAAGACCGTAAAACAGACATATGAGAAATAAGGCACCAGAGTGGTTATCAAGACTGAGCTCACCTGTCATAGTGGTCTCGCTCCTTGGAAGCTTCAGAGATGGCCTGTGAAAACTTTTGTAGCAGGCCCCCCAGTGCCCTGCGATGTCTGACTCTATTGGTCTTGTGCCGGTATATCAGTTGCTGGCCGATCGCAGCATTTCAAAAGCTCTGCGACAAGTCAGTCTCGGCAACGACGATACGCATTAGGTGTGGCTCTGGAATCAGTTGAGGCCGCTCTCCAGAGCCTCCTTAAGCGTCTGTACAACGTCCTCAATCCACTCCATAACTTTTTCTGGGGCATCGTTCGTGTGGGCAAGATTCTGAATGAGAAGCAGTGTGCTCCGCATTTGCAGTAGATTACGGACACCTTCCCAACTCATGCCCTCATCGATGTGAAAAAGCCACTAACGCATAGGCAACAATTTCCAGAAGCTCCATGAATCGTTCCTCATGTCCGAATTTTGAAGTAAGCCACACCGCATGGCTGAAAAATTTATCGGAAAACATGCATCTTGACTAGCTTAACATGCTTCGGTACTCTCTGTTAAACAAAAAAAGCCTCTTGACCCCTTTGAACCTAGGGTTAATTACAATTTCAACATAGTCTGTCGGAACCCGTTGCAGCAAAAAAGCCAGCACTGCCCATGACTGATCCAGGCAAAGGTCCCGCACGAGGTTTCAGCATGCGACTTGCAGACCATAAAGCGAATCCTGCAGTGTGAAACTGGTATTCATGCTCTAATAAATCAACTACCTGAACAGATAGTCAATAATTTCAAGCCCTCTTAGTTCAGTTCAGACCTTTTCGATCCTTTGAGATCCCTCAGTGCGTGATCAATATGTGATCAAAGACCAGGAACGACACTCTCGGCGTAATCATACATATCCGGACTTGTGGATACTTTTTCTTTCTTAATCTTGACTTGCGAAACAATACGTTGATAATCTCCGGGTCGTAACCGAAGAGTTTGGCGGAGGCCCTGTGATGGACAAGAGAGCGGATTTGGCAGGACCAGGAATAGGCAACTATACAGATCTCGAGAAAATTCTCCCGGAGGGCTACAGATCTGTCCTCACCCCTAAAGAAACCCAGATCGCCGTGTTCGAACTCAAAGATTACATAGAACAGAACCTGTGCAAAGAATTGAACCTCATTCGAGTGACGGTACCGCTTATCGTAGACATAGAAAGCGGAGTGAACGACATGCTCGACCGGGACGGATCGAGGACTCCGATTGAATTTCACATTGCGAACGACAACGGAAAGAATCCTGTGGATGCCCAAATCGTCCAGGCTGCAACGAAGTGGAAACGCATGGCATTGAAACAGTTCGATATGAAGCCCGGTGAGGGACTTGTCACTGACATGCGGGCAGTGCGAAAGGACTATTTCCTGGACCATGACCACAGTGCTTATGTGGACCAGTGGGATTGGGAACTTGCAATTACCGAAGAACAACGCTCATTGGGTTTCTTGAAAGCTGTCGTCCAAAAGATCTGGAAGGTAATCAAATGCGCAGAGGTTCACGTCAAGGAGCGTTTCCCACAGCTCAGGTCAGATTCGTGTCCGGATTTGCCTGAAGAACTAACCTTTATACACGCAGAGGACATGCTGGATCGCTATCCGGATTTGCCCAGAAAGCAGCGTGAGACCAAGATTCTCCAGGAATACCCTGCTGTTTTCATTTACGGGATCGGTTGGCCCCTAAAAGACGGATACCCCCACGAAATGAGGGCAGCTGACTATGATGATTGGGCGGCTGAGACCGCGTCTGAAGACGGGCGACCAATGCATGGGCTCAATGGAGACATCCTGGTTTGGAATCCCGTCACAAAACGGCGTCACGAGCTGATGTCCGGAGGAATTCGAGTCACTCCGGAAACTCTGAGAAAACAGCTCGAAATGTCTGGCCAGTTGGACTTCCTTCAATTGCCTTATCATAGGGCCATCCTCAACCACGAGATACCTCTGAGCGTCGGAGGAGGTATTGGGCAGTCTCGGACATATATGTTGCTGCTCAACAACGCACACATCGGAGAGGTCAGTGTGTCGGTATGGCCAAAGATATTGAAGGAAATCTGTCGTAAGAAGAACATTCATGTCCTGGAGTGATCATGCTCGGTGAGAGAACGTTCTGACAGCAAGTAAAAACAAGGTCTTTCCCAAAACCCCAACAATTTCAATCGAGTCAACCCCTTCGATCCCAGGCAATCCCTGACAGTTATTCCTGGTGAGATCAAAATGTGAGCACTCTGTGGTCGCTGTAAAAAATTAGGATCTCGCTTTGATCAGTGGTGATTCATAAGATATTCTTAGGCCTTGTGGATTAATCTGAAATGGTGGGCATCTCCTCCATAGTCGGGATGAGCCTTTTTGACCAACATTCATGGCCGGGAAAGGCCACAACGAATTATGAAAATTTGGAGCTAGTGACATCCCGGGCTTCATCCGGGGTTGGGTTTTGTCTGAAGCGGTTTTGTTCGGGGAACATGATATTCTCTTCTTAAATGACAACCACATCGTTTAAGGAGTGTCTACCATGCCCCCAAGGAAAAAGAATACCAGGTACTGTTTCTGTAATTCACGAGATTTGTTGCGGATTGGATGTGCACAAAAAGACGGTTACGGCCTGTCTTCTTTGGTCCGACACTGATGGGACGGAGCACAGCGAGATTGTGGAGTTTGAGACTTTCACCGACGATTTGTTCAGGCTCAAGGAATGGTTGATCGAGCGGGAGTGCCTTGTCGTGGCGATGGAGAGCACCGGACCTTATTGGACTCCGGTTCACAATATATTGGAAGGATTTTTCCAGGTTATTTTGGTCAATGCTCGGCATATGAAGAACGTGCCGGGTCGCAAGACCGACTTGTCCGATAGTCGATGGCTTGCGGGTCTGTTGCGGCATGGTCTGCTTAAGGCCGCTTTTATTCCTCCGAAATTCCAGCGGCATTGGCGCGATTTGACGAGGATGAGAACCAAATATCAGCAGACTATCGGCGATTTCAAAAGGCGCGTTCATAAGCTGTTTCAGGAAGCGAACATAAAGATCGATTCAGTCCTTTCAGATCTGTTTGGATTGACGGGTCGCAATCTGATGAAGTTGCTGACATCCAAGGACTCCGCTCCTACTCTTTGTGAGGTCGAACAATGTCTCCGTGGATCCCTCAAGGAGAAACGTGAAGAGGTTTATCGTTCCATTCAGGGCTTTTTTGAAGAGCACCATAGAGACCTTTTGGCTCTCATGCTTGAAACTATTGAAAAATTGGAGGCCCAAGTCGAAACACTTGATCTTCGCATAAACCAGTCCATAAAAGCTTACCGAGAAAAGATTGACAGGCTCGAAGAGATACCGGGAATCAGTGATGTGTCCGGCCCTGCTATCTTGGCGGAGATCGGTCCCACTCTTGAAGCGTTTCCGAACGCTGACGCTTTGGCGTCCTGGTGCGGTTTGTGTCCCGGGAACAATCAAAGCGGAGGAAAGAGATTTAGCGGAAAGATCCGAGTTCGAAAGAACCGTTTGAAGACTATCATGGTCGAAGTGGCTTGGCCGGCCATAAAGAAGAAAGGGTCTTATTTCAGAGCCAAATACTATGCTCTAAAAGCTCGTCTCGGCCCTAAAAAGGCAATAATCGCTGTGGCCCATCGAATCCTCAAGGCGATCTACCACGTAATAAAACATGACACACCCTTTAAGGATCTCGGTGAGGCGTATCTCTTTGAAAAGAATAAGGATGCTAAGATCAGGTATCTCTCGAAACAGGCTGCTTTACTAGGCTTTCAACTTGTGCTTGCGCAACCACCGCTCCAACGACAGCAACCAATTTTCTCATAGAGGTCGAACCAGGAACTGAAGCCTTAGCGCTCGAATACCAACATGACCCGTTGCCGGCCGGCACAACAAACTGTCGGCTCCTCGGAGACCACGCATAGGAATCTTTTTTCTCCTGCCGGCACACCTCACAACTGAGCGTTCATCATGACTTTTCGCAAACAACCGTCTAAACCCAAAGCTCGTGCCTCCCCGAGGAAGCATCCTCCCACCTTCGAAGCTAAATTTCAGTACATTTTCATAGGAATTCCCTATATCTTTTCTTTATCTCATCGATACTCGCATCCGAGTGCAGTTCCAGGATTACCTCCAAATAGAAAGATCTGGGGTCCCCTGATGCGTCTTGAGGTCTTCCGTCCTTCCGTCGTCTGTTTTCCCACTGTCTACGTTACCATCGCTCTCGTTCCTCCTTTTTTCTCTTTTCCTCTTGTTCCCTTGCCTTTCTTTTGGCCCAAGAATCTTTCATCCGTCTTGAGCGCTCCTGCCGCTTTCGCTCTGCTTCCTTTCTCTGCCTTTCTTGTTCCTCGGCCCTCTTCTTCTCCTGTTCTTCCCGAGCTCGCTTTGCTTTTTCTTCCCGAGCTTTCGCTGCTCGTTCTTGCCGTTCAATGCGAATTCGTTTCAGCTCCAGACATTTTCGCACATATTCGGCCACATCACTGAGGCAGGTCCGGGTAGGGCACTCCCAATGATCTATACTCCTGAAAAGGAAGGCTCCGAGCGCCAGAGGGGAGCGGAGACTATTAGATCTAATCTGTACGCTGAGAGAACTTGTCAGCGGGTACTGCAAGAACTCGACTAAACTCGGCACGTAAAGAGCTTGTAAATGGCACCTTTTGATGTGCCCATTTACAAGCTCAGCTGTCCATTTTTGTAATCGAATAACCCCAGATCCGTCAGCCGGTGGATGTAGCGACCTAAGGTTCGGACTGGGATCTTAGTACCTTCTTGAATACCACTCCCGAATCATTATCCAAGCAGCTCGTCCATCTTGCGAAGCAGACCCACAGGGCTAAAGGGCCTTGAAAAGAATGCATCCGCTCCCGAACTCGCTGATTCTTGCGGGGCCATTGAATCCTCAGTCCCGGTTAGTACCAGATGACCTTCACGTGACTGCTTTCCGGACAAGATTTCAAAATCTGGGTAGCCCTTAGCCCATCGACAGGACCGGGCATTCCAATATCCATGATGATGAGATCGGGGTTTCCTTCCCGGGCAGGGTTAAGGTCTCTTGGCCGCTTCCCGCTCCCACTATATTGTTGTCTTTCCTTGCCAGCGTGGTCTACAACAGTTCTTGAACTTCCCGGCGGTCGTCAAATACGAGTATGGCTTTCATTGGTCCTTGAAAGAAGTGACTCGAAATGACATCGCCAAAGTGCACCCGAGAGGCACCCGATGCAATCCAGGTGCTTCTCTAAACCGGCGGTGGCTTGCGAACAAAGTTCGGAGATTACCACCCTAGCCTGATTGGACTCCGTCCTGGCGCTTGGACGCCCACGCCACCACCGCCATATCCGAATCCAATTCCTACGCCTGCGTCACGGGTTCCCACAGCCCCCCACGCGATGCCATTCTTTGTGTAGTCACCCGGCACAAGATTGCCACCATTCCAATATCCAGCGTTCCAACCTTGGCCACCAAAACCATGACTTTCCGACAAACCTTTCCAGCCTTGGGCCAGCACTGGTACGCTCATCATCATTAGTAGTCCCAGAGCTCCTGCTATCATGATAGCTAACTTCACCTTTGATTTCATATTTCTTTTCTCCTTCCACTTTGGAATCTATAGTTTCGCGATTTCAGAGTATTTAAAGTCGCTCGTGGAGCGCGGGGTGTTGATTTTGTGCAAGTCATTATTCTTCCCGACTTCCTGAGAAAAGTTCAGTGAGAAGTGGCTCCTTCGTGCAGCGGCAAGCATGTCGGAAAAGGTGAAAGTTTTCTTTTTGCGATACCACGGGGCCGGATCTATCACGAGATCTTTGGCGGCTGAGAATTGTCGCACAAACCAAAGAACTACGAGCGAGTAGGCCCAGTATGCGAACATTGGGGCACGCATAACCGACTTTTCCTTGCGACACTGGGGCTCGTCAGCGCCGAGGAGTTGCTTGGCTTCACGGTTGGTAATCTCGATGCTCCAGCGTGCCGCATATCGAGCAATGATATTCTCAGGCGAAGACGCTGCGTCGGTGTCGAAGAACACGATATCTGCATGCTTTCCTTTCGGATCTCGACAGAGAACCACAGAGACTTTCTCTTGTCCTGCGCTATGGTACCAAAGAGCTGTAAACTGATGTACCAACAGGCCGATCTCTTTTCCATAGCAAAATACCTTGATTCGATGCCAACTCAAGTTTGGATCTTGAAACATGGTCGCCGGAGTGGGCAGTCGATCACCTCTTTTACGAGGTCTGCCTCGCCGTCGAATGGTCTGGGGCGCGACCGGAGCGAACAGGGCCGACGTCTTTAGGAACCTCCCAGTAACATGGACACCTTTGGAGCGCCCTTTGAGCACTGTCTTGCAACAGTATCCAAGGTCTGCCACGACTCTCAAACGCTCCCCTTCTCTGAGCCACGAATAGGTCAGGTTGATAAGCTCCAAACCAATCTCGGGCTTTGTCTTGTAAGGCAGACCTTCTGGTCTAACCTTGGCTTTTGGAGGCCACCAAAGCCGGGCGGAATACGGCAGACAAAAGACTCGATCGCTGATTTCAGGCAGACGGATAGCTAGACCAATGATGACGAAACATACTCCATGACCTTTCTTTTGGGCCGGCTTCAGGGCCGAACCGTCATGCTGCCAACCAGCTCCACAAATCTTCTTGCCACAGTGCTTGTTCAAGGTATCATCAACCACCACCAGGATCTCAGTGCCCTTCGTAACCAATGTGTCTAGAAGAATTCTGAAAAGCCATCGAGATACTGAATCAGCGCTCCAACTCCCTTTACCCAAGAATCGATACACAGTGGCAAAGTGTCTGGATTCATGGAGTCTCATGGTCAAGATAACTCTGCTGACCGTGTGTTTCCCCACAGTGAGCACCCAACCGACCAACAGCGCCACGAACATGCGATAACTCGGAGCGCTGAAGAAGACTCTGAAACAAATGTCGTCAATCCCGAACGCTTCTGGTATATACTTTTTCAAGCTGGCGTTCCTCCTTACACATCATCTTTTCCAAAACCGATGTGCGCGGAACGCCCGCTTTTTGCAAGCAATTTCTCACTCTACCATCATAAGTACACCAAAAAGGCGAAACTATAGGATTTAAGAGTTCAAGATAAATCGCCCAGAAAGCAAGACGGGAATGATATACAAAGTTCCATTGACCCTGCTGCCCTCTTACGCAAGCGAAGAAGTTGTGGTCAGAAGCTCTGATCCTGCGGCCCTCGTGCAGACTGTGGTTGAGAGCAGCAGCGGGCGCATCAAGGCTGTGCAACTCATCTCGCCTGGCTACGGAGTGGAGAAACTGGCCAATTTGAGCCACTTAACGGCAATAGACCTTTGTCTTCCGGAGTCCCACCTGGACTCCGGGGTAGTACCCGGCTGGCGGCAACTGCTGAAAGGTTGCGCTGTGCGATTGATCGTGCCGGTGGTCACAGGCTTCAGTCAAACAGTCAAGGAGGCGTTGCGGGCAGGCATGAGGGTGGGGCTGGACATAGGTCAGCCTTCCTACACGGCGGTGGAAGAACTCAAGGACACCTTTGCTTTCTTTGCACGAGAGCCGGATGTCAAAGAGCCTGTGGATCTCTTTTATGGGCTGCTTCGTTCTTTTCTCACCAAACGGGTGGAGTCTATATGGCGAATCCAGGAAGAGCATCCTTCCTCGTACCGCTACGTGACGGATACCGAAGAACTTACCCTATCGAGTCGGCTGACCAACGGCAAACACTATTCCAACCCTGAAACTCTCCTCGTCGACCACAAGTCGAGTCTTTTCTTACGCAAGGAAGAATGCTGCTACCTGCCGGTTTTTCAATTACTGTGAAGGATATTTCAAATTGCCCGGGGAGGGATATTCCTGTATGGCCATCAAGGAATTTCTTGGAAAGGTATGGAACACGGCTGCGGAGCTGAGGCTAGATTTGTCTCAATCGTCTGGTCCCTCCGGAGCGCATCCTTGAAAGGAAGGTGTTCATCTAGAGAAAAGACTCTCCACGGAGTCCTTAGAGAGAAAAAATGGACTAGAAGACATTCAAAAATAGAATATTCAGAATCCTGATGCCTGCCCTGAAGCCCAATCCGGAATTCACCTAGGTGACGGGAACAGAGACTGATTTCTCTGCGCTGTCTCGCGGTGAATGATAGCCCCAGGAGGACTCTCGGAAAGGACTCAGGTTGGAAACTCCATCTATCCGGTTACCACAGAGGCGAGTGCATTTTCTGCATTATCCTTTGTCGCACTGGCAGCCGTGATGAGGGCACTGCTTTGCGTCAGATGAAGATAGCTCGGGGGCCATATTGGCAAGTATTCCCCGCTCCTTCAGGAACCCGAAGAATGCTTTTAGGCCCTGACACCACATTGTCCGGCCATTCGGCTGATGGGTGGCTACACAGCCTGCCCCGCACAGGGAAACAAATTCGCAAGCCAAACAGACCTCCGACAGGTTTTTCTTCGTATCAGTCAGAAGATGCGCCCATTGATGCTGGACCACCTCGTCGAAAGTCATGGTTGCAATGTTTCCCATGCGGTAGATGTCCTTGTCCTGGAACCTGTGGCAAGGGTACAGATCTTCCTGATGGTGAGACCACCAAATGGAGTTGCTTGTCACGCGGCATACCATGCTCACACGATCCGACTGGCTCGCCGAAGACAATCCTGTCCCTCCAGTCGCTAACGGGGAACATGGTAAGCCCGAACTCGTCTTCCTCACCAATTTTCCACAGTTCCTTCAGGAATTGCCCCCATTCGTGCGGAGTGAGGCAATAGTCCGGGCCTTGAAACTCTTCCAAAGGATGAAACAAGACGTTGCGGACCCCCAAATTCTTGAAAAAATAATAGACTTGTTCAACGACCTCAAGCGACCTCTTGTGAACGACATAAATCATGTTTACTCCGAAGCCGTCGTTCATGAGATCTAAGCATCCCTTAATGGACTGACCGTAATAATCCATGCCACCATGAAGTAGTCGTGTAGGGTGGAAAGGGTCCAGACACGCCCCTATGGCTCTGTCTGAGACGAGATCGAGAACCGCTTCTCGTAGTTTCCCCCTGTACAGACAAACATTGGATTGCATGGAGTGGGAAATTTTCGCATTGGGAAAATACTTCCGCTCCAGAGCCAAAACGTCGCGGTAAAACGACTCCCCCATAATCATCGGCTCTCCGCCGTGCCACGTGATCGAAAGCCTTTCGATTCCTTCTTTGGCGGAGAAAAGCGCCCATTTTTGAAAAATTGTCTCGACAAGCTCCTTGGACATCCTGTTGGCGGGCTTCAGCGAGTGACAATATACACATTCGGCATTACAGTCGAGCGTTGGTTTAATTAAGAGATCCATGCTCTCCAGTGATGTGTCTAAACTCGTCACCATCTCCATTAGGTCTCCATCTCATGCGCTTGTATCAGGCTGCTGACGTATTGCGACCTATCCGAAGTCGGCAAGAAGGCTTTGCGTGGAGGCTTCGGATGCGCTGAACAAAATTGGATCGTGTCTCTAACTCCGTCCACAAAAACCTGGTGGAGCAGCGCTCTGACGACCACCCATCGCTCCATACACTGTGGGCGTTCAGCGGGAAAAAAGTTCACCTCAGAACGCCCTTTAACCGCAGCGAAAGAAATGTTTCAAAAAGATAATATGGAACTTCCCGACATTTTCTGGCCCGCAGGTCTCCAACTGGATAGACCCTAAAGAATCATTCCCCGTCTCGCTGAAAGACAGGAAAGAGGGTCTTCTCTCGTTCTCTGCGATCTTTGCTCTGAACGACTTGCGAGATATTTCTAGGCCTTGTGGAGCAAATGAATACGTGCCCGTCAACCAAACAGTACTACAGACAGCGGCATCTGCACCTGCATCTCGAGCACCGCCACGAGCTCTCGGGCTTCCCTTCAGCGTCGCCATCAGCATCAGCGTCCGTAGAGGTTACAGCCGTACCGAGAAGAGCAAGGCCTATCACGGTACCAGACCACTTGCCAAGGCTTGTCAGAAAGTCCCTTCTGCATTTGTCGCACGCCTCTTCGGGCACGGACTCCGACGGAGAGGCCTCTTCATTTTCGGTCGGTGCGTTCGGTTCTTTGTCCTCAAAATCTTGTGACATTTCGCTACCTCCCCCTGTTCTACAAAAAATGCCTGAAACTCGCCGCCCCTTGGCTGCTGTTTTCAGTACAGACCGGTTAAGTCATAATTCTCCGTTATTGACTGGTAGCGTGTCAACACAAATTCCAAAGTAGCCATGCGGTTAGGTGGAGGAGCGCTGGCAGTGCCCTCAAAGATTGCAAACGGTTACCTTGAAGGATCCGTTCATAACTGAATGGTGTATCATTCGCAGTGAACTGTTGAATAAAATCCTCGTATTCACCTCCCTAAATCGGACAAGGTGATACCACAAAGTGTGACTCCTCGCGACATAAATTTACTTTTACGAAGGGGGTTTGGTATTAGAAGCGCTCCTAATCGAACAGTCGTATCGTCTTGAATCGAGTAGTTTTTTTGCCGCATTTCGGGCAAGTCATCTTAGATTGGCCTCTGTAGACAAATGCTTTCGTATTGGAGCATTTCGGACAAACAAATTCTTCCGCTCTGTTAGCTTCGTGCCAGCTGGCAAAGGCCTTCTTGCTGAAGGTATTGCATTGCGAACAGTAGATCGTAAGGCTGGGGGAGCTCTTGGAGCCCCCTACTGAAAGCGACTGGCTGTATCCGCATGAAGTGCAATGAAACTCGCCGCTCTCACCCGATTCGGAAAAGTCTGAGAAGAGCAGCATTGCGATCAGGACAAATGAAATAACCAAACCTTTCATAGTCATCTCCCGTACTGTGAATCGCATCCCTTTTCAGCGGTGCTCTCCGTGATCGGAGAGACCGATCCAAGAAGATCGGAGCAATGAGTCGACCTCATTTCAGGTTATTGAAAATGCCCACCACAATCACAGTTCCCCACAAGGCAATTCCAAATCCGCCAAGAATGAAACACAACCACACTTTGGACGTTCCGGTAACTTGGCCATCAGCAGACGCAATCAGTCTGCGGGCCTTGACTGCGGAATACAATGCGATTGCCGAACCGATGCCCATGAGCCACAGAATTGAGAAAATGACGCCGCGGCGCAGAAGCCGATCGATGCGGGTCTGAATAATTTGCAGATCATCTTGTGTTTCATGCATCGGCTGACCCTATAATGCATATACAATCCAAAAATTATCTCATCGCGATGAATACAAATGTCTTTTGCCGGAAGGATGATCTGGGAGTCTAGTTAACTTCTCCTACCAGAATGAACGACCCCCAGAAGAACGGGTGGTCGTACCCGGACCTTCGGATGTCGTTTCTGGCAAGTCCAAGAGCTTCGGATTTATTCTTGCCTTGCTTAAGGTGCCTAAAGAAGCTTTCTACAAGCTGAACGGACGGTTGTTCCGCAACCGACCACAGGCTTGCAAGGACGCATCTTGCGCCAGCCAGTTGGAAAGCTCTTGCCATGCTCATCAGCCCTTCAGCTTCACGGAATTTGCCGACAGCGCTTTGTGCACCAAGCAACACCGCGATCTGGCAGTTCATTTTCAAGTTCTCTATTTCGCTCATCCCGAGCAACCCATCCGTGCCAGGGGGAACCATCGTCAAGCAAAAAACGGGTTCCGTAACCCCAGGGATAACCTTTTCGGCAAGAGAGTGGGTAGCGAAAACTACTGCGTCATAAGTTCCCAGCGTAGGGGCGATCTTATATAACAAATTTGATTTGCTGGCATCCAGACCTGCAAACACATCAACTTTCCCCTTATGCATTTCAGCCAGTGCTCGTGCAAGTTCGCCTGTTGCCGCAAGCCTTTGAAGTCTGAAGGACGACGCTGGCGCGGCAATAAACTCGGTTTTTTGGGCTATTTTGTGATCTCCCGCGGACTGCTGTAATCTCGAGTCACTCATGGAAAAAACGGGATCTGCCATCACCAGCACTTTATCGGCCGGCGGTTCAGATCGTGATAGGGTTCGAGCCAAAGTCAGTGCAGTTAAGGACTGAACATAAGAGACCGGATTGCGATCTCCGAAGAATTCCACACCTGAAACAGCGTACGAAATTCCTTTGCCGGTCTTTATTTCTCCCCCTGAGTTAAGCACGAGGCTCTCGAATGGGAGGAGATTCAGTACACCGTCAGGCACAATGATCACCGGCGTGCTTTTCGGCAAATGATCGAGAATATCCCGCAACAGCATATCGGCAATCTTCTTGCCCAATACGAGGTCAAATTTCGGAAGCTCGACATTCTCCAAAGGTTTTCTGAAAGTGTTGACCAGCTCTCGCAATTCCTCGCTGGGAATAGGCTTGAACGACACTGTAATAACTTTCCTGCCGTTCAGCAGATAGATAAGTACCCCTTGATCGGAAGTCTCGAAAACCAATAGCCAGTCGCTCTCGTTCAATGCGAGTTGATCGAACTGTAATGGCTTGGAAAGATTGCGAGAAAGTCGTTTGGTAGATAACAGTTCTACGTAGGTGCGAGCCTTCGTATATTCTGATGATTCCAGAGAGTTCTGAAATTCTTTCATTTTCATCAGCACTCGTGAGCGACCCTCGTAAGGAGCTGTCCGGGAAAATTCGCCCACTTTCGTTTCAAAAAACTCCACCCTCTGCACCTGAGAAAGGCTTGCCCTAGCTTTTTCAGAGATCTTCACTGCGATGTCGAAGGAATCGGATGCCTGAGTGTATTCGGTGAGAGCTTCGTTGACCTGGCCCAGCCCCGTATAGGCCGTGAAAAGATTGTCCTGATTTCCTTCCTGTTCCGCCACCATCCTGAGCTTTTCATAACGGAGAAATCTCTCCAACTGTTCAGGCTTTGCTTTGAGCTGCTCCTTGGCACGTTGCTCTAGAGCTGCTTTGGCTCTGAGAAGGGAATCATCAAGCGACCCTACTTTTTCGGCATGTTTCCCGCTGACATCGGTGACGCTGGCTTGGTCTTGAGCCTTCGGTTCTGTTGAGATCGAGGGCTTGACGGGAACTGTGGCGACGGCTGGAGAAGTCTTGGCATGTTGTCCTTCCCCTGCTTCTCCCACCAGTATGAACGGCGCCCAGAAGAATGGATGATCGTACCCGGCTTGCCGGATTTCGGTCCTTGCCATCCTCAAAGCCTCAAGCTTGCCTTTTCCCTCTTTGATGTGCTTGAAGAAACTCTCGACAAGATGCACGGACGACTTCTCAGCCACGGACCAGAGGCTCATGAGGACACTTTGGGCCCCGGCATACTGGAATGCTCGGCCCATTCCCATGGTTCCTTCGCCGGAGATGTTTCGGCCAAGACCAGCTCTGGCAAGCAGTCAGAGCAACCACGTCAGCATTCATTTTGAGACCCGCCACCTCGCTCATTCGCAAGAATCCGTCCGTGCCGGGGGGAACCAGCGTAAGTACCAGAACAGGCTCCTTGATGCCCGGAAGGTCCTTGCCGAAGTAACCGTGAGTGGCAAAGACGATCTTGTCGTACCCGTCAAGTTTCGGAGCGAGCTTGCCCAAAAACCTCTCTTTGCTCACATCAAAGCCTGTGTACACATCCGAGTTCCCCTCGTACACTCCTTTCAGGTCCTCGGCCAATTCGCCGGCGAGCGGCAGCCGGTCGAACCTCATATCTCCCAATTCCCCCTCCTCCATGGCTGCCATCAGATTCTGATACAGCTTCGCTTCGGCTCCTGCCAACCTCACAGCCTGCCGGTTCCCCTGCTGTGCTCGGGCCTCTTTCATCTGGAAAACCGGGTCCGCAAGCACCAGGAGCCTGCTCAACCGTCTTCTTCTGCTTGCCCGAGCGTACGGGCAAGTGTCAGGGCAGTGACTGATTGGCAATAGCTGAGGTGATTGCGGTCTCCGAAGAACTCCGCGCAGGTGACGTAAGGGATCTTCTTGTCTAACGGCTATCCTGCCGCTACCGTTCAACGGCAATGCCTCAAAAGGCAGTACACCTAGCGAACCATCGGGTACGACAATGATCGGTGTGTCCTTGGGGAGCACGGACGAGAACATCGACCAAGCAGAACATCCGTAAGTTGCTTACCGGCAGAGAAGTCAAACGTCTTTAACTTCTCGATGAAACCTGTCCGGGCCATCCTTCGGATTCATTTCCAAAGGTTCGCGGAATTTACTGACAAGGCTGTCGATCTCTTTTCTTGGGACCGGCTTGAAGAGGGCTTTTACGAGTTGTTTGCCCTTTGTGACATATACTATTAATCCCGGGTCGGTGACATGATACGCGAGCACCCATTCGTCGTCCCCCAATGACGTCCTTTCCAAGTCCATGGGTTGGGGATATCGGGTGGCCGCGTACAGCGGATACTGCTTGCGCAGTACTTCTACGTGAGCGGCAAGGCTCTGTTTGGCTTCCTTGACCTGGGGCTCAAGAACGCTGATGACTTCCTTGTTCCCCTTCTCGTAAGCCTGTTGCAGATTCTTTGTCAGGGCTGACAGTTGATCAGTGAGCTGAGAGTCCTTCTCACGAACATCCTTTGGAATATCGAGACCCGCATACTCGCTTCGTCTTGGATATGGCTTCAGCGAAGATTCTCGCCCTGGTGTATTCGGATTGTTTCAACGCTTCCAGGGGCTTGATTCATCTTCATCATCACCCGGGCAAGGCCTTCGTACGGCGCGGTTCTGAAGAAACCGTTTATCTTCACATCAAAGAAAGTTCTCCCGCTCGGCAGGGCTGAGCCTCGATCTGAGGTCCTCGGTTTGCTCCACCGCCTTCCGGTAGTACTCTGCCGCTGCCGGCGTCGTCCTTCAGACCTTCGCATGCAACGCCGAGACCGGTGTACGCAGTGAACAGGTTATCAGCGTTCCGGTTCTCCTCTGCGGATTTGAGGATTTTTCCGTAATATTCCTTTGCCTTGGTGTAGTCGAATTTGAGCAGATAGAACCTACCCCAGTAGGAATTGTAATTAGCCTCCTTGAGCAGCGGTTCAGCCCTGGGGAGGTCCCCAATATCCATATATGTGTCGGCTATGAGCGCCTTGGGCCATCTTGTGGGGACCTTGATCTCGGTCCAGATGGCGAGACCCTTGTGAAAGTTGTCAAGGGCTTTCCGGTGTTCCCCGCGGTGTTGGAGCAGCCTGCCGATATTCATGAGGGTGTTCCCTTCGCTCTTTGCGATCTCTTGAGCTCTACGGGTAATGGCCAGAGACTGCTCATAATACTCCAAGGCTTTCTCATATTGGCCCCAATCCGCATAGACTAGGCCCAGGTTGTTCAGGGTTCGCCCTTCGCCCTTGCGGTCTTTGAGCTCTCGGACTATGGCCAGAGACTTCTCGTAATACTCCACTGCCTTGTCATACTGACCCCAATCCTTATAGACAGTAGGCCCAGGTTGTTCAGGCTGTTCCCTTCACCCTTGCGGTCTTTGAGCTCTCGGGCTATGGCCAGAGACTTCTCGTAATACTCCACTGCCTTGTCATATTGGCCCCGCTGCGCGTACAGACATATGCCCAGGTTGCTCAGGGTTGGACCCTTCGCCTTTGCGGTCTTTGAGCTCTCGGGCTATGGCCAGTGACTTCTCGTAATACTCCACCGCCTTGTCATATTGGCCCCAGTCCTTAAAGACTATGCCCAGGTTGTTCAGGGTCTGTCCCTTCGCCCTTGCGATCTTTGAGCTCTCTGGCTATGGCCAGAGACTTCTCGTAATACTCCACCGCCTTGTCATACTGACCCCAATCCTTATAGACATATGCCCAGGTTGTTCAAGGCGCTCCCTTCACCCTTGCGATCTTTGAGCTCTCGGGCTATGGCCAGAGACTTCTCGTAATACTCCACCGCCTTGTCATACTGGCCCCAATCCTTATAGACTATGCCCAGGTTGTTCAGGGTGGTCCCTTCGCCCTTGCGATCTTTGAGCTCTCGGGCTATGGCCAGAGACTTCTCGTAATACTCCACCGCCTTGTCATACTGACCCCAATCCTTATAGACTATGCCCAGGTTGTTCAGGGTGTTCCCTTCGCCCTTGCGATCTTTGAGCTCTCGGGCTATGGCCAGTGACTTCTCGTAATACTCCACCGCCTTGTCATATTGGCCCCAATCCGTATAGACATCGCCCAGGTTGTTCAGGCTTTGCGCTTCGCCCTTGCGATCTTTGATCTCTCTCTTTATGGCCAGAGACTTCTCGTAATACTCCACCGCCTTGTCATACTGGCCCCAATCAACATAGACATTGCCCAGATTGTTCAGGGTATTCCCTTCGCCCTTGCGATCTTTGAGCTCTCGGGCTATGGCCAGAGACTTCTCGTAATACTCCACCGCCTTGTCATATTGGCCCCAAGCAGTGTAGACAGTGCCCAGATTGCCCAGGGCGGGCCCTTCGCCCTTGCGATCTTTGAGCTCTCGGGCTATGGCCAGAGACTTCTCGTAATACTCCACTGCCTTGTCATACTGACCCCAAGCATTGTAGATCAGGCCTACTCTGTTGTAGGCAAATCCTAGGCCCTTTCGGTCTCCGACCCTCTGGTAAATGGCAATGGCCAGGAGGCATTTCTCCTCTGCACGTTTCAGGTCGCCATGAGACTGGGCTTTCTCATAGAGTTCATACGCTTCCTTGATGAGGCGGACTGCATTCTCTTTGGATTGAGCCGGCAAGGGCGATGAATCGCCTGTGACGCCGGGGCGCGGCGTTTCTTTGGGCTGCTCTGACGGTTTCTCGGGTGGAGGCCACGCTCCTAGGGGCTTCAGGAAAAACTGGGCGTCCTTGTCACCGCTTTGATGGGCCTTGGTGAACCATTTGATTGCCTCGTCGCGGTCCTTGGGCACCCCCAGACCGTCACGATACATAAGGCCCAGATTGTTGTACGCTATGGGGTCGCCCTTGTCTGCTGCCTTCTGGTACCATTTGAGCGCCTCCTGGTAATTCTGCGGCACCCCATTTCCCTCTTTGTACCGTGTGCCGAGAAGAACCTGTGAACGAACGTCCCCTCTCTCGGCTTTTTCCTGAAGCTCCTTCAATGCAGCGTCTTGCGCCCACGCCCCAGTCCCAAGAACCACAATGAAGAAAGCAAGGCAGGGAACCGCTGTCAGCCAGGACCTGCAGCAACCGACTAATCCCTGCCGAAACGTTGACTCCAATGGTGTCTCTATATATCTCATCTAGGTCTATACCTCGTGGGATGTACTCTTGCGATCGTCCCATTCGTGTTTGTGTGCCATGAGCCCAACCGGCTTTCAGACTGAATCCAGGAGTCTTCAGAGACTCGATAACCCTGGAATATTGGCGCAAATCCACATAACGAAACGCTGACCTATTACATGAAAGGGTCTCGTTTCCCCGCATCAAGGTAGATTACTTCCGTCATGCCCGGAGAGGCTTACTTAACCCGTTTGAATCCTTTGGGAGCCGCTTCATCGCTCTCTCCGGCCTGCGGCGATTCTTTCTTGATAGTTTCCTTGAATACGCCCTGTGTGGCCGGAGCGCCTTTGGGTTGCGTCTTATCGGAGTCCTTCAGCTGGATGCGTTTGAAGCCTCTCGGAGCATCGGTGCTTTTTTCTTCAAGCGTGGATGACGAACTCTCAGTGGTTTCGCTCTGTTCAAAACCCGTCGAAGGCGAGATAGCTCCTTCAATGCATTGCATACGTTTCTCCTCGGAAGTGGGTTCGTATGCGCTCCGTAATACGACTCTCCGATTACGCTTACGGGTTTCTTCGGCCTCGTTTGAAAACTTCGGCATCCGCTCGCCGAATCCCCGGACCACAAGCTTACTAGCTGAAACGTTCCCGGGGCTAATGAGCAGTTCAACTACGCTCTGCGCCCTCCGTTTGGAGAGCTGACAATTATTCTCGTCGCTTCCGATGGCGCAGGCATGCCCGTCAACGTAGAAGAACTTCGAAATCCTTGAGCCTGGAATCCGTGAGAGCTGCAGCCATTTCTGCCAATTGAGGCATGGAAACCTCATTCAATCGCCAGGAGCCAAAATCGAAGTTTATGGAATCACTTTCAAAAACAGCTTCGCCGCCCTGCTTAAGTTGTTCGACGATAATGTCCTTAGGTATGAGCTTTCCGCCACCCTTAGGGATCAAGCCGGTTTTCTTTTCGTCGGTTGCCTTGAGTTTCAGGAATTCTTCCCAGGTTTCTGAAAAGGAAACACAGGGGCTCACCAAGAGCACAAGCAGGGTGAGTATTGAAAATGCTTTCATGGGGGCCTCCTATCCGGAAAAGCGCCCGCGAATCCGGGTCAGTGGCCGGATGTGCGGACACATTGAAGAAAATCATGTTTCGGGTATGTCGTTCCCTCATTGACCTGAAGCAGGGACAATTCGGAACATTATCTGGGTTTCAGCCCAAAGCTTGTTGTTCTTTGTTGCCAGTTCGATGCCGATGTCCTTGACGACCGATTTCGCCTTGAGAATCCGGGCAAACCCACCCTTGGCCTCCAGTTGTTGTTGAACCTGAGATCCAAAGTCCGACAACATGGGTTCCAGTGACGCTATGGCCTTTACATGCTCCACACCGGCGGGTTCTTTGACTCTGAAGACGAAAGTGCTCCCCTCAGGTGGGATGGTATAGGTTTTACCCTTTTCTATAGCATTGGATTTGTGCCATTCATTGGGAAACAGCACTACCGGGGCGGCTCCGCTGGTGGTGCCGACATCGATGATGTACACATAACAATCCTTGTCGGCCGTAAACATGAATTCTACGGTTTCTCCCGCCTTGTATTCTTGCTTGTCTTGTTTGGTCCACAGCTTGATCTTGAAGTCTTCGTTCTTGTTCTTGATTTGATCCAGTTCTTGCAAGAGATCGGCTGGTTCCGCGCAGAAGACGGGCCCCGCTGGTAAAACTGCCATTGAAATCAGAAAAATAACGACAAAAGATATCCTGATGATTTTGCAGGTATCCATCACTACCTCCTTCATTCAGGCTCATTTTGAGCCGATAGATATGTTTGAATTCTAGCCCCGATTGAGTCTGTCCAATGCGAGTTCCTTCCTGATATGGGCTTCGTGAATTTGTCGCGCCTCCCATTTTTCCAAGTCACCGAGTTCTTCCCTAAGGGTCTGTTCCAGCACTAGTCCTTTGGCGATGACCATGTCGAATCCCTGCTTTTCCTTTTCGTGTTGCGCCAACTGATGCTCCAGAACGGTAAGCGCTTCCTCCAATGGTCTTATTTTGCTAAGGGTCTGTCCTGTTTTATCGAACCTTGAGCTGTCCTGAAGGTTCTCGATCTGACTTTTCAAGTCGGCAATTTGCGCTTTCTCTTGTATTATCTTCTCGTTTATATTCTTCAGCTCGTCTCTAGCTTGTCTCAGAACGTCTGTCGTCTTGTCTATTTTGCTCGTAATTACATTAGCTTTCTCCTTGCCACGGTCTTTTATGGCTTTGATTTTGTTCTCGTAATCCCCTTCAATTCTGGCCTTCTCTGCCGCAAGCTGCTCTTTGGACAATTTTGGGGGATTGAGATTGCGATTTATTTCTTCAAAGATCCGTTTCACTTCTTCCGTCTCGTAGTTCCCGGAAGTTGAACCAGACGGTGGACCGGATGAAGTGGAACCTGTTGGCGGGAGGGTCTGAGATGTGTCGGTCGGCGGCCCCACTACGCCGGCACCGGAGACAGGGGGGAAGACTTGTGGCCCAACACTGCCCGAACTTACCTTGGTATTCGGCTCTGAAGGGCCTCCTCCGGACGGTTTATCAGACCCGGTAGAAACTTTTCCGGGCGGCTTCTTTGGCCCGTCAGGGCCAGGTGGAGTCGAACCGCCGGGTGTCGGCGGGAGCGGTGGTGGCGATATCCCCCCTCCAGACGAGCCCGAGACCACCCCGTCCGAAGGTTTAGTACCCCCTGCCACTTTCCAGATATCACCTGTGTTATCAATTATGTTCATATCATGTCGCATATCATTGTACGCTTGCTCTTTTGCTTTGAGTATCTTGCTCTTATCTTTCTCCAAACGCTTGAGTTCCCGCTGCAATAGGTTAATGTATTCGGCCTTAGCTCCTTCTGCCATCGCCTCTTGAATCTTTTCTTTTTTTCTAGCGATTTGGTTGTCTCGCTCTTTTTCCCAACGGTCAAAATGTTTGCCCCTCTCGTTCCATACTTCAGCCACATTCTTTCTCAAAAGGTCTTTGGTTAAGCCCGTGTATGGTTCATAAACAACGAGGGTCTTCAGATTCCGAAGCTTCTCAATTGTTTGCTCGTTAGGCTCCCAAACACGACCAAAACGGTCCGTATACACCCCCATAAACTCACTCTGTTTTAGATAAGTCTCGGGGGTGTGCTCAAGCACGATTGACTTTTGCCCAGAGAAACTCCACTCTTTCTCTAGATCAAACTCATGTTGATCGGGGGTTGTCCTCGACAGCAGAATTTGAGCCTGTTGTTGTCGCTTGTCCTTTCCCGCTTCCGTTGTAGGCTGCTGTTTGGTAGTCGCTGACAATGAACTGAGCAGCGTTTGGGCATCAACCTTTCTCTTGGACTCATCCGATGGGGTTTGCACTGGGGGCTTGGCCGAGGACGATGCTACGGATGCAAGAATCTGACTAGCCTGATTCTGGCGCTTCTTGATCTCTTCGGTGTTGATCGGAGTTACGATTGGCTTTCTTGTCTCCTGAGCCTCGTACTTCTTCTTGGCCTGCTCAACCATGACCCTGAATTTGTCTTTGTCCACCGGGGGGGAATAAGTGCTCCGCGTGGTTGATACCGCGGGCTCGCGTGCAGAATCATCGTCAGCCTCATCTCCTGAACTTAGTATCCTGTCGGCCTCGGCCTCAGCTCTCTCAAGAGCTCTTGATTGCTCGTAAGCTGCTTGCGCATTAATCTGGCTGAGCGCATTTCCAACGGACATTATTGTATTGACTACCGGCCCAACCCAACTGCCACCTCCACCCCCTCCACCGGAATGCGAGTGCCCGCCACCCCCGGGGTTCGCGAACTTTGCTATCAGCCCCTCATTGACTCGAGTGCTGGCGGCCTTTGTTGTAAACTCCCCGGCCTGAGAGTACTTTCCTTGCTTAGTCGAGATAAGGGCAAGTTGTGAATATGAATAAGAAAGGAGTTCCTTGTCACGTTTGGGGGATTTCTCAATTATCGAGATCAACCGCTGGTAAATCAATTCGGCTTCAGCATATCGTTCCTGGCTCAAATAGATCTCGGCCAGCCCAGCCATGGGATATATTATTACCAATTTCTCAGTTCCCGAAACTTTCTCAAGTAAAACAATTGACTTCTTGTATGCGTCCTCTGCTTCAGAAAACTTACCCTGGGCCCGATAGAGTTCACCAAGGTCATTCCAGGATGAGGCGACAAATGCGTGATCTTTTCCGAATTCCCTTTCGGCTTGCTGAACCGAATTTTGAGCAATCTTGGTTGCTTCAGGGTCTTTTCCATCAAGGTACAATTCCATTACCTTGAGGTTCAGGTCTTTCCACGAAGGATCAGCAGCGAATCCAAACCCTGCAAAGCATGCTAATCCAACTATTGCAGCCAGTATGGTTGGTCTCAGGTACATTGTTTCCCCCTTTTTTGCGCATGATCGAGTCGTCTCCGGAAAGGCCGTCCGAAGGCTTCTCACGGAACACTATGGATTTATGTGTTTGAATCTGACCTTGAATATTGCGTCTGCTCCCGTCACTTTGATCTCGTTCTCCATCCTTTCGAAAAGGTCTCTGCTATTGTCTGAAGATGCCGTACCCGCGGACTTGGCCTCGGTATAATCGGCGAATCCCATGAGATTCAATTCCCGTTCCAGCGCACGAGACTCGGGGCGTGGCTCATTTTCAACAACATCCTTTGCCTTGCCCTTTTCCATTGACTTCACTTTCTCAAATAGCGATTCCACTTTCGGGTTTCTGGATCGACTCGCGACAAAGTAAATGGTCTCGTGACCAGGATTCCGGTCGAGCACGTACCAGCGTTCTCCTTGCATGGACGGAATCCAATATGTTTTTCCGGCCTTCACCTCACCGGATCCTTCAGAGAGGCCGGGATTCGGAAACAGCCTCCCCACTGCCCCTGAAGAATCCCACCAGAATACATACGCATAACAGTCACTCTCAGCTCGGAATGCCATTCCCACATGTTGGCCTGATTTAAGGACAGATTCATCGTTCAGGGCACTCACTCTCTTGGTGTCGTCTTCATAGAAAAACTGGACCTTTATCTTGAGAGGCTCATCAAATGTGGGAACCACAAATACAGGCGTGTCATTTGCCTGACCTTTGGCACAGTATAACTGAGGATTCTGCAGCCCATCGGTTTCCTGTCGGGTTTTCTTATATACATAATCGTACAATGCGTTTGCAGTGATTACGCCATCTTTGCATCCCCGCGCAGCATCGCCCCTGAGGCCCTTGAGCACGTAATGTGTAAAAATGCTGTTTCCAAACTTGGGTTTTTCATAGGATTTTTCGTCCGGCCGACTGGAAGCCAATGCAATACGGCCTTTCAGATTCTCGAACAATGAGAAAAAATTAGAGGCTTCCTTGGAGATGCTCTTTTCAATTGAGGGATTGAATCCGCCTGAATGACATGCATCCGAAAGAAAGAGTATGCGGTCGGAATCAATGCCCTTCAAAAGGTGCGGATCACTCATGAGCAACGCAGTGCCGAAAAGATTGCTGAACTTGGTGTCATAAGTAATGAAATAGAATTCATTGGGATGGGTGGGGTCGGCAGCACCATGTCCTGAGAGATAGATAATAACAATATCATTCTTGGAAGCTGGTTTCAGGTCCTGTCTAAATGCCCTGGTCAGATTTTCCCTGGTTACCTGCTCATTAAGGAGAAATGTTATGTGCGTCTTTGCAAATCTTGGCTTAGCTTCGTTCAAAAACGCTATAAAATCCTTCGCGTCTTTGTCTGAAATGGTTAGTTTGGGAATTGCCGGATCTTTGTAAGTCTTTATTCCGGCAACAACCGCGTACAATTCCACCTTCTCTGAGCCGGCGGCAAAAGTTTCGGCAGTCATTGCAGGCCAGAGCCCAATAATGAATAAAGAAAGCAAAAGCCAGACACCATACTTCGATGTCATTAGCGGAGGCCTCAGTCGAGACTTGCGTTTGTAGGATCTTGGGTCAGAGAAATCAGCAGCACGCTGCCGCCAAAGATCTCGGCTCCTTCCTTCAACTCTCTGAAAAGTCATCACTAATCTGCCATGCATGGTCTATTCCCCTCTTGACCGGTCAACGAAGAGGATCTCTACCCGCCTGTTTTTCAAGCGGTTTTCCTGAGAATCGTTGGGAACTCTCGGTCTCAAGTATCCGAACCCCTGTGTTTTTATGCGCTGTTCCTTGAGGTTAAACCGCTGAACCAGATATTTTTTGACCGATTCCGCCCGGTCGCAGGAAAGCCTCATGTTACGGTCTTCGCCTCCGAGGTTGTCGGTGTGCCCTTCCACAACAAAAGCGCACTGGGAGACATCCGACGATGAAAAGGCTTTACCGATTTCGTCCAGTTGCTGTAATGCCTCTTTTCGCGTGAGGTCTGCCGACCATTCGTTAAACAGGATATTCTCGAACCTTATTCGGTCTTTTATTTCCGTATGGCTTGCAAAGCCCATAAGGTTGAAGGACTTGTGTTTCTGAGGAAACTCTCTTGAAGCGACGTACAATATCCTCTGAGCTCCTGAATCCCCGCTGCTCCTCAGTTTTGATAACTGCTATCTTTTCGAGTCCGGCCAATGCCTTAGGAGCGTGAGGTTTCAGTTCCAGGGAACGTCTGTATGCCTGTTCGGAATTTTCGTACAGACCCATAACTCGATATGTATCCCCGAGCCCGAGATATGCTGGGAAAAGATCTCCATTGAACTTCAACGCCTCTTGATAATGGTTCATGGCCTTGTCGAGAAAGGCGTTGAATATCTTAGGATCACCTTTCAAATTCCTGGCAAGATTTTCGTAGGCATCTGCAAGATTTACGTGAGCCTCCGCGTAGGAAGGGCAGAGTTCAACCGCCTTGCGGAAGGCATCGGCTCGCTGTTCATAGTTTACGAGCATGATTGCGGAACTATAGATGTCCTTCGCCTTCGTGCAGTCCGCCCCGAATGACGGCTGAAAAAGTATCGCCGACAGGCTCAGGAAGATTCCAATGATCCAAAAGCTTTTCCTATGCATGCCGTTTACACAACCTCCCCCTAATTGATCATCGCACTACTCAAAAATGATAATTTCTTGATATCTGGAAATTAACAGGCAGAGCAAAGTCGCTCCAGGGACTAGCAAACAGATCAAAGCCGCCGCGTTTCATCCTGAGATAAAGCAAAAGCATATCCCCATGCCTCGTCTTCGACGATATGGCGCATTGAAAACTTCTGTAACTTGGATAATGGATGGTCCCCATGTAAGCCTCTCCCCAAAAAGTCCTATCGAGCCCCAGATGCTACAACATCCATTTTCCCTGACAGAGGAATCCGCAATAAATGTGAGCAGTCATTGTATTTGGGCGTACATCCACATCTGAAAGTCAAAGGATTGCTTCCATGGCGATGGAGAAGCCCCTCAATAAATTACATAACGGCCGTAACGTAGGCCGATCATCACATTGCCAAAAGGAACTGCTTTTGTATGTTTATGAGCATACCTCACTGTGCTCCGGAGATCCAGAACAATTTTGACCGTAACACCGTTCCAGAGCAAAGTTTCGTCCATTTGGCTGAGATGCGCCTGAAGCGCTCGAGGTCGTGGGTGTGTTTGATTCACCGAAGTCTTAGATTTCAGTCTCCTTCCCTAGCGGGCCCTCCCACTAATTTAGGTACCTAAAACATTTCAAGAAATCTCCAATTTTCTTGTGGGGGGTAACCGATGCTTTGTTGGACTTGAGGATAATGCGTCCGGAAACGGGAAATGTGCCTGTGGGTTCCCTGACCGCTCATTTTGCTTGCCCGCTCCCGTGACGCCTTGCTATGTTTCATACTGAGTGAAGCGTCAATAGGAGAGGGTTCAATGCGCAGATCGCTTGCCACCCGCCGATGGAAACACAAGGAGGAGGCTGACCGTATTTGGCTGTGGGTACTTTGGGACCCAATAAACCTGTTAATTCTGATTTTGGGGGTAATCGCATTGATAGGCTACTACTACAGCTGAAACGGGCACAGTCGGAAATGCAGCGAGTGTCGCTTGAGGCAAAGCGATACATTGTGGCTCTGGCACTGTGTGTTTTGTCCCGGCTTATTTTAGGGACACCCACAGTAGCACTCTCGGCAATGAAGTTGTGACATCTTGTGCATAGGTGTAATCAGATATAGGCGCATATTCCTGAATATGGCTACTCCAACTGGGGCCAACCCTTATTTTCTTTGCCAATATGAAGAACACTATAGAGCACGGCAAGGCCTATGAGACCA
>CAVOXB010000018.1:0-59335 GCA_963700305.1 uncultured delta proteobacterium
GACCGCTCAGGCCACCGCGGTCCAAAATATTGATACGCCGACGTCACTACCTCTGATACGCCCAATCTTGGCCGGATCGGTGGCACAGCCGCAACAAGTTGACGAGAAGGACCGGCCTCCTACAGGGCCAATAGGTTTCATCCATTCTGTCAAATTGGTGTCCGTGGTGACTTTTCTTTGAGAAAGGTCGATCAAGGTCTATTCTGGCATGAAAGAGGGTCCGAGCAGAAGAGATTTTTGAGGAGCGGATTGTGAATTGGGAACAGAGAGACCGGAAAAGCTCTGGTTCGCTAGGTACAGTCAGGACCGCTATGACACCAGTCCCGCTTTTCCCTTAGCACGCACGAAAAGGGCCGCGAATGCGCACGGCCCCTTCCGTTTACTGCAGTTATATGAATGTCTTGACGAGATCGTTCCAGCCGATGTCTTTGAATGCGCCATAAACATCCTTTATTGGCTCACCACCTAAAGCTGCGGCGGCTGCCGGATCATCGGTGATCATCGAAAGCAGGCGCTCGGCCTCGGCTTCGATGAATTTTGCGCTCTCGACCCCGAAGCAGAGTCCCTCCAAATCGTGCTTCAGTTCCATTGGATCGATGAGCATCACCCATCCGCCGCCATAAGGATCCGCATTGGTGGTATCCGGGTAGTCGAGCAGCTTGTTGTTTACAGCGGTTACCACGCCGGTCAGGGGCGACTTGACGCCAGCCTCATGGTCTTCACGGGCAACTATGAAGGATTCATCCTCCACCTTGAGTCGGTTCCCAGTGACGGAGCCGAAAGTTGTCCAATCTGCCGACAAGCCGGTTTCCGAAGTCGTCCAGCCCTACTCTAACCCTGTCGCCGTATTCAACTCTGGCCCAGCCGTGACCCTTATGAATATAGTAATCTCTCGGCACTAGGTATCCGTGGGCGTTCATGTACGGGGAGGACCGAAGACGGTGTGATCAGTCTGGATCATATCGTCCAGCATCTGATCGTAAGGGCATCGGCCGCAGTCGTAATTATTGGCGCATCTCTTGGAGATCGGAGCGCCTCCCGTTGCGGCATGTCTGCAACGAAGATCGCTGCTGCCCAGCATTTTGTTCATCTTTGTGGTCCATTTCGCGTCACTGGACTTCTTGGACATCTTTCGAGTCATCGCTTTGTCAAAGGTGCATGTGGTGCAGTCAAATGCATTGTCGCAGTATTTGACTCCTACGATTCTGGCTCGCATCCATACGCATTCTTTGTCGGACAGGTTGAACACGGTGACGGTTGTCTTCTTTTGATCTTTGGTGGCCATGGCGAACTCCTTTCGTCAGTATGTTTTTTTTCTTCAGGAGACCCGAGCTGTAAATAGAGCGGCCGGATCCGATTCTCCAGTTCCGGCCGTCTTCTGTTCGAGCCCACTCAAATAATTTTCGGGACCGAGAATCTTTTTTCGTCAAAGGCCCTACGCTCGAGCGGGAACGGCTTTGCCGTTGAAGATGTGGACTGTGTCCTCGAGCATCTGATCGTAGGGGCAAGTCTCGCACTGGTAGCAGTACGGGCAAAGCTTGTTGGCCGGGGCGGCTCCTGTGAGCGCATGATTGCATCGCATTTGCTTAACACTCACTTCCAGTAACCTGCTAATTTGCTTGCTAGCCATGACGGGCCTCCTCGGAGAGTATTTCTTCAGATCGATTCATTTTGTGATCTGTTGATCAGCTTCTTCTTTCTTGCCCTCCTTAGAAGCACATTGCGTGCCATCATGATAACGTCAATTAGATTAAGATGTTACACTGATAATGCCAAAATAGCTCTTTACGGTAACCGATGTGAAAAACGACAACACCCTGAGGCAAAATGCTTCACTCGCGGTAAGCGCTTGTAATAAAACTACTATGCCATGTGTTGTAAAAAACCACAGGGGTGTGCCGATACGCTACAGTGCACTCGACAGGAACGCGGCCCAACGAGGTATACTTCTAACAGAGCGTATGCATGCGCGCATGAAGTGAAATGGAGTGCTGTCCCGACCTGTTTTCGAGACGCTCACGCGTACTCTGGAATGCTCCGAATAAAGTTATAGGCTCAATTGCGCTCAAGGGAGGGCCGTTTATTGGGGGAATAAGGATCCGATCTGACGCTAGACTCATCTTAGTTGCCCCGCAAAACCGCGATGAGCTGGTCAGATTGCTTATTGCTGAATTGTTGAAGCAATGAGTTTTTTTCGGCTTTGAGAAGTGTCCGGAAGCATTCCGGTCAACATTGAGGTTGTGTTAGGATCCTGTGCGTGGTAAATATTAAAGGTTACCACTTCCCGATCCCGCCGACTCCGAGCCGGCTCAAGACTTCCTTTATAAGAGAGGTGAACCGATGACCATTCAATACTTTAAGAGCCTCCGGGACTTAAACCGATTCCTGAAAACCACCCCCGTAGACCTCCCCCCCGCCCGCCTAAACGAACTAAGAACAAGAGCAAAGAAAAGAAAGCCCACCAGTTTCATGGTCTGGATCAATCCGTCTGGCCACGTCATCGATCTTTCCATGCGAGTTTAGCTATCCGGGCATAATTCCGGTTCGTATTTCTGGGGGGGCAGCCAAAAAACCACGGCTGAACCTAGAAGGCCTCTCCGAGAAAATCTGAAGAGACAAAATACTGTTGTCATTAAATCCAGGCGATTCTCCGGTGGAGTTTGTCCAGGAACTGGATTGCTTTACGAAGCGTACCCGAAAAACCATCCGAAGAAATCGTCTGATTGATTTGGCGCTCGTTCCGAGGCCCCGCTTGTAGCTGGCCGGACCGCCGAGATCTTGGTCTCTAATCATCCCCACAGCCGAATGGCGTCAGTCGGACATTTTTTTTGGCAGTCTAGGCAAGAGATACATTCCTCCGCGCGGTCGCTCGTACACCCCGAATCGAGCAGATTTAGTTTCCATCGGGCAAACCTTGTTACACACGCCGCAATCAACACAATTGGAAGTCCGCGTCGGGAATACTGCGGAAAATCTGTTGAATACCGACAAGCACGCTCCCAAGGGACAAATGACTTTACAGAAAAACCGCTTGTGTCCCATCGCCAGAATGATTATTCCGAAGAGAATAGCCAGACGAATCGAAAGAGCCGTCACATCGGCCGTTCCGTTTATGATTGCCCACGGCACCGCTGATTCCACAGTTGCAACGGGGCATAATCTGCAAAAATACAAAGGAAACGCGGGGCTCAAGAAAATTGGGACTGCTATGACCAGCCCGGCGAAAACCCCGTATTTTATGAATCTGGTCCAGGAAGGAATGGAGAATTTTATGTACGGCGCCTTGTACAAGAGGTCCTGAAGCATGCCGAAAGGACAGACCCAACCGCACAAAATTCGACCTGCCAACAGGCCTGCCAGGGCAATGCCTCCAATCACCGAGAGAGGAAAGACCCCCATCGCGGCAAATTGCCCAATCACGCCAATAGGGCACGCAAATATGGAAATGGGGCAAGAGTGACAATTCAGTACAGGGAAACAAATGAAGTGCCACTGAAATAATCCCAAATTGAGTATGGCTGCGAAAGCCAGCTGAACTTTTAGTCTTATTCTTTCCACGTCGATTCCTTCAAGAACCCGTCTTGGCCCGTTAAATCACCGGAAATCTCTTTTTAGTTAAAGGAGTCAGAAAGCCCTCTGAGCTTATTTATTGCCGTTCAGAGCTAGGCAACCCTTCCTGAACGTGAACTGCCACTTCCGAAAATTGAAGCCACTCACATCCTGGTTTTCAGATGATTTTTTTCCGCGAACGCCACAGACCTGTGGCTCGAGCTAAATTCATGTGGGACAGGGACGCCGCCCCTTGAGCATAAGCAGGTCCGGATAATTGGACATCAGCCGTCCGTCTTTGTCCTTGCTTATCCCCTCGAATGTCGCAGCATTGACTGCCTCAGGTTCAGAAAATAGCTGGGACTGAACCGTGAACTCGTTTTGCTTCTCTTCGTATCCGGGAATTTTTATGGAGATCCCGACGCTTTTCAGCTTGTCAAATTTTTCGAGGTTGTCAAAAATCATCAACTTGCGATAGAAGCCGCCGTAAGCTATCGCACTCACGCTTATGATGAGTAGAATTCCAAAAAATATTTTTCGAATCACGCGGATAATCCTCGCAAAGTGTTTCCTGGCACGACATGAGGAAGATGTGAGCCGCCAAAAAAATGATTATATCCTAAATCGGATTGACCTGCCATACGATCCGTGTCATGACAAAAATCGTGAGCTTCGGGCACGCACTTCACAGAGGCTTCGCACATTTGAGAAGACTCAAAGTCAGTCTTAAGCCCCCAGATGTTCGAGATGGTTGCTAAAATCCCCTCTACCTCGTTTGCTAAGGGGATAGGCCCTTATATCAGCCCACGATGCCTTGCCCGCATGGGCTGCGCTTCAGGGCAAACCAGGCCTGAATGAAGAGGAAAAAATGGCCAAAGGCGTTCTTTTTGTTATATCAGCCCCATCAGGGGCCGGAAAATCTACCTTGATAAATCGGATTCGCCCCATGTTTCCGGACATGCTCTATTCGATCTCATGCACTACTCGATCACCCCGCAAAGACGAGGCTGAAGGAGTGGACTACTATTTCGTGAGCCGGGAACAGTTCAAGTCTATGATTAAAAACAAAGAATTTCTCGAGTGGAAAGAAGTTCACGGAAATCTTTACGGGACACCTGCCAATTTTGTCGCGGAAGCTGTTGAAAAGGGACGTAGCGTGATCCTGGACATAGATGTAGAAGGAGCAAGAGAGGTATTCCGCAAATTCAAAGGGGCAGTGGGAATATTTATCACGGTCCCGAACATGGCTGTTCTGGAGGAGCGGCTTCGGCTAAGAGGCACTGATTCAGAGGCTTCGATCAGAATCCGAATGATCAATTCCGGCCATGAGTTGGAACTCGCACCTATCTTCAGGTATCAAATCGTAAATGATACTCTAGACAAGGCTGTGGAAGAATTGACTTCAATATTGAACGAACAGGCCTGTAAGTCCAAGAAATAAGGGTCATACAGCACCGCTCGCTTATACATTTGCCCAAATTATTGTCCGATTTGAGGAGAGATAATCTGTGTGGGTGCCGGCCTTCCCGCCGGCACATCGTCCAAAATAATCAATAATATCTGGTGAATGGGCCGGCAGGGACGCCGCCCCCACGAATTTCTTGTATTTGAGTGTGGGGTAAGCGCTAGAATTCCTGACAATCGCTCTAAGCGGGGAAGATTGTCACTACGAGGAGCAAGGCGATCCCGCAGTGCAAGTTCTCTCTGGTTCGTTGCAATCCAATGATATTGCGTCGCTCCGCTTGCGATGACACGTTCGTCGAGGCTTCTCTCAGCCGTATATTTTTCTTTATTCAGGTGATTTGCCGAGCACAACATCCACCATCTGGGCTTGCCTGCCTCTGACTATCTTCATCTTGAGTATGTCGCCCGGCTTCAACGAAGAAATTATGCGCGAAAGGTGGCGGCCGTTACGTATGGGTTTTCCATCCGCGTCCAGGATAAGGTCCCCTTTCTTGAGACCTGCATTGTGCGCGGGGGTCGAACTCAGCACCTCATCCACCCATGTGCCTTTGGCCGCGTTCATTCCCATTTTCTTGGCCTGCTCTGCTGTGACATCTTCGACATAGACCCCCAGCCAGCCTCGTATCGCTAAATCAGCGTTGCCAGGTAGGCGCATGAGTTCGGTAAGGTAGTTGGAAGGTATTGCGAACCCAATTCCTTTGCCGGAAGCTATTATCGCTGTATTTACCCCGATGACTTCCCCAGCCATATTGAACAACGGTCCCCCCGAATTTCCAGGGTTGATGGAAGCGTCGGTCTGAAGAAAATTGTCATCCGGGCCCAGTCCGAGAAAGCGACCTTTCCCGCTGATTATGCCTACCGTAACCGTACAGCCCGAGTCCAAAAGGATTTCCCACTGCCAAGACCCATTCGCCTACCTGGACATTCCCAGAATCGCCAATCCTGGCCTTTTGCAGAGCAAAAGGCGGGCTTATCTTGAGCAGGGCCAAGTCGACTTTGGGATGAACAGCTACGAGCTTTGCAGCTAAGATTTTTCCATTGGACAGGGTGACATTAATCTTGCTTGCCCCTTCGACCACGTGTGCATTCGTAACAATGTGTCCCGACGCATCGCAGAAAAAGCCGCTCCCGACACTATCTGACTGGAATCTGTCGCCTTTTTTCGATTGTTCTTCTTGTGACCCCGGTTTGGACCGAAACAGGGGCGGGGGTTCAGTAGAGCTGTTCTGGAGCATGTGTCTTTCAATGGAAATGTTCACTACAGCAGGCGTCAAATCGTTAATCAAGTCCACGAGATCCGGACAGCCGCTCTTGACATTGTGTTTGGAAGGAGTTTCCTCAGATGCGACGACGGGCGTCACACAGAAAACAAATGCCAAAATTAGGATGAGAATTGAGGCAGGTGAACGAAATTGATGGGATGGCACGCTCATTCTTATGCCCCGGACTTTCTTACAGTATTCAATCTATCAGTCCAAAATGTGCATGTCAACTTTGGGCGAGGCTAAAATAGGCCGAGCTCCGGCTTCTGTCCACAACTATTTTATCCACGCCGTCCAATAATGAGTAAGAGTTCTCGAACGATCTTTGAAGCGGTTATTGCACCCACCTGAGTCGGATCGAGGTTTGGATTAAGCTCAACGATATCTGCAGCAACCATGTGCGTCTTCAGCAGCGCCTCTAACAGATTTTCCATATCGTTGTAGAACCAACCGCCGGGTTCGGGGTTCCCTGTGGCATGGAAACATGCAGGATCGAGCACGTCTAAATCAAGCGTAAAATATACAGGCCTTCCATCGATACGGCGGTAAAGCTCCTTTGACGCTGATGAATCCCATTTCATGAGGGTCCCGTTCTCACGCATCCAGGTGAATTCCTCGCGCGTCCCTGATCGAATCCCCAATTGGATGAGCCTTCGAGGCCCTATTATCTCGGTAATTCTCTTTATCACCGTCGCGTGGTTCAGAATGCTACCTTCGTACTGGTCTCGCAGGTCAGTATGCGCGTCGGCATGAATCAACACGAGATCAGGATAGACGCGATCAAGCGCTTTTATCAGCGGAAGGGTAATAGTGTGCTCTCCACCTAGAGTAACAAGCCGCGCTCCTTTACGGATCACGTCCGTGGCGGTCCTCTCAATAGCTTCAAGAGCTTTTTCAACCGAGTTTCCGGAGACGTCCACGTCCCCTAAATCGCTGAAGGGAAAGTCTGTCAGATCCATGTTCAAGAAAGGCGAAAAAGTCTCTATGGAGTCCGAAGCGATTCGGATAGCTTCCGGAGCCATATCTGAACCACTGCGAAAGGTAGAGGTCAGATCAAGGGGGCACCCCAGCAGTGCAGGCTTGCCAGGCAGTATCTCCGTTGACGCAGAACTTAAGAATTGAACATTTGGCATTCGACAGGGTTCTCCCGCAAAAAAACTGTATTGGCTTGCTCATTGCCGATGGAATGCAAGCCTTGTAGACCACAAATTGAGCTCGGTCAAGTGGCGATCTCCTTGCTTCGTAATCATTAAGGTGCTGGAGGGATGTGCTCGCACCAAGTAATTCCAGAAAATTGTGGGGCAGGCTTTCCAGCCTGCCACCATTGGCTTTTCAGGACTAGGCACGCTGGAAAGCCTGCCCCACAAATACTGTTTGCCCCGGATAACTGAATGCTTCGAAACACAATGGCCCGGCAAAGAAACCGGGCCACAGCAATTATCAGGATCGCAGGGGCCGAAATCGGGCCATTACAACATTCTGCGCACGAATTCCGGGAGCGCAAAAGCAGCTCTGTGCACCTCACTATTGTAATATTTCATGGTGCCTTTGAAATCACGAGGAGCATTCTTGGAGGGCTCGACCGTCTCGGAACACATAGTGAACGACCACATGCCTCCGGGATACGAAGGTATCACGGCAAGATAGGGCGTTGCGCCCGTCTGTCCAAAAACACTCCGCAAATTTTTCACTGAATTCTCAAAAACATCTGCCATGAAAAGGGGGCTCTCCGTCTGGAGCACCGCTGCTCCCCCCTTCTTGAGGCTCTTCTTAATGTTTTCATAAAAAGCTATTTCGTACAACGCGATCCCAGGTCCAACTGGATCGGTGGAATCTACTAACACCAGGTCAAATTCATCCTGAAATCGGCTAATAAAGGCGGCACCGTCCTCATACAGCACCTGCACCCGGGGATCGTCGAGGCCCGATGACAATTCCGGAAAGAACCCGCGGCACGAACTGACCACTTTTGAGTCAATTTCGCAGAGGATAATGGATTCCAATTCTGGATATTTCACCGCCTCAGTGACCGCACCACCATCGCCGCCTCCGATTATCACTACTTTGCGAGGATTCGTGAGCAAGGCCATTGCCGGATGAACAAGCATTTCATGGTAAATGAAAGTATCTTTCTCCGTGACCATGAAGCAGCCGTTTAGAATGAGGACCCTTCCAAGAACATCCGTCTCAAAGATTTCGATCCTTTGGAATTCACTCGTTTCCTCGTACAGCTTGCGGGAATATCGGACCGAGAAGGCTGTGGAATCGTTATATGCTTCTGTAAACCAGGATTTATCGTTCAGGGACATAGCACCACCGCCGCGAATACCGCTCCCACCCGTTCCACGGTATGAGTAGCAGAAATACTTTTTATTTCTTTGATGCGCACACCTCGAATGACTTCCATGCCTTCACGGACCATTTCTCTGCATGCCTCTTCACACGGCCCAGCATGTCCGAACCGCGAACATTCCATTATAAGACCCGCCAGAGTGGGATCTACAGGAATGCCTACAGCGACTGATGCGGATATCACCGAGCCCGGCTCATACGCGACCAATTCGCCATACGCCAGGGGGACCAAAGATCCCTTTGGCAATTCATAGGGAGCAATCTGTTCTGCTGCGGGGGGAAGTATGCTGCTTAATTTTATGAGATTGGTATCGCCTACCTTGGCATCCAGAAGGGCCGCATCAAAGGCATTGAGGCCTGTGGACGCGTTCCCTGCTCCAGAAGTAAGAAAATATCTTTTCGGAAGCGGTCCGAACATCAAAAAAACCTCCTAAAAAACTTACACCAAGCTTCTTGGCTCACATTCGTATCGATAATATGAGCTTTCAGGATCTGAATGGCTCGAGAATTCGAGAACCCGTAATGCGAAAGGTACAAGAAAATCGAGTGGAGTGCAATTCCAGATAGAAACGTCAAAGAATAAAGAACAACGAGAATATCCAGAAAAATCCCAGGAGATTCAAAGCAATTGAGATTTTTTTGACCTCGACAATTTTGAGTCTAATTAATTGCCGGTCAGGACCTCCACCATTGATTCTGCGCCGTAGATTACCACAACTAACGAATCCAGTAGATTCCATAGAGCACCAGTAATGTGGGAGCCATCTGATTCCTGGATTTCTTCCACGACCCACTCAATCATTTTTCCTGTAATTGCCCGAGCGGATTCATCATCCATCGACTTTGCCATGCCGGAAATCTCTTGAACGAATTCCGCCACTGTGACATCTGGCTCGGCAACCCATTTACCAAAAGTCTTTCTCGCAGAAGTTATGTTTTTCGGCGGCAGTTCTGCATCCGACAGCCTGGGTATAGGCAGGGCCTGCACTTCCGCAGCAGAAATATAGTTGTTTGTGCTGGTCAGTTTAAATCGCCAATTAAGGATTCTTGAATTCAACAAGCCCAGCAGATAATTGACCGGCAGGTTCAGCTCCGCGAGGAAATTTGTCATGTCGCCCAAGAAGACTCCTGGGCCCACAGATGCAGCTTTGAGTCTTCGCTCGGTATCCATGTTTACCACGCGAGCCAGGACGATTCTCGCTCTCTCCCAGGCTTTGGCCCTCGAACCGGCAACGTTTGATGCAGCACGTTTGTGACCGTGGTTTTGATCCAAGAAGTTCGGCAGCACCCAATCCAGCCGATTTCCGTTCTCTGCCGGATGACGCACACGCAAGGGGTTAACGTGTTCGCCACGTACAAGTGGATATCCGGTTTTTTCAGCGGTGATGAAATCTCGATGGACCGTGAGATTCACTTCGCCTTGATGAATCCGCCCTACCCCCTGAAATTCACTGTTACCGCCAAGAGGAGGAAATCTCGACACAGTTTCCAACAACTCAAGTTCTTTTCTTGACGTGATTAGTGGGACGCGAAAGTCGGTCGCGTCGATCATATTCCTGGTAATCCTGACTTGCGTTGATTCAATAATCGGGCCGGTGCCGTTCCAGAAGTTGGGTTCGATCTTGTCCGTGACGCCGCATTTTCGGGTGACCAGAACAAGAAGTGCTTGCGTAACACCTTGAAACACCTTGGCCTTTTCCGGAATTACCAGACTCTTGAACACAGTAGTCTGGTCAAAAATCATTCGCCTCAACTTTTCTGCTGTGGAGTCTCCGAGCAGGGTAGCAGGGACGATAAATCCCAAGGCGCCGCCTTCTTTCAGAAGCTGCAGTGCCCTCTCTATCATCAGCCGATACGTGTTTATTTTGCCGGAACACGAGCTGAAGAAACGTCTGAAGTAAACCTGCTCGTCTCGTCTCGTCTGAAGCCCTGATTCTTTTACGGACAAAATTTCGTATGGCGGATTTCCGATTACACAATTAAATCCGCTGCCGGAATTGGAAAAGATTTGAGGGAATTTCGCAGGCCAATGGAAAAAGTCCGGTTCATCGACAACAGGGGGCCTCAAAATAGAGTCATGTCTTCGTTTCGGACCATCGTCTGATTGCAGAATCTGGCTGTTTCCAGTCTCTCCTTTCAGCGAATTTCCGCAAAGTATATTCGGCATAATTTCATACTCTGAATGCTTCGCGCAAACTCTGTTGCTCAACGCAGCTCTCGCAATTTTGACTGCTGTGGGATCAAGGTCCACTCCAAATAAGCATTTTTCCACAATGTGAATTCTTAGCAGGACCTTTCGGTCCAACTCAAGTCCTTCGGCCCCGACTCTGTCTTTGATTGTTTTTTTGACTTCAGCAATCGCGGACTCAATTCCAGCATTTCCTTTGACGTTTCGCACGCGGCCGCTTATCTGCTCCAGGGCCTCCAGAAGAAAGACTCCTGTGCCGACAGCCGGGTCGAGTACCTCAGATTCAAGTATTCCGCAGGGTCGGATATTTCGAGACAATCGAGGGTGCGTTCCACAATGTATTTCACGATTGTTGAGGGAGTGTAGAACAGCCCCTGATTTCTCTTTCCTTTGATGCAGGCTACCAGTTTGGGATCTTTCGACCGTGTAAGGTGAAGCTTGAAGCCACGAAGTCTCTCATAAAGTCGACCCACATCCTCAGGGTTCAGAGAGAGTTTGTCCGGTAATCTCAACGAGTCTGGTCTTTCGACTTTAGATATACCGCCAGCAGTCGAACGCCCCTCGGACAATAGAGTGTCCACCAGTGAATCCAGCCCAAGTATGTAGGTTTCTTCGGGATCACCGGACCAATCATGGCGTGACATATTCCGAGCGATATGCTCCAAAATCTTTGATAAATTTATGTCCAGATCCAAGGTCATTTTGCAGAATTCCGTTTGCGGAGTCAGCTTCAAACTCAATTGAAAGCTCTTGCCGGTAGTCGCTGATAGTAGGACTTCCAAACATCTTGACGTGCAGTTCCGCGAGCCTCATTATAGGTCAATCGTTTTGCCGGGACAAAGATTTGCTGAAACCCGCGCATAATCCGATGTTGTTACGGAACCTGACCGACGATAACATGCATTGCTCGTTCGATTTACTCAAGAGATTGCTCTGCGTGACCGCAATCCTTTTATTTGTTGAAAAGGCGGCCGTAGCCGGGCAGTTCGAAACTCGCCCAAAAGCCTTGCCCATTGGGATGCTCGCTCAGGCCAGCCTGCAAGATCCACTGGATTGCCCTTTGTTGCCATCTTGTCCAGGAGAATCGTTTGTGCCGTTACCCCCAGTTCTCGCGCCGACTGAGCCCTCGACAAAAGGACCCGCGCCTGCAGTCGATGGCACAAGAGTGCTCGAAGGAACAGGCAGATACAATGGAATGGTTCTAATTCCCGCGGGCACCTTTGAGATGGGCAGCCCAGACAATACAGGCAGACCCGACGAACGTCCGGTTCAAAACATTTTTGTGAGAGAATTTTATATTTCCAAGCATCAAGTCACGGCAAGAGAGTTTTCGGAATTCCTCAGTCAAAAGGGCGAAGTCTCAAAGGATGGGACTGCTCGCGTGAAACTCGACTGCGCTGATTGCCCCATAGTGAAAAACGGCAAGAAATTCGAACCTCGAGAAGGGTTCGAGGATAAGCCGGCTGTGTGCGTTTCGTGGTATTCAGCGTCCGAGTACGCCCAGTGGGCTGGAGGGCGCTTGCCCACATCAGCTGAGTGGGAAAAAGCCGCTCTTTTGACCACACCCTACCCTCCTGGTGATTCGCTTGTTTTATTGCCCAGGGACAGTGCAGTTCCCGTGCAGACAGCAGACTCCGGCCTGCGAGGAATTACCGGCATGATGGGAAACGTGTGGGAATGGTGTTCGGATTGGTACGCGCGGGATTATTATGCTCAGAATCCCGGACCAAACCCACCTGGCGCTTCGCTCGGACAGGAGAAGGTAATAAGAGGTGGATCATGGTCGGCTGCCGAATGTTCCAGAAGAATAAAGAACCGTCATAAAGCAGCTCCCCGAGGCCACTACAGAACTGTTGGATTTAGGATAGTCAAGGATTCTCAATGACTCCTTGAGCGGCTTTTGTGGGGCAGGCTTTCCAGCCTGCCTTGTCCCGAAAAGCCAATGATGGCAGGCTGGAAAACCTGCCCCACAATTTGCTGGAATTGCCTTGAGTAAGTACATCTCCGCTGTAATTAAATGATTACTGCGTACTGCCGGGCAAGCCGGCAGCAGCACTCGTAAGCGGTCTGCCACACAATACACTTTTGGCATGAATTCTTCAGATTCGACAGACAACGCCAGGATCAGGAGCTTCCCTCATCTCGTACGGAAAGAAGCCGTGGCCGCGCTTCTCGCATTGGCGCTATTAGCGGTTGTGTCCGCCGTCCTTGATGCCCCGATTTCAGGTCCTGCGGAACCATCAGGAGTGCCGGCTGCCGATGTGAAAGCGCCCTGGATTTTCGTTGGGATTCAGCAAACCCTTCGGTATTTTCCCCCTTTTCTCGCGGCGTGGTTCTGCCGTTTGCTGCGATTCTGATATTGGCTCTGATTCCGTACTGTGGTGACAAAAATCGCAAATCCGTTTCCCTGACATTCTTTTCAATAGTCATTGTCTCATTGATTCTAACGCTTTGGGGGTATTTCTGGTAACTCGGACCACAAGAATCTATGTCCCTGCCCTGCTTTTGATAGGAATCGCCTTGATGGCTGCCTTTGGTGTGGTGGAATATCGCAGCCGCAACCCCGAGTGGAAGGAATACCAGGTCAAAGGCATAAACTTGGCTTTGGCCCAACTCAGCAAGGAAATGTCTCACGAGCACTCGTCAGCGAAGAGACTAAAAATCCAGTCTGAAATCGAATCACTTAGAAACAAGAAACCTGAGATCAGAGAAATAAGCCCTTTCGGAGGGAAACTGCCTCCTGAACGATGTCTTACCTGCCATTTCGGGATAGAAGATCTTTCCAAGTCGCATCCTAATTCAGTATTCGGCTGCGTGACGTGCCACGGAGGCAATGGATTCGATCTCACTGTGAGGGGCGCTCACGCCGGCCTGAAAGGCGGTAGAAATCCGGCCACCCTTGCCCTTGCCTCGTCAACCTGTGGAAGCAACAAAGCGGCGGTCGGCTCGTGCCACTCGGAACGGGAACATCCGCTGTTGAACAGAATTGAGAATGTTCCCAAATCCCTGATGGCCACCAATGCAGGAATAATAGGAGTTCTTAGATTCCAATGGGGGATTGAACAGGACAGTCGTTCAAAATACGGAATCAAACAGGTAAGCGACGGAAGAACTTCACTGTCGGCAGTCCCCCGGAAATTACCGGGACAGGTGAGTTCAGCCTCGCAGACAGCCATTTCAGGAAGTTTTGCGCTGCCTGCCACCTGTGGACGCCGAAGCACCGTGAAAACATGGGACGACTCGAAGGCTGCCCCGCGTGTCATGCTCCTTACGGAGATAAAGGGAGATACGTGGGAGGAGATCCTACGATTAAAAGGAATGAACCCGGTCATCCTGCCACGCACACGATAACAAACCTCATCCCGGATGATCGTTGCAGAGCGTGTCATAATCGAAGTGCCAGAGTTGGACTCAATTATCACGGGGAAATGGAGAGTTCCCAGTATGGTACTCGATTCGTACGAGGCGAGCTTAATAATGAAACATTGAGTGACGGAAGGTTCGTGTGGAGGCTTCTGCCTGATATTCACCGCGAAAAGGGCATGGCATGCATCGACTGTCACACAGGACAGGATACGATGGGCGACGGATCCATTCACAGGTACATGAAGGATCAAATTGAAATCAGGTGCGAAGACTGCCACGGAAATCAGACGACCGCACCTGCGACCATGGCCGTGGAGAAAAACGACCCGCTCGTGCAGGCCTTGTTGCGGAGTTCGCCTTATCTAAAGCTGTCGGACGGAGATACCATTTTGAGTACTTCCAAAGGGCGCCCTTTGCCGAACGTGAGGCTGACTGAAAAGGGGTTTCCGGCTGACGGGTAAGCTTACAGGTAAAGAGCACCCTGTGAGCGTAATTACCGGCAAGGCGGCCCATAAAATCGTGGGCCATAATCGCTTGGAATGCGACTCCTGCCACAGCGCGTGGAGTCCTCAGTGTTACGGATGCCATCAGGTTTTGGATTTCGACCACAAAGGAACCGACCACCTGACCGGCAAGGCCACTCAAGGACGTTGGGCGGAAGGCAGAGGATATTTCCGGTACGAACGTAACATTTACGGCATTAATTCACGAGGCAAAGTAGGTATACTCGTTCCTGGATGCCAGGTGTGGAATACGGTTGTGGATGCGAAAGGCAAAGTCGTTCAGCCGTACGATTCCAAAATCATGAAGCTGGCCAACGGACATTCTTCCATAGCGATGGGGCCCACGCATCCGCACACCACTAGAAAAGAAGTACCCCGGTGTGTGGACTGTCACCTGGACCCAAAAGCAATTGGCCTGGGCGAAGGAATAATGAAGTTCGGCTCGAAGGACAGACGCCTGACCGTAGAATCCCTTTATGATTCAGCGGCTTCAGGTCTCAAAGTGGATTTTCCCCAGGACTCGTTAGTCGACGCAGAGGGAAAGGTCCTTCAAGGAACGTCGCACGAACTTTCCAGGGGCTTCAATAAAGAAGAGATCGACAGAATTCTGGGAATTGCTCGATGCCTGCCCTGTCACGACAAGTATGACGATCCGGTCTGGACCAAGCCCGGCCCGTACAAGGAAACACCAGCCTGCTTGAAGGCCTTGGAGCGAATGCAGCAATAGAATCCGTACCCATGTGAGTGTAAAAGGCGACTACAATGATTTATTCAGGGGAAAGGCCGAACCCGCATTTGAGGCGATTTGTTGAGGCTCATGTCGCGGAGCATCGATTTTCTCGTGAAAATGACAATTACGATGTCCCTGAATTTCAACGCCCCATAAAGACCAACAAACACTCACCAATTTACGGAATGCACCCGTACCATCTCGGCAAGAAGCCTTTCGATGCGATTCAGGCATATATCGCCCATTACACCGCTGAAGGTGACCTTGTACTCGATCCCTTTTGCGGTTCGGGAAGCACCGCATTGGCAGCACTGATGCTCGGCAGGAAATCAGTGGCAATAGACGCCTCCCCTGCGGCAACCTTCATCACTAGTTTTTGTATTTCTGGTCGCGATCCGGAGGACCTCAAGCATCGTTTCGAGAGCCTCTGTCTGGACGTAAAGCCTGAAATGGACGAACTGTACGGCACTCAATGCCATCTGTGCGGTGGTTCGGCCATTATTCACTATGTCATCTATTCCAATGTTTACCAGTGTCCAAAATGTTTGGAGCAGGTGACTCTGTACGAAGCGTCTTTGCACAAGCCCGCGTGTTGCCCTCACTGTTTTTCCCGGAAAGGCATTTTGCAGCCAATTACGCCGTTCCTTAAGAAATGCGGCGATAAACCTGTGGCTGTGAACCTGTCTTGCGCGAAAAAGTGCGTTCCAGAGAGGATCACTCGCTCAATTACAGGGTGTCCAACCGACCGGGAAGCATTTGAAAAAATCGATTTACCACGGATTCAAGAAATCGAGCGTTCTCCCGCTAGACACCCTTTCCCCGATCATTACATGATGGACGTGAAAGAATCAGATATTCCCTGGGGAGATGAATGGCGGCCAAGCCGTGATTTCAGGACGGTAGCGGATTTGTTCACGCGGAGAAATCTGAAGGGGATCTCGGCGCTCATGAACGCTGCGGGATCTGATGACGATCTGCGAGCACTAATAACTTCCGGCATGCTTGCTATGAGCCGAAAGGCTCAACATTTGGATGGGGGTGGGGGTTACATCCCGGGAAATTGGGCTTTGCCTCCCATGTCCAAGCAGCGAAACGTGATGGAATCTCTCAAGAGAGTTTTCGCTCGAACGTATAAGGCCAAAAAGCTTCTGCATCCATTGCTTCAGGTCGATAATGCGTGTATTTCCACCCAGTCTGCAACTTGCCTTTCGGAAATACCTTCCGAATCGGTGGACTACATATTTACTGATCCTCCATATGGAGGATCGGTTCAATACGCTGAACTCAACTTTCCTTGGGAAGCCTGGCTGGGGTTCCGCACAGCATGGCGAGATTCCGAAATAGTGGTCAACAACACCCGGGGAAAGGGGATGGCTGATTGGACCGCAATGATGCGCCGTGCCATGACGGAATGCCAACGAGTCCTAAAACCTGGCAGATGGTTGAGCCTTTGCTATCATGACAGCTCCCTGGCGATGTGGGGCCAGATACAAAAAATAATGGAGGATTCAGGATTCCAGATCGGTAATTGCCGGAGCCCGCTGTACATAGACACAGGATCAGCTACCTACAATCAGCGGGTGACCCAGAAGGCCGTCAAAAGGGACCTGGTTATGAATTTTCGCAAAAACCTTCACAGAAGTTTTCTGAGGAAATCTCAGACCAATAAAGCAGATTTTGATATGGTGGTGAGAAGAACGATACGGGAATATCTTAAGGATAATCCCGGAGCCTCAAAGGACAAATTATACGATCACCTGATAAATGCTTTAATGAGAGAGACCTGCATCCAGGCCATCAATTTTGAAAGGGTCTTACGAGAAGTAGCTTATAGAGCCGGCCGGAGTGAAAACTCGTGGTTCTTGAAGCCACCTGAATCGGATAGCCACATCTCTTAATTCTTACATTTACGTAATCATCAGGACTCAAAAATACCGTATTGTAATACCAGCATTACGCCTTTTCCATAGAACCTCATTAAATACCTCTTAATTTCATATAGTTATTACTCAGGCGGTTTTGGCACGCGATTCGCATCCGCCAAACGTAACCCTGGCCGGGTAATTTCGGCGAGAGAGAAGTCGGTCTTTTGTTATATGCCAATTTTTGCAGGTCATGTTGAACAGTTCCTCTCTGCCGCACACTTCATGGCGACTATTTTTTCGGATAGATCGAATGAAGATATCAATCGCTGCAGGAGGCCGGCATTTTGCTTTCTATTCAGCCACAAACATGTTCCATGGTGAGCGAGATGGATTCTAGGGTCAGTGAACTGGAACTCAAGGTGCTTTACGACATAAGCCAGATTATCGGCCATGCTTTGAACCTTGACCAGACACTGGAAACTATTCTAGGGATTTTGTCGGAATACCTCGCCATGAATAGGGCAACAGTGACATTGAAAAATGGAGAAAGGGGCCATCTTCTCATACGGGCCTCCCACGGTTTGTCACCCGAAGAAAAGAGGCGCGGGGTTTATCGAAGGGACGAAGGAATTACGGGGCTCATATTTCGCTCAGGTGAGCCTTGTGTGGTTCCGGACATTACCAAAGAGCCGCTTTTTCTCAACAAAACAAGATCACGCAACATCGATAAGGGACAAGTCTCTTTCATAGGCGTACCAATTGTTCTCAACGGGGTCCCTGTGGGTGTTCTGAGCGTGGACAGGCTTTTTGACGAAGACGTGTCTTTTGAGGAAGACATCAAATTTCTTACAATTCTGGCAGCTCTTGTGGCCCAATTGGTGAGCCTCAATTATCAAGTGAAGGCTCGCGAAGACAACTTAATCAGGGCTAATACTTCTTTGAAGACGGAGATATCTCAAAAATCTACCAATTTTTTCGCTGTCGGAAAAAGCCCATCTATGATTGAGGTTCAACAACTCATTAGAAAGGTATCTCCTACCAAAGCCACAGTGCTGCTTCTTGGGGAATCAGGTACGGGCAAGACGCTTGTAGCCCATATAATGCATGAGTTGAGCAGCCGTGCTCGCTTCCCCTTTATAAAAGTGAACTGCGCCGCGCTTCCTGAGAATCTCTTGGAATCGGAGCTCTTCGGGTATGAGAAAGGGGCTTTTACCGGCGCTGCGGAATCCAAGACCGGCCGCGTGGAAGAAGCTGACGGAGGCACCATCTTCCTGGACGAGATCGGCGAACTTTCAATGCCTCTTCAAGCCAAGCTTTTGAGGTTCCTACAGGACCGGGAATTCGAACGGCTAGGCGGCACAAAAACCAGATCAGTAGATGTAAGAATAATCGCCGCAACCAACAGAGATTTATCTGCAGCAGTCGAAGAAGGAGCATTCAGGCAAGATCTTTACTACCGGCTGAATGTTTTCCCCGTTCGGGTTCCTCCTCTCCGAGAGCGCAAGGAAGACATAATCCCTTTGATCAAATTCTTTAATGAAAAGGTGTCCCGCGAATACAGTTGCGAATTGAAATTCTCGTCCAAAGCTCTGGACGCACTGGAAAGGTATTCGTGGCCGGGAAACGTTAGGGAAATGGAAAACCTGATCGAGAGACTCGCTATTATTGTCGATAGCGGAGTCATCGATATCAAACATCTGTCCCCTTACATTTTTCGCACCCCGAAAGAATGGGCCGAAAATGATCTCGATGCTCTCGATTCCCTTAAAGATATGGAAAGAAGAAGCGTGGTAGCTGCCTTGGAGCGCAATAACTGGATACAATCGCGCGCAGCTAAAGAGCTCGGAATAACGTTGAGGCAGATAGGTTACAGGGTGAAAAGATTTGGTTTAGAAGACATCATAAGGCAAAGAAAATCGTTATAAAATTGATTGGGGTATGCACTTTAGTCAGGTGACCACAATATGTTGTGGTCACTGTTTTGAGTTCTCTTTGCCTTGATTCCCTATAAGCGATCTGTATGTTCTCGGTTCTCCGACGACCGCTTGTTGAACCAATCGGAAGAACAGCTTGCCTCTTTGTCGTGAAGTTCGCCGGTTGAATCGGAACGTAAATTCGTCGAGGTAGTAATCGAGATGCTTGTGGCTTACTGCGCCATGATACGAGTACCCAAGAGCCAACGCTTCAAGAGCGATATGGCGCGGTGAACGCGTGGAAGGAGTTCGGTAGCGGCATGCTTTCTGCCGCGCAGCGGAGTCACTTCGTGCACATAGCCCTTTTGGTCCAAGCCGCCGGTATCCGCTCCATCCGTCTGTGTGCAGCACGCTGCCCTTTTCAATGGCACCGGTGACGAAGCCGTGTAACTCCTTGCCGGATGCGGAGTCTATCCGACGCATCCGTATCCTTCCCGTGGCCTTGCCAGCCTCTTCCGCAGCAACGACGATTAGGGCTTTGCTACAGACTTGCCTTCCACAGAGCCCCTCTTCTAGACCCCCCAGATAGGTCTCGTCCACTTCAACACTTCCGGACAGCCGGTCTCGGTCTGGTCTCACCATCACAGCGGCGTAGCTTGTGAAGCCATGCCCAAGCAGTCCTGTAACTCCCCAGTCCGAGCATCTCCTGCAGGCTCACTGCACTCATCCCTGTTCGTGGGCAAGTCACCCACCACATAGCTCGAAACCACAGGGTGAGAGGCTTACGGGTGTCATGGAAGATCGTACCAGCAGTGACGGAGCACTGATATCCACAATACCCGCATTCGAACAGACTCTTGCCAATCGGCCAAGCCCTGCCATGCCCACAGCGAGGACACCGAAAACCTTCTGGCCAGCGGCGTCGGAACAGGTAATCACGGCACTGCTCCTCTGTCGAGAAACGGGCTTCAAACTCTGCCAATGACCTGGGGTAGTCTTCCATGGGCCAAAACACTATATGTTGTGGCTCCCTTAGTCAAGTGCATACCCCCAAAAATTGATTATCCTGCATTGGCGTATGTCCGGAAAGCGAGTCATTGCGAGCGAAGCGCAGCATCCACCAGATTGGTCGGTTGTCGTCTCGCAATGACTATGTCCCCACCTCAAGCGCACGGTTGCGCAACGACGTAGTCGAGAATTCTCTACAACCTGAATTTTTCATAAGAATAGGTCTGCAGAACGGCTTTCGCTTTGTTTTTGGACCACTCATCAAGCCCCATTTTCTGTATCAATCAAAGATTAAAAACCTTGGTATTGTGCCAGAGTTTGGCACCATCCAGGTACGGGTGAAGATGGTCACACGGAAATTCTAAGCAGTCACAACAGGTCCTGTACCTTTTTGGTTTCTGCGAACGGATATACGCTGCATAACATGGGAAGATGTGGACATTTCCCGTTTTCATTGCGGCACCCTTTGCACGTAGACCTCTCGAGTGGAATGCCGAGCTCTTTTGACACCATCTATACGGATTCTCGAAAGTAATGTCGGTTATTTTAAAGTAATGACTGGAAGATTGTCATTGAGAGCGAAGCGTGGCAATCTCGATTTCGGCTAATGGAGATCGCTTCGTAGCTCCACTCCTCGCAATGACATGGTTAGGCGGTTGTGAGTGCAAATGAGAATGAGTAGCTAATCCGACAGAATTTTCGAGAACTGCTACAGAGATAACATTCAAAACAGGGCAGCCCGCAAAGGGGCCGTCATATGACGGTAATCCATCCTTGTCGCTCCTTCAATTAACGCCATTACAGATTGAAAGAATGCCAATTGTCCATATCTAGCCGATTCTCCCGAACAGGCAATCCAACGCGGCTGTGAGCCACCATATCACTTAATGTCGGATAATCATATGGAAATTGAACTTGACCGGAAGCGGGCGGTGAGGTACGATAACGACAGACAACAACACACGTTTTTCATGAAATGACAGTGATCTTGCGTGCGTCGGGTTTTGCCAGAGTTCACACTATGCCCGTTTCGCTTCAAGGGAGCGCTTCTCCCAACCAGTCAACTGCACGAAGACTCGCTGCCAGCATAATTCCGGGACAAATTAGACTCTAAGGGGCTATAAACTTTGCAAATTCCTATGCTGTATAAGAGTGCCACATGAGCAAACAAAAGATCAGCGCTAAACAAGTGCTAAACGACATTAGTGCGGGCATGAGCAACTCTGAGCTGATGGAAAAGTACGGGGTAAGCTCAGAAGGTCTCGAGAGCATTTTCAAGAAGCTGACAGATGCCGGCCTCCTCAACGAAGCGTCTCTCGAGCAAAGGACGCTCAGTTCAAGACCGGACGCAATAATACCTTCTGGACACGCTTCGATTCCCAAAACAGCCCCTGCTGTCCAACCCGAGCAGAAATCAACGGACTCGCTCATGAGTATTGCCGGGGACATAAAGAATGGTGTCCACGAAGGCGAAATAATGAGGCGATATGAACTTAGCCCCGGCAAGCTCCGTGAAATAAAGGAGAAGCTTGTTCAAGAAGGACATCTGGAATCCAATCGCATAGAACAGGAAGAGGTCAAAAGAACCAAGAAATGTCCTTTTTGTTCTCGGGAAATTCCACAAAGTGCAGGAAAGTGTTCACATTGCGGAGAATGGGTAGACACAGCCCCCAACGTCGTTGCCCGCCATCGGCCGGTTCCGATGACTGAATCTCCCGAAGCCCCGTTTGCTGAAGATGATTTTGAGGGCGAAAAAGAGTGCGCCTGGGAGGAGAGAGCTAACTACGGGACGACGAAGGCTTTTATCAAGACAGCCACTGAAAGCTTGATGAGACCTAGCAACTTCTTCTCCAACCTGCCTCTGGATGGCAACTACTTGGATCCAATTCTTTTTGCCGTGATGTCAGGAGTCATGGGCATAGTGCTCGCGTACATGTGGACCTCGTTATTTTCAGGCGGGCTCTTAGGATTGGTTGGGCTTCTCTTCAGCATGGCCATTGTTTTTTTAGCTTTGTTGATTTCGCTTCCTCTGATTCTCTTGTTTCTGGAGCGCTCTCTTGCACGGGAGCCTTTTTCTGGTCAAAGGAGCCAACGAGGGATTCAAAACAACATTTCGTGTTGCCTCATACTCGTCGGTAACCACTTTGTTCAATGCGCTGCCAATACCGTACCTTGGCAATATTGCGAGTTTGTGGGGTCTTGTGCTAACGGTTATCGGCCTCAGAGAGACACACAAGACCACAACCGTAAAAGCTGCGGCAGCGGTGTTGATCTCTGTGGGTGTAACGCTGGCAATCCTCGCCATCTTTTTCGCGAGCATCTTTACAGCGACATTTGGAGGGATGAAGGCTGTTAAGGCTGAAAAAGCATCAAGAATTCCGGCTGATGTGTGCATAGCTCTGCAGACATTTGTTGACAAAATAGACTCTGCTGAAGGCTCGGCGGATAACGATGTTGCTGAAGCAAAGTTTCAAGAAGCGGCCAAAGAGTTGGAGGAATTACTGAGACAGTATCCAAATGATAAAGAAATCCGACAACTCGCTGGCAAGGCTTTCGCTTATCAAATGGGAGTCTTCATGCAACGCCAGATGGCAAAGGCTGCGGGATCTCCTCAACATACAAAATTGCAGAGTAGTCTCCAGCAGCAGCGAGATGATTTGCTTGCCTGTTCGGCGGTGAAAAAAAGAAAATAGCCGGAAATAGAGGCCGACAACAGTATGTGACAGTCTCGGCCTCCCAACCGGCAAACGGATTGGTTGTTCCGTCGTTAGCGCCAGCACTAAAACTCTGACGGTTATTCCTTGCGATTAGAACCTTACGAAATCAAAAATCGGTTCCATGTCTGAGACGATCTTTTCTATGACACTGGAAGCCGTGGGGCTGTACATCCTGTTCGCTCGCTCCAACGCTTTTCGCCTTGGGAGCGATAGCTTACCGAAATAATCGTCTACTTCACATGATTGTGCTTCTCCGCCGGCGATCTTTCTGGAAATATCCTTGGAAGATTGCCAGGCCTCGATTTCCTGTTTATTGAAGTTGTTCCAATACGCCTCCACAATATATTTGTCCCACAACAGAACTATAGCTACAGCAGAACGTACATTGGCGCGAGGTCCGTAAATTGCGTAACAGGTATCACCGTCCGAAGATGTGACCCTCTTCAATACCAAACCATCATTGTCTTCCTTTCCCATTTCGAGACCCAAGCTGTTCATGACTTGACCATTGAGCCCTCCCAGGGACATGCCGACTATACTGACCGAATGGTCCCTATTGATCCCGTCTTCTATGAGCTGGCGCACCAGTGCAAACTTAGCCGCTTCCTTGGCCAATGGTCCGTCGAAGCCACGCCGCATAAGTTCGGTTACCACTGGATTATAGCTAACCAGTATGTGTTCCTCTATGCTTTTCCCATGAACCTGTTGCACTACAAATAAAAACATCACTGAACAAATAGAAATTAAGACTCTCATTTCACCTCTCTTGATTTTCACTCTCGATTGCGGATCAACACTTTCCGCTAAAACCGCTAGCAATTTATTGCTTCTGCGGCAAAGCTCGGAACCTTACCATAAATTTCATAAATGCAAAACAAAAACTGATTTAGGACAATCGGGTATACAAAAAACATGAATATTTCTCGCGGATTAACACTTTATATGTCCAAATTCCGGCATTCTTGTTCGCAGATTTGCAGAACTGTAAGCCTCGCGTGCGTCTATGACTTTTTTATGTTATCTATAAACTTGGCTGGAATATATGAGGTAAGGAGACGACTATGGCGGATCAGCAGCAACGTGGAGGCCTCCCGAAGATGCTTTCTATTAAAGATGAGGGCTATTACTCGAACTGTACGATGCTTGAGACCTCACCATTCGATATTTGTTTATTATTTGGCAGACTGCGCCCCGGACAGGATGAATCCGGCAACAGATCCCTGGTGGAAGTTTACGAGAAACAGATTTATTTGTCGCATCTTCAGGCGCGGGCTTTGTATGAGACGCTGGGGAAAAGCCTGGAGGCCTTAAGCAAGCCCAGAGCTGTCGAAAAAGCGCCCACCGAGTAAGAGCACTTCGTCCGATTCGCTTTGCCGGAGTGCTCCCGTACACAGTGACGGAAGATAGAGCAAGAGCCTCTTCGGGCTATTAACGCGCGTGTGCTGCGCGAATGCGTATTCCTTGGGAATCACGCTACGTTAGCCACATCATGTTGATATACCGACTGTTGTTGAATAATCCCCTGCTCGCTGTAGAGCACCTTCTTCTCCCGTTGGGTCCGGAAAGTCCAGAAATCATTCCATAGGGCGGTCAGATGCAGGGAGCGAAGCTTCAGTATTGCCTCTGCGCCGTCAGGGGACCATCGCATTCCTGAGCGTTCCATCCGGTCATTGATGAGGTTCTTGCAGGTACCCTCGATGACGCCGCTGGCTATGGGCAGTCCCATAGCCAGATACTTGTCATACTGTATCCGGTCTCGGTTGTTGACAAAATAGCCAAGGACATTGCTGCGAAGAGTCTCAGCTCTGGAAGCGGATAAACTCCCATCTTCCATGGCGGGAAAGAAATACGAGACACCGAACTACCCCTTCAACGAGCTGTGGCGGAAAACCGGTCGATCCCGCCCATTGACTTGGAGGTCCAACTTCCCAGTGGAAGGAGTTGGTTTGCGGAGGCTTCCGGCGCACCTGTTTTGGATGAACAGGGCAAGGTGGCTGGAGGCATCGCTGTCACCGTGGACATCACCGAGCGCAAAAAAGGCCGAGGAAGAGTTGGAGCGGGCGCTCAACACGCTGGCGGAGGCCCAGAAGATTGCTAATGTGGGCAGCTTCGAGTACGTCGCCGCCACGCAGACGACTGTGTGGTCCGAGGAAGAATACCGCATCTACGGTCTGGACCCCGCCGGGCTTTCGCCGACGTATGACGTGATGCTCCAGAAGTGCATTCATCCCGACGATGCGGACTTGCTGCACGAGACCTTCACGCAGGCAATGCAGAGCTGCTCGATCTATGAACTCGAACACCGGATCGTGCTGCCCGACGGGAGCGTGCGTTGGGTCTACGACCGCGCTCATCCGTACTTTGACGAGCAAGGAGAACTTGCTAGGTATGCCGGAGCGACGCTTGACATCACTGACCGCAAGATGGCCGAGCAGGCCCTGCAGCAATCCGAGGAAAAGTTCAGGTCAATATTTGACAACTCTCCATTGGGGGTGGTGCATGCTGACGCTGAGGGAATAGTCACGGCCTGCAACGATAGTTTTGTTTGCATAGTGGGTACCCCGCGGGAAGAGGTGATCGGCCTCAATTCGATCGGAGACTTGAATGACGAGAATTTGATGGCTGCTGTAAGAGAGGCTTTGGCTGGGCGAACGAGTCATTACGAAGGGGAGTACACGTCGCTTATAACAAACAAAACCACGCACCTGAAGGCTGACATTGCTCCCATGTTTGGTCGGGACGGATCTGTGATTGGAGCGATAGGTGTATATGAAGATATTGGGCCTCGATTGAGTATGGAGAGAGAATTAAAGGAGACTGAGGAACGTAACCGCTTTCTGGCAGATGTCATTCAATTTTCTTCTCAGCCTTTTGGAATGGGCCGCATGGACGGCAGCATAGTATTGGCTAACACGGCATATTGCGATCTGCTGGGATATACCGAAGACCGAGCCGTTAAGTTGCTCATCAATCCAGAGTCCTACGAAATAGTGGATGCAAACCAGGCTGCTTCAAATTACTACGGGTATAAATTGGATCACCTGAAGCAAATGAAGATAAGTGATATTAATGTGCTTTCGCCCGAAGAGACACGTCAGCGGATGCCGGAAGCGTCCACAGAACGAGAGAATTATTTTCAGTTCCAGTACCGCCTTGCTTCGGGCGAAGTGCGATATGTGGAGGTCTATTCAACGCCAATGAACCTTTACGGGAACCTGTTACTCTACTCAATAGTCAATGACATCACGGACCGCCGCAGAGCAGAAGAGGAATTGATTCGTTCAAATGCAGACCTTCAGCAGTTCGCTTACGTGGCATCCCATGATTTGCAGGAACCTTTGCGCAACGTGGCTAGTTGTCTCCAGATGTTTGAGAAAAAATACAAGAGTAATCTCGATGCCGACGCTGACGAGTATATTCTCTACGCTGTCGAGTCCGCTGTACGGATGAAAGCTCTCGTCTTGGATTTATTGGCCTACTCCCGTGTTGCAACAAAGGGGAAGCCACCGGAGCGCGGTAAATTGTGAGCAGATGTTAGTTCAGACGGTGAGAAATTTGACCTCCGCCATATCTGAAACAGGGGCAACGATTACCCACGATCCACTTCCCACTATTCCTGCAGATGGCACCCAACTGTTGCAAGTGTTTCAGAATCTGATTCAAAATGCCATTAAATTTCGCAAGGATGTAATACCGCAGATCCATGGCTCCGCTATCAAGAACAAGAATGAATGGCTCTTTTCCGTCAAAGACAACGGCATCGGCATTGAATCCCGACACCCTGATAGAATATTCGTGATTTTCCAGCGATTACATAAAAGAAGCCAATACGACGGCACCGGGATGGGACTGGCTATCGTCAAGAAAGTCGTGGAGCGGCATGGTGGCAGGGTTTGGGTGGAATCCGAACCAGGCGCAGGATCTACTTTCTACTTCACGATACCTGAAAGGAGGCTGCCAATATGATGACTCCAGGAACAATGGTTCAACCGGTAGAGATTCTGCTAGTGGAAGACAACCCGGTTGATGTTATGATCACCAGGGAATCTTTTAATGGCGCGAGAGGCGGAAATTCGATCTGGAGGGCAAACTGGTCATCGGGTTCATCGGAACTTTCGGCAAATGGCATAGGACGGAAAAGTTGGCCGAAGCCTTTGCTTTACTAATAAAACGACGCCCGACCCTGCGTCAGAACACTCGTCTTTTCTATATTGGTGATGGGGTAATGCGCTCGGCCACGGAAGAAATTCTCGAACGGCAGGGAGTACGGGATTTGTGCATTTTTGCCGGCACTGGCTCCCTGACCGAAGGCTCTGACCATTTAGCCGCATGCGACATTCTGGTTGCCTCACACGTGCCTCATGTTGACGGAAGCAAATTCTTTGGGTCACCAACCAAGCTCTTCGAATACATGGCCATGGGCAAGGCTATTGCTGCCTCGGCCCTGGAGCAGATGGACCAAGTTCTGGACGACGGAGTAACCGCTCTGAAGGCCATACCACGCGATGCCAACGATCTGGCCCGCGTCCTCGAACGCCTCGCGGGCGATGCCGCTCTACGGGCTCGTCTCTGGGCCGCTGCCCGTGAGACAGCAGTCAATCGCCATTCTTGGTGCGAACACACGCGCAAGATTGTAGAATTTCTCAAGGGGTGTTGTGGGTGAAGCTCCTACAAAGACTTCTATACTACGGTCGCAAAGCCGTGACCTTGCCACCCCGCGTGATAGCCCATAAAATCTGGCAAGAAACCTATACCACCGCTTTTGATGCCTGGCAACGCTGGCGCGATATGAGCACGCCTCCTTCATCCATGGCGGCAAGTTTCGGGACACGCCCCCTGGTGCCGCTCGCGTCCTTGGACCTCTCCGATCCTACGTTGCAGAATTTGCCTGAAATAGCCACCTTTTACATGGAACACCGCTTCGACCTCCTGGGTTCAGGGTGGGTACGTTGGGGGTACGCCGAAGTTTCACCTGGTCTGGAAGGTCACATATACGACATGCGCCTGAAGGGGAACCCGTCGACTGCTTTGCGGCCGGCACACCGCACCGAGGCCGAACGCCTCTTGGCTCTCATCGGCGACACAGACTACCAGCCCATAGACTGGCAGAAGGACGTCAAGTCCGGCTTTCGCTTCGACGAGGCACGCTGGTATCGCGATCAGCCCATCGGCACTCATCCCGGCGCAGACATTAAGGTGCCATGGGAGATAGGACGCCTCCAGCATCTTCCCCAAATGGCTCTGGTTGCTGCTCTGGTGCGCGAGGAAAAGCCAGAGATGACTCGTGCATTTGCGAGCGAGTTCCGCCACCAGGTGTTGGATTTTCTGGCCTTGAATCCTCCTCGCATGGGCAGCCAATGGACTTGCACCATGGATGTTAGCATTCGCGCCGCCAACCTTGTGCTGGCCTACGACCTTTTTAGTCAGCTGGAATGCCGGAACGAAATCGATGATGTTTTCGAGACGGAACTGGCCCAAGCCTTGCGTCGCCACGGACAGCATATCGCGACTAATCTGGAGTGGAGCGAGACGCTTACATCCAATCATTATCTGGCGAACATCTGCGGCATGCTGTTTGTGGCTGCAGCTCTCGAAGCCACGCCGGAAACGGACGCATGGCTGGCCTTCGCTGCACACGAACTGGACAAAGAGTTCTTCAAACAGTTTTATCCGGATGGTGTCAACTTTGAGGCATCCACGAGCTATCACCGCCTGAGCCTGGAAATGGTGGCATTTGCCACCGCCCTCCTTCTAGGCCTTCCTCCGAAGCGTCTACCAGCCTTGGTCGCGCCGGACAATCGTCATCTTCCCACACGCCCATGTTTGGCGACAGACTGGCCTGCTAGAGCCCATTCCGCCGCTCAAGCAGGTGATCCCACGCTCTTGCTTCGAAAAGGCTTTCTTGAGCGACTAGCCCGCGGCGCTGGCTTCGTCGTAAATATCACTAAGCCCAGCGGTGAGATTCCGCAAATCGGCGACAACGACTCCGGCCGCTTTTTCCGGCTTACACCGCTTGGGGAGTGGATGACACCCGATAAATCCGAGGCACGTTATGCCAACCTGTCGGGGTACACAGTCCTCATCTCGCCGTACAAAAGGGATGGGGAGCGTTACTTTGACGATAACTTGCTCCGACACCACGCTGTGGTGGGGGCAGTAGCGGGTATCATAGACCACCGTTCGTTTGGCTCCGGGTGTGTCCTCGAAAAAAGCCTGTGTGCGGCCTTGGCACGCGGCAGGCGCTTTGCGTGCGATCCCGAACCGCTTTCGCCTGTGCTGCGTGCGGCTCCACTTCTTCCCAGGCACAACATGACACGCACGATTTACGAGGACGCCGATGGTTTAGCGCCGCCCCTAACCGAAAAAGGCTCCTGGGTACATTATCCAAACGCGGGAATCCACGTATACCGTTCCGGCAGGGTGCACCTGACCGTCAGCGCGGGCACCAACGGACAGAACGGCAACGGCGGACATGCGCACAACGACAAGTTGTCGTTCGAATTGCAGGTGGATGGAGTAGACCTTGTGCGCGATCCAGGGACGTACCTGTACACGGCCTCAGTTGAGCAGCGCAATCTTTACCGTTCCAGCGCAGTGCACAATGCCCCATGCCAGGCCGGTCATGAACAGAACCGCTGGGAATCTGGAGGCATGGGTCTGTTCTGGATGTACGAGGACAGTTCGGCTGGAGTTTGTGACGTTTCGGCTGGAGCCCTCGTCCTTGACCTCCGACTGACTGAAGGATATATTGTGCGACGGCTTGCGATCGAAGATCGGCTAGCGACAGTGGAAGATTTTGCTGACTGGCCTGACTCGCAGGCACGTCAGTGCGTACCCTTTTCCAACGGCTATGGCAGACAACTTCTTGGAGAAGGCAAACGGTGAACCTATCAAGCCCCATTTTAGCCATTATATACCATGCTATAATGAAGAGGCAGTCCTGCTAGAAGCAACTGCAAAGCTTGTCACTAGCGGTAACCACGCGAATCTCAAATAAACCTAATACGATGCAACCGTCCGTACCGCAGTAATCGATATCTGAAAAGACTGACCAAAGGTTTCGCAAATCCAAAAGGCTGCAAAACGAACGGACAGCAATGAAAGAATGGGAGAACGATATTCTGCAGAACAGTTTCGGTGCTTGAGACGCGATCTGTGCGATTTCTGCGGCCTTTGCAATCAAGATTCTTGCAATGTACTGGGCTTTTCAAATAGAATGGTCAGTTATGTCATAGGATTGCCGGTTTCCGGCGTAGGACTCCAGATATCGATACTCTTGTGACTATGTGACACGTTTCTGAATCGGCATCATATGCTTTTCGAAGCCAAAAAATCGCGTGGACCGGCTGCCAATGCCGGACTCCTCGCAGACCTGAAAGACCAACGCCCTTATGTGCTTGTGTCCCAGCTTGGCAGCTTTCACGGGCGCTTCGGCGCTCAAGCAGCGCACGAGATGGGAGCGCTACAGAAATTCGTGGCTACCGTGCCCACCGAATCCGGCATACCGGCAGGCCGCGTTCACAATCTCAATTATCTAACCCTTCCCGGCAGGGCTTTCGGCAAGGCAGGCCGAATGACGGGGATGCGGTTTTTTTCGTCTTTGGGAGAGTCCTTGACTCGCATGGTTCCTCCTCTTTTCATTCGTCTCGCTCGGAACGCCATCGATAAAGACACCCGCATATTCCACGTGTATTCTGCCTATCAGGAACCCTGCTGGGAAGAATGCGACAGGCGGGGAGTGCGCAAGTTTATAGACTGGGGCATAGCTCATCCGGCCTACTACACTGCAGCTTTGGCCGAAGAATGCGACATGCACGGCTTTCGCGAAGAAACAGGCGCAACTTACGACAGGATATTACAGGAGCTATACCAGGCTGACAGGGTGCTTGTGCCGTCCCCGTTTGTGTATGACTCCTTCAAGGAGGCCGGACACCTTGCCGACAATCTAGTGCTAAACCCTTACGGAGTTGACGTGGAGTATTTTTACGTGACGGTTCCGTATGCCATGCGCACGGGATTTCGTATAGTTACGTCTGCGGGTTTTACCGCCCGCAAAGGGCTCATCTACCTGTTGGAGGCCGTGAGGCTGCTCAAGAAGGATGGACTGGCCGTGGACCTTCAAGTGCTGGCATTCCCCAATGAACTCGAGGGCACACCTCTTGTCCGTTACAGGGACCTCATGGACATGATCTGGGGCTTTCCCTTCACCGCAATGCCTCGGGTGTACAACGAAGCATCTGTATTCGTGCTGCCCTCGCTCGTAGAGGGTATGTCCAGAGCTGTGCTGGAAGCAATGGCCTGCGGGCTGCCAGTAGTCGTTACCCCCAACTGTGGCTACAGAGGTATCGTCCGGCACGGCGACAATGGCTTCGAGGTGCCTATTCGTGATCCGGAAGCTATAGCCAATTGCCTGCGCACACTCTTTGAAAACCGTGATCTCGCCGTAAGCATGTCGGCCCGCGCTCGGGAAACGGCTGAGCAGAATACTTGGCTAGGATACAAACGACGCTTGCAGGAAGAATACGCCCGATGGAGCGGAAGGAGACAAACAGCTTGAACTCGCCTCGCGTCCTAGTCATCCGCGACGGCTGGTCCTCTCAGTTGGAAGTGCCTGGATATTGCCTTTTCAAGGCCCTCGAGGGAATGAGTGTCACGACGACACATTTTTGCCACAATTTGCTGGTGAATCTGGGGCCGCTTCCCCGTGTGGTAAACAAATTCTACCGCCTCTTCCTCAGGGGCCGGCGCGACCTAGTCGATATTTACGCCAGTGCCGACAAGGCCCTCCTGGAGGCAGTCACGGCCTTTGCACCGGATGTGATAATCGCCGTCCATGCGCTATACGTACGCGGCAGCGTTCTGGCAGCCATCCGCAAGGCATTGCCCCGCGTGAAGATCGTCAACTGGTTTCCCGACAATCTGTTCTATCAGTGCGACCTTTTGCTGGATGCAATAGACCAGTATGACATCTTCTATGTTAAAGACTCCTATCTGCTGGAAAAGTTGCGTCGTTGCGGTCGGTCCAACGCTGCTTATCTGCCGGAGGCCGGTTCCCCTACACTCTTGGGCGCTCCGCGGGACATCACGGACGAGGAACGTCGACGATACTCTAGCGACCTCCTGTTGGTCGGTTCTCTCTACCCGTATAGGCTTTACATGCTGGAAGCCTTGCGAGGATTACCGCTCAAGGTATATGGCGATTTCCACTCGCTTGACAGTGCTGCAACTCCCGAGGACTTCTTTGCAGCGCAGTGCCATGCGGGCCCTATGTACACGGGCGAGAAGCCCGCCTTCTGTGGAATCTGGCCAAAATCAACATCAATCCAATGCACCCGATTAATTGCATTCACGGTACTAATAGTCGTTTGTTCGAGCTCGCTGCGTCGTGCTCATTCCAGATCATCGAAGAAACGCCCGACCTCACAGCCCAATTCACTCCCGGTACGGAAGTGGCTACCTTCAGAACCGGCGAAGAGTTGCGGGAAAAGTCTGAATATTACCTCGCCCGTCCTAAAGAGCGCCAGGCAATGGCTGAGCGCTCTTACACTCGACTGCTGGCTGAACACACTTACGAGCACCGGGGACGAAAAATGCTGGCAGATCTCGGCTGGGCGGCGGAACAGAGGGGATGTCCATGCTGATGGATGTGGCCGCAGAGCCAAAGGCTGCCTCGTCCTGGCGGGCACATGGCTTAAGTCCCCGGCTTTCTTCCAATTCTGTCAGGAATTGCTGCAACGGTATCACCTCGTTGTGGCGCGGAAAGTGCTGCCCCTTCGACTTTTCAACCAGCTCCGCGACTGGTATAGTTCCACACGCAATTCAAGGATTCGAGAATGATACACTCCAGTCTAGGAACCCATGAATACCGATCGTTCAGCTGAGTCCGTGATGCCGTCCCCTTCCTGGGACACTCCCATCAATCCTATCAAGCTAAAGTGGATCGACTGCGTTGCCCCTATGGGACGTGTGTTGGACGTGGGCTGCGGCAATGGCACATATAGTCGATATCTGGCCGCAAAGGGGCTGACTGTAGTGGGGGTTGACAAGTATTTCACAGATCCCGTGCAAGGGGTTGAGATTGTCCCTCACGACGTGGAACATCCCTTGCCCTTTGACGCAGCAAGTTTCGATTTGGTTATGGCTTGGGACATATTGGAACACGTGAACGATATGCTCCTGATTCAGGAAATTATCCGCGTCCTGCGTCCTGGCGGAATTGTGCTGTGCTCAGTGCCTCACGCCGATGACTCCCTGTTGCTGTGCGTCGGGCTCACCTTCGTTCACCACAAGGACAAGACGCATCGCCGAGTGTACACTCAAGAGTCTCTTCGAGCGCTGCTCGAAGGCCATGGACTTGGAGACCTGGTTATCGAGGCCGACGGTGGGCAAAGCTACCCGTATCTAGTGCTTTCCTTCATCCCGAATGCCTTTTTGAGATTTCTTACCAGATGCTGGCTCGCTTTGTTGCGCAGGCTCGGGCAGATGGATGTCAACGTTTGCCACGGTGACCTTTACGCCTCGGCCCGAAAGGTCTGAGAACCTTCGCCATGAATCGCACGGCACACATCTTTTTTTTAGTATTTTCGTGCACGATGAAGCCTATCCTACGAAATTCGTATTGTCGCTCGGGCACACGCCAAATACATCCGCCATATTGGTCTAGCCTGATGGCGACTGGAGTGTCCCTATGCGGATTCTAGCTCTCACTTACGACGCACAACCCGCTGAAGGGGGCATCCAACGCTTCTGCCATGCGGTTTTCCGATACATGCTGTCTTCTGGCGTAGATCTTTGCACTTACTGCCACGCTCATCGCACGCCACTTTCAGGAGAGATTAATGTTCGGCGCCTCAAGTATCTGGACAGATTCTTTCTTTATGAACGGCTGCGCCTAGCTCTGTAACGGCAAACGAGTGGACACCATCTTTTGCAGTCATCTTTTTCTGGCCCCTCTGGCGGCCCGGCTGGCAGGCGCCTTCGACACAGACTTCATCTTGCAGCTTCATGGCATCGAGTGCTGGGCTGGACGTTTGCAGAAAAAACTCCCACACCTCGGCCGCATGCGAATAGCGTGTTCCGTCAGCTCCTTCACCACTGGCCAGGCCATCTTACAGGGGCTTCCCGCAGAAAAGATCGCCTACGTACCCCCCGCCGTGGTAGATGCCAGGCCTTTCAACCCCGCGCCATTCATTGTATCTGAGGTCGGCAGGCCCTTTTCGCTGCTCACAGTGGGGCGGCTGTCCTCCACGGAGCAATACAAGGGTCATGACAAGGTAATTGAGGCACTGCCATTGGTGGTGCATCGAGGTGTGGACGTAGAATATCGCATAGCGGGCCGGGGCGACGATTTGCCCCGCTTGCAAGCATTAGCCGAGAAGCACGGAGTGGTGGATCGGGTCCACTTTCTAGGATTCGTACCTGACAAAGATCTGCCGTCTCTGTACGCTGACGCTGACGCATTCATCATGCCGAGCCGAGTATCGTTGGATCCGGCTAATCCTCAGGGCGAGGGCTTTGGAATCGTATTCGTGGAAGCGGCACTGATGGAAAAACCACTCATAGGCCCAAACGAAGGCGGCTCCACAGACATCATTCAGGACGGCCTCAACGGCCTAGCTGTGAATCCCAACGACCCGACAGCCATTGCCGGGGCCATCGCAAAGTTGTCAGGGGACAGAGAACTCTGCCGTCGCATGGGTCGGGCGGCCCGTTCCTTCTGTGTGGAGCGTTTCACATCTGACTGTCTGCCTCAGGACCTTGATCCCATATTGGGGTTGCAACATGTGCGACATGTACGACACTAGGGCCACACTCCGGGAACGTGACCGGGTTGCGGGTGGTGTGGAACCTGAGGGTCGAACATTCCAGGCCTCTGTGGATCGGAAGTCAGCGATTGTCAGTGGTCCGACGGTTCTGGGGAAACCCCAGAGTGGCCAGCACGGCCCCTGATTATTCAGTCATATCTTGGTTTGTGGACAGTCTCATTCCATGGCCCTGTATTACCCGACAATTGATTGTCGCTTCTACGTCAAGCGAGGGATGAGAGCTATGAAGGGCGGTTTCCCATGCCAGATGAATCAGATTTTTTTTCAGGCATAGCGAAGAAAACGGAGTTTGCTAATAGATGGTTCTGGCACCTATATTTGGCCATCTTATATTTTGTAGGCATTGCACACTGGGTAGCATTTCTTAATTTTGGGAGACTCTCCTTCACTTTCTTGGATTGGAAGGAAAAGGCTCAATGGCTATTTGTAATCAAGCAGGCAATTGAAACCGGCATTGTTCCTTATCATATCTCATTTGTATCACATAGCGACAAGTTTTTCGGACTACCTAACATGCTAATTTCTCCACAGATATTTCTGATTCCATTTATGAGCATTGATACGTTCTTTCTAGTCAACACGCTTATTCTGTATTCCGCTGGGTTTTTCGGTTTAGTTTTAATCGCTAGGAGATATAGGCTTTCTGTTGCGCCTTTCTTATTACTTTTCTTGCTTTTCAACTTTAATGGGGCCATCACAGCTCATATTTCAGTCGGACATACTGATTGGGGTGGTTATTTTCTTCTGACATATTTTGTTTATTATATCCTTCTCATGCTAGAAGACCTCCCAGACCCTAGCAGAGCAATTAAGATTTCCTTGGTGCTGCTAGGAATTTTCCTTCAAGGCTCATTCCAGATTTACGTCAGTTGCCTGGGATTCATGGTCCTGATTGCGCTGTCTGACTTCAGGTATTTTAAGGAGTGCATTCTGGCGTCAGCATTTAGTGCGGCGCTATCGGCCTTTCGGTGGATTCCCGCGGCTTATACATTTGGTCAAGCGGAAAGAACATATCTCACAGGCTTTCCAAATCTGATTACGATGCTTGAAAGTTTCACTATAATCAAATCCCATGATGCTGGGCTAACCCCTGGATTATTTGCTCGATCAGTGGGCTGGTGGGAGTGTGATTTTTTCATCGACAATTTGGGACTGCTGCTGATTTTGTGGTTTGGAATCGCTCTGCGTTTCACCAAACGCCAATGTCTCGAAAACACTAAATTTAGGGCGCTCGATTGGCCTATGATAATAATGACGGTCTTTAGTTTGAACTACGCCTTGATTTCTCTTGCGCACCTCCAAATTCCTCTCTCTGTCTACTCCAGAGTGGGAACACGCTTGATTTTGATTCCATTAGTAACACTTTTCGTAATATCAGCAATTCGTCTCGAAAATCTCTATTTCGCTGGACGACCAATTGGGCAGCGTTGGAAGCCATTGTTACTATCTATCGTTACCGCATTTCTCCTCGGTAGTTCGCTTAGAATGCACTCTGCCACCTGGAGCTTAGCCAATGTGGAGACTCTCCAGCCCTTAAGTGTTGTGGATTTGTCGGTGCAAATTATTGAGCGACCGGACGTGTGGTACAAGTCGGCCGTTGGATTATCTGCCGTCGTGTCGGCTGTTTCTCTTGCATGTCTTCTCATACATTGGCGGAAAACGTCACCGCCTGAGAAGACCCTCTCTGAATAAGAGCTTTTCATAGCCGTTCCGAATTATACCCGTCTGGCCACCAAATTACGCATGCGCGTGTTTGGTGGCAATGTTCTTAGCAAACTAGCGTCCGCGTTCCTCAAGACTTCGCCGCTACGTGATTGAGGTTTTCCAGACCGCCCAATCCATGATATACTCTTCAGATGTGCGGAATTTGCGGACTTTTTGGCTGTTTCCCAGACGGTGGCGACACCGTGGCACGCATGACCGCGTCCATGGCCCACAGGGGACCGGACGGTCACGGCGTATTCTGTGATGAAGAAGCAGGGGTTTGCCTCGGCCATCGGCGATTGTCCATCGTGGATCTGTCCGAAGCAGGCCTTCAGCCCATGACAGACGCTTCCGGACGTTTTTACATCACGTTTAACGGTGAGATTTATAATTATCGCGAGTTCCGTGCAGAGCTGGAATCCATCGGCTACCGTTTCTTTTCAGGCACTGACACAGAGGTAATACTTGCTGCCTTCCGGCAGTGGGGTCTCGCCTGCCTGGAACGCTTTCGGGGCATGTTCGCATTCGCCCTGCTCGACAGAGGGGAAGCTTACGGCCCAGGGCCCGTCAACGCCGATGAGCTACCGCGTCCACCCTATCTGCTCCTCGCTCGGGACCGGCTCGGCATTAAACCACTCATCTGGACGCAAACACCCCGTGGTATGGCCTTCGCTTCGGAATTACGCGGCCTGAAGGCTGGCGGATTTGTAGGTAGCATGGCAGATCCAGTGGCTATTCTGGAATGCCTGGCGTTCGGTGCTGTCAAGCAGCCGCGCACAATCCATCCCGGCGCCTTCCATCTCCCGCCGGCCCACGCAATGCTGGTCTGGGAAGGTGGACTCCGAACACGCTCCTTCCAGGTACCTGGAACTTCCTAGAGACTGCAGCGGCTTTGCGTCGAGAATACTCTGTCCTACCCCGTGAACATCTGATAGCCGAAACACGTCGCCTTTTGGAAGAGGCCACTCGCTACCACCTCGTAGCCGACGTGCCCGTGGGCTCGTTCCTCTCCGGCGGAGTGGATTCAGCCGCGGTGACTGCGCTCATGGCGCGAGAAAGCGCCGCCCGCGTTAAGACTTTTTCAATTGGCTTCACTCAGGCGGGGGAAGCAGTGGACGAGTCGGATTATGCCGCAGAGGTTTCGTCAACCCTCGGCACGGAGCACGTAACCTGCCGCCTGTCGCCGGAGGACGTGGCCTGCTCGTGGGACTCCATGGTGGACGCCCTCGACCAACCTTCGGCCGACGGAGTTAATACGTGGCTGGTCAGCTTGGCTGCCGCGGCCGAGGTCAAGGCTGCGATTTCCGGTTTGGGCGGGGATGAGCTGTTTGCAGGATATCCCTACTTCGCTAATTTTTGCGCTGCCTATGGCAAATCTTCCGGCCCCTTGGAAGCATTAGCCAAATGGATCCACAGCATCCGCCCGAATCGCTTCACAACCGGCAGAGCGGCTGTGGCAACGTCGCTGAGGGAGCGGACCGTGCTGGCGAGGCGTTACCGGAGTCTGTCTCAATTGGGCCGCCTTTTGGCCAAGGACTGGCGTCCAGTCCTGGCCCATCTGGACGGCATACCGCACCTGCCGGAAAATCCTGAATCCCTTTCCCCTGTGACCATTCTGAGCCACGCGGAGATAAACGGCTATCTTCTCTCTACTCTTTTGCGCGACAGTGACACAATGAGTATGGCGCATTCCCTGGAGTTGCGCCCCGTGCTTTTGGATCACCGATTGGTAGAGCATGCGCTGGCTCTACCCGACGCTGTCAAGTGCTCTGGAGGGCAATTCAAAATCGCACTGGTGGAAGCCGTGAAAGACCTCATCCCGGCCGGCTGCTGGCAGCGGCCCAAGACCGGCTTCGGCCTGCCGTTCGCTCACTGGATGAACACGAGCCTCAATAACCGGCTGCAGCATACGCTGAACGGCCGTGCCTCCCGCATCCTTCTGAACGATTATCACCGGAAACGCTTGCTGGCACAGGCACGCGAGAAAAGGGCCGACTGGAACTGCTGGAGCATATTCGCACTGCTGGGTTGGCTGGAATTCACTCAATGCGACATTTCCTCGGAGGTGGATAAGTGAGCGCAGTTCCAGCGAAACATCCCCTGAGGGTGCTGCACGTGACATCCGGCGGACTTACCGAAGGAGCGGCTCGAGGGGCTTACTGGTTACATAAAGCCCTGCTTGACCAAGGCATGGAGTCGCTTCTGCTCCTGTGCGAGACTGATTGTCAGGACTCCACAGTCCAGGCACTGTGCCCGAATCCGGCGGCGAAATTATGCTGGAAGCTGCGCATTCGCCTGGAAGCACTCCCAAACAGTCTGTATCGCTGCCGCACCGATACGCTGAGCACGGGGCTTTCAGGCTTTTCAATAACACGCCACGAAGCGTACAAGTGGGCGGATGTAATCCACCTGCATTGGATCAACCACGCTACCGTGAGCCTAGCGGAAATGTCCGGCATCAAGAAATCTTTGGTCTGGACAATGCGTGACATGTGGCCCATCACAGGCGGGTGCCACTATTTTGGAGCGTGCGACCGTTACAGAACAGGCTGTGGCACGTGCCCGAAACTAGGAAGTTCTGGACCGGACCTAACCTCATGGATCGTGCACCGTAAGCTGCGCCTCGTGCCGCCTCATGTCCGATTTGTTGCTATCAGCGAGTGGCAAGCCGGCTGTGCCCGTGAAAGCGCCGCATTGCGGGGCCGCCACGTGGAAGTCATCCCTAATTGCATCGATTCGGACGCCTTCTTTCCCGTGCCCAAAAGCGTGGCGCGCTCCGCCTTAGGACTTCCGAACGACGGGAACATAGTTTTGGCAGGGGGATTGTACAACGAAGATCCCATCAAAGGAACCAGACAATTGGAAGACGCTCTAGAGATTATCCCGCATGACGGGCAAGTGGTTATGTTCGGCAGACCAGGTGTATTCGCAGGGCGAGACGATGTAATCCACCTTGGGCTCTTGCGAGATGACATTTCTCTGCGTTTGGCATACAGTGCGGCTGATGTTTTCGTTGCACCCCAGGTGCAAGAGGCTTTCGGCAAGACGCTGGCTGAGGCTATGGCCTGCGCAACACCAGTGGTAGCCTTCGATGCAACCGGACCGCGTGACATAGTGGATCACAAAGTGACTGGCTATGCGGCGCGGCCTTTCGATCCAGCGGACTTGGCGGAGGGAGTGCGATTCGTCTTGGAAGACCAGGAACGGCGGACTAGGCTTTCTCACGCAGCGCGAGAAAAAGCCCTGCGGTTTTTTTCACCGCACGTTGTGGCGCGGCAGTATATAGATGTATATCGGCAGGCTGCAGGTAGGTAACCGACTTGGTGCAGATTCTTCTATCAACAATACACTCGGATTGGCCCTGGCTGCGCCAGACCGATGACGGAACTGGCCGTCACGGCGATATGCTTGTAAGTCTCAATGAGGATCCGGATGGCGCCGACCTGCTGGTAGTCTACGACAATGCACCCTGTCCCATCATGACGACGCTTCCACCTGAGCGCCGCGTCCTCTTCGTGAGCGAGCCGCCGGAAGTGAGGGTCTATCCTCCAGCGTTTCTCAAGCAGTTTGGTGTATTGGTTTCGCCGTTTAGACCCTGGAGGTATGATGCAGAAGTGCGAATCGGTCAGCCTTGTCTCAACTGGCATTTTGGCGTCCCAACAGGTGAGAACGCACCCGCTCTCGATCTTGCGGCTTTGCGTGCAATGACTGAACCCGACAAACCAGGGGAGTTGTCCGTTATCTGCTCCTCCAAGACCTTCACTTGTCAGCAGCGCCGACGGTTGGCCTTTCTTGAGGCGCTCAAGGCCCAACTGGGGGACAGACTGATACATTTTGGCAGGGGGTTTCGTGAGATCAGCGACAAAGCCGACGCCATCCTCCCGTTCAAGTATCATTTGGTGCTTGAAAATAATACTATGCCCCATTTCTGGACGGAGAAGCTCGCAGACGCCTACCTGGGGTTCGCCATGCCGCTTTATTCCGGATGTCCCAATCTGGCCGAATACTTCCCGAAAGAAAGCTTTGTCTCACTCGACCTGAGAGACATCGCCTCCGCTGTTCGCCGTGTGTGCGAGTTATTGGAAAAAGACCCCTATGCCTCGGCGAAGACCGCTGTCGCTGAATCTCGACGACGGGTAATTGAAGACTACAACCTGTACTCCGTGCTAGAGCACCTGGCGTCAAGCTTGCCGCCACTTAAGCACGTCCCTCCTGTGCAGGTGATTCCGTCCCGGCGATGGCAACGCGGGCTTGCAAAATTGCGCCACCGTCTTACAGGGTGGGCGTAGCATGGTCAAAACCTCGTTTCGCACGGACTCTGATCGCCTCATTCCAAGGAGTTGATGCGGCTGTGAGCAACCCCAAAGTCTCAGTTATCATGCCCGCTTATAATACGGCTCGCTGGGTGCGGGATGCCGTAGCCTCTGTGCAGGCCCAGACTATGCCGGACTGGGAGCTTGTCGCTGTTGACGACGGATCCACCGACGAGACCGGAGAAATATTGGAGGCACTGGCTGCGCAGGACGCTCGCATCAAGGTGCTGCGACAGGCAAACGCAGGGGTATCAGCGGCACGAAACGCAGGGATGGATGCCGCCAGAGGGGAATATCTGGCCTTCCTCGATAGTGACGATCTCTTAGAGCCAGACTTTCTAGCCGCTCTTCAGCAGGCGCTCGCGGAGCACCCTCAGGCCACAGTAGCTTGGTGCGACTTTGTACGCCTATCCGACGATACCGGCAGGGTTCGGCCAGTGGTTTGGCGAAACTGCACGCCCACTGGTATTACGTTTCACGACATGCTCATCCACGTAGACACCCACATCAACTGCTTGCTGGCTCGGCGGAAGCCCCTTACTGCATTGGACCTGCGCTTCGACACGAGTCTGCGCTGCGCGGAAGACCTTGATTTTCTGCTTCGGGTGTTTCGCTCCCTTCCTGATGTGCATGTGAACCGCGTGCTCTACCGTTACCGTATTCGCAGCGGCAGCGCTATCGCGGACTACCGCCGCATGCTTGAAGATGAGGCCCGCATGTTGGAGCATCACTTGTGGCTGCCAGACGTGCCGGAAGCTGTACGCTGTAGGGCGCGTTCCACGTTCGCTTTCAAGGAGGCCGTGGTGCTGGCCTTTGCCGGGAAGAAATTATGGGAGGCGTCGCTCCGTTACGTCGAGGCCGTCCGCCTTGAACCCGCAAATCCGAATCTCTACCTGCTTCCCTTGCGAAAGCTGTGGCTCACGATAGGGGAGCGGTTGGGAGGCTCGCCATGCGGGTGAGCCTCGTGGTGGCCACTCTCGGTCGTGTGGAGCCTCTGCGTAGACTCTTCGCTAGTCTGGCGGCCCAGAGTCATCGCGATTTTGAAGTCCTGCTGGCCGACCAGAATCCGCCCGGGTACCTTGATGCTGTGCTAGATGAGTTTACCGACCTGCCTATCGCCGTGAATCCCACGCCGCCACGCGGGGTTTCGGCGGCCCGAAATGCCGTGCTACCGCAGGCTGACGGGGACATCATCGCATTTCCCGATGATGATTGCTTCTACGAACCCGACACTCTAGCGCAAGTGGTCCATTTCTTTGCCGATCATCCTGAATACGACGGCGTTCTAGCTCATTGGATGCACCCTGGAGCATGTCTGCCACCTTCTATCGAGCTCGCTTCGACTACCGTTCCCGTGAGGCGCACTTCAGCCTTTGTACGCGGGGAGACGCATGTGCAGTTCTACCGCCATGGGGCAGTACGAAGGTGGGGGGCTTTGACGAAGAGCTCGGACCAGGCACCGGCTTGCCCTGGGGATGCGGTGAGGACACAGACTATCTTTTGCGAGGTACTCGAAGCCGAATTTCTGGTGGCCCGCTGCGACGCCATCCACACCCGTCACCCTGCCCCTGACATGACTGATCCGTCGCTGGTCTCCAAGATGCACAGCTATGGCCTCGGGCGGATGCATGTGCTCAGAAAGCACCGTTTCCCGCTGTGGTTTAGGTTGGCCAACGTGGTCTACCCATTGGCGCACTTGCCGCTGGATCTATCGCACTATGGATGGGCGGCAGTCCGCTATAGGTTGGCCATGTTTCAGGGAAGATGCGTGGGGCTGTGGCTGCGGGGAGGAGAGGACGACTCTTGACAGAGTGCGACCTGTGCATAAAGAATGGCGGGGCTATATATGCCGCTCTTGACGACAGAGTGCCTGTTATTGCGGCTGATTAGTCACCGCGCGACTGCACTACTTTGAGATGTCATGATCCGGTAACTGGAACCTGAATGCAGCCTTCTACTTGCGAACAATCTAAGCAGTCTTTGTCGGCCGCCTTGAGAGGCTTATGGAAGCTGCTACCTGTCCGACGCAGGCGGCAGATGATCGTGGGGCTGTGTCTGGCAATGATCATGGCGCTCGTCGAACTTGGCACTGTGGGAGCCATAGCATTCTTCGGAGCTACCCTCGCTGGCCCGGAAAAGGTCATGCAATCGAAATACGTTATGGTCGTCAAGCCATGGGTGCCGCCAGAACTGTTCGCTTCCCCCGCATCATTCATTTTCTTCGTGAGTGCATGTGTCTTTGGGCTGGTACTGCTGCGCAATGCCGCCTGGATGTTTTTTTTCTACGCTCGCTCGCGTCTGTCAGCCGAGGTTGAATCCGAGATGGCGGCTGTGCTTCTCCGCAGTTTCATGGTACGCCCCTTAGCCTGGGTAGAGCACCGCAACAGCGCTGATCTGATTTTTGCATTTTCAACCTGCGGCGAAGTGAGCCGCATGCTAACGCAGGTATCCTTTGAGATCGCCGCCGACGTGTTAACCTTCATGCTAATGGCAGGCACTCTGTTTGCTGCAGAACCAGGTCTTTTCTGGGGTCTTGCCATCGTCGTGGGGCTGGCGGGAGTGGCCTATCCATCGCTTCGGCGGAAGATCGACGAGATTGTGGAACCGCAGGTCACTGGTATGTTCAGGCTCAACTCTTTTCGCTCACGGGCCACGCACGGTTTACGCGATTTTCGCGTAGCTTGCGTCGAACAGCCAATCATAGACGGCGCCAATCTCATTCAGTCAGACTTGGCCCGACGGCAGGCTCTTGCATCGACGTTGCACGTGATGCCGCGTTCAGCGTTGGAGGTGCTTGGGATAGGCCTAATATTCGGGACCGTGTGGTTCATGCTCAGTCTCAGGAATGCCTCCCTGGCTTCAACTGTGGGCCTGCTTGCTCTGCTTGTTGTGGTGGCCTGGCGTCTTTTTCCTATGTGCAGCCGCTTTTTTGAACACATGGCGATCATACGCGGCTTTAGGCCGAAGCTGTTAATCCTCTGGGACTACCTTCGTGACCTGCCCCCGAAAGAGTTGCGCCGCGACCTTTCCGAACCCGAACGGTACCGCTTTGAATCATGTGTGACGCTCGAGGATGTGACTTTTTTCTACCCTGACGCATCCGAACCGGCAATTGCCGGTGTGAGCTTCACCATCCCCAAAGGGGCGAGCGTGGCCCTTGTAGGCAAATCCGGTGCTGGAAAGTCTACCCTCGTCGACCTGCTCATTGGACTCAAGGAACCCACGTCCGGTCGCATTCTGATCGATGGGCATCCCCTTGAGGGAGATTTGGCCCGCCGTTGGATGCGCTCTCTGGGTTACTGTACCGCAGGCCCCGTACCTTTTTGACGGAACACTTGCCGAAAACATCGCCCTGGCCATTTCCGGCGAGGCTGTGAACAGGGATCGACTGGAGTGGGTGTCGCGACTTGCCGCCCTCGATTTCTTGGAACAGTTGAACCAGGGCCTAGACACGGTCATCGGAGAAAGAGGCGTTCGTCTCAGCGGTGGTCAGATGCAGCGAGTGGCTATTGCCCGCGCTCTCTTTCGCAAACCCGAATTGCGTCATCTTTGACGAGGCCACTAGCTCCCTGGACGACCACAGCGAGGCCCTTATCAAGCAGACTATTTTTAGTCTCCGCGAGCAGATGACTACTGTATCTATAGCCCACCACTTGGCCACCGTGGAAGGCAGTTCACTGGTCTTGTGGCTGGAGCAAGGTGGTATATGCATGCAGGGAACCGCTGACGAAGTGTTGCCGTCTTACCGAAGGTTTTTGAGTTCGCCGGAGGTCGTAAATGATGAACTGGCCCGGAAAAACGGCTGATACCAGAGCCCATATGCCTCGTTGCATGAATCCTGAGGAGGAATCTTGATGCACGGAAGCGGGATGATATGATAGGAAGACTACTCCGCTATTTCGGGAGAATGACACGTCAAACCAGCTCTTGGAATTCGTTAGGCAGGTTCACGGCCCGCCACGTGTCGAGAGCCTTCCATGCGTTTCGCAGAGGCGGTGTACGCTACCTGCCCGATGACGAGGTATTCCGCCGCGTCCTGGAGGACCTGGGCAGAACGCCTACTCTCAGCCTTGCCGGCTACTTGGAAGAATTGGCTGACGCCAAGACTCTTCGTGAGACTCACGAGCGCGAACGAAGGGCTCGAGGGCAGTCCGAGTTTTTCGACTGGCGCCGGTTTCTATTAGAACACAATGGCAACATAATATTGTTTCTATGCCATCATGCGCGAGATTAGCCCCCGGTGCATCGTGGAGACCGGGACAGCAAGCGGCGCGATGACATCTATTCTCCTCACCGCCCTATGCCGAAACGGTCGGGGGCGTCTGGTTTCTATCGACCTGCCTCCCGTGGCCGGTAAGCTGACCATGGAAGAGACGATCATGCCACATGAAGTGGGATTTTTTGTTACCTAAGACCGATGAGTACCGTTCGCGTTGGAGCTATCGCCTGGGCGACGCCAAAGTGCTGCTGCCCCGGATTCTTGCCGAAGAGGATGTAGACGTATTCATTCACGATAGCTTGCACACGGCCACGCACATGCTCTTCGAATATGCCACGGCCAGAGCGCTCATGCCGGAAAAGACTCTGCTGCTCTCAGACGACATCGGCTGGAATAACTCCTTCGATGGATTCCTGGCCATAAACGGCCTGACGGGATACGCACCTTTCTCAAACCCCAACGTCGGGCTCGCCGTCAACCTGTTCAACAAGTTTGAGCACGACGCGGGCATCGGAATCGTCAGGAGCGATGACGCCATTTGAAGTGGCGCCGAACCTTACTTCCCTACGCATCCGTCAGGTATGCTGTCCGATAATGTCCGCTTCAGTCATGCTATTCACAATGGTCAACTATTCCATATGATCGAGTCACTACATTTCAGCCCCTATGTTTCCGCTAGCTCTAGGAGAAATGGACTTGACGACTTCCAGACAATGTGTGAGGATCAATTACTTACGTTTTTCGATTTTGAATTTAGACAAATTGTTTTGGGTATCCTCCTTACCACTCAGGAACGGTCCTTAGCTGAAATCTTATTTTCCAATTGCTGGAAAACTGTGGACGACTGATTCATCGAAGAAGGCCGCATCAAACAACGGTGCCCTTGGGATAGCTTACTCTATTATTCGAGGACTTGCAGGACTTTCTCAATGGCGCGGCCTATTTTATGGGATTACGCTTCCAGCGTGTGCTGAGCCGTGTTGAGCACTGCGAAGCCTTCTATTTTTTGCACGACAACTCCGTAGAAGCTACGAGATTGTTTTGTAGCAAATCTGAGATATTGGGTGATTAACCATGGTAGATCGTTCTCAGAAGAGAGTGTATGTGGCCGGTCACACAGGAATGGTCGGTTCGGCTCTTTGTCGCAAACTTGAACGGGAAGGTTACTTGCTGGTCGGACCGAAATCAAGAGTCGATTTGCGTGACCGGTACAGGACAATGGCTTTGTTCAGTCAACTCAAACCAGATTTGGTATATGTTGCCGCAGCCAGAGTAGGTGGAATTTACGCCAATGTCAATTATCCTGCTGAATTTATTTACGATAATTTAGCGATTCAAGCGAATGTGATACATGCTTCGTATGTGCATGGTGTGGAAAAGCTGCTGTTTTTGGGCAGTTCTTGTATATATCCCGCAAAACCACCACAACCAATAAAAGAGGAATACCTACTGAGTGGCTGCCTCGAGAAAACCAATGAACCATATGCGATATCAAAAATTGCGGGAATAATGATGTGTCAGGCATACAACCGGCAGTATGGAACGCATTTCATTTCTGTCATGCCGTCGAACTTGTACGGCCCGAAAGACACTTTCGATCCGTCTGTATCTCATGTGATTCCTGCTCTAATTCTCAAGATTCATATGGGAAAGAAGTGCGGAGCCGATTTTGTAGAGATATGGGGAACGGGAAATCCACGTCGAGAATTCCTGTATGTCGATGATCTCGCCGATGCGTGTCTATTCCTGATGGAAAATTACAACGACAACGAAATTATCAATGTCGGAACTGGCAAGGACATCACAATTCGGGAACTCGCCTACGCCATAAAAGAGGTGGTTGATTACAGAGGAAAGTTCACTTTCAACACTAAAATGCCTGACGGAGTACCGCAAAAATTGCTCGACACAAGCAAAATCACAGGTCTGGGCTGGCTGCCTTCTATGACATTGTCGGAAGGTCTCGAATGCACATACCGATGGTTCCTGGACAATAAGGACTTCGTCATGAACCGTCAATGTGAGAGCCTCTAATCGTACCGAAAAGTGAACCCCAAGAAGAAGCAAACAACAGGAAACCATGGGTTGAGCGCATATACTAATGTTGTTTTGATTCCAGCGATAGGGTCTGTCTTGCCAAACTGAAGAAGGCCTGGAAGACTAAAACCGAGCTAGAACTCAAACATTCAGCCGAGAGACTTATCTTTTGCTTATACGTTTGCAGACATTATTATAATAACCCACACGTGCCGCCCCCAGGCCAGTTCGTCTAGTCTGCCTGTGTGCGGGGAGCCTGCCAATATTCCTCGATAAACTTCTAGGGCACACACCAAACCGATAGTACGTCAACTCTCAAATATCCCTCCAGACACTTCGTCTATGTACCCTTTTCCATTGACAAACAGGGTCGGATCTGCCCAAAATGCACGCTCGCTCGGCGGAAAGCTTGTGAGAAGCTCCAGCGAACTACTGGAGCGCCGATGGCGTCCGTCAGTTGATGACTCAAAACCGACTCAGATAAAGCGCTGAGGCTTATTGTATCGAGGGGACCGTCCTTTTTTCTTTTTTTTTATGATTGGAAATCCCTTACCTTTTTATTCACCCGAGCAGCAAGTCCTAAATCAAGCAATATCATAGGGTGCACGCGAAGGGGTCGCTTTATGAAAATTTCGTTTGACAGGCCATCAATATCCTCACGATTGCAGTGGGTGATGTTGGTCTTGGGACTTGCGATTTGGTTGGGGGTCCAGGGATATCTCATTCTAATGCCCGTCTTCAGCAGAGCCGAACCGCCGAACCGGATGACGTGCTTCCTTACATTGCTCGGACAGCACGGATGGAAGAATGCTTCTGGGGCGATTGTCCGGCCCTCAAGGACCTGACTCAACAGTTTTCCCGGCCGTTGCCAAGCCGCGAAGCGAACACCTATCGCGGTTGGGCAGGAACCATCTTCGGCTCGAACCAGGTTGGATTGTCCACTGTCCTGTTGACGCTCAAGAATTTAGGCCTTGATTTCATGACTGGATATCGCGTGACATGCGTATTGGCGGTGCTGATTTTCGGGACTGGTTTTGCGTACTTTTTGACTGTGTTGTGGGATAAGCCGACTGCCGGCCTGGCTCTCTTGTTGCTTGCCTTCAAAGTTTTCCCTGATACTGGACTGAATTTTGTCGTGCCGTCCAATATCTGCATGGGATTAGCGACCCTGGTATGGGCTAGAGTCATATCAAAACAAGGCAAAGCACTCTGGACCTTGGGAATCGGATCAATCATTCTTATTGCTTTTCATCCGATCGGAGCAGCCTATTCGCTCATGGCGGCGGCTCTTGCTGCGGCCTATTCAGGCGTTAGTTTTTCCAGACGAGCCTGGGCAATTGCTGCGCTTGTGGGGCTTGTGCTGGCCGTTGCCCTAATCATGCCAACAAAGATTTACAATTTGTCCCAGTATTTTCCCGGCATATACCCCAGTGAACTCCTGACTCACGGGGCCCTTTCTATGGTCGCAGTCGTTGTGGAGGTGGTGCGGCTGGATGCAGGCCTTTACGGACTCTTGGCACTCTTTTTTCCATGCGTAGCTATAGGGATGATTTGCGCGTCCCCAGAGCAGCGGCGCCGCGTCACAATTTTTCTGAAGATATACTCGATTTTTCTGATATTCGGTCTTTTCTATCCGCCACGACAACCCGGCGATACTTTTTTGCGGATGTGGATTCCCGCAGCAGTGGTTCTTTTTGGATCGATATCGATGGCATGGTGGAGCACCAGCGTGCGGGCATGGCAATTTCTGAAGAAGTTCAGGGCTGGCGCTTCCGATTCGTCGAGCTTGAGCTTACGCGGGTCATGGTCTCTGGTGGCCGCCGCTGCCATCGCCGGCTACGCCATACAACTGAGTCTAGCCGGTGGCGAGCAAGTGGCAGTCATAAGTCAGCATTACAAGAATCGCCAACCCCTGAAAGTCTGCTCACACCAAGCGGAAGCTCTTTTGCTCAAGGCCAACGCGGGAGACAAAGTGCTTTATGAAAGCATGATGCTCATGCAGTGCTATTTCATCAGAGGTTCTTTGGGGCTGGGCGCTGTGTATTATCACCCGATCCTGCTGGGTATACAACCGAAACAGAATGGTTGCGACAGCAATATCTGCGTTTTGCGGTTGCGTACAGATCCTCTTGTCATCCATCCCACTTTTGAGGGGCTTCACGAACGGAGATGGGGTGTATCCAGCCCTGATTTTCGCTTCAGTCCGCTGATAGGCGGAAGGCGGCATGGGCCTGTTCTCCGTGAAGATGGCATTGAAGTTCACGGATTCAAATGGCTGGACGTGGATCGGGGCCAGGACAGCTCTCCGCGATTGATGAGGGTGATCATTGACAATCCAGGAGACGATTGTGTGATGCGAGTCTCTTCTTTCGATGAGTCAGGGCAGCCTTCGGAGCATCAGTCTTATTATTTCGCTTAAGATACCGAAACGAGTCGATCAGCCGGTAAGTTGGGAATTTGAGGGAACCCAGGACCTGAAAGAGACAATCGGCTATAAAGACACTCGTCCAGAAATCTTGGATGATCAGATCTTGCATCTATCACAGGCGGCTTCCAAATTGCGTCTCAGTTTCCCTTCTGTTGAACTCGCGGGCAAAATATTGGGACTCACATTTGATGATTCACGGCTCAACTGGCCTTGGGAACACAAAACACGACTTTTGATCACTGACAAGTCGTGGGATTAGAGGTACCGTTTTCGTTCGATCCAGCAAAAATGCTGCCAGAGTCGCTCCAGCATTATTCAGCAAAGGTGATCGACGACTGCGGCTCATCAGTGTTGATTGAAATGCAGCCTCTCTCAGTCCGCGTCCCCTCGGTAATTCCTTCAGATGATATGCTTGAATGGCAAGCATTCGAGAGGAGAATGCTGTGGCCAATGGAATCGCTGCTGGGGAAGCAGCAGTGGCACCCAGAACTCAATGCGTGATTACTTTGAGAACTGCTCTAATAGTGGCGGGCGTCCCTGCCCGTCGCAATATATTGTCCCACAGATTTTCGAGGGTAAATGTTTGATCGGCGTAACCATTCAGTCACGGGTGGGAGATGAGGCAATCCGGAGACGTGTCAATTGCGAGCGCAGCAAAGCAATCTCATCTTGTCACTCGGGAGATTGCTTCGTCGCTCCGCTCCTCGCAATAACAGCGCCGAGTAGTCGGTTTCCCCCTAATGACTAAAGACTTACTGATCGGCCTCTCATGGCCCAATCGCAAGTAGGACCCGGCAGCCCTTGTCGTCAATTATTGCGAGACTTTCTCTTTCAAGGCGTCAGGAATAACATTTCGTAGGATCGAAGCTGACTGTAAAGGGTTGTCTGTTCGGTAGCCTGGGAACAACCCTCAGGTCAGCTTTCTGAGCCCACGGCCAGCGAAGCCGGCCTTCTCCGAACACCAACCCTCCAATAGTGAATTTTGGATCTCCGATGGGAAAATCGATCTGAAAGCTCTTTGCATTCACCTGGTTGGTCAGGTCAATTGTCATCCATCCCGAAAATTTAGCTGGAATGTGAGCTTTGATTGCTTCATCAAGTCTCGTACCTGCGCTCCCAAGGACAGGCCGCACTTCAATCTGCTGATTTCCTCCGGGATTATCGATCCAGATGCGCAAGTCGCCGGAAGTAGGCGCTTCTTTGGGTGAAATTATTAGCGATTGCACCCAGGCCGCAGGGAGGCTGCCTTCTCGCGTCATTTGGAATGACTTGCGAGGATTGCTCAACGGAGAGAAACGCAGCTCTGGGCTGCTTATCCACCATTGCTCTTCATCGGTTCCTCTGAAGGGCGGCAGAGCTACCAGAGGATTATAAACAACAGCGAAACGCAATCCCGGGGAATGAAGCCATTGTTCTTCTACTGAGGTACCTTTAATCAACGGATAGTAGATGGCCCCTCTCTCCATGGCTCCGTGGACAAAGTAGAACTGCTGCAAAATGAGGCCTTCGTAAAGTACACGATCTTTAGGAGTGGATTCAGCCAACACCAGTTTGGGCTGTTCAACATTGAAACTCAGCCGCTGGCGTTCCTTCATGTACTCCGCAGTTGCAAGCATGCCTTCTGCTCCGAGAATCATCGATTGCAGGCAGAAAGTGACCAGAACCGTAAACAAAATAATGGGCCATGAGCCGGGCAACCGTAAAGGAGCGAGGTTTTTTTGCTGCCCTAGCAGTTCTTTCAGTAGACTGAGGCTTTTCTTGGAAGTGAACCACAAAGCCTGCCCCACTGCTCCAAAAAGAAGAACTACGAGCGGAATCCAAAGCCTCAGGAAAAGATCTCCAGGATGTGCAGGCAAAACGTAAAAGAGACTTATGCCAAGAAACAGGACGAACACTACCGCAATTTTGGCGAGAAGGGCCTTCCGCGTTTCTGAAAGAGTCAAGTAGCCGAAAACTGCTATAGCCGAGAAGAGAACTAGCGTACCAAACAACGCGGATTCAAATCTGGTCAGCTCAGTCATTATGAAGACTATGGAATTGCCGACTCCATGTAAATAAGATTTGTCACCGGGCGAAGGTTCCGGGCTAAAAGTCATCAATGGATTATCAATAAAACCTGGCAACACAAATGCCGCGACAATAACAGCAAAGGACAACAGAATAGAGGTCCTAATTTTCCAATTTCTCGGGATTCCATACGGCAATAGAGCGATCGCAAGAGATAATAGACCGAAAATTCTGCCTATGGGATGCATCAGGACCATTGACAGAGTACCTAATACGAGGCTCCACGGCGCATGCCCTCTTGTAATAATCAATCGGGCCCAGACGCACACCGCTATTATCATCGCGAGGTTTGACGGGACCACATAATGCAGGCCATTATTGGGAAACACTTTCCAAGCAAGGAGTCCAAGGGCGATTCCGGCTGGACCGATCCCCCACAGGCTGGCCAAAAATAAACCAAATGCTATCCCAAAGAACGCAGGACCAGCGGTCCAGACAATTTTGTAAGCGGTAGCAAAATCGAACCCAAGTTTATGGACGCCGAGAACAATCAAAGAGAAAAGAGGATGATACACAACGAAAAACCGCCCTTCCACAAGAGAACGCTGCCAAGACGTCTTCGGGTCAGAGGCGGTGGCACTTAGTTGTTTGCGTAAATCCTCCAGTGCAGGGCAATTCTGGTAAAAGCACTCTTCCATTTGGACTGTTTTCAGCAGATAGGTGAAAGAGTCATCCGGTTCAGGCGGCAGAGACCTATTCCATAAGGAGTCAGCGACAAATGTCGTTTGAACTGCAATGTAGAGCGCCAGTCCTGCAAGGAAGACACCCCATTTAGTTAGTCGCGGCTCCAAACACCCGTCTCCTCAAAATGTCTCGTTTCAAAGAAATATTGCAAAGGCTCGGCAGCCACATCGTGCCCATGATGATAACCTCAAGGTCACCGATTCCTGTGTGGCGGCCCTCTATGTCCAAAAGAATCGATCAAAATTGAATCTAGTAATATGACGTCCGTCTTTTTGTCAAGCTGATCAACCGGAGTCGCCATGTAAGCTATGCGTAAAGGAAAACCACAGCAGCCGTCATCCAAAAGCTGGGCTAATAGACTCTCGCTCTTAAGGACTAAGACATAACCGAAAATATATGGCAAGAAATATTCGACTGTAACCATTCAATCGCAGGTAGGATCGGAGGATTCGAGCAGACCGCAAACAGGCTTTCCGGCCCGCTATTGTTGGCTCTTGGGGAAAGCACGCTCTTACAAGCTGTTCGCTCCCCCGAAACTGAATGATTCGTCCAGCCCTTTGAATGGCGCAAGAAGAAAAGTCTTCGCTCTTGATCATCTTCCCGAACTCTTTGGGCGGTTCAAATTTCGATTACCAAAATTCAAGGATTGCATCAATCGACGGACATTTGAAAGGTTCTTATCCGAAATTTCCACTATAGCAAATCCGGCTTCACAGGCCATTCCGTCGGAGTCGAATTTCTCCGCCCATTTGCAGGTCGCCTTGAGTTGAAAAGTCTCTACTTCCGACACGCCGCCAGCTCTGATCAGAAATAATATGCCATCACCTTTTTTTGCGACAACTCCTCTGGTTCGGAATCCGGTTTCTGAAAGATCCGTAATGAATCCTTTGGTAGATGATTCGTTAACGTCCTCGACGGGGATTGGAAGTCTCAGATATGTCCGATGTGATGCTCGAGTGAGTTTCCTGTTAACAGGGTCATCAAAGTATGCGCTTCTCTCTTCGAGTTCAGCGGACCTTATGGCTTTCCCCTGAACCAATTCCTTCAGGACGTGTTGAAGGCGTTCCCAAGAAAGATTATATTTAGACATTAATTCAAAATCTGTGAGTCTAGCCCTGATATCGGCGACGATTTCAGCCGCCTTAATCTTCCTTACCTGCGGTACCTGCGGCATGACTACCCCTTCCCTCACAGGATTTTCTCAATCAGGAGGTCACATCCTCCACTGTAAGTACATTGGCCTATTTCGGTCGAGGACACGGCACGTTATTCAGTCCGACATCCTTCGGAAATGTGTAGTAAGATCCCTTTTGGGGATTACGTCCTATGTCGTCTCGGTTTTCCCTCATCGGTTATGCTGACATTTGTCCGGTAACCAAAAACGACTTATATGTCAAGTCTGCCATCGAGTCACTTCAAGGCTTGCCATTCTCCTGAACCCCCGAGTATCAATAAATTGATGAATGTTGCAAGAACCCCGGCGTCAGTCTCTGAAAGATCCATGATCTTGAACCCGGCGACAGCGTATTTCTTGTTATTGCCCCTGGTCTCAACCCATGTGCACTCGGCACATAAAAGCAAGGGATCAGCATGAAGGAACATATCCACTGGAAGCTGAAACGTTCTCTGTCTCCCCTACATCAATTTCTATTCCTGCGGCGCGAAATCCGCTCGTAGAAATATCCCTCACTATCCCCAACGAATTAGAACCCATATCGTACAAAGGCAGAGGAACTGTCAAATCCGCTCTTCGTGTTTGACGCTGCTTAATGCCATCAGCTCTGTTCTTATAAGTAGGGTATTTCGAAAACAATTCCAATTGGCTGACAAGATTTATCGACACGAGTTTCCTGAAGACGCTGTCAATTCCCTTTTCAGACAGCTGATATTTCATTCTTAGCTCAGATTCGCTCATGTCTGCTCTGATGTCATCCAGCACTTCGCCCCCTCTGATTCTCCTTTGTTGCTGCATGATCCCCCCTCGTCGACATGCGAGTCCAGCTGCTGTTCGTTCCGTAACAATGCAAAAGGGATTTTATCGAAGATGATTGCGGGCATCAATTCTGCATGCGAAATCAAGCCCTCCATCATATCATCCCCATTTCCGCCATGTGAAAGCGTGACAGCGTTTTTCCCGCATCAAACGATATCATCAATAGACCCCCCGAACCCGCGTTTCACAACAATTATAGAGCGGAATGGCTAACCCTTCTTCCTCCAAATCAATTGTGGAAGTATTTATTATTATAGTCTATGAATTAAACCGGAACAAGAAAAAGACTTGAGGCGTTATCATTCCGAACTTGGCAACAGGGCCAAGAACGAGTCAATTTGAACCGAAAGGAATGTTCGTCATCAACTAAAATTTTAAAGGAGGTGTCAGCTCAGACGCGTGGAGGGGTTGAGAGCCCCTTTGGAAGTCAGGGGCTCTCAAAACCGGACAATAGTCTATTTTCTACGTAAAGCGGCCAGGCGATCTGAAAGGCTGCCTTCAGGCACTTTTTCGCCGACGACAGTCTTGAGGGCCGCTTCTATGTTTCTCGTCCTTAGATGGGGCCTGAGGAGTCAAAAGCTTTGCCTTCATCTCAGAAGCTTCAGCCGATGCTCTAGCCTCTTCAGCCTGCTTATTCATCGAAGCAAGAGCAACCCCTAAACTTGAGGTCTCTTTCTTGAGGCCAGCCAACTGCTCGGCCTTTTCCGCTCGTGCGTTTGCCCTCTGCTGTCCGATCTCTGCCGAACGCATGTCTCGCTTGGCTTTTTCCAGTTGAGCCCGCGCAGTCTTGACTTTCCCCGCTGCTGTTTCCGCAAGAGTCATCAACTCTTCATAAAAACCTCTGGCTTCTTCAGCTTCGCGGGCTTCTCTATCAACTTCCGGCTTCATGGTTTCCAGTTCGTGGAGCAGTTTTTCAAGGCTTGCAGACAGGTCCTTAGCCTTGCCTTCATCGCCACCGGTTTTGGCCCCGTCCAACTGGCCGTTCAGCAAGTCGGCGGCTGCAATATAGCGATCATAGTTTCTTCTGAACGGCGTCGGCTTCCGCCTTTTCGCGCTCGTACTCAGCTTTAGCCTTGCCTGCTTCTCTTGTGACCTTATCGAGTTCTTCGATCATGTTCTCATTTCAGCCTGAGACGCGGTTCAGGGTCCCATGCTACTATTTTCTGAGTGATGCTTTCGCCTATCTGACCGACCTTGTTTTTCCCAAAGGATCTAAGGAATCCGAAGATGCCTCCCATTCCAGTTCCTCCTTGCTTTCTTTTTAGATGACCTTGATGGATGAAGGTTGAAGCTCAATTCCTACCATGATCTGGACCGACGCACCGTCCCGTTCATTGACTGCGGACACCAATAAATACTCGTCCACACTCTCGTTGGCGTGTCGGCCGTAAAGCATGGAATCGTATTTGACGGTTTCGGTTTGATCTCCGTAGGAGCTTAGATAAAGGGTTTCTAAGAACTCGAAGGGCTGTATCCGATTGATCTTATTCCCTTGCTCGTCCTCAGCAACTACTGTAGCTGTTTCGTCACTGCCCCAAACGTGGAAGTATTGAACGCCATCCTTCGTCTGAAAGATTTCGTATCCGATGTACCCGTCCCGTTCTGCAAGCCAGAAGTCCCAATCATCCGGGTAAATCTCGTCGTAAGGCATTAGAAGCTTGCATTCCTCAATAACCTTTTGCCTGTCAGTAATTATCTGGAGCACGTAAATCAAGTTCTGAGCGTCGAGATAAAATCTGTGAACCCTGGAGTCGCCGACAGGAAAAGACCCGTAGGACGCGACCACATTGTTCGGGCCGGGATGCTTGATTTTGAGACTGTCGCCTCCGAGAATAAAATCCACCTCCGGGATCTCCACAATTCCATTAATTCTTATCCCTAGCGGAAGATCCTTGTCGATCCTCTCCATACCGCTCTTCTGATAGGACTCCTTGACTTCATCGACTTTTTTGAGCCCTATTCGCTTCAAAAGGTTCCACGCTCCTGGCATTTAACCTCCTTACCGTCTATGCGTTGACTTTCGGATTGCTGCACTCAAGCCCGGAAAGATCAAGGGATCTTGTTCACGAGCTTCTGAATCTCGGGTTTGGTCGCGAGCACAACCTTGGACAGGGCATCCATAGCCTCAGGCCCGTACTTCTGAGCCCAGTCGGTCCGAAGCACTAGCACAGCCTGCACCGCTAGAGTCTCCACATCTCCGCTGAAAAACCAGCCCTTTTGCAGATCCGGGTACACATTAGATGGAATCTGCATGAATTTATATATTGCATTCCCGTGCTTATCGGCTTTTCCTACAAACTGGCGGTCGTCCAGGGTCACAAGCCTGAGCTTGCCGGTCTTCTTGGCGGCCTCTTCTGCGTTCTTAAGAAAAAGGCTGTTGAGACCTCCAACGAACAGCATCAATGCCTTGGGGTTCTTCTCCACCTCAGACAGGGCTGAAGAATAGTCCGAATAATTCACCGGTATTTTCTTGTATTTTTTGTCCAGCACTCCCAGGGCTTCCCACGTGAGAGCAGTCCCAGACCCTTTTGGACCTACGTAAACAATGTTCTTCGCCGGATCTATATCTTGCACCGATTTTATTCCGCTATCTCTATTCGCAAGCAATTGAGCGTACTCAACATATAAGGCGCTTTGTTCGGATATCAAGTCCTTGCCCGGTAATTTTTTGTCCATGATCGCCAAAACGTCCGACTGGACAATGGCCATGTCCGCTTGACCTTCCGCAAGCAGCTTCAAGTTTTCCAGAGAACCTGTGGTGTTGATGGTCCTAACGTCAATACTCGGGGCGTCTTGCTTGAATATAGCACCGTATTTGTCGTACCAGCCCCCGGTCTGGCCGGTGGCAAACCGCAGGGGAGGTTTCTCCGGCTTCTTTGTCGCAAGCACGTTTTCAGCAAGCGCCACTTCAGGAGGAACTCCCGGAGGAAGGTACGAGGGATCCTTTGGGGTCCCTTGCATAACCTTTATCTGCTTGTCCATTTCGTCGAGCTTTGCTTTAAGCTCGGTGTTGTTTTTCGCCTGGCTTTCGGCCTCTTGCCGCCATTTCTGGAATCCAGGATCATTGGAATGGTTATATGCAGTAGCAGCGACGCTCTTGTTGCTCATGTTGTCGAGCATCCAGAACAGGAACAACGAGCTAAAGATCCCGGAAGACGGCGATCCTCCGAAAGCGTAAGCCGGCGGCTGCCAGTTTTGCTGTCTATAGTAGTTGTCTCTATTTGAATAATGAGTTCCGTAGTCAAATCCGGAGTAGTTCTTTGCTTTCTGGTACAGAGGATTCGATTCAGCTCCTGCAACAGTTTGCGGGGGACTCTTGAACCTGGCTTGTTCGGATTTATAACGTTCGAGGGATGCCTGGGACTTTTGCTTATTTAGCTGGTTGACCGTAGATTTGTCGAATTTGGTTCCACCAGTGAAACGACCTTGTCCCGTTGACGCTGATGGTTTGGTGTACCCGCCGGACGTCTCAGGGCCCCGAGGCTTCTGGGCCTGGCCTGATTCTGGCTGCGACGGCTTGGAATAGCCTCCGGATTGAGTTCCTCCTGGAGTCGGCTGTGTCCTGAATGCAGGCTTGTTATATTTTGAATAGCCTCCGGACTGGGGGGGCATAGCCTCAGGAGAAGATTGTCGTCCCAAAGACGGTTTGCTGTATCCTGAAGCGCCTGGCGAGGATCTCGGACTAGGCTTTTGATAGCCTCCGGAGGGAATTTCTTTTAGAGACGGTTTTGCATACCCGGAGGGCTGCCCTCCACTGCCTCCGAAAAATCCGCCTCCGCTTCGATTCCAAGTATTGTGTGTTGGCGGGGACCATGGAGCGCTCCTGCTGAAGCCGGAACTCCTGGAACCAGAAGAACCTCTGCTCGCTGCTTCCGCCACATCGCTGAAGTAAGCAATGTTCCCCAACGCCAACGTAATACTGAGCACTATTGATAAGACTTTTCGGATGGTCTTCATTTAATCTCCGCCTCCAGTAACGACCCTACGGAGATGTTTCGCACGAGGCCCCAAGTATGTCAATAGGCCCCCGACACACGATCTCCAATCGAGTGAGCTTCAAACTTCTTCGCTGTACAAAATCTGTGACCGGTGAGAGAAAAAGGCAAGAAACAGGAGAGAAATTGTTTAGCCGTGCCGCAAGCTTTGCTGACCGTCATTAAAAGCTTTTTACGCGGGGCAGGCTGGAAGCCTGCCCCGCAAATGCTGTCGGTCTACGAATCGCTGGATGATTAATGCGTCATGACTCGATAATTGTGGACTTCATCTCCAAGTCTTTATGAAATTTCTCCAGGAATTCCTTCTCGGTTATTCTCCATTCCGGGCCGAAGCGTGCGCCAAAGAATCCCCCGAGCTTCTTGAAAAGCGATAGCCAGGCCGATTCATAACTCAGGGTCAAGACGTCTTCAAGAAACGGGGCTATCCTGTCAATCTGGTCTTTGGGAACGTAAGCCCTTGCGCCCAGTTCAATGGACTTTCTCAATGCATCGGCGCTCAATGCATGCGCGGTGAGCATCACCACAGGCAATTTCTTAAGCACAGCAAATTCCAAAAGTTCAAAACCTCGAACACCCATGATATCCAATATGACCAAATCATAAGTATACGAGCTCAATCTCTGAATTCCGCCTTCAAAACTTTTTGCCTTATCGAGCTTAACCCCAAAGTCCTCGAGATTTTCCTCGAGCACATCCAGGATGTCAGGCTCGTCATCAACCGCCAGTAAACGCTTACCGTTGAGTACGCTTGACCCCATTTCTCGCCCTCCATTTCCGCTAAGCTATACATGACTATAGGACAACAAAAATGTACATGTCAAATTTTATTGAACTGCGAGGAAAAGCAAGTTTTCCAGGACTGGACTTCATTCAGATGAATTTATTCTTGCTTGTTCGCGCAGCAAACAAATATCATGCTTCTTACGAAACAATGATCGCAATCCCGCTGCGGTGACCAGGCCTTCTTACAGGGGCTTGGCCAATATCTGGCGGATTCGGATATCGAAAAAGCGATCCGACGGATGAGCCTCGATTATTGCTACAGTGTCCGCACCCCTTCCGGTCCCTGCGACTGCCACGATGTTGACCCCTTCGGGGATCAGGCCCCCGTCGCATGCTTCGGCCACAATTTCCGCGCACACCTTTATGCCCT
>CAVOXB010000019.1:0-199991 GCA_963700305.1 uncultured delta proteobacterium
GATCAAAGAGGAGCGCCTGCGGCTCGACACCATCCGCGACCGCTTCCCCGCCAATTGGGACTGGTGGATCCAGGAGTACAAGAGCCGGGACTACCCGCTGGCCGTCGGCGGCTATCCGTGCGGGTTCTTTGGAACGCTGGTGCACCTGATCGGCTACCAGAACGTCTTCTACAAATACTATGACGAGCCCGAGCTGCTGAAGGACATTCTCGGGCACCTCACGACGCTGTGGATTTCGATCTGGGAGGAGATCCTGGCCGACGTCGAGATCGATTGCTGCCACATCTGGGAGGACATGTCCTCGACCATGGGCGTGATGATCTCACCGGCGCACTTCGCCGAGTTTATGGCGCCGTGCTATCGGCGGATCAGCGATTTTCTCAAAGGCCACGGCGTCGACATCCTTCTGGTCGACACCGATGGCAACATCGAGAAATTGATCCCTCAATTCCTTGAAGCCGGCGTCACCGGCATGTATCCGATGGAGACTTCCGCCGGCATGGACGTGATGAAGTTGCGCAAGCACTATCCGCGCTTCCAGATGATGGGTGGTGTGCCCAAGTACGACATGGCGCTGGGACCGCGCGCATCGAGGAGTTTTTGCAGCCGGTGAACGAGCTGCTCAAATACGGCGGCTACGTGCCCACCGGCGATCACTGTATCTCGCCCGGCGTATCGTGGGAGAACTTCAAATACTACCGCCGTCGCTTGAACGAGATCATCGACGCCAACGGAGCGGTATGACATGCGCGAGTCCATCATCGACGTCAGCCGGAGCTTTTTCTTCGAGGTCGTGAAGCCAATTCTGGAGCGCAGTTTCCCCGAGGAGACCGCTCAAACGACTTTCGGTGTGTTCGGCTATGGCTCCGAGGTGCTGCGGCTGGACGACGAGTACTCGGCCGACCACCACTGGGGGCTGCGCATCAATGCGCTGATGCCGGAAGCGGTGTTTGAAGAGCGGTCCGCAGCTATCCTGCGCGTCGTCGAAGCGGAGATGCCCGACACGTATCGAGGCCACAACCTGCGCGAGGGGTTGTCAGGTGGCAAGGGTTTGTCGCTCACCAGCATGGAAGGCTATCTGCGCCGCACGATCGGGTTGACCAAGGTACCAAAGACCTACCGCGAGTGGCTCAGCGTTCCCGAGGAGGACATCACCCACGTCATCAACGGCGAGATCTGGCTGGACGAGACCGGCCAGTTCTCGGCGATTCGCGAGGCATTCCTGGGGTACTACCCGGAGCCTGTGCGGCTGCGCCGAATGGCCCACTGGTGTCGCTACTATTCCGGCATGGGCAGCTATGCCCTCAAGCGTGCGCTGCTGCGTTACAACGAGTGGTACGCCGCCGTCGCCTTTGCGCGGGCCATCCGTCTGGGCGTGCAACTGGCGTTTCTGTTGGACAAACAGTATTGCCCGTACGACAAGTGGACCATGGCCTTTTTCGCCAAGCTGCCGCGCATGTATTTCCCGCTGGCGCCGATTGTCAACGAAGCGGTGAGCCTGGCAACGCCATGGTCGCGCAAATTGGAGCTGTTGAACGAAATGGCCGACGTGCTCGACCAGACCATGGTGGAAGACCGCATCGTCCCGCCGCATCCACCGTACACCCATTCGCCGACCTCCGGCTACCGTCTGTTGGAGCACGACTACGCCGCAATTCTCAGAAGCCTCCCCCCGGAGATTCGGCCGATCGTTCCGGTCTGGGACCAACTCTACATGGAGGAGTTTCATAGCGGCTACGTCGCATCGCTGGATTTGGACACCTGGGATAGCTTACTCAACCTGACACCCGAAAAAGAGGAAGGTTCATGAACTCAAAAGAGCGAGTATTGGCGACCTGCCGCCGCGCGCCGGTCGATCGCACTCCCCTGGATTGTTGGCTGTACCAACGGCAGTTCGTCGAAAAGCTGGAGGCGGAATACGGCAGCCGGGATCAATTCCTGGATGAGTTTGGCATCGACATCTTCCTCGGCTGGACGCCCTATTCCAACCAGTTTGGACAGAAATTCGACATCAAGGAGCTGGCAGGTTTGGCTCTGGAAGACCCGCGAAGTCGCAAGTGGGTCGCCTATGACGCCTGGAACCCCGACTTCGCCGGCTTGGGCGTTGCCCAGGCCGTGGAGCAGCAAGGCGACCGCCGGGCGATCATCGCCCACTTCTGGGGCATCGTCGAAGGCACCAGTACCTTTCTGGGCATCGAGAAGTGCTGGGCCAACCTGCGGCGCAACCCTGACCTGATGCGGGCCTGGTTCGACCGTTTCGCCGACTGGCTGTGCGGTCTGTCCGATAGCTGCATCGACGCCGGCGCCGACATCATGCAGATGTCCGACGACTGGGGCAGCAACCAGACCATGCTCTTCCGGCCGGAGATGTGGCGCGACCTGATCAAGCCCTATGCCGGCCGGGTGATCAGCACATCCACAGCCGAGGTGTGCCGGTCAGCCTGCACAGCGACGGCTACATCATGCCGATCCTCGACGATCTCGTGGAAATGGGCGTCACCATGCTGCATCCCGTGCAGGAGAGCGCCGGTATGGACCCGCAGGCGGTCAAAGCGGGCTATGGCGACAAGCTGGTGGTCTACGGCTCGCTGGACACGGTGGATGCCCTGCTGCTGCAAGAGGACGCAGCCCTGGCCGATTACATCGCCGGCCGTTTCGCCATCTACGCGCCAGGCGGCGGATTCATCTTTAACACCGGCCACATGGTGCAGCCCGATACGCCGCCGCAGCGGCTGGTCGGGGCCTATCGGCTGGCCAGCGAGCTGGCGGCCAGGTATGGCGCATGAGACAGTCCGCCCTCCGGAAATTGTCAATTGACAACTGGGAACCGTCCCGGAGGATTGTCAATTGACAATTGTCAATTCAGAGGCTGTTTGGATCGGCAGCAGCCATCCCTTCGACCTGCACGAAGCGTATCTGTGCTTCCGTTCGCCCGGCAGTTGGCAGCTCAGGGAACGGCCGCAGCGAGCCGAGCTGTTGATCACGGCGGACAGCCGCTACCGGCTGTGGGTCAACGGCCAGCCGGTGGCGCGCGGCCCGGCACGCTGTTATCCGCACGCCCAAAGCGTCGACCGGCTGGACCTGACCCCGTATCTGCAGGCTGGGCCAACCTCTTGGCCGTTCAAGTGTATCAGCCCGGCTATTCGCACTTCGCCTACGTTCATCGCGCCAATGCCGGCCTGCTGGCGAATCTCGAATGCGATGGCGAGCCGGCGTTGGTGACGGACGTAGCCTGGCGCACGCGCCGCGATTTGTCTTACAATGAATTAGTGCCGCGCATGTCGATCTATCAGGCCGGCGTCGAGGACCGAGACATGAGCGTGGCCGATCGGTGGACCATGCCTGGCTACGACGATAGCGGCTGGACGGCTGCGCGCAGTCGTTGCGGCTGTCGGCGATGCGCCGTGGACCGGGCTGGTCGAGCGGCGGTTGCCGCTGGTGGTCGAGCGCGAGCTGCCGATGAAGCTGCTTTGGGTACGGCAGGGGCCGTATCCGGCAATTCAATCGAACGACGCGCACAGGGCGCTGCGCGCGAGCTGGGCGGCGGGGAGGGAGATATCACAGCGAATTTGGGACAACGAATGGGTCGGGAAGGCGGAGAGCGGCGGTTGCCGAGAGTCGGACGACGAGGGAATGGTAGGTCAGCGTCTCGCTTGAGAACGGTGAGGCAGCGACTTGGGTGTTCGACCTGGGCCGCGGCTACACGTGCCTGGGCCAGGTCGAGGTGGAAGGTGCAGCAGGGCGGCGAGCAGCTGATCATCAGCTACAGCGAAAAGCTGGCCGGCGACGAGCCGTATCTCTCCGATCCCGAAACCTACTGCCGGGTGCGCATGACCGACCGGTATCATCTGGCTCGCGGGCAATCAGCAGGTCGAGCCTTTCTGGATGCGCGGCGGCAGGATTTTGATTTTTCAGGTCGTCGGCCCAACCGGCCCCGGTTTCCGCATCCGCCTTGGCGCCCGGGCCGCCGAGTACCCTTTGGAGGTCACACGTCCGCTCAGCAGTGACGATCCGTTGCTGAATGGGGTCATCCGGTTGTGCGAGAACACGCTGCGGTCCTGTTTGCACGAGACCTTCGTGGACAACCCGTGGCGCGAGAATGCGCAATGGATTGGCGACCCCACCGTGAATGCCTTGGTGATGTCGGCGATCTCCGACGATACCCGTCCACTGCGCACCATTATCGAGATGGCCGCGCAAGGCGTTTACCCGGACGGCGTGCTGCCGGGTGTGGTGCCTGGCGAGGCGCATGCCTATACGGTTGTCGACTTCAACTTTCAATGGGTCGAGCTGCTGCACACTTATTGGCGGCTGACGGGCGACACAAGCTTTGTAAACAGCATGTGGCCGACGTTGACGAGAATGCTCGATCGTTTTGCGCAGGATGTGGCAGACGACGGGTTGATTCGCAGCCAGTTGGGCCGGCGGCTGTTTTTGGACTGGGCGCCGATCTCCAAGAACGAACCCAACGCGATCTATAACCTGCATTACGTGTTGGCGCTGCAATTGGCTGTGGAGCTGGCGGCAGAGGTCAGAAGTCAGAGGTCAGAGGTCAGAGGTCAGAGGTCGGAGGTCGGAGATGCTGAGGTCTGGCATCACGGAGGCGTGGATGGGGCGGATGCGGAAGTTGGTTGGCGTGAGCAGGCAGTGGCAGTACAGGCGGCGAGCCGGAGGGCGTTTTGGCATGATGGCCGCTGGTATGATGATTTGCAGCGCAGCACATCCTCGCAACTGGCGACAGCCCTTGCGATTTTGACCGAGACGGCGGAGCCAGCCGAGGAGCCGGCCCTGCTCGACGCATTAGCGGCTCGCTCGTTGAACCCGAGCGATGATCCGATCCCTGGCGATCTGGTGCTGGCCAGCCCGTACATGCACCATCGTGTCTTAGAGGCGTTGCGGCGCTCGGGCCGGACGCAGGAGGTGATTGACATCATTCGCCTGCGCTGGGGTCGGTGGGTGACGGCCGGCTATCCAACCGCCTGGGAAAACTGGAACGTGGATTTTCCGGATGGCTCGCAGTGCCACGGCTATGCCGCCCATCCGCTGTATCACCTGGCCGAGATCGCTCGCTCGGCGGGACGCAATCTGAGCCTGGCGAGCGAAATCACGCAAGACTGAGCAAATTCGCGCAGTCTTTGTTGAAATTGTGCAGAATCATGCACTCTGTGGCACAATAGTTGGCGGTGAGCCAAAGAGTCATACGCTGAGTGCACGGCTGTAGGTCCGACTGCCTCGACAAGTCGAGGAGTCTCGGCGTAGCCATCGGACTCCTGAACTTGTTCAAGTCAAATGGAGGTTCAATGAACTCGCGAGAACGTGTGCTGGCCGCAATCAACCACGAAGAAGCAGACCGGGTGCCGATCGACTTGGGCAGCACGTGTGTCACCAACATCAACCTGCGAGCCTATGGTAGTCTCAAGCGCTTCCTCGGTATCAGCGAGGGGCGGGCGCGTGTGTACCACACGTGGGTACAGGTTCCCGAGCTTGAGCCGGCCATTCGCGACCGTTTGCACGTCGACACGGTCACCCTGCCGCGCTACAAGATGTCGCTTGGCGTGCCGAACAGTGAATTCAAGCCATGGACCTACGTGGATGGCAACGAGTACCTCGCGCCGGTTGGCTTCACCCCGACCATCAACGCCGCGGGCGACATCGAATGGTGGGAGCATGGGATTAAGATCGCAGAGATGCCGGGCGAGGGCACCCAGGGTTTTGCCCTGCAATACCACCCGCTCAAACACGCGCAGACACCCAGCGAGATTGACGCCTGGTTTGATAGCTACGAAGGCAATTTTACAGGCCGCATTCGTGTGACCGACGAGGAGATCGAATGGGGCCGGGCTTACGGCAAGCATCTGCGCGAGACCACGGACAAAGCGATCGTGTCCGATTACGTTTTCGGTATTCTCCACATCGTCGAAGGAATGGTGGGTACCGAAACAATCTACATGAACCTGATCAACAAGCCCGACCTGGCGCATTACCTGTTTGAGCGGCTGGTGCACGAATACATCACCAATCTGCGGCGCTATCTCGACGGTGTGGGCGAGTACATCGACGTGATTTTGGGCGCCGACGACGTGGGCCACCAGCGCGGGCCGATGATCAAGGTCGACATGTTCCGCGACTTTTTGCTGCCCGGCCACAAGTTGTTCTGCGATACGGTGCACACGCATAGCAAGGCCAAGGTCCTGTTTCACACCGACGGATCGGTCATGCCCTTCTTGCAGGATCTGATCGACATCGGTGTGGACTGTTTCAACACTGTGCAGACCGACGCCGCCAAGATGGATGCGTTCGAGCTGAAGAAACGTTTTGGCAAAAACCTGACCTTTTGGGGTGGCGGCGTGGATACCCACGGCGTGCTGCCCTTTGGCACGCCGGAGCAGGTGCGTGAGGACGTGCGCCGGCGGATTGCCATCTTCGGCCCCGGCGGCGGTTACGTGTTCTCGTCCATCCACAACATCTTGGGCGAAGTGCCGCCCGAGAACATTCTGGCGGCCTTCGACGCAGCCTACGAATTCGGCGTTTATCCGATCCAGGCCGGGCCGGAAAGCCAGGAAGAGCTTGGCAGCCGGCTGACGGCAATCAACTATTGGATGAAGCCGCTGCAGGCGCTGGAACGCGGTAGCTAGATCCCGAAAACGGAGAATCCCATGAAACCACGAGACCGTGTTTTGACTGCCCTCAAGCGAACTGGCGTCCCGGACCGGGTACCTGTCCAGTTTGACCTGTGCCGGCAGCTGACCGATTCGTTCGGTGAGAAATACAACATTCCAGTCCACTACACCACGTCCTATTTTGAGGATGTTACCTATCGCATCTCCGCCAATGAGCTGCGCACTGCGATGGGCAGCGATTGCGTCGTGGTCGGTGCCGGCCTGCCGCGTGGTTATAGCCACCCCAAAACCGACGATGGCTGCATCATCAACGAATTTGGCATGAAGATGCGCCAGGGACCCTTGTACATGGAAGTGGTCGACACGCCGCTGCGCAATGTGTCCACTGTCGAGCAGGTTCAGTCCCAGCCATTTCCTGATCCACTTGCGCCTGGCCGTTTTGACGACGCCGAAAAGATCATCAAACAGTACAAGGACGAGTACTTCATCATCGGCGACCTCGAACTCACGATGTTCGAGATGTCCTGGCACATGGTCGGCCTGGAGAAGTTTATGGTGGACATGGCCATGGGCGAGGAGTACATCGAGGTGCTGCTCGACCGCGTGCGCGAGTTTAGCACGGGCATCGGCAAGCGATTGGTGGAGCTCGGCGTCGACGGCATCTGGTTCGGCGATGACTTTGGCGCCCAGAATGGCATGCTGATCTCTCCCAAGATGTGGCGCAGGATCTTCAAGCCGCGCTATGCCGCATTGTTCCAGGAGTTCAAGGCCATCAACCCTGATCTCCTGATCATGTATCACACCGACGGTGCTGTGGCGCCGATCCTGCCTGACCTGATCGAGATCGGCCTCGACGTGTTCAACCCCGTTCAGCCCAACGTGCCCGGCCACGATCCACAGGAACTGAAGGACAAGTTCGGCGACCGGCTTTCGTTCTGGGGCGCAATCGATCAGCAAAACCTGCTGCCGAACGGCACCCCTGCAGAGATCGAAGCCGATGTGGCCGAGAAGATCCGCATTCTGGGTGCTGGTGGCGGATACATGGTTGCACCGGCCCACATCATTCAGTCCGACGTTTCCATGGAGAACGTCGAAGCCTTTATCGCCGCCGCCAAGAAGCATGGCGCCGATGCCAGGTAGATTGACCGAATTTGACCGGGTATAGCCACTGTCGCCGCAGAAATCGTCGAAACCCTTAGTTCTGTTGTGAAACCCAGGATCTTGAGGTCAAATCTCCTGACCGAATTTGACCAGATGTAGCCAAAGTCACCGCAAAGAAGTGTCAGAGCGCACGAAGATAGAGAGACTTATCCAGTTCAGATGCCCTGCTCTCGCCGGATTTCCATCAGGCTGGAGTGCCGATGAAAATGTAGCGCAAATTGCCTACTCCGGGGCTATAGTCGCATTGCAATTTGCGCCACATTTTCATCGGCGGTGGTGCGTCTCGTTCATGGGCGGCCATCTTTGAATTATTGAGAGTGGTGACGACAAATCATGCCAACCTATCAAATACTGTACTGGTACGACATTCCAACACAAGTCCGTGTCCGAGAGGGCCGCGAGCGAGTGAGCAAGCCGCTGTCGCCGCGTTTCATGGAGGCCGTGGACGCGGCTGCCATGCGCGCTCGCCTGACCAGCGCCGACGACTATCCCAAGGGCTTCAAGTGGAGTGAAGGCCAGCAGCGCGACGGTTCACCCGAGGAAGTGGTCGATTCGGTCGTGGCAGAGCTCGAAGCCCAATACGAAACGATCGAGTGGCGCCAACTGGCCGACCGGCTGCGAGCCGAGAAACGCCAGGCCCTCCCGGACACCCCGCAGGAAGGAGCCGAGTAGCATGCAGAGTAACGGCTCCAAGCAGGCGGCCCAGCCGCTGGTGATCTTCATGCCCGCCGGGCGACGTGCTCACGTCGAACCCGGCACATCCCTGCTCGACGCTGCCCGCCAGATGGGTGTCGGCATCGAGAGCATTTGCGGTGGCCGCTTGACCTGCGCCAAGTGCAAGGTGCGCGTCGAGGAAGGCGCGTTTCAGAAGCACGGCATCGAGTCGGGCGCCACCCACCTCTCCGCCCCGTCGACCGACGAGCAGGCGCTCATCGAGGAGGATGGCGATCTCGACTGCCGCATGTCTTGTTCGGCGCGCGTCTACGGCGATGTATTGGTCTTCGTGCCCGAGGAGAGCCGGGCGCAGAAGCAGGTCGTGCGCAAATCGGCCACCGAGCGCGTGATCGACGTCGCCCCGGCCGTACGCGAGGTCTACGTCGAGGTCGACGAGGCACAACTCGGCGAGCACCGCGGCGACTGGGGCCGGCTTCAGGATGCGCTGGCAGAGCAATGGGGTTTGACCCAACTCGGTATCGATCTGAGCGCGCTGCAGAAGCTGCAGCCGACGTTGCGCAAGGGACACTGGAAGGTCACGGCCACCGTCTGGCAAGGAGATGACCGGGCAGAGGTGCTCGACGTCCACCCCGGCTATCACGATGGCGTTTACGGAATGGCCGTGGACATCGGCAGCACGACCGTGGCCGCGTATTTGTGTAACCTGCGCACAGGCGAATTGCTGGCCACAGAATCGGCCATGAACCCACAGGTGGTCTACGGTGAAGATCTGATGAGCCGCATCTCGTACGCCATGGTCCACAAAGATGGGCTGGAGCGGATGCACACGGCCATCATCGACACGCTGAACAAGCTCGCCGCCAAGGCGACGCGCAGCGTCGGCCTGCGGCCGCGCGATATCCACGAGGCAGTGTTCGTCGGCAACACGACGATGATCCACATCCTGCTGGGCATCGACCCACTCGAGCTCGGCGGCGCGCCCTTTGCCCTGGCCAACCGCGACAGCATGGACCTCAAAGCGCGCGACCTCGGCCTGCGCCTGCATCCCGCGGCCAACGTCCACATCATGCCGGCCGAGGCCGGCCACGTGGGCGCGGATAACGTCGGCGTGCTGCTGGCCGAGCCGCCATATCTGCACGACGAGATCACGCTAACGGTGGATGTGGGCACCAATGCCGAGATCGTGCTTGGCAACCGAGAATGGATGTACAGCGCCTCCAGCCCGACCGGCCCGGCCTTCGAGGGCGCACAGATTACCTACGGCATGCGTGCAGCGCCGGGCGCGATCGAGCGTGTGCGCATCGACCCGATCACCCTGGCCGCGCGCTTCAAGGTCATCGGCGAGGAGCGATGGTCTGACGAATGGCAAAGCGGGCCGGGTGTGCCATTGGACGACCAGCCGAAGCAGCTCGCGACCGGCATCTGCGGCTCCGGCATCATCGAGGTGATCGCCGAGATGCTGCTGCAGGGCGTGATCCTGCCCGATGGCCGCTTCAACCCGGCACTGACGAGCGATCGCGTTTATCAAAGCGACGGCTCGGGTTCGGCCAAAACAGGCAGCAAGGGCGCCTATCTGCTGGCAACCGGCGAGCAAACCAGCACCGGCGAGCCAATTCTGGTGACACTGGAGGACATCCGCAACATTCAGCTTGCGAAGGCCGCGCTGTACGCAGGCGCTAAGCTGCTGATGAACCGCGCAGGCGTCAAGACGGTCGACCGCGTCCTGTTGGCCGGCGCGTTCGGCAGCTATATTGACCCTGTGTACGCCATGGTGCTTGGGCTGGTGCCCGACTGCGATCTCAGCAAGGTGGCAGCGGTTGGCAACGCCGCAGGCGACGGCGCGCGCATCGCACTGCTGAACCGGCAGAAGCGCGCCGAGGCCCAGCAGATCGCACACCAGGTTCGCTACGTCGAGACCGCGGTCGACCCGGATTTCCAGGTCGAGTACGTGGCCGCCATCCGCATGCCGCACGCCAGCGACCCCTTCCCGCACCTCGACGGCTTGCTACCGGACCGCGAGACCGCCGCGCCGGCACCCAAGCCCGTCGTCCGCAGCCGGCCGAGGCGATGATGCGGCTCGCAGTGACAGTGCTTCGGACCTCACGCAGAGGCGCAGAGACGCAAAGGTTTTCTGATCTCTCTGCGGGCTTTGCGGCTGTGCGTGAGCTAACGATGTGACCAGTGCCGTTCTACCGATACAAGGGAATCGTTGACTATGCGCCTTGGAACCTGGCTACGTGATCGTCCCGCCCTGCTCGAGAGGGTATACGATGCCACGCATACGCTGTTCACGGCAATGGATCCATTGATCCAGCGCATTGGCTACGAGCGCACTGATCGACTCATCCGTGGTCCGGAGGAGTTTGGCAAGAAAGTCGTCTTTGATTGCCGCATGTGCGGCCAGTGCATCCTCCACTCAACGGGTATGACGTGTCCGATGAGCTGTCCCAAGAACCTGCGCAACGGCCCCTGTGGCGGCGTGCGCGCCAACGGGCACTGCGAGGTGAAGCCTGAAATGCGCTGCGTTTGGGTCGAGGCCTACGAGCGCTCTCAGCGCATGCCGATGTTCGGCAGCGAGATTCTGTGGATCGAGCCGCCAGTAAACCGCCAGCTTGAGGGCACCTCGGCCTGGGTGAACATGCTCACCGGCGTGGACACGGAGGTTCCGAAGGCGTGGCAGGGTATGAATACGGTGCCTGATGTGCCAGGCGCGCCGGAGAAAAAGCGATATCGACAACGAATGGCGGAAGGCGGACGGCGGACGGCAGACGGCGGTCGACGGTCAGCGGTCAGCGGTCAGCGGTCAGCGGTCAAGTGGATAAGCGAATACGAATATGGAAACAACAAACACCTCACTGGAGTTTTCGGCCGGTAGCCGGTTGGAGCGGGTATTGCGCTCGGGGCGATTTGCGGTGACGGCCGAGCTCAACCCGCCCGACAGCGCCAACCCGCAGGATGTGTACGATGCGGCGCTGGTGCTGTCGGAGGTATGTGACGCCATCAATGCCACCGATGCCTCCGGCGCGCACTGCCATATGTCGAGCGTGGCGATTTGCGCTTTGCTGACACGCGCCGGCTACGAGCCGGTGTACCAGATTTCGTGTCGCGACCGCAACCGCATTGCGATCCAGGGCGACCTGCTGGGCGCGGCCGCGATGGGCGTCAAGAACGTGCTGTGCCTGACGGGCGACGATGTGACTGCCGGCGACCAGCCGCAGGCCAAGCGCGTGTTTGATCTGGACTCGACACAGCTGCTGTTTACGGCTAAGATTATGCGCGACCACAGCATGTTTCTGAGTGGCCGCAAGCTGACGACGCCACCCCGCGTGTTCCTGGGCGCAGCCGAGAATCCCTTTGTGCCGCCGTTCGACTGGCGTCCGCTGCGCCTGGCCAAGAAAGTGGAGGCCGGCGCACAGTTCATCCAAACTCAATATTGCTTTGATGTGCCCAGGTTTCAGCAGTTCATGGCGCGTGTTCAGGACCTGGGGCTGGACGAACGGGTCTACATCCTGGTCGGCGTTGGGCCGCTGCGCTCGGACAAAGCCGCCGAATACATGCGCAAGAACGTGCCGGGTGTCCACATCCCGGACGAGATCGTCGAGCGGTTGCGCCAAACGCCCAAAGAAAAGAAACTGGCCGAGGGCAAGCGCATTTGTGTCGAGATCATTCAGCAGGTCAAGGAGATTTCTGGCGTGGCCGGCGTACACGTCATGGCCTATCGGCAAGAAGAACTGGTGGCGGAGATCATCGAAGAATCCGGGCTGCTGCCTCGACCCCTCCAGCCTTCTTCAGCCGCCCGAGAAGCCTATTTGCGCACGCGGCGTCACGCTCATGACCATACCCCATCCGATGGGTCGCAACCCCAGAACCCGTGGAGAATTCAACCATGACACTAGAAACCATCGTCTCATCCCCGTCGAAAACCGTTGTGATCGGCCCAGGCAGGCCCTTTGTCATCATCGGCGAGCGAATCAACCCAACCGGCCGCAAGAAGCTGGCCGCTGAAATGCAGGCCGGTGACTTCAGCCGCGTTCGCGCCGACGCCATCGCCCAAGTCGCGGCCGGCGCGCACATTCTCGACGTCAACGCGGGCCTCGGCGTGGCCAACCCTCACGAGGTCGAGCCAGAAGTTCTGACCGAGGCCATCCGGATCGTGCAGGAAGTAGTCAACGTGCCGATCTCGATCAATTCGTCAGTCGTTCCTGCCCTCAAGGCCGGCCTGAAGGCCGCCTGGGTAAGCCGATTGTCAACTCGGTGACGGGCGAGGAGGAGCGGATGGAGGTGGTGTTCCCGCTCGTGGCCGAGCGCGGAGCCGTGGTCATCGCCATCTCCAACGACGAGAGCGGTATTTCGTACGATCCGAGGGTGCGTTTCGAGGTCGCCAAACGAATCGTCAAGCGCGCGGCCACTTACGGCATCCCGCCCGAGAATATCTTGGTCGATCCGCTGGCTATGCCCGCCGGCGCGATACCCGGAGCCGGCAAGCAGATCTTTGACATCGTGCGCTGGATTCGCGAGGAGCTAGGCTGCAATTGCACCTGCGGCGCGTCCAATATCTCCTTTGGCCTGCCCAACCGGCCAGCGGTCAACGCCAGCTTCGTGGCCATGGCCATCGCCGCGGGCATGACCTGTGCGATTACCAACCCGCTGGAGCAGGAGATTATGACCGGCATCCACGCGGCGGATCTGCTGATGGGCCAGGATGAGAACTGCACGGCCTGGATCATGATGCAGCGCCAGCTGCAAAAGGCGGCCGCACAGGCGGCGGCCTTGGCCGCCGGCGGCACGGCTACTCCGGCCGAGACGGGCGAGCGCCGCTCGCGCCGGGATCGGGTGTCATCCAGCGAGTCCTGACGGGCCGATCTCACCAGTCCGCCACACCACTGGAGGTCTATCTTATGAACAACAATGACGCCTTATCGCAGCTCGTCGCCCTCTCCCGTTCCCTAGGCGAGCCTGCGAACGACTATGTGATTCTCGGTGAGGGCAACACTTCGGCCCGAGCCGACGAGACCAGCTTCTGGGTGAAGGCCAGCGGCACCGAGTTGCGCACCATCGGCGCGGAGAGGGCTTTGTACGGGTCGCTTTCGACAAGGTGCAGGCGATGCTCGACGGGCCAGATCCTCGGCGATGAGGAGACCCGACAGGCCCTGCAAGCTGCCAAGGTCGATCCTGAAATGCCGGGCCATCCATCGGTAGAGACCGTGTTGCATGCGCTCTGTCTACAGCTGCCGGGCATCCACTTTGTCGGTCACACCCATCCGACCGCCATCAACGTGATCACCTGCTCGCAGGCCTTGGAAGAGGCGGTCAACGGCCGGCTCTTCCCTGACGAGATCGTAGTCTGCGGCCCTGCGACGGTCGTCGTCCCCTACACCGATCCGGGCTTGCCGTTGGCTCGCGAGGTACAGCGACGCATCGCCGACTACATCGAGACTTACGACGAGATCCCCAAGACGATCTTGATGCAAAACCACGGGTTCATTGCCCTCGGCGCGTCGCCGCGCCAGGTCGAGAACATCACGGCGATGGCGGTCAAGTCGGCACGGATTCCTCGCCGGCACGTACGCGCTTGGCGGTCCTCGTTTCATGACCCCCCAGGCTGTGGCGCGCATCCATGCCCGCCCCGACGAGCACTATCGCCAGCGGGCGTTGGGTCAGAGGTAGAATAGCTCATGGAGAACACTCCCCAGATCGAGGCGCTTGAAGCCAGGCTGAATGATTTCGATCCGGTCACGCGCTCGACTTCGCTGGCCGAACTGGCCGCGGCGAGTTTGCTCTACACGGGCAAGCATTTCCCTGTGGCCGTTCACGGGCTGAAAAGGATGCGTGAGGTTTTTCAGATCGGAGATCTGGAGCTTGAGCATGAAAGGGTGCGGGATACCCGACTCATGGCCCACCTGCTCGATCCGAGCAGAGATGATGACCACGGGTACCGTCTGAGTGCTCTCGTGCGGGAGTACCTCAATCAGGACTATCCGCACATCGGCGAGAGCCTGCTCGCACACGATTACCCGGAATTCCTCCACCACTTTCTTGAAGAGGACGCGGGGCTCGTTTACGAACTGGCGGAAGTCCTGCGGATCCAGATGGACTTGGACCCGCTACGGCTTTATCACGAAGTTGAACTTCCAGTCTCATCAGTCCTTGTCGAGATGCACCTGGACGGTATCGCTGTCGATCAGGCCGCTTGTCAGAAATACTTCGTAGAAGCCCGGCAACAGCTTGCGGAACTGGAATCACAACTCAATTTCGGGTCTCGTAAGCTCTTTTCTTCACGCGACACGTACTGGTTCCTCCATGACGCAGGTATGGATTTTCCCGAGGAGATTGGGCGCGGGTTCCGAATAGATGACGAGGACCTGAAGGAGCTGGCTGAGGAATACGGGATTGAGCTTGCAGCCAGAATCTTTAAATGGCGAAAGCTCTCACGAGATGTGCGATTCCTTGAGGCGGGCGCGAGGGCCGATAGAGTCCATCCGCTGTGGCGAATGACTCGTACATCCACTGGCCGAATCGTGGCGTCAGATCCGCCGGTGCAGAACATCGACAAAAGGAAATACCGGTCTCTTCTCATCGCCCCGCCGGGTCGCACCCTGATCAAAGCCGACTGGAAGACCTGTCAAGCGCGGATTCTGGCCCATCTGAGCAAAGATCCCGAGTTGACACGCCTGTTTCTCCCCGGAGACGATCTTCACACCCGCACGGCCCAAATGCTTGGCTTGGGCAGTCGTGATGAAGCCAAGCCGGTCAACTTCGGCATCATCTTCGGCCAGGGGCCCAAAGCGCTGGCGAGAGAGATCAATGCGTCATGGAAAGACCAAGGGAAGCTGGGGCGGGTGGACGAAGCTCAGTCACAAGACTATATCGACACTTTCTTCGGCACCTACAAAAGCATTCTTCCCTATTTCGATGACGAATTCGGGAGGCTCACGGACGCGAAAGTCTCAGAACGAGTGCTCAAGAATTCGGTGACGGGTCGCATCCGCAGATTCCACAGAAGAAAAAGCGACAAGCTTCTACGGGAGATGAAAGCAACGCTGCTACAGCAGGTCGAGTCCCATCTTCTCAAGATTTCTCTGATCAAGGTCAGTGGCGAAATCAGGGGAAGAGGCCTTGGCGCACGGATAGTCGCCTGCATACACGACTCGATATGGGTTGAATCGTCAGTGGAAGAAGAGCCGGAGGTCCGTGACATTATGGAAACGATCATGACCACAGCGATCAGCTTGTCGGTGCCTTTCTCCGTGGACTTTGAAGAATGAGGATAGCGGAATGCTACGGCCTCATTGCCTCCATGACACATATTTTCCTCCTTCCACGACGGTTTTTGGTTCACTTGCCCAGATGAGCGCGCGACTGTCGTGTGTGTTGAAGAATTGATTCAGGAAATCATGGAGAATTCAGTGAGACTTTCGGTTCCTCTCAAGGTGGAGCTGAGTTGATCCGAGGACAGAGACCTGAAACCTTCAAGCATGATCCAAGATTAAAAGTACCCGTGCCCGGAACTCCCGATCCACGGCGCGCTAGTCAGCTCTCTTCTGAAAGGACTTGACAGAGATATCGACAAAGAATAATGTGAGTTAGTTAAAGCTAATATTGTTCGAACTGTCAACGCAAGGACGCAACTACTGACATCGGGCCTTATTGAGACGCCGGGCCGAGTGCCAGGGATTACTCTGTCAACATGCTTTTTTGCCATTGCAGAATTCTTGACAGGTCTGAACGAGAAGTGGTAATAAGGGGTATTACCGTGCGGCCGAATTTGCTCTACCGTCACCTACAATGGTGGCCTTAATGACGAGTCTCCCTTTCGTTCAGAATTGCCCTACTTCAGGTTCGTGGCACGATGCAAGGGCGGCTGAGGCTGTTTGAGCTTTCTTTTTGTGTGTTGCTTCTGTGTGGGAGGGTTTCCGAGATGAGGTCTTCTGTCTTGCGTTCATTGACGGCGGCTCTAACACTGTGTGTGATTCTTTGTCCGTTTCCCTCGGCGGCCTGGGAATTCAGCATGACGGGTACTTTCAACTGGACCTACCTGTGGACTAACCAGCGCGGGACTAAAGGTTTTTTCGGGCCTTACAACGTGGACAACGGCGTGGGCACAAGGACGGCCAATCTAAATTTCTGGAACGGGGGGCAGTACGACACCAACATCGTTACCAGTGCAGATGCCGGGTGGTCGTGGTTCAACGTGGAATTCCTTCCCATGCTCAAGGTCAATGAGGCAATGAGATTTCAGGGCAAGTATCGTCTTGGCACGTACGGGCAGCCACAGACATCGAATTACCAGACCCAAGATGCTCCTGGGCTCAACAACGCGTTTAGTGAAGGTCAGTGGACTCTCTTCTGGGCCTCGGTAAACACGCCTTGGGGAGTCTTCGGCGTGGGCAAGAGGCGATGGCAGTTCGGCACCGGTCTTCAGTACGATGGAGCAGGGATGGCCACGACAGAATCTCTTCTCATCGCTGTTCCTTATGGTCCCTTGGACATTGGAATTGGATTCTATCCGTACCGCTTCGCCGGGAGTTCCAGCATCGGATACGGTGATCCCTACGACTTGCCAACGTACATGACGGCTTCGGGGTTAAGTTTTCCCCCTGGTCAATATTTCAGCAGGGCTGACAGGAGCGGATCATTCTCAAAGGATGTCCTGGCGTTTGTGAATTATTTCAGCGGCCCGCTCAACACGGGCATCCTCGCCGCATACGGAAGTTATCACATCGGTCCGGAGGCTGTGCTCGTCAACTCTGCAGATCCACTTGCCGCTCCCCCACCGTGGGCTCTCGATTCGGAACTCTTCCATGGCTGCGCATACGTGAAGGACAATAATGGCCGCTTCTTCTTCAACGTGGAGGCGGCGTGGCTCTATTGGACCGATCGGTACCTTCTCACCACGCCGACCCCAATTCCACCGCCTTTGTTTTCTCCTCTCCCGAATCCGGCTGCAGTGTATGGCCTTCCAAATAACCGTTACGTAGAACAATGGAAATACATGATTGAAATGGGCGTTATGGCTGGTCCTGCCAAGCTAAGTTTCTTGACCGCATATTCACCTGGGACCGATCGTCGAGCCGGTGGCTTTATCGATAAACAGCCCGCCGCTTTCGTGAGACATGATCAGTTTGATCGGCACCTGGCTAATTTCAGCATATTCAGACCGTACGGACACGTATTCTTCTCCGACTACGGCTCAGGCCTGGACGGTTATAATCTCGCGGGGGATCAGGGATATTTAAGAGACGCTTTCGTGTTAGCGGCACGTATGGATTATGCTGTCGCAGCGAATCTGAACGTGTACGGAAGCTTTTCCTGGGCGAGGAGAACCTCCAATGGATACAGTTGGGGCTGCCTTGCTCCGAATGATTTCAACTTCAATGGCGTCTTTGCTGACGGCAATGTGGATTTCACCAACTTGAACCGCTATCCAGCGTCGCCCAATATCCCCGACACAGAGCTCGGCTACGAGACCGACTTTGGAGTTGATTGGAAGCTGTTGGAGGGTTGGACTGCGGGAGTTGTTTTTGGTTACTGGCAGCCGGGCAAGTGGTTCAGCTATGCGTGCATCGACCGATCTGTTCCCGGTTGGAACAACGGCACAGCCGCTAATAGCTTTGGAACCCGCCCCAACCGCACTATCGACCCGGTGATCGGCGGGGAATTCAACATGCGGTTGGAATTCTAAAGGCCCTCGACTTTCGCCGGTTACTATAAGGAGATTTGAATTATGCGAAAACAAATGGTTTTTTTGATCGGGGTCTTATTAATTGCACCTCTCTTTTTGGTTTCAATTCCGGATCGAGATGCACCGGCACTGCACGAGGTTGCCAACTCTGATCATGCTGCTCTAGAAACACGATTCAATGAATCCGAGATTGTTTCTCGCCAACCGGTTAGTGAATTCTGCCGGCAAAGGAGGCTCTTGGCTTCTAACGGCCAGAAAAGATGATAACGGCGAGGCTGGGGACGCCGAAACAGAGGAAGAGGAAAAGGGCGATAAGGGCGGTGGAACCCCAGGATTTGACCGGCTTTGGGACGTGACCTGCTGCGGCTAGCTTCCCGTTTCACGAGGCTTCGAGCTCCGGCCCGGCTCCTGTCGGACGAGGCCTCGTGACCATGTGCAGGAGAAAGCGTTAGAGCAATTCTCGCGACGCCTTCTCCTGGACCTCGGGATGGCTTCTCTGAAATGATTATTTGGTGATCTACTTACATTCCTTGCAGCTCTTGACCACTTTGCCGCCTTCCTTTTCACAATCGGCTTTTCCGTGCAGATTGTCGCATTTTCCCTTTCCGTGACAACAGAAGACCCTTTCCCCTTTCTCGCCTTTTCCATCCCCATGACCCGCCACAATCACCGGCATGGACACGAGCAACGCTGCGACAACAATCAACACGAGAACTTTCTTCATCACTACCTCCAGCAATATGAATTCATTTTGTTTAAATGGAGACTGCCTTTAGCCAATCCGCACTGCTTGCCTGTGCTGATTACGGTCCCGACTCTCCACTGGTCTCACCATCAATGATGGTTTCCTCGCCCAGGTTCCGCCCCTCAACGATGGCATACAGCGCAGGAAGGACCATGAGGGTGAGCAAAGTAATTGAAATTAAGCCTCCTATTACGACCGTGGCCAGGGGCTTCTGAACCTCGGCGCCGGTACCGGTCGCAATTGCCATGGGAATGAAGCCTACAGAGGCCACCAGTGCGGTCATCAGAACAGGGCGCAACCTCGTAAGAGCCCCCTGAATAATGGCTTCTTCCAACGGCTTTCCTTCTTCCCGCAGGTTGTTGATGAACGTGATCATAACAAGCCCATTTAACACGGCAACCCCTGAAAGGGCAATAAAACCGACCGCAGCGGATATGGAAAGCGGAATATCCCTGATCCACAAAGCCGCTAGGCCTCCTGTCAGAGCGAGAGGAACGCCTGTAAAGACGAGGAGGGCATACCGCAGTGATCCAAATGCAGCGAACAACAATGCGAGGATAAGGAATAAGGCCAATGGAACCACTACCTGGAGCCGTTTCGCTGCCGAAATAAGCTGCTCGAATTCCCCACCCCATGTTATCCAGTAGCCCCCGGGAACCGTGACTTTTTCTCTAACGATTTTCTGAGCCTCTTCCACAAACGAACCGAGATCTCGGTCTCTGACGTTCGTGGTCACCACTACCCGTCTCTTCCCGTCTTCACGCGTGATTTGATTGGGCCCCATAACAACCACCAAATCAGCAACGGTACCCAAGGTGGTATAGAATCGAGGCTTCTTTCTCTCGGGATTACTCACTGACGACACGATCTGCCCTTCGAACGTTTCATGCTGCGGCAAGGGGATAGGTAATTCTCTCAAAGCCTCTAGATCAGTTCGCAAACTTCTGGAAGACGAACCACGATGTCGAATCGCCTGTCTCCTTCAAAGACCAGTCCCGCAGTCTTGCCGCCGACGGCCATCTCAATTATTTCCTGGACGTCTGATACGTTGAGGCCATATCGGGCCATCTCTTCACGCTTCATCTGCACGGTCAACATCGGCAACCCTGCGACCTGTTCCACCTTTACGTGCATAGCGCCAGGGATCTTTTTGACCAGTTCGGCTACTTCCTCCGCCTTGTGTAGCATAACTTCCATATCGTCGCCGAACACCTTGACCGCCACGTCACTGAAAACACCGGCCAACAGATGATTGAAACGCATACGAATCGGCTGGCTGAACTCCGAATTGCTGCCGGGGATCTTACCTACCTCTTCCTCAATTTGCTTGACAAGCACCGCTTTGGGGAGGTTTGGATCGGGCCACTCGCTGCGAGGCTTTAGGATAATGGCGTTTTCTCCTGTACCTGGGGGATGAGGTTCCGTGGCAATCTCCGATGTTCCCACTTTTCCGAACACCATGGCAACTTGCGGAAACGTTTGGAGAAGGTTCTTTTCCACAAGTGACTGCAACTCTATCGTTTGGGTCAAACTCGTATCGGGTATCCGCGACGTATGAATGGCTACGTCGCCTTCGTCAAGAGTGGGGATGAACTCGCTCCCCATCCGAGTGGCCGCGAGCACGCTTATGACCACTATGACCACTGCTGTTGCCACCACCAACTTCCGGTATTGCAGGGCCAGATTCAGGGATGGGCGATAAATCTGTTTTGCTTTCCGTGTGACGAAGTTTTCTCCGTGAGAGAGTCCGCGTGACAGGAATATTGCTACGGCCGAAGGGACAAAGGTGAACGAGAGAACAAGCGCTCCGGTGAGAGCTAGGAGAACCGTGAGCGCCATGGGGGTGAACATCTTTCCTTCAACCCCGCTGAGCGCCAGAATCGGAAAATATACAATGATGATGATAAGCTCTCCGAACAGCATTGGCTTCCGTACTTCCTGGGAGGCTTTCCAGATGATGTCGATGCGCTCTTCCTGGTTAAGAGTTCTCCCATGGGCTTCCTGGGCTTCGGTTAGCTTCCGAGCACAATTCTCGATGATGACGACGGCGCCGTCCACGATAATACCGAAATCAATGGCCCCCAGGCTCATAAGGTTGGCACTCAGTTTGTTTATGGCCATTCCGGTGGCCGTGAAGAGCATGGACAGCGGGATGACCAGCGCAGTAATAAATGCCGCTCGAACATTCCCCAGGAACAGGAACAGGATAACTATGACGAGTATCGCCCCTTCCGTCAGGCTCTTGCGCACCGTGTCAATGGTGCGATCAACCAGGCTTGTCCTGTCGTAGACGGCCCTCGCAATAACACCCTCGGGAAGATACCGGTTGATCTCTGTGAGCTTTTGGGCGGCTCTTTGGGCCACAGTGCGGCTGTTTTCACCCATGAGCATGAAAACCGTACCCAGGACGGTTTCTTCGCCATCTTTGGTTGCTGCGCCGGTTCTGAGTTCCTTCCCAAGCTCTACGGTAGCAACATCTCTCACGAGAATCGGGATGCCTCGGACATTCTTGACGATGATCTTCCGAATATCTTCGAGATCCGCCACTTGCCCAGGAGCTCGGACAACATAATAGCCCCCGCTCTTTTCGATGTACCCGGCTCCCACATTCGAGTTATTGGCATTCAGGGCCGCTGAAAGGTCGGCAAAGGTCAATCCATGAGCAATGAGTTTGTACGGGTCAGGCGTCACGTGAAATTGCTTTTCGTAGCCTCCGATTGTGTTGATGTCGGTTACACCCGGAGTGTTCCTGAGTTGCGGTCGAATGATCCAGTGTTGGATTGTCCGCAGGTCCATAAGCGTATAGTCTGTCCCGTCGGGCTTCTTAGCTCCAGGCAACGCCTCCACCGTCCACATAAAAATCTCGCCCAGACCGGTTGAAATAGGACCCATAGCTGGCTCAATCCCGGGTGGAAGCTTTCCTTTAATCTCCTGGAGCCGTTCGCTGACGAGCTGGCGGGCGAAATAGACGTTGGTCCCGTCCTCGAAAATGGCTGTCACCAGAGTGACCCCATACTGCGATATCGAACGTGTCCGGACGAGGCCCGGTAACCCTGCAAGTCCGGTTTCTACGGGATACGTGATCCTCTGCTCCATCTCCAAGGCGGATAATCCAGGCCCTAGAGCGCTCACCTGAACCTGAATGTTGGTGATGTCGGGGACCGCATCAATGTTGATCCTTCCGAGATTGTACACGCCGAGCGCGGCCATCAGCAGAGTGAGGCCGATCATTGTCCAGCGTTGCTGAATCGAAAACTTGAGAATACCTGCTATCATTATACATTCCTAGTGTTCATGTGCTATTCCGGCCTTACCGAGTTCGGCCTTCAGGACGAAACTGTTCCTAGACACGTATTTCTCGCCAGGGGAGAGACCTTTGCGTACCTCAGTGAGTTTTCCATCGGTTCTGCCGAGTTCCAATGGGCGAATTTCGTATTGGTCGTCGTGCTGAAAGAAAACCACTGACCACTTGTGGAAACTCTGGATGGCCTCATTGGGTACAACCACGGGAGCCGAGATTTCCTCACGTACCAAATGAACTTTGACAAAACGTCCCGGCCGCAATTTTCCATCTGGATTCGGGACCACAACTCGTGCTTTGGCAGTGCGGCTCTGCTCGCCTACGAGGGGGCCTATGTACGAGACTTTTCCGACCGCCTCCAGGTCTGAAGACCCGTTACTAACCGTTGCTTCCTGGCCTAAGTGAACGGATTCCACGTCCTTCTCGTACACCGTGATCTCCACCCACACCTCGGAGAGGTCCGCGATGACAAAAATTTCGGCGTCTTCCTTCACCCATTCTCCAGGAGAAAGGTGCTTCCTGACAATAACGCCGTCGAATGCGGCTCGAATGATGAAATGGGTGAGGTTCTTGAGCGACCCATCTTCGAGATCGGTGACATCTTTCTCCGAGAGCCCCAAAGTGTTGAGTTTGCGAGCGGCTGCCGCCCGTTCAATTCTCTCTTCCAGGAACGCCTTCTGCGTCGTTAGGAATTCCTTTTCAGGAACGACCTGTCTTTCCCACAAGTTTTGGGCCCGTTCAAAATTGTACTTGGCAAGTTTTTCTCGTTCGATCGCAACGAGGTATCGGCTTCTGGCTTCTCCGAGCTCTCTGCTGTCAATGATGGCCAGGATTTCCCCTTCGGTGACACTGTCTCCCAGGTTCTTTCTTGATTCGAGTACCACTCCCGGTACCCGAGGGACTACGTGCGAAAGCCGATCTTCATTCAGAGCAATATCTCCGGGTAATTGCTTGAGGGTCTTGATTTTTCCGGTCCTGCGATAGCAGTTTCGATTCCTACCTTTTGCGCCAGTTCGGCTGGTAAAGTGAGCCGGCCTTCGTGCTGGGAGTACTGCCAATCAAACTTCTGTCCTTTCCATTCGGCAAGGACCTTTATGAAGAAGGAATGTGGTTCTTCGACTTCCTGTTCGCAGAAGAGGTAACCCGGGCCGGACCTAAGATGGAACTCCGTGACTTTGTCACCGAGTCGCTCCAGTTCTATCGTTACCTTTACATCCTGAGGGTCAACAGGTTTGTGATCGTTCGATGCGTATACCCTAAAATGCGGGGGCGTTCCCTTTTTCATAAATCACCAGCTCCAGTTGAAAAGGATCTTCTTTCAGCAGCTTCCCACCATTTGGCCCAACATCGGCATCGTGGTCATGACCATGATCCTGTGCGGCTCCGTGTCCGTGACCATGACCGTGGTCGGACACCACGGTCTTCTTTTCCGTCATGCCTATGTACACTGCTGCCGCTATTCCGAAAACAAGTAGCAGGGCTATTCCTATGACTTCTTTTTTGAACATGATTCGGTTCCTTGAAGTAATCCCGTTCTCGGCGCCCTTCGAGGGGGCGCCTCATCACCTCATTATTAATTAAGGACACGTACGGCATCCGGGATAGGGAATGCTTTCCGCCGGTCCGTCCTGGCCTTGGATGCCACGCAATGATCTTTCTGCTTCGCGTTCGATTTTCTTGAAGTGTCTATCTTGTGCCTTCTTCCAGGCTTCGACCTCTTTCCACTTACGGTCAATGTTTGAACGCTGGTTTCCACCACCTCTGGCGAAAACTGACTCTGTAGTGAAGAAAAAGCACAAGATAGCCAGAATCGTTATTATTCCTTTCACGGTGTTCTCCTTATTCCAGATGAAAGCCAGTTTCTGCTTTTCAGAGAGCAGAATCCTTCTGGATCAGTTGTCTGAACTGCCAAGACATTCCAACATCTGGGAACGGTCTTGCGACAACAGCAGACCGGACGTTTGTTGGTATTTCTGGTTCGAAACGCTTGGATTCGCCGCCCACAAGAAAATACTTCTGGTCGTACAAATTCGTAGCTCGCCGCGATGTACTACAAAGAAAGCTCCGGTCCTTGCGAGCGCAGCCACGCAATCACGGTTCATGCACGACCAGTGCCTCTCTGTGCGATTGGACTTTGAAAGCTGTAAGCTTTATGGTTTCCTCGTCTTTCAGTCGCTACAGATGAGAAACCTCCGCGATTATCGTACGAGTCCAAAGTCCGCTCATCACACTGAGCAGAGGCAGGCAGCTATTTGGTGGGATCAAATAAGAAGAGAAACTGTGAGGATGGATTCTAGTGCAGGACTCCTGGCCGGGGCCCGGCTGAGGGCGCAATCTCCACGGGAGAAAGCATAAGAGAGTTCGACTTGCCCATGACAGAGTGCGGCGGATGATGAAAGCCAAGTGACTAGACGACTAGGTTCGGCCGATCTTTGGCAGTTCACGGCGTGAAAAGCGATTCTCTCGCCTTCACCGTGCAGCCCCTGGCCACAGCAATGCCTCTGGGACAATGATGAATCATTAGGAGCAACAGCGAATTCTGAAAGAGGGATCTTCTCGGAACCCGGTTCCACAGGCAGATGATCGTGATCTTCTTGAGCTTGACCGTCGATATGGGAGTGCCCGGAACAGCAATGACCGACGTTGATGAACGCGCAACCCGAAATTGCGTAAAGCACCACCGTCATCCAGACGATTAAGACCTTGGTTGATCCCAGGTTCACGGCCGCTCCCGATTCGGTATTTACTCTAGGGCGAGCTTTCCCGCTCGTCGCTATAGACGGTACCGCAGGGTCGTACCTTTTGTCAATATTTGCTGGGTTTATTTAATCCAAGTGATTCAAATCTATAATATACGGATAATCTGTCCGTCTGCTGCTTTCTGACAGCACGCCTTTCGGTGCGGTAGGGATTCCCGGTATTCGCCGTCTTTTCTTTCCAAGTCCCTCAATTCCATCAGCGGTCATGCCTATGATAGGGGTCCGAAAAATGGTGATGTTCGTGGGACAAAGGCTCATGGACGTGCGCATGAGTATGTAGCGAGTCCTTGTCCTCGTCAGCGCAGAACTCATGGTCATGGACGTGTGAGTGCCGTGGCTGTGACAATGGCTGTGGCTTACCGAAGGCTACTTCAAAAATTAGCGTGGATAGCTGAGTCCCGTGGGAGGACAGTGGGGTATCATGCTGATGCGGCGCTTGTTCGTCCTGCGTCGAAGGGGTGTTGAGCGAAACGAGATCACAAGGTTCACGGCTGGGCCGAATGTCGCCGAATCTGAAGTTCTTGTTCTCTTGAGGCAAGGCCGTTCCAATGATGAACCTCGCGCGCCTTCAATTCCAATACGCTATTCGACCCCGTCCACGTGACAGGAGCTGGGAATCGGAACTCCGAATCTATTTGCCGTAGATTCTGCGACATGTGTCGATTTTGCACCAGGGTTGCGGAGTAGCCTGACAGATTTCGGGATACGCTCACGCCCTCCCACGACTGAGGGCCCATTTTACGGTCGTGGCCCCGAGGTAGGCTGCGCCGGCAATGATGATGGTTGTGGCTCCAGCGGGATAATCGGGCCCATAGCTCAATACCAGACCGGAGGTGGTGAAGATTGCACAGAGGATTGTTGAAATGATCATCATACGCCACATAGTGGTAGAGAACAGTGCTGCAATACCCAATGGGCAGGGTCAGCAAAGCGATTACCATTACAATTCCGACTACCGTCGCCAGGACTACTACGGTCAAAGCGGCCAGGCCAAGCAGCAGCAAATAAAACAATTCGACATTGAGTCCCCGTACACGTGCAAATTCCTGGTCAAAACACACTGCGAGGAACTGGTTATAAAACAGGAGGCCTATGATCACAATGATCGCGTCCAGCCCGGCCAGCATCCAAAGGTCACTACTGGACACCATGAGGATGTTACCGAACAAGTATCCCATCAGATCTTCATTGTATCCGGGCGTTTGAGAAATAAAGATGATCCCCGCAGCCATGCCCACAGCCCAAAGAGCGCTGATGACCGTATCTTCCCTCTGCTTTGCCCACAGGCTGACTAGCCCGATGATGATGGCAGCGATTATTGCCGCCACCAGCGCTCCGTGGATGGGCAGGACTCCATCCCAATGGTACACTTTGTGAAGATACAGAGCTGCGCCCATTCCACCCAGGACCGCGTGGGCAATGCCGTCGGCAATGTACGAAATCCGCCGGATTACGATGTAGGTCCCGATAATCCCGCAGGCCACACTGGCAAGAATTCCCGTCAAGCAGCGCGTTCTGGAGAAAAGGATAGTGTGGCAAATCGGTCAGAAATTGTGACAATTGCAGTTCCCGTCGCCGTTATGCCGTGACAATCCTCATCGGTGAACCATACATCTCGTTAATAATCTCCCCTGTAATTTCACTGTTGGATGGATCAGGACCTGGCGTTTGACGCATATCACACTCTTGACGAGCTTGGAGACGAATCCAAGATCGTGAGAGACCATCACCACTGTCAGCGTCTGGTTCAGAGTCTGGAGCAACTCGTACAAATCACCTTCCATCACCAGCATCCAGATTTGCGGTAGGCTCATCGAGAAGGAGCAGATCAGGTTCGCAAGCCAAAGCGCGAGCTATGAACAATCTCTGGCGCTGACCTCCTGAAATCGATGCAAAAGGTTTCTTAGGAGTGTCACTAGTCCGACTTGGTCGAGGGCTCTGATGACTGTTTCTTTATCTTTTTTGGAATACGGACCGAACGGCCTACCATGACCGAGGCGTCCCATCAGGGCTACATCCATGACTGTTGCAGGAAACTGCGGGTCCAATTGTGACTGCTGGGGCATATATCCGATTCGCGGTCTCGCCTTCTCAGGGGTGAATCCAAATACCCGGACCTCACCGCGCGAAGGCCTGAGCAACCCCACAATGAGACTTCAACAGAGTGGTTTTGCCCCCGCCGTTGGGTCCGACAATGGATACAAAATCACCTTGAGGAATGGAGAGATTCACGTCCTCCAAAACAGGATGGCCGTCATAGGAAAACCACAGACCGTTCATGAGAATTGCAGGGGCATTTTTTTCAATCATAATTTGTACCTGTCATTGTCAATTGCGACCGCACATTCCCCCATTTTCCAAAGGCGGTAGAATGCAATTCCTATGCAGCCCTTTAGAAAAGGGGGACTTAGATTGCCATCTGGGCCTTCCGAGGTATGCACAACCGGCCATACGAATGTTATGCACAGCGCCTATGTGAGCCGTTTACTTGCTCTGACCAATGAGCGCCGAGTCGAGCTTGGCCGCCATTTCCTTCAGATTCTTCAGATAGTCCGGGGCCAGGTCATCGAGGGGCACCACCGCTCCTCCAATGGCCGTGGCTAAAGCTTCGGCGCTCTTCTTCGAGAACTGTGGCTGAACGAATATGACCCTCACTCCGTCCTCCTTGGCCAGGTCTATCAGCCGTGCAAGCTGTCTTGCCGTAGGTTCTTTGCCTCCTAATTGAACGGCAATCTGCTTCAAACCATACGCATCCCCGAAATAGCCGTACGCGGGTGAAAGACGAAGAAGCTCTTGCCCTTCACAGGAGCCAGGGCCTTTGTCAATTGCTCGTGCACTGCGTCCAAGTCAGTTTGAAGGTCTTTGAGATTTTCTTCATACTGCGCCTGATGGCTTGGATCAATTCGAATCAGAGTATCTGCTATCGTTCGTGTCTGAATCTTTGCAAACTGTGGGTTGAGCCACGTATGCTGGTCCATATCCCCGGCTTCGTGGGAGTGCTTGTGTTGGTCCGCGTCTCCGTGGGAGCGCCGGTGTTTCTCTCCCTCTCCGTGGCCGTGTCCCGCTTCCTCGGCTTCGACCTCTTCCTCGGTCATCGGCCTGAGTTTGATTCCCTGTTGGAGATCAACCACCTGAAGGTTCTTGAATGTTGACCCGATCTTCTTAATCAGCGTCTCCTCGAAAGGGAACCCCATTTTGAAAAGGACCTGGGAGTCTGCCAGCTTCGCCATGACTTTGGGTGTGGGGTCAAAGGTGTGTGGATCTTGGCCGGGGCCCACCAGCACACTGACTTCCACATTGGGGCCTCCCACACGCTCCACGAAGTAGGCGATGGGAAGAATGCTCACGAATGCCTTGATCTTGCCAGCGGGTTTGTCCTGGGCATCCGCAGGCGAACCGCTCCACATGGATACCAATAATGACAGCAATATCAGTATACCAACGCGTTTACACATCGAACAGTACCTCCGCACTATTGGAAAAATCCCGGCGTCGAAGCCGTTTTCAATCCGTATCATGAGCATGAGCGGATTGATGGCCGCTTCGGTCGCAGACGACATGGACCGCATTACAGGTTTCACATTCCTCGAAATGATGCTCAGCAGCGAACAGGTTCCAGTGGGGCCGTTGGTTGGGCATAATGACTCCTGTACCTTTGCACAGGGGACAAATCCTGTCCAGAGCAGCAACCACGGCAGCACGGATGAACTCGGACCTATTAGGAATCCCCTTCATAGCCTCCCTTAGCGATTCCGGGACCTTGAATGTAATGATGTCGAGCTTCTCTTTCTTCATGGGCACGTTCTCCCCAAAAGCCTGAATATAGTCAGAGCAAATTCATTATTACTTTGTAACACCTACTTGTCAAGCTCGGGGGCTTGCGCACGTGCTAAAGACAGGAAATTCATCTGGAATTCAACCTGAGACCCCTATACCCCACAGGCGGTCGTAGCCGTGCTCATGTCCTTCGTGACCATGATCATCGTGTGAACCGTGTCCATCTTCGTGGGACTGATGAGCATCTTCGTGAGCGTGACCGCCGCCCTTATCCCGTAAATTGTGCTTGCTCACGGCCTCGTGATCATGGTTGTGACCGTCCTTGTCACCGTGTTTATGGCCATGTCCATGACTGTCCCCTTTTTGCTTCCCCGCAAGATCTCTCAAATCATATCTGCTCTTTTGTTTGAGATCATACTTGTGAGCGTGTTTGCGGGTGTTGTTTTGATCCGCATGACGATGCTTGGACAGTTCATGGCTCTGAGCAATTTTGGCGTCGTTCGCGGTGGACCACGAACTCAGCGTCGCCAGAGCGAACAAAATGAAAGGGATGATCAAGATCTTTTTCATTCTCGGATCTCCTTGAAGAGCGCCCTTAGAAGTCGAATCTGAGCAGGAACTCGCCACCTATCACCGGGTCTATGGTCCTCATGGGTCTGGTGCCGAAGAGATTTGCGGCAGTGCCTGTCTCCCATCCCGGAACGGACCGATCTACACACGCGTAGCTGAACCACTCACCCGGTTGCCAGTATGCGACGTTAACCGTGAAGAGCCATTGTTCCACGAGCTTCCAATCGATGCGGCCCATGATTTCCCAGCCAAGGGATCTGTCAGGGATATTAGGCGAAGTTGGATAGCGATTGAGATTCAGGTCGATGTTCCCGTCCGGAGTTCCGGGAAAGGCCCCAAGTCCCGCATTCGGGCCAATGCAACCCCAGCTATATCCGTTGCTGGTCCTCTCGGCCCGCATGTAGCTGAGGCAAACGTTCAAGTTCGCTGCCACCGCATAATCGAGGCGTGCTGCCAGAACAAAGGCGTCCCTCATAAATCCCCATCCTGAAAGGTTATAAGCATTGAGGCCCGACCCATAGTCGCGAGCCAGAAGCCAACTGTACGGCTTGAAAAGAATGTGATTGCCCAAGGGACCGATCATAATTGGGGTGGCGAACAAAGACTGCGGGCTGTTTGCCGATGAGTATCCCGTTTCTCCGATCCGGTCCGGGGGACCAAAACTGGAGCAGACTCAATTTCGCCGGACCCATCAGCCAACCCCACTCCGATGCGTAACGCCATTGCTCAATGTATCGCGGATTTGGAAGACCTACTGCCTGATTGGGATCCGCATGCCACCTGTCCGTCCAATAAACCCATGCCGCCTCGCCATTGAAGAAAAATCGGCCGTTGTTGTATTTGGCAAAGACGGTGCCGTGGAATATCTCCGAGTCCTGGGGAACCAATCTCGTAACGAGCGGATCGTTGGGATCGTCGATGAGGGCCTCCGGACCGATGTGGTAACTCCCGTAAGTGCCGAGGATCCCCATATTACCGGTCCTTGCAGATATTGGACAAATCCGAGCACGTCCTTGGAAAAAGTTCCGCCCCCGTCCGCTCTGCTGTAGTACTGCCCCGGTACGACGGCCCCACTTGCCGCGCAGGTATTGCGGCAAATTGTAAAGGTCGCCTAATTCATCGGCGATGGCTTGAATGCCTGAAGTGCCCACGAATCTGAAGGGATAATAAGCGAGGCCAACATCCAGGGGGCCGAAGGGAGCGCTTCATGAGCATAGATTCCGTGGTCGCTGAGGAATTCCCAAGTCTGCTCCGTCATACTGCACACCGATGCCGAAAGCCCAAGGCCGTTTCCCAAGAACAAACTGGCCCCATGGCGTCTGTACTGTCGCCCAAAACAGTGTCCATTGGCCGTCACTCATGGCTGTGTTAATTCCGGGCGAGTTCTCGGTGAGGTAATCTTCGTTCACCGGTTCACCGTATGAGGCGATACGATACTTAGCGTTTATCCTCATCGCAGGGTTGAGCCGAAAGGTAGGTTCCCACTCCACTTCAAAATATGACCAGCCCGCCTTGGCTGAAGTGCTGATGTTGGTGTCGAACTGCCCTCCGTTCCAGAAATTGAAGTTCCCGGCCCTTGTGCCGCCTCCGTTGTCCACGTTATAAGGGCCGAAAAAACCGCGGGAACCGGTTTGTCCGTACCACTCGTAATGCCACAACATGTGTGCGTGTAGGTCGATATCCCATGCATGGGCTGCAGTCGCGCCGAGGGCAAAGCACAGGTACAGCCCAACGCCCAATGCCATGCTCCAAAATCTCCCCATAACCCACCCTCCTGTAATCACGCAAATATTCACAGCGAGCCGCACGATTACTCGTTGGAAACCAAATTCTTCCGCTGACGCCCGAGAATCCAAGCGCCGATGCAGTATTCCTTGATTGTATTACGATATATTACCCTTTCAGGTATAATACGAGGTATTACTGACACGTGTCAAGATCTTTATCGGACAGTTTGTAACCCCTCAGTTTTGCGCGAGGTGTTGATATTCGCAACCTGCGAATTCAGGAGCGAGAGGATGATGACTACATTGGTCGAGTTGAGAGACGAGGTCGAGTGTTTTGCGGGTTCGGTTTGGGAAAAAGCAGATCGTATGGCTCTTGCTCCATGTTCAAAGCGAGCTGATCAAAAACCTTCTTGATTCGATCGGCCGGATCTTCGCCGCGTTTCTTGAGCGCGGTGACAACAGGGTAAGTTCCACCGCAAGTCTAGGATTAATCATCTCGTATGGAAAGACAATGTCTCAAGAAACACCCGGGCTTGACCTCATTCGACCATCAGGGAATCGAATTCCGTGACCGAATCCGCTTTGGTCCATAGCCCGAGATACCCCTCCAAGGTTCGATTGGCTTGATAGTCCATGAGTAGCTTACCATCTAGATAGGCTTTCACGTGGGACCCGGCTGTTTCCACCTTCAGGTCGTACCATCTGTTTGATGCAATCGGAATGTCCACCGTCGCAAGTTGGAATCTCTTCGAATGCCTGAACTCGAAAAGGATCGCGTTGTCTTCGAGGGCATTGATTCTGAAGACGAAGTAGTTGCCCACGTCGCGGATACCGAACGCGATACCGCCCGCTTGATCGATGAGACCGGAACGGAGCCTCACCTTCACGCTTGCCGTTCCCGCATTGAGCAGGCTCCCTTTTCTCACAGCCAGCGGGAAATAGTAGTAGGCTCCTATATTGTCCAGGAATTCTTGGTACCGGCTGCCTACGAATCTTCCCATCAGTCCGGCGGCACGGGAAGATACCCAGGTGGCGTACTGAGATCCGTCTGAAAGACACACCGAGCGTCCATCCGATTCCGTCTGCCTCCAATGGCCTGTGCTGATGTAGAAATCGGGCGGCTCATCAGGCCGTTTTCTTTCCAGGAAATTATAGTCCTCTCTGAAAAATGATTCGGTCAGTTGAGGGATCTCTTCTGGATTTGCGATTCCCATGTCCATGAGTCTGCTGGTCCCCAGCAGCCTGCCCAGTTGGTCAAGGGCGGCCTCCATGCTCTTGCGGTCCATGCGTCCGAGAGAAGCCTCGATGAGATCACCCTTGACCTGAACAGAGAATCCCAGTCGCTCCAAGATTTCGCCAAGGAATCGAATGCGCAAGGACTTGCCGTAGTACGATCCGACCCCACCCGCGAATTGAAGGGTCACGTAGTTTTGGTTGAGATCTTCACCGCAGAGAGAATCCACGGTGGCAAAATGATACCCGAAACGTGCGTTGAAGTTCATGTAGTCGCCAGAGATAAGGGCATAGCTGGGACTTCCTAGGACATCGCCTGTCTGAGGACCAGCGCCCCCGGCAACGAGGTCCATGAGATTCCGTGCACTGATACCAATGGTTGCTTTCCAGTTGATTCCCGGGTGATACAAGCCGCGCAAAATGGCTGCGAATGGGATCGAGTTTATGCTCTGGGCATCGGGAGTGTCGTTGGCCGCAAGGTCTTGCCGGAGACCGCCTCCCAAATCGATGACATAGAGCCACAGAGGAATACTCAGTTTCATCTTCAGGGCTCCCGTCACCCTTTCGGCTACATCTCCATAGCCGAACATTTCCCGCATGGCCTGCTCATGGGTAAATCGAATGATGTCGTGAACGGTTCGACAGCCTTCCGGAGAGAACGCGGGGTCTTCGGGATCAGTAAGGTTGAGCGGCGAGATACTTTCCAAAACGGCCTGCATCTTCAGGTGCGTAGGGCTTGAGAAGACGGGTCGTTTCACCTGGCGTACTGACTGGAGAAGGTCTCTTACCACTCCATCGTAGACTCTTGCCTGGCTTGCCCATAAGGTGATTTCATCGCCGTCAACCAGCTTGGACGTGGCACCCTTCGTGTCAAAGAGAGCCGGAACCCCAAACTCACGGGCCACTGAAGCGAGGTGGCTGGTGATACTTCCGACATCCGTGATGATGCCTTTGACTTTGGCTATGACCTTGGCATGCTGCGGAGAAGCCGTTTTCGTGACCAGTATCACATCCTCTTCCAGGCGCTTGGCATCGTCCAGGTCCTCGCCCGCTTTGAGAAGGACGACCTTCCCCATGGCCGCTCCTCCTGACACGCATGTACCGCTCTCAATCAGCACCTCATGGCCTGGGTAATCGAGGACAACTTCCTGAGTTGACGGTGCGTCTTCTTCGTACAGTTGCAGGGGACGGGACTGGAGCATGTACAATTGCTCAGACTGGTCCACAGCCCATTCGATGTCCAGGGGACGGCCAAAATGCTTTTCCAGAATTCTACCGCAATCCCAGAGTCGTCGAAGAATCGTATCTCCACCGTCTTCTCCAGTCTCAGAGGAATACGATAATGAAGATGAACCCATAGGGTTCACCGCATCGGTCGAGTGCTCGACGACCGAAAACCGGTCTTTGTCCAGCAAATACGTGGCATGTGCGGAGGCTTCTCCTCCCACAAGCGCTTCCCCGAGGCCTTTAACGGTATTGATCTTCATGCGGCGCACATCACCGGAAACCGGGTCCGCAGTATACAGTACGCCGCTTTCCCGTGCGTCGACCATTGCAAGAACCAGGATGCACATGGGGGTTTCCCGGTCATCGAGCCCGTGCAGAAGACGATATGAGAGCGCTGAAGCAGAATACTTGCTCGCAACCACGGTCTTATAGGCTTCGAGAAACTTGTCCCTTCTCACGTTCAGTACGGACGTATACTGTCCCGCGAAAGAAGTTTCGCTGTCTTCACCGACTGCGCTGCTCCGCACCGCAACAGCGACTCCTGGACGAGTTCTCTTCTCCAACTCTTCATAAGCCGCAATCAACGGCTTCCCGACTGAATCGGGCACCTCCGTTTCCATGATGCGTGACTGAATGAGCTTTCCGGCGGCCTCCAGCTTCTCCAGGTCGTCCGGATCAATTTCGGCGAGGGTACCGTCGATCTCTCCAACGAGTCCTGTTTCCATGATGAAACACTGATACGCTGCAGCTGTCACCGCAAAGCCTTCAGGCACGCGGAGATCGAGTTCTCTTGCAATGATGGCTAGATTTGCCGCTTTGCCACCCACGGTTCTCAGGTGATCTGAACTGATCTGCTCAAGGGGCAGAACGAAGGATTCGCTCATGGGCCAGATTTTTGGAGCAAGCTCGTCCCGTACGGACCGTTGAATACTTGCCAGCACGGATGACAGCATTGGGGTATCTTTTCGGGACAAGCCTTGGAGGCACTGGATAATAGCCGCCACTTCTTCGTGGATTGCATCGTAATGAACCTTAATCTGCTGGCTGGTAAGAGGACGGTTGGAGTAATAAGTCTCCTCCAAGTCCGCCATGAGCGTCAAGGCTCTGCGATTGTGATCCAGAAGCTCTTTGAAAAATTTGTACTTGCCCGCATACTTCGGCCCCGCCTGTGACGGAGAAGCACTTTCATCGTTTTCTGAAGCAGGTTTCGTAGAATCTTTCATGGTACTACACCCTATGGTTTGCGTGCTCAGTCTGAGCACAGATGGGAGCCACTGCATCCCCTGCTTTCCGGGAACGCAGCTACTTGACCGTTATGGGCAGCGTCGAATCGAACATCCTTGTTTCTGTCTCCTTCAAAGGCCATTTCATTGAAACGGTTCAAATCATAAACCAGGGCCGCCCGGACTGTGTAGTCACCCTGGGCGAGCTTCGGTTCCCAAGCGAGAATCCGCTCTTCCCCGGCCCGAACGATGGTTTCATGTGGACCTTGCGCATCCGCGGCCATGGCCGAGATCGCATCCGGGAGTTTCTTGTCATCTTCCAGGAAGGCACGATCATCCGGCCGGTCGCCATACCACGGGGCAAACATCCATTCTTGAGTGGCGGCAACTTTGCCGTCTTTATCCACAACTTCCGCGGTGAGGAAAACCGCTCTGCGGAATGAACCTGTAGGAGCGGAATGACCGGCGCCCACATTAATGACATGAAAGTTCAACTGAGGAGAGGGTTGTTCTCCCGCCACGATGACTAGGTTCAAGGCCGAAGAAACTCTTTGGGTAGAATGGCCGCCCGTCCAGGTGTGTCGAGCGACAGTCCTGATGGGAACATCATAATCCTCCGCTGCTTTTCGCAGCGTCCTCGGCATGTGGCAATCCTGGCATTGCTGCGGTCCCAAACCTGGTTTGTGGAAATCGTCCCGCCATTCAAGAAACGTCTGGGTCTGTTTTCCCACGACCCTCTTACCGGCACTGTGACAATGGGCACACATGACCGATGTCTTAATTCCCGGTTCCTTGACTGTCTTGTGAGGGGCTTCGGCTCCGTATGGGCCTCGGATGCTCCCCTCAGGCGTTAGATGACAGCTTGCACAGGTCATGCCGCCTTCCTGATTCTTGGCCCGTCCCTTGGGTCGGTCGATTTCCGGTTTATCCATTTCAGGGAGTTGGAAAGGCTCTGGGTAATGGCAGATGCTACAATTCTGTCCGCCTCTTTCGACGCCTCTCGCATGAACGGGCCACGGGTCTATTCCGGCAATAGAATGGGCCGTGCCCATGGTCGAGACTCGGCCTTTCAAGGAAAGCAGATCCTTTTGATCTTGCCACGGCGACATAGGTTTGTATGAGAGATCTGTTCCAAAACCGTAGTAATATTCTCGGTAAATGGCCTGATGGCATTCGCCGCATTGAGCGGAAGGAGTTGCAGTGCCCTCGGGGAATTCGACATCGTAAGTGGCTTGAGCAACGGAGCGGATGGGGTCTTTCTTGGCAGTTGAGGTTTGGGCGTTTGCCCAATGAGCAATTTTCGTAACCGTGAACAGTATTGTCGATGCTCCAACAACCAGCATAACCAAGGTCATGTTCTTTTTCATTGAAAACAACTCCTTCGGGTTGCACAGGAGGGACTCTCCTCCAGGGGTAACGGGGTTGAAGAGATTTCCTGAAGCGAGCATGAACAGGGCCTGCCGCTAGAATTCCACGTACACAAAAATCTTTGTGGCGACTACGGGATCTATCGTCCTATTGGGGTTGATCCCAAAGTTGTTGGCTGTAGCCGGGATATCCCAATTCGGGACCGTCTTATCGATGCAGGCATAATTGAACCATCGTCCGGGTTGCCAGTATCCCGCAACGAACCTGATTTTCCACTTTTCCAGAAGTTGCCAGTCCATCCCTGCATCGATCTCCCACCCCAAGTTGTTGTCGGGGATTGATGGGGCCCCAGGACTAAAGGCATTTATGGTGCTGAGGTTCAGGAATTCTACCCTGCTTCCCGCGGCAGCCGGTCGCATAAAGCCCCACCCGTATCCGTGGGGAGATGCCCGGTCCGCCCAGAAGAAGCTCGTGAAAACGTTCAGGTTGGCCGCTACAGCGTAGTCCAGCCGGAGAGCAGCAATTGAAGCGTCGTTCATATAGCCGTCGGTATTGAGGTTGAAAAGCCCCAGACCTGCGCCATAATAGAAGTTCATGGCCAGACTGTACGGATCGAACACCCCGTGGTTTGCAAACCCGTAGAAATAGGGTTGCCTGTCTATGAGAACTCCGTGTCGCCGGTCCGGCCCTGGCAGCCACGCGTAGATAAAGGACACTTTTCCGGGGCCAGCCATGAAGCCCGTCTCCACCACCCAACGCCATGCTTCGACGTAGCCGGTTCGAGTAGGCGATGCGCCATCCTGCGACCTCTGAAACCTCGTGATCCGGTTTACCCAGTCAAGCTCCGCATTGAAGAACCATCGCCCATCAGAATATTTCACGAATACTCCGCCATCCGTGCTGACGATGTCACTCGCCGAAAAGGATATCCGGTCGGACTGAAGACGCTGTGATTCCGGTCCCCTGTGGTAGCTGAAGTACTCGCACACTACCCCCGCTGACAGAGGACCGCTCTCGTATGTGAGAAACGTAACAGGAGAAAAGGTGAGCACAGCGTTCGTGTCCAGTGCATTATAATAGGGATTGTCCAATGGGGGCGGGAACGAGTTGTTCGGCTGGTTTTGTCTAAAGGGGTTGTCAGGCTGCTGTCTCCAGGGATAGAAACCCGAGTCCGAATCGGAACGGACCGTATGGGGCAACGAAGAGCAACGACTCTGACGTCAGGTCCTCAGCCCCATTGTATTGGAGACCACACCCGAATCTAAAGGGCCTTTTACCGAAGGCCACGATGCCCCACGGGGTCTGGGCAGAAAACCACCACATGCTCCACTGTCCTTCAGAGATTGCAACCTGAACCCCCGGAGCGGTAGAGTTCCTATACGATGACGCTATGGGATCACCGAAGCCCCCAATCCGGTATTCGCCCCGCAGCTTCATGGCTTCATTAAGCCTCAATTGCGTGAGGACATTGGTCTCCATGACCTGATCGGCAGCACCACTGGAGGATGAGAGGTCGTTCATCTTCCCGCCCGCCCAACCATTTACAGACGCATAGTTCCCCGGGATAGAGCTGTTGTCCAGGTCGAACTTCCCAAAAAACCCTCGCGATCCCAATTGGCTAACGAAACGGTCCTTCCAAATCAATTCGCCTTCCATGGAAAATTCCCACGCTAAGGCCGTTCCGCTCAGCGTGCAACCGATCACGAATAAACACAACAACAAAGAAAGCCATCTTAACGCTCGCATAGTAACGCCCCAAACCTCCCAAAGGAGTCAGCGACCGAAACATTACCGGTTAAAGGTCGTCAATAGACCTGGATAGGGTCCAGGGTAGACATCTTTGCATAAAGGTTGTCAGCCAGGATAACAGACACTGCCTGTTATTTTGATTAAATACTCCTTCCGAGACTGCAACCTGTCGGACAAGTCATCCTCGACAGCAGCCTCATGGGATACTAGAACCCAGCCCTATCCCCTATGGACGGAACTCGACCAAACCGAGTCTCTCCGGCGGTCATTCTTTTCCCTACCCAACGAGCATTCTTACTACATGATACGCTACCCCCAGTCCGGCACAGCCCGCAATGGTATAGATCATTGCGATCTTGAACCGGAAGAGAGCCAGCAAAGCCACGATTGCGATAACGAGTGACGGCACATTGGTCGTTCCCAGGACAGGGACCTGTAGATGAGCTCCGAGAACATACACGTCACGAAGGGACCCGAAGATGGTGTTCAGAGCGAACCAAACCGCCAAGTTAAGAACAACTCCGACTACCGCCGCGGTGATGGAAGACATTGCCGTCTTAAGGGACTGGTTTCCCCGCAGAGCCTCTATGTACGGGGCTCCGAGGAATATGAACAGGAAGCACGGCACGAAGGTCACCCAGACAGTGAGCGCCGATCCCAATACTCCGGCCAGCATGGGGTCAAGTCCGCCGGGGTTCCGGTATGCGCCCAAAAAGCCGACAAACTGCAGGACCAGGATGAGAGGTCCGGGGGTGGTCTCTGCCAGGCCCAAACCGTCCAGCATCTCTCCCGGTTTCAACCAGCCGTAGAAATCGACCGCTTGCTGAGCCACATACGCCAAGACCGCATACGCCCCGCCGAACGTCACGACAGCAGTTTTGCTGAAAAAGATCGCCTCCTGAAAATAGACGTTCTGTGATCCGAGATAGAGGAAAATCATGAGTACCGGACCCAACCACAGCACGGACCAGACCAACAGGACTCCCACAGACCGCAGGAATGAAGGGCGGACATGTTCCAGGGTCCCTCGTTCTAACAGAATGTCTACAGCAGGTCCGTCGCAGCCCAGTTGACCATTTGCGCTTGTCTGAGGCACAGCGAAAGCATCGGGCCGGAAGCGTCCTCCCAGAAAACCGAACACTGCGGCAGCTAGCACGATGAGAGGGAACGGGACATCATAGAAGAAGATAGCCACAAACGCCAAACCGGACAGTGTGATCATCAGTCTGTTTTTCAGGGCCCGTTTTCCGATCCGAAGGACGGCTTCCAAGACGATTGCCAGGACAGCCGGTTTTAGACCAAAGAAGAGCCATTGAACGACACTCAGGTTCTGATAACCGGCATACAAGATGCTCAACACGAGCATGAAAAGAAAACCGGGTAGCACGAACAGTGTCCCTGCCACAATCCCTCCCTTGGTTTTGTGGAGGAGCCATCCGATATACGTCGCCAGTTGCTGGGCTTCAGGTCCAGGGAGAAGCATGCAGTAATTGAGCGCATGGAGAAAGCGCTCTTCACTGATCCAGCGTCTCTCTTCCACCAAATACCGGTGCATCACCGCTATCTGGGCGGCCGGACCGCCGAAGCTGTTGAGCGCAACTCTGACCCAAACCCAAAACGCCTCCCGGAAAGTGACTATGTTCAGTGGAACACCCTCACAGACTGGTTCAGAGGAAGGGCTCTTTGTTTCGTCCATTGCTTTCAAATGCTTATTCCTCTACCGGTTCGCCAAGTTCGGCCCATGCCTTGATACCACCTTGGACGAACTTGACGTCAGGATGGTTTTGCCGAAGGCGGTCCGCGATAGATTGGCTTACGGAACCGCCCTTGACGCAGGTACACGACTACCTGTGTGTCTTGGGGAATTTCATCAATCCATTCTTCTGCCTTTTCCGGATCAAGCCAGGTAGCGCTTTCGATCTTCTTTGGGGCAGCCTCGAAGTCGGCTATTCTTCGTACATCGAAGATAGCAGGTTTCCGATCGCTGCTCATGAGAGCTTTCAATTCCTCTGGGGTTATAGAATCGGCCATTTTTACGTCTCCTCTTTTTGAAAATTGAACAGGGCAATCCGTAGCGCGTAAAAACTCTGCGGGCCTATCATAGGGCCCGCATTGGATCAGGCTTCTCCTCCAGATCCTTCCCGTAGATCGCGAATCCAATCGTTCCCAGGACTCCAAATGCGAACGCAACCAAGAAATTCGTCTCAGGATTGATCTCCCACAGAATAGCTCCGCCGAAAGCAGCCATGGAGACGATCATGTCTCGAATCAGGTAATACAAGCCGAACATGCCGGCCTTGCAGTTATCGGGAGCGAGATCCATGATCATCGACTTGCGGGTCGGCTCACCGAACTCCTTGAGTCCCCGCACAACGAACGCCAGCACCAACCACTCGAAGGTTCGGCAGTACATAAGCACCAGAGGGAAAAGGGTGAAAAAGCCAAATGTGATAAGGATATAGGGTTTCTTGTTTCCCTGATCAGCCAGATAGGCCACAGGAATGTAAACGAGCACCGCCGTAGCCATTTCGATGCTGGTCAGAAGCCCGAACTGCACAGCGGTCACCGGGTCGGCAACAACCTTCATGCACCAGACTACCACGAAGGCATACGGGATCTGCTCGCAGAAACGCACCAGGACGTCGGTCACCAGCAAGCCCCTCATATTGGGGCTCATCAGCCTCAACATCTTCAAAGGATTCTTTTCAGGCACGAGTTCACACGCGTCGGTTTTATTGGCTTCCCTTTTGTCCTCAATGAGGATCTGTTGAAGGACGAGGGCTACGCCAGCCAGCACCAACGCTATGGCGAACGCGATGCGAACCCCGTCGAGTTCCCCCCAAACACTTATGCACAAGCCCCCAAGAATCGGGCCAAGGGCCATGGGAATACGGCGCACCAGCGAGTGCATGGTCACGCCCATGGTCCGCTTGTTGAGGGGAAGCACTTCATACATGAGACTCATGGTGGCAGGGAGAGAGATAGCCGACCACGAAATAAACAACACCGCCCCAATCAGGACCGCCTGCCAGGTGGGGACGAAGATCACGATGGCAAAGCCTGCCATGGCCACGAGGTTGAACACTACCAGCGCTCTCTTGCCTCCGATCCTATCCGACAGGTAGCCACCGGGGAACGAGTAAAGCGCCGACAGCAGATTGTCCATTGCGTTCAAGAACCCAATGGAGAGAGCGCCTCCCCCCAGAGCCATCATGTAGATAGGCAGGAACCGTTCGGCCATACGTTCGCCCATCCCCACGAGGATCACAATAGAGAGCACTCCCACCGTGCTGCGCTGCAACGCCAGAAAAGCTGGAAGGCGACTCATATGTGTGCGGACTGAATTACCCATCAGTTCCTCTTATGAGAGAGCCGGGATCTCAAGTTTTCGGTGTGTAACCGTGGACGGCCATGCCCTCCACGGCTTTTCTTTTTCCTAAGGCACAGGGGGCTCGTGGTCCTTGCAGAAGGGAGCCTCCCCAACCACCGGGTACTTGGCACACGCGACATAATCCTCGTCTGACGGGGTCCTTGATGTCCGCGCATGGATCGGTTGCCTGACTCTTCGATGATCCCACCGGAAAGGTTTCTTCAACCTTCTCTCTCTTTTCGTCTCTTTCGGACATGGCGAATACCTCCTCTTGGCTTGCCCCATGCCGGACGGTCCGTTCAGCTACGGGGACTAGTTGGGTTGAGATTCGTTCTTGGAGGGGAGCGTCTCGATAATCCTCGTTCCAAGAATTTTCATTGTCAATCTCTCCGATGTCTTGACAAGAAGATACAACTGCATCATTCTAATGTCAAGTGTTGCAGTGAGGTGACCGATGACAGAATGCCTTGAAGGAAAATGGCTGCTTCTCATCCACCAGATTCCCCCGAAGCCCGGATACCTCAGGGTCAAAATCTGGAGGAAACTGCAGGCCCTCGGTGCGGTAGCCATCAAGAACTCCGTGTACGTCATCCCCAGGAACGAACAGACCCTTGAGGACTTTCAATGGGTTCTAAAGGAAATCGGTACAGTCGGGGGCAGAGGCTTCGATTTGCGCCGCGAGCTTTGTGGACGGGTTGACTGACGACCAAGTGGAAGGTCTGTTCCGGACAGCGCGTGACGCGGACTATGGACAGATTGCCGACGAAGCAAAGGCAGTAATGGACGCTGCGCCACCCAGCGCATCTATGACGGACGAAGATCGGTCTGAACTGGAGGCTGCCTTGACGCGCCTCAAGAGACGATTTTCGGTCGTCGCAAACCTTGACTTCTTCGGGGCTCCCGGCCGTGAAGCAGCATCAACCCTGTTGGAAAAGATCGAGTTTCGTCTCGCAGAAGCACGTGGCCGGAGGGATACGGAACCAAAGGCGGTGGACACGTCGGACATCACGCAGTTTCGAGGACGTACCTGGGTGACGCGGAAAGGGGTGTACGTGGACAGAATCGCGTGCGCGTGGCTCATTCGCCGGTTCATAGCTCCTGACGCCTCGTTCAGGTTCGTTTCCGAGCGAGGCTACCGTCCGAAGGCCGGAGAATTGCGATTCGACATGTTTGAAGGGGAGTTCACCCACGAAGGGGAGCTCTGCAGCTTTGAAGTTCTCGTTCAGCGTTTCGCTGTACAGGACAAAGCTCTCGCGGAAATCGGCAAGATCGTACACGACCTCGATCTAAAGGAAACCGAATTCAAGAGACCCGAGACTGCTGGAGTATCAGCTCTGCTCGATGGAATCGTGGCATCCCGAAAGTCTGATGAGGCTCGACTGGATCGAGGTTCAGCCCTTTTTGAAGACCTCTACGAATATTTTCGTAGAAAGTAATTCCCCAGGAGGAACGCACCATGCCCAGCATAGAGAAACACGTGGAGACCAGCCGCCAAAGGACCGGCAAGGACTATGTCGAACTACACGAATGGATTGATAAAGACCCGGCAACCAAAGTTGAGCGGCACGACATAACCAGAATCCCAGAGTACGGGAAAATGATGGAGGAGAAATATGGTCCGGAAGGGCTTCAGGAATACCTCCGGCATATCCATGACGACTTCACGGCACGATTTGGCCATGTGAGGGAGGATGTGGAAAAAGCCATCGGCGACACCCTTGCCTATTTCGGCGTCAAACCCGGCCCTGAAGCAAAGAAAAATGCTTACGGTATAAGCACGGCGGACATTGACTTACTCAGGAGAGCCGGCCTTGCCGACAAGGACCTGGGGCACTCAATCCGGGTGGCTCTCAAAGCCCTCCACATTGCCGAGAGACTCAACGGACCGGTGGATGTGGAACTCGTGGTTCGGGGAGCGCTGCTACATGATCTCGGCAAAGCCAAATCCAAAGGGTTCGATCATGGAATAGCCGGTGCGAAACTGGGCAAGACCCTGGGGTTGCCCGAAGAATTGACCACGATCATGGAGAAACACGTGAACGCGGGACTTACTCCGGAAGAAGCCGGTGAACTTGGTCTGCCAGCGAAGGACTATGCTCCGACACGCTTAGAGGAAAAGATAGTGATTTACGCGGATAAGCTCTCCGACATCGTTTCCCATCCTGACGGACTCGTCTCTAGTGACGCAGAAGCCGAAGAACGATTTGCGGAAATTCTCAAGGCCTATCCCGCATTGAACAAAGGAGACAGGCCCCTTACCAGGCATCTGAAATACCACGAGGAAATCCAAGGCCTCATGAAGGGCAAGGCGTGATGCCTCATGGAGGAATTGAAATGAACGGGCCTGATTCCAAAGCACCGGCACCGTCGGCCAGCGGCGAATCGACAGCTCAGGGCTTTCTGAATACGTTCAAGGGGCTGTGTGCGGTCGGATTTCTGGCACGCGCGTCGTATGGTCTGGCACGAACGCCAGTGCTGGCGCTATTCGCTGCATCATTGGGCGCTGGGCCGGAGGCAGTGGGCTTCGCTGTGGCCATCTCCACCGTGACAGGCATCTTTTTCAAGATGCCCGCGGGTGTTCTCTCGGATGTTATTGGCCGGACCCGGACGCTCTTCATAGGGCTGGCGGTCTTCGCCTTAGTTCCCTTTGCGTATCTCTTCGTTTCGTCCTACGAGGCATTGGTGGTAGTCCGCTTCTTTCACGGTTTCGCGACCGCTGTCTACGGCCCGGTCGTCATGGCGGTTGTGGTCAGTGTGGCAGGCGACAAGCGAGGGGAAATGCTTTCCTGGTTTTCGTCCGTGACCATTATGGGAACCCTTGTCGGAGCACCGCTTGGTGGATTCCTCCTGTCATGGCTTCCAGGAGCTCAGGAGCCTACGCTCCGCGACTTCCATATCATCTACGGAGTCGTGGCAGCGATGGGCGTGGGCTCTCTTCTGATCGCCTTGTGGGTCATGCAGGGGAGCTGGGACACCTCCAACAGCGAAGATGGTCGGACCCTCTCCGACGTATGGACGAAGTTCCGTTGCGGTGTGAAGGAAATCCTCATGGACAGAAGGGTCTTGCTGACCAGCAACATGGAAGGAATTCAAAACCTGTCAGTGGGTGCTTTGGAGGCTTTTCTCCCCATCTATGCGGTCATGGTTTGCGGATTCAGTGCCTTCCAGGCGGGACTCCTCTGGGGGGTGCAGATGGCGGTGACCGTATTGAGCAAGCCTATCATGGGGAGATTCTCGGACCGGCACGGTCGCCAGAGCATCCTCTTTTGGGGGATGTTCGTCTGCGCGATTCCTTTCGCGTTGATACCGTGGTTCAGCAGTTTCAGCGCACTGCTCCTGTTGGCCGCGATCTTCGGTCTGGGCGAAGCGGTGGTAACATCCTCTGCTGCTGCGCTGGTGGCTGATTTCTGCCGAGAGGATCAACTCGGGTGTGCGATGGGAACCTTTGGAACCATTTTCGACGTCGGACACGCTTCGGGTCCGCTGTTGGTAGGATTCCTCATTGGGATTGTCGGCTCCAGCACCGACTACCGCATCCCGTTCGCAATTGTTGCCACGTTGCTGATCATCGCAGCCATTGTATTCCGTGCAGGAGTTAAAGCTGAGGCGAGTAAATAGATGGTGCGAAGCGGACTATCTCTGAGGCCTTCCGCCTCGTGACCGCATTCGGACGAATAGGAGATAGAGAAATGAATCCAAAAGAACTCTCTCGTTTGTCAATTGTAGCATTGACACTTTGTTTTTTGATAATCCAGGGCGTGCTGGTCTCGGCTCAACAAACGTCGGAAACTCGTTTCACCTTCGAGGACATTGTGCACAACAGCCTTCCCGCAGGATGGAAATCTGATGCAAACAACAAACAGGGAGCACCTGTTGCGTGGGCGGTGATGGAGGATTATGAGACTCCCAGCGGGGTGAACATTTTGGCGATCCGAAAGGTGCAAGACAATCCAGGGTCTGTTTTCAATATCTGTTGGACATCCCAACCGGTTTTTCAAGACGGAGAGATCGAGGTGAAAGTTCGCGGGGATTCCGGCAAGATTGACCAAGGCGGTGGTCCCATCTGGAGAGTGAAAGACGCCTCGAACTATTACGTGGCTCGTTATAATCCTTTGGAGAATAATTTCCGGCTTTATTCCGTGAAAAATGGAGACCGGAAGATGATTGCCGACGCCGGTAACATCCCAATAAAGACACGCGAATGGTTCACCATCAAGATCGTCCACAATGGAGACAAGATCGAGGGATGGTTGAACGGGAAAAGACTGTTGGAGGCGACCGACAAGACCCTCCCCGGACCCGGGGGCGTAGGTGTTTGGACCAAGGCTGATGCAGCGTCTTCGTTCGACGATTTTGTCGTCCGGTCGGTGACCAAATAGACGTCTTGGGTCTCAACAGGTGCCGTTGGTCCCTGGATTTTTAAGTCCGGCAGGCTCGGCGGCACCGATTACGAGGGTATCACCATGATGAAAAGTAAATTTCAACTATTCCCGCTCATTGTGGCAGCAGGTCCTGATTGCGGACTCCGTGTTTCTTGATTGGCTGCGGTTCGCAGACCCAAGGCAGCAGTTCTGGCCAGGTCATTGTATACACGTCCGTGGATCAAATTTTCTCCGAGCCTATTTTTCGTGATTTCGAAAGACAAACGGGTGTGAAGGTGAGGGCCGTGTTCGATACGGAGGAGACCAAGAGCACCGGTGTGGTAAACCGCATCATAGCTGAGTCTTCCAATCCCCAAGCGGACGTATTCTGGTCGGGAGACCCGGTCCGCCAGTTCCTGCTCTCAAATCGTGGTTTCGTGGAAAATTACCTTTCTCCCAATGGCTCGGGAATTCCAACACAATTCAAGTCTCCGGAAGGAATGTGGACCGGTTTCGCCGCCCACGCCCGAGTACTCTTGGTGAACAAATCGCTCGTAAGACCTGACGAGATGCCTGTGTCTCTTCTGGATCTCACTAACCCGAAATGGAAAGGTCGAGCAGCAATCGCCAATCCGCTCTACGGGACGACCACCTTTCACGTTGCTGCCCTTTTCACCGCATGGGGCGAAGAGCGAGCCCGGCAGTTTATGAACGATCTCAAGGCGAACGGGGTTCGTGTCGCCAGCTCCAACGGCGAGGTAAGAAGACTGGTGGTCGCTGGTGAAGTGAGTTTTGGACTGACCGACATCGATGACGCATTCGAGGCCGTCAAGCAAGGCGGACCGGTGGAGATCGTGTTACCCGACAAGGATACGTTCGGGACCCTGATTATGCCCACCACGGTGGTACTTGTTCGAGGCGGGCCAAACCCCGTGAATGGGCGCAAGATGGTCGACTTCCTCCTCTCTCCTGGGGTCGAGAGCAAGATGGCTCAATCCGCCGCTCACATGCCGGTTCTTCCTGGCGTGGAAGTACCGGCCAACGTACCCCGGGTTCAGGACCTCCGGGCGATGGAAGTCGATTATGCGAAGGTTGCGTCGGAAATAGAGCGAATTCAGCCTTGGCTCAGAGACTGGGTGGGATTGTGATCTCAGCACTGAAAGCAAGATCCGAGACGGTCGTGCTACTGGCTTGCGCTATTGTGGTGGTTGTGGCAGTCGTAGTTCCATTGGTTTGCCTTGGCCTGAATGCAGCCCAATCGGGTCTGTCTGAATTTCGCAATGCGCTGATCACGTTGTCGTCCCCCCAAATACGGGAACTACTGTTGACTTCTTTGCGCATTTCGATCCTGATAACGACTCTCTCCATGTTGGTGGGGGTCGTGACCGCGATTTTCTTTGCCAAAGCGGAGGTGATCGGGGCAAAATTCGCCTTTCTGTTGCACGCCTTCCCGATGTTTCTACCGCCATTCCTTCTTGGGCTCGGGTGGTTTCATCTCCTGGGCAGACAGGGTGTCCTGGGGTCTGATTTCACGGCAAGAATCCTGTTTGGCGAGATCGGGGTCGTCCTGGTTTTGACGATTGCATGCGCTCCCATCGTCACATCCTTGGTTACCCTCGGGCTTCGGAATATCGACCCCGCCATCGAGGAAGCCGCTCGTTTGGTTGCGCGTCCGTGGCGAGTCATTCTTCAGATCCTGTTGCCTGCCGCATGGCCTGCCATAGTCCTACCGAGCCTCATCGTTTTTGCACTCGCGGTCTCTGAACTCGGGGTCCCCATGTTTCTCCGGGTGAGGGTGTACCCAGCTGTTGTGTTCTCTCGTCTCGGCGGATTCAACTACTCGCCTGGAGAGGCACTCACGTTGGTCGCCCCCCTATTTCTACTCGCTCTCGGAATTCTTGGGGTCGAACGTTGGATTCTGGGTAATCGGTCGGTAGCAACCTTGGGCTATCGTAAGCAGCAAGGACCGGCAATTCTCTCCGGCGGATGGAAGATCTTTGCTACTATTTGGTGTTGGCTCCTCTCAGCCCTTTCCGTGCTGCCTCTGGCATCACTCATGATAAGGGCTTATGTTGCCGACGGATTCTCCGAAGTGCCCAATTGGATTGGTAATAGCCTCTGGAACAGCCTTCTGCAGTCATCTATCGCTGCAACAGCCATAGCGGCGGTAGGTGTGGTCGTGGGCCATGCGTATGCACGGGGTAGGCAAGGGTCCGTCGCTCTGGACGGCCTGTCGGTTCTTGCCTTTGTAACACCGGCGGCTGTCATCGGTGTTGGACTGATTGCGGCATGGAATCGTCCCTCAACCCAGTTTCTTTACAGTAGTATGGCGATCATAGTTCTGGGATTCCTGGGGCGTTATCTTATCCTCGGTGTTCGCACAATTGCCGGGACGGTTTCCCAGACTTCGGCAGCGTTCGAGCATGCAGGAGCGGCATTCGGAGCAGGATATCTGCGTCGCCTCTTGGGGATAGTGGTTCCGATGCATGCACGAGGGATACTCGCGGCATGGTTGCTGGCTATGATCTTTTGTCTACGTGACCTTGAGACCGCTATTTTGGTGTACCCTGCAGGTGCAGAACCTCTGACGGTGCGAATCTTCACACTGGAAGCGAACGGACCTGAGGGGGTAGTTGCTGCCCTGGCCTTGGTTCATGTGACTATGACAGCAATTGTTCTCATGGCGGGGCTTGCCTTTCTCGCATGGAGGAATTCTCGATGAACCCTGTCGTCGAACTCGAAAACGTTTCGGTGCGGTATGGGAACACCTCTGTTCTCTCTGAACTTTCCCTCGCAGTTCACGAAAATGAGATTCTCGTTATCCTCGGGCCCTCTGGGTGCGGGAAGAGCAGCTTGTTAAGGGTGATTCTGGGCCTCTTAGTACCCTGCGCGCGGTATCGTAAAGCTGTCCGACCAAATGGTCAGCAGAGATGCAAGGATTCTCAAACCACCTGAAGATCGAAACCTTGCCATGGTCTTTCAGGATCTCGCTCTGTGGCCTCACCTGACTGTTCACGGGAATCTTAATTTTGGTCTGAAAGCTCGTAAGGTTGCCCGGGAACAAAGAAAAGAGCTCATCTCTGAGATGCTGAAGCGGGTTGATCTTCAGGCATACAGAGAGCGTTATCCGGCCGAGCTTTCCGGTGGCCAAAGACAACGAGTGGCCATAGCACGTGCCCTTGTGCTTGATCCCCAGGCCGTCCTCTTTGACGAACCGCTGTCCAACCTCGATCTTGTCCTGAAGAGGGAATTACTGGCCATGTTTAGGAGAACTTCTCAAGGAACGGTCATTGCCTGCACTTTACGTGACACACGATGTGCGAGAAGCGGTTAGCCTTGGAGACCGTGTCGCTGTCCTCATGGAAGGTCAAGTCATCCAAGTCGGCACTTGGGATGAATTGGCCACCAACCCTGCACATTCGTTCGTGCAGGATCTTGTATCAGGACTTCACTGGACTGGAAATGATTGAGAGTGGGGTTATGGTTCTCAAGAGAGGATTTCGAAGAAACGTACCCCTCGTCTCTCTGCTCAGCAACGAGGGATTTACCAAATGCACAAGCTTCAAAAATAGTCCCCTGATATGGACATTTATGAGTTGGCCATCTCCCGCTCTGGCAGGCTCTTTCTTACAGCAAGCGTCTTGATCGCTCCAGCTCCGCACCGGCCTCAACTCTCGGGTCTCATGCCCCATTTCTATCTCCGCCTCGATTGACCCACCGATAATCCTTCCGATATTCCTACCACTGTCCCCGGGAGAAATCGGCTCAGGCTCAGGCAGCCCCTTTCTGATATACGTTTGCCTCTCGGATGAAGCCCAACAAGGGCCGTGCACGTTATTTTGTACCAGTTTCATCATATGCCATCATAATCAGAAGACGATATCTGTGGGTCTGTGAGTCTCTACTTTGCGGGGGTCAGTTCGGGGTTTGAATATCCGCTACGCCTCGACTGATACATTGCCGGACTGCGGCAAATCAAACCCGGAGGAACCATACCTTAAGGATGGGATGGCTCTTGTGTAACTATTTGATTTTGATAACGTCACTTGAGAGCGTTGGAAGATGCGAAAAGACCTTTTCTTGAGGCGGGAATGGAAGAGACAGAAGAATTCTGTGTTCCGAACCGGTCTCTTTGCTGGAGCGCCACCGGAAAAAGAGACCGTAAATTATACGGTCTCAGGCTAGGATAAGATGAATGAGGCGCTGGGCTTTTGCGAACGTCATCCGCTATCAGCAGTTCCCATTCCGTCCCCTTCCTCACCATTCATTGCAGTGACGCTGATAGGCGCATGAGCTGCACAGGTAGCTGGGGTTGGGGTAGAAGATGGAGGACTGAATCCCCTTCCATACCGTCGTCGTGGTCTTCAAGAACCTCCTCCGGTCATTGTCGTCTATAACCACGGGACGCTGAACCAGTTCAGGATTTGTGGTCTTCAGGAGGTATTCGTACCTGTACTGGATTTCGTTCGGGTCATACCCCAAGTCCGACGCGGCCAAGCTGTAGGCAACAAGCTGCATCGCGTTCACATCGCCGTTGGGTTTGCGTGACGATGTCTTGTAGTCCACGAGGACGGTTGATCCGTTTTTCAGGATGGCGTCCACATAGCCCATCAATGGCGGCATATCCCGTGGGCAGTCTTCGGAGAGTGCGGCGAGGTCCAAGGTAAATGCCTCTTCGACGGCGATTACCTCAATGGCCGGGTCATGCTGTTCGGCGAAGACGGTGAAGATCTGCCTCGCAGTATTGAACAGGGACTCCTCGCTCTCTCTTTTGGAGTAGCGGACGGGCGGCCCGTCCAATCCCCTCCATTCCTCGTGGTAGATGTCCACGAGTTGATCTGCTCGGAGCGGATCTGCTTCAAGCGAACTCTGCAGAAATGCCTGAATACCCGAATGGATGGCGCGGCCAAAGTGGAGAGCGGAGGGAGTGAACTCAGGTTCTACTCGGTCGATGTAGTTGAAGCGGTATTTCAGACCGCATTGCATGTAGCTGTTGATCTGAGAGTAGCTCAGATGTGGCTCTTCTCTTGTCATGGTGTGTGCTCCTTTCTGGGGGCGGACAGAACGCACCTGTCCTGTCCTGCCCCTCAATGAGACGAGTTGTTGCTGTTGATTCTCTGTGCTTATTTAAGCGGCGACTTCGGTCTGCAGGTAGCTGATCAACTGCGAGGCAGACTCACGAGACAGTTCCTGGAAGGTAGAAGCACTCAACGGACGAAGCATGGACTCGATGTCCTGATCTGTGTATTGTGCTCGCTTGGTCAAAGCATACAGGGCGCGGCATTGCGCCTGAGTTGCTCTTCCATTGCCGCAACCTTGCGGCTTTGATCCGTCTCCAGATGCGGTGCGATTCTGCTCCATATGCTTGCCGGTCCCGCTGTCCACGGGGAATACCGGCTTGCCCTCTTTGGTTCGAGGCTGGTCGCCGTCGCTCTCCACTGCGGCCACGTGTGACACTTCCTCTGCGCCGGTGAATTCCAGACCGTAACCGGCAAACCTCAAGGCTCTGGCAATGCTTCTTGTTTCGCTCAACTCAATCAAGCTCTCCGAGAGTCGAGCGTCCCGCTGCGCATTGGCCGTTCCATAGCCAACAAATTCACCCTTCACTGTTACGGCCCGACATTTGAAGACGGCATAATGACCGTCCCAGTTCAGCAGTTCGGTTTGGAGACTCAAGGTCTCGTTTTCCTCATGGGCCAACCGCAGCCTCCCACCCACGACGGGGAAGACGCGGGTTTGGCCGTTGACTCGCTTTGTAACCAGTTCTGATTCCAGAAATCCATTTGCGCTCATCGTTACTTCTCCTTTGCGTTCAACGCTTTCATGAAAAGGGCCATCCTCCGGAAACCAACAGAATGGCGATAAAGACTATTAGGCACTGCAAGAAATTTGCGGCAAAGCGGAAGACGGCAGCGGGGCCAATCATGCAGACCACTGCGATCACTGCCGTACTCAACAAAATCATCTTATCGAGCCCTGTCATGCCGTCTCTCCTTTCTTTTTGATTTTCTTGACCACCTCGATGAGGGACTCGGTGGCCGCTACCAACAAAGCCACCAATGCATCAACCCAAACTCGGTTCATTTGGCTGTTCTCCTTTCCTTGTCGAGTTGAGATCCTGTTTCTCGCTCAGACGCACGGTTCTTCATGATAACCATTGACCCATTAAATATAGATAGCGCTCCTGTGTGGCTATTCTTGAGGGCGTGCGGCACAGTGCGAAGTGAGACACATACACAGACATTTCATCATCCCTTCCTTAAACCCCCTCTAAACCCCTCAAATAGAAGAAGGGGAAAGAAGAAACAGAGCAAAGAAGAAAGAGGAGAGCGTGACCGGAGGTCGCAACGGCACTGAGATGGAGCGATAGCCGAGTGACAAATCTCTCGGAACGTCAAAGAATGGGTGGCTTCTTGAAAAAGTTGCGAAATTTCGGTAGACAATGAGCCGCAGGCCGTGGAAGAAGTTCTCTTCTTCGGCTTCAATCCTTGAGAAAGGCACAGAATCTGCCACACAAAACAGTCGGTCAGTCCGACTAATTCATTCTGGCGTTCTTGCCGTTCGGTCTTCGATCATCGCCCACTTTAGCGCCGGTCGGAACTTGTTCAAATGGGTGATATGTAGCGTAGGCGCTGAAGAAACGTCAGGAATCACTGAACCGGATCGGGTGTTCCTCGGAACGTCTCTTCATGGCGTTTCTCAATACTATTTGCTCCATACCTGCAGAAAGGCGCAAAAGCGGAGACAAATGATCGCCGTAGAGAAACGACGGTTCTTACCAGTCCAGTCTACCATAGCGAGGCTTTTGCCCGCCGCTCGGGTTACGGGAATAATGAAATACCGCATGGATACTGCAAAAAGGAGGGGGCCCCTATACCTTCCGGGAATCGAGGTGCTCTTTTGAATATCTATCCAGGCCGAGGCGATGCTGGCGGACCGGGAAGCTTTAAGGATATGATGCATGGATACTGGCTTTCGGGCATTCTGCCTTTGTTGTCATGAATACGAAGGGACCATTTGTTGGCGTGGTTATTCCAGAAACCTCCATTCAGGCGGTCACCGATTCTGGGAAAGCAAGTTCGCCCCGGCATGTCTGCCTTTGATGAGAGCTTCGCAGGGTAGCGACCTCACTTGTGACGATCCGCAAGTTCAAAGAACTTCCATTGCTGGACTAGCCCAGACTCTGTCATGAATGTGGGCTCTCAGGCGCATTCTGTGCTGGACGAAAAACGTCCATTACTCTATCATGGGACTTGGCTAACCAGAAAATGGTAAGCCCCCGGCTTTGCCGGGGAGACTCCCCAAGGTTTGACCGTGTGAGGCAGTAAGAGGCAACCTCCCAGAACACACCAAATTTCAATTCTGGGAGGTTTTCATGAAAGACTATAAGAGCCTAAATCACACGAAGTGGGATTGCAAGTATCATGTGGTTTTCATTCCCAAACGCCGGAGAAAGCAGATTTACGGTTCCCTTCGGAAATACCTGGGAGAGATATTTCATGAGTTGGCTCGCCAAAAGGAGTCCCAGATAGTGGAAGGACATCTGTGCTCGGATCATGTCCATGTGTGCATGAGTATTCCACCCAAGTTTGCTGTGTCCAACGTGATCGGGTACATCAAAGGCAAGAGTGCGATCTCCATTGCAAGGAATTTCACAGCGAGAAAGCGGAACTTTGCAGGAGAGAGCTTTTGGGCTCGTGGCTACTATGTCTCAACAGTGGGTTTGGACGAAGAGTCTGTAAGGAAGTACATTCGCGAGCAGGACGCCAAAGACGCAAGGCTCGATCAACTGAACTGGCTTTCTGACGACGACCCGTCCCCTTCAGGGGACTCATGAGCTGACCCCCTTGGGGGGCTAACAGGAATATGCCCCCGGCTTTGCCGGGGGTAATTTAACTGTAATTATTAAGAAATCAACCACTTTGTCTCTTGGCTCGGCCGGTACAGCGTGAGGCACGGGGGCTGGGGAGAGTTCCACTTTGTGCCTGCCAAAGGCCTGCAGGACCACTTGGAAGACCAACCTCCACTCATCGGTTTATGGGGATCGTCATGACGAATGAGGACAACGCCAACGAGGGACTGATTCGGGAATTGATGAGGACCCGCCATCGAATAGCAGAGCTTGAAGAGCGTGAAATCGAGCTTGCCCAGGTTCTGGGAGTAGATCTCTCCGAGGGCCCCGACCCAAAGCTGTCCATGTTCTACGCAGGCCCTGAGGGTGGCATTGTGTGGGTGCCCGGATTATTTTCGTTAGAATTCCCTCAGCGCAGTTCTGGTATGTCGGCCGCTGAGCCCGATGGCTTGGAACCCGATTTTTCCTGGTTGAAAAATCTTGTGCACGTGGAAGATGTCCCCGCGTTGGACAACGATCTCAAGACGTTTGCCAGCGGAGCCGTGACCACCATTTGTCGGAGATGTCGGTTACACGTAGTGGGAGAAATGACTGTATGGGTAGAGCTCTATCTCCTGGCGACAAAAAGGGACGAGAACAAGCTTCCCGTCGAATGTGTGGCTTGCTTCCGCCCCGTCGGCCGCTCTGGTGGATTAGGATCGATCCTCAGGCAGGTTGCGATTTCCCTCAGAGAACTCTTCGATTCAGCTCGCGCACAAGACAGTCCCTTGGCCTCTCTCTTTGAGTCCCGACGCAAAGAGGGAGGAGATTCCGTGGAAGAGAACGTTGACAGATTCTGGCTCTTGCTCGCTGTCGCAACGGCAGAGGTGTGGCGACTCCAAAAACCGTGGGACCTTTCCTTCGTGAAGGATAGTTCGATGAGATATGTCTGGGCGAGCGATCCGTTCTCCGAGAAGCTGGGATTATCACTCCACGAAATTCAGGGCCGCTCAGACTGCGACCTTTTTCATACTGTGGACGAGACGGACGAGGAGAGAATAGGCGAGGCTGTATTGAGAGGAGTGGCGGCACATTTCCCGCGCACGAGAATCGTGGCCGGAACTCGTCGAGTCTTCGGAGACTCGCTCTGGCCAGTTCCTCAAGGCAGCGGTGGTCAAGCCAGATGGATTCTTGGGGTCTCTTCGGTGGTCGATGCGGAAGAAATAGTGACTGAGGGCCACCGATCATCAATCATGGTGAAGGTACTAGACAAGGCTCTCGCAGCGGCCAAGTCCGACGGAATCATATTGCTTACGGGCGAATCCGGCAGTGGTAAGGATTATTTCGCTCGATACATCCACGACCATTCCGAGCGAGCCAATGGACCATTCTTTTCGATCAACTGTGCGGCGATAAACGCAGAAATGGCAGAGTCGGAACTCTTCGGACACGAGCGTGGGGCTTTCACTGGCGCCCATATGCGTAAACGGGGGCTCTTGGAATTGGCCGAGGGAGGGACGCTCTTGCTCAATGAAGTTGGTGAGCTTTCACTACCGCTCCAGGCTAAGTTGTTGACCTTCCTGGACACAAGGAAATTTACTCGGGTGGGAGGAGAAAAGGAAATAAAGGTCAATGCGAGGCTTATTGCAGCAACAAACAAGGACTTAGAAGAAGCGGTGGATCAGAAAAGCTTCCGTGGCGATCTGTATTACCGCCTCAGCGTGATCACGATAGAAGTCCCGCCTCTTCGAGAGCGCCTCGAAGACTTGCCGGGCATTGTCGATGATATCCTCAGAGAGTTTTGTGCCAGCCATGGCCGCCGCCCGGTTCCATATATTAATCGTCATGAAATGGAGGCCATGAAGAGTTATACGTGGCCTGGCAATATACGAGAACTTCGCAACGTCCTTGAACGAGCACTGCTTTTCTCACCTGAAGGCAAGCTGTCTCTCAGAGAAGCAGTGCCGACAAATGTTTTTCAGGCCGATGAATCCAAGAGTAGCAATGCTGTCGGAGGCTATGGCCACTTCCAGTGGCTACTTTCAGGGGTATTTCGTAAAGATGAATCCGACGGGAGCTTGTTGGACTATACTGAGCGCTCTCTAATAAAACAGGCTCTTGAAAAAACGAAGAACAACAAAACCCACGCAGCGCGCTTGCTAGGGATCACTCTTTCATCACTCAAGTCAAAGCTCAAAACACTGGGAATCACTGGCTCAAAATGATCCGATCACAAACCCAACCAGATCAAAATCGTCCAACCCTGGCCAAGCACTTGCTATAACAGTCAATACAGCCTCATTCCTGTACGCTATTAGACAGATTTCGTCTACTTTCAGCTTACGAGTCATCGATTATCTGATCTGTCCCCCTGACCATCACCCAACATTATCACATTGATATTAAATAGCTAATTGCACTTCTCATGTCCCTAGTTTCGCCGTGGCATCCGAGTTGCTCTATGTGCCTCCCAAGAAAGCCGCTTATGGCTAAACAAAAGATTCAAGGAGGAAACGATGTCAGCAACGGTAGATTGCGAAGCCAACGGAAATCAGGACCTTTTTGAAATGGTCGTTTCTGGAACGGTCAAACAGGTGAAGGCAGCGCTCGCGGCAGTCGATCCTTTGACCTTCCGGGACAAACAAGGAAACACGCTTCTTCACAAAGCTGTCTGCGGAGCCCGGCCGTGCGTCACGAAGACAGTCATTGAGGCTATGGGGCAAGTTGATGTCGCCAACGACAACGGTGAGACCCCGTTGGGAGTGGCCGCAGCCAGTGGAAGCACGAAGACAGCGGAGCTACTTCTTGCAGCCGGGGCAAAGGCCGACGCTCAAGACAAACAAGGTCGAACGGCTCTCATGAGGGCGTCGGATGCAGGTCACGCCGGTATCGTAGCGATGCTGATCAAGCATGGCGCCGATGCCAACGCCGCCGACCGGCACCGGGAAACTGCCCTGATGATGGCGTCTTCATGGGGTTACCACAAGGTAGTCCAGGCCCTGGTTCGCGGTGGGGCAGCCTGTGACTTCCCCAACAAGGATGGCTGGACCGCCATTACCTTCGCTGAAGATCTCGGGCAAACCGAAGTCGTCAAGATCCTGGAGAAATACTCCAGCGGCAGGGCACGCCGGGCTGCCTGAGAAGGCCAAAGAGGAAGCCCACACGTTCCGAGTCTGGAAACACAGGCGTGTGGGCTCATCCATGCACAAGGCCCGATAGTCAACCTCGCGGGGAACTTAATGGAGCCTCGTCAGGGATAAGTTGATTCTAATAGCTCGTCACTGCTTTGCAAAGCATCTTCGACAACACTGTGTTGAATCAACCCCTGATCTTGTCTCCTTAAGCTTCCCTTCGAGCGATTAATGCACCGAGCTTTCCCGTGAGGAGGACCGTCATCATGGGCAGCGAGGCTCCGGGCTAAAGGAGTTGAAAATGAAACGAAGAAAGAAAAGAAAGCTGAGAGATGGGCAGCAGGGATCTGCTGACGAACAACAGGACCATACCAACAACGGTTCGGACGATGAATGGACCGAAGAAGAGGATGAAGCCATGACTGACAGAGACGACAGAGAATACAAGGATGAAGAAGAGATCGAAATCGTGGAAGACAACGAGGTCGCTGAGGCAGCTGCTTCCGCAGCCGCGGTCGCAACCTCCGAACCTGAGTCATATGCGCCAGAACTTGAATTGGATCTGATACCGGAACCCGGTCGATCCGCATACTTCAAGTCTCGCACGGATGAATCCGTTGAAGACCGGAGTGACCACCGGGATGATTCCGCCCCGGAAGATGAAGAGTCGCAGGATGAAGATGCCCCTGAAATGGAAGCTGAGTGGGCCGAAGTTGAAACTGAAGACGGCACAGAGGGTGAGAAGGAGGAAAGCGGCACTGAGTCGAAAGCGCTTTCCAACTTCGCTGTAGAAACCATGGTGTTGGACGTGCGCAAAATCGTAAGCCAGACCCTGGAAAGAGGCATGGAAGAACTGGGAGAGTACCTTCTCAAGAACGTTTTCGAGAACGACATAGGCAAAGTCTTCTCCAAGAACCCGTACAAAGGGACTTCATTCTCCGAACTGGCACGGCATCCTCAAAATCCCTTGAGCCGTCAGCGGTTGGCCGAGGCCGTCAGAGCAGCTGCGTTTGGCCGGGAGATGGAGGCGATGGGGGTCCCTCGTGGCGCACTGTCCTTCACCCATAAAATCCATATAGCCAGCATCAAAGACCGGGCCAAAAGAAGGAAGATAGTCCAAAAGGCTCACCAAAGCGGCTGGACCGTGGAGACTACCAAGAAGGAAATCCAAAGGCTCGTGGGACAGACGTCGTCTGAGGACCAGCGCCTCGGGAGGACCCTCCTGCGGCAGATGGGGGAGTTGGTCAAACTCTCCAAGGATGGAGACACGAAAAGCTTCCTGCAAGACAAGGATCGCTTGAAGGCCGCTTTGCCCAGGGCTGAAAGGCTCCAGATGATCGGAAGCAGCGAAGAAATCCGCAAATACCTCAAGGAGTCAGTCAACATGCTGGCAACACTTGAGAAAGATTTGGTTGATATCGAGCTGGAAGCTCGAAAACCGGACGAGGAACCTGACGGCAAGGAAGAAGGCTAAGGGCTGAAATGGAACATGCCGGTTAACCGGCATGTTCCCTCTCCGTCGAAAATGGCAAATAACGATGACAACCAACGGCGCACAATACAATGCGACCGGCCAATGCGACCTGCAACCCTTGCTCAAAGCTAGAGACGTTGCGGAGAGACTATTGGTAAGCGAGAAGACCGTTCACAAGCTGGTCCGTGAAGGGAGGCTCGCCTGTGTTCAAGTGACCGCACGCGACCGCAGGTTCACTCACGAACAGGTCCAAGAGTACATCCGCTCCCATAGCACTGAAGTACGCGTTGACAAGAAGGAGCCCCGGCCCGTATCATCCTACCCCAAGAAAGGGGGTGCGAAATCGTCTGGGGTATCTGGAACGGGTCTCGCAGAGGAGATACGTTCACTATGTCGGTCTTGAAAAGAGGCAAAATATTCTACCTACGGATTCGGCCGTTCAAGGAGCTTATCAACGTGCGGACCTCGGCCACGTTGAAATCTGAAGCAAGGCAAATGGAAATGGGCGTACTCACAGCCTGCCGGTCCGGCGATTATCGGGCTCTCACTCCCGAATCCCGTGAGGTATGTGTACGGATGTTCCGAAACCAAGGATGGGAGATCCCTTCGGATCTTGCCCCGCAGGAGTCTGTGCGGGAGGAGCTGACCCTTTGGAAAGGCATCGAGATCTTCCTGAATTATCCCGAGATCCGGCAGAGTGCCGAGAAGGATCGGTACGTTATGTGTTTCACTCATTTGGTGAAGCATTTCGGAAAGGATCAGCCGCTCAAGGGCATGTGGGTCCCACACATCAAGGAGCACATGATTCTGAGATCCAGCGCAGGAGTTTCACCATCTCAAGTGAACCGAGAAAAGGGGACTCTCTCAAAGATGTTTCAGGTCTTGACTGAGCTTCAGTACCCTTGAAACCAATCCCTGTCGTCTCATAAAGAACTTATCTCAGAAATCGGAAGAGCGGCAGGTTTATTTGAGTTTCTCAGACGTAAAACTGATCGCTGATCACTGTCCGGATTGGTTTCAATTGATCATTTGGACTGCGTACTACACCGGAATGCGTCGGGGCGAGATCACAGGTCTCACCAGACAACAGGTGAAACTCGGGCAACGGATGATCTATTTGAGGCCGGAGGCCACCAAAGAGCGTCAATGGAAACGGGTGCCGGTTCACAAAGACCTCGTGCCGATTCTGGAAAAAACTCTCCGTGTTTCTTCATTAAACAGCGACAAGGTTTTTTTGATTCAAGGCAAACATTGTCTACGGCCGCCCACACTCGAAGGGATCAAGAACCCATGGCCACGAGCCTTGGAAGCGATAGAGGCAGAGACGAAAGAGGCGGCGGCGGGAAAAGATGTGAAACCATGGCCTAACCGACCTCGATTCCACGATCTGCGGCATACATGGAAGACGAATGCACGGCGATCCAAAATGGATTCCGAGATTCGAGAGGCTATCCTCGGACATGCTGAGCGTGGAAGATCGGTCACTGAACGATACGGTCGGATCAGTGATCAAGAGCTTTTGAATGCTATCGACGGCATCACCTTTGATCACGGGGAGACCGAGATATGGGTGCGGAAGGACCCACAACAAACGCGTGATCAAAATGTGATCAAACCGCCAAGAACAAAGAAAAAGGCCGTGCTGGCACACGACCTAAGTCTTTGAATTCTTTGGTGGAGATGAAGGGATTTGAACCCTCGACCCCCGCGTTGCGAACGCGCTCACCCTACCGTATGAAAACATATAGATACAGAAATATAATAGTAATTGCGCTCATTTTCGTGTCGTCTAATTTTGTTTCATAGCGTTTGTTTTCAAAAGAGGGGGTGCAAATGGGGGGCAACTTGTTAAAGTAAAATCTCCGAAATCGTCATGTCCTTGTTTAAGGCGTTTCGGCACAGTGTAGGGTATGCAGGCGTTGTAATCCCTCTTTTCAACCTTGTCTTTCCATGATAGCAGATCGCTGAGTAATCCACTCCAATGCAGGGCCTGAGTCCCACTTAGTTCACCATAGAGGAGCAGCCGTCAAAAGGTCTTGATCCTGGCTTGCAGCCGTTTTCTTTTCTGATTTCGTGCTGAGAAAGGTGGTAATCGAGCCTCACCTGTACACCTACATTCCGGCGTCAATAAAGTTGTTCTACACGTTCTTGTGGGAAAAGAAATACTTGAACAATCCGGTGCCGGTCATGACTGTAATCGACGAGATCGAACCCCACTTCATAGAGATTCTCAGGGAAAGATTTGGATGAAAACCCTCGAAGCGCTTCGTATTGCTTACAGGAACAGACTCCCATTGAGCCGATTGGTGACCGGCTTATCCCTTCTGAGTTCATCATGAATGCAAAAATTCTTCGCTTCCTAGCACTTGTTCTCGGTGCAATCTGGTTCTTCCCGGTGAGCTGCACCACCGGTATCATTGCCGGAACGTTGACGCTTGCCCGCCTCGATTCCCGTGATATCGAGAAAGGACAGCAACCCCATCCGTGGTTTTTCGTAGTCGCCCGACCCGCTGAAGCCGAAAGACCGTTTACAGTGGTTGAGCTTAAAGATTTGCCCAAGTTTGAGTCTTCTACTCCCAATTACTCGTTTCTTATGCCACGGTCATCGGATCGAATTAAAACAAAAGAGTACACCGACGTTTCTTACCAAATACTCTCCGACCGAGGGACAGAGCAGACGATTGAAGTAACGTATTCTGATGACGACAAGACCATTTGGAGCCGATATCGAGCAACGGCTTCGGGCATAATGCCATTGTCCAGTCGAATGTCGCATCCGGGTACATGTTCCGATCCTTACCCATTGGCTTCATTCTCGGTTTGTTGGTGTATGGGGTGGGAAGATTCCTTCGAAAACGATTTCGGGCCACAGCATAAGGGTCTATAGTTCGGACAAGCGCTTCATCAACCACGTATACCGCAAGCATAAAACGCAATCCTTAAACCGACCGGGTGCCCCATAGTATCCGAGTCTTGGCTATGAAGGAATTCCGAAAAGGGGATTCGGCTTTTTTCAGGCCATCATTTTTTATGATGCCTTAAAACGTTCGTTTTTTGAGAGGGTTTCTCGCACTAAAGATTGAGAATGGTCGAGATCTTGCAGCAATGAAGCCATTCGGGAATAGCTGAAGTTTCTCTCTCGACTCGCGGGTCTTCATTGCCGGAGAGGTAGACCATGGACCAGATGTTCACGATTGAAATGAATAACTTGCCCACCGCGGGAGGCTTAACAGAAAACCCTTCGGTCCTCCACCGCGTTGAAGAATTCCTGAGTCAGGAATCGTACCGCCTCAAGGTGACCCAAATTATTGGAGAAGATGGCTGTGTTATTGAATATCGATCTTTGATTGATTGCCTTGTGGCGGAACTCGCCCCCCGCTTACACACACAGTGTACCAAATTCTACCAGGGAGAGGAAGAACCCCTATCTCACCTGCATACAGCGGATACGATAGCGGTTATTGACCAGGAGTTAGTGCTGATTCTGGAAATACTGGTTTCAAAGAAATGGCAAAGCTGGTCCGATTTCAAGCGAGATTTCGAGGCAGAGATTAAATGGGAGCCTTTGTCGCACACCGGTTTCTTCTTCGGCAATCGGAGTCCGTAGTAGTCTTTAGACAAAGAAGACCGCCCCATGCCAACATGGGGTCTGAGAAAGCTTCTATCTCATTGCGGTCCTGAGCCTTACGGCGGACTTGGCGGTGGACCCTTGTTGCTGGAGCGGTATCGTGGCTGTATATGCGAAGTACTGGAGGGACTTGTGCGACTGTCCATTTTTTTGTTTCAAACCGAACCTAATTAGGGTACAATCGAACCTATGAAGGGTTCAAAAGGACAATCCGGTTTGGGTGCCGAGCTGTTTGGCAAGACGAGGAGCGCTGTGCTCGCTCTACTGTTTCTGCAACACGGATCGGAGTTTCCATTATCGAGAAATCATCCGGTCACTGGATACCGGTCCAGGAGCAGTTCAGAAAGAGTTGGCCCACCTGACCGCCATGGGGTTAATCGTCCGGCACCGTGTGGGAAACCAAGTCCACTACAAAGCGAACGATTCCTCATCTATTTTTCCGGAGCTGAAGTCTCTCCTTGTCAAGACTTCAGGTGTAGCGGAGAGCTTGAGGCAAGCCCTTGTCCCGCTATCCGATAGGATATCCATTTCCTTCATCTACGGTTCTTTTGCAAAAGGCACGGAGAATGCCAACAGCGACGTGGACCTGGTGATCATCGGAAGTGGGACCTTCTCTGAGGTAAATACGGCTCTTTCGGAAGTTCAGGACAAGCTCGGACGAGAGATCAATCCGTCCGTCTATCCCGTAGAGGAATTCGTCTCCAAGCTGTCCAACGGAAATCATTTTCTCGTGTCAATTGTCGATGAGCCCAAGATCTTTGTGATCGGGAGTCAAGATGAGTTTGGAAAGCTGGTTGAGAAATGGGTGGCTCACTGAGCACAAGGCCACGAAGCAAGAGATAGAAGAGCTTCTCGCCATCGTGGATAGGGACCTTCATGATTGCCAGGTCTCTGGTCTGAGCCCCGAGTGGCGGCTCAATATTGCCTATAACGCGGCATTACAGGTTTCCACAGCAGCACTTGCTGCGTGTGGGTATCGTTCAGCAAGGGATGCCCATCATTTCAGGATTATCCAAAGCCTTGCCCATACCATTGGAGCAGAAAGCTCCCTCATTCATCAGTTCGACGGTTTTCGGAAGAAACGAAACATCGCCGGGTATGAACGGATGGGGACGGTGTCGGATCAGGAAGCCGATGAGATGCTCATACTGGCAGGGCTTCTGCGAGAAAAGGTCACGGAGTGGCTCCGTGCGTATCACCCCGAATTGCTCCAATAACTTGCAGGGATTGATTCAGTAGACCCGATGAGGGGCGTGCTGCGTACACTCAGTGAAACCGGACCCGGCAAAGTAACGGTCAGGCCCAAAACGGTTTCACTCTTGCAGAATAAATCACCAGACGGTGAAAAATCTTTCTGCTATGAATTTATTATGAAAATCAGCTCAGCCTGGAACCCACTTCTGTTATACTCCCTCCCCCGAACCTTTTGCCGCTGAAGATCCCCAAGACTAGGAGGATGATCCATGACCTTGACCAAAGCCGACATAGCCCAGAAGATTGCCAACGACTGCGGTTTCATGAAGGGTGAAGCCGCAGAAGTCCTGGAGAAAATGATCGAACTCATAAAGAACCGTCTCATTGCCGGAGAAGACGTTATGATCTCTGGGTTTGGAAAATGGACGGTGAAGTCCAAACACGCTCGCCGCGGCAGGAACCCCCAGACCGGTGAAGAGCTGCTCCTCGATGCCCGCCGGGTCGTTACGTGGAGTTACTCGCCCGTGTTGAAGAAGGCGGTGAATGGGCATGAAAAAGGTTGAAGACAGCAATTAGAAAGACCGCGTAAGCCTGATAGGCCAGCGCGCCTGCGGAGATCCACCAATATGACCACATGCGCTTTGAAAGGATGGTTCATATCCTGCTTTGCAGTCGTATTATCGGTATCTCTTATCACTGGTTGTCAGGAATCGGACGAACAAGTATTAAGACGGGAGTTTGATCTTCCTTCCACGGTAAAACTCTTGGCCATCAAAAGTTCCCCTGAGAAGCCTGGATTCTTCGGTCGAGAAGGGCTTGATATCACCGCGGCGTTTCAGTTCGATCCTGCCGACTTTGAAAAATTCCTGAAAAACGTTCAGCGGGACCAAACCTGGAAACCGATGCCGCCGGATCGTGAGTTCCTCATCAGGATGACTGGAATAAGAGCCGCCATGAAAGGCGTTGAGAAATGGGCTGAAGTCACTGGAAAGCCGGTTCCGCCACTTGGTTCGGTCTACAATCCCACGGAAGATCAACTCTATGAGAGGTGGGTAAAGAGACTGCCGCTTGACGTGAAGGACGGACTCTATCAATGCAAGACCGCCGGTGACAACCTTCTTCACTCATGGAAGAAAGTCCCGTGTTCGGAAAAGTCAGTTGATTTGAACGACTTCATCTTCGCTGTCCTGGATACAGAACAGAAGGTCTTAAGAATAAAGCTTCATACGAGGTATTGATTTGAACTGTAGCCGGTCGGGTTGGTTCTGGCGGGAAGGAAGGACCTGCACGCTCGACATCACTTGGTTCTCAGGGCTTTGCTCAGGGCCTCAAAAAACGAGTCGTTAGCTTCTCCTAAGAGTTCCAGCGAGGAGACCTGCTTGTACCTTCTCCCATCGAATTCATAGCGAGACACTACCCCTCGGAGTGCCGCAAGATGGCTGTAAGACTCAATGATAGGCATTCCTCTAGCACTGCTCTTCGATAGCCAAATCACGGAGCCGAATACGCTCCCAAGAAATTGTCTCGACCGCCCATCAAAAATGGGATAGTCGCATCCGCCGTTTCCGCAAACGGTCCTGACAAAGTACTCAGGCTCACCGTCGCCGTTTAAGTCCAATTTCACAGCCAGCACTTTGCCGTTGTCGCGTTGTTCACTCTCGATGTCCACGTTGGCGCGGAAGAATTCATCAAATGGATCAATCCAGTCCCCTTTGTTCACGTCAAAGATCACGCGGCACGAAAACTCATCGTTACCTTGCCCGTAGGCTGCACTAGAAAGCAGCAGGATGATTGCCACAAGGACATTCCGCATCGTTTACCCCTTTGTGCCAAGCACGAAACCTATCATTTATTCGCAGTCTCGATGACGCTCACGATTGCAAACGCTTCCGCCAAGGCGATGAACAGCCAGAAAGAAAGTTCGAGGGCAATCAAGGCCAACGGCTCCCCGAATTGGTTGAACGGGGTAAAGAATTCCCAAAAAAGGAAGGTCATGAAGAAAATCAAGCCTGCCAGTCTTAAGGCTCGCGGCAGAATTCCGGCAGGCCATGAGACAGAGAGCCACTTGTAAATGAACGCATGACCTATTCCGAAAAGCATTAAGCCAAAGATGATCGGAGCAGGGGCGGCAACGACGAGTGGGAGAGGCTCCAGCGATGTCCAGACCGCAATGAGTTTCTGACTTTGAAGTTTTGGATCGAGCAGGATGCCGCCTCCGTACCAACCAAACCCTATCAGTCGGAAGGTGAGCAGCATCGTCAGGTTCATTGCGAGCCCTCCAGCAAGCCCTGCAACAAGGGTTCTCATCCTCAATCTTCTCCTGCAGCTCTCAAGATTTCTTGGAATGCCTTGGTATTTCGACCAGCATCCGCTTCTCCCACATGGTCATTTAGGTTTGGCATATTCGCCCATGCCGGATATGTCAATCACAACCACCGGGTCATCTCCCACGACCCAAGCATCATGGCCTGGCGGAAGGTGTGATACATCGCCAGGTCCGAATTCCTCCTCAGAACCGTCGTCCATCACGACGTGCAGACGACCGGATACATGGTATTGGACATGAGGAGCCTCGCAGCTCTTGGTCTTTACCAAAGGTTTTACGCAAGTTGACCATTTCCAACCGGGTTGAAGCGTCGCACGTCCGAACACGACGCCTCCCACAGTAACGAGTTCCAGTCTTCCTTTGTCAAAAGTTCGAGTCTCGTCAGGTTGTGACAGGTTTCTCTTTTCCATTTTGGCCATAGCGAGAACCTCCATTCTTTAGGATGACTGATTGCAATACCGTCTCCATTTGGAAATCCAGTGCTAATCAGTTGGAAAATTGTTCCCTTACCGAAAGAATGGAGACCGAAAGGTTCGGGGTCAAGTCGGCATACTCCCCGCTGTTGAAGGCGGCGGTGAATAAGGAAGGGTCGAAGCGCAATAAGGGTGACGGCTGATACACCTGAGAGGCGTCCTACATGGCAACGCCGGTCTTCTCGTTCCTGCATGCAATCTGCTCACCGGCTCCCGTCTGTGCCCGCGCTTGGCAGCATGGAACGAATACAGGTCGAGGACAGCCGACTCTGCAAGGTTTTCCAGCAGGAACAAAATGCGCTAATCAGGACGCTTTACGCCGCAGGATTGACATGAAAGGGTCCCAAGTGGTCAAGAATCTAGGCCAGCTGGCAAAAGACTTGGAGAAGCCGCAGGCCAGCTTCTCCAGCAATCTGCCTAACCTGTGAATCAACGAAGACCGCCAGTCCACAACTTTCAAATCCTCTATTCCAGCGGGATACAGACCTCAGTTACCAATTGGTCCGAGGCAGTTTTCGCGGGATCATTTATATAGATCTCGATTGACGGTCCCTGTGCAAGGGGTCTTGGATGCCGCATCCAGTCCCCTTGAATTTTGTCGTAGGCGTCCTCCAGACCGTCGTAACCGCCAACATACAGGAACGAGCAGTAGTCCCCCCGCCGACTGTTTTAATGGTAATTCCCTCCCCTGGAACCGTGCCGCTTGGAACAGTGATACAAGCATCGTACCGGATTTCGTCGGAGTCCTCCAACTCAGGATCGTCATGACATATTCCCAAGAACATGGTTCCCGCCGGTTCCAGCCGCTGCTCGTCCGCCCACTTGAGCAGCCGGTCCCACGATTCCTCGCACGTCTCGTATGCGCCAACATGGCGAGAACACGCAACCTGAATCCGGTCCAACTCTTTAATATTTAATATCATTTGTTTACCCTCCTCATGATTTTTTGAGCAGGCTAGCCGATATATATAATGTGTCAAGGGAAACCGCTGCTATATTAATAAGTAAGAAAAGAAAGAGTCGAAATCCGGTCCCACGTTGTCCCGCGTACACGAGAACCCCGCAGCGTTTCAGGCCCTACCTCCTCGATCTCTTTCATCGCCAGCCACAAAATCCGCTGGGTGAGTGGGTAATGCGAAAGTCAGATCGGCAAAAACAAGACCTAATGGCATCGTCCAACCTGGCTCACAGGAGGCTCGTGGTTGGATGATGCCCCTCGGAGCGAGGGGGGGATTGGTAGGGTGATCAAGATCGTCCTTCAGGTTGTCCTACGTAAAATTTATAGCCATGCCACAGGGAAGGCCAATCCAGAGCTGGGTATATTGACCTGAAAAGGCAGCGTTCTGGCCTGGTTTTTTTATTCGACGGGGGGATGTGGTTGAGGTGGGGGGCTGAATCGGGTCTCTCAACGTGACTGGGGGGACCGTACGCGGTGAGGGAAACGCTAGTCTGAAAGCGGATTTTCTCAGAAAAGGCTGTGGGCAGTACCGGCGTAGGTGCAAAATTGGAGACACAGGTCCAATTGGTGTGCATGGTTTTTCAAGTTTTTATTGAAAAAACATCAGAAAATACTATTCGCTTGGCTGAGAGCCATTTTAATGACACTCTGCCTGTCGGTGAGCATTTTCTCCACAGATGAGCTATCACTGTCAATCCAGACCACATTGTCATGTTATCATAATATGTTAACCGTCGCCGACCGCTTGGACGTCTTGGACCTGGACCACCGGTGCAACTAGTCCACAACGTCACAAGGTCTTGACAAGTCTGACTGGATATAGTAAATAATGAGTAACACAGTTGAGTGGGGCCAGGGTCAAACCAATTGAAAGGAGGAACGAATGAACCTGAAACTATTAACCAATGAGAGACGCGAATACGGTGACGGTGCGTCCGTATCGGTAAACGGGAAATTGAGCCGCCTACTTATGTACAAGAAGGCTTACGAATTGATTAAAGAGCATTATGGCAAGCAGTTTGACTTTCTCCAGATTTTCACGGACGACAAGCGCCCCACGAGCTTCTGGCTAAAACCATGTGAAGCTGACTCACCAGGCGCGAGAAAAATGGACCGACCAAGTCAGAATTCTCGCAGCCTTTCCATCAGGGCTCTATTGAAAACACTTCAATGGAAACCGGAAGGAACGGTCAGGCTCCCGATAAAGTGGGACAAAGAGGAGCAGGCGGCAAGAGTTGACATAGGCCAAGTATCCGCAAGCGAGTGAGGGATACTGAACAACATCCAGGCGCTAAAGGTCTGCGAAGTTTGGCATCACTGCTCTCAACAAGGATAGCTGAAATTGATCAAGGAGGAAGTTGATGCTCATGTTCATGAGATTGGATAAGAAGAATTTGAAAAAATCGGGCGTCCAGGGACTGATTCCTGACACAGTCTTGGACAGAATGATAGCAAAACGTGGTTTTGACGTAGCTTTTGTTTATGAATCTGCTCGCAGCGATCTGGAGACAATCCTATGGGACCATATCATTCTAAAACGGATTCATCCTGCTGACTATTTGGAGAAGCAGAGGGAAAGCTTGAAAAACGCGCTTGCAAATCTGAATCCAGATCCGGCAAGAGACAGCCGGAGAGACCTAGAGGCGGTCCTCAAAAAGGCTTATCTCATTTCATTTATCGAAGAAGCCCTCAGCAATCCGTTTTACCCAGCCTATGAATCACAGAGGCAGCAAAGTTTGAAAAGAAACGTTAACAGCCAACCGGCTCTTAGAGTAGTGAAGTAATGGACCGACGAGTGTCATTCTACAGGATTCATGACAGGAACAATGACGGGAATGACAGGAGCGATTTGTTCCTGTCATTCCTACTACCCTGGAAACACATAGGAATGACAGCATGACAGGAATGACACGTAATTCTCTCTCTACAATTAAGGAAGAAAAGAGAGAGATAAGAAAGAACAGGAGGGTATGTGTTCTTTTTAGTTAGGAGAGTATGGAAATTTGGTGGTTTTCCTGTCATGCTGTCATTCATCAAAGGAACCAGCAACATAGCAATGACGGGAGAATGACAGGAACAAAATGCTTGCCGTCATAATGACGGGAGATTCTATCACCATAATTAGGGAAGAAGCGATGAAGTCAAATAATCATACAAACTATTATTCCGATCTTATAGCCGTTGTCGATATTGAAACAGTGGCTCGGGAATACCTCACCATAACCAATGAGGATTCGGCGGTTCTTTACTGCGATTGTCCAAGGCATTCCAGTGTGTCTCATCGGTCATTGGTGGTAGATAAGGAAAAGCAGCTTTGGTTTTGCTTCGGATGCGCCGAAGGCGGGAACGTCCTGCAATTGATTGAGTTTGCAAAACATGGAGTGGTAACCAAAGGCATAACAGGCAGGATGCCGTCATCCCATCGAGAGGCCCGTGACATGCTTGCCAACATCGCGAAGATGCCCCCATTGGGTAAAACTCTTTCCGATGATCGAGTGGCCCACCTCGAAGATTCTTGGGCCAAGACCGAAAGGACCTTCGACTGTCTTACCCATGCTGCTCGGCACTGCCATGATAGCTTGATGAAGGAAAAGGAGGTTCTGGAGTGGCTTGTAGCCAAGTACGGATTCAAGGATGCGACCATCAAGAAATACCAGATAGGTTATTCCTTGGACGATGGATCTCTTCACATTGATTTGATGGACAAGGATTTTTCCGAGCAGGAGATGCTTTCGACAGGGCTCTTCAGAAAAGGGAATGAGGACGAGCTGATTCCGGTTTTTGACGGTCGTATTACATTTCCGTATTGGTCAAAGGGCTTCGGGGTGACCTACCTGATTGCCAGAAAGACCCCGTGGACGCCGGAAAACAGCTATGAGTCTGGAAAATACAAAAAACTCCCGACCCATGATCCTGAAAGGCGACCATACGTCAATGCCTGTATCAAGAACGACCGGCTTTTCAATGAGGACTGCCTGCGAGGGAAACCGTCCAGGGTCCTGATTCCTGAAGGCATGCCAGATGTGTTGTCCGTCCTGGAAACGGGAGAAGCTTCGGTGAGCCCAATAACGGTTCGCTTTAGGAAGGACGACAGGGAAAGAATCGCTGAGAAGCTTTGCCATCTTGACGTTCCGATCATTCTCATTCCCGACAATGAAATGTCTCAAGTGGGATTGCGGGCAGCGAAGGAAACGGCGCGGTCTTTGATTGAAAAGAAAATCGATGCACGAATTGCTCTTCTTCCGCTGGATGCAAAACAGAAGGATGCCCGCCGTCAACTCAGTGAGCGGGGTATCGATGAGACAAATCTGGACGCCAAGTTAAAGACACTTACAGGCGACGAGAAGAATCACGTGGATAAACTCCTGGAAGCCGGAAAGATCGACGCAAACGAATTCCTGAAGAACCACGACCAAAAGGATTTTGCCGAAGTCATAGATGCGGCGCTCACTCCTCTCCAGATTGATATTGAGGCACTTTCGCCTGGCCTCAAAGACGCAACATCTGAAAAGGTCTTCCGGCAGATTCTTCAGGACATTTCAGATCTTGATCCGGTCGTGCAAGACAGGCATGTGCAAGAACTTTCGAAGAAAATAAAAACATCGGTGTTAGCCGTCAGGCAGAGCCTTAAGGAAGTGAAGAAAAATCGTTCCAAGAATAAGGAAGACGAGGAAACACCCTTTCAGGCATTACTCCGCCTTTTCAACAAAACGGAAGCCGAAGTCTTTCTGGACCAGCATGGGTCAGGTTGGATAACCACCAAATTCAACGACCATTGGGAAAACGTGAAGATCAAGAGTTCGGCTTTTCAAAGGAACATGCAGTTTCTCTATGTTTCAGGGCGAGGCACCGGCGTGAGTAGAGAGACGATAGGCCAATTCGGGGACTATCTGGAGGAAGGAGCGAAGTCAAAGGAGCGAAGATATCTTTATAATCGGCTAGCATGGATCAAGGACAGGCTCTATGTGGACATGTGCACCCCTACATGGGAATGCATCGAGGTTACTTCGGAAGGTTGGTCGATAGTCACGTTAGAGAGACCGCCGTTCAAAAGATTTAGCCATCAACAACCTCTTCCTGTTCCGAAAAGGGACGGAGATTTGAAGCAGATCGTGAACCACGTTCGTTTCAAGAACGACAAATCTTACGTGCTTTTCTGTATTTGGTTGGTGGCGAGCCTAATTGAGAAGAGTCCTAGACCGGGAATTGTTTTGTACGGCATACATGGAAGCGGTAAGTCCACGGTCGCAAAACTGGTTCGCCTTGTCATTGATCCTTCATCAGTGCTCACACTCTCGCTCAGCAAAAATGAAGCTGAGTTCGTGCAACTGATGGAACACCATGCATTAATTAATCTGGATAATTTAAGCTGGTTTCCGTCATGGGCAAGTGACGCTGTCTGCCGGGCTGTAACCGGCGGAGGAGTCCAGAAGCGGGCTCTATACACGGATGATGACGACGTGACCTATGATTACCGCCGTACATTCATTCTCAACGGCATATCGATACTCTCGACGGCTCCTGACCTGCTCGATAGGTCCATTATTATAGAACTGGATAGGATTAGCCCTAAACAAATGAAGACGGAGCAGGTGGTCCTTGAGGAATTCGAGGAAATTCGTCCATCTATTCTTGGCGGCATTCTTGACACGCTGGTAAAGGCCATGAAGATCCGCCCGACAATCCAATTCGACCGACTGCCGAGAATGTCAGACTGGTTTCTATGGGGCTGCGCCGTGGCTCAAGCCATGGGGATTCCCCAAGAGAAGTTTGTGAGGGCCTATTACGAAAACGTGAAATTTCAGCATGAAGAAGCCGTCGAGGCGGATCCCGTGGCAAATGCGGTGATTGAGTTTATGGATAAGGATCAGAGCCCCTATTGGATTGGCACACCCAGCAGTCTCTATAGCGAGTTGAGCGAGCTGGCCAAGGGAATGAATTTCCAGAACAAGCATTGGCCAAGCTCTTCGAGTGCCTTATCCAAGAGACTGAAAAAACTAAGCTACAATCTTGGTGAGGTCGGAATCGTGATCGAATATCCCCCAAGAACGACGACTTCACGCATGATTAAAATAACCAGAAAGAAGCGGAGAGAACAGATCGAGACACGGGGAGTCTCTCTTTCCGTAACCAACAAGGTTTCCGAATCTGCCGTCATTCCCGTCATGCCGTCATTGCCCAATAGAACCGCTGAAGTAGCAATGACGGGAACGATAACGCAAGGAAGCAAGGCTGGCCTTGCGGACGATGGTGTCATGGACTCCGATCATGACCTCCCTGAAAACCCGGACGACTGGCCTGACCAATGGAGAGTTCGATTCCTTACTCTTTCGGGCGTCTACATGGATGAGGGTTTTTCCGTCGAGGAGTCAGACCGACTTGCAGAGAAAGAGATAAGAAGGGGTCTCGAAGCAGGAACTTCCCCTTCTGCTCCAGCGTCGATAGAGGCGGAAAAACCAAAAGGCCCCCCGTGCCTGCAAATTTCAGACGGCATTCTTACGGACCGAGTTTTCAATATCAAGAAGGAATTGCCGGAAGAGGTTCGTGGTTGGGACCAAGAACAGCAAAAGTCGCTCTCTATATCCTTCAGGTTGAACTACGGCGAACTCAGAGACGAGGACCAGGCCCTCAAACAGTCCATTGAAGACGTAAAGACACATAGTGAGGCTTCTTATAAGGGAGGCGAAGCGTTGGAACATGCTGAAGGGACGACCCTCACGGAAGTTCCTGACGTTGTTGATAGCGACGAGCATGAGGATCAAGAGGTATTTCCCGCAGCGAAACAAACTGCTGTTCCTGTTCCTCCAAAGGCTCCTAAAAAGAAGAGGTCCGCTATCATCGAGACGGACGAAATATTGACAGCTGCACTAAAGTCGGCAGGAAAGAAGTACAAGGACTGGATAAAGCAGTCCACTGGAAAGGCGTACCGTAAGTATTCAGAAAAGGATACAACGGTATATGATGTAGCTGAGATGATAGCTCGTGATGAGGCGGTGGGCTATTATATATATGTGGGTGGGCTGGATAAACAAACTAAGTCCTCTACCTTAATTGCTAAGTGGAGAAAAGCAGGTTGGTGGCCTCCTAGGGTTTCCAAAGAGAAACATCGGGTAGAGTTTTTTACCTCTTTAGCCGACCGTGTAGATCACGATAGACCTTGGGATTACGAGGATTTAACTGGGTCTTCTAGCAGACGACCTAACGCTGTGACTTACACACATGAGGAACTTATAGAAAAGATTAGGGAAGTATTTGCTGAAACTCGGGATTTCGATGACACTATGAGAAACCTGAATAAGCGTAATATCTTAAGTCCAAGGGGTAGAGCTTGGACTCCTTCCTCTTTTATGACGTTTTATCTTAAGTGGCTGAACGATTAGCCTTTTTACAAGAAGGGACAACAAGAGTCGGTAGACGAGTAAAGAAACTGTGAAGGAAGAAACGGCAAAGGAAGATATTCCAAGAATGGATACACAAGTGTAATTGTCGCTCAACATAGTCCTACGTCCCTCATGGACCGACGTTCCGTGACAAAGCCAAAGAGATCGGATAGAAGCTTGGCCTCGGAAAGGTCAGGGCGTCAAAGACGAGAGGAAAAGATAGAGAAGAGTCTTCCGGCTAATTATTTTGGTCAAAGGAACGGAAAAAAAGTGTCTTTCTTTTTAACAACTACTGGTACAGGTTTGTGCACCGCTCAAGGCAAAGGACTATGCGGCTGCCTGCAAATCCTACCGGATTCCCTCGATGAATAAAGTGTCCAATCAAGTCCTACCACGCTGGGTCCAGTCTTGAGTACGCTAATTCCAAGACTGGAAATCGGGCCAACAGCTTGATCAGGTCACGATTCCCTCGCATCTAGAATGATCCCGTCCCTCCTGATTCATACCTTTCGCTCTCTATAGAATCCTGGACTATCCGAACTTTCCGAAAGTTATTGACATAGAACCGAGCAGGTAGTATTTTAACTATCGGAAAGTTCCGAAACTGGAACAAGAATTTCGTTTTTCAGTGAGAGCGAAGATGTCCGAGAGCATGAGGGAACAATTAATTCGGTTTGTAGCAGATTTGAAAGAGGAAGGCGAGAAGGTGACTTGGGAAGCAGTGGCTGTCCGGTGCAAAGCCAAGTTCTCTAACGTCCAAGGGTTATCCTTGACGCCGAATGCCATTCGGAAGAGGTACAACGCTTGGATTAAGCAATCGGAATCTTCCCAATCTTCAGAGGATAGCAAGGAGTCTGGAATGATCAACGTGGAAGACAGGAAACAGTTGCTTAAAGAATTGATGGAGGAGATGGAGGATTACGTTGAGGAACGTGTCCAGATGGTGATTGAGAGAGTGAGTGCACAGGTAGCCGAACGAGTTTTTGAAGAAAAGATAGCGAAACTTCAGAACGCTACAATAATAACTTCGTCCGAAGGCCACGGATACCCGCCTGCTCCCCCTTTGCCTGAGACCGTTCAAGGAACCAGACGGCATGCGGTTCCGAGGGGAAAGATTGCCGGAACTGTAGACGCAGGGCTTCTGGAATTATTTGAAAATGAAAGAAAAGAAAGAGGGTACAACATGAGCCGGATGCTCGACGTGGTGCTCTGGAACTATTTCTGCATCGGCAAGCCTGACAAACCTAAGATGTCATTTGAACTTTCCGAACCTTCGGATAAAGAGGCATGATTTTTGCTAGAAGTGTTCTGCTTAAGATTCTTTTGTGGAAACAACCTCGACTTTTCTATAGGAATAGACGGAAACCAAGATGTACGATCAAGCATTAGTCCCTGCTTCAGAGACATCCACGGATTCAGTGGCCATACTCCCAAGCATCGAAGCGGATGAACTCCTTGCTGCTTTCCTCTCCGGCAAATCTCCCAAGACCATCGAGGCGTACAAAAGAGACCTGGAGGATTTCCGGCTATTCCTGGAAGCCAGCGACATGGATCACGTTGCGAGGATCTTTCTGTCGAATGGTCTCCACAAGGCCAATCATATGGCCCTGAAGTACAAGACCTACCTCGTTGAAGAAAGAAAATTACAGCCCTCGACCGTAAACAGGAAGCTGGCAGCACTGCGTAGTCTCACCGACATGGCTTATACGCTGGGCATGGTTAATTGGAAAGTTCGTATAAAAAACCAAAAGATCGAATCGAATTCCCGCGACACGAAGGGGCCTGGTAAGTCTGGGGTCCAGAAGCTTCAGGAAGAAGTGGGCAAACGAACAGACCCAAAGGGACTCAGAGACCAGGCTCTTCTCCACCTTCTCTTTGACCTTGCACTCAGGAGATCAGAAGTTGTAGGTTTGGATCGCGAAGACCTGGACCTGGAAAGAGGAACCTTGTGGGTCCTTGGTAAAGGACGACTCCAGAAGGAAACCTTGACGGTTCCCACTCGAACAAGAAAAATCCTGAGAGAATGGGTTGAAGTTCGAGGAGAACATCCCGGACCCTTGTTCGTCAACTTTCACCACGACGGAACGGTCAACGGGAGACGTCTTAGCGCCGACGGTCTCTACTACGTCGTGAAGCATCTGGGGAAAAAAACGGGCCAGAAAGTCCGACCCCACGGACTCAGACACACAAGTATCTCAGAGGCAGTAAGGAAGACCCAAGCAATCGGCATGGATGTAACCAAGGTCTTGAAATTCTCCCGGCACAAGAATCTGAACACCCTTCAGGTGTATATTGATGGGGTGGAAGGGGCACAGGGGGAGATAGCGGAACTCGTGGCTCTGGATTGAGGCACGGTCTCAAAGAGGATTTAGCAGTGTGGAAATGCTTTAAGGACTGGCTATGTTCAGGTTTCTGCAAAAAGAAGACGAGTGCCTCAAGGATTATCTATAAGCTGCCGGACCCCAGTCATTACGTCAAATTATACTACGTCGGGAAGGCCTTTCAAAAAAACACAAAGGGAATTCCCGAAATGGACTGGTCAGATTGGGAGTCTGTGGTTGATGGATTCAGAGCCAGGATTTATGGATGGTATTTTAAGCCCCTTTCCGTGTTTCCAGTCACGAGCAACGAAGCTTACCCCGTTATCGTCGCTATGTGTGCCCTCGTCGATCTTTTGACTCAGTACGAATACAACCTATCCTGGCACAGCTCAAAGAAATACAAGCATTTCTTAAGAATGAAGATGCCAATTTTTAATACGCCACTTAGCCAATCTTTCAAGGCTTCTTTTCGAGAGGGGGAATCTTGGACGACCAGAGACTTGAAAGATTATGCAGGAGTTTTCTACCACGGCATACGCTGCTCATTACATCACCACGCCGACCTAGACGCCTATGCCGGAATAAGTGATTTGAGCGGCAAAGGAACAATGATCTACGAGATCCCCAACGCAGGGGAATCAGTCTGCCGGACCTACAAATACTCCCTGGTGATTGTTGACCCCTGGCAACTCCGTAACCAGATGGAGATCATATTCAACGAGTATTGTTACAAATTGCAAAAAGACCCCCATTCTCAGGAAGCTCGATATTTCAGAGAACGGTTCAAGGAAGACTTCGGCATCCCGATCCCATAATAAAATCCCAATAAACCTTTAGCCAAGACAGATCGAGAAACGGTAGTTACTACGGAAAATGCAGATTATCGTTAGTAAAAACTGCGTTATTGAATAAGGTCTGAGAGGTTGCTCCATTTTGAATCCATGAAAGAATCGAATGGCTTGCAGTAATCAGACAGCCGTCGTGTGGTGCCGTAGTAACTGGTGGAAGCGGGTACGGGTTCCTGAGATTGCTTGATTCCTCTTACCTGCTTTTGGGCTTACGGATTTTTCGACTGATCGGCATACGAATTGCAGGTCTCTGTCAGCCTGAATGCCTCTCCGGAGAGCACAGGCTTGCGGTATTTGGTGATCCATACCACGTGGAACTTGATGTCATAAACAGCGTGCGAGGTCTTGCGGTGGTGTTTCATAATGCGGCAAGCCTACTGAAGTCTTCGCCTAAAGGCGAGAGATTTTCTCCCATTCCCCGAAGGGGACATAAAAAGGACTCTATGAATCGCCCGATTGAATGCTTCATGAATGCTTCTCCTCGTCTCTCCTTCTGGCAGCTTCCATAAGCAAGTAATCCCCTGGTTTGGTGATGGATTCTGTGGATGGCGGTACCCATTCCAAGTTGCCCAGCGTTCCGCCATGAAACCGGACGCAACTGAAGAAAGCCGGTTCTCCCTCTAGCTCTCCACATATAGCGTGAACTATCTGGCCATTCCTGAAATATAGCCTGCAAGTCTCTCCTCGCCTTGACAGGACCTCAACGACGGTCTTCTTGCCACTTAGCAGTATGAATTGAAGGTACTCCAAGAGATCAAAGCCCTCCAAGTGCCCTATGAATGATTCTGGAGGAAACATGCGCTCGTGTAGCTCGTAAATATCCACCGGTTTCCCTAGAAAATGGTCAGCTCCTCTGCTGATGACTCGGTTCTTAGTTATCACCGAGTCGAACTCTGCCATCACGATAATGATGGGGCGATAAGGTCTGGATCTCAACAATTGGATCAGGTCAGTTTCTTCCCGCCGAATTTCAGCCACGTCAAGAATGGCAACCTCAAAGTTTCTTTGCTCAAGTACCTCAAGAGCATAGCAATGGTTCTTCACGTGGGTCACGGAATGCCCAGCCGCTGTCAGGAGTTCACAAAGATTCCATGAATCATGAGCATCTTCGTCTACAAGGATACGGATTTCTTCTCAGGAGCTTTAGGTACCAGAAGCCTTTTAGAAACCTTAACACTATTTCCCCCTGTGAGAAGATCATCTATAGCTTCCAAGAGGTCATTTTGGTTGAACGGCTTCATCAAGACTCGTTCAGCACCGAATCTTTTTGCCAGCATTAGATAGCCGAACGGACCCTGCTTCCCTCCACCGGAAATTCCGAGAATCTTGATCTCAGGGAATTCCTTCTTAAAGTCCAAAATGGCTTCCCAGCCTGGTTTACCTGGCATAAGCATGTCCATGATGACAAGGTCAGCGTGATTTTGACGACAAATGGCGAGGCCATCAAGAGCATCCGCAGCCTCGACGGTCTCATGCCCTGACTTCGTCCTATCCAAAATGGCCCTAACTAGCGCACGCAGCTCTGGATTGTCATCTATTATGAGTATACGAGCCATGTAGTGATCCCCCACGAAGCTTCTGTTTTCTCGGTCAATGAATCTTCAAACCCTGATGCCGAAGAGAATAGCCCATATAAAACAAAGCACTGGAATTAGGCATATTCCGGGTTGAGTGTGACGAAAGCGTCATTATAGCTATGTCGTGGTAGAAGGAGTCGGTTCGCGGACAGCTATATTTCCCGACTTATCGGGTCGCATAATATCCTGACCAAGTCAATCCTTCGCGTTCACCGCTTTCCTTCCCTGCGTTTGGTCTGGTACGCGATCTTCTCAGGCTGTGATTGCAAGGAGTTCGGCTCTCAGCACATCTACCTTTTTCTCCAGTTCAGCCACAACGTTTTGAGCCTGAGTAAGATCTCGATTCCTTCCCATAGTTTCAAGTGCCTGTGCAATAGCAGCCACGCTCTTTGACTCGAAATTGAGTACAGAGCCTTTCAGGCCATGAGCTGCCTTTTCCAGCTCGTCAGCGTCCTTGCTCGTTACTGCCTGTCGGATTCGATCAACAAGCTGAAGGCTATCGTCCATGAAGAGATCGACCAGCTCCCTGAGCAGATCCATATCCCCTCCAACCCTTTCAAGGAGGGCGTCTCGTTGGATAATACCCTCTCCCCGCTCAGTGTAAGGCTCTTGCTTCTCATCTTCTTTGTTAACCTGGAACAGATTGTCAATCGTTTCATACAGTTCCTGCATGTTGATCGGTTTGGAAACGTAACCGTCCATGCCAACTTCGAGACACTTTTCTCGGTCCCCTTTCATTGCGTGTGCCGTCATTGCCACGATTGGGATATGCGTTCCGGTTCCCTCTTCTTGATTTCTTATTATCGTCGTGGCTTCGAACCCGTCCATTACCGGCATCTGCACATCCATCATCACCAGATCGAAGCCCCCATGTTCCAGTGCTTCCAGAGCCTTCTTGCCATCCTCTGCAACCGATACGCTGTGTCCCATCTTTTCAAGAAGTTTCGTCGCCAACTTTTGGTTGACCACGTTGTCCTCGACGAGAAGTATCCGAAGTCTCTTGCTGCTCTCCCGTATGGAGTGTCGAGTGACAAGAGACCTCTTGTCTGCCGTACCGGATGGCATCTGGAGCACCTTGGCTATGGTGAGAAACAATACGGACTGGCTGACCGGTTTGACTAGATATGCTGCCACACCTAAACTCTGGCACCTGGATGCGTCTCCTCTTTCACCCGCTGATGTCAACAGGATGATGGTCGGAGTCGAGATTTCAGGATGCTGATTTATGCTGTCTATAAGCTCAAAGCCGTCCATCTCCGGCATCATGCAATCGGTAAGCATCAAGCGAAACGGCGTTCCCTGCTTTTGAGCCTGCTGTAGGGCTTCCAGCGCCTCGAAGGCACTCTCTACGACTGTCGGCTTTGCCTTCCAATAGAGGAGGGTTTTCTCCAATATCCGCCTGTTCGTGAGATTGTCGTCCACAACCAGCACGGATATTCCTTCAAGATTAATAGCCTGTTGAGGCAACCCTAGCTCTGAGGACCTTGGTTGAAGTTCAAAAGACATCGTGAAGTGGAATTGGCTCCCTCTGTCGGGTTCACTTTCGACCCACACTCGACCTCCCATCATCTTCACCAGCTGGCGAGTAATGGTGAGACCAAGCCCGGTACCTCCGTATTTCCTTGTCGTAGAGCCGTCTGCCTGCTCAAACGCTTCAAAGATTTTGAGCTGTTTTTCAATGGGGATTCCAATCCCTGTGTCTCGAACCGTGAAATGCAGCATGGCATGATCTTCGGTCTCGGACTCCAATTCCAAAAGAACCTCGACTTCCCCCTCTTGGGTGAACTTAATGGAATTTCCGACCAGATTTACGAGAACCTGACGCAGCCGCCCCGGATCCCCAACTAGGGTATCAGGAACGTCAAAGGGAATATCATAGATCAGCTCCAATCCTTTCTTATGGGCCTGATTCGAGAGCATGGTCATGGTATCCGCTAAGGAATCTCTAAGGCTGAAACTCGTGTGCATCAGGTCGAGCTTTCCCGCCTCGATTTTTGAGAAATCCAGTATGTCCTCAATGAGTTTAAGAAGCGCATCAGCCGATACCTTTACCGTGTCAAGGTAGTCTCTCTGTTCCGCATTTAGCTCCGTGTTGAGCGCAAGTTCGGTCATCCCCAGTATGCCGTTCATGGGAGTACGTATTTCATGGCTCATATTTGCCAGAAACTCACTCTTAGACCTGCTGGCCCTTTCGGCTACTTCCCGTGCTTCGACCAAAGCTGACACGTCGATCACGTTCAAGATGATCCCTTTGAATTGGTCGTCCTCGAATATAGGCTGAACTCGAAGAGACACATGCATGCCGAGGAGGTCCCGGTTGACTTCTTTGGGGTCTCGTGTTTCCCCTGCCTTGTACGCAGCCACCATCGCGTCGGACGGCTTCAGTTCTCTTCGGATTCCGGGTGAAATCCCCACATGTTCTTATTGACCATATCCTCCCGTCTTGAGACCGACTTTGCGGAGGAACCACCGGTTGACCTCAGTGACTATGCCGTCGGCATCTGCAACCACAACCCCTTCATCCATACCTTCTATCATCGTGCGGAGTTTGTGCTCTTCCGCCTGAAGAGCCTTCTCCGCTTTCTTGCGCTCCGTCTTGTCCCTTGCGGTGGCCTGGAAACCTAAAATCTCTTCACCCTTTGTAATCAATTGGACATTCTGTCCGATCCATACCGTTTCCCCTGTTTTGGCCAGCAAGGGGAATTCATAGTAGGTATTGGGAATCTTTTTAATGAATTGCCTTCCGTAGAATTTCCCTGTTTCTTCCCTGTACGGGGAGAATCAAATCCGTGAAACGGCGACCCACGAGTTCCTTTTCCGAATAACCGGTAATCTTTGACGCTACTTGGTTTGCGAAGGTGAAGATGCCGCCGACGTCAGTCCGGTACACAATATCGTTTGAGATTTCAACGAGGTCGCGATACCGCTCTTCGCTCTCCTTCAGGGACTTCTCGGCGGCAATCCGCTCCGCCTCACCACGTTCAAGTTTTCGTCTTCCGATAAAAAGTCCCACGAGACCCACAAGAAACACCGCACCGTAAGACCAGACTAACGTCATTATCTGTTGATGTTCGTGGTATAGAAAGGGCTTCAGAGGTAACGAAACTTCTACTCCCCCCAAAACTTCTCCTTCTTTGAAGCCCGTTTTCCCATGGCATTTGAGACAAGCCTTCTCAGCAATGTGAGGCCTCATCATTCGGAGGTAAGGTTCCTTTGAAATCTCAGTGACTTCCTTAACCTCCCGTTCACCACCAGCAAAGGCATCCAAGGCTCCCTTTTGCCATTCATCGGGAGCATTTCCTTCACGAAGAGGTCTGAGACTGGTAGTAGAACCTTTAACTCGATAGAGTTCGGGGAATTGTTCACGGACCTCACGGACCACGTGGAAACCAGGCATCAGGGTCAGGAGTCTGCCTGAAGGGGTTTTGATGTCACGGTCGGGGATATGTTCAAGAAGCGGATCAGGAGGATTTTTCTCATTAACAGGCACATAGACGCCCCCCTGAGAAGCAACCCAAAGACGAAACGCCTTTTCCTTGTCGAAATGAGTCTCTGCCACGTGGGACGCCAGCCTCTTGGTCTCTTCACGGTCCCTTTGAATTCCCCACAGGAGCAAACCAGCTATCGCAATTGTCCAGAAAAGGGTCAGACCCCAAAAGGACCTTCTCAGAGAGCGGGACGCGTTAGATTCAGATTCTCGTTCCTTCATGGTGCACCTTTTCTCTAGCCCGTTTCCATTTGTAACTAGCTACAACCACTGATGTTTCCTTCAATGACACATGTAATGTAATCACTTACCGGCAAAGTGGTCAAAGGCTCAATGGAGCATCAGTTCTCATCCAGAGCCTTGCGAACGGTTTGAAGCAGGTGTCCCATTCCGTAGGGTTTCTTGACTGTCCCCCGAACAGTCTCGTGAGGAAAGTCGCCATGGTCTTCCGTATCCGAATGCCCACTGGATACGATTACCTTAACCTGTGGATCAATCTTTGAAAGTTCACGCAGGCAATCTTTGCCGCTCATCTCTGGCATAATCAGGTCAAGGATTACGAGAGCAATGTCACGTTGATGCTGCCGGTAAATGTCCAGCCCTTCTCTTCCGTTTCTCGCAGTCAAGACCCTGTAGCCCGATTTGGTTAGAATTCGCTCTCCAAGTTCTCTTACAAGATTCTCATCGTCCACGAGCAAGATCGTCTCAGTGCCGAGAGCGGGGACATCTCTTGAACACCCCTGCTCAGACTGTGTTTCGGCTGCGAAACTCGGCAGGTAGATGTTGAACGTGGTTCCCTTGCCGCGTTCGCTCAAACACTCGATGCAACCTCCGTGTTGCTGAACAATTCCTAAGACGACAGGTAGTCCGAGACCCGTTCCCTTTCGAAAGTCCCAACCTTTGGCGGTAAAGAATGGATCGAACATCCTGTCCTGAGTTTCCTGGTCCATTCCCCTGCCAGTATCTGAGATACTGAGCAGCACATAATCGCCCGGCGCAATTCCGGGATGACGGGCGCAGAAATCACTTTCCAATTTGACGTTCGAGGTCGCCAGGGTAAGGAGTCCTCCGTCCGGCATGGCTTCCTTGGCATTGATAGCCAGATTCATCACAATCTGTTCCATTTGGGGCGGGTCCGCATGAACAAGGTTCAGATCATCGGACACGCGCATCTCAATGCGGATCATCTTCGACAGCGTGCGAGACAAAAATTGTTCAGTGTTCCGGATTTGACTATTCAGATCTAACGGGACCGGGTTCGTTTCCGCTTTTCTACTGAACACCAGCAGCCTCTGGACCATCTCAGCCCCATTCCGGGCTGAGAGCACTATCTTCTGTAAATCGGCGTACGCCGGGTCTTTTTCGTCCCTGTCCAGGAGCAGCATCTCCGAGTATCCGAGGATGATGGTCAGCAAGTTATTGAAGTCGTGAGCGATGCCTCCTGTTAAAGTGCCGATGGCCTCCATCTTCTGGGCCTGAAAAAGCTGAGACCTCAGGGTTTCCTTTTCTTTTTCTGCGTGTACTCGGTCGGTAATATCCTGCGCTATCTCGACAACCCCCATCAATCTTCCGTGGGCATCAAGGATTGGTTCCCCCTTCTCGTCCCAGATACGCCCGTCTGGAGTGACGACGGCAGCATGTTCAGACTTCTTGGTTTTGAAAACCGCTACCGTTGGACATCCATCACAGGGTTTTTCCGGGTCACCCCAGAATTTGTGACATTTTTGACCGATCATGTGCGAGGGCAATTTTCCTACTGAATTTGCTGCGGTTTTGTTTACCCACAGCATTTCCAGATCCTCGTTGACAAATGCGATGTTGGCGGTAATTCCGTCCAAAATGGCTTGCTTTTGAGCTTCACTTACGCGTAACGCCTCGTCCGTTCTCTTGCGGTCGGTAATGTCGAGAGTAGTCCCGGTGATCCTGAGAGGTTTGCCGTTACTGTCGTGTTCAACGACCTTGCCCTTGGAAAGAATCCACTTCCATTCCCCTGTCTTGCTCTGAATTCTGTACTCAGCCTCGTAAGAAGAGCTAAGACCTTCAAGGTGTTCGTTTAGGGCTGAGGACACCAGAGGCCAATCATCCGGATGGATCATTCTTTTCCAGGTGCTAATTTCTGATTCGATTTCTCCGGTTGCGTAGCCCAGCATTTCAAAGGTGCGGTGGTTCCAGACTGCCTTTCCGGTCTGAACATTCCAGTCCCACAGACCCAAGTCTCCTCCAGTGAGCGCTAGATCCAGCCGTTCGTGACTTTCTTTGAGAGCATTTTCGGCACGCTTGCGGTCGGTTATATCCTCCCCGGAACTCAGGGTGCCCAGGATTTGTCCGTCGTCATCGGTCAGGAGGGTGTTGTACCAGGCTATATAACGATCTTCACCACCTTCCGTGAGCACGGGGTTCTCAAAGTACCTAAGTGAGTGGATTTCCCCAGCGATTACCTGTGAGAATGCGCTCTTCATCCGTTCCCGGTCCGATTCCGGAAGAAAAGTGTCGAACCAGTTCCTGCCCACGAGGGTTTCAGGTTGACAACCCAGTACCTCAATGCCTTTCCTGTTAATAAGCGTAACATTCCCATCTCTATCAAGAGCAACGATAATGGTACCGGCGACATCCAGGTATTTTCTTGCCGTATCTCTCTCCTGTCGCAGCAGAGTTTCGAGTTGCCGACGCGCATCAATTTCCACCCTCAGTTGCTCATTGGCGTTGCCAAGTTCCGATGTACGCTCCTGAACCCTTGTCTCCAACTCTCGCCCCGCCTTTACAAGAGCATCCATCGCAGCGTCCCGCTCTTTCTCGTGTCGTTCCAGGCGTCCCATACCGATCACGATCCCGACGAGACCAAGTATGAATATCGAGCCGAGCGAGATGATCTGTGTCGTGAGCTTCCGGCGCTCAATTGCCAAAAAGTCCTTCATGGGCAACGAAACGCTCACTCCACCTCGGACATCGCCCTCTTTATATCCTTGAAAAGCATGGCATTTCAGACATCCCTTTTCGGCTATCAAGGGCCTCATGAGCCTCAGATGGGGTTCATCTCCTATCACGGTGAACTCTTGAACCTCTTTGCGACCCGCCTCGAATTCCTTGAGTGCTGCTTTTTCCCATTCATCGGGGGCTGTTTCGGGACGAAAGTTTTTTAGACTGGTTATATGCCCTTTGACTCCATACAGTTTTGCGAACTCCTCTTGGAGCTGACGCACCATGTACGCCGGATTCATGAGAGTAAGTCTTTTTCCTGAAGGCGTCTGTATGTCTCGTTCCGGAAGGTGCTCCAAATGAGGATTAGGAGGAGTCTTCTCATCAATGGGCACATAGACTCCGCCGTGAGAAGAGCCCCACAATCGAAAGGCCAAATCCTTGCTGAAATAGGCCCGTGCAACATTGCTCGCTACGGATGCCGTTTCCTGTCGGGTTTTCAGAATGTCCCACAGAAAGAACCCCAGAACAAGAGAATCCAGAGAGCGATCAGTGCGTAACGGGCAAGTCTGAGACGACTGATTCGCCCTGCCATATTAGCGTTTGCTGCCATGACGTAAAACTCTTTCTACCGGATGTAGCGAACCGTAACCGGCAATACGGTCAAGGTTTCAAATGCATAACCCTACACCGCCTTATGTAACGCGAGGCCCGATGTTGAACCGAGCAGCGATTTCCTGGACGGTTGCAAGCACTGTGGCCCTATCAATCGGCTTGGCAACCACAGCGTCTACACCGGACTCGGTAATCTTCTCCTTTTCCAGTTCCTGACCGCCGTATCCCGTCAGCAGAATAAATGGAGGCTTGGAGACCCCTTTCTCCTGACAGATTGACCGAATGGCCTTGCCGACGTCCCAACCGTTCATTCCTGGCATGCCGAGATCGCTGATAACAAGATCCACAGATTCTTTATTGAAGATCGCAAGCCCTTCTTGGCCTGAAAGAGCCCTAAAACGGTATGACCCTCTTTCGCACATATTCTTTCGAGAAGAGAGGCGATGTTCACGTCATCGTCTATCACCAGAATGGTCAGATGGTCCCCAGAGGTACTCAATTGACGACTGTTCTGTCTTCGCTGACCGGCTCCTGGGCCAGAGGCAGTCGGATCGTGAAGGTGGTACCCACTCCTACTTTGCTGTCTACGGATATGCTGCCGCCGTGTCGTTTCACCAGTCCATGAGTCACGGCAAGCCCCATTCCTTTTCCTATGCCTACTCCCTTGCTGCTCCAGAATGGTTGGAAAACCTTTGGGAGGTCCTCTTCGGCTATTCCTGTCCCGGTGTCACGAACCGTGATGACCACTTCATCGGCTTCTCTATACGTCTTGACTTCTATGTCTCCACCCTGGGGCAAAGCTTCCGCAGCGTTTCTTATGAGATTGACGAGCACCTCGAAGATCTCATTCTCTTGCCCTTTCACCAGGCAACCGTCCTCCAGGTCCAGTTGCAGGTCGATCTTGATGCCCTTCTTCTCGGAGTCCGATTTCCATAAGGGCTCGGAAACTTCGGCTGCATTTCTTGCCGTGGTAGATACATCAAAGACATTGCTCTCGCCTTCCGTAACATCGGCACGCATATTCGCAAAGGTCTGAAGACGTTTGACCGTCTCAGCTCCAAGGGTCGCCGCCTGAAGCATCTTTTCCAAATTGGTTTTGACTTCGGGTCAGGTCTCCAGACTCCAGGTCAAAAAGAGACAAGCTTGTACTTGCCATGACGATCTGAAGAAGATTATTGAAGTGATGAGCAACACCGGAGGAAAGGTCGGCTACCGACTTTAGGCGAGCGGCTTGGAGAGCGAGTTCTTCCGATCTCTTGCGCCCCGTAATGTCTTGGTGATGCCATAAGCGCCCAGATCGCTTTCCCATCGATAAAGAGGGGAATAAAATCTACAAGGTAGGTCTTGCCTCCACGCATGGCTATTTCTTCGCCTCTTACTGGGCGTTGCTGAGCAACGACTGCCTGAATACGAGCGACGGCTTCGGCAGGGCGGGCATAAGCGTCCTGGATTTTTTTAATCATTTCGGCTGCACCCAGACCACGCAAGTCTGATGGCGGATCTTCCAGATCGAACAGATCGCAGAACGCTTGGTTGGCAAACTCGACCTGACCCTCATCGCTCACAAGCAGCACTGCGGCATAAAGACTAGAAAGAATTGTGTAGAAGCGCTGAAGAGTGTTTTCCAATTCCTCTTCCGCCCGTTTACGCTCTGTAATGTTCACTACCGCGGACCGGCTTTCAACAATCTTTCCGTCAGCATCCCGGAGCGCATTCACCGAGAGACTTATCCATATCGGCGACCCGTCCGCTTGTTGCATTTGAAGTTCTTCATTGGTTACCCGTTCCCCAGAGACGAACTTCTGAAAGACCTTTGCCGCATTCTCTTTACCTTCTTGACCATCCACATAGAGGTCAAAGACCCGTTTGCCTTCCAACATTTCTCTGGAATAGCCAAGCAATTTCTCGGCACCTCTATTGCACTTGATGATGAGCCCATCGGTACCCACGGAAAAATATGCGTTTGGAGCATTGTCTTGTACAAGTCCCAAAGACGAGCCTCTGAATTTTGTAGATTTTCTTCTGTCCGCTTGCGGTCGGTGATGTCCTCAATCATCGCCAAGAAGTAAATCGCTTCTCCTTTTTCATCACGAACGATAGATCCAGTCAGATTAATCCATAAGACTTCGCCATTCTTTTTTATGTAGCGTTTCTCCATCCTGTAAGACGGGATTTCGCCTCGCGACAATTTCTCGGCATTAGCTACATCCGCCTCAATGTCGTCCGGGTGGGTGATGTCAACGAACGTGAGTTTGGTGAGTTCATCCTCACTGTATCCTACCATTTCGCACAGTGTCCCATTGACAGCGACCAACCGATAATCGAGACCGACTATGGCAATCCCAAGGGGACCTTGTTCGAATAGTTTGCGAAAGCGTTCCTCGCTCTCTCGCAGAGCATGTTCCGCCACTTTGCGCTCTGTGATGTTCGATAAGACCGTTCTACACCGGCTCAATTCTCCACTCTCGACCTGTTCAGCCTCAGACTCCAGTTGAGCGTAGAATTGAGTGCCGTCTTCTCTTGACAGCTCGATTTCGCAGATTTGCTTGGATCGGGTCTCAAATACTTGTCGGAGATGCGTGAAGTAAGCGGATTCGAACTCTTGACACACAAAGTGAGACAAGAACATCTTCGTCAATTTCTGTTTCTCTAAACCCAAGAGTCGGACCGCAGTGAGATTGGCTTCCACGATGAGCCCTTTCTCATTCAACGTTACGTATCCCACTGGGGCAAAGTCGTAGAGGTCTATGTACCTGTCCTTCAACCCTTCCAATTCGATCTGAGCTTGGCGCAAATCCTCATTCTGCATCTCCAGTTCGATCTGGTGGACTCTCAGACTCTCCTCGCTCTCCAGCAGCGCCGCCTCCGACAGTCTTCGACGTTCGCTCTCCCATAAGAAAGCCATCGACGTCTCAACGACTTCTCTAAACCTGCACATGAGTTCATGGATATCAGCCGAATAAGCATTCTCCTTCTTATCCAGAATACATAGAGTCCCAAACACCTCTCCATCAGGCCATATGAGCGGATATCCCAAATACGAGATCATGCCCAACTGGATGTCCGGGTTGTGGTCCCACTTCGGGTCCTGAAGTGCGTCCGGGACAAGGAGCCTGTCCCTTCTTCTCATTACCTCCTCACAGTAAAGGCCCGTATTCAGAGGGGCCTTCTCGCCACGTTCGTAAGGATTGTCGTCCGCATGGGCGCTAACGAAGACCTCGATCTCTGATGAATGCACCTTCATGACCAGCGCTGCGGGTACCTGACACATCTTAGCGAGGATATCTGCCACTGCCTGCCATTGCATCAATACCGTCTCAGAGATTTCCGGCTTACTGAGTTCGGATTTCATATGGAATGCCTTTCAGGAATCCGACTATCCACGTGAATTTTCTTTTTGGCCTTGGTGTCCGGCACGGTGACGAGGAAAGGCCCAGCACCGGCAATACGGTCGAGGGTTCCCCTGACCGTCACGTTTCATCCAGGACCTTGCGAACGGCTCGGAGCATTTGCTTCATTTCATAAGGTTTCCTGACGGAGGCATTGGCCCCGCTGTCCAGTACCTCCTTGGTCTGTCCGCTTGCGGCAAATCCACTTGCGACAATGATTTTGACCTGGGGTTCGATCTTTAGAAGCTCCTGAAGGCACTCCTTCCCACCCATCACCGGCATCATAAGATCGAGGATGACCAGAGAAATCTTGTCTTTTTGACTCTTGTACAAATCAAGAGCCTCTCTTCCGTCGGCTGCGGTTATCACCTTGTAGCCGGATTTCTCAAGAATTCTTTTCCCAAGGGCTCGTATGAACTCTTCGTCGTCCACCAGCAGAATCGTCTCTGTTCCAAATGCCGGCATTATTGCGGTTTTTGCAACGTCCGGGTTCATTTCCATTTCTACGGCTGGGAAATAAATTTTGAAGGTTGTGCCTTCACCTGGTTCGCTGTAACAGGTGATATAGCCGCCATGCTGCTTCACAAGGCCATAGACCGTCGCCAGCCCAAGACCGGTTCCTTCGCCGGTCTCTTTGGTCGTGAAAAAAGGCTCAAAGATATGGCTCAATGTCTCTTGATCCATACCGTGACCCGTATCTGAGACGGAAAGCATCGTGTACTCGCCGGAAGTTGCGCCGAAATTCAACCTGGAATACTCTTCATCGAGTGTAACACGCTGAGTTTCAATGGTCAGCTTGCCTCCATCCGCCATTGCATGACTGGCGTTTACCGCAAGGTTCAGGAGCATCTGTTCAATTTGAACGGGGTCGGCATTGACTCTGGGAATCTCACGACCCAAGTTCAGTTCGATGTCAATCATCTTCGGAATAGTTCGACCAAGCAGTTTCTTGATTTGCTTAACTTCGTGATTTAGATCCAAAGACTTAAGAGTTATGTCTGCTTTTCTGCCGAAAGCAAGTATGCTCCGTACCAGATCAGCGCCATTCCGTGCTGCCTGGTTTATCTTCTGAAGGTCTTGATACGACTGATCTCGTTCGTCTTTGCCTGAAAGTAGTAGCTCAGAGAATCCGAGAACTACGGTAAGTATGTTGTTAAAGTCGTGGGCTATGCCTCCAGCAAGAGTGCCGATTGATTCCATCTTCTGGGCCTGGAAAAGCTGAGCCCTTAAGCGATCTTGCTCCTGTTGCGCTTCTTTACGATCCGTGATGTCTATGGCAATTTGTAACTTCACTTCACGTCCATCAGGCCACCGAATCATTCTATCCCTTGAGAGCAAGTCTCTCTCCAGTAATGGATTCTTATGCTCCCATTCGTACGGCTGCCCATTCAATTCCATTATGTTTTCGATACGGCAGTGCCCACAAGGGGTATCAAGCCCGGCTAAGCGCTCGTAGCAAATCCGTCCAACGAGTTTCTCCCCGTACAAATCCTCTGTGAATTTGTTTGCGTACAGGATTTCATAGGTCGTCGGGTCGATTACCGTAATGAATGCGTTCATGCTCTCAAAAATCGAAAGAAGCTGGTTCCTTTCAAATTCCAAGGCATCCTGAGCCCTTCGACGTTCCGTGACGTTAGTGAACACACAGTGGGTCCGATGAAATACTCCTTCTTCATCTTTTGCTATTCTTCCTTCAAAGGATGCCAGAATCACGGCTCCATCTTTGCGCCTCATCTCGAACACAAGCCCGTGGGTTTCTCCTCGTTCTTTAAACAGCGTAAACCTTTCCAGGAAAAGTTTGGGGCCTTCTCCTGCAAGAAAATCACCGAACCAGTGCCCGATCACTTCACTGCGATCATAGCCCAGCTCCGCAAGCCACGCGTTATTCACATCAAGGATGTTTCCCTCAGCATCGAGGGATTGGTATGGGCCTGGTGACTGCTCGTATAACAATCTGAACCGTTGTTCGCTCTCTCGCAGGAAATCTTCAGCCTGCTTCTTGTAGCTGATGTCCTGCACATGGGAAATAAAGTACAAAGGATTTCCCTGTCCATCTCTCACAAGAGAGCTGGTGACATTCCCCCAGACAACCCGCCCGTCTTTACGAATGTAACGCTTTTCGAACTCGTCTCGATCAATCTCTCCTGCAAGTGCTCGCCCTATGAAACGTGCGCTCACATCCACATCTTCTGGATGGGTGACCGCCTTCACGTTCATGCTTTCCAGCTCTGACTTGCTGTAACCCCAGATGTTGCACATTTCCCGGTTTACCCGGCGTAGATTCCCCTTCGTGTCCACGATACAGACGCCGATGTTGGCATTCTCAAAGGCTTGCCGAAACCGTTCTTCACTTTCCCTCAAGTCTTCTTCAGCCTTCTTGCGTTCGGTGACGTCTCGGACAATATGGACTAGCCCTAACATCTCGCCGTCTGAGGCGAATCTTGGTATCGCCGTTATCTCGACAAACATGCCCAAATGCGGCTCGTAAAGCTCGGACACTGCCTGCTGTCCTGTTTGAAGGCACTTGCAGCTCGGACACAATTCAGGAGGACAGTCTTTGCCGTGGTAGTATTGGTAACACTTGATCACATCCGTAGTCTCCAAATTCGACAGTCCAAGGAGACGCTTTGCAGCCGTATTGTACTGAATGATGTTGAAATCCTTGTCATGAATCGTAATCGAATCGTTGATGCTGTTGAACGTATCTTCCCAGTCATGTTTGGCTGCGAAAAGTGACTCTTCGGCTCGCTTGCGTGCCGTTATGTCGGAAATCACCCCTATGGTCGCCTCATAAACTCCGTCAGGCCCTCTCACCGCAGATACCGAAACGTCTGCCCATATGACTTCGCCGTCTTTCCTGACGTAGCGCTTCTCAAACCTATAGGCGTCCGTCTTTCCTTCTACCATATTATGGTGCCTGTGCTTGGAATCCTCCACGTCCTCTGGGTGAGTTATGTCCAGGATCGTCATTTTCAACAGTTCATCTGCCGAGTAACCGAGCATTTGAGCAAAAGAATGATTGGCCTCAACAATTCGCCCCAGACCGTCCACTAGATCTATCCCTACGGAGGCGTTTTGGAAGACGCCTTTGAAGCGCTCTTCACTCGCCCTCAAATCTAGTTCAGCCGTCCTTCGCTCGGTAACATCAAAAATAACCCCATCAATGAAAGACGGAGCCCCACCCGATCCGAGTACCGGTCTCCCATATTCTAGAAGGTGCCTGGTTGCTCCATTCTTGTGCCTGATACGGTATTCGATATGAAACGGCTGGTTCTGAGAAAATGACTCTTTCACTAATTCGACAACTTTGGGTCTGTCTTCAGATAGAATCAAGGGATCGATGGAGCAAACTTCTCCAATCGTAAGTTCTGCTGAAGTAAACCCTGTAATGGACTCGACCTGATTGTTAAATAACTCCATGCTTGGATGATCATTGAAGTGAACTCTGTAAACTATGCCAGGGATGTTCTCCGCCAAAGTCCGATAAGCCTTCTCACTTGAAACCAATTTCTCCTCCGCCCTTTTGGGGTCGGTGATGTCACGGATTATGCCTCGATATGAGGTAATCACTCCTCGCTCGTCTTTCTCAGCGATCAAGGCGCAGTAAGTAATCATCTCTTCGCCGTTCTTTTTCTTGACGACAACTTCATATTCGGCGGTTCCTTGTGCATTGACCATTGACAATATGCGCATTCTATCCGGTGGATGCGCGTACACATCCCGCTCAAGATCGAGGCTCAACATTTCCTCTTTTCTGTCGTAACCGAACATTGCGACACCCTTTTTGTTAATGTCGAGGATTTTGCCTCCTGGGGATGTGATAAATAGACCATCGAAGGATTCTTCAAAGAGAGTCCTGTATTTCTCCTCGCTCCTCTTCAGCCTCTCCTCAGTCCTTTTGCCATCGGTGATGTCGGCAATGATTTCCATCTTCGAGATGGAACCATCATTCTCTCTTACCGGAGCGGCAACTATGCGAAATGTTTTTCCATCTGGGGTTGTAGGCTCGTAATGAACAACCTTTGATCCATTAATTACATTGCTCAGTTGGCAATAAGGGCACGGGGCAGACAAACCCGCTACGGACTCGTAACACACCTTTCCTGAGTGGTCGCCAAACCACTGAACCATCGGGGGATTCATGTGGCGGATCTTATAGTCCCGATCCACCACAAAGATCCCCAGTCCCATTTCGTTGATGCTGTTCAAGTAGTTTGTCAGACGGTTCTCGCGTTCTGGTACGGCTTCCTCCGACTTCCTGAGGTCGGTAACGTCTCGGACGACCGACACTGCACCGATGATACAGCCCTTCGAGTCTCTAACCGGAGCCGAGCTGACCTGGCGATATCGCAACTCCCCGCTCGCCGGAGTTCGAACCACTTCTTCCAAATTTCTAACAACTTCTCCCCCCAGTGCCCGTAACGGCGGCGCCTCCTCGAATGGGCGGGGGCTGCGGTCCGCACGCAACACTTCAAGGCCCTTGACGAGTTTATCCACGTCGATGTCTACACTGTCAGGCAGACAGAACTCCCTGAGAGCAGCCGCATTTGCCAAGGTAAACCTCTTCTGGGTGTCAACGAACCAGACCTCATCGGCAATGCTGTCGACAAGTGCGAACAGTCTTTCTTTCCCCTCTTGAACAGATGTCAACAGGGCTTGTTTTTCCCCCTCCACTCGCTTGCGTTCGGAGATGTCCGATACTATCGTCCTACACCAACTGAATTGCCCGTTTTCGTCCTGTATCGCAATGGACTCCAGCTGAGCATAGAATTGAGTACCATCTTTTTTTGTCAGCTCGATTTCACAGGTCTGCTTGGTTTGTGCCTCAAAAACCTTCTGAAGATACAAGTAGTAAGCATCCCCGAACTCTTGACCGACAAACCGAGAAAAGGGTCTCTTTATCAATGTCTGTCTCTCTTCACCCAAGAGTCGGACCGCTGTGAGATTGGCTTCCAGAATCAGCCCTTTTTCATTCAGCGTAAGATAGCCCACAGGAGCAAAGTCGTAGAGGTCCAGGTACCTGTCCTTCAATTCCTCCAGCTTGACCTGAGCTTGGCGCAAATCCTCATTCTGCATCTCCAGCTCGATCTGGTGGACTCTCAACTCATGGACCAGCCGCTGGACTTCTTCCGGCGAGAGTGCGGAAATATCTTCCCTATCCGATGATTTGTCGTCAAGGACCTCTTCCGCCCGCTTTCTCAACCTAGAAAATTTGTCCTTGGAATCCTTTTCTTGTGTCATCTCCTGCCTCTCATCGCAAAACGCGCCGTGTTGACAAGCTTCGCCGTTCCGCTGTCCAGTCTACTGGCCCTGGACGGAAATGGTGCGGTCCTCGATAGCTAGGAGGATAAGTTTGTTTTCGTCTCCCCCCTCTTTGCCTGCTATCTGACGGGCGTTGAGAACCATCACCTTATGTCCGATCTCAGGGAAGACATGATCAACCTCGAAATCACTCACTTCCGTCTTCAGTGGCAGCAACTCCCCCAGGAGTTCACGTAACTTGGGAATATCCCATTGACGGTTCCCCAAGTCATAGAGCAGAGTCCCTTGAGTCTCCTCCGGCGTTACGCGAAACGTACGGTAAAAAGAGCCGTTGGCTGAGACCACTCGCAAGTCTGCGTCCAGAACAACCAAAGGCTCACGCACGGTGTTCACTATACCGGCGGCATAGTCTAACGCCCTTTGGACACGTTGTTCCGCTCTTTCCCGCTCGGATATCTCCTGCCGCAGCTTATCCTCCATCTCCCGCTGCTGAGTGATCTCCACGAAGGTAATCACAACGCCGTCTATAACGTTTTCGATAGTGCGGTAGGGCAGGATGCGCATTGCGAACCAACGACCTTTCTTGGTCTCCACTTCCATCTCTTTGGGTACCAGGGTCTTGAGAACTGCCTTGGCGTCCTCAACCAGAAGGTCGTAGTGCATATGAGAGGCGAGGTGACTCACGGGACGTCCAATGTCGGTCTGCAAGAGACTGAAAAATTCGTTGGCAGCCGGAGTGAAACGTCGAATGTTCAGACTCGAATCCAGGAAGATCGTCCCGATTTCCGTACTGGCAAGCAAGTTGTTAAGATCGCTGCCGGTCTTGGACAGTTCCTCGATCTTTTGCTGGAGTTCGGAATTTACGGTGGTCAATTCCTCATTAATGGATTGCAACTCCTCCTTGGAAGTCTCCAGTTCCTCGTTGGTGCTTTGCAGCTCCTCGTTCGACGACTGCAACTCTTCGTTGGTACACTTGAGTTCCTCGTTGGCGGTTTCCAGCTCTTCAATGGTGGTCTGAAGGTATTCCCTTGTGGACCTGAGTTCGTGTTCCAGTTGGTCAACACGGGGGTCGGGTTCGGCATCAATGCCGCCTTGAGACTCGGGCTTTTCTGGAGACCGCTCATCAGGTACCTCTTCGAAAATCACCATCAGCGACGCTTCCAAGGATGCCGATTGGGAAATAGGCTTTACAATCAGATTGATCAGTTGATAGTCCCCGTTGGTCTTTACTCGCACGTGCTCGGTACGGACTTCGGTCTTCTGTGCAAGGGCCTTTCGGATTGAGGTGGCCAGCTCAAGTTTCAAACCCTCCCGTGCCAAGGCCAGGATGTTGCCGGTGTATTCACCTGATGGGGGTTCAAGGGTACTTTCCCGCCCTGCCATGAATGTAGAGCACTTCGCTCTTCTCATTGATTACCACTCCCGTGGGTCCGTAACTCTCCAGGATGACCTTTTCCGCTACTTCCCGATAATTGGTCCCCCTTACCGGCGCTAAATGCATTGCCGTTTGTGCGTCAACCCTTCGATCCGTTGCGGTGGGTGCGTGAAAATCCAAAACTTGCCTTTGGGCAAGACCGGTATCCTTGCGCTTGAACAATTTCCATTTCCTGTCCATGACGGAAAAATAATCCGAGAACTCTCCGATGGTCTCGGAAGAGCCGAGAAACAGGAATCCCTCTTTTTTCAAGGAATAATGAAAAAGCGGCAGCACCTTTTTCTGGAGTTCAGAACCGAAATAGATCAGGAGGTTCCTGCAACTTATGAGGTCTATCTTGGAAAACGGCGGATCACTGATCACGTTTTGTAGGGCGAATACAACCCGATCACGAATTTCTTTGTTGATCCGAAAGGAACTGTCCTCCCGCTTGAAGTAACGTTCCAAGTATTCCGGGGGGACATCCACGGATATGCTATCCGGGTAAAGTCCAACGCGGGCTACTTCAATGGAATCGCCGTCTATGTCCGTGGCAAAAACCTGAACACTTTGATTCTTGCCGGTGGAACGGATGGCACAGTGGCATAGCATGGCTATCGAATAGGCTTCTTCGCCCGTAGCGCAGCCGGGCACCCAAATGCGTACGGGATTGTCCGGTGATCTGTTTTCAAAGAGTTTGTGGATCGCTTTGTCTCGGAGAGCTTCAAACGCCTCCTTATCTCGGAAGAAATTGGTGACCCCTATCAGGAGTTCCTTGAAGAGAATGCCCGCTTCCCTGGGGTCATCCTGCATGTACCGAACGTAATCGGACAAGCGGGTGATCTGGTTTACCGCCATTCTCCTTTCAATGCGACGTAGAATGGTGTTCTGCTTGTAATAGGAAAAGTCGTGTCCGGTCTTTGATCGAACGAGAATGAATATCTTCTGGAGCAAGCCGCTCTTCTTATTTACAGCGTCGGTTGATTTTTCCGATACGTCGTCAAGAGAGTGGTGGACGTACCGGACCAGTTGATCCGCCATCTTTTCGGGAGGAAGGATATAATCCACCAATCCGGTAGCAATGGCGCTTCTGGGCATTCCGTCATACTTCGCCGATTCCGGCTCCTGTACCATGACCATGCCGCCCTCGCCCTTGACCGCCCGCAACCCCATGGCACCTTCGGTTCCGGTGCCTGAAAGAACGATGCAAATCGCTTCTTCCTTCCGGTCTTCCGCCAAAGATCGGAAGAAGAAATCAATCGGGGTCCGAACACCCGGAACCTCAGACTGTTCGAGAAGATGCAGAATGCCATGGAGAAGGGCCATGTTGCGGTTAGGAGGAATCACATAGACGGTGTTCGGCTCAACCCTCATGCCGTCCTTCACTTCATAGACTGACATCTTGGTGTAGCGCCGGACCAGCTCGGACAGGATGCTCTTGTGTTTGGGATCGAGGTGCTGGATAAGGACAAAGGCCATGCCTGTGTCAGGGGGCGTATGGGTGAAGAATTGCTCGAAGGCTTCCAATCCGCCGGCTGAAGCACCGATGCCTACGATGGGAAATGGGGACTTTGTGTCCAGGACCTGGAGGTTCTTTTCCTTGCTCGTGGGTTTAACGGGTTTCAGGACTTTGGAGGCGGTTTGCTTTTTTCGGGCCTCATGGGATTTTTTTATCGGCATTTTTGCTCCCCCACCTTTGTTCTATCGACTCCCCCTGTGGAACTCTCAAATTCCGGCGGGTAATAGCCTGTACCATTGCGGCTCCGATTACCCTTCAACTCCTCTGATGGTTACTGAGTCCCTTTCTTCCATACTCGTCGCCCCGGTGCCATATCTCTCAGGAGCTGAGATGAGACGGCAACAACCCATAATCCTTCAATAATACCATAATTACCAGAAAAGCGGGCTTAAAATCCGAAATCGTCGGGAAAGATTTCCATATACCCCCCGTCCTACGAAACTCCCCTTTCTGCAAGCCGCACGATCCTCCCGAAAGCAACAATCAGTCCATTTCATGCACTTTTCCGAATCCAGTATCTAGTAACACTCGTTAAATCAATAAATTGACTAAGCACATGACTAAATAATTGAGGTTCAACGCAGATGTAGCTAGTTGCTTCTCTGAATAGTTCACGATAGCCAACAGTCCAACTGATAGACAACAACTTAGAGCAGTCATATCAGAATAGTTGCCATGTTTTGCTAAAATATTGGATGTAGGGCCTTTGTATATAGCTGAAAGTAATATTGAAAAATGACGATCAGAAAGGCTTGGAGGGTTTTTTCCGAGAAAAGCGTTTCTTACATAGGACCGAAAAATTCCAAAGCAAAAAAGGAGGCATTTTCATGACTGATTTAGTCTGTTCGTCAAAAATTCGACCGTGGGGAGACGCGCGCCTCGTGGACTTTGATGAATTAGAAGCCCCCGATCTTTTCACTTATTCTATCACAACTATGTGTCCTCCAAATCTCTACATTGGGCGCACTTCTTCAAATGACGCTATAGTTCTTTGGCCCTATCATTATTACTGCAACCGTTGTAAGGGGAGGATTCTTCTCTATATGCCGACAATCTTTAGCAAGGGACCGACGGCTTCTAGGAGGGTAGATCCATCTCATCATACTGAGTGCCCTCGTTGTGAAGGAGTCGCTTTCGAATATTGTGACTTTGAATGGGATTATAACTAGGAGGTTTTTTGGGGCAATCGATGATGAGCAGGTGGGACGGTGTTGAGGATAACAAGTTGCTGCAAGCAATCTACCGTGTCACCTTTGATCACGGCAAGACCAACATAGGAATAGGGGCTGAAGTATCAGGAACCGAAGAGTAACGAAGAACTGCACGCGGTATGAATCTCATTAGGGTCACGAGATCTCAAAAGAGGAATACGCAATTATGTCGGGAACGCTTAGCAGTTAAGGAATACGCGACAAACGCATTTGAATAAACGACAATTATCAAGGTCGGGACGAATGAATTTGAACTAGAAGCCGCCCTGACGCGACCGAAGCAAAACATGCAGTTTCGATATTCCGGCGCGTTTGTCTTCGTAATTTGGAGAGAGTGAAAATGGGTTACTACGAACAGCTTTACGGTAGCTATCCGACTTTCTTGATCAAAATTAATGAGGGGTTCCAAAGCGAAAATGCTCATTGCCCCGGCTCGAAACGATCTGAGAAGAAACGCGTCCCTAGGTGTGACACCGGTCTCAATGTACATCAGGTTGCTAAAATCCTTGGTTGCAAGCCCGGACTCGTTTATAAACTCGTCAAAGATGGAAAACTCAGGAGCAGACCGCGACGGTAGATTACTCAGGTTCACAAGAGAAAACGTCGATGAATATATTCGTTCCCAAGAGAAAGAAGGGCCTGAGCAGAGGCAGCCCCAGCAGCGAAAACGTAAAAAGTTTGCGCCTGCAATGAGGAAACCAGCCTAAGGCCAACGAACTTACAAGAGAGGAGCTTGACAGTCTGTGTCTGTAAAGAAACGTGGTAATTCGTTCAGTTGGGTGTTGAAACGAGATGGTAAGGAATACTGGACTCGCATACCGGCGAAAAATCTTTCTGAGGCTCGAAAAATAGAGCAGGAATGCTGTATTGCTTTGAGAAGCGGTGATTATTTTACACTTACTCCTACTGCCCGTGAGACCTTGATTAGGCTCCATGATACGCAGGAATGGGCATATCCACCCGGATTGCGAATCGATCTACCCACAGCGTCAGGAGAATTCATTCTATGGGATAATCCCAAAGAGGATGAAAACCGGAAGTCTAAGGGAGCAATTCAATTATTCTGGAACCATCCCTTGATCCAGCAGAAACGGGAGTCTACCCGAAAACGCTACAAGATGTGCTTCGCTCACCTCATCAGGCTTCTCGGAAAGAATACCCCTGTCAGAGACATCGGAGTGGACCAGATCCATGAGTATTATGCGAAGAGGATATCTGAGGGTGCCTCTCCAAACACCATTGGTTATGAGGTTAGCACCCTTTCAGCAATTTTTGCCGTCCTAATCTCCAAGAAGAGCATGACAGGCATAGACGACAATCCTTGCGCCCTGGTACACGGCAGAGGCGCATTGTCCCTGACTTTTGCGTCAAAGCGACGTTCCGCATATTGGAGCTATGATCTCATTAACGCCATAACCACCGTATGGAGTACCTCGGACGCGGAGTCCACTCTGCCCTGATTGGCTTGTACCAATCATGTGGGCATCCTACTACACAGGCATGCGGTTAGGAGAAGTCGTGGGGCTCAAGAGGCATCAGGTCTATCTGCACAGGCGAATGATCTTCATGACGACCCTCGATCAAAAGATAAAAGAGGGAGAACCTAGAGCACGTACCAATTCACCGCGACCTGGAACCACACCTGGAAAGTGCTTTGAGGGTGCGAGCACTGGGAATCGATAATGTTTTCCTGCTTTCCGACCGCAGTGGCACGTGTCCGGTAACCAAAAACACGGTAGAGCTGGCGATGAGGCGCATCGTCAAGGTGCTGAACCCCAACCCTCGCTTTTCCTTTAATGACCTTCGCCATACCTTCAAGGCCAACTGTCGGCGCTCTGGAATACCCGAAGTTATCTCTGAGAGGATTTGTGGACATGCTGATGCTGACGGGTATCTGGACGGGAAGCTTCCTGTGAGTCAACGATATGGCGGAATGTCTGACGAAGAATTTATAGATGCTATTGATAACCTTACAATAAGCCACGGTTATTCTGAAATCAATTCTAAACCGGTGTCATTATTTGGACTTAGGCAGAATTTGCAACCTAAATTGAAAGATTCCGTTGATAAGCCTTCTGGGTCTTTGACCCCCGTGAGGAAAAAGAGGGCTATCGGATAATCCACGGGGGAGCAGGAGGGGGGCAAAATGGGAAAATTCGTTATATATGGAAACCTGAATACATCACTCAAGTATTTGAATTCATTGGTGGAGATGAAGGGATTTGAACCCTCGACCCCCGCGTTGCGAACGCGGTGCTCTCCCGCTGAGCTACATCCCCACAAACCATCAGCCTACAAGGTTTCTGCCTCGCTGTCAAGCACGCTTCGCTAGAAAAGGGCCGTCAGCCAACGGCCAGCTAACAAGATCCAGAACAATGGCTGGAGGTCGGAGATTTCCTGCTCTCCTCAGAAAGACTGTTTTGGCTGAATAGCTACGGTGTGACAGGTATTGTTCGGGTACTCAAATATTTATTGGATGCCGGGTCAGTAAGGGCAGAAATATGGCAATGGCATGGGCACGCGGGAAAGGGACCAGGGGGTCTGAGCGATAGGAAAAGGGGGTTCTAAGCTTCAACCAAAGGTGGAAATCAGGCGTCACGCGACACTGATATTCGCGTGGGCCGTTTGTGTTCGGCGATGATGCCGGACGCTGCGCATCAGGATGTCTCGCTAAAGGGAAGCTCGTTGACGCACTGCTTGGTTATATTCCAGAGCGTTACTACGGTTTATGAGCGTCACGGATCCCTACGCCGGTGTCGGAAACTGTGAGCCGCACATACTCGCCAGGTTCTGCACCAAGATGCTCTCTACAATATGTTTCATCCAGGCTTACACTCGATGTCTCAAAAGTCAGCGTGCCTCCCTCCGGCATGGCGTCTCTCGCATTAATTGCGAGGTTCAGGAGAATTTGTTCCATTTGAAAGGGATCGGCGCTGATGGCTGGTAATCGCTCTTTCAGCATCAAGTCAATCTTGATGTTCTTCGGGATCGTCCTGGCCAGAATAGCTTCAGCCTGATGTATAACTTGATTCAGGTTCAAGGGTTTCGGGTTGATTTCCGCCTTTCTTCCGAACGCCAGCAGCCCATTGACCAAATTGGCTCCCTTCCTGGCGGCACTCAGTTACTTTTTCGAGATCTTCGTACTCCGGGTCTCCTTTTTCATTGCCCATTAGGATCATTTCTGAAAAACCCAACAAAATCTGAAGTATGTTATTAAAATCGTGAGCAATGCCTCCGGCAAGGGTTCCGACTGCTTCCATCTTCTGGGCCTGGAGAAGCTGCGCCCTGAGGCTCTTCGCCTCGCTAACGTTAATAATGAACGCTAGCCAATACTTCTTCCACAGATAGTCGATCTCGGTCCCCCAGGTTTCAAGGGCAACGGTTTTCCCGTGCCTCGTCATACCACTAGCTTCGTAATGACGTGGTATAGTCTTGCCCGCCATCCTGTCTGCGACTCTCTGCCGAACGAGTGCCCGGCTGTCAGGGGCAAATAGGTCTTCCGCTGGAAGACCTAAGATTTCTTCGGCGCTTCGTAACCGAATATGCTCGCAAGGGCCCGATTGGCGTATACATGAGTGCCGTCCTGAGTGATTCTGATCCCAACAGGCGAGGAATCAATGATTCGACGCATTCTCTTCTCAGATTCTTCCAAGGCAATTTGAGATTTTGTACTGTCGGTAATGTCGGCGATAACTTCCAGTGCCGTGATCCTGTTTCCCCGTGTGTCTCGCATGGCCGAAATCGAAACGTCTCCACACCTGCCCGATCATCCGGATGCACTCGTTCCAACCATTCGCTGCGGTCCGCCAAGCCTGCAGCAGGCTCATATCCAAGCATGGTGAAGTATATTGGAGAGGCATGCCATTGATCATTCTTCACGTCCCAATCCCAATCTGGGCGACTTCCAAAGTCATTCTTAGCCGTTCTTCGGAATCATGAAGCCTCTCTTCGACGCTCTTGCGCTCGGTAATATCGCGAGTGACGTGAACCGAACCTATGACCTGACCGTTTTGACCGACCAGCGGAGAAACTCTCACGTCATATATCCCTCCGAGACACAGCTCTGCTACTTCGGCTGAATGTTCTCCGCCGTCGGCAAGAAGCCGAGAGTGGGGACAAAAAACAGGGGGGTCTTTTTCCCCGTGCAAAAGTTCATAGCAGTGTTTTCCTGTGACCTCCTGCTCTGTCATCCCAAGTGCTTCAGCCATTGCCTTGTTGGCCCGGAGTATCTTGTGTTGATCGTCCAACACCATAACGAGGTCTGAAATGGCATTGAACGTCCGTTCCCACTCCTGGTTGGCTCTGGCGAGTGACTCCTCTCCCTTCTTGCGTTCAGTGACGTCCGAAATCACGCCTATCAACCCGGCTACATGCCCCGATCTATTTGCGAATGTGGCTTTGTGAACCATGGCATGTCGCATCGCCCCTTCAGCATTCTCAACCGTAGTATCATAGATCTGGAGGCCAGGATTCTTGAACAGGACCTCGTCTTGCGCTCTGTAGATTTCCGCAAGTTCTCTTGGAGCAATATCAAAGACCGATTTGCCAACAATGTTTTCCTTAGACAGTCCCAGGAACACTGCAAAAGCCTGGTTGCAGCCACGGTAGACATGATCTGTATCCTTGAAAAATACCGGAGCGGGCATTGCTTCAATCAGCGATTCCATGAACGAAACCTGCTCTTCAAGATCTCGCTCAGTTTGTTTGCGCCGGGGTGATCAGCTTTGAATTTGGGAAAGTTGATTCTGAAATGGTCCTGATAACCGGGAGCCAGAAAATCTCCGAACCATCTGCCAATGACTTCTTCGCGTTTGTATCCGAGAGTGTCTAGCCATGCCTGGTTCACTTCAAGGAAATGGCAGTTTTCGTCCAAGGATTGATAGCCCAAAGGGGCGTTCTCGGTACAGAAGCCGGAAACCGCTCCTCGCCCTCTCTCAGTGCTTTTTTTGTTCCGAGGAGTCGGGCTTCTGTGGCCCCCATTACAGAGACCTTTTGGCGCATCTCTCTTAGTTCATCGACGAGCTGCTCTTTGGTTTTGTCCTGATCTTGCATGGCAGGTCTCCTTCATTAGAAGACTTTGGTTATAGGCTGGCCGGTCCTCTGCAGAATCCCTCCGTTATCCTCATTAGACATCAGTTTGTAGTCAGGAGGATGGCGAAAGAGGCAAAGAACCTAAGTGAAGATGATGTCCTGCTCCGGGTACGGCCTGAGGCATTCCGCAAAAACCTCACGAGTTGTCTCAATTTGCCATGGTAGTGATTTCCAAAAAAATTTGTTAATCTATCAATAGAATTCCTCGCTATGCATCCAAGAGGAACCTTGCACTAGGAGTGTCAACAAGTATGGACAAGACCTTCATATTTCTGGCAATGCTCGCTTCGTTTGTAATCCTTTGCCAGTGGTTCGTCTACAGTTCCATCAGAAAATATCTGTTTCAAAGATATCGCCCGATTACGCGAAAAGTTGCGTATTCCGCTCTTGCTTCCTTGGGTGCAATCAATCTAGTGGGTTCCAGGTTGGCTTTGGATAACGATGCCCTGGCGGTCGATACCATCGCCAAACAGTTGGCAGCAGTGGCCTACTTTTCATATCTGGGGACTATTCTAGCCTTGTGCTTGCTTTTTCTTGTTCTCGGCTGGATCTCGATCATGCTGGATTTGAAGGGCTTCACACTAAAATATCTAGCCGAACTAAGATCGAGGGCTAAATCCTTCAGATCCTGCAAACCAGGCGCTGCCGGTCCACCAGATGTACAATCGGAAATGGGTAACAAAACACTTGAGGCCGCCGCCGATCACTACAGAACCGATTCCCCTAAATCCCATCGTCAAACAGAGAACGCGAACTTGCAGCCTTCGTCCCTTATGGGACGCAGGACGTTTCTGAAATGGTCCTCCGCTGTCGGAATCACCGCAGTAGCTGGATTCTCGGTAGATGGGTTAGCCGAGGCATTCGATGAGCCGGTTGTGGAGCAATTCGATTTCCTGCATCCAAGACTCGACAAATTATCCAGGCCCTTGAGCATAGCTCATATCACTGATTTCCATTTTGGCTTGTTTCTCGACAGCTCAGATCTTCAGACACTGGTCAAGCGATTGAATTCACTGGAATTCGATGCTCTCTTCATAACCGGAGACCTGTTTCACTCTCCTATGACTAGGGTGGATCTTGCCATTGATCCCTTGAGAGGACTGAAACCAAGATCCATAGGGAATTTCGCCGTGCTCGGAAATCACGATTTCTATGCGGGAGTGACACGGTCGGAGGAATGTATGAAGCAGAGCGGGCTCACTCTCTTGCGAAATCAATGGATTTCCCTTGAAGCTGGCAACGCAGTAATTCACATAGGCGGTATTGACGACCCAGGAGGGAACTGGGTCTGGGGATCTGACTTTCCCGAGTTTAGTAGGTTTGTCAAAAGCGCACCGGAATCGGGAGGACTGCGGATTCTTTTGTCTCATAGGCCCAATGTCCTTCCCTCCGCTTCTCGGCATCATATAGACTTTGTAACATCCGGGCATGTTCACGGAGGACAGATAATCGTGCCTGTGGGGACGGATAGGGGCGTGAGTATCGCACGCATCGCATCTCATTATACTCACGGTTGGTACTCGGAAGGTGATTCGAGAATGTATTTGAGCAGAGGGGTAGGGCTCACCTTCGTTCCGTGGCGAATCAATTGCCCCCCTGAGATAGCGCTTTTTCACTTGAAGCCGTCTGGAGATGGCCACATTCGAGTGGTCAGATCCGACTCCCAGTCCCCGGTCAATTTAGGATAGGCGAAGACACAAATTTAGCTGTTGAAAGAAGAGAACCCTTGGGCGTGGGCGATCAGTCCAGGCGAGACAGGCGTTTGGGCTTTCGAACGGTCTTCTTGGTTTCGACCTTTTCCACGGGCACCACTATTTTTTCGCCTGGTTTGAGCCTCTTGCGGAGATTTACATCCGGGTTGAGCCCTGCCAGTTTGCGCTTATCCACTTTATAACGGCTCAGTATCTTTGACAGACTTTCACCATTATTCACGATATGAACGATCTGTCTTTGAGCTGGTTCCTCAGGCATTTTCTCCAGCTTAGCCAGAAGCAGTTCCTTTTTTCCTATGGGAACCCGAAAGGAATATTCCATGCCCGGCGGGGTCATCCCACGCACCAGAGAAGGGTTCATTTCTGCCAGCTTTTCAGACGAGACGGACATGGCTTTGGCCAATGTTTCGAGAGAATAATTTCCATCTACGGTCACAAGCTCGTGTTTGTCCTCTGCGGCTTGTACCTTTACCGAGGAAAATCCGTATTTTTCAGGATTCTTTGCTATAAGGGCGATAGCATGAAATCTAGGGAAGAACTCGCGAGTCTCTCTTTTTAGATGTCTGCTGGAACATATTTCGTCGTATTCGCTAGCATCTTCCTGGCAAAGCACTTTATTGAGTTTATTCTCGCCGGAATTGTAAACGCACTCAGGGCCAGTCGCCAGCACCCGAACATACCGTATAGATCTTTCAAATAGAGCATTGCGGCTTTTGTAGATTTGTTGGGATCCAGTCTGTCATCGACCCAACTGTCGACCCTCAATCCGTAGCTTCGAGCAGTAGCCGGCATGAACTGCCACATTCCCAGAGCGTTGGCTGGTGATCTAGCCTCGGGGTTGCCGCCGGATTCCAAGAGGAGAAGGTAAGCCAAATCTTGAGGCAATCCATGTTCATTCGCTATGCTTTTAACCATAGGGAGATGATTCTCAGCACGGGCAAGATATCTCTTCATGGTTTCTCCGTTGCGAATAAGCATATTCTCTAACGAATTGCCTTACTCTCGGGGCAGTGTAATCCCAGGGAATTTCAGGATACCCATTCGGTTTCGCTGGAGTGGTTTTTTTAACATCCGAACCCAAAGCCATTGCGCGAGAAATGGCATTTGTGGCGCTCGCCACCGCAGGCTTGTAATCGACAAGATTGGATTTGACGATCGAGGGATTCGCTCCGCATCCACCCAGCAATAGAATCCCCGTGGTCAAAACAATCGAACAAACGAGTGCCTTCACTCGCAGACCACACGAACTCCCGATCTCAGCAGAGAAGCCGGGCTTCACCTCCAACCCTCCATTGGGACCGAATTAAACATACAATTCCACATCATGGCGACTGCAATAATAACACAAATATCGCTCTGGTCAAAGCGAAACTAATTCCGGGCCTTTCAGGGATACACTCGGATGTGCCGCCATCTGGAGGAGGAGGGATGATTCAGGGAAACCATATCAGAATCTGATTGCCGTCTGCCTCAATGCCACCGCCTGCGGATTTCAATATTGCGTTTGCTGCGATTAACCCGGGACGTGTGCCAGCGTTGGGCAAGCCTTCGATAGAGACGCCTTGTCCGGGGTCCCACGACATGCATATAGTTAATGAACTTTTCCCGGAAACAGTCACAGCCAGAGATCTCTTGTAACTGGTTTCATTTTTTTTGTGCCATGCGTCTAATGCAGTGACAGTGTCTCTGGCATGCGCCAATCCTTGAATAATTATGCCCTCAATCAATTGAGGCTTTTCTCCCGCAGAGGCCAGGGAGTCGTCCATGTGACATACCAGCTCGATTCCTCTGCCGAGAAATTGCTGGCCCATTAATTCCTGAACATGCCGGAATATCAGTCTAATGTCGGTCGCGTCTTGTTGTGAAAAGGCTCCTTTTGCAAAGGCTCGCAAACCTCCAATTATTTCGGTAGCCCTTTGGACCTGGCTAATCACTATGTTCAGGCGTTGTGTGAGAAATTCTTTTTCTTCGTCAGCTAAATCCGTACGAGCAAGCTTTAGCTGCAAGACTTGCGAAGCTATCATTATCGTGTGCAGTGGTTGAGCGATTTCATGTGCAAAACCGCCGAAGACCTCTTCCAAGGATGTCAAATGCAGTATATCTTCATCGGGAAGGCGGTCCATTGGTTCCATGAATTGCTTACGGATTCGAGAGTGAGCCCAACTGGGCTCTGTGGGCTGAAATAAGATGCAAAGACCTTATCATAGTGTTCAACTGAAAGCTATTGAAAACGAATTTGACCACGGAGTTCATTCACTTGTTCAGGGAAAAGAAGGCCCACAACCATTGGCAAAGAGCAGCTAAGAAATCCAGGAGGTAAGATCAATGACAAGACGCGATGCTAAGGCAGTCATTGTTGTCGATGTTCAAGCAGATTTTACCGAGTATCGTAATGGGGCCCTTGCAGTTCCGGACACAGGCCAAGACTATGTAGAAGACACTGTAGAAGCAACTCGGAACTTTAAGAATTCGGGCCTCCCTATATTTGCTACCAGGGACTATCACCCCGTAGATCATGTGTCCTTTTTTACGAGTCATCCCGGGCAAAAGGCTCTCGACGTGATTCGGATCGGAGACAGGGAACAAGTGCTTTGGCCGCCTCATTGCCTCCAGGAAACGCCGGGAGCCGAGATCCTTCTCCCGCCCGATCTCGTCACAGCAGTGATATCCACAGGCGATCGATCAGAATTTGAGAGTTATTCCGGATTTCGCGACGATGGCGGCCGTGATACTGGATTGAAAGGACGTTTGGAACAGATTGGCGCAAAAGACCTCATAATTTTCGGACTTGCGACTGATTACTGCGTCAAAGCGACGGTTCTCCACGCGTTGGAAGAAGGTTACGGGGTAACTCTGTTGGCCAGTCTGAGCAGAGGCATCACCCAGGAAGGGACAAAAGCCGCTCTTGAGGAGATGAAATCTGCCGGAGCCAAAATCGAGCAGTGAAGATCGTCGGCTGTCTCGGACGCTTTCGGGTCAAATCGCAGAAGCAGCGGTTGAAGAATTGACTGTAAAAAATCTAAAGGAAAACACTACATTTGCGGGGCTAGTAAGATTTCTTGTGCCTTGAGCTGGACCGTGCGATGGGAAGGCCAAGAAACATTACGTCTGACCAACGCCATTCCAAGAACTAGAGAAAGAGTGGCATTGACACTGGGTTAACGGGCGAACTCCACGGCTCGTGCCTCGCGTATCACTACTATTTTAATCTGTCCCGGATAGGACAACTCCTTTTCGATCTTCTTTCTGATGTCTCTGGCCAAAAGGACGAGACCATCATCGTTAATATTGGTGTTTTCCACTATTATTCGGATCTCGCGGCCTGCCTGAATAGCAAAAGATTTGCTTACGCCTTTGAAGGAGTCCGCTATTCGTTCCAGATCTTCGAGACGTTTGACGTAGTTTTCGAGCATTTCTCGTCGAGCGCCAGGTCTTGCCGCAGACAAGGTGTCAGCTGCCTGAACGAGGACGGCAATCATGCTAGTGGGTTCCTCATCACCATGATGAGCTGCAATAGCGTTCACTATGAGAGCAGACTCTCCGTGTCTCCGTGCAATATCGGCTCCGATGACCGCGTGCGCGCCCTCTACTTCATGATCGATAGCCTTGCCTATGTCGTGGAGTAGACCGGCTCGCTTGGCTTTCTTGGGATTCAGACCAAGTTCAGCAGCCATGATACCGCTGAGAAACGCGACTTCCACAGAATGCTGATAAACGTTCTGAGCAAACGAAGTTCGATATTTCAGCTTTCCGAGAAGCTTGATCAATTCGGGGTTGATCCCGTGAACACCGACATCAAAACTGGCCTGCTCGCCGGCTTCGATGATGGCTTCTTCCATCTCCTGGGTAACTTTTTTTACAACTTCTTCAATGCGCGCCGGATGGATTCTGCCGTCATTAATGAGCCTTTCAAGCGCCATTCTTGCAACTTCACGGCGGATGGAATTATAGCCCGAGAGAATGACGGCCTCAGGTGTGTCGTCAATGATCAGGTCAATCCCCGTGGCTGCTTCTATTGCACGAATATTTCTCCCTTCACGGCCAATAATTCGACCTTTCATCTCTTCATTCGGGAGATTGACAACGGACACCGTGCGTTCTGCTATATAATCCGCTGCGTACCTGCCTACTGCCGTGGCGATAATCTCTTTAGACTTCTTATCGGCTTGAGCATGGGTTTCTTCTTCGATTTGCCGTATGATGCGGGCCCCCTCAATTCGGGTTTCATCTTCAACCTTTTTGAGGAGCAATCTCTTTCGCTTCCTGTCCCGTAAGCCCTGCAAGCTGCTCAAGTTTCTCGGCCTGTTTTCTCAGAAGACTTTCAGCTTCCTTTTCCTTTTCCTTCGCTCGCTTAAACCCTGATTCAATTTCCTTTTCGTGCTTTGCTACAGAAGCTTCTTTGCCTTCCAGCTGAGACGCCTTGCGCTCAAGGTTTTCTTCCTTCTTGAGAAGCCGACCCTCACGCACTGACATTCTGAACGTCTCTCTTTTATTTCGTTTTCCAGGTCCGTCCTGGCCTGAAAGAGCTTGTCTTTAGCCTGGAGCAAGGCTTCTTTTTTTATAGTTTCCGCTTCTTTAGTAGCAGTTTTTACTATTTCTTCAGCATCGGTCTTCGCTGATTGAATCCGGCTCTTGTCAAACAATCTAGCAGCAGCATAGCCTCCTCCGAGCCCCAGAATCACCGCGACTAGGGAAGGAATCACATAGGGAATAGATTCCACTACCCCTCCATATGTATTTGGTACAGGATGCCTGAGCGAGAAACCGGACGAGGATGCTCAAAATGTTCGGAAGACGTGTCAAGGGTAAAAACAAAAGTCTAAATGCAGATTACCCAATTAAATTAAGTATATATTCTCCCCAGAATGGTCATCCAGAGGTTTCCGTGTACATCCCGGTTTGGGTTAAAAGAAGCAAACGGGAGCAAACTTTGAATAAATCCCCCGCAATGGCCGTGCTGCCAGAACTTTTGAACCTGGTTTCCCAGGTGGGATCCTAATGACTGCTTCAGGCTTCCTGCTTCAATGGCAGGCATGCTCACCACAATCGGGGTCGGCTCCCATTTTTTGAGTGTTGGCTCAAAAAATTGCTGTCAATCACGAACCGCGCAGGGGACTGATCCGTTTATTATATGGTCCGATCGATAGCTTCGAGAAGCTTTTCGGTCTTTTCCTCCAGTTCTTTAATGGTCTGCTCTTTAACCAGTTTATATTGAAACAACTCGTCTGTGATGTTCAAGAGGGTCAAAACAACCAGATCAAGTGTCGACACAACCGTTCCATGACTTTGGACGATGTCGGCCCTTTCTTTAATGAATTCCGCAAGCCTTTGAACGTACCTTTTATCGCCATGCCCTTTGACACTGTATTCTCGACCGAACAGTCGAACTTTGACGGCTTCGGTCGCTATCTCCAAGTCGTGTGGTAAACTAAGCGCATCATCGACGTCATGCCCGCTCAGGTGAACGCCTCCAGCTTTTCGATGATTCTATCCAGCTTGCCTTTGGCCGCCTTGTGATCTTTTTGCATTTTTTTGACGGTCCGGTCCAATTCCCCGATTCTTTTATCCCTCTTTTCCAACTCTCTGCTGAACCGTTCCTGTTCTTTTTTTGACTCGTCGTTCTGCTCTATCAAATGCATGATCTTCTCTTCGAGAAGAGCAAGCTTGTCGGAATCCATCTGAATCTCCCTATAGTGATTTTGAGATCCGCTTTAATTATATTTCTTTAGCATTATGTGTCAAGAAATATGTTGAAGCCGCTCTTAAGGCTGTTAGGCGGTTTTTCACAATTTTGTGATAAGCAAAAGTGGACAAGATCGTGTCCAGGGCTCACATTTCAGATTCTTCATCCAGTAAGCCGCTGGAATCCACAAGCCTCTGAATCTTTCTGGAAAAAGTATTCCGGCTCATTCCAAGCAACTTCGCGGCCTGGAGCTTGTTCCCTCGACTACGTTCAAGTACCTTTGATTATCAGGCGTTTCTCCACTTCCCCCATTATCAAGGGATGAATGCCATTAATGCGGTTGTCCACCAAATACTCTACCAGCATATCAATAGAATCTGCTATGTTCGCGTCAAGAATATTGCGAGGCTTATCCGGCTCAGAAGCGTTCTCTGCCTGCAGGCCAGGGTCCGTCTTGTCTGGTTTCATGAGATCATGACCTTCCCGAAAAACTTTTCGACGCAATCTAGGACTTCGTCCGGATCTTCCAGGCGGAACACCCTCTTGCGGAACTCCGCTCCGCCAGGAAACCCCTTGGAGTACCAGGCAAGGTGTTTACGCATCCTGAGTACGGCACCGAGCGGCCCCCACCATTTGACCTGCATCTCAAGATGGTCCCGGATCACGTCAAAAAAAGATGCAAACCGGCTCAAGCCGTTTGAACTTAACCCAAATCGGACCAGGATTTGGCCCGGCAACCAGGGCCGTCCCAGCGCGCCTCTTCCAATCATAACGCCGTCGCAGTCCGACTGCTCCACCATAGCCACAGCGTCTTGAACTTCAAATATTCCGCCGTTCCCTATAACTGGAATGCCGACGGATTGTTTAACCTCTCGGATGACCGACAGGGAAGGGGGGCCTGAATGTTTGTGGGAACGACTCCTCGGGTGAATAATCAATGCATCGGCCCCTTCAGCTTCCAGCACCTTTGCCATCTCAGCCGCATTCTGTGAGGTCTCATCCCAGCCGGACCTGATTTTGACCGTGAGCGGGATGTTCAGAACCTTCCGAATAGCGGCGGTCAGCTTGCCTGCCAGAGTCACGTCCTTCATCAGCGCAGCGCCTTCGCCCTTGCCCACTACTTTCCTCGCCGGGCAACCCATATTTACGTCGACCGCTGCTGCCCCCATGTCCTGAACACGAAGGGCCGCTTCTGCCATAATTCTGGGGTCTTTCCCCGCTATTTGGAAGATGGTCGGGACAACATGGCCTTCGAGATCCACGGTCCTGAAAGTCCCACGACTTCCGGATATGGCGGCAGCGTGGAGCATTTCCGTCCAGACTGCGGATACACCGAAGCCTTGCACAAGCCTCCGAAAAGGCGTGTCAGTTATGCCTGCCATCGGAGCGAGAAAAACGTTGCCATAAATCTCAAGATTTCCGATCTTCATCGGATGATTCTGGACCCTGACCCTGCCTAAGAGGGTACACCTTTTGTCTGGTTCTCGAGACAGCGAGACTCTTCGGCGGAACATCTCGAGTAATCGTGCTGCCCACGCCGATCACGCTGCCTTCACCTATTTCCACCGGAGCGACGAATTGAACGTCGGATCCGACAAAGCACCTATCTTTTATGACAGTTTTGTGTTTTCGCTTGCCGTCGTAATTGCACGTAATTGTGCCGCAACCTACGTTGACGTCTTTGCCTACGGTTGCGTCGCCTATATATGACAGATGTGAGGCCTTTGTTCCATCACCGATAGAGGATTTTTTCACTTCGACAAAGTTTCCGATCCTCGCGTTCCTACCAATTTTAGCTTCAGGTCTGAGGTGAGCCATAGGCCCAATTTGAGCGCCGTCCATTACCTCGGCCTTGTCCAACCTGGAACCCTGCAAAACCCTAACACCGTCGCCAAGTTTGCTATTCAATATGTAAACACCGGATTCGATGATGCAATCTGTTCCGACGACCGTATCTCCCGATAACGTGACACCTGGATGAATTATCGTATCCTGCCCCACCCTTACGGTCGAATCCACGTATACGGTTTCAGGATTCAATAAGGTGACACCGGATTCCATCAAGCCCCCGCGGAGTTGCCCCCAGATGACTCCCGATACCCTTGCCAGCTCGGAACGAGTATTAATTCCAATAGCTTCATATGAATCGCGAAGTTCAAAGCCTCTGACCAGTTCGTTTTCTTTCGCCGCTTCTTTCACTATGTCAGTAAGATAGTATTCCGACTGAGCGTTGTCAGAGCCTATTTTGGTGAGAAGAGAGAAAAGCAGAGAGGCCTTGACCAGATATATGCCGGTATTTATTTCACTAATACACTTATATTCTTCGGTCGCGTCCTTTTCTTCTACAATAGCGATTACGAATCCGCTTGAATCTCTTATAATTCTTCCATAGCCTTGTGGATTTTCCATTCGAGTGGTCATCACGGTCAATTTGGCAGCATCGCGCCTGTGGTATTCAATGAAATGCTGCAGGGTGCGATGCTGTATCAGAGGGATGTCACCGCACAATATCAGGATATCCCCCGTATATTCGTGCAGCAGTTCCTCAGCAGCCATGACTGCATGCCCAGTCCCCAATTGGGGCTCCTGCACGGCAAATTGAACGCCCGAGCCGTTCAAGGCTTTGATCACTTCTTCGGATTGATGACCGACCACCACCACAATTTTATCTGGCGACACGGCCGTCACAGCATCAATTACATAATTTATCATGGGGCGTCCGGCCACAGGATGCAATACTTTGCACAGGTTGGACCTCATTCTAGTCCCCTTACCCGCAGCCAAAATTAGTGCAGCAACATTGTTCATGCAGATTCACTTTCAGATATTAACCGCGAAAACTTATCGCTTTTTTCCATTCCTGTCAAGCTTTGTCTTCCGGCTTTGGGACGTGAGGCTGTTCCAGAGGCCACTTTCCGGCGGAAGATTAGACAAATGGGATAAGCCGAAAAGCGCTGCGTAACCACCGGAAAGGTTGCCGTGAAGGGGCATTTGACGTAAGTTTTTAAGATGTCGCCTTTGGGAGTTGTCGGATGGAAAAATTCAATTTTGCTGTGCTGGGCTCGGCATCTGCTGCCGAAGATTCTACTGAAGGCCGCAAAGCTTATAGCGTGGGTATGCACATTGCGTCGCGAAGGGAGTGCTGTTGAGTGGAGGCTGCTGGGGATTGCCTCATGCGGCTGTTCAGGGCGCCCGATCAGTAGGTGGATTGACAATAGCGATATCGCCGGCCATGAGGAGGGAAGATCACAGTATGGTCTATTCTTACCCGACGGATAGCGAGATCATCCTTTACACAGGTATGGAAAGGAAAGGTCGCAATGTGATTCTGGTGAGAAGCGGGACGCCTGCGTTTTTTGGGTGGGGGATGGGCACACTTAACGAATTTACCATCGTGTTCGATGATCTTGATTCGAGCCGCGCAATAGGGGTGCTTTTGGACAGCGGCGGATATTCAGGAGAATTCATGGGGCTTGCCGAGATGGCGGAACGAGTCCCGAGAGCCGCACTGATCGCTGAGCCCGATCCTGAAAAGCTGGTTGAGGCTCTTTTCGGCCATCTTGGCAAGATGACGCTCAATAGAGAATGAAAAGGGGTGTGGAACTTCACCACAATAGTGGAGGCAGAGCCTGTGAACGAGAAAAAAAGGTGAGTCATTCCCGCGGAGGCGGGAATCCAGACGGGTAGGGAGGATTCAGGAACTTGTTCCACCGATATTCCTTGTTTAAACGAACTTCGTACGAATAGCCGAATTGTGTATCATGATATTTACCAATTCAAAAGCCAATTAGTCTCGCTTGCATCTTACGACAGGCTCGCGACCCGCCATCTTCGAGGGTGTCCTGAACAAAATTCCTGATTTTTCAAGGGCCTGGAATCCGATTAACCTTGACCGCAAAGCCGAAATCTGATACATGAACGTAAGCTGCATTTAACAAACAACCTTTTGCATACATGGGGAATCGGCAATGAAAAGCTCGAAGTACACCGACCATTTGGGGGTATCCTTCACCGGAAACTCGGATCAACGGTCTCGAGTCGAAGCCGGACGGCAGTCTTTAATACAATCTGAAAGCCCTCAAAAAGCGAGTGAGCCCATTACAGGCGACCCGTAGTCACCAATTGGCTGGGCGATGGATGAAATCTGCTTTTCTTGCAATAATCTCTGCTATTTTTATCTTTTCAACGCCGATTTGCGCAGTGAGCCAGTTGAGCCCCGAGCTCAAGGAAGCGCTGGATTACCACAAGGGCGGTAAGCTCAAAGAAGCGGTAGACGTTTATGCTGAAGCCCTGGGTAAAGAAATCCCAAATCGGCCGAGGCTTACAATTGGCGAGGCATGGCGTACGATGATTTGGGGGACTCGGACAAGGCCCTGGCAGACTTCAATAAGGCCTTGGAGTTGAGCATCACTTACGCTGATGCGTTCAACAACCGAGGGAAAGTCTACAGAAAACAAAACAAAGTCCCTGAGGCGATGAGCGATTATCGCAGGGCAGCGGATTCTGAAAGGATTTCGCTGAACCTCATTACAATATGGGCCTCATCCTGGAAGTCCAAAAAAGAATGACCAGGCTGTCAGAGAATTTGAGAACCTACTTGAGGCTCAAACCGGACGCTCCGGATAAACAGCAGCTAACCGTCAAAATCGAAACTCTGAAGAAAACCGCTGTTGCTGCGGCTCCAACGGCAACGGCTCCTGGAGCCCCTCCTGCAGCCGCACCCGCTGCTCCGGGAGCCCCGAAGCCGCCCAAAGCGAAACCTCCAACAAAGCCTGAAGATAAGCCTGCTGTGCCGAGACCACCGGGACCACGGCCTGGCGCTGTTCAGATCCGCCTCCTCCACCTCCGGGAATCGACCTGGGCATACCCGGAGTTCCTCCTATCCCCATTACACCGGACATGCTTGCTGGATTGGATGTAGTCTCAGGCATCATTTCGCTTTTGTTTTACCTGTTCCCGGCCACGATGATCTTCCTGATTGCAAGGAAAACCAGCACGAGCCTGCCGTGGCTCGCGTTCATACCCATTGCCCAAGTATTCCTGCTTATCAACGTCCGCGAAAACCCGTCTGGTGGTTCCTCTTGTTTCTTGCTCCACTACTGGCAATACCGCTTGCGCTGGCGGGCCCAATTGATCCAACGGGCGGAATACTTGTGGGAGTGATCTCACTGGGTCCTCGTCCTTGTTTCGCTTGCAGCGTGGTTCTTACTTTGCACTGCAATGTCAGCCCAAAGAGGCAAATCGTTGATATGGGGGAATTTCATCTTCATCCCCTGCACAAGTTTCATAGGTTTGGGATATCTGGGACTTTCCAAATAAGTAGATTCCCTCATGAGGGACCCAAAACTTCCGAGTGATTGCTTTCTCATAGACAAGATTGTCTCAAAGGGAAAGCATTCACTTGCAGATCATTGATCCAAGTAATCAAGGCGTCTCTTCAGGAGGCGCCTTTCGCTTTTCCGGCGATCGCCATATATCGATCACAGGCACATTTTTGCACCCCGACCTGTCGGCATTTGACACGCTCTGCCCCACTGTGAGAAATCGCTCGGCTGAAATAGTCCTGATGGGAGTCAAACTGTTTCACCATACGAACGGAGGCTCCGAAGGGATATCTTTGTCCGGAGGCCGTGAGCTAGTGGCACAGGCGAGCTTAGAAAGCCTAAATTCCCGATTGAATGCTTCGGGATCTACGGCACAGTTCGGGACTGGCGGAACATACACAAGATCGAGTTTCATTTACCCGGGAAAAGGATTATTCGGGCAGCGAGCAGATAGATATTGAATTTCACGGCTTGGACGGAGTATCTCGGGAGATTGCGTCCGGACCGAGGCTCACGCTAAAAGGGTTGTCCAAAGTCTTGTTTCCGACGGGCTCAAAGAGGCAGTAAACGAAAAAGCTCTGTCTGTTTACCGCATTTCTAATTCGGCGATTTTCATTCCTGCGCCTCATCTATACCCAAAAGAACCTGCCGACGAGGTTCTTTCGGGTAAAATCATGGGCCAAAGAGTTGGCATGCCCATAGACTGGCGCTCGAATCCCCTTGGCTCACTGGAATGGACACATTTTCTCCATCGTCACCATTTTCTGAGATCACTGGTGCTGGCTGCAGCCGAAAAAGGGGATGCCAAGTTACGTTGAAGCCTTAAAAATATAATGACCGGCTGGATTTCAGACAATCCCGTGCCTGTGGATTCCAACGGAGGCGCAGGGCCGGCCTGGGAGACACTCTCTGTAGCCTGGCGATTGAGAGAATGGCTCTGGGTGGCGGGGGCTCGAGATGCACATAAAGTTTTTGGAAAGGGGTGCGGGGAGGACCTTTTTACAAAAAAATCCTCCCCACAATCTCCTGGTCTCATTCTCCTCCGCTCCATCTGGAGCATGCTCGCAGCCTCATGGATCATCAGGGGCACACGAATAATTGGATCATGGTGGAAAGCGCTGCGTTGGCGCTGGCTGGGTTGTGTTTCCCAGGTTTTCGCGAATCCAGCGAGTGGCTGGAGACCGGGCTTCAGCGACTGGAACGGGAATTCAGAAGGCAGTTCTTATCTGATGGTGTTCATTTCGAGATCTCTCCTCTGTACCATGCTATATGCTTCCACTCTTTTCTGGAAGTAAAAGAGGTTGCAAAGGCCGCTGGGGTGAAATTGCCGCAATTTTTTGGAGGCCCCCTGGAGCGTTGTGCCGATTATCTCAAAGCACTGTGCAGGCCGAATTTCACGTGGCCGTCATTAAATGATTCCGGTTCTGCGGACATGGATTACACCATGCTGGTGCTCAAGGCCGGTGAGATCTTCGGACGGCCGGATCTGAAGTGGATCGGGTCAAAGGGAGCAGAAGGAATACAGCCTGAACCATGTGTCAGAATTTTCGCTGATGCGGGAATAGTGACCATGCCATCCGGATATCAATCCGACTCGAACTTCCTTGTCTTTCGGGCTGGTCCTCCGGGTGCTGCTCATGTGCATGACGATATACTCTCTCTTGATTTGACCGCTCTCGGTGTGCCTCGGCTGATTGATCCGGGCATTACCACGTACGGGCCGAGTCAGTTTACCAACCACTATCGCGGTGCCAAAGCCCACAACACTATCCTAATCGACGGCAAGGGACCAAACCGTTCGAGCATGTCTTTTGCCGAGAGAATACAACCCGCCCGCCGCGAGGTCTCGTATCAGGCGGACCATGAGTTCTGTGCTGTTACGGGAATTTCTCAGTGGTGTTCAGATGATCGAGAAGCTTATGAACTATCCCGAACGGTGGTTTTAGTGAATTCCACGTATTGGGTTGTCAGGGATTTTATTTCCGGCGTAGGTGAGCACGAAGTCAACACCTTCTGGCAATTCGCCCCGGGCCGTTGCGAACCGGATGCTGATTCTCTCGCAGTGCGATGCTTTGGTCCGGCAGAAACAGGATTTGATCTTATCCCTTGTCTTGGAATGTTGAAACCCGAATTGATGTGCCGGACCGGCGCTTTGAATCCTGTAGCCGGATGGGTTTCCGTTCAAGGGGATGATGTGTCTGCTCTGTCTTGCGAATACAAAACGAAGACGCTGCTTCCTGTCACGTTGCTGTGGCTCATGTTGCCGCTTACAGACATTTCAGCAACCCCGACGACTAAGCGTATGGATACAGAAAAAAATGCGGTAAGTCTCGAAATCTGTTTCCCGAAAGGCTCAAATCATCTCGTGGCATTCACGACAGAAGGTAGAGTGAGTTTTATTCGCCTGTAATGACCCATCCGCAAAATAACCGCGAGTGATTACCCCAGCATGACGGACTTTTCCATCAATTTAGAGCCGGCCGGCCTCGTGCCGGCCAATTCCTATTTATGAAAGCGGTCTTGTGAGCACGCCAGATGTGACCCGGCAAGAAAAAATTACAGCGTCCCGTTGGGAGCGGCATGTTAAAGTTGCGGTTTATTCATAAGATATCTCTTACATTGCTCCACGCAACTTGCGTAATCCGTGGCATTCAGTAGCGGATCGAATGCGACTCTGCAACCCATTTCGCAATTCTCCGTTTCATAGCTGGAGATCGTGTTTGCAGGGAATGCGCCTATTAATAACAGTCACTACTATCGTGAAGAAGACGATCTTTTTTGCAAATCCACGCGGTTTCATATGCTCCTCCGCAAGCTCTCCATATATAAATGATAAAGCTGAGGAAGAGCAAATGGAATATTGGGGTGAAGTCACAACCCTTCATTTATATCAGTTGCCAAAGGTCTTGTCCGATTTGCGAGAGTGACTCCATCGCCCCGGACTTGATCCGGGGCCCAGATCCTGGATTCCTGCTTCCACAGGAATGACGGGAAGTAGCCGCCGCCAATCTGACAAAGATTTTGTCACTCGCTATACATGGGGAAGATTGTTATTGCGAGGAGCAATTCCACGAAGACTGGAACCGCAGCATTCTCGCTGAGCTAGTAAAAATATCAATTTCTATCCCAAGAATTGGAGCTTAACCAGTCGGGCTAATTCTGATAGCTTGCCCTTATCGTCCTCCGACACTTTGGAAATTTCGAATGCCGCTATCCAGGAGTCTTCCGGACCATCATTCCTGGCCCATCTGCATATAGCTTCCACAGTGAAAGCATCAATTGGAAAGAAATCATCTGTAGCTACAGTCAATTTTCGTGTATCACCTGTCCTGGACTCCATACCGGTTATCATGAAACCATCTTCTGTGAATTCGCATATTGAGCCGCGAAATTCAGGGCTTAGGCTATCATGCACAGTCACCAGACAGGTCAAGGTTTGGCCCGGCGTGAATTGGAGAGTGTCGAACTCGAGCGTTCCCGTATCATCATAGTTTTGCATCCGATGCCGGAGTTCCTCGGGTGACAGCTCCCGTGCGGCCACAAGTTTCCTGAACACACTTTGCAGCCCTTTCGCAGAAATTCGGTATTTATCGATCAATTGTGAATCCGAAACACCATTCCTTATATCGCTGACAATTTTTTTTATGCTGATTTGCTTCTTTATTTTCATTTTGGGATGCAGCCCTTCAACCTAATTAAACGGACGTTCCGAAACACGCGCTTGACCTCTGCATGGGAAAGCGTATAGACGCGCTGCCTACCTAATCTTCATGGTTAGAATATTTTTGTGGAGACTGCGAGAATATTCGATGGAATGCACGGTTTTGCGAACCAGGTGAATTCCCAATCCTCCTTCATTACATTGGAGAATTGAATCCTTGATCTCTGGCGGGGGTAAAGACAGCGGATCGAACTCACGTCCAGCGTCTTCGCATCTGAGAACGACATCAGATTCTGTGAGCGTCATTATCAATTTTATTTCGTGGGAGTCTTCGTCGTCAAAAGCATATTTGACAATATTGGTGAGCACTTCCTCCAGAACAAGATTGACGCAATACATGGTCCTCGGAGCCAAAGAATGGGATTGCATGAACAATTCGGCCTCAGACATCAATCTGGTCAGATCCTGAAGATTGTTCCGCATGGAAAGTCGGATCTCTTTATTCATTTTGGCCGAAAGTCCATTCAAAACGGGTCAAATCGCAGCAAATCAAATCGACAGAAGCCGAAGTGCCTCGGTTTCGTCGTGCGTCACGGGAATGAGCTTTGCCGTCCCGGAATTCATGAGAGTCTCTTCAACCATTGGTTGTGGATTGATTACCACCACTTTTTTTTGATTGGCGGCAAGAGTTTTTGCAGCAGAGAACAACAGACGGATTCCCAATGAAGCCAGGTAGGTGACCTGGCTCATGTCGACCAACATGGAAGTGTTGCTGGTCTCCATGAGGCTTCTGAAATGATCGCCTATTTGCGCCTCTCCAGCGACATCAAGCTTTCCGGAAAGAGCAATACGGGTGACATTATAGTCCCCTCCAACTATTTTCAGCTCCATGAAATTTATCCTCCGATCAGCGTTGTATCCTAATAAAATCATAATCTCGCAGATATATCAAGAAGACTCTGTCGCCATAATCCACGGTCTAGTTTTGTCATGTCGCCGGTATTTGGTTCCGAGGTACCAAATGAATGAGTTCACGTCGGCAGTGAGGCCCATAGATGAGGTCTGACTGGGCGACTGCTCAAAATGTATGTCCCTTCCCCTGATTCGGGCTGTTTTCTGAGCAAACTATTCCCCCCGGCTCTTCTCAGCCCCCTCCCAGCCCCACTTTGCCCCGCGCTTTGTCTTAGCCCGAATCGCACAGGCACATCATCCTCCTTCGCGCTTCGAGAAGTATCTCGTTCGACGCATGCCCCCCAACCAGCCGAACGATAAGGTGTCGAGAGTGTGTGAGCACACGTCCCGGCGCCTTGATCAGCCAGAAGCGAATCGCCTTGAGACGACGATTTACCCAGCTTCCCCCCAATACCAAGCGCTTCATGGCCGAATTCAGATTGAACGCAAGAATCATGATCTGCCACCATGCGGCATTGGCTCCAAAAAGACCGGAAGGAAACTTCCCTCCTGCCAGGTCCTCCTTCATGATCGAATGCGCTTCTTCAGACTTCCCGCACCGGCCTCGATACCACCAGATGAGTTCATCGGCCGCACAGTCTCGGTTCGTCACAATGCCCGTAACCTTGTTACTTCACTCTCCCCCAATTCATGGTCTGAAACGGCAAACTCAGCTGATCATCCAGGCCGGGGAGGGCCTGCTGTTCGAGGGCTTCACGAATCGCAAGATACCGATACTCCGGACCGTGCTTCTTGCGCCCAGCCCACGTGGGCACGAAACAGACTTCAGCATACTCCTGGCACGTATCCACCAGCTTCCCCTTCAACTCTCGATACAAAGGCTGCCAATCCTCGTCCGCTACATCTGCCACTGCTTGCCGATATGCCTCGTTCACCGGCGCTCCCACAGCGAAACCTCTGGTCCCGAATCGTTTATTTTTCCCCTCAGCGCAGTATTTGAGGAGATCCTCTTGATATCCTGCCGCATCCGAACGCAGATACACCGTCTTCACGCCAGAGGGCACAAACCCCAACGTTTGCTCGAATGCACGGAGAAGATCATAATTGGCGGGAACATTGCCGTCTCGGAATTCGCTGAACAGGATGAGTCGCTGCTCGGCCCAATAAAAGTTCAGCGGCTGATACGCCTTGTATTTCAGGTAACAATATTCCGCCTCCTTCTTGTGCGTCTGTGACACGGTTGCGTCCATGTCCACGGTAGCCGTGGTCTCCGGAGATTTCCTCTGCATCTCTGCCGCAAAGCCCGCATTGCACTCGATCAAACCCATCAGATGCTCCGTGGGCCGGTGAATGAAAGCCTTATGGGGCTCCTTTTGCTTCTCCTGCTCGAAATCGTGAAAACACGCCAGCCACTCACGGATAATGGTCTCAGACGGCACTGTCCGGGTCCTTGCTTTGCGCCACCGTCTTCTCAGCGCCCGCTTTTCCGAACCCGTTCGACCATAGCCCTCAATCTCCCGAAGAAATCGACAGAAACCCCTCGTCACTCTCCAGTACCCTGACATCGTCAACGCAGTCTCCTCCCGCAACATTCAACCAGATCAGCGGCAGCGCCATCTGTTCGTCCGTCCAGCCCTGATTACCCTGACGAACCCGAACATGCTCGGATATGAGGCGCCCTAAACCCATCGCATGAGCGAATTCCACGTATGCAGGCAGCCCCGCAAGCGCTGTGAGCCCCCCGTCTCTCTTTTCTATTTCATACTGGAATGGAAGAAGACCTTGTGCCATACTCGCTTCACCTCGTTGGTGATAGATTCTTCGTGGTAAAAGCATTCTATCCCCCTGAAACCTCAGGGGCAACGAGGTTTTTTACTTTTCTTGACCCGCGATCTAGGGTCGGCTGGAGAGCAGGATTCAGTTGCGCGCAGAGAAAGGGCGTTGATCCCAGATATGTACAATTGCGAGCCAAGCGAGGCAATCTCGTGCGCGGCGAAAATGGGCATTGCTTAGTCGTGTCTCTTCGGCAGCGCCGGATATGAAGTAATCGAGCAGATCTCTAGAAACTGCGAAAAATTCAAGAAAGGGACTTGCTCAACGTGGTATTATTGACTCAGGAGATCCCAATTTTTTTACAATCCTCAAATCGAGAAATTCATAAACAGGGTTTGATCATAATGAATATATTGATTCCCCTCTCTTGCGTACTAATTTTGGTGGGTATCAACGGAACCGCTTCAGGATCCGAAAACTGGTTATTCAAAGGCCAGCCAAAAGAGGGAGGCGAACATTACGATACCTCTGCCGCTCTTGAAAAAAGCAAAAGGGAGCGAGCCCAACTACTGAACTTGTGCGACGCTAAAATACCCGGTTTGAAGCAAAGCGGATCGGGTTCGATCAAAGACCCGGCAACAGAAGTCACTGCGCTAATGTCTTGCGGTCTAATCTACGGAGTGGATCACCAGAAGGACAAATCAGGGCTTTGCTTCGATAGGGCACTCGCCATTGCGAGAAATACAGGAGATGCAGCGAGAGAAAGACTGATACTGAGCAATCTGGCAATAGTGCGCACTCTTTGGGGGCAGTTGTCCGAAGCTCTTGAATGCTGCAACTCAGCGATTCAGATCAGCGCCCAGTCCAAGGATTTTAAAAACCAGTCCCAGGTACTAAATCAGATGGGGCAAATTTATATGTTCAGGGGCCAATACAGTCAGGCCCAGGAGCACTTGCAGAAGGCCCTTTCCATAGCGCCGACAGACCAGGATCTGTGGCTCATTGAGGATAATCTGGGACAGCTCCGCGAAAACTGCGGACTTCACGAAAAAGCCAAGCAGCATTACGAAAATGGTCTTGAAATAAAAAGACGTTTTAATCTAACCGGGGCCGAAGTAGCATCATACATTCATTTGGGGAGGATTCACGAGCAACTCGGGGATCAGGACAAGGCTTTGGCAGCGTTGCAGAAAGGACTGGATCTGTCAAAAGCTCGGGGTTTCCCGATTGACAATTTCGACGATCAGATTGGAAATCTTCTCCTGCATAAGGGCGACATAACCCGAGCGGAGCCTTTCATTAGAAATGGGGGCTTCTGGATGTCTCTGGGAAGGATCTATCTAGCGAAATCTCAATGGCGAGAAGCTGAGAAATATTACCGAAAGCTTTTGGTCTGGTCGGAGGACAGAGAATTAGCAGATTACCTTTTTATAGCAAACACAGGTCTGGGAACAACTTTTGAAAAACTCGAAGATTTCCCCAAAGCTGCGGATCATTTTCGAGCCGCGGTGAGTATGGGCGAAGACCTGAGGCAAAGCCTCACCGTCCCTGAAAGGGCTCGGTTTTACAATGTCAGGGCTGGAGGGTTCTCCGAACGGCTCCGTACGAAGGACTGGCTCGCGTGCTGTTGAAGATGAACAAGCCTGCAGAATCGCTGGAAATATCCGAACATATTAAGGCTAGGTCATTCGCTGATACATTCTCAAGGCGTCCCGAAGCTTTGTCCCATGATTTGCCGCAGTACCTGCTGATTAGGGATAGGTCGTTGAACGAGGAACTCGCAGCAGCATTAAAGGAGCTTCAAAATGCCCGAATCCAAGGAGATCGCACGGCGGCGGAAAAGCTTGCGCCAAGGGCATCCGAAACAAGATCTATACTCGAAGCGCATATAGACGATTTGCGTGCTCGATATCCTCTGTTTGCAGCGACAAAATACCCTCAATCCATGAATCCGGAACGCATGGCCTTGAAGGAATCAGAGTGGATCGTGTCGTACAGACGTAACTGATACGGGGATCGTCATCCATCTCATGCGAGGCGGGCAGATTGTTCGATCCATGTTCCAGCCCGTCTCGCGCAAGGACCTGGATTTGATCATCTCTCAATTCAGAAGCTCAATGGAAATGGCTTCCGCAGACCAGATACCCGAAAAATTGAAATCTTTCGACCTAAATCTGGGGAAGCGACTCGCGGATCTTCTCATTGCGGACGCCCTCGCGTATGTGCCTGAAACTGCTGCTTTGATGATAGCGCCTGACGATTGCCTTTGCATACTGCCATTCGAAATGTTGCCCTTGAATACGGGAGGAACCATAAAGGCGGATAAGAAAGTTCCCTATGTTGAGGGAGTCAAGTTCCTGGGTGACCGCAATCCCATCAACTATTGCCAATCTTTGACCGCATTGAGTCTGGCCCGAACTCTCGGAGTGCGGGATTCAAACGGAAACAGGCTCCTCGTAGTCGCGGACCCAGTGTTCCAGTTGAATGATGAAAGGGCGCAAAAGAGGGGGCAAACAAAGCGAGCACCCGACGGTGTCAATTATTTTACGGAATTGATGGGTGCCCTGCAGACCGCTGCCAATCAAGATCACGGATTTGATAGGCTGCCGGAAACGGCTCACCTTGCTCAGTCTCTTAGCACGATGTTCCCAGGGAGATCGGATGTGCTTTCAGGCCTGGAGGCAACCAAGCGCAATCTTCTCGAAAAATTGGGATCAGAAAAAAGTAACTACGAAACTGTCGTGATTGCCACTCATGGCTGTTTTGGACACGCGACTCCTGGTGCAACGGAGCCGGTGCTCGTACTGACAACCGTCCCGCCGGGAGTTGATGGGCTGCTGCGCATGAGTGAAGTGACCGGCTTGAAGATCAACGCGGATGTTGTTGCCTTGACCGGTTGTCAAACCGGTTTGGGCAGGTTGATTACCGGTGAGGGTGTCATGGGAATGGGGCGGGCCTTCCAATATGCCGGGGCAAGAAGTGTGCTCATGAGCTTGTGGTCAGTGGAAGAGCATGCATCCGTCAAACTGGTGGAGCAATTCCTTCAATTTCGCAAGGCAGGAAAAAGCAAACTGGAGGCTCTCGCTATGGCCCGAAATAGCATACGGCAGGAAGGATATGATCATCCGTTCTTTTGGGCAGCGTTTGTACTGGCGGGGGATGCAGATTGAAAGTAGTCTTCTCTTGCTGAACTATTTGCACCTTGCAGTAGACCTGTCAATGAATCATTCCGTCTTGTGTTGCTTTAACCAGCTCGCGCAGGTCACGCATTGGGATGGAAGTCGGAGATTCTCCTTCAAAACCAAGTACTAGCTCACCTTCGGAAGTAATAGTCAAAGCGAAATAACCATAGGGATATTGCGCTATCAAGGTAGCACTTGAGCAAGGCTCGTCGGCGACTAGCGTGCGTGTGTCCAGAATGATGGTAGTAAGCATTTGTTCGTCAGCCATTTTTGTCACCTTTCCTGCCAGCGCTTGGGTGCTGCCACACCGAGGATCATTAAGAATCTGTCTTTTTCTTCGCCCTATTGGTTCCTGGAATCAAGCTGAAGTGATACACTTTTCTTGGCAATTCGGCAGCGAAGCCGAACTGTTTCTCTTCTCTGCTTTTCTGATGATTGTGCAAAATGTCCGATTTCCCGGCTCTCTTTTTAGGTGAACGCAAAAACACGCCCTTGACAGCTTCATCCCATTAACTAAACTGTAGCGCCGAGCATGGGTCGTCCAACAATCATAAGTATGTAAATACTGTGGCCGGTCCCGCGAGTTTTCGCATACCGGTTGTTCGCAGTGCGGATTATTTCACTATTCCGACCGTAAATGTACACTACAGGAGAGCGAATGCGCAAAAGAATGATCAGTCTGGAAGAGGAAAGTAGGGACGTTCGATTCAAGATACATAGATTGATTAATCAAGGTTTTACAGAACTTCATGCCCTCGCACGCGTATTTCCGGGCGATCCCAACCGCCGCCGCCGTTTGAAGATGTGGCAACAGCAAGGGCTCTGGCCGATTCCGGTCGGTGAGCTGGAACTATGGCATTCAGACAACGGTTCCTCCGGTGAGGCGGAACTGAAGACCCCCTCGCAGAATGCAGCTCCTTTGGCAATCAACCGAATGCACATCAATGAATACAAGAATTCGTTACGGAAGTTGTTCGGCAGGAAATATCACGTTTGTTCAACAACGTAGCAATCTGTCCCATACCTAAAACCGGAAAAAAAGGTCGCCGCGCCATCAAGAAGGCGTTTACCGTGCCCTCGGATCTATGGACTGAGATCGAAGCACTGTTTCCAGGCGAGGTCATGAGCAACGTGATTTCCGCTGCCCTGCGGCTGTACGTGAACAGCAAGAAAGAGGTGGACCAGCAAAACGCATTGAAAAACTAACTTCACGCAAGACTTAGATACGGTTTGCCCCTATTAGATCTTAAACTGGAGCGCAGCGGAAAAAAAAAACACAGGATGTCCCACAAGTGTGTTATTCCCACTATCCCACTTGACCACGTTCATTACTTGATTTATGGTGGTTTATGGGAGGATGCATCATGCCAGCTACTATAACCAAGACAGTAGATTCAAAGGGTCGTATCACCTTGGGAAAAGATTTCGCCAATCAAACAGTGATTGTCACAAAAGAATCCGACAAGATCACTATAGAACTTGCGCAAGTAATCCCGGCGCGAGAGGTGTGGTTATACAAGAACCCAAAAGCAAAGGCATCTTTGGAACGCGGCTTGCAACAAGCCAGAGCAAGGAAGTTCAGCCAATCGCCTCCGGATCTTGTTGCGGATGCAGCACTAGTAAGTGGACTTGATGAGGACTAAGAATGGTCTTCCAGCCTATCTGGACAGAGGAAGCCGAGGAGATTTACAATCGCTTAAGGGCCCAAGCGGCTGCGGCTAAAGAGTCTCGAAAAAGAGCGGAAAGAAAAAAGCTACGCGTGCAGAAGCTCTTTTCAACCAAGTAATTAAATGTATTGATTTTCTACTGGAAAATCCGAGACACCCCGGTTTGAACACGCATGAATTCAGAACTCGATCCAACCCATATGACGAGGATGCAAAGGTATTTGAGGCTTACGCGCAGCAAAACACGCCTGCAGCATATAGGGTATTTTGGTGCTACGGACCCGAGAAAGGACAGATCAACATTCTAACCATAACGTCTCATCCGTGACAGGAAGAGTCGCCCCATTCTAGACACAGTCCACGGAGGAGTCCTGTGGACCATTCCTGTTCAGGATTACCCTGGGAACGAGAAAAAGACTGACTTAAGGAAGTCTTGAAGGGCAGCAAAAGACTTTGTGGACACTCTTCAAACAGAAAAAAATAGCGGGACTCCTAATGAATGCAACCATGTCTTGACTCCGGTTCCGCGGGGGTATTATTGTTCCCGATCCCATCGCATAAAAATTCAAGTCAAAATTCGTCGAAGTTCCATGTAAAACCTGAGCGTTTTCAGGAACTGCCGCATTCGGCTGAGAGCGACGGAGCAAATATACGCCATGGAAAGGCGTGAATTTATCAAATCTGTCGGCATAGCCGGGGTGTTCTCCCTGCTTGCCACAATCCCAGTGAATGCTTCCCACGGAGAACTGCGGCCTAGTTCCGGTCAAACCGGTTTAACAGGGCCGTTTGACCTCGCGCTGGAACCTTCGGGAAACCTCCTTGTAAGCGACTCTTCCGGTTACCGCATAGTCAGACTGGACGCCTCTCTTAAAGCTATAGGTTCATTCGGGGAGCCCGGCTCACAAGTCGGCCGGCTGAATTTCCCCAAGGGGCTGGCTGTGGACGGCTCCGGCCTTGCGTACGTGGTAGATTCCAACAACTGCCGTGTGCAGGTCTTTGACAGCTCTGGAAGTGTCAAGCAGGTGATCGGTTCCATCGGTTCCATCGGCGGCTCATTCGCGACTCCTCAAGGAACTTCTCTGGACCAAGCGGGTAGGCTGTTCGTCGCAGATACGAGAAACCACAGGATTCAAGTGTTCGAGAACGGCTCTGTTGTCGCCGTTGTCGGTGAAATGGGCGATGGAAAAGACCAGTTTCGCCTGCCCACATCATGCGCTGTGAACAAAAACGGTGAGTTGCTCGTGCTGGACAGCAAGCATGGCATGGTGAAGATCTTCGATAAGGACCTAAAATTCTTAGACTCATTCGGTGGAGAGGGAGTTGCTCCAGGCAACTTGAGAATGCCCCAGGGGATGAAACTCGACTCTGCGGGCGACATTTGGATCGCTGACACAGGAAATCATCGGATTCAAAAATTCAGTCGAGACGGCAAGATGCTGGCCGTATTCGGGAAACAGGGCTCAGACCCTGAAGAGTTCAGAAGTCCCACCGGCATCGTTGTAAGCGGTGACGCTGTTTATGTAGCAGATAACGGCAACGGAAGGATCCAGGTACTAAGAAAGGGCTGAAATTGGCGGCCCGTCAGGGAAAATGACCGAATTTGGCCCTGAAAACCTCGGATTCGGCGGTTTTGTATTTTCATGAACATTGAACAACTCACAATAATCTTCCTGATCGCGGTGTTCGTAACAGCGGAAATCTACCGAGCGGCACGTGGAATAAGAGGGACCATTGTTGAGGTGAATGATTCCGGTTACGGAGCATGGCTCCCCGTGATGTCAGTGAAGATTAGGCTGGATCGAGGCGACCTCGTAGATGCGAGCCTCAATTGCTGCACCGCATGTCTCGGCAAGCTGAGAATCGGTGATGAAGTTCGGGTCTGCTTGTCAAGAGACGGATATGTGATTGATTTGCCATGGTTCAGGCGGGGTAATTGCCTAACCCGACAGGCCCAAGCGAATCCGTCCTGCAAAGTCCAGTTATGAAATGAACAGGTTCCGATTGGGAGAAACCCTTTGGAGATTCTCGGATATATTACATTAGCAATTTTTCTGGGACTTATGCTCGCTACCCTGTTCGGGTATATAAGGACACCGGTTCAGACTGTGCTTGTCTTGTCCACGGTGCTGTGTCTCTTTGTGGGCGGGGCTTTTCGTTTTGCCTACTGGGGCTGGGATTCCGTGATGTTGCTTCCTAACGAGTTTCTCGGAGGGATAATACTTCATCCTATAACAGCGCTTCTTACGGGATTGTTTCTAGCTGGAGGCTTGAAGGCATCGGGCGGATTCGAAGCATTGAAAGTGCTTTTGCGCTACCTGCGTAAAAGCCCCATAGGTCTGATCGGTACTCTCGTAATTTTGATAAACCTCCCTGTCATTTCGTCTTTGCCGTGCGGACGAATCCTGGCTGCCGCTCTGTTGCCTCTGCTCTTCACTTTCGGTTTTGAAGGCGGATTGGGGATACTCACGAAATCCCAGTTGATAGTGCTGATTGGAGCATTTACCAGGAATTCTATGGGATCTTGTGGGCCGTCACCCATCGGCGGAGTGGGCCAGATCGGCGAAGGTTTTCTTGGCAGCTTTTTCCCCACTGCATCAGAAGGGATTCTGAGGGCGCCCCAGGCATTCTCGCTCATTTTGGGCACAGCAATAGTGGCCCTGTTCCTGAAGTTCGTCAGCCAAAGACTCTATCCTGAGGACGTTTCCCTCAGAGAAGCGCCGGCATCGGCCATCGGTGTTGAGGAGCCAGAAATACACGCACCTCTGCAGGGTTATCTTTCTCTGGTCATTTTCGTCTTGTCCTTGCTGACAGCTATTTTTCAGCCCTTCGGGAAGATGCCAGTGCAGACGGTCCTGGTTGCAGGCGCATTGTTGATGATAATTGTGTGCAGGATAAGGCTCAACGACCTTATGGAAGGGATAATACTTCTTCCTGTGACCGCAATGGCGGCGGGATTTCTTGCAGCCGGGGCCTTGGCGGCGACAGGAGGATTCGATGCCCTTGGGGTGATCCTCAACAGCCTGGTGAAGGTGCCGTTCCTGGGTGTTGCGGGGATGCTGGCCATTTTTGTACAATTCCAGACCATTCTGCCGCTTTCCTGCGCCAGGATTTTGCAGCAGCTCTTGTGCCAGTGCTTTACCTTTTCGGGCCGGCTAAGTTCGGTTTTCTTGATTGGTCTCAGTTCGCCATTGTGATGGCTGCTTTATAATCAACGCGACTACTTCCTGCGGACCGTCGCCTTTGGGCGGAGGCGGAATGATGGGCGAAGGGACCATGCGGGCGGAAACCGGATTTATCAAAGGGGCTTACACGTTTGCTTCAATGGCGATTATGGCTCCTTTGGCGGCTATATATATGAAATTTATGAATCTGTCGGTATTTCAGCCGTCAGATCCGAATTTCACGCAAGACATCCTGGTCATTGGCGAGTTTACATTGGTCATAGCCGCAGTAAACATACTGTTCGTCTATGTGGGCGGTCGAGTGTTCACACAGGATACGTCCAGAAATTTCTTTCTGCAGTTAGTGGGATTCTTGCTGAGCGGGGCATTGGCTGGCGGAGTGCTGGCTTTCGCTCTGTTCGAGGCGAACTTTACCGCGATACTGCAAGGCATTACCGGAGGAGTGGTAGCTGCGGCATTGATCGGGCTCATGGTTCCCGCGAGACTGTCCAGTCGTATGACAGCGACTTTGACGGGTGAAGCAATCGAGGGAGTCCGTTAGAGTGGATCACCTCTGTACCTAGGGATTTGGTTATTCGACGGAAAATCCCCCCTTGCCCCCTTTTAGCAAAGGGGGGTAAAGGCGGCTCTTAATAAACGCTTAATGAACCCCATTCTTTCCCCCCTTTTGTAAAGGGGGTTGGGGGGATTTTGGCGAAAGAAATAATGTGGTGTGTGAAAAGAGATTTTCTCTATCACTTACCAAAAGCTTGCGACCCAGATCAGTAGTTGATCAATAGAGGTTCGATTTTGTTTACATGGATCTTGTTTCTTTTTGTGGGAGCTATTTCCGGCGTGATAATCGCATGGGCTCTCGATATGAGTTCGCCCAAGGAACTGCTGCAGGCCGCTGCCGGGGGAATAATCGCCGGGCTGTTGATGTCTGCAATGCTGCCACATTGACCCTGGAAACTGAACCAAATGGCTGAAGAACAAAAAAAGGAAATACAGCGCAAACGTCAGGATCTCGATCAGCCGATGGTGCTCCCGGGCATTCATCGTTATCAGTTCTTCACGAATTTGAAGGACCGTGGATGGACCAGGAATCTGGATCGCGTTTCGCTCTTCGGAATTGTCGCCGCATTGTTAGCCGTGGTGATAAAACCGATTCTGCGAGGGAATCCCGCAACCATATACTGTTATGAATGCCGTGCATGCTATGCCACCCAGGACCGTTGCCCTGTGGGAATAATGTTCCAGGCAGAGCTTGCTGTGGCCGCCAGGGTCGGAGATTACGACAGATTCATCAGAAACGGCGGTCTTAAATGTATACGCTGCGGCAACTGCCAGAGCTATTGCGTGCAGTATCTGCCGCTACCCCAGATGTTCGCCACCATGCAAGAAGACACGCGTGCGGCCATGTCCAAAGGGATTGTGCCCAGTCATTCGTTAAAAAAAGCCTTGGCGCAAGGATTGGTAGGAAAGGAATTCATAGATGACGTTGTCAAAGCTATGGTCTGATCCTCTTGGATTCCTTTGGGAATTAGTGCGCACCAGGCAAGTGCGGCTGGTGTTCTATTTGATGGTAACAGCAGCTCTGTTTCCTTCGGCCAGGTTTGTTTTGGTCTGCGTGTTGCTGTTGTGCTTGGCGGTTCTCTGGATTAGAGACTATCGCCGAACCCGCAGCCCGAAAATTTTCTATCTTGCTGGAGCCTTCCTGTTGATCCTGATCGGCTACGGCATCACACGAATGGATGTTCAACGTGTGGATGAGATGCGGCTCGCGAGCATCCTGGGGAGTTGGTATCAAGCTGGTGTCCGATGGGAGCTACAAAGGCAGCGCAGATGGATTCAGAGGGCCGATATCTGTAAGCGTGGACGTGAAGGACCACAGGATCACGAGCGTGCAGACCCTTGAATATTCGGATCTGATTTCCGTAGAAGACAACGAGATAGCTGCGTTTCGGAAGGAACTCCTCGACAAAGGGCGACTGGAACCTCCCGCCATGCCTGAGCTGTATCGTGGAGCCACGATAACACTCACCGGTTATGCAAATGCCGTGGAGTCCGCTCTGTCAAAAGGAATTCCAGGCTATCCGCATAATTTTTCTTTTTCGCAGCTTTTCCTCAATACGTTTATTGGAAGTGCTCCGAGCAGAGTGACTTTGAATGCACTTGCAATACTATTCGCTGGTTTCATTGTGTTCGAGTATGCGCTTCAGTCCATGCTTACGCCCGGAATGGGTCGCTGCATCAACTGCTATAACTGCGCTACTTGCGTGGGTGCCTGCCCCGTGAAGGAAGCCGAGGGCGTTCAGATGCCCATGGGCCTCGTGCTCCTCGCGCGGCTTGGAGATTACGATAGAGTCTTGGAACTGTCCAAGTATTGCGTCGGTTGCGGTAGATGCGCAGCCAAGTGTCCCATCGGAAATTCCGGACCCCTGGTGATTTCCGCCGCGTTCATGGCATCCCGTGAGCAGAAGAAGGAGCGCATGAGACAACAAGAGGAGTCCGCCTGATGGGCAGGGCTTCGTGGCACTGGTATTTGATCGGATTTGCGATTGTCGTGATCGCTGTGGTTGGGCTTGCTGAGTTGTCCGTCCAAAGCTCCTCCTGTATGGCCTGTCATCAGCAGGAGGCTGCATTCAGAGATTGGATGGTTACACGGCTCAAGACCGAAAAGAAAGGCTTCTCTCACGAACTCATCGCTTGCGCTGATTGCCACATGAAAGGTGGAGCGGCACGAACAGTCGGGATCCCGACTTGACGGGCTGTTGCACGCGGTCACGTATCTGGTTCCCCAATTGGATCCGAGAAAGCCGCTGGCCTCAGGCATGATTTCCGCAAGTAAGGCGCCGACTGAAAATTGCCAGTATTGCCACCTTGCGGCAATTAACAGGAAATCCGTTAAGCTCAAAGATCTTCCGCCGGAAATTGCGAAAATAGGGCTGGTAATGGATCACCGCAAGCACGTCCTGGCAAGAGATGACACTTGCGCCAAGTGCCACGAGCGGTACAAGGAAAAGGGAACTCCTGACAAAACGGTAGCTTACACGGAACTGAATCATTTGGCCTGCGATTCGTGCCATACGAGGGCTTCTCATGCTTATCGTAGCGGTCAATTGCAGCCGATGACGGAATCCGAATTCCTCAAAGCCAGAGAAGAAGCCTGGAATCAGCTTTCTAAGAACCCCAGGTGGATGATTGCCATGCCGACCGAGCAGAGTTGCAGGCGTTGCCACAACGGGAAGATACACTTCAAGACCAGGATTTTTCTGGCGGATTGCAGCAACGGAAAGAACTTTGACGACTGCCTGAAGTGCCACCCGCTCATGACCAAGGAGTACTTCGAGCAACACAGAAGAAAAATGGAACAGCGATCGCTGGTGTTTGACACGGACCGGAAGCCGGGAAACGCGAAAGTAAATTTCGATAGCGATTTTCAAGGCGTTTCGGGCTTGGAGCAGACTGATATGCCGACCGTAAGAGATGAATCACAAGACAAGATAAATCGCGAAGTAGCGGACGAAGTGCTCAAAATCAAAGAGCCGCCTGTGGCAAGATTTAGGCTTCTTTCCAAGGGCATGGAACCTTACCACAGACTCTACATTGTTGATGAGGGCTCTGATGTTACTGGCGACAAGGGTTGCATTGCATGCGGCAATTGCATCGATTCATGCCCTGTATTGCGCAAGGACCCCAAGCGTTTCGAGAAGACCGAGCAGCGCACTTCATTCGCATTGGAATCCTGTGTAGGTGAGGACTGTGAGCAATGTTACTCTTGCGTCCTGGCCTGTCCGCAGGTGGACACCGCATACAAGGACTATATCGTGGATGAAGTCATTCCCGAGACAATACAACCCGCGCCGGGAATTACGTCTTTGGACAACTATTTCATGGCGATCATCGCACTTGTGCTGGGTCTGGTCATAGGCGTCTTTATCGCACGGTAGCGAGTAGAAGGACGGATCAGGGAGAAAGGATCTGAGAAATGTCAACTGTTGAGCAAACGAAAACCGTCCAGGAAAATGAGATTCCGTCAATGCCCACGGAGAGGACGGACCTTGTGCCGATTTTCATCATGGGAAAGCGGTACAACGTCCCGAGCACTTTGACCATACAGAAGGCATTTGAATACGCTGGCTATCAGCTCATTCGCAGCTGCGGCTGCAGGGGAGGGATTTGCGGCGCATGCGCTACGGTGTACCGATTGCCGGACAGCCCGAAAATCTACGTTGGGCTTGCCTGTCAGACGGTGGTCCAGCCCAATATGTACATCGCCATGGTTCCTTTTTTCCCTGCCAATCGGGCCGTATACAATCTGGACGAGATCTCCGCGGACGGAAAGACGGTTTCGAAAGCTTTACCCGGAACTCACCAAATGCATGGGCTGCAATACGTGCACCAAATCGTGTCCCATGGACATTCCAGTAATGGAATACATTTCGGCAGCCTTGCGTGGAGACATTGCAAAGGCAGCTGAAATATCTTTTTCATGCGTCATGTGCGGTATTTGCACGTCTCGTTGCCCTGCAGAGCTGCCCCAATATCACATAGCCATGTTGTCCCGCCGCTTGACGGGGAAATACTTGACTCCTCAAGCGGATCATTTGAAAGACATGGTTCAGAGGATCGAATCGGGTCGTTACGAGGAGCCGCTCAAGCAGCTCATGGCAACCGACCTTCCCGCACTGAGGAAGCTATACGTGGAACGGCAGATGGAACCGCATACAGGCGATGAAATGTGGGAACCGGACGACAAGCGGTTCCTCTAGGACGAACTGACATTACCACCGGGACGGTGCCAAGAGCCATCCCTAAGAAAATACGGATCATTACGGCTTGTCGGGCCTAGTAACCCGAGAACCGGAGGCGAAAGATGGGATATCCCCAGGAATTGATGGACGTTATCAAAAGAGTGGAGAAAACTCGGCCTGCCAGAGTGGCTCGCAAAAAGGCCGGTGAGGAATTTCCCGCTCTCACTCTTGAAGGGCGAAAAGACAGGCTGGAAAAATACCACCCGGACTTTCGGACGGGCGCCCTTCGGGAAGTAAAAGTAGGCCCAAGCAAAGGCTACGCTCTGGCTCAGGAAATAGCTGACGTATTCGAGGCCAGGAGCCGTGTTGATCCGGATAAGATAGATTTGAACGAAGTCCATTACGAGACCGACGTGCTCGTCATAGGCGGCGGCGGGGCAGGCACTGCTGCAGCTCTGTTGGCCCAGGAACAGGGAGCTCGGGTCATTATCGCCACCAAGCTCAGGCACGGCGACGCGAACACAATGATGGCTGAAGGTGGAGTTCAAGCCGCAACAAAAGGCTGGAAGGATTCCCCTTATTATCACTTTCTAGACGTGATGGGCGGCGGGCATTTCGAGAATGACCCTGACCTGGTCAAGACTATGGTCACCGAGGCGCCGAAAGTCATAGCCTGGTTGGAAGAACTCGGATGCATGTTCAACAAATGGCAGGACGGAAAGATGTTTACGCTCCATGGAGCCGGGACTTGCCGCAAGAGGATGCATTATGCCGGCGACATGACCGGTGCGGAGATCATGCGGGTGCTGCGGGATGAATGCAGAAACCGCGTGAAAGATATCGGGATACTCGAGTTTTCCCCTGCTGTGGAACTCATCCTGGATGACAAAGGCAGATGTTCAGGCGCAGTGCTCTACAATCTCGAAACTGAAGAGTATTTCCTGGTGAAAGCTAAGGCTGTTGTCATGGCTACCGGTGGCTCGGGCCGTCTGCACATGATGGGGTTCATGACCACCAACCATTACGGAGCAACGGGCGATGGCCTGGTGATGGGATATCGTGCGGGCGTTGGCGTTCGTTTTCTGCATGCTACTCAGTATCATCCCACTGGTGCGGTTTTCCCGGAGCAGGCGGAAGGTCTGCTTATCACTGAAAAGGTCAGAGGAGCAGGAGCGAATCTCGTAAACATAGACGGCGAGCAATTCGTGTTTGAGCGTGAACCTCGAGACATCGAATCAGCCAGTATAATTCGTGAATGCACGAAAGTAGGCAAAGGGATCAGGGTGCCCGGTCCGCTTGAGAAATATGGCGTATGGCTCGATTCGCCTATGATCGACCTGCTTGAAGGCGAAGGAACGGTGGAACGCGAATTCCCTGCGAAGTTCATACTTTTCAAGCGTTACGAGATCGACATTTCCAAACTGCCCATGCTGATTTATCCGACGCTTCATTATCAGAATGGCGGCCTTGCTTACTCTTCCAACGGTGATACCGAACTGCCGGGATTCTACGTCGCGGGTGAGGTCGGCGGTGGAGTTCACGGCGCCAACAGGCTTATGGGGAATTCGCTGTTGGACATCAGCGTTTTCGGCAGACTCGCAGGTATCAGCGCTGGAAAATTTGCCATAGAGCGCGGGGAAATCGGCAAGTTGAGCGTGGAGCATGTCAGACAATACCATAAGGAGCTTGAAGCCGCGGGCATTGTGACCGACAGGGTTTCTCCGATGGTCTTGCCGGACTACGGCAATCCGGAAGTAAAGAAACGACAGTGGACCACAACCTATGTGGGAACAATGCGTTAGCAACGGATCATCTCAGATGAGGCTGCAAGATCATATACAAATTGCCAAAATTCTTGTCCAATTTACGGGAATTGCGACCCGTCACCCCGGACTTGATCCGGGGTCCAGATTCTGGATTCCTGCCTTCGCAGGAATGACGAGGAAACGGACATTTATTGGCAATGACTATAAATCATGAGAGAACCTTAGGCGCATGACACTAAAACCTGAAAAGACCGGTACTGCGAAACGAATAACGGAGTACATCCGCCATCTGCCTGAGCAATCTCCCTATTGGAGGGGTCAGGCGTTCGGATGGGGGATTATTCTGGTGGTGCTGGTGTTCAGTGGGGCGCTTTTCGCTATCCTGGGCCTTTCTGGTGTTTATGGAGGCGGAAGCATTTCTTACAGCGCAGTGGGATCTCCTGGGCCGGTCAGTTTTCGGCACTACTCCCACATGACTTTTCAGGACGGCAAATACAAGGACTGCAAGGTCTGTCACGACAAAATCTTTTCAAGCCAAAAATACGGCACTTACGTATTGAGGGTGTTGAAAGATTCGCCGGAGAGAAAAATCCATATCGGCAAGGACACATCGACCTTGTTCTTCCCAATGACGGGCGCAGCAGACGAGAATTCGCTTATCACTTACGAGGTCCCGAGGGCCTGCGCTACCTGCGCCACTGGAAACTGCCACGATGGAAAAGAATCTTTCAGCAGGTTTGACTGCCTGATGTGCCACAAGAGTCGATAGCAGGACACGGGATCCTAACTGGAACGACTTACGAGAGCGACTTAGTTAATGAGCAAAACTTTTGTCCCACAGAGTGGAATCATCCAATCCAGCGTCAATGCTGGCGCACAAGGCCAGGAAACAGCCCCGGTAAAACGTTGGGGAATGTTGGTTGATCAGCGCCGTTGCATCGGATGCCACAGTTGCACTATCGCCTGCAAAAGCGAGAATAATGTGCCGCTCGGCTATTGGCGCTCTTGGGTGAAAGGAATTCAGAAGGGTTCTTTCCCGGATGTGGGCAACATGTTCCTGAGGCGGCTCTGTAATCAATGTGAAACGGCGCCGTGCGTTCAGGTCTGTCCAGTTCAGGCGACAGTTCGCAGGGACGAAGACGGCGTGGTGATAATGTATTACGGCAAATGCATTGGATGCGGAATGTGCATCTCCGCGTGTCCTTATGACGCCCGTTTCTTCAACCCCATTCGCCATACTGCCGATAAATGCGATTTTTGCGCAGCTCGGATTGATAACGGGCTCCGACCCGCCTGTGTGGATTCCTGCGTTTCTCGGGCGCTTGTCTTCGGAGACATAAATGATCCGCATTCGGACATTTCAAAGAAACTGGCGACCACACCGACAAGCGTCATAAAGCCTGAACTCGGGACACAGCCCAAAGTGTTTTATGTTCAGGCGGACTATGCGTTGCAAGGAAGGATCAAATACTCCGACGATTTCAAGGAACAAATCCTAGAATATCAACAACATATTCCCAGTCCTGACGCAACCTATTGGAAAAAAGGGAACTACAAATAGATGGAAGCAGCAGTCCTGTACAACGTGCCTCACGAAATCCCCTGGAAGATCTACATTCCGTTATATTTTTATTTCACGGGACTTTCCGCAGGCTCATTCATACTCTCGACATTGTCGACAGTATTCGGGATGAAGCGTTTCAAGCCAATGGCGCTTCCTGCAGCTATAATTTCTTTTATTTTGCTCTTGCTGGCTCCGGCATGCCTCATATTGGATTTGCATCAACCCACAAGATTTTGGCATACGCTCGTTCCCGAATATTTCAACACTACGTCTGCGCTTTCTTACGGTTCCTGGTTGCTGACCCTGTATCCTATTGCGAACCTTGTTTATATATATTTCATTTTTGTGAAAAACGACAAAGTCACCAAAATACTTGGGACGATAACTGTCCCATTGGCCATATTCGTTCATGCGTACACGGGCTTTGCTTTTGCCCTGGTAAGGGCTCGGGCGTGGTGGCACTCCGCTTTGATGCCTGGTTATTTCTTGACGTCTGCGCTGTTATCGGGTATTGCGCTGCTCCTTGTTGTTGCCATGGTTTTGGACCGGTACAGGAAGGAAAAGCTCGAGCCCGGGTTGTTCTCAACCATGCGCCTGATGATGATAGGAATTCTTCTTACCGACCTTTTCTGGAACGGCTGTTTCTGGCTTACACTGCTTGTATCCAATGCAGACGGTTTCGCCTCGATAATTTACGCTTTCCACGAAAAGCTTTACGTATGGGGAGAGCTTGTTTCAGGGATGCTGGTGCCGCTCGTGATTCTTGCTACTGCCTCAAACAAGAAACGAGAAGATTTGGCTGTGTCTTGCCTCTCTTCTTATCATCGGCGGCGTATTCCTGATGCGGTATTCAGTTGTTTTCATAGGTTTTGATATCCCGTTGAGCTGATCAAGAATAGATTGAAACAATGACCGATTTTACCCGACGAGAATTTGTCCGACTGGCGACCCTGATGGGAGGAGTTTCTCTGTTTGCAGGATGCACTCTTCTGCAGGAATCGCAGCCGGTCCCCAAATATAGCGAGGGTGCCCCAGGCGTGGACCCGCTTGAAACAACCGCAGGGGTCCGGAATGTTTACTCAGTTTGCGGAGCGTGTCCCGGAAACTGCGGGATCTGCTGCAGAGTCGCTGAGGGAACCGTAGTCAAGATAGGGGGAAATCCATATCATCCTGTTTGTGCAGATCCTTTCCTTCCTTTCAACACTTCATTGGAAGACGCGGCGACTCGCAGCGGACCGATTTGTGCGTTGGGAGGCAGCGCAATACAGACGCTCTACGATCCTTTCAGAATCGCCAAACCGCTAAAACGGGTTGGGCCTCGGGGTTCGGGCAAGTGGAACGGGATATCCTGGGAGCAGGCTTTCAACGAGATCATTGAAGGCGGCAGTCTGTTCGGTGAGGGCAAAGTATACGGGCTCAGGGAAATAAAGGAATCCGGCCACGGACTGGGCTTTCTCGTGGGCCGCGCGGACTGGGGCGCTCTAACATTTTTGAATAGTTTTGTTTCCGCATTTCCGGGAGCAATGATGCTCAGAGACCGCGAGATTCTAGCCCAAGAGAGCGCTATCGCTGCTGCAGATTCCGTGTTCGGCCCGGGCTTCGGTCCGGTGGAGCCTGATTACCGCAATGCTGGATTCGTGCTGAGCTTCGCAGACGCTCCTTTGGATTCGGGCATTCCGCTTGTTTCAATTGCTCGTGAGATCGCAGATTCAAGAGTGAGCGGCAACGGAATGAAGTGGGCTGTTGTGGACCCGAGGCTTTCCACTTCCGGTTCCAAGGCAGACATGTGGATACCTGTGATACCAGGCAAAGATATGGAGCTTGTCTGCGGGATAATGCGATCACTGGTGGATAGATATCCTGGAGTGAAACAGATCCCGGACGAAAACCTCAAGAAAACCGTCGAGAGCCGCACTGTGGATCAATTTTCTGGAGAATGCGGCATAAAACCCGAGGTTATTAATCATCTGGCCGATCTGATGGCTCAGGCGGGGTCAAAGTCTGCGGCTATCCCCGGAAGAGGCATCCTGGCAGGCAAGGACGGCAAGAATGTCGCTGCTGCAGTTTACACCCTGAATCTGCTGGCAGGTTCGGTCCCGGGTTCCGGAGGACTTGTGACCGGAGATGACGGTTTCCTGCATGACGCATATTCCAAGATGATGCGTCAGCCGCAGCAAGCAATTTCTGACAAGCGAATTCGAGCTCTTATCAGCTGGAATGCGGACCCCGTTTACAGCGATCCCTCGGTTGCAGAAATGTTTACAGACCGGGCCGAACCACCGCTGTTCATCGCGATTGATCGAGGGGTCACAGAGACAACGATCTGCGCGGACTACATACTCCCTGATACTACTTATCTGGAACGTTGGGATATTTGCACTCTGCCGACTTCTGCGAGCTCCGCCGGTTTTGGGGTGCGCAGGCCGGTCGTAGGCAGTGTCGACCCGAACTCTGGTCAGTATTTTCCGATTCTCCCAGAGACCAAAGTCATGGAGGACATAATCTCGGGAATTGGAGGAAGGCTGGGGCTCCCAGGTTTCGAACCACCGGACAAGGATGCATCCAAGACTCAGAATGCATCTAATTACTACAAGCTGCTGGCCGCAATAGCCCTTAGCAGCATGAAATCGTCTGGGTTCAACGTGTCGGACTCAGCGGAGGAAGTAGAGAAGATAATGGAAAGGGGCGGCATTTTTGCGAATATTGTGCAAACGAGTTCGCGGGCCAGAAAATCCGCTTCACAGACAACACACAAATACTGGCCGCCAATAAGCGCAAAGCCCACGGCTAGCCCGGAACCTGAAGACGGCTTGCTCCTGATAACATACAGCCTTCCGTTTCACCGATCCCCTGATTACGGCCTAAATAGCTGGCTCCTTGAAGTGCTTCCGGAGAACGTTTCTTGCCATAAATTCGCAGGACGCCCGAAAGTTGAAAATCCGTCAGAATGATTCTGTTAATGTGGAAAGCGCTGATGGCAAGATTGTCCTCAAGTGTAAAGCTCAGGTGTTGCCTGGCATTAGACCTGGCGTTGTAGCTATTGCGAGAGGCTTCGGTTACAAGCAATCCGGCGTCTCCAAACAGATTATAGACGGAAAAACCACGGGCGATGACAGGACAAAAGGGGCGGGAGTCAATCCGGCTATTCTTATTTCTAAGGGAGCGCTAAAGGTTCGAGTGAAGAAAGCATAATCTCATCCCCCGAGAATCACCACGATCTGCAAGTCACTCTCACCACATCCTACACGAAACGACCTAGCCTGATATCGAAGAGTACGGCCGAGAAGTATATCAATCATAAAATGACAGGGTCTCCAGTATCTTCTGCAGCTCTTCCTGGTCTTTATCGGAAATATTAATTATCTCAAATCCTGCAGCGCATGGCTCGTCTTCAGCTTCCGGCTTGAACCATCTGCATTCTGCATCGAAGGAAAACGGTTTTATATTGTCGAAATTTTCAGCTTGGACCATAAATGTCTTTTTTTGATCGATATTTAAGCTTATGCCGGATATCTGAATCCCCTTTTCTGAGATATCCTGGACAACGCCTTCAGTAGTGGGATCATCCACATCGAACGCCGCAAGGTGAATTATCGGGTAGCCTCTAGGAGTTCGTCGCATTTGTCTGATGCGCTGAATCTCCAATTTGATTTCGTCTTCGGGAGCCATAGTAGCGGCCTTCAATCAGCGAATGTTATTAAACGGATGAGTTTCCGGAGTTCTGTTCTGTCACGCTCCGAAATATTCACGATTTGAAAACCAGATGCCAGTCCTTCACTGGATTGGTCCCAATTTGTCCATCGGCATTTGGCCTGAAATTCAAAAGCATCGACCAATCCAAAAGCATCACCCAGCACTACCAAAGTCAGCTCTTCGTCCACATTTGCCTGGATGCCGATCAAACCGACTCCGTCTTCAGTAACATCACGCAACTTGCCTTGTATGTCCGGTCTGCCGGCTTCGTACACAATGATTTCAAAATCCACGAAGTACCGGGTCTGATTGCGGAAACTGTCTGGAAAAACCGTTTCACCGCGTTGGCTCAGCTCACCATAGAGATCGTCCCGACTTATTTTGCCCGAGTCCAACAGAAGCGTCACCATGCCCTGGAGCGCTCTGACAGATAGTCCGTATTTTTCTGTGAGTCCTGATCTGCCCACTCCGGCTTTGATGTCGTCGACAAGGTTTTTGACGTTAATTCTTATTTGAGCCATAAGGTTCGCTGATAGCTGCGTTTACTGCGGAACACTCTCTGGAAGCGCAAGAGAGGGACAAATCATTTTCATAACGCCGATATAAGGTCTGATGAGTTCGCCAACCTTGTCCAGATCTCGCTTTGTATCCGGTAAGACCTTTCCATCCCGAGAGGAAGACTTAAGTGCAGAAGCCATCATGGCTGTTATCGGGGTGATGAGTTCCATGACGAGTTTCGAGTTCTCATTGTCTTTGCCCGCATACTCCGTCATAGCTGCCAGAGAATCGGTCCACGATTTAGAAAGTTGAGCTATCTTTTCTTCTTCTGTGAGAGAAGTGGACTTAGACATTTCAAGCAACTGATTGATCTGTTTCTGAATGTTTTCGCAAACCACTGCCTGTCCCGGCTCAGTAGTTTGAGCTTGACAACATTCGATACCAGCGAACAACACGAGCATTGCCGAAAACGTGAGTAGCGAGGCAAAAAGTCGCGCCAGCCGATCAAACATGAAAGCACGAGCCACTCTTCCCCATGATGAGAAGCTTATGATCATTTCGGCAAATTTCTCCTTTTGTTCTTTTGCCCAGGAGTGTGCCACAGTCTGAAGTCCATAGTCAAATCTTTTCACCCGCGACTTACGCCATAAATAGGCGTTTGATTGGCTTCCAGTTTGTTCAGTTTTTTGATAGAACTTCTCTGGAATCCTGCTGGCATGGTTGGGAGGTTAAATTTGGATACGAAAGAGTTGAAAGACCTGGCGTGCACTTACGGGGCTGATTTTGTGCGAATAGCGGACCTTGCTCTTCTCAATGGGATACAGACACAGCCTGAAGACCTTCTCAAAGGTTACACCAGGGCTGTAAGCATAGGCATAAGGTTGTCCGATGGAGTCATCGATCCCATTGTGGACTCGCCTACTCCGCTATATCAGCAACACTACCTCCGAGTAAACGACCGCCTCGACGATATTGCGGTCCGAATTACTCAGTATCTTCAGAGATCCGGAGCAAAAGCACTGCCTGTACCTGCGTCTCAACTTCTCGACAAGGATGATTGGACCTCCTACATATCTCACAAGGCAGTGGCTCTCGCAGCTGGCTTGGGCTGGCAGGGCAAGAGCCTGCTTATAGTCAATCCTGAATGTGGCCCTCGCCTCAGGCTTGTCACGGTGCTTACCGATGCAGGTTTGGAACCTGACAAGCCACTCAAGAATCGTTGCGGTAAGTGTAAGGCTTGCACTGAAGCATGTCCCGCTCAAGCTATAAAAGGCGCAAATACCGATTACCATTTCCGAGACAGGGATGAGGCCCTCTACTTTCAACGATGCGTCGACAAAGTGGTAGGCGATTTCGCCAAAAGACCTTTCATAGAAAAACCTATCTGCGGCGTCTGCATCAGAGCATGTCCCTGGGGAGCCAAAAAGAAGAAGCCCAAGTCGCGTGGCGGAGCGGGCAAGATTGGGTGAACCTTCTTTGTGTAAAGAAGGTTCACCCAAACCCCTTCCAAGAAACTCTAACACTTGTCGGAACCCACATTTCTCATCTAGAAATATGGATTCCGACAAATGCTATTCTTTTTTTCTCGTTCCCAGGCTTCTGCCTGGGAATGCCTGGCCTGGAGGCTCTGCCTCCATTATTGTCTTCACAATAACAAAAGCATTTTTTCCCGGGCAGAACCCGGCAGCTGTGGGTTCCCATGAGCGTGGGAACTAGAAAGTACATGGAAGTCTCTAAAAAAATGGAATTTACGGAGAGGTTCATGGGATCATCTGATCGCGAACTATCATGGGAACTAATGGACAGTCGAGAAGACAGAAAATACGGTCTGTTTTCAATAAACATCAACAGGAGCAAATCCCCCAGGACCGGTGAAATTCACGAATTCCAGGTACTCAATAGTCCCGACTGGGTAGCCGTCATACCGGTGACAGCGGATAATAACTTGATCCTGGTGAATCAGTTTAGGCATGGGAGTGGAGAGCTTTCCCTCGAACCTCCTGGCGGCTTGGCAAAGCGTGGTCAAAGTCCTGAACAAAGCGCCAGAGAAGAACTTGAAGAGGAAACAGGCTACATAGCGGATAATTTTGAGCTCCTAGGCTTGCTTGATCCATTCCCAGCCATATTCAACAACAAGTTTTACGTATATTGCGCTAGAGACGCCCGGCCCGCAGGCAAGCTAAATCCCGACGAGACCGAAGAAATAGAAACCGTGCTCATTCCAGTTGAGGACCTCAGGGAGTATATTCGGTCGGGAAAAATAACTTGCGCAGTGATGATAGCTGCTCTGCATTTGTTTTTGGATCGGGAAAACGGATGAGCTTGGCTACCACTCTGCTATTTGATGCTTTTTGGTTTGACACCGACAATTTGGCCGGCACGGTGGTCGGCCGCCACTAATTGAATGCGGCAAAACGTAGAGCTATTAACTGAGCAAGCTTTTTCGTGTGCTGACGGATCTCCTCCTGACTCCTGCCCGGATATTGCGCATAGGTGATCATTATGCCGTTCAAGGCCGAAAAGAGGGCATGAGCAGTCAGGCGAGTCTGATCCTTTATACCCTCGGATTCAAGAATGGCCTCGATCCTGTCCATCAAGGCTCGCGTGACGAGATTTAACTTCTCAGTCGCCTGGGAACCAAGTTTCCCGCCCGCCATAAAATGTGCCATCATTTGATAGTAAGTCATGTTCTCGTTGAGATAATCGATATAGATCTCACAAAGACGATCAAGAGAACAGCGCCGATCTTTCTGCTTCTCGACTTCCAGAAGTTGAGTTACCTCTTCGGTTCCTTTAACAAAAACATCCAAAAATAGCTCATCAAGATTCGCATAATAATTGTAGATCGTACCTATGCTCACTTCTGCTGATTTCGCAATTTCCCTGACGGTGACGCTTCTAAAGTCTTTCTCCGCAAAGAGCTTTTGTGCAGCACCAAGAATTAATTTGCGTCTGCTCTTACGCTCCTGTTGTTTGATTTCAGCCAGTCCGCCCATGAGACTCATTAGTTTCCCTCGCATTTAACCCAGATTGAAGACCTTTTGAGCATTGCCGTAAAGAAACAGACCCTTCACGTCATCATCAGTTATGAGCTCATCCAGTCCCTTTAAGCATTGGGCTGCAGTGATCATGGGATAGTTTGTCCCAAAGAGGACTTTTTTCCGGCCGTTCTTGTTGAGATACTGCACCAATTCCGCTGGATATCGTTTCGCAGTATATGCCGAGGTATCAATGAACACATTTGTGTGCTTTGTCGCAACAGCAATCATCTCTAATGTCCAAGGATACCCAATGTGGCCGCACACCATTCTAAGTTCAGGAAATTCAATTGCCACCTCGTCGATGTATGGGATCGGGCGGCCCGTTTCTGACGGACACAAAGGGCCGGTATGCCCAACCTGAAGACATACTGGAATATCAAGCTGAACACACTCAGCATAAAGAGGATAATAGCGCCGATCCGTAGGGGGCAAATTCCAAAGCCACTGGACTATTCTAAGCCCTTTGAATCCCAACTCGTTTATGCAACGCCTGAGCTCACGAATCGCGGCCATTGGTCTGTACAGGTCCACTGAGCCAATTCCCACCAGGCGATCCGGAAATTTCTCGACGAATGACGCCACTTCATCATTAGAGATGAGCGGACCTTGAGGCCCCCACCAAGCGCTGACCAAGCCTTTTCCGACTTGGGCCTGATCCATTGCAGCTATAGTGAATTCCACCGGGATCTCAGTGGTTGCTTTTTCCATTCCTGTCCATCTGCGCAACGATTCGAACATCGGATGATTGATGAAATCCGGAGTCGGATGTTGCATCCAAACGTCGATAATCTTGTTCGAGGGTGTCATCGATTCTTCCTTTCTTCATGACAGACATGTTAGCAATTTAGACAGTCTGCGAAGTCTTGGCGGAATCCCCCTGATTGTGGATATTCCACATATCTTCATCGCTGTAGCAACGCTCGCTTTCATCGGGGTTCATAGCGTCCTTTTCCATCTTGCGACGGTCATAGGCGGGATCCAACACCTCATTGTAATATTCGTGCTGTATGAGCAAGTTCATGATCTGGGTGGTTCCGGTCCATATCATAGCGAGTCGCATATCTCTTAAAGCACGTTCGATTGGAAATACGTCGGTGTATCCGATTCCGCCCATGATCTGCATGGCGTTGTTCACCACACTCCAAGCGGCTTCAGTGGCGAATCGTTTAGCCTCACTGACCAAGCGGCGGGCATATGGATAATTTTCATCCACCGCACGAGCTGCCAGATAGGTGAGTCCTCTGGCTGCATCCAGTTGAGTGATGGAATCCGCGACCATGAAATTTACGGCTTGAAATTCTCGAATCGGTTGGCCGAAAGCTTTACGCCTGTTGGAATATCTGACCGCCAAATCGAGAGCGCCCCATACTCCCAGACAAGCAGCGGCAGACGTAAGACGCTCGGGAATCATCATACGATTGAAGCAGAAGGCCCCGCCGTGCAGTTCACCGACGAGATTGCTTTTCGGCACTTTGACGTCTCTGAAAACCAGCCTGCCTGTACCGCCGCCTTTGCACCCCATCAGGCCGTAGAGATACTCTGTTTCCACGCCATGTCCCTTATCAACTATCAACAGGCTCAGACGATTGTATTTGTGCGCATTTGGTTCATAATTCGTACGGCAGTAGACCAGAAAAAAGTCAGAGCCCTCTGCCCCGACGACAAAGCGTTTTTGACCCGTGAGAACGAAATGGTCGCCATCGAGAACCGCCCTGGTGGTAGCTCCGAAGAAATCAGAGCCTCCCCTCGGCTCGGTCAAGGCTTCGGCAGCCACGAGCTTTCCTTCCAGATACGGCTTGAGGTATTTTTCCTTTTGCTCCTCAGTGCCGAACATGTTCAAAGCTTCACCGATGATGGAAGGCATGACAAAAGCGCAACCAAGAGCCATCCCCAGACAGCCGATTTCTTCGCTCGCTGCCACTTCTGCGACCCAGCTCATTTCTCTTCCGCCGTATTGCTTGGGGAAGCGGATGCCGCGTAGATTTCGTTTGGCCAGTTTTTCCACAAAATCTCGAGGATACGTGATTTCGTTCTTGTCCATTTTTCTTAGGAAATCACTAGTGATCTCCGTTCGTACAAAATCCTTTGCCTCTTCCCTCAATGCTCGTTCGTCGGGAGTAAGTAAGAAATCGTACATGGACTTTTTCCTTTCGCATTTGATGATGAAATCCGAGCCGCACGGATGGTCAGCTGTATGATGAACATAGATCATTATTATGAACAGTGTTCAGGCTGTCAAGACATAATTGCGTCCCCGCTCGGGATTGCAAAAGCAGGCTGACACTTATCGTTCATTTGTGGGGCAGGCTTTCCAGCCTGCCATTATTGGCTTTCTGGGCCTGACAGGCTGGAAAGCCTGCCCCACAATTTCCTGGAATTGCCTGGAGCGAACATGTCCCGCCCTGAGAGATTGCACAGCTGATCAAATCCATATTGCGAATAGAACAGAATGGATTAAACTGATAAGAGATACATACAGATAGAGCGAGCGACCAATGTCATGAATCTCTTAACTTTTGCTCTAATAGCTCTAGTCTTGGTTCCAACGGGTTTCGCAACTGACTCCAGGGCTGATAGCGACTCCACTCAGGGGGTGGAACAATCCTCTGTTGGAAACCCCGCAGACCGTACTTCTCCCGAACGTAAGTTTCCCATAGAAGCGCCGCCTGCATCGGAGGTATTGCCTCGGCTCAGGAAAATGACAGACTCTCGCTCGCCTGTTCAGGAAAAGAAAACGACGGAGTCTCCACAGGTTAAGATGCTTCGGCGGCTAACAGGACAGGGAGCGTACGTTGCGCTGGCTGAACCACAGTGCTTTCGTGCGATACCGACTCGGGATGAATTCTTGAACATGGTCAAGAACAACCCTGCTGATGCGAATCAGATTTTGCAAAGGTGCAATGTAGACCTAACAGGCAGCTCCCCTCTTCCTCAATTGCCTGTCGGGTCTCGTCAACTGCCTGAAGACACGCGGCAGCGCCCCGTTCAGACCTGGGGGAACAACTATCCAAGCGCCTCACCCGTTTCTCAATGGTCCAGAGTCCAGTGGGGGCTCAATCTGAAGACTCGTCGGCTAGAGTCTTATTACAGCCTAAGTAACCAGATCGGCAATTCCAGTCTTGGCCTGAGGCTCGGCCGAGGGAAGCATACCTTGCAGCAATACTACAAAATAAAATAGACCCACAGTACATGTCGGAATAGTTCTCCCAGGTCAAAGATGGCGAAACCTCATGACCTGGGAGTGACAGCGTTCATGAAAGCTTCCATGAACGGGCTCTCGACCGCCGTGAAGCTTCTTCTGGAAAAGAGAGACGATATCAACGCAAGTGACAGTCGTGGCGTTTCGGCATTGTACAGGGCGTCTGCCATTGGTCACTAAGCTATCGTGGGTTTGCTCAAAGCCCACGGAACGAAGGAATAAGGGGACATCATGCGATTGTTCAGTCCAAATGCTGTCGATGTGGTAATCAATTTGTTGTGGAAGGCTCCATGGAAACCGTAAACGCCAAGACTGCCGTCACTTTCGTTTGTCTCGGGTTCATAGTCATTGCCGTGAGTATCCCGTTGTACCTCGGCAAGATCAAGATGAACGGGGTTTATGGCTTTCGTATTCGGAAGGCTTTTGAATCCGAGGAGAATTGGTACACGATCAACAGTTACGGCGCTAAATTACTTATGTGTTGGGCATTATGTGTCATGATCGTCGGGATCGTGTGCCTTTTTATCGCTCCGCAATGGGTGCTCACAGTTTCAAAGCTTACTTTTCTATCTGTGATTGTCCCGATTGTCCAAACTTTCCGCTACGCAAGGCGCCTATAGGCGATAGACAAGTCGAATTTCGAGGGGCATTCTCTAGGTTTTTGCTTCCCCGACGCATCGGGGGACTGATTTGGAACTGGATTTGGAACTGAGACACTCATGTAAAGAATTGCTTTTGATGCAATTGTGCATTCATTTATAGATATGGCGTGAGATCAAGCAACGGGAGAAGCGTCGTGAGCAAGATTGGAATTTCGTTGCAAGGATTTTTAAAGAGTCCTGTTATGACAAAAACTCTCAAAACTTACCGCAAGAAACGCGATTTCGACCGGACCCCGGAACCGGAAGGAACAGCCCGACTTTCCGAGGGATTGCCGATTTTTGTAATTCAGAAACACGACGCCAGGAATTTGCATTACGATTTCCGATTGGAAGTCGATGGAGTGCTGAAATCCTGGGCCATACCCAAAGGACCCACTGCCGATCCATCAGTAAAGAGGCTCGCTGTTGCCACAGAGGATCATCCGATGGAATATGGCGATTTCGAGGGATTCATTCCCGAAGGTGGGTACGGAGCCGGACCGGTCCTCGTCTGGGACACGGGGCCTTACCTGAATCTTACTGAGAAAAAGGGGCAGCAGCTTTCTATGGAGTCAGCTCTGGAGCATGGCCATGTGACCATATGGCTCCAGGGTGAAAGACTCAAAGGAGCATATTCACTCAATCGATTCAGGACCGGCAAGCAGGAGCAATGGCTTCTGGTAAAAGTCAAGGACAAGCACGCAAACGCGTGGGATCTTATAGCGGAGTTCCAGGACTCTGTGCTGACCGGACGGACATTGGAGGAAATATCAAACGAATCAGTGGCTACAGAGCACAAAAAGGCCTCCGGATCACGTGGGAAAAAGCGCACAAAGAAAACCGAGCGCAATGCTGATCCGTTCCCGGAACATATAGCGCCCATGCTCGCTTTGCAGTCAAAAATTCCCTCGCGGCCACAGACATACGGATTTGAATACAAATGGGACGGTATTCGGGCCATCTGTTACTGGAACGGAGAGAAACTTAGGATTGAAAGCCGTAATCTCCTGGAGATCACTTTTCGCTGGCCGGAACTGCAGGCGCTGAGTAAAGTTCTGGGCCTAAGGCGGTCATTGATGGCGAAATAGTGGCGCTTGATCCAGAAGGCAAAGTGAATTTCGGCCTTCTTGCGGAACGAATGCATCTATCCAAAACACCGACTGCATCCAAAATGCAGCGTGTGCCAATAGCTTTTATGATTTTTGACTTGATTGACCCGGATAATCGCGGTCTCATGAAATTGCCCTATGTGGATCGGCGGCAATTGCTTGAGGAATTGAATCTGGATTCTGGCCACTGGCAAATCCCGCGTTTCCACGCGGAAGAAGGTGAGCCGATGCTTCGTGCCGCGTGGGAAAATGGACTCGAAGGAATCGTCGCGAAGAAGCTCGACAGCGTCTATGAGCCCGGACGTAGGAGCGGCGCCTGGTTGAAGATCAAGCCTGTCAATCGCCAGGAATTGGTAATCGGAGGCTGGTTGCCGGAAAAAGGGTCGCTGGCCCGAGGAGTCGGTGCCCTTCTGGTTGGTTACTACGATGAATCGCATAACCTGCAGTTCGCCGGCAAAATAGGCACAGGGTTTACTGAGGCCGGGAGAGCAGACCTGAAAAAACGCTTTGAGGGGATTCGCCGGGACAGATCGCCCTTTACCTCTACGCCGCAAAAGAACGCAATTTACGTGGAACCCAAACTGGTGGCAGAGATTGAATTTCGTGAATGGACCTCAGACGGGCGCCTGCGCCATGCTTCGTTCAAAGGCTTGCGGGACGACAAGGACCCGAGGCAGGTGGTTCGCGAAGATGTGGGCATTACCTCATGAGCGGGGCTCGCAAATCCAAGATTTCTGAAGTGACCGTAGGGGGCAAGCGCCTCGAAGTGTCGAATCTCGACAAGGTCCTTTACCCGGAAACAGCCTTCACGAAAGGCCAGATGATAGAGTATTACATACGGGTTTCCGAAATGCTGCTGCCCCACCTGAAAAATAGGCCTTTGACGCTAAAGCGTTACCCAGACGGAGTAAACGAGGAGTACTTCTATGAAAAGGAATGCCCTTCGTATCATCCGGAATGGGTCCAAACGATTCCCGTAAAGAGCGACCGCCGAAAGTTTGTGAATTTCTGCGTTGTCAACGACCTGCCGTCTCTGGTCTGGGTCGTGAATCTGGCGTCTTTGGGACTTCATACCTCATTGTCTTTGGGAAAAGATGAGCTTCAGCCGACCATGATGATTTTCGATCTTGACCCAGGACCACCCGCCGGACTGGAGCAGTGCGTCCGAGTAGCGCTGGAATTTCGGAAAATGCTTTCAGATCTGAAGCTTGAAAGTTTCGCGAAGACTTCAGGCGGCAAAGGGCTACATCTGAACGTTCCCTTGAATACCAAGACGGATTACGAACAGACTAAATCGTTCGCTCAGGCCTTCGCCCGCATGTTGGCCAAAAGGCTCCCTGAGGAAGTCACTGCGAACATGCGCAAAGACCTGAGGCATGGAAAAGTTTTCGTGGACTGGAGCCAAAATGACGATCACAAAACCACGGTTAGCGTATATTCTCTCAGAGCCCGATCAAGGCCAACGGTCTCAGCGCCTGTAAAATGGGAGACCCTCGAACGCTGCCATAGAAAAATGACTTTTCCGGGTTGATCCTGGAGGCTCATCAGGTTTTGGATCAGGTGGAACGAGAAGGTGACCTGTTTAAGAAGGTCCTTTCTCTCAAACAAAAATTGCCGGAAATCTGAACACCTCTATATTTTTCAGGAGATCTTGACTCAACCGCTGTTGAATAGAGGAGAATCCTGATATCGTAGTCCGCCACCCCGACGAAAGTCTGGGCCCAGTCACGTGCTTCGCGAGATCGAAGAACCTGGATTCCGTCTTTCGACGGAATGACGATAGGGGTCTGCGTTCGTGGGTTGACGGCTCAAGTCAACAGCATTGGGGACCTGACCTAACTAATCGGGTCTAGCTGCACTTGTGAGTTGCCATAATCCTTCGACAAGCCAAACGCATCATGTTTTAGAGGCCTTCGGAGAAGGATACACCACCTTCCTGGCGCCGTGCTTCAAGAGCATTACGGCCATTTCCTTGTTTTTCTTTTCAACCGCGTAAGTGAGAGCGTTTTTGCCTTGGTTTTCTCTTATGTCCGGATCAGCGCCTCGCTTCAACAGAAGCTCTGCGATATTCAGGTGGTCGTTATAGCATGCTGAGATAAGGGCGGTCCTTCCCGACGTTGCTCGCGCGTTGACGTCTGCTCCTCTGTTGATAAGGTATTCTGCGATTTTGACATTGCCGGCGAAGCAACACCACATTAACGACGTGCTGCCGTTCTCAGCCCTGGCGTTTACGTTGGCCCCTCGTCTGACCAGTATTTCTAAGACCTTAGCGAGACCCTTGGAAGCAGCCCAGATCAGGGGTGTCATACCCCATTTCCCGCGAGCATTTACATCGGCGTTGTTATTGAGGAGGCGCTCGACCTCTCGAACGTTTCCTGTCCTGGCCGCATGAATCAGCAGATCGTTGTATTGTTTTCTTCGTGAATCGTCGAATGCCGGAAACTGCAGTATGAGTTCCACAGTGGCTTCAAACAACTGAACTCTGTCGTCCAATTCATCCTGGGACAAAAAGCCTCGATCCACGAGCTGATTAAGAAGATTCATGAGCTTGTCTGCTGAAAACCGGTATTTTTCCATAAGAGCCGCATCGTCCATACCGGTTCGAATATCTCTAACGACTTCACTGGCTCTGATCTTTGTCTTTTCCACGGCAGCCTCTGGACCTGGCCATAATCAAAATTCAAGCATGTTTTCAGGGATTATTCCATCCATTAGATATACACGACCCGAACAAGCCTAGTCCAGAAAATAGAGGGCATAGACGGGTTATTGCCCTTGAGTCGTTTTGCATAAAACAAAGTTCACAATCATAAACTTGCAAATTAGGTGGACAATAATTTATTTGCTGGTATTCTATCATCTGGTTGCTCTTTCAAGCGGGATAGAACAGGGAAAAACTGTTCCTTTAAACATGACCTCGAACTCTCGGTATCGTGCTGCTGATTTCACAGTGCTGAATTCACGCATTGGGGCTCGTCACAATATTCTAAGATTCGGAAACACTTGGCGGCAACAAGTGGCTCGCCGCGGCCAAGACATCGGGCGAGCTGTTTCGGAACACCCAAAATCACGCTCCAGGAGAACCATATGAACTACGACGTGCCTTTTTGGAACCCCTATCTGGAAACCCTCCCCAGAGAAAAGCTCGATGAGCTGAGGCTGAAGAGATTCCGTAGGATTTTCAGTTGGGCGTATGAGCGGTCAAAGTTTCATCGCAGCCTCTACAAAAACGCTGGAATTGAACCTGGCGATATTAGATCGCTCGAGGACGTGGCCAAAGTCCCCAAAGTAGAGAAATCCATGATGCGTGACGTGCAGCGCAAGGATCCGTTTCCTTATGGTGATGCCCTTTGTGTACCTCTGGATGAAGTCACGGAATTCAGACAAACCAGCGGAACCACCGGCCAGCCTGTTTATCAGGCTGATACATGGCAGGACTGGGAATGGTGGGCCGAATGCTGGGCCACCTTGCTGTGGGCTCAGGGTTATCGACCTCACGATAGGGTCTTCCTTCCGTTCGGGTACAATGTATTTGTCGCGTTCTGGGCCGGCCATTATGCCTGCGAGAAAATCGGATGCGAAACCGTTCCTGGGGGAGTGCTCGACACAAAGGCGAGAATTCTGAAAATGCAAGAGATAAAGGCCACAGCCATGATGTGCACTCCTACGTATGTGTTGGGCATGGCAGACACGGCATTGAGCAAACTGTCATTGGATCCCGCTTCCGACCTCGGGGTGAGAAGAATAACGTGTGCGGGCGAGCCCGGAGCACTTATACCTGCAACAAAGAAGCGGATGGAACAAGCCTGGAACGCAAAGGTTTTCGATCACGCGGGTGCTACTGAAATCGGCGCATGGGGATTCGAATGCGCGGACCAGCCGGGAGGTTTGCACATCAATGAAGCCATGTTCGTTGCCCAAATCGAAGACATAGATACGGGCGAGCTCATCACGGAACCCGGTAAGCCCGGCAAACTTGTGATCACTGCTCTGGATCGAATTGCACAGCCGTGTATACGGTTCGACTCAAAGGACATTGTGGAATTTGGTGCAGATAAATGCTCGTGCGGGCGCACGTATCGTCTCTTGCCCGGAGGCGTGATAGGTCGCGCGGATGACATCACCAAAGTGAAAGGAGTCTTGCTTGCGCCTTCGGCCATCGAAGACGTGGTACGGTCGATTCCTGGTCTTGGGAACGATTATGAGGTAGTGGTGGAAAAGAAAGGCGATGTAGACCACATATTGCTTAAAGTGGAGCTCGCTGAAGGAACTGACCTCCCCAAGAAAGAAATTGAGGCGCACCTTTCCACTGAATTGAGAGTCAAGACCAACCTTGGATACGAAATCGAAATCCACCCTTACGCCTCACTGCAGCGCTTCGAGGTGAAAGCCAGGCGATTCAAGGACCTCAGAAAACATGGAGCAGCATGATGAAAGAACAAATCGACCCGAAACAATTTGCGCTGATTGTCGAAGATCTTTCCCGCATGGCTCAGGTCTTGTATGATAAATCAGAGGATTGGCCCGCGCTCAACAGGAACACGAAGCGAATCCTGGCCTCAGTGGAGATGCTGAGAATTAATTTGGGAATGGATCTTGATTGATCGATGCCCCAACTTATAAAGGGGAACAAGCCAGGCAATGAAAAAAATCATCTACCTGGACTACAACGGGACTACTCCTCATGATCCCGAAGTAATCGAGGAAATGAGGCTGTTTCTCGAAGAAGAGTTCGGCAATCCTTCCAGCTCTCACTGGTACGGTATAGCGCCGAAGCGCTGCCTTGCCCAAGCTCGCAAGCAGGTTGCGGGACTCCTCAACTGCCAGCCTGATGAAATCATCTTCACCAGTGGCGGCACGGAGTCCAACAATCATGCCATAATTGGCATTGCGTACGCTTACAGGAGTAAAGGGAATCACATCATTACGGGAAAGGTCGAACATCCCGCAGTCCTAGAAGTATGCCGTTTTCTTGAGACTCAGGGATTTGAGGTTACGTACCTGGATGTTGACGAATTCGGAATAGTTTCAGCCGAAAGCGTGAAAAAGGCAATTAGGCCGCAGACTGTGCTGATTACAATCATGCACGCAAATAATGAGGTCGGTACGATTCAACCTGTGGAAGAAATTGCGGCCCTGGCGCGAGACAGAGGAATATTCATGCACACGGACGCGGCGCAATCCATAGGTAAATTGCCGACGGATGTGCGGGCCATGAAGGTTGATCTTTTGTCCGTGGCAGGCCACAAGCTTTATGCTCCAAAAGGAATTGGCGCACTCTACGTCAGATCTGGAATTCAGCTCCGGAAATTCATGTTTGGTGCGGGTCAGGAAATGGGCAAGAGAGCCGGGACCTGAAAACATGCTCGAAATAGTGGGGCTCGGCAAAGCTTGCGAAGTAGCACAGCGGGATCTAGCCAAGAATATAAATCACATGAGAAAAATGAGAGACATGCTGCATGCGGGTCTCAAAGCCGGCCTAAACGAACTGCGACTCAATGGACACCCGGAAAAGCGGCTCCCCAACACGCTGAACCTTTCTTTTCACAATTTGGAGGCAAACCGTATCCTGGAAGAGATCGGACTGGACATCGCGGCGTCAGCAGGCGCTGCTTGCCATTCGGACGAAATAAAGATATCGCATGTTTGAGGCGATGAGCGTTCCGGTGGACTGGGCAAAAGGAACTCTGAGGTTCACGACGGGCAGAATGAACACCGAAACTGAGATCAACCGGGCAGTTGAATTGATTACAGATGCAGTCACGCGACTGTCCGCATGAATGCGGAGTAAGGCAACTTGTGGAGCAGGCTTTCCAGCCTGCCATTATTGGCATCTTTGTGGGGCGGGCTGGAAAGCCCGCCTCACAAGATAAGAGTTTTCCTCGTTCCGAGGCTCTGCCTCCCCTAATGTACTGAAATGAAGCCTTCTTCCAGAGGGACGGGTGACATGAATTCCCAGGAGAACGGGAAGAATTAGCGTCGATGACGGAATCCCACCAAAAATCACGATTTCTTATAGGGGGCAAATCCATAGCGGTTTTTGCCGCGTTGTCTATGCTCGCTGCTGTAACCGTCTATTTTGTGTTGCCGGACTACCGCAATGCCATAGAGGAGCAACGCGTTAAAGCCGGCATAGTTGTCGCCGATCGGAACGACCGCATTTTACGGCTGATTCCGGATTCCAGGGATAGGTTCAGCGTATGGCATGAAATCGGAAAGACTCCGGAGTCCTTGAAGCTCTGCGTTATGGCTGCGGAGGACAAAAGATTCCCGTATCACCCGGGATTCGATCCCATTGCGGTTGTGAGGGCCATCTGGACGAACCTAGACAGAGGAAAAACAGTATCGGGTGCATCCACAATTACCCAGCAGGTGGTCAGGCTGATTCAGCCCCGCAAGAGAACACTTCGCTCGAAAATCATCGAGTTCTTTTCCGCTATCAAGATGGAACTGCAGCTCTCAAAGGATCAAATTCTCGAGCTTCACCTGAACCTGAGTCCTATGGGCAGGAATGTCCAAGGGGTAGGGCTGGCAGCCAGAAAATATTTCGGCAAAGACGTGCAGTCCATAAATCTGGCTGAATGCGCAGTGTTGGCTGTGCTTCCCCGCTCCCCGTCAAGGTTCGATCCCCGCAAAGAGCAGGGGAAAAAGCAACTTCTTGACGAAAAGGACCGCCTATTGGCGCGAATGGTTCAATTCGGGTGGATGTCTCGAGAAAGATTAGCTTTCATGCTTGGCGATTCTGTGCGGTTTTCCGAGAGACCAATACCCTTGGAAGCGCCGCACCTGGTTGACATGGTGCTCCGGCTGGAACCATCCAGAAGAGGAGTGATCAAGACAACTGCAGATCTAAACCTTCAGCGGTCTGTAGAGCAAATCCTGCGTTCGCACCGCGTTCGATTGGCAGAATTGGGAATCGAGCAGGCCGGAGCGGTGGTTGCTTCCGCAGGGAGCTCAGAAGTCCTTGCACTGGTCGGTTCTTTCAGCTACGCAGAGCCAGAACCAGGGATTCAATAATGCCGTGACAGCAAATCGCGGTGCCGGGTCCACTCTGAAGCCGCTTTTGTACGCTCTTTCATTGGAAAAAGGCATGATGCCGTCGTCCGAGATACCGGACACGTTCAGGAGTTATCGAACGCCACACGGGGATTATTTACCTTACAATGCCGATCGTCGGTGGTACGGCCCGGTGAACATGCGCTCCGCACTGGGCAATTCTCTCAATATACCAGCCGTGCAGATCATCCGGTCAATAGGAGTAAACGAATTCTACGAGTTTTTGGATCGTTTGGAAATGATCGGGCCGGATGCTATGAAGGCGGAGAATTACGGATTGGGCCTGGCCATCGGAAATATCGAAGTGAGTCTGTTCCGGCTTGTCCAAGCGTATGCCGCTTTTGCACGCGGAGGCACATTCAAGCCTCTAAGCATGGTCTATGGTCAGAGTTTCTTATGAAACGAGAATGTTTTCTAAAGAAACCGCTTTCTTGCTTACAAATATGCTTTCTGATCCCGCAGCTAGACTGCTGACCTTCGGAAATCCGGACTATCTTGATTTCAAGTTTCCAGTGGCAATTAAGACGGGGACCAGCAGCAAGTACCGGGATTGCTGGATAATCGCATTTACCTCCAGGCACGTAATCGGCCTTTGGGGCGGGAACTTCGGTGGAAGGCCCACGTTAGGCGGTACAGGAAGCGCTTTGGGGCCTATTCTAAAGAATATAGTGAATCATTTATATGCAGCTCAGGAACCCGAAGAATTCAAAAGACCACAGGGAATAATTGAAAAGACCGTGTGCTGGATGTCCGGCAAGGTAGCGACCGCCAAATGCCCGTATACAACAAGCGAGCTTGTTCCGTCTCAGATTGCGGAGCAACCCCTCTGTGATTTGCCGCATGACAATGATCGTCACTATCTCGGACCCGCATACGCGCAATGGCTGAACCGAAGAGAATCGGAGCAAGGTACTGGGCGCTTTCGACTGATGAATCCAAACGTGAGGTCAGCGGGGCGTGTCGGAGTTGTCGGTCGCGGGGTCGGGAGAACTAATGGCATCGAAATAGTAAATCCGCATAATTTCAATAGATTCATAATGTCGCGACATAATTCCAGACGAGTGCTGTTTCGCGCGGTACCCAATTCCGTAGTGGACTACGTGTTGTGGCTCATGGATGGAGCTGAAATCGCTCGCACTCCTCCCCCGTATGAGTTTTACTGGGACATGGTTCGGGGAACTCACACCGTATTCGCCGTCACTCCAAACAAGGATGCAGCTCAGATAACGATCCACGTTGAATAGACGGCTGCCTCGTCTTTGACCGATTTCAATCAATGGCAAAAAAATTCGCGAGGACGAGGCCTGAAAGTGATATTCTATGAATGTGTAAGTTCGTATCAAGCTTTCTCAACCATTAGCGGAGAATTGAAAATTGGCCCTTATTGATTGACATCAGAGGCAGATCCGGGAATTGTTCCATGTCAGCCCTCAACGACTTTGCGAAAGGGGATTACAATGGCGGTAAAGGTCTTGATCACACGGAAATTCAAGAAGACCGGCATCAAGGACGCATACAAGTTTCTTATGGAGTTGCGATCCCTTGTGACCGTACGACCTGGTTACGTCTCCGGGGAGACTCTTTTCTGCGCCGATGATCCTCACAAGGTCCTGGTCGTCAGCACCTGGGTAAACAGGAAACGATGGAAAGAATGGCGCACCAGTGAAAAGCGCAAAGATTATACGAAGAAAATAGAGCCATTACTGGAAGAGCCTGAGAATTACGAGGTCTTCATCGCTGGAGAAAAAGAGCCCGAATGGATTGATATGGCTTGATGCGAATGGCTCTGTTGCACTGAATAACATCTAGAGTCGTCTGGACGTGTTCGACCGCACAAGGTGAGTCACATGTCGTCTGATATGTAGATGACCTTGCTGCCCTGAGGTTCAAATGTGAAAGGAAGCTCTTTAAGATCTGGCAGAGCTTCTCTGATTCTGTCATGATTCTGTTTCTCCACATAAAAGAGTAGAAACCCGCCACCGCCCGCGCCGAGCAGTTTGCCGCCGATGGCTCCTGCCTTGCGGGCTTTTTCGTAATATTCATTAATGGAATCGTTGCTGATCGTGTCTACTAACGTACGTTTCTGGCGCCAAGCCTCGTGGAGAATCTCACCGAATTGATTCAAAGAGAGGCCGCTCTGCAAAACCCTTAACGTATTGCCACACATTTCTTTCATTTTGGTAAGCACTTCCATTTTCGATGATGTTACGGATTGTTGGACTTTCAATATGTCACCAGCGCGGCGCGTCAATCCTGTGTAGAACATGAGCAGATTTTCCTGCAATGCCATCTTGGTTGCATGCGTGCAGACTACAGGGTCTACGAATACTGATTCATCTGGATTAAAGCGGATATGACATAAGCCACCGTAAGCCGCTATGTATTGGTCCTGTTTTCCGATTGGGTCCTTTAGGCGTCCAATTTCTATTTCGCAGGCTTCCTCTGCCAATTGGCCCGCGGAAACGTATTCCCCCCTGTAAGTGTGCAGGGCATGCAGGAGGCCTACCGCATAGGCGCTGGAAGATCCCAGCCCAGTACCGGCCGGTATATCGGCCATGGAGGTAATCTCTACTCGGTCCACCACTCCGGTGAGCTTCATCGCTTCTCTGATAATTGGATGATTAATATCATTCACGGAGTCCACGAGTTCAGTCTGGGAATATTTGATTAGTATTCTGTTGGGGAAATAGGGGGAAAGCCGGTTGATAGTTATGTACACGTATTTATTAATGCTGGTGCTGACAACCGCCCCTTGCCGTTGCAGATAATAAGAGGGAAGATCGGTGCCCCCCCCGCAGAAGCTGACCCTGAGCGGAGTCCTAGTGATGATCATAGTGCACCTTTGTTGGAAAAGGAAATTTCAGAAAAAGGCATGTGTGAGCTTCAAGTCGGTGGACTTAAATACAGACGGCAGTAAAATCGGTAATATATGCCCCGTCCCGGAAGGCCGCCCACCGGAAAAGTTACTCCCGGGACGGGGTATACTCAACCCTCCATTCACGCAAAACAAGAAAGAAATCAAAAATCCGGAGTGCGGTGACGCCGAGCATAGGAAACTGCGCTGCACTAGTCAAGGTTTTTTGTCACTATCAGCTGCAGGAGCCGCCATTTCGGATAATTATCACCCTCCCCATTCCTCCCATAGACGCTAAAATAACGCTGTCGAGATGACGGAGTGAACAGCCTTGAGAACGCAGCGACGTGGCGAAACATAGTATTAGTAGCGGCCGGCGTCCCTGCCGGCCATCGTAGGCAAAGGAGCACCCGAATTCTCACGAAAACTTCATCTGTGTAGCGGTGGTAGACTTCCTCAATTGCGATCGGATGAATGCCACCATTCTGGCCGGCAGGGACGCCAGCCGCCACTATAGAGACCCCAGAGGGCCCTATTTTAACGCCCACGTCCCTTCGCCCATCCGTCGAGAGGGAGGGGATTTCGAAAACCTGCTCCCCTGGCAGGAGAGGGTAGGGAGAGGGGGATCTTCACGATTGACGTTATCTTCTTAACGCCAATGCCGCGGAAGTCGACATCCACAGCTAAGGCAAACACATGCGCGTCTGGATGCCGACTTCCGTCGGGATGACGGATTCAGCAGTTGCAACTGCTCATAGAGCTTATTGATTGGTATCCGTCCGGCCGTTTTTTTCCAATTCTTCGAGGTAATGCTCGTACCTGATTCCCAATCTGCGAGCTGCTCGTTTGCAACGCCTGGCCTGGATCCTGTATGTAACCATGTACCCCAGAGTACCGAACACCACGGAAAGCATCACCGCGGATACGCACCACCTCAACAGGATCTCATAGCCCAGTGTTCCGAACGCGGACAAGGCTTCCCAAAAATGGGTCTTGTCCACGAGTGGGCTCACCAGGCCCTCAAATTTGTCAAATTCCAGAATCACGGGATCGCTTAGGATCAGCGACCCCATATAATAATAACCATAATAAACAGGAATCGCGTTCAACGGATTCGTGACGAAAGTAAATGCAAACGCGATCCCAAGGTGAAAGCGAGAAACCATCCTGAGCAGGCCAAGTGCGATGAGATGCGTACCTACGGGCGCAAGGAATCCCACAACAAAACCGAACGCCACGCCTCTGGCGTCAAACCCGGGGGAATTCTTTGAAGATACCAAAGGCTCCAATACGTTTTGGTAAAAAGATGACTTTATCCGATTCATCAAACCGGGTTTCCGGGCTCCGAAATTCGAGGCGATTCATTGTTTGAATCTGCTTCGATTTCAACATCTTTTTGAGAAACTAATTGGTCAGATTTCCTACCCATGTTGCTCCAGAATTCTAAACACTTGAAGCATTTAAGCTTTGCAATAGACAGTGTGAACACTGGACCAGGGTACGGACTGTCCGCGTCAAGAAACAGTCCAGACAAGGCTTGGCCACAAAATTTGTTCCATGACTTTCACTCATTGCCGGGCATGCCTGAGCCGTGATAATTAGTATGGGTTGTCTCGATCCCCTGACCGTAGAAGGGATACGCGTATGTAAAGTACCAACAGCCACGGTCACGACGTAGATACGCGGTCGATTTGAGAGAAAACCACTGCTGCGAGTCGCACGTCAGACAAGCATCATGGAGCCGTGGGGCAATAGCGTGGGCTGCTCAACAAAAAATCCCGCATGAGAGCCTGCAGGGATCCTGGGTTATCAAACGAGAAGTTGGAAGGAATCAATCTTGACTGAAGATGAAGCACGAATGGGTTTTCTTGAACATCTCGACGAGCTGCGCAAACGTTTGATTCGAGGAGTGATCGTAATCCTTATCACATCGGGGGTCTGCATTGCCTTCAGCGAAAGGCTCTTCGGACTGCTGTCGGCACCCCTCATAGCTCAACTTCCTGCAGGTGTTCGCCCTGTTTCAATTACTTTGCAGGCCCCTTTTTTCGTTTATCTGAAGTTGTCTTTCATCGCGGGTTTTTTTATAGCGTTGCCTTACGTGCTGTACGAGTTGTGGCGGTTTATTCATCCGGGATTGCACAAACACGAGAAGCGAATGGCGGTTCCATTCATCATCATTGCAACAGCTCTGTTTTACGCTGGCGGTGCTTTCGCATATTTCCTGGTATTCCCAGCTGCCTTCAAGTTCTTTCTTAGTTTCATGACAACCGACATCCAGCCCATGATCGACATAAAGGAATACGTGTCGCTCGTAACGCTTCTGATGCTTGCGTTTGCCGCGATCTTCGAGACACCTATCGTGATAGTTTTCCTTGGGCTTTTGGGCATCTTTGACAGCGCTCTCTTGAAAAGGGGCCGCAGGTATTTCATTGTACTTGCCTTTGTCATCGCTGCCATACTTACCCCCACTCCGGATGTGGTAAATCAAACGCTGATGGCTGTGCCGCTGCTGCTATTCTATGAGGTGGGGATCTGGGCTCTGGCCTTTTTCGAGAGGAAAAGAGAGCGTGAACTCGCCAGAGAAGCTTCTGAAGAAGGAGAGTAAGAAAGGCGTGAATGTTAAATTGGTTTTCGCATGATTGGGCTGACCCTTGACAATGGGTATATTTGCTCGCACAATTCGGTATCAAAAGCGCCACGGAGGCGGAGCCTTCGGGCACGCATTCCCAGGCTGGAGCCTGGGAACGAGAATAGCTGAATTCATCCGTCATAGCGTTCCGTGTGAAGAGTATGTAAGCTTATGATCTCTTTGAGATAACTCCCGGCACAGACTCCTCGTTGGAACGCAATCGGGTATGAGGGCTCGTGCATTGCTGCGAGTCCGTTGTTTTTTGAGGACTGCTCTCAAAAGACCATATAGAACGCAAATGGAGCTCTTATTTTGGAAAAAGTCGGTTTGTTGAACCGAGCGGTCTACGTCAATATATCGCCGAACAGCCAGAGGTGGTCGCGATTTGCCACATTGTTGTATGCGCTTGTGGTACGAGACATCACCAGTCGATATCGCCGGTCTTCCTTGGGGATGTGGTGGGCTTTCCTTCAGCCCCTCATTTTGATGCTGCTGTTCAATATGTTGCGGGGATTCGTGAATATTCCCAGCGACGGGATTCCTTACGTGCTTTTCAGCTATGCTGCCCTAGTGCCTTGGACGTTTTTCACCAACGCGGTAGCTGCTTGTGGGCCAAGCATCACCACCAATGCGGAAGTCATAAAGAAAATTTCCCTTCCGAGGGAGGTTTTTCCGCTTGCATCGGTGACTTCCACGCTATTTGATTTTGCAATGTCCGGAATTATTCTCGCAGCCATGCTTGTCTGGTTCAAGATTCCGGTGGGCTTGCAGCTCTTGTGGTTGCCCCTGCTGATTGTTTTGATGACGGCGATTTCTTTTGGCGTGGGCATATTGCTCGCTGGTTTGGGCACTTTTCGGAAGGATTTTATCTTCGCCACTCCATTTCTGACGCAGGCATGGTTGTTTGCCACTCCTGTCATTTATCCTCTGAGCACTGTGCCGGAACACTGGCGCTCATACTACATGCTGAACCCCATGGTTGGAGTGATTGAGGGATTTCGGAATGTTCTGTTGAAGTCCGCTCCTCCGGATATGGAGTCCCTGGGATTGTCGGTTCTGACCACGTGCCTGCTGCTTGCCATAGCTTGGCCGGTTTTCCGACGACTTTCCGGTTATTTCGCGGATGTCCTGTGAGGTGAAATGTCCGGCGACGTGGCTATAAAAATAGAAGGCCTCTGGAAACGCTACGGATTGCCTTTGCCTGAATTCTTGACCAAGGCATGGAACTTGGTTCGCAGCGGTCCCGGGGAAAATGGAGATCGCCGTCCCTGGGCGCTCAAAGACGTGAACCTGGAGATCCGAAAAGGCGAAACCGTCGGAATAATAGGCCGAAATGGTGCAGGAAAGAGCACTTTGCTGAAAGTGCTCGCCGGTGTTACTACGCCTACCAGGGGCAGGGTGGAGATATACGGCAGGATATTCCCAATGATAGAGCTTAATGCCGGTCTCCACTTGGAATTGACAGGCCGCGAAAATGTGAGGCTCCTGGCGGCAGTGATGGGACTGTCTCGCAAAGAGATCGACGATAAGCTGCCGGATATTGAGGATTTCACGGAGCTTGGAGAGTGGTTCGACAGGCCGGTCAGGATGTACTCCAGCGGCATGTTGGGCCGCTTGGGATTCGGCGTGGCCGTGAACATACGAAGCGATGTGGTCCTCATAGATGAAACGTTTGCCGTGGGGGACCTGAGATTCCAGAACAAAAGCCTCGCCCGTGTAAAAGAGATGCGTGAAAGCGGCTGCACAGTGCTTCTTGTGAGTCATAGCCTCGAGACGCTTCAGTTCGTTGCACGCCACGGGATTCTGCTGGAAGATGGCGCAGTCATAGCCTCCGGAGCAGCCCTGGAAACCATCAACGCTTACGAAACCCTCGTGTTCCGCTCCGAACAGCAGCGCCTGGAGCATAGGATTCAACAAAGAATCTCGACCGGAGAAGTGAACGGTTTCAGCGCCCGGCTTTACGACAATGATGATCGGACACTTACTGAAATTAGGGCCGGAGAACCGTTCGGGGTGGAAGTGGATCTTCGTTTAGTCACGATCCCTAAACGTCCGATGTTTTCCTTAGGAATAAGCAATGCCGCTGGAATACTCTGCAAGTCGAATATCGCGGCTGAAGACGGTATGTCAGATCCCGGACAATCAGATCGTTATCTCTTGAAAGTTTGGTATCCTGAAAACCATCTTTCCAACGGGGCTTACGAGGTGCATTTCGCGATCAGGGACGAAGAGTCGCCTGAAACCGCGGAGCGAAGAGCCGCTGTCCTGAGTTTTGCAGTCACCGGTCCAGGTCGGGCCAGGGGCATAGTGGCCGGAAAGTGCTCTTGGCAATTGCTACCCCAGTCTAAACCTGAGAAACTGCCGAATGTAGCTGAATAAGAGGTCTTCATGTCGGAGAGCGTACAGCATTCCTGGAGCAGACTAATGAAGTGGCGGACCGAATGTTACAATCGATTCGGGGCCGTGCTCGACCTGCCCATTCTCGCTCCAGGTGAGGCTATTCCAGGGCTATTGCAGCCAAAAAACGCAGTGCTTGACATAGGCGCCGGGGCTCACAAACCCTTTCGACCTATCCTTGAAAAACTCGGCACAACCTATTTTTCAATGGATACGGACCCTGACGGTGATTTTGATTTCCGATCCTTCTCGGATGTGCCCGAGGAAATGCTTTTCGATCTGGTTCTGGCAAATCAGGTGCTGGAACACGTTTCTGTGGACGATGCCTTCGCGATGGTCAGCCAAGCCTGCCACAAGTTGTCGCCAGTTGGCGGAATTGTCGTGACTGTTCCCAATGCTGCTCATCCTGTAAGGCAGAGAGATTGCACTCACATAACTCCGTGGCCGGCGAACGACCTGTACAGTCTCTTACGGAGCGCTGGGTTTGAAGTGGATTCAATGACGCGATACAATAAATTCCCGCTTACTGAGCATCCTCTGAAGAGATGGATTGTCGAGGTGGTGTGCAAGGAATTCCGGATAGATTGGTGCGACAGCATAATGGCTATCGCCAGAAGACGGTAGCCAATTATGAGTTCTACTATCACGATAGACTGCCGAGATTACGATGTTGAAATCCAGCGAAGAATTGCTATGCCCCCGGAAGCACCTCGTTTGGTCGTGGTTTCAAATCTGCGGAACGCTGCTGCCGCGTCTTTGCTCGATGCATGCTTGGATTCCATAGGGCGTTTCACGCCTGAACCCCACGAAGTGTGGGTCATAGACAACAATTCCCCCCAAGCAAACCTCGGCCGGTTGATGGAACGGCCTGGAATAAATATCGCGTTCAACCGTACCGAACCGCTGCCCCCTGAAGCCAGAGCTCAGGACGCGTCCTGTAATTGTGACCAATTGAATTGGGGGAGTTACGCCAATGCAATCGGGTTGGAAATCGCCGCACGGATAATCGATCCTGAGACCCGCTTTCTTATGTCCATGCATATGGACACGCTGGTGTGCCGGTCAGGCTGGGTGTCCTTCCTGAAGGGTAAGCTCGTGAAAGGAATCGCAGCGGCAGGCGTGCGAATGGACAGGACCCGCACGCCTCAAGGCGTTCTTCACGTCCTGGGTTACATGGTGGACTTTAAAATTTTTCGAAATCTTAACTTGAATTTTTTTCCGCAGCTGCCCGAATACGACGTTGGTGATCTTGTGACTGTCAGATTGCAAGAGTCCGGATATGATGTCTTTGCGTGTCCAAATACTGTGTGGGAGCCGGACCTCGTGCAAGGAATACCAGATTCTTCTCCTCTGAAGACCCTTCATGTAGATCGTGCATTTGATGACGATGGAAATGTGATCTTCCTTCACCTGGGGCGAGGAATCCGAAGATCTACAGGCGAACATTGCAAGGGCACAAGCGTTGAAGAATGGCTCATGGTTGCCCATGAACTGATTTCGGAAGCGGATTGCGGCAAGTGAGGCAAGCATTCAGCCTCTGTGCATGAGAAAAGCTGTGGGGCAGGCTTTCCAGCCTGCCGTTATTGGTTTTTAGGACTGGCAGGCTGGAAAGCCTGCCCCACAAAAAACGGGCAGTCCCAGGATGAATAGAGAATTGCTCTATGTTGTGGCGCTCAACGCACCTGTCGGTGATTCCCGGCAGGTGTCATACGTTTTATAGCGAACGGCACGAAGCCTGACGAAGCGAGCGCAAATGGAAGACAATCCAAAAGGTCATTTCTCCCGAATTTCCCTTGATGCCGGTTCGTTTGCGGGCAGTCTCGGGTTTTCGTTGCGACGCCACTATGTGGACGACTTTCATTTTCGTCATGTGCCCGATTTGCCTCGGGGGTCGCTTGTGCTGGACCTTGCCGGCAACCGACTTAGTAAAAGGGGCTCCTTTGATATTGAGCGCTATGATTTGAGCGTGCTGTATGCGAATTTGTCCTCTGCAAAGCGACCGGACGTACAGGCATCGGCAGAATCTTTGCCGTTCACGGAAACCGTTTTCGATGCGGTAATTTGTTCGGAGATGCTCGAACATGTGATAGATCCGCGGCCCGTGCTCGAAGAGATCCGACGCGTTATGAAACCAAACGGAATATTGTTGATATCCGTTCCTTTTCTTGTCCGCATTCATGGCGATCCTTACGATTACGGGCGATACACGGATTTCTACTGGAAAGAGACTCTGGAGAGCATCGGATTCGATGGAATCATTATAGAGAAACAAGGTCTCTTCTGGAGCGTCATGGCGGATATGCTGCGGGAATGGCTTTACTTTAAGGCGTCAAACTTCAAGAGCGGATTCTTGGTATCATTGTTGGGCGCAATTGTGAGTGCTGGAAAAAACACTGCAGTGAGGTGGGACTTCAACAGCGTTATAAGTAAGAGTCCGGTTCTGAGCAGCTACACTTCAGGATTTGGCATTAAGGCGACAAAAATATGACCAAACGGAAAGTATTCTTAACCGGTGGGGATGATATAGGCTGGGCAGTGGACGAAGATATGAAACTAGCCCGTGAAGCTTTATCACCGGAAGTCGATCTGGTGGATCTCGAACAATCGGAAATCGTGCATGCCGTTTGGTGGCAAGGCCTCCTTATGTGGCCCCTGGAAAAATTATCAGGCAAACGGATCATTTGCCACGTGCCTGGAGAACCCTTCAGATATTTCACAGTCACTGAACATCGCAAGGCGCGAGGAATTGTGGGTGCATGGATCACCCGCACACGGCAGGCACTGGAACAGTTTAGGGCTGTGGGAGTCGACTCAGTTTTGATTCCTTACCTGGTTGACGTGAAAACCTTTAGACCAATGGAAAAGGACGATCCTTCACTTAAGCTCTTCAGGGAAGAGTGGAAACTGCCCAAAGATGCCTATCTGGTAGGCAGTTTCCAGCGCGACACAGAGGGGTCTGATCTGGTAAGCCCGAAGCTCGTGAAGGGGCCGGACTTGTTTCTGGAAGTTCTTTTGGGGCTGCGCAAACGAGGCGCGGCTGTTCACGCGGTTCTTGCTGGGCCGCGTCGTCACTGGATTGTGAGAAGACTCCAGGAAGAGGGCGTTCCCTTTACGTACATCGGAAAGCCTTCTGATAGTGATGATATAGGGTTTAATTCGCTTCCGCGTTCTACGCTGAACATTTTGTACAACCTTATAGATTTGTACATCGTTGCGAGCCGTTCCGAAGGCGGCCCTCACGCGATTCTCGAAGCTGCTGCATCGCGCTGCAAGATAATAAGCACTCCCGTAGGAATGGCCCCGGATGTGCTACAAGCTGGCAGCATTTTTAAACGCCCGGCGAAGCGGTAAGAATTGTTTTGGATGATTTCTCTCATGGAGCTCTGACCCGAGCGGTAGGCCCCAATTACAACTGCGTGCAGGAGAAGCACAGACCTGAATGCGTGCAGCATTTGTTTCGCGCCGTTTACGATAAAGCTGATTCAATCAAGCCTTTTATTGGAGACAAATTGACAGGCAAAACCACGGCAGAAACCGGCTCCGCAGCCACTACCGAAAGTCCCAGTCGGCTCACGATAGGGCTTTGGCATAGCTTCTTCAAACCACCTTATGGCGGTGGAAATCAGTTCATGCTTGGCCTGAAGAAGGCTTTTCAGAAATTTGACCTGGAAATTCGCGAAAATGAACTGCAAGAAGGCATAGACGCTTACGTGCTAAATTCCATTCACTTTGACGTGGAAAGATTCCTGGATTTCAGCCGCAAGCACAGGCTGAACGTGATCCATAGAATCGACGGCCCCATCCATCTGATTCGAGGTTATGACCGCGAAAAAGATGAGCTGTGCTTTCAACTCAACACCCAGTTCGCTTCCGGGACGGTCCTGCAGTCGGCCTGGACATATCAGAGAATAGTCGAAATGGGCTACAATCCTGTTAATCCGATAATCATCCACAACGCAGTGGATTCGGAGATATTTCATTCCCGTGGAAGGATTCCCTTTGATCCGAATCGTAAAATAAGGCTCATCGCCTCCAGTTGGTCCAATAATCCCAGAAAGGGCGGCCCAACGTACAGAATGGATCGAAAAGAACCTGGACTGGAATCGCTTTGAATTCACTTTCGTGGGAAACGTGTCGGAAAAATTCGAGCGTGCGAGACATATTCCGCCAGTCTCATCCGAAGAGCTGTCAGACTTGCTGCCGCGAGCACGATATATGTATTACTGCGAGCAGAAACGACCCGTGCTCCAATGCCCTCATAGAAGCTATGGCATGCGGCCTGCCCGCTCTATATATAAATGACGGAGGCCACCCGGAGCTGGTCGGTTTTGGCGGGCTGCCCTTTGAAAACGAAGAGGAGATCTTCCCTCAGCTGGAGAAGCTGGTGGATGACTATGAAAGCTTCCAGAGGATGATAGTCGTTTCCGCAATGGAAGACGTGGCCGGAAAATACCTTGCCTTGATCCGGGAAGCTGTCCAATGAGCGTGAACCTGGTTCTTTTTTTCACTAGAGGCGTCTCGTTGCGCACATGGGCCATGATGGGAATGCTCGACAGAGAAGTCGCCATATACAGACGATTAATGGAGCACGACTTTCAGGTTTCATTTATCACGTACGGAGACGCCTCGGACTTGAATTACGGGGAAAAGTTGCCGGGAATTCGCGTGCTCTGCAATGAGGCCTCTTTGCCTCCTGAACAATATGAGGCGGAGCTTTTGACAATCCACTCCAGGGCTCTGGAGGACTGTCACGTCATCAAAACCAATCAATCCAATGGCGCAGAGTTTGCCCTGGATGCGGCTCTCGCGTTCAAACCACTCGTGGCACGGTGCGGATACATGTGGTCTCTAAATTGGGAGCGGGAATTCGGGTACGATTCCTCAGAAGCGCGGCATGCTAGAAGCGTGGAAGAAGAAGTGTTCAGCGAAGCGGACAAGGTAGTGGTCACAACAGATGCAATGCGCTCGAACATTATTCGGCGAATTCCGCAGGCTAAGGACAAGGTCCAAGTGATCCCTAATTATGTGGACACGGACCTGTTCAGGCCCTACAACACGCCCAGGGAGGAAAACTCCTTGATATTCGTGGGCCGCATCGCCCCTGAGAAGAACCTCGAAGCCCTCTTGACCGCAGTTTCCAAACTGCCGGTCTTCTTGACGCTCATAGGCGAAGGAAGGCTTCGCCCGGAATTGCAAAGCCGTTTTTCCGACCTTGGCGGTCGTGTCACATGGGAAGGCAATATTCCTAATTCGCAGCTCCCGGATTTCTTCAATCGTTCCGAAATATTCATATTGCCGTCGCTGTACGAAGGACATCCCAAAACCCTGATCGAAGCCATGGCCTGCGGCATGCCATCCATTGGCGCGGATTCGCCTGGAATAAGGGAAATCATACGCCATCGAGAAAATGGTTATTTGTGCGGCACGGATGCAGAGGCCATAAGAAGATCAATTCACGTGCTTATAGAACATCCGGACTTGAGACAAAAGTTGGGCGAGAAGGCCCACGAACTGGCGCTTGGTGAATATTCACTTAACAGTGTTTTGGAGCTTGAAAAGGCATTGCTGTTGGAGGCTACGAGAAGGTAATGGCGCAAACATTTCTAACGCGCTTGATCAAAGCACTAATGGAACCGTTGCTGGCTAGACTTCCCAACAATGAGCTACGGAGTCTGCTTTTCTCCACGACCAAGAATCGCGGAATCGCTGTCCCCGGCTGACGCATTGAGATTTCTTTTCGAACTGGATGCCGCTCTTTATCCCTTGCAGGGATGGATGTCCGTGGCTTACGGCGGCGGAGCTCATACAAAGCATCGGCATACGAAGTATCACGACTTTTTCGTGAACAGGATAAAAATCGACGAGCGAGTTCTAGACATCGGGTGCGGAATAGGAGCACTGTCATATGATGTTGCCCAAAGATCCGGGGCTTATGTCGAAGGGATTGACCTGAGCCCGGAAAATATCTCCACTGCTCGTGCGAAGTCCTCTCATCCGAATGTGAGTTACGAAAACGGAGACGTGCTCAAGACCCCCTTGAATGGGCCTTTCGACGCTGTAATTCTCTCGAATGTATTGGAGCACCTTGAGCATAGAGCTCAGTTCCTGCGTCGCGTCATTGAAACTGCCAAACCGGGTAGGATCCTGTTACGAGTGCCGTTGTTCGAGCGCGACTGGCGAGTGCCTCTGAAGGCTGAACTTGGCATTGATTACCGGCTTGACCCGACTCATTTCACAGAATACACGCTGGAGAGTTTCGCAGAGGAAATGGAAGAGGCCGCACTGAAAATTACTCACCAGGAAGTTCGCTGGGGAGAGATATGGGCTGAAGCGGTCCCATGCTGATCCTCACATCGTGTACAGTCTAGGATCGGCAGGATGCCGGTCCTGCTGTGCGCTGTTTCGCACCTGGCAGTGACATGGTTCGGCCTTTGCGAGTGCGAGCGAGAATGAATGGCTGATCCTACCCGGACTTGATCCGGGGCCCGGATTATGGATTCCTGCCTTCGCAGGAATGACGAGGAAACAGACATTATTTTCGGCAACTTCTACAAGAGCAGGTTATGGTCTGCATGAGTCATCCAAAGGTAACAGTGCTGATGTCGGTATTCAACGATCAGGGATATCTGGCTCAGGCTGTTGAAAGTATTTTGAATCAGAGTTTTGGTGATTTTGAGTTCCTTATCATTGATGACGGCTCCACGGAGCCTTTGGAAGCGCTGAATTCCATTTCCGACTCTAGGATAGTCGTCCACAGGCAAGAAAACATCGGGCTGACTCGCTCTTTGAATAAAGGAATTAAGCTTGCGGTGGGCGAATTCATAGCGAGGATGGACGCGGATGATGTAAGCGAGCCTCAACGGCTTGAAGCCCAAATCGCAGAGTTGGAATCCCACCCCCAAGTAGACTTGGTGGGATCGTTCTTCGACATTGTTGATTGTGAAGGAAGGCTTATTGAAAGAAAAGAATTGATAACCGATCCGATTTACAGATTATGGCGACTTCAATTCCACAATAATTACGGTCACGGGACCGTGATGTTCAGAAAAAGGGCCGTCGCGGACATAGGGATGTACAGACGAAAATCTTCTGTACACTCAAGACTTCGATCTGTGGTCCCGGCTTTCGCAAAAAGATAACACAAGTGTCATTCCGGAAGTACTGTACATTTACAGACTAATCCAGGATGGCCAACAGGCATCGGTGAAGAATTACGATGCGCAGCTTGCTACAGCGATAGACATAAGTAATAGGAGCTTAAGGGCATGCAATACCGCGCTCAGTGAGAATGGTTGCGAGGAAGTTCGGGCGCTGTACTGGAAATTCCAGTTGGAGAGTGTCACCTCGTGTGGAATCGAATCGGTTTTGCCGACTCTTCATGGTTTTTGCAAGCGCTACGGAATAAATGGAGATGAAAAAAGAAGACTGATCTCAAAGGTAGAGGCTGACATTTTGGACGAGCTGGAAAGAAATAAAGATATATCGTCTGTCGAAAAGGAAAAGCTGGCTTCAGGCTTTTGTATCAGGCGAGGACCGGTCAACCATGCCAATAGTTGAGAAATATGTTGAAGTTACAAAAAATCTCTTTTATCATGAAGAGTTAGGATGTGTGAATTGCAGCGAATTGGGCTTCAAACAAGAAGGATGCGCCGAGTGGGCGAGATTCACCAGTGAGAAGCCAAATAAATGAAGCTGACCTGCCGAAATCTGGCAGAACACGGCAGTTTTCGCTGGAGTCGATGTTCAGGAGAATGAAGCCATGAATGCCCAAAAGTGGTTATATAAGTTAGGCGCTTATCTCACAAAAATGTTTCCCGCCTCTGAAAACGGGGAACTAGAAGCCTTGAGAAAAGAAATCATGAGGCTTAGATCAGAATTACAGACTCTCAAGATAAGCGGCACCAGCTCAATTAAGCAAGAAATAGAGATCCTTCAGAGCGATCTTCAAGGTGCCAGTGAAAGAGAAATTCTCTTACTGAAACAGGAAATAGATATCCTTAGAAACGAGGTGCTCGACAATATAGCTGCAATAAATAGACTTGAAATACTCACGCTCAAGGAGCGCATAGATCTGCTGCATGAGTTCGGAAAGGCGCTTCCACCCACTTTCGCAAGAAGAACCAAGGAATCGTTCAAACCCGTGGGGTTCAGTTTCGGGATCATCACCAATGGCAAGCGCAATGAAAAGTTGGCTAGCCTGCTGGAAACTATTCGAATGCAAAATATCGCACCCGATCAGTATGAAATACTCATCGCCGGTTGTGTGGACGAGGCGCCGGATAGCGCGGACGTCATTAAATTTCCCATGGATCAAGCCGCTGCAGACGGAAGACTGGGTGCAATGAGAAATGTTTTGGCAAAGGCAGCGAGTTTTAACAAATTCGTGTGCCTGGATGACGATTTCTTGCTTCATCCTCATTGGGCGCAGGCTGTACTCGAAATTGACGGAGATTTTGATCTTGCCACAGGAATAATTTTGAATCCTGACCTTTCCAGGGTACTGCGACTGGGTAAGTCTTATCGAAAATTATACCTTCCTACGAGCCTATCATGAGATGTTCGACAAAGGCCAATACATGACCGGAGGCTATGGAATTTACAAAGATTACGTCTTCGTGGACCAAGGTTGGGATGACCATCTTGGTTTTTATCAGGGAGAAGACGTCTCCTTTTCAAAAGAGGCTATTTAATGCCGGGTACGAACTGAAATTTATACCGAAAGCCATTGTAATGCACGATGATGATAGATATCGGCAGAAAGGATATGGAGTGATCCGGACCCAGGCGTACGAAGAAGCCAATAATTCATGTCCGACAATACTGAAGATGGAAAAACTCTGCCCGCGCACTCTTTCCTGAAGGTAAGACAATTCTGGTACACTGGGATGTGCCCCGATGGGACGATTACTTTTCCCCGGGACAGGCAACGTGGACGCGGCGGGGCTCACACCTGAACGGCTGGCGAGCAGTATCGACTTCAGCTTTTGGCACAACAAGGCAGGCAGACACGCCGGCCGCCATGGCGGTTGCCAAAAATTAATGTCCGATTGCGCAAAGAATAATGCGTAGCTGCGGGCCTCCGTGCCCGCCGTGGGTCGGCAGGGACGCCTACCCCTACGAAGTCTTTGGGATTCGACCATCGGATAAACGTCATAATTTTTGTCAACCCCTATAATCCCATATTTTCCCATTTCGCTGGCATCTCAGGGTCGTTTCCAGCATCATATGCACCGCTTATTTGGACGCTCAAGCGTGCAGACCGGTAATTCCACCCGGTAGGGCGGCCCTAGGCGAAGACTAATTGGTATCAACTTTAGCTGGGACCGATTTTGAAGTCTGACCAGTCTGTTCAAGTCTTACTGCCCAAGGGACCTCCAGTTCCTTTTCTCTCGGGTGATCGGTCTCCATCACCATTTTCCCTCCCCAAAAAGAACGGCCCGGTTCATTGTTAAGCTTTATGACTACATTAAAAGGCACAACAAGAACCGACTGAATCACTATTCTCTTATCATTGGAAGCAGATGATTGCGATTCTGGTGAACGAATAATGCGAGCAGTAATTGTCTTGTCGGATGAGTTGGATATTTTCACGGGAAAAGTCACTGTCTCCCGGAAATCGGGTAGTTTTGCCACAAGACTTTGCGGCGCCACATTTATCTCCCTGATTACGTCTGCCAACAAAGTAAGTTTTGTCTCAGGATTCTTAGGGTCATTGGAGTGGACATAAATTGTCTTCAGCTTTCTTCCTGCTGTGAGTCCTGCCGTGTCGAATGCGGCAATTATCTTGCTTTTGGAATTGGGAGCCACTTCGGAACTGCCCTTGACCGCCTTGGTACACCCGCAGGATGCCTCCAGCTTTTCGATTTTCAGCGGCTGGTCGCCTGTATTAGTAAAAATGAACTCTTCAGTTACAGTATCGCCGTATAGGACTCGTCCGTAATCGTGGGTTTCTTTGTCGAAGCTGATGCTTGGCCCATCGGCTGCGCAGAGCGTTGCCGCCGTAAGAAGCAAAGCAGGTAAAACTCCGAGGATTCTTATTCGCATGACGTTTCTTCTCCTTTTCAACACGACCATTGAGTGCTATCATGAGCCTCGGGTGGGCTGAATTTGTTCTGGTCCTCGGCGCAGGTCATTCAGTTGCAAATTTGTGGCACGCCAAGGCTTGATCATGATTATAGGCATCGCGCGTTTCCATGCAATCATTTTGGGACCGCTCGAGACACCGAGGTTCAGCGAAACGCTTCCAGCGAGGACTATCATGTCGTTTTCGCCATTAACAGACGAGATGTGTGTATTGTGCGGAGAGCACCCCGCTGCCCTTCCCAAAGACAAGGCCACGCTTTGCCCTGAATGCTATGAAAAATCAGAGGCGCTGTTCGACGAGGAAATGCGTAAAGTTGAACTCATTCGCACTATTCGCGGAATCGACGTGGAGCTTTACGATATCAAACACCCCAATTCAACAGCCGAGAAGAATCACTGTGGACAGGTCATCATAATGAGAGCCGGCCAAGGATTTGAGGTGAAGATCTGCCTGCGCTCAGACGCTGTAGATTGGATGACACGTTTAGCGGATCATGAAATGAGCTTTGAATCTCAGGATACTCGTCTGGACGCACTCATCGGCAACGTGATGCTCTTGATAGAGTCATGGGGTGGCGGGCCGCACTACATGGATATCTTGTACGTGGATAAGGTGGTCTCTACTGAAGGAGAAATCTGAAGAAAGGCCGCTGGTTCACCGCTGATCGACCAAAATCGGGGCATTGTTCAGCCCTGCAAAAAGATGCTTGTGATTGCTTTCTAGGAAAGGCAGAAGAGGCGTTCCGTGTTCGGAATCTCAATGTGGGAAGTTGTATTGATTCTTGTGGTTGCGCTCATTGTTCTGGGCCCCCGTCAGCTTACAGAAGTGGCTAAAGCTGCCGGCAGAGTCTACAGGGAATTACAAAAGATGGCATTTGACGTTCGTAATTCCATAGACCTGGATTCATTAGATGCTTCGCGGCCACCTTCGCCGCCCCGTTATGAGCCACTCTTGCCGAAGACAGACGCTTCCGTTCCCGAATCGCCGCCGAAAGATATGCCTTCTTCAGACCAACGGACCGGACCGGATTTTTATGCAGAGCTCTTGGAAAGGTCCAGAGAAGATGAGGAAGCCGAGAAGCCCAAGGAGGAAACGAAAATTCAGGAAGAAGAATCCGTTCCTCCGGAAACCGAAAAGCCCGCTTCTGAGAAGCTGAAAGCCTGATTGGTGTCTTTGGATTCATTCACCCTGAGCCTGCTTGCGTCAATGGATCTGCACCCGTTTCACAATATCTAGAATGAATTTAATCCGAAATGTCGTTCTCCTTTTGTCCCCACGCTGGAATCAGACGGTAAACCGTCTCAGGAATTCCAAGAAGGACAGGTTCCGTTTACCTTTCGTGATCGGACTGGTCGCTGCGTTGTGGGTGGTTATCTACGTGGTTTTTGTGAAGGCTTTGGCATACTTTACTGCCGAAGAAATGTTCGGGACTATAGCAGCCACGAAACTGCTTTCCATGATTCTAGTGACGTTCACCTTTGTGCTGATCATCAGCAACGTAATAACAACCTTTTCTGCGTTCTATCTCTCAAACGACCTCGAGCTGATAATGGCCGGCCCTGCACCCAGTAATTCCCTTTATACGGCCCGTTTCATTGAGACTGTCGGTGATTCTTCCTGGATGGTGCTGGTCTTCGGGTTTCCCATTTTTATCGCGTACGGAAGAGTGTTTTCGGCTCCCTGGTCTTTTTACGGGCTCAGCCTGATAGCTTTTTCCTGTCTTCTCGTTCTAACGACTTCCGGAGCGATAATAATTATTCAGTCTCTGGTGCGGACTTTTCCTGTACGCAGGCTGCGCGATCTTTTTGTGTTTGTGGGGATTTTGATTTTCATCGGGATTTACTTACTGTTTCGAATGATACGACCTGAGGAGTTCCTGAATCCGGAAGGCTTCGCATCAATGATGGATTATCTGTCCATTATGTCCGAGGCTTCATCGCCGCTCTTGCCGACAACCTGGATCATGCAGATTTTGAAGCCGTACATAACTGGATACGGATTTGAAGACATCAGTTTTTTCCTCGCTCTCCTTGTGCTTGCCGCTGTGGGAGCATTTCGTCTGGCGGGTCACAATCACGATGCGGTTCATTTCTATGGTTATTCCAAGGCAATGGAATCCAAGGGTGCGCGTCTGAGCAAAAGCCGGGCGATATCCTTGCTTGACAGACTGCTGGGTCGCGTGCTGGAACGTTCCACCGCTCGACTTGTAATGAAAGAGACACTGTTGATGGCCCGGGATTGGGGTCGCTTGAGTCAATTGTTGCTGTTGCTGGCCCTGATTCTCGTGTATCTCTATAATTTTAGCGTGTTGCCTTCTCTGGAGTCTCCTGAAGCGACTATGTTCTTGAAGAACACCATTGCATTCCTCAACATCGGTCTTGCAGGTTTCGTCTTATCCTCGCTGGGAGTGAGGTTTCTTTTTCCGGCAATCACTACAGAAGGCAGGGCCTTTTGGATTCTCAAAGGGTCTCCAGTTGGGCTGAGACGCATCCTGTGGGTGAAATTCTTCTTTTATCTTGTGCCCATGTTGGTGCTGGGTCTTCTGCTGGTCATAATGACGAATTGGATTCTGGAGTTGGGGCCGTTCATTTTTGCAGTATCTACTGTGACAATAGCCCTACTGACTGTAGGTATAACATCTTTATCCATAGGCATGGGCGTGCTGCACGCGGATCTTAAGGAAGCCGACCCAAACCAGGCTTTTACTGGTTTCGGAGGTTTGCTCACAATGATCTATGCGGCTTTAGGAGTGGCTGCTGTCGTTCTGCTGGAGGCATATCCGGTATACAGAATAGTTGTAACCCAGTACTTCCAGAGAGGGTTCCGGTTAGCGGACTACACGATAATAATTCTCTGTTTTGCCGGAGCAATTGCAGTGGCCCTATTTCTTATTGTTCAACCCCTCAGAATGGGCATGAAACAGATCAACGAACTGGAAATATAAAACTAATTAGAATATGGGCTGTCCAAGAAGCTCCGGCAATCGGAGTAATCAGTGTTGCCTAACGTGAAATGAAGATTCTTGCAATGGCAATAAGTTCTTGAGGTATGTGGATGAATGATCAATCAAGGCTGGATGTATTTATTCCATGCGGAACTTTGACCCTCGAAGGAATATTGGAACGTCCCGATAATCACGGAGACCTCCCTGCTGCAGTAATCTGCCATCCTCACCCGCTCTACGGCGGGAACATGCATAATAATGTGGTCAGAGCTCTCCGGAAAGCGTTGCTGGAAAAGGGCGTGATGTGTCTCAGGTTCAATTTCAGAGGCACCGGCAGGAGCTGGGGGACCCACGGTGAAGGAATCGACGAAATCCAGGATGTGCTGGCCGCACTTGATTTTATCGAGTCACAGGAACGAGTCGATCCCAAGAGAATTATTCTGGCCGGCTATTCGTTCGGATGCTGGGTCGGGCTTCATGCAGCGTACCGCGACACACGTCCCTCAATGCTGATAGGCATTTCACCGCCACTGGACGTTTCGGATTTCAGTTTTCTCAAAACGAGAAACGCCCCAAATTGCTGGTCGCCGGTGATAATGATTTTGTATGCTCGGTGCAAAATTTCCGGAAAATGATGGAGGAGATCCCCGATCCCAAGCATGGCGTCATACTGAACGGAGTGGACCATTTCCACTTCGGCAAGGAAGACAACCTCGTAAGGGAAGTAACTAAGTTTCTCGATCAGAACCCGATCCCGTAATTGCGGCTATTCGTGAGGCCTTTCCACTCGAAAGGAAACTTGTGCCCGTACTCGCCACACGTCTATCTTATCGTTGATCATTCGGATGTCTTGCTCGACCACTCCGATGCGAGTAATTCCCCGAAGGGTCAACTGGGCTTCGGAGATGATTTGCTTCATCGCGTCTTCCCACCCCAGCTGTGATTCCCCAACCAACTCGATTATCTTTACTACTGACATCACGACACCTCCAAGTTTTACCGAAAATGAACGCTATGCCTTGGCCAACGCCTCAGAAGCTTTGACTTTTACTTCGTGGGCTGTTCTCCGGGAAAGCTCATCTTCTGCGGTCTCAAGATCATAATCAGCTTGAAGTCCCATCCAAAACTGAGCAGAAGTCCCAAAGTATCTTGATAGACGCAAGGCAGTATCTGCAGTGACGCCTCTTTTGCCATGAACGATTTCATTTATACGTCGCTGGGTTACACCAAGGTCACGGACAAGCTGGTTCTGGCTGATTCCCATGGGACGCATAAATTCCTCAAACAAGACTTCCCCCGGATGAATGGGTGCCAATTTCCGGGTTTTCATTTCTTGCGTTTTCCTTTGTGGTAATCAACGATTTGCGACCTCATGTCAGTCTGCGTTGCGTATCACCTTTTGTCAATCTCGCCAATAAGAAAAGGGCACGCAAATACGTGCCCTGCAAATAAGTCGAGTGAGCATAATGAGACAGAGTCGTTGAGTTATCTCTCGTCGATAATTCTTTTTGCTTTTCCGATGCTACGTTCTATGGTTTCCGGCGGCAAGATCGCCACCGGAACATTTATTCCGATGACCTGCTGTATCCTGTGAGATATCTTCTTGCCCAGCTCATCGAGCTTGTCCTGGCCGGCTTGATACATAGCTGTTTTCACTTCGATTTCTACGAGAATGTGGTCTATATAGCCCTTTTTCCGCAGGCGAATCTGATACAAAGGCTCTACCTGTTCGAATTCCATCAAACACGTTTCAATCTGTGAGGGGAAAACGTTGACGCCGCTTATGATCATCATATCATCGGACCGGCCCAGAATCTTGTCCATAGTGACCAATGAACGGCCACATTCGCATTTTTCCCGTCGAAGTGTACAGATGTCGCGTGTGCGGTAGCGAATCATAGGCATTGCCCTGCGCTGCAGCGACGTGAAGATCAATTCGCCCTCTTCGCCGAGTTCCACGGGGTCCAGTGTGCCGGGGTCAACTATTTCCGGGAGAACATGGTCTTCGTTGATGTGAATCTTGTAGTGTTCACAGGTAAAGGATACTCCCGGGCCCATAAGCTCTGTGAGGCCGTAATGTTCGAACGCGTGAATCCCGCTTCTAGCCTCGATCTCATTGCGCATTTCAATAGTCCACGGTTCTGCGCCAAAGTGTCCAGTCTTAAGGCTAGTTTTCTTGAGGTCCACACCCATCTTTTCGGCTTTTTCTATTATGGTCAGGCAATAGGAAGGAGTGCAGCACAGAGCAGTAGTACCGAAATCTTGGATTAACATGATCTGTCGTTCGGTCATGCCCGCTCCGGATGGAACGACCGCGCATCCTATCCTCATTGCGCCCTGCAGAAAACCTAGACCGCCCGTAAAAAGGCCCATCCCATAAGCATTCTGCAGTATGCTGTCAGGCCGAACCGACTGTGCCCAAAGGCCACGAGCCATGCAATCGGTCCACTGGTCCAGGTCTGCGGCCGTGTACGGACCTGTAATGGGTTTGCCTGTGGTTCCGGAAGATGCGTGAACCCGGACCACCTCGGACATCGGGACTGCACAGAGCCCAAACGGATAATTGTCGCGAAGGGCCGTTTTCACCGTGAAGGGGAATTTGGCGATGTCTTCAAGTTTTTGGAGATCAGATGGTTTTATGCCTTTTTCATCGAAGGCATTCTTATAGAAAGGGACCTTGTCATAGACCCATGCGACAGTCCCCTTCAGTTTTTCAAACTGAAAGGCCTTCATGCCAGATTCGTTCATGGTTTCAAACTTTTCATCCCAAAACTTCTTCGACATTCAGTTCCTCCTAGACGATGGTTATCTACGTTTCCGCAGTTATGGACGACGAGGGAAGGGCACTATTTATCTATATTTATTGGATCACACCTGTTTTTGTCAAGATAAAAGCTATGGTAGAAATAGATCCTGAAGCCCATGTTTGACAACGGCCGCGTCTTCACTGTAGTGAAACTGGGGAATTAGGATTGTTGGTCTCGTAATAAGTAAATGAGGTGAATAGCACACGATAGTTTCAAAAAAGTTAATTCATGAGTGTCTGCAACCGACGAAGCGTTTCTTTGCTGAGCGTGTTTTCCAACACGGGCGTCACTTCGGGGCTGGTTACAGGACCGCGTACCTTCAGAATGACCGTCACAGGAGTCTTAGCAGGGGGAGTTTCAGATTCCGGCTTCGGTTCTTCGGATCCGCCTTCTATGCCGATGCGCTTGAGTTCCTTGTCTAGCCCCGTCATTTTGAGCAAACCTTCATGTTTTTTAACGAGTTCCTTTACAGCGGGGATTTTTCCAATAGCACTTGCCGCAGCGGTATAGGTCTTGATGCCGGCCAGCAGGTCGAGATTTACGGAATTCAAGCGGGCGCTGCCCATGATTCCCGCGTTTACTTCTTCTCCTTTGAGGGTGAGATTATCAGTCCGAACATTTCCTCCCGTGATCTGGAGATCAGCGGTAAGACTCTTGAACTCTAAAAGCTTGGACTTTTGTGCTTGGTCTTGGGGCTGGAGGATCGTCCCTATAAGTAAATTCACCTTATCCAGAGTATTTTTCAGTCGATCCGCCCGTATTTTTCCTGAATCCATTGCCAACGACAAATTTCCGTGGAGCGATTCGACGGATTTAAGATCTTTGAGTGAACCTTTCACCTTTATCGGCGCCTCAATCGCTCCGTGAAGGTTACCAGTCAATTCCGGAATTTCTGCTGCGTTTCCGCGAAGTTCTACTACGCCTTTGACCTTCTCAACGGTCCAACCGGCATTGGGTGGCCGATAGTCCACAGCGATAAGCTTGATCACTCCGTCCGGGACTATCTCATCGGCCGGTTTCTTCAATGAAATTGAAGCCTCCAAGGGCCCAGAAAGTCTAAGGTCACCGCTAGTCGGAAAGAGCTTCAATATTTCTTTCAGTTCGGATTTTGCCAAATCTAAATGGACGTCCCCGAAATTTCCATTGCCGTCCTTAAGTTTTCCTTTACCGTTGAGAACGATTCCGGGAAGAATCAATTGAGCGCTGGACAGGTCCAATTCCTGTCCTGCGGATTTGCCAGATGCCTTGAAACTTCCAGCCATGCCGCCGGGTTTTCTGAACGACTGACCGAAAGCCAGATCTAAATGTGTAATAGGAACAGCCATAGACCATACGAGAGACGCTGGTGTTCCCGAAAACTTGACTTTGACAGGCGCACTGCCCTTTAAGACTATTTCGGGTTGATTTCCGGACAGCAAAGACACAATTTCGCCGTCCATATTCACCGCCCCAGTACCATCGAAATGAGGGGCAGGCGAACCTACTTCCGTGACATCCGTCCTGATAGAGACTATATCTCCAGGCTCGGATCCTCGACGTAGCGTTAATACCCCTTCTTTGAAATCAATTCGATTAGCTTTAAGAAAGAATTTAGATTCCAATGACAAATATTTTTTTGGAAACCATTTTCCCTTGGAACTTGCCCTGAGATTCACTCCGGCCATTCCCAGGCTTACAATCCCGGGTTCCACGTTTTTCTGTTCTTTGAACGGAAAGAAGTGGCCCTTTATAGCCAAGGTCCCTTTATTTCCGTGGGGTTTTTCAAAGTAGGGCGACCATTGTAGTTCCGCAGCAGTCAAGTCCGCCTTCAGGTCGATCCATACGTTCTCAGGTTTGCCTCTCACGTTACCCCGAACCGGAATCTCTCCGTTTACGGTGAATTCTTTAGGCAGGTTGATGCCGAGATTCTTCAGCCATTGTGGCCGAATAGAGAGCTCACCCTGCAAGTCCAAGAGCCGGCTGTCCGAAAAAGGCCTCGTGAGGGTCCCTGACACGGATGCGATTCTCGCGGATTCCGATATTTCCATCGATTCGATGGCGAGCAATTCCGGCTCAAGCCTTGCCTGTGTCCAAATACGGACTTTTGATGCCAATCCTTTGAAGCTTCCCGCTGGAATGACATCCTCCAGGTTCAAGTTGGCGTCAGCCGACCAATCCTTGCCCTTCTTCCAATTAGCTTGAATAGTGGCCTTGAGAACTCCGGACCGAGTATCCAATGGAAACTTCTCCGGTAGGGCCGCAGTCAAGAAGCTCACAGGAAATCCATCAGTCTCGGCGTTGACTCGAACCGACTCTATCTCAGAAAGAACGTCTGCCGCCACTAGATCGGCATTTACGTTGAGTTGAGCCGCTGTCCGGGTCTCGGATTTCAGTGCGGTTTTGAGGCTGACCTTTGCTTCGCTTCCTTTTTGCCAATTCAGGCTTGCGGTGAGCGATTCCACGGCCATGTCACTGTTCATCCAAGATGGCAGATATACATCAAAAGGTTTCAGGCTGATGGAATTCGCGATCACATCGATTGCCGCTCCGTCTAAACCGTTTAAGTCAGCAGCCGGGGTCAGTGTTCCGTGAATCACAACAGGCTTGGATTTTCCCTTTACGCTGCTTAATTCGGTCTCTGCTTTCACATTCACCACTTGATCTGACTTTGATTTAATGAGAGAGGCTGATAGGTTTTTTAAGGAAATCTGAACGTCCTGCCCCGGAAGAGCGCTTTGGTCCACCCAATCTATGCGGGAATCTTTCAGATAAATAGAATCAATCGACCATTTGATTCGTTTTTCTGGTTTACGATCGGATTCGCGAATTTCCGGCGCGCTGTCTGATTTAGTTGGGGCCCCGTTTCCAACGTCGGGAGCTGACACCGGCAGGGGAATGAATGCGGTGGTAATGGCTCCGTCCGGACTTCTCCTGGCAGTGGCTCGAAGTCCTCTGATAGTAACCGATTCAACCGAGATTTCTTTGCTGAAGAAGGGGATTATTTCGGGGGACAGTATGAGTTCGTCAGCAGATAAAAGTAGTTTGCCCTGCGCTGTTGCGACGGCTATTCCTTGGACTTTTAGATTCAGCACGCCGGTGTACGACGGAGAAACGGATATAGATCCCACACTTACCTGTTGTCCGGTAATTCGATGCAAATGCTCCTGAACATTGCTGCGGATGAATTCCGTTTCCGGAAGGAATTTCAGAGCCAACAGCGCAGCGATAATGAGCAGCGCTGTCAAGCATGAGAATATTACCAATACCCGTTTGAAACGACCCATCAGGTGCTCCGTGGTCCTGAGTTACGGTACTTAATGTTCAGTTGACTCTCCAGTTCGGGATAGGTTCTCCATAATATTCAGGATTGGAAGGCTTTTTTGATTTTTTTCTGAAGCCCCTTCCGGCCAATTTCTGGAAGTATTAGAAATAAACCAATTTTTAGATTTTGCAAGCCCTGCGTTTATGCGCTTCCGTGGTGGATGCTGCGGTTTGGGGAAGTCGCTGTCTTCGTGGCAAGCATGCACTAATCTGAGAGAGACAAGCTCGCCGCCGATGCGCCGTTGCGAGCGAAGCAAAGCGATGTCATTAAGTTGCCGCTCGGAGAGCGATTGTCTCGTGAGACGCATGATCGTTTCGCTCCTGGCCACGAAAATCTTCGCTCCTAAATGAACGCTACTCTTCGTGATCATAGATCTCTTTGATCTCTATGGAAAACCAAGAAATCAGTTAACTTGCCCTCGAATCGTGTTTAGTTTATGTTTGACAGATGGTATAAATATTGTGATCCTTTGGAGGAATGCAGAATCGAATCCGCTGTCGCGTTCGTGTTGTGAGATATAAGGCCCTATTTGCATTTTGGTACTTCAAGAGTCTTGCGTTCAACGAATACTCTGAGGGATCCAAAATGTGCAAAATAGTTCAGCGAGGGGAAACACAAAGGCTATGAGTAGGAAAATATTCGCAGTCGGCGATATTCACGGCTGTTACGACAAACTTGTCGCGATGATGAAAGTACTCCCATGGAACAAAGACAATGGCGATTTGCTATTGTTCATAGGAGATTACGTAGATAGAGGGCCGAAGTCCCGGGAAGTAGTGGAATTCCTCGTCCAGTTGCGCAAACAAGGTGGTGAATTTGTTTTCCTCAAAGGGAACCACGAAAAGATGCTTCTGGACTACTATATTCAGCAAAAAGACCAGATGCTCTATGTGGCGAACGGTGGGGCAGAAACCATAGCCAGCTACGTTGAAGGAGGCATAGGAAGAAAGGCGTTTGTTCTGCCGGAAGAACACCTGGACTTTTTCCTTTCCCTGAGCCTCTATTATCAGACGGACGATTATATTTTCGTTCATGCCGGATTGAGGGACGGCGTTAAACTAGGCGACCAAACAGAGGAAGATCTGCTTTGGATTAGAGAAGAATTCATCTACTCCGCCTATGATTGGAACAAAAGAGTAATATTCGGCCATACAGCCCTGGAAACGCCATTTGTTACCCCAAGCAAGATCGGAATAGATACGGGTGCGGTTTATGGCAACAAATTAACAGCGGTGGAACTGCCGAAAATGAAATTTTACCAGGTATAGGCTTGCCCTCACCCTCATGAGGGTGAAGGCAAGAAAGCTTTTGCACGGAAAAATGCATGCCTGCTCTAAGATTCAGTCTATAGCGAGGCTACTGATCGACTCGATCCACAACGCTTATTTCCATTACCACTCGACCCCAGCCGCCGCACTGCAATCCCACGTCACTGCAGCCGCATCTCTTAAACAGCATCGCGTTGGGATCCACGCCAGCGTAAAGCATCTCGTTGGCCGTAAATACAAGTGGCTTGAGCGCGCTCACCGCATACAAGCACATTTTTTTGGGGCATAACTTGGAAATCAGATTTCCCGCACCATCCATATAAAATTTATCCCCGACCTTGTGCTGACTGTTACATCCGTGAGAATGAACCACCTCAGCGACAATGGTCTTGTTCATCAACCCCGCGGCCTTCATGAGGACTTCCACATTTCTTGGATCGTCTTTGAACTTTCTCAATTCTTCGTCAGAATAACCGAGACGATTTTGGAAATAACTCCACACACTTTCGTCAATGTTCATTGTTCTCTCCTTTGATTGATATTGAAGCCAAATCTACGACAGCAGCCTGTCTTCTATTTTGAGAATCCCTCAGTCCAAAAGCTTGGTATTGCGCGGCTCTGCGACCCGACTTACCGTTTCCACAAACATGTCTGGGCCTGGTAATCAGGCAATTGGCGAAATATTCCAGCAGCTCTTTCGAGCTCATCCAGCTGATTGAGGATGCCCTCCATCGAAGAGCCGCGATTGTCATGACGCGGGTGATTTGCAAACAAAAGCTTTTGAGGATTTACTAATCCAATCCTAATGGTATAAGCTATTTGTTTCTTGCAGGTGCAAGGAGTTGACGATTTGAAAAGACCGCAATGCTCTTGCATGAAGCCTCTGAGCAGCGAGCGTGCCCGGGACAGACGCTGTCGAAAAGCCGCCGGCGTAATATTCAATATTTCCGAGGCCTCCCGGCTGTTCGCATCGAGAATCTCGCCGAGAATATAGGTGATCCGAAGATTGCGGTCGAGGCAGAGCAGCATTCCCTGAGCACAACCGATCATTACCTCTTCCACCATGAGACTTTGTTCCGCTTCCGGAGTGGAGTGAGACCACGAGTAAGCGATGCCCTTATGAATTTCCTCCTCACATTTTTCAAAAGTCATCTCTGCTCGCTCCGCTCGGCGCTTGTGCGTGGTAAGCAGGTGATTGGTCGCAATCCTGTAACACCACGTGGAAAAGCTGCTTTCCGCCCGGAAGCTGCTCAGATGAGTGACTATTTTTATCAGTATCTCTTGAGTGGCGTCCTCTGCATCTTCAGGGTGCCACAGCATACGAATTGCCAGGCCATAGATCCGGTCCTGAATTTGCCGAACAAGTGCCTCAAGAGCGCCTTTATCTCAGTTTACAGCCTGCTGAACGAGGTCCGGGGGATGCATTACCGAGTTCATTCATTTCTCCAGATGGATAGGTTGAAGAAGTTTCTCCAGCGATCCTCATTTTAGCCGTCTAGTTGTTTAGATCTTTGTTCGAAGGCGAGTGTGACAGAAAAATTTTGTTAGCGCTGTCTTTTTTGATAATTTCTTGGCAGGGAAGGTATTTGGGACTGCGGAAATTCTTAAGAGTAGTGTTGCGTGGCGCTGCGATGTGGAAGATTGGCATTGCGAGGGAGCAGCCAAAACAATCTCTTTTGGAATGGTAGGACCGGCATCCTGCCGGTCATGGACTGGTGAGCCGCCGGTCCTATATAGATAAAGAATTGCTTCTTCACTCCCTGCGATGACATTTTAGAGCATGCCGATTGCGAGAGAGAAAAATGAGCGAATCCGACAAAATTCCTGAAAATTTATAGTTTAAGTATCCGTAGTCCCGCCCCAGGTGTTATAACATATGACTGAGTTTCGCTGCCAACGCGTGACATGGAAGATAGCGATACCCAACGCTATTTCACTGAAGACATGAGAGAATTATCTTGATGAAAAAATCGGATCAGATGGTAAGCTCCCATGTGGTTCGCCAGAACCTGGAAACCGAGTACGCTCAAATGTAACGGGAAAAAGAGCGCGAGAATGAGGCGCTTGAGTGGGCGGCAACCACCTTCATAGATGTCGCTCGTGAAACGAGGCAACCAGACTGAGTCTGGACGCTCCATCAGAAACCGAGAACCTGCAGTTTTGGGTGCACGAGGCCGAACGGCGATTAGAAGAGTTGCGAGATGGGACTGTGAAAGATGTACCGGCAGAGGAGGTATTCCGCCGAGCAAGGGCCGCTATGTCATCGCTTCCATCCTAAGATCTTCAGGAACCATTTCTTCAAAATCTCGATACATTTCGGATCAAGGCGCAGCCGGTGAACTCCGCCGGGAATGATTTCTAATTCGCTGATTCCCTCGGGAGCGCGCTCTTTGAGCTCATAAGCTTGATCCACCGGAATCAACTCATCCGCGTCTCCGTGAATAATAAGAAGATGTTTGCCACTGAAATGGCTGATCCAGCGCTTAGGCTCGATTTCCACAAAGCCTGCAAGCCATCGATCTAAGTCCTTGGGAAAATCCTGGTCTCTGATAATGCCGCGTTCTTTGAAATCCTCGACTATTTTCTCAGGGTCTTTCTCAAAGATCCCAAAATCCGAAGGTGTCCCCACAACAGCCAGGCTGAAGATTTTGTCGTTTTCCGCAGCAACTCGAATCGCCGCAGCGCCGCCCCCGCTGAATCCGAGAAGCATGACTCTGGAGGGGTCAACGTGCGGCTTGTTGAGCACCACATCCAGGACCGCGTCCAGGTCTCTGGTCCAGCCGATCATGTCGAAATTCCCGCCGGAATCGCCGCAACCTCTGAAATTGAAGATTACCGCAGCGATGCCTTCAGAAGTGAATTCCTGAGCCAATCTCTCATATCCAGGATCGTCTTTCGGCCGCGCCGCGCCGCTTCCCGGAATGCCGTGGCAGATGATGATCGTGGGATAAAGCCGCGAAGGTCGCTCTGAAGGAAACAGTATCCTGCCCCTGAGAGTTATCCCGTCTGAGATAACTGAGAACGAATCCGCGGAACGTTTTTCGGGTGATGCTATTTCCGACCGAGAAACCGGCTTCTGAAACCTGAGGGCATCAAGAAGCTTTTTGAACCATATTCTTATGAGGTTACTTTCCATTGAAGAAAATTCCCCGGATACGCCAAATCCAATAATTATGCCAGGAAAAGCTTTTCCTTAGAAGGGTAGTTTTTCCTCGTTGGTAATCATTCACTTATTCTGGGTAAGCAGCTTTTGTGGGGCAGGCTTTCCAGCCTGCCTTGTCCAGATGACATCTTTCCGGGCTCGTGAGGTTCGACGGATTACCGCAGTATTCAACGAGAAGCACAATAATATGCAATTACTTTATCTCGATCATTGATAAAAATCGCTCAACCTCGCCAAGAGCATAGGTCAAATGATTGACCAATTCACTCATGTGCGGCTCCGGAAAGAGCTCTCTGAGAAGGTCCTTGTCATCTGAAAACCGGCAGCGTCCACTGGAGTCAAAACTCCCTATGGCGGCACACCTTACCGAATGGGTCCGACATTGCAGACACGATTCCATCCGATACTCCTTCGCACTAAAATCCCGCGCGATCCGCGGAGAATAATCATCAGGCAATACAAAGAATTAGCCAGTCTGTTCTTAAGAAAATGAGATTTCTCTAGCCCCTCGGGAAAATTCGCGTACACGAAGGACAGAAGAACACCTTTTCCCTGGCCATGAACATGAACGCGCCAATTCCCAAAAACACTGCGCCGAAAAGAAGAAGCAGGCCAGTTGAATACACCGCAATCAGTCTCACAAAAGAAAAACCATCAAACAATCCCAGAGCGAGACTGCCCAAGAACCCCAGCACGAAACAGATGCCAGACACAATCAATGACTGTTTGCTCCGTGCCCGATCGTAAATGTCCCGCAAGCCGGGCTGCATCGTGCCATCGCAAGAATCGCACAGAATTCCCTCTTGTTGATCGAGATTATCTTCGCCAATGGAATCCAGCTCTCCGATTTCATCGAATGAGTCGTCAAATCCCCGAGAAGATTTTGCCAGTTCATCCGCATTCATGAAATAACCGTCCTCATTTTCGGAATTCGATTGTTTGTCAGGCTCCTCCGATTCAATTATGGCGGGGGGAACATCCGCTGGAGGCTCGTCCGGAATCGGAACGACTGGGGCAGCTTCATATTTCAACTCGTCTGCCATGAAGTTCGTTGCCTTGCGAGGCTGTGAATTCGAAAGTGTCTCGCTGCTGATCATTTCCTGAAACGATACCCCACAGCTGGGGCAAATATCGAACATCTCCTCATGAGAAGCGAGGCAGCAAGGACAGATGAAACTGGAGGTTTCTGTAGAAAGTTCTCTTTCTCGGAGGCCTTCCAGTCTGTGGTGCTCTTGCAGTTCAGCCTGCGTGATGATCCCGCGTTCTGAGAGCAAGCTGTAAAACTTTTCCAGACCTACAGGTGTAAGGTGGTATTTTTTAAGCATTTCCGCGTCAAAGGCCCCTTTGCGGAAATCATCGAGGAAATCCTTGACTCGTATGCTTCTTTTCTCTTGATTGGAATGAACAGTATTCATGGTATTTCACCTCTTATGGGCAGTGCATGTTCGTTATAGCAAAACTTCTGACAAAAATCAATATATAATGCAATGTTATACTAAATAACTAGAAATAGCATTAATAAAGGAAGGCTATCGCCCATAAAAACAATAGATCATTGGTGTTTCTTGCAATGACCTCCGGTTTCAGATAAGTTTTCCACGGCCTGAAATTTAACGTTCCGGACGGTTTGCAGTAGAGTTTTTCGTTTAGGGGATTTTGGTCACAACAGTGAGTCTTCCCCCGATGCCTGGGGATTGAGCAAGCGAACCATGCTAAAGAGAACCTGGCCTTTAGTGTTCACGATTTACGCATTGGGATTATTATCGATCCAATTCTGCGGGGCTGAAGGTCCTAAAGATCAGGTATGTCTGCCCAAGCTTGGCCCAGCGCCGCCTATCGAACTAGGTAAGGCGGGGCAGTTCAATTGGTCGTGCTCAGGGGATCAGAAATATGGGAAAGGATTTTATGTAGTATTTATAAGACCTGTAGGTACTTATGTTTTGCTCAAGGTGCCTCAAGGGAGGTCTTCATTTGAATTTGCTCCGGATATGCCCGGCACTTGGCGCTGGATAGTCATAAACACTGATCCGGATCGAGGAAAACCTGATGTCGAGTCTGAGCCCGGATTTTTTCAGGTTAGTCCTGCGGAGGAACCCGCGAATTGAGTATGTTTAGTCTTTGCCTTATTCGGTTTCAAAGACAACGCCGATTTAGGTGTCTGAGTTTTCAGCTATGAAAATCCAGTTATGCAACAGCATCCCGAAGAGTAATCGTCCAGTGAGCGGGGTATACCTCACCCTTACCCCGATGAGATTGCTTCATGTATTTCGTAGTCACACTTCCGAGATTTGTCCATTTCTGGGTCAAGTGAATGCTTGCCAGGGCGCCTGAAGCGAAGGGCTCGCCCGCGGGATTACCAGCAATCATAAAATAGGCCTGTGGAAAGATGATCAAGCCTATGACACGCTGCAGGAGCGCAAAATACCATCCATTCACGCGGTCCGATTCCCCATCCAAGTTGTGGACTTTATGATGAATCGGTATGACTCCTGAATTCTTCGGCGCCAATGCCCAATCGTCGCAAGATCTTCTGCAGTGAAACACGTTCTAGTCCGGAGAGTCTCGCAGCCTGCGAGATATTTCCGCCTGTTTCTTCCAACAATCGCTGTACGTAGGATCGCATGAAGTCGTCCAGGAAACGTTCCTTAGCATCCTTGTAGGCTTCGATGCCTTTCTTTCCCGGCAGCAAGCCTTGCCCGGAAGCATCCAGAAAGTGTACTTGGGCTTTCGTGATGACCGGACCCCAACAAAATACGGCCAACCGTCTCACGAAGTTGATCAATTCACGCACGTTGCCGGGCCAACGCCGTGACGCCAGGTATTCCAGGGCGTCCACGCTGAGATCTTTGTCGCATGTACCGAGCTCTCGACACGTCTCGCGCAGGCAGTGCAATGCCAGAAGAGGGATGTCGGAAGGTCTGTCCCGCAGTGAGGGTACTGGTACAGTGAGGACGTTCAGACGATAGTAAAGATCCTCCCTGAAGGTCCCATCCAGAATGCGTGTTTCGAGGCGCTGGTTTGTGGAGGCCAAAATTCTCACGTTCACCGGTATGTTTTCAGTGCCACCCACAGGGCGGATTTCCCTTTCCTGAAGCGCACGCAGCAATTTGGGTTGAAGCTGCAGCGGCAGGTCGCCTATCTCGTCCAGATGAAGGCTTGAGCCGTCAGCCGCCATGAACAGGCCTTGTCGAGGCTTGTCTGCGCCGGTGAAAGCCCCTTTTACATGTCCGAAGAGCTCGCTTTCCAGCAGGTGTTCCGGGATGGCCGGACAGTTTATGTTGACCATCGTATGTTCAACCCGGGGGCTGAGGCGGTGAATGGTCCGTGCCACCAACTCTTTTCCCGTCCCCGATTCGCCTAGAATGAGCACAGTGTAATCCGTGGCAGCGACAGCCTCTATTTCTTCGCACAACCTACTCATCGCGGGGCTCTCTCCGATGAGTTCATGACGTGGGCCCCATGCCGCCATAGCCTCTTTCAGTCGGCGGTTTTCCCTGAGCAGAGCGGCTCGATCAAGGCCCTTGGCCACCACGCCGTACAATCCGTCCTGGTCGATTGGCTTGGTAAGAAAGTCGTAAGCTCCGGCCTTCAGTGCAGCGACAGCCGTTTCGATGGTCCCGAACCCCGTAAGCACGACCACCGACAATGCCGGCTCCAGGGCCGTTGCCTGTTTCAGCAGCGCAAACCCATCCATCCCCGGCATGCGAAGATCGGTTATCAATAGTGCGCAAGGTCTCTCCTGAAGCAGTTCCAGGGCAGATTCACCGTCGTGCTTCGTCAGTACGGGATTCCCGGGAAAAGCCTTCTGAATGAGGCGAGCCAGGCCACTGGCAAAGTCCGGCTCATCATCAACGATGAGAATTGCGTCACGGTTAAGGCGTTCCGGCATGGTCCTCCTTGACTGTGCGGAAGTAAATGGTAAATACCGCTCCGTCTTGATTCTTAACGTCGACGCGTCCATCCAGGTCGCGAACCAGCCCATAAATCACTGACAGCCCCAGGCCAGTGCCTTTGCCAACCTCTTTTGTGGAGAAAAAAGGGTCGAATACGCGAGACAAATTCTCTTCGGGTATGCCCGGACCGTTGTCCGAGATGGTCAGCGCTACCTCAGCCGTTTCTTGGTGGAATTGACCGGAAATGGTTATAACACCCGGTTCGCCAGATCTGGACTCCTCCAGAGCATCCATGGAGTTGATGACTATATTGGTCAGGATTTGTTCAAGAGCTCCGGTATTTCCCATTACACGCGGGAGATCCGTTGGAACGGTCTGCACTATGGATATTTTCTGCTTGGCCGCTTTCACTTGGAATACGCGGGCGATGAATCCTACAGCATCGGACAGGCGGATAGCCTCTTTGTCTTCGGGTTTGGGGCGGGCAAACCGCATCAAATCCTGAAGCACTTTCTGGGCCTGAAGGGTATGCCGAATGATGATGTCGACGTCCTGGCTGTTCTCACTATCGCCGTTGTCCCAAAGAAGGCGCGCATAACAGAGTATGACCCCCAGGGGGTTGTTGATCTCGTGGGCGAGGCCCGCGGCAAGCTTGCCTACCGCCAGGGCCTTTTCCCCTTGTTGCAGCCGGGCCAGCATTGTCTTCTCCACTGTGTTGTCCCGAGCATAGACAATGTTTCGTCCCACACCTCCGTAACGACTCAACGGATAAGCCCGGAGTATAAGAGAACGTCCATCGGGTAAGAGAATTTCGCGCTGCACCGGACCTTCGACTTCGTCGGCCTCTGCACAAAGGTCCGCAAAGCCGAGAAGTCTTGGGCCGTAATCGCGTCCTTCGGCCATTGTCGAAATAAGCTGGTGAGCCGATTCATTGCAGTTCAGCACCGCTCCGGCTGCATCCAGTAGAAAAAGCGGGTCCGCTATGCCCTCGAAAATAGATTCCAAAATGGTCTTTTGGCGCAAGATGTTTTCCATTGCCTCAAGATTCTCCAGAGCCATGCCCAACTGACAGCCGACCGCAAGGAGCACTTCGCGGTCACGTGCCGGGAGATCCAAAGGCTCACGCCAACGTAAAGCCAAGGCCCCGCGAATCGAATCGACCGCTTGGACCGGTACGATTGCCTCGTCCTGATGAAATATTCCTGTTCCTTCAAGAAGACTATCGCGTCTGGATGGTTGCAAGGGCTTGGAGTTAGGATTGGCAGGCCACGAATGGGCGTTCATTGCATAGAAGCAGTGGAATACAGCGACTTCTGCTCCGAAACGTCCTGCGACCACCTCCAGGGCACGATCCAACAGCCGTCTGCGGTCCAGGCCCATAGCGAAGAGTTCGAGCATGTCCAGAAAAAGCTGTACATCCGATAGTCTTGCCTCGGCCTCTTGGCGCAACTCAACTGTTCGAGCCTCCACCTTGGATTCCAGGTTGGCCGCATAGTCTGACAACTGTCTTTTAGCTGCTCGCAGGTGGTCGGCAAAACGCTCCATATCCGCCATCATGTCGTCGATCTCGTCTCCTTGTCGCGGGCGCTCAGGAAGCGTACCGTCAGCCTCATCAGGGAAACGGCTTCGCAAAACAGTGGCCAAGCGGCCTATATTCTGGACCATTATCCGATCAAAGAAGAAATGGTTGAATCCGAGAATGCACAAGGCGCCGCACGCAAATACCAGCACAAAGGTGACAGCCGCTTTCCGGATAGCTGCTGTTTCGCGCTGTACGGGTACGGTGAGCATATCGAGACCGCTTATTTCGCCTTCTTTCCGTCCAAATCCTCTCTCGGTTCCGTAACGTGCCAGCATTACGGCAGGTGCATCTTCGGGGCGGCCGTGACATGCCAGACAGCTCTTCTTGAACGCCACCGGACGCGCCGTGACATAGCATTCTTCTCCGTCGACTTCGCGGAACTGGCTCATGAGCTGGTCTGAGGGGTTGCGCTGAAAATGGCTGATGAACTCGCGTTCCATGTCACTGGCAGCGTACTGCGGGTTACGGGGGTCCAGGGATACGCGGCGATACGAGAACTGGTCCCGCGCCATGTTGAGATCCGACATCACCTTGCGAGTCACGTACAGACGTGGACATTGCCTCTATGACAAAGTCCTGTGACGGGAGGATCTCGTACATTACCGGTCTAAGAGTCTCTCTCACGTATGTCTGCACTGCCAGGAGATTGGAAAAGATCAGGCGTGCCTTGTCAGCCACTTCTGTTTCCATAAGAGCTCGCAAGTAGTAGTTCAGAGAAAAAATGAACAGCAGGCTGAATCCCAAACGGCTAGAATGAGTTTGGCGATGAGCTTGGTTTGAAGATTGGGTCGTTTCATAGCAGAATACCCGGATCGCAGACATTGGGGAGGGCCGCGAAAAATCGTTAAGGCCCGGAAAAATATTTCCACCACAGAAGAACTGCAGCAAGGAATGCTACGGAAAAGCCATCCGCCACGACGATGAAGAAAACAAGTCGCTTTCCGGATTGAGTCATCTTGAGCCACCATCGATCGAGGAACCACTTCCAGATCCTGGTAAGCGGTCTGCGAGACTCACAAATCTTCACATAGTTGACAAAGCTTCGGGCCCACATGTCGTATTCACGAAGATCTTCAATGGCCGGAGGAGGAACGGCTGCGATGCGAAAAGCTATCAAGGTGCCTCCAGCACTCTCCGAGAGATTCACCGAAAAATCCACCAAGTGTTCTTGCGCTTGCATTACGAGCCGGAGAGCCTTGCCAGGGGCATACTCCTCCACTTTTCCTGCAAAAGAGACGGGTATCTCAGTGCGGTCGTATTGCACAGCAAGCACAAAGTCGCGGTTCCGGGCAACAGGACCTTCCATCTCCAGGGATTTGACGTCCCACAGGGGGCCTAGTCGAAGAACAGCCTCAAGATCCGCAAGCAGGTCAATTTCGGATTGCCCCGTACTAGGAAGTAACCATTCTCGATTCTACGGTATGCTCATCGTACGAATAACGTGGGAATAGGGGACCGCTTGAAGACCGCCAGGGGGATGTTTACGGATTCAAGCCGCTCGCGCCACGTGTTGAGCAGTTTTGCTCCCATGACGAGGAGGTCGTAACCTCCGGTGGACGCCTCATCAACTATTTCTTCAACAATATCGCCTTCCCTTATTTTGGAGTCGTATGACACTCCACGCTCGCCGCACCGCCGCCCGAGGGCTTCCAGCGCGAGCACCCCTTCACGACGAAGGGCCTCATCCAGATGCTGGCGACACTCGTTCCTGTTCACCGCATAGATTTCGTGGGTAAACTTCTTGAGAAAAGGACTCTGCACGTACAATCCCATTACCGAGGCCCCAAAGCGTTCGCCTATTGTTAGCGCATGTTCTTCAGCCTTGAGGGTGTGTTCCTCGCCGTCTGTGCAAATGAGTATAAGTTTCATGGCGTTTCCGAAGAGGGAGAAATACACCGTCATTTTTTGTGATTAACCTTAAACTTGTATTCTTTATGTGTCAATGACAGACGCCTGACACCTCCTTTCTTTGTATTTTGATGGTTCCAACTAGGAATATTTCTTCTGGAGCGGAAAGTCATCTGTCCAACAAGAAATCCCAACGCCGACTACAATCACAAATGAAATCACAACTGAAATTCCACGAACAATGAGTGTCGGTCTCGATTTACGGCACGTCATGGGTCATCCTTTCAAAAGCGACGAGTGAATGGTCAAACTTCGCTACTTCACGGTGAAAACTGCGGTGCCCAAAAGCATGACCACTGCGGCGGAGATGGCGGCCTTGCCAAAAGCCGAAATTAACCCTATTGCGAAGGCTTTTCCCCCGGCTTTACGTAGATCGCCCAGGGCTATGTTCAAGCCTACACCGGCGAATCCGATGGCGAAGAAAATCTTTAGGAGATCTTTGCCGAGAATACCCGCCTGCTCTTTGGTAAAAAACCCAAGTTGATTCAGAGTCACCATGATGAAGAAACCCAAGATGAATATAGGGAACTTGTCCTTCACAACTTGTAAACATCCAAAGAAGTCGAGTTGTTGGCCTTCAACGCCGCATGCTTGGCTGGGCCGCACAACATAGAAATAAATGGTCCAGATTACCAGGACAGGGATGAACCCAACACGCACGATGTTGATAATGTTGGCCGTAAGTAAAGATTCGTGACCGTACCACGTGGCTGCAGCCACGAGCTGGGCGGTGTTCAGTATGGCTGTCCCGACCCAGGCGCCGAATACTGGTTCGCTCATTCCGAGGGCTTTACCGATATAAGGAAAGGTGAACAGGCCCAAGGTGCCGAAAAGAAGGATTGTGCCGATGGCATAGAAGAAGTCGCGAGGTTTAGCGTTGACCACGGGGGCAACCGCGACTGCGGCGGACACGCCGCACACGCCCACGCCTGCTGCCATAACTCCGGCCAGACCTTCGTCAACGCGGCTTTGACGTCCCCAAATGGAAATGAGAACACAAGTACCGAGCACGAATGCCAACACCAAGACAAGTCCGATCATACCAACCCGAAGCACGTCGGCCCACATGTAGTATGCGCCTAATATGATGATGCCCGGCTTAATAATTGGCCGAGCAGCGATGGTGCCAGCTTGGAAAATCTGCGGCACGCCAATGGTATTACGAACGAGCATGCCAACTAGGAGTAGCACCGCCACATACGTGAGCTGAAACTTCACCACCGTGTCGCCCAAGCTGAATTTGAAAGGTACAGCGGCGAGGTTGGCAGTCGATTCGTAATCGGATTTACTCAGGATCGTAGGTTTCTTCGGCTTTTCTTTGGCTTCGCCTGACTCGAACTTGGTCACTGCAAGCTTATATTTCTCTGTTTTGCCGTTCTTGTACACGTCATATGTCGCGAAGGATTTGCCATCGCTCTTGGACTTGATGACCGATTGTGCCTCCTTGAATTCGCCCGCCCATCTGTGGGTGGTATGATCCCACTGAAGGGCCAACCAGCCGAATGCTATGCAGAGGAGGAGCCCAGGAAGCATTTTGGGTAACCCCCTGAGGCTGTATTCAACACCAATGCCGCCGCTTGCCATTTTCTTACCTCCAAAGATCTTTTGGACCATTACAGTCGAAATATCTAAAAAAACAGGGAGTTGAAGGACCCTGTGCCAATGACGCCTGCCATTACTAACACCACCGTGATGGTAGCCACTACCAGGACCATGTAGTCCTCTTGGCGCTCGGCCGAGTCAGCGGCCTGGGATTTGTCTTGCCATTGGCTGCCTTGCCCCTTGGAGACGTTTTCGTCACTCATCGTTTCCTCCATAAAATCTGACAGGGTTTTTACTTCGGCTTCTCACGGACATAGGAGACGTCGACAAAATCTCGTTGCACGTGCCGAGAATATTTCAGGTGATTCTGCCGGAGCAAGAAATATACCAATTATAGAACTTCCGAAACGTGCTGATATGTAGACACTTATCCAGGAGAGCATCCGGCAGAGGGTGCTAACAAAGGTCAATTGGGTGCTAACATGGATTAGCATGTCATGCTCAACCATCACTTGTGTGAAAACGAAATTGGCTCGCTTCTCCAGGGGACGTTCAAAAAGAGCAGGGTAGAAGAATCAGTGGATGCGAAGGATTCCTGCACTGAAGTGAATCAATAGAGAGACAAGTTGGCGTTGTCTATCTGCTGAAGGGCTTCTTCGTTCAGTGGAGGACGCCCTTTTGATAGTGTTCCGGGCAATCCGGCATAATCCATATATAACCCCCGGAGACCGGGATACAATGGTCACTATATCTTCGGCAAAAAACGAATAACACTCATATGGTAAATGTCACGAACTTCCTCGAGTGTCTCCTGCGTAAGGTATAGGAGTCTGACGGTTTATCAGTAATCTACCAGTTATTTAGTCACTAATCCAATGTGCCGGCACGGAGGCCGGCACCTACGAAATTTTGGCAACCCTGGTCAAATTAAATAAGATAGCCATTGGGATGGGCAAGCTCTGTGACATTCGGCATGATCGGCAGTAAACTGAATAACATATTTGCACCGAACAAATAGGGAGTCAAATAGGGAGTCGGATTGAGCATAAGAATCAGGGATAATCTGTGGCCGGTGGGCGGAATGGGCTGACCGATCCATCGGACGCGGCCACCTACCTCGTACGCTTCGGCGACAGAGCAGCCCTTATTGATGCCGGAAGTGGTCATTCTCACCCTCAACTAACTAAAAACATTGCCGAATGCCTGGAATCAAATGCCCAACTCGAATATCTTCTGCTGACTCACTGCCACTTCGATCATACCGGCGGTGCCCAGGCCGTGAGAGAGGAATATGGCTGCCGAATCGTGGCTCATGAGTTGGATGCGGTTTATCTCGAATCAGGCGACAACCGTGTGACCGGCGCCGTTTGGTATGAGGCACGCCTGGAACCTTTACCATAGATATCAGATTGCACGGTCAAGAATCGACCCTTGGCTATCGGTTGCGGTGAAGTGAAGGCCATTCATTGCCCAGGCCACTCTCCTGGTTCGGTAGCGTATACTACAGACATTGACGATGAACTCATCCTTTTCGGGCAAGATATCCACGGCCCGATCCATTCGGAATGGCTTTCCGATGAAAAACAGTATCTGGATTCGTTGTCAAGACTCATAAACTTGCAGGCCGATCTTCTTCTCGAAGGCCATTTCGGCATCATCGAGACAAAGCAAGAGGTGCAAGCATTTATTGAGTAGTGGAGATCCCCGCTGGGAGTCTCTAATTACACTATTTTGTACGCCCCTGATGATTGGCGAGCAAGGCAAATAAATGCACCTACTCCTCGGCAACCCCCTGATATGAAGAAGGAAACTAAGTGACATTGAGGGTAGACGGGTGGTAGGGTGGTGAAGAGCAAGGAGAGGCAATTTTTCCTGGTTCCCAGGCTCCGCCTGGGAACCCGTATCTTCCGGGCTCTGCCCGGTAACTATTTGTAATTCAATACGATAATGGAGGCGGAGCCTCCGGGTTATGCATTCCCAGGCGGCCTGGGGAATGAGAAAAAGAAAGACAGGAAGCGGCCGTCAACCTATCTATCTGACCTCTTAGTCGTTTGAGGACATCTTCATAGGTCTTTTGCTCTACCTGCAGGAAGTGCGAACCGATACCCCCCCGAAAGAAGAAGGCAATCGGAAAAAACTCGGCAACGGCAACAAAAAAGAGTAACATTTACGAAGCCGAAAGGGAATGATCCAATGAATAGAAAACGTTCTCGTCAGGCGGGAGTCGGTCTTTCCGGCATCCGAAAGGGACCGGTCTCGCTGAACTAAAGCTCGGTAAGAGTTCTAAAATGGGACAAGGCCTCCAATTCTTGGCCTGAAAAAGACTACCAAAGAGTTCATAGAGAATGTCCTTGAAAACATAATAGAATCCATCGTGGTGACGAGTTTGGAAGGACGGCTGGTTTTCTTTAAGAAGTTTTCGAAGAGATGTTCGAATACCAAGCGGAGGAAGTGCTCAACCGGCACATAGTCGTGCTTGGAGCCCGGGAGCCTGATGGATAGGCCACATTGGCAGAACAAGTCCTTTCACGGAGAAATCATTCTAAAGACCAAAGGGGGACGATGGTTCCCCGGGACGTCCACTGCGTGCCGCTCTGAGATGAAACCATCGCCCCATCGCCATGGTA
>CAVOXB010000020.1:0-28546 GCA_963700305.1 uncultured delta proteobacterium
ATTGAGTCATCTTGAGCCACCATCGATCGAGGAACCACTTCCAGATCCTGGTAAGCGGTCTGCGAGACTCACAAATCTTCACATAGTTGACAAAGCTTCGGGCCCCACATGTCGTATTCACGAAGATCTTCAATGGCCGGAGGAGGAACGGCTGCGATGCGAAAAGCTATCAAGGTGCCTCCAGCACTCTCCGAGAGATTCACCGAAAAATCCACCAAGTGTTATTGCGCTTGCATTACGAGCCGGAGAGCCTTGCCAGGGGCATACTCCTCCACTTTTCCTGCAAAGTAGACGGGTATCTCAGTGCGGTCGTATTGCACAGCAAGCACAAAGTCGCGGTCCCGGGCAACAGGACCTTCCATCTCCAGGGATTTGACGTCCCACAGGGGGCCTAGTCGAAGAACAGCCTCAAGATCCGCAAGCAGGTCAATTTCGCATTGCCCCGGTACTAGGAAGTAACCATTCTCGATTTACGGTATGCTGATCGTATCAATAACGTGGGAATAGGGGACCGCTTGAAGACCGCCAGGGGGATGTTTACGGATTCAAGCCGCTCGCGCCACGTGTTGAGCAGTTTTGCTCCCATGACGAGGAGGTCGTAACCTCCGGTGGACGCCTCATCAACTATTTCTTCAACAATATCGCCTTCCCTTATTTTGGAGTCGTATGACACTCCGCGCCGCCGCACCGCCGCCCGAGGGCTTCCAGCGCGAGCACCCCTTCACGACGAAGGGCCTCATCCAGATGCTGGCGACACTCGTTCCTGTTCACCGATAGATTTCGTGGGTAAACTTCTTGAGAAAAGGACTCTGCACGTACAATCCCATTACCGAGGCCCCAAAGCGTTCGCCTATTGTTAGCGCATGTTCTTCAGCCTTGAGGGTGTGTTCCTCGCCGTCTGTGCAAATGAGTATAAGTTTCATGGCGTTTCCGAAGAGGGAGAAATACACCGTCATTTTTTGTGATTAACCTTAAACTTGTATTCTTTATGTGTCAATGACAGACGCCTGACACCTCCTTTCTTTGTACTTTGATGGTTCCAACTAGGAATATTTCTTCTGGAGCGGAAACCCATCTGTCCAACAAGAAATCCCAACACCGACTACAATCACAAATGAAATCACAACTGAAATTCCACGAACAATGAGTGTCGGTCTCGATTTACGGCACGTCATGGGTCATCCTTTCAAAAGCGACGAGTGAATGGTCAAACTTCGCTACTTCACGGTGAAAACTGCGGTGCCCAAAAGCATGACCACTGCGGCGGAGATGGCGGCCTTGCCAAAAGCCGAAATTAACCCTATTGCGAAGGCTTTTCCCCCGGCTTTACGTAGATCGCCCAGGGCTATGTTCAAGCCTACACCGGCGAATCCGATGGCGAAGAAAATCTTTAGGAGATCTTTGCCGAGAATACCCGCCTGCTCTTTGGTAAAAAACCCAAGTTGATTCAGAGTCACCATGATGAAGAAACCCAAGATGAATATAGGGAACTTGTCCTTCACAACTTGTAAACATCCAAAGAAGTCGAGTTGTTGGCCTTCAACGCCGCATGCTTGGCTGGGCCGCACAACATAGAAATAAATGGTCCAGATTACCAGGACAGGGATGAACCCAACACGCACGATGTTGATAATGTTGGCCGTAAGTAAAGATTCGTGACCGTACCACGTGGCTGCAGCCACGAGCTGGGCGGTGTTCAGTATGGCTGTCCCGACCCAGGCGCCGAATACTGGTTCGCTCATTCCGAGGGCTTTACCGATATAAGGAAAGGTGAACAGGCCCAAGGTGCCGAAAAGAAGGATTGTGCCGATGGCATAGAAGAAGTCGCGAGGTTTAGCGTTGACCACGGGGGCGACCGCGAATGCGGCGGACACGCCGCACACGCCCACGCCTGCTGCCATAACTCCGGCCAGACCTTCGTCAACGCGGCTTTGACGTCCCCAAATGGAAATGAAACACAAGTACCGAGCACGAATGCCAACACCAAGACAAGTCCGATCATACCAACCCGAAGCACGTCGGCCCACATGTAGTATGCGCCTAATATGATGATGCCCGGCTTAATAATTGGCCGAGCAGCGATGGTGCCAGCTTGGAAAATCTGCGGCACGCCAATGGTATTACGAACGAGCATGCCAACTAGGAGTAGCACCGCCACATACGTGAGCTGAAACTTCACCACCGTGTCGCCCAAGCTGAATTTGAAAGGTACAGCGGCGAGGTTGGCAGTCGATTCGTAATCGGATTTACTCAGGATCGTAGGTTTCTTCGGCTTTTCTTTGGCTTCGCCTGACTCGAACTTGGTCACTGCAAGCTTATATTTCTCTGTTTTGCCGTTCTTGTACGCGTCATATGTCGCGAAGGATTTGCCATCGCTCTTGGACTTGATGACCGATTGTGCCTCCTTGAATTCGCCCGCCCATCTGTGGGTGGTATGATCCCACTGAAGGGCCAACCAGCCGAATGCTATGCAGAGGAGGAGCCCAGGAAGCATTTTGGGTAACCCCCTGAGGCTGTATTCAACACCAATGCCGCCGCTTGCCATTTTCTTACCTCCAAAGATCTTTTGGACCATTACAGTCGAAATATCTAAAAAAACAGGGAGTTGAAGGACCCTGTGCCAATGACGCCTGCCATTACTAACACCACCGTGATGGTAGCCACTACCAGGACCATGTAGTCCTCTTGGCGCTCGGCCGAGTCAGCGGCCTGGGATTTGTCTTGCCATTGGCTGCCTTGCCCCTTGGAGACGTTTTCGTCACTCATCGTTTCCTCCATAAAATCTGACAGGGTTTTTACTTCGGCTTCTCACGGACATAGGAGACGTCGACAAAATCTCGTTGCACGTGCCGAGAATATTTCAGGTGATTCTGCCGGAGCAAGAAATATACCAATTATAGAACTTCCGAAACGTGCTGATATGTAGACACTTATCCAGGAGAGCATCCGGCAGAGGGTGCTAACAAAGGTCAATTGGGTGCTAACATGGATTAGCATGTCATGCTCAACCATCACTTGTGTGAAAACGAAATTGGCTCGCTTCTCCAGGGGACGTTCAAAAAGAGCAGGGTAGAAGAATCAGTGGATGCGAAGGATTCCTGCACTGAAGTGAATCAATAGAGAGACAAGTTGGCGTTGTCTATCTGCTGAAGGGCTTCTTCGTTCAGTGGAGGACGCCCTCTTGATAGTGTTCCGGGCAATCCGGCATAATCCATATATAACCCCCGGAGACCGGGATACAATGGTCACTATATCTTCGGCAAAAAACGAATAACACTCATATGGTAAATGTCACGAACTTCCTCGAGTGTCTCCTGCGTAAGGTATAGGAGTCTGACGGTTTATCAGTAATCTACCAGTTATTTAGTCACTAATCCAATGTGCCGGCACGGAGGCCGGCACCTACGAAATTTTGGCAACCCTGGTCAAATTAAATAAGATAGCCATTGGGATGGGCAAGCTTTGTGACATTCGGCATGATCGGCAGTAAACTGAATAACATATTTGCACCGAACAAATAGGGAGTCAAATAGGGAGTCGGATTGAGCATAAGAATCATGAATAATCTGTGGCCAGTGGGAGGAATGGAGCTGACTGATCCATCGGACGCGGCCATCTACCTCGTACGCTTCGGCGACAGAGCAGCCCTTATTGATGCCGGAAGTGGTCAAGGCCACCCGCAACTAACAAAAAACATTGCCGAATGCCTGGAATCAAATGCCCAACTCGAATACCTTCTGCTGACTCACTGCCACTTCGATCATACTGGTGGTGCCCAGGCCGTGAGAGAGGAATATGGCTGCCGAATCGTGGCTCATGAGTTGGATGCGGTTTATCTCGAATCAGGTGACAACCGCGTGACTGGAGCCGCCTGGTATGAGGCACGCCTCGAACCATTTGCCATAGACATCAGATTGCAGGGCCGAGAATCGACCCTTTCTATTGGTAGCGGTACTGTGACGGCCATTCACTGCCCAGGTCACTCTCCGGGTTCGGTAGCGTATACTACAGACATTGACGGCGAGCTTATCCTTTTCGGGCAAGATATCCACGGCCCGATCCATTCGGAATTGCTTTCTGATGAAAAACAGTATGTGGATTCGTTATCACGACTCATCAACTTGCAGGCCGATCTTCTTCTCGAAGGCCATTTCGGCATCATCGAGACAAAACAAGAGGTGCGAGCATTTATTGAGTATTGGAGATCCCCGCTGGGAGTCTCTAATTACACTATTTTGTACGCCCCTGATGATTGGCGAGCAAGGCAAAGAAATGCACCTACTCCTCGGCAACCCTCTGATATGAAGAAGGAAACTAAGTGATATTGAGGGCAGACGGGTGGTAGGGCGTGGTGAAGAGCAAGGAGAGGCAATTTTTCCTGGTTCCCAGGCTCCGCCTGGGAACCCATATCTTCCGGGCTCTGCCCGGTAACTATTTGTAATTCAATACGATAATGGAGGCGGAGCCTCCGGGTTATGCATTCCCAGGCGGAGCCTGGGAATGAGAAAAAGAAAGACAGGAAGCGGCCGTCAACCTATCTATCTGACCTCTTAGTCGTTTGAGGACATCTTCATAGGTCTTTTGCTCTACCTGCAGGGAACTGCGAACCTGGATACCCCCCCGAAAGAAGAAGGCAATCGGAAAAAACTCGGCAACGGCAACAAAAAAGAGTAACATTTACGAAGCCGAGGGAATGATCCAATGAATAGAAAGCGTTCTCGTCAGGCGGGAGTCGGTCTTTCCGGCATTCCGAAAGGGACCGGTCTCGCTGAACTAAAGCTCGGTAACCGAGTGCTGAACTGGGACAAGTTCATTCTTGGCCTGAAAAAGACTACCAAAGAGTTCATAGAGAATGTCCTTGAAAACATAATAGAATCCATCGTGGTGACGAGTTTGGAAGGACGGCTGGTTTTCTTTAATAAGTTTTCCGAAGAGATGTTCGAATACCGAGCGGAGGAAGTGCTCAACCGGCACATAGTCGTGCTTGGAGCCCGGGAGCCTGATGTACTAGGCCACATTCGGCAGAACAAGTCCTTTCACGGAGAAATCATTCTAAAGACCAAAGGGGGACGACGGTTCCCCGCGCACGTCCGCTGCGTGCCGCTCTGTGATGAAACCGATCGCCCCATCGCCATGGTAGGCGTGGCCCGAGACCTAACCGCGAAAAGGATTCGGAACTCATTGACCGCAAAGTGGCTCATCTCGAAGCCCTCAACGAGAATTTGATTTCCTCTCTGAACGACGGAATCCAGATTGTGAATAGCCAGGGATTCATAACCTTCGCAAACAATCGCTTGGAGGATCTTCTGGAATACGGGCGAGGCGAACTGGAGGGGGTGCACTACTCTGAGGTGGTTATTTCAGAGGGATGTACGCTTTTTCAGACACTCATCGAAGCAGAGGGAGGTACAGCGGGACGCTATTCGTTCGAAACGAGGTTCGTTACGAGTTCGGGCAAGAGGATCGCTGTGCTGGTTAACGGCTCTCCTTTTATAGACCGTGCCGGAGGTGTGGGCATAATTACTGCGGTAACCGACGTGTCAGAAGTTCAGAGGCTCAAAGAAGAGCTGTTTCAGTCCGAGAAAATGTCGCTCGTTGGCACGTTGGCCAGTGAGGTGGCGCACGAAATCAACAATCCACTGGGCGGGTTGATCATGGCAGTGCAGATGCTGACTGAGGATGTCCAGCACGGCAACCTGGAGCCTGACAATTTTCTCAAGGAACTTGCTGAAATCGAGGCAGACGCTCGCCGATGCAGAAGAATCGTACAGAAACTGCTGCAATTCTCGAGGCGGGTGCCTGAGGAGAATATTCCACTGGATTTGAACACCGTGATCGAAGAGGCGATGCTCTTGGTGCAGCGTCAGGCAGAGCTTGACGACATCTCCTTTTCCAAGTCTTACGCGGACAATTTGCCCCCCGTAAGGGGGAACTCCAATGACCTCCAACAAGTCTTCATAAACCTCATCAAAAATGCACGAGACGCTATGCCTCAGGGTGGCCGCATCGGCGTGTCCACAAACGGGCTGCTCGAGGAAGGGGACGAATTTATCTGTGTGCGCATCTCCGACACTGGGCCGGGAGTATCGCCCGTAGTCGCGGACCGGGTGTTCGAATCATTTTTCACTACAAAAGAGAGAGGCAAAGGTACCGGTCTCGGATTGGCAGTCAGCAGACGGATCGTGAAAGAGCATGGTGGACGCATCGGTTTTAGAAATAATCCCGGGGAAGGTTCTGTATTCTGGGTCATCCTCCCTGCGGCAGTCGGCGCAGAATGCGGAGACCTCGATGAATGAGGGTATCCGCATCCTGGTGGTGGACGACGAAGACTCCGTTCGCAAGCGATGCGTTCGATTGCTTACTCGGCACGGCTATGACGTTGCAGGAGCTAAAGATAGCAAGGCAGCCCTGAATATAGTTCAAACGACATCCTGCGATGTCATGCTCGTGGACATCCGAATGCCCGGAATGGACGGTCTGGAGCTTCTCAAACGGGTGAAAACATTCTCCAATTCTATCGAGGTGATCATGATGACAGGCTACGCTGCGGTGGAGACCGCAGTGAAAGCCATGAAATGCGGTGCTTACGATTACCTGGCCAAGCCTTTTGAACCAGAAGAGCTCCTCCATGTGATTCAGAATGTAGCTGAAAAGAAGTGCATGCAGAGAGAAATCACGGAACTGCGTGGAAAGCTCAGAGAGCATCAGGAAATCCCTCTGGTGGGCAGTTCCGCGGCTATGGCGATAATTCTTCGTTTCATCGACAAGGTTGCTCCGGTAGACTGCAACATTCTGTTGCAGGGAGAAAGCGGCACCGGAAAGGAACTGGTAGCCAAGAGGATTCACGCGAGTAGCCCCAGGAGCCATTTTCCATTTGTGGTAGCCGATTGTGCAGCACTGTCGGGAGCCCTGCTCGACAGTGAACTTTTCGGCCACGTGAAGGGCGCCTTCACTGGCGCGTACACCACTCGCAGGGGATATTTCGAAATCAGCGGACCGAGGCACGATATTCCTGGATGAAATTGCCGAGTTGCCGCTGGATTTGCAGGGGAAGCTTCTTCGAGCCGTGGAGGCAAACGTCGTATTCAGACTTGGTTCCAGCGACCCCATCAAAGCCGATGTCAGAATAATTGCCGCCACCAACAAAAAACTGGAAGATTACGTGTCAATGGGCCTTTTCAGGCATGACCTCTTTTACCGGCTGAACGTGGTGGGCCTCACTATTCCTCCCCTACGTGAGCGGCCGGAGGACATTCCCCTCCTTGTAAAATACTTTTCAAGTCGGTCTGCAGCCCTGCTCGGTCTGTCGAAGCTCCCTCGAATGCATCCGGAGGTTCAGGATTCCTTGACGGCCTATGATTGGCCTGGGAATGTCAGACAGTTGGAAAATGCTGTGTACCGGGCATTGGTGCTGGCTGAGGACGAGCAACTGTCAGTGCATCACATGCTGCCTGTCAGCGCTCGGGGGTGTGCTTCTCTTACGGTGTCCGATCCTGCCGGCGATAAGAATTTTCAGAATCTGCGCCGGCAAGTTACTCAGGATTTTACCAAGGAGTACCTGGAATCCTGCCTCAGACGCAATGGTGGAAACGTTACCTTGGCGGCTGAGGTCTTGGGCATGCGCAGGACTTCTTTGCAGAGACTGCTCAAGCGGGCCGGGTTGGATGCCGGGAGATTCCGGTCTCTGGTGCCTCCCAAATAGAGGCGGGTCTCTTCTTCTGTTATCCTGAAAAAGTTTAATTTAGTGGGCTATTAGTGATGCCAGGTGCCTCCATGAAGAGGCAGAATAGTCGTCAGCGTCCCCGACGGCCGCCCCTCTACATCCCGAACATTTCAAGGCTTATCTCTGCTCTTCGGCCTTGGCACGTCCTTTGCTCATACTTCTGTTTTGTAGACCTTTCATCAGGGGACAGCATTTTTCCCGCGTCCCCAAGGAGTTCATCATGCGTCTTCCAAGGTTTGAGCTTCTAAAACCCAGGTCAGTGGCAGAAGCTGTCGAGGCTTTGGCGCAGCATGGATTGTCAGCCAAAGTTGCTGCGGGCGGTACCGACCTGTTCCCGAGGATGAAGTACGGGGTGGCAGGTCCGGAGGTAATCGTTAGCCTCAAAGGTGTACCGGTGAGGAGTCCTGCTGTCAGTCCCGACGGCTACCTGTCTATAAGTGCCTTGATGAGTCTGGCCGACGTTATCGGCTCTGATGTGGTTCGGGAGAAGGCCCCGTTACTGGTTCAGGCTGCATTTGCCGTGGGATCCAATCAGATTCGCCACATGGGAACGTTGGGTGGCAATCTCTGTCTGGAGAACCGTTGCGTCTACTACAACCAGAGCCACCAGTACCAGTTTGTCGAGCCTTGTTTCAAACGGAACGGCAACCTCTGCCATTTTATACCTAAGGGCAAGAAGTGCTGGGCTGTTTCTGCTGCGGACACTGTTCCGGCCCTGATGTCACTGAACGCTCAGGTGGTCGTTGAGAGCCCTGGAAATAACCGCCGCTGTGCACCCCTGGACGATCTCTTTGCAGGTGATTCTTTGCGTCCTCTCACTCTTGGTCCCGCTGAGGTGGTGACAGACGTTAGAATCCCCCTACCTCCGAGAGGTCGTCGAGAAGCTTTCGTCAAATTCTCTCAACGCGGGGGACTCGAATTTGCCCTGGTGAATGTAGCGGTCGTAATGGACCTTGCTGACGACAGACAAACGTGCCTTGATGCGAGGATAACCGTTAGTGGGGTCTCTTCAGAGCCGATCAGGGCTAAGAAGGCCGAGGCGGCCCTGGTGGGGCAAAAGGTCTCAGCAGACCTTTTCCAGGCGGCGGCGGAAACGACGACAAACGAGATCGTGCCCATGCCGAGGTTTGAATTTTCGATGCCGTACCTGAGGAAGTGCGTGGAGGTTCAATCACGGGACGCGTTGGCCTTAGCCATAGACGGGCCGATCCGCAATCAGTGACCGCGGGCTGCACCCCGGTTGAGGGAGATAAAGTATGAAAAAGCTAGTAGAGCTTTCTATAAACGGTGAACACTACGAATTGGCCCTGAACTCTCAGGTTACTTTACTGGAGGTGCTCAGGGAACAGCTGGGGTTAACTGGGACGAAAGAGGGATGCGGTACCGGAGAATGTGGTTCCTGGACGGTACTAGCGGACGGAAAACCTATTCTCTCGTGTCTGACCTTGGCAGCGGAATGCCAGGGCATGGCCATTACAACCATAGAAGGACTTTCGGAGGAAAACTGTACTCACATCTGTTCAGAAAACCTTCCTGGAAAAAGGGGCCGTTCAGTGCGGGTTTGCACTCCTGGCATGGTGCTCTCTGTGACGGCATTGCTCCAGGAGCACAAGAATCCTACCGAAACAGACATAAGAAAGGCGCTGGAAGGAAATCTCTGCAGGTGCACGGGGTACAACAAAATCTTAGAGGCAGTGAACGAAGTGGTCCAGCGGTCTTCTTGTCAAGCCCATGAGGAAAATCAGACATGAACGAACTCGATTACGTCGGCAAACGCGTTCTTCGCAAAGACGGCCCTGATAAAGTCACCGGTAAGGCCCTATATACAGCGGACATCCACCTGACCGGAACTCTGGTGGGCCGGATACTTCGCAGCCCGCATCCGCATGCTCGCATTGTAAATGTTGACACATCGAGGGCCCGCGGAGTGCCCGGAATCAAGGCGATTGTCACGGGCCAGGACACGCACTGGGCAATGCACGGTTTCGTGGAGACTCCCAGTACCCTCCTGATCAGGACCGTCTGGCCCTAGACAGGGTTCGATATGTCGGGGAGGAAGTGGCCGCAGTCGCAGCCACCGATGAATACGCCGCTGAGGAGGCCCTCAGCCTGATAGACGTGGAGTACCGAACCTCTACCGGCTGTATTCGATCCCTTTGAAGCTATGAAACCGGGTGCACCCGAGATTCATCCGCGACATCCAAAAATTTCCGACCCGTTTACCAACATCGCGGGGAAGACTGAGTCATCATGGGGAAACGTAGACGAGGGCTTCGCTCACTCGGATTATGTGACGGAGGGACGTTTTGAGAGCCACCTCAGGACACACGGGTACCTTGAGCCTCAGTGTACGCTGGCGAGCTATGAACCTAGTGGCAAGCTCAACGTGTGGACATCGTCCCAAGGGCCGTTCATCAAGCGTGCCAAGCTTGCCAGAACCCTGAGGTTGCCCCAATCGACAGTCCGGGTGCACAAAGCATATGTGGGCGGAGCCTTTGGCGGAAAAATTGATCTGTTTGCTCACGAGTATTGTGCCTGCCTGCTCTCCATGAAAGCCGGCCGTCCGGTGCAGATCGTGGCCTCGAGAGAAGAGATTTTTTCAGTGTACCGCCACGGCCAACCACTCTGGACAGAGGTCAAGACTGGGGTGAAAAAGGACGGGACAATTGTGGCCCAGCAGTTTAAGGTCGTTAATAGCTGCGGCGCTTACCGCGGCAGCGGAGTGGTGGTCATTTTCCTGACCTGGGGATTCGCTATGCTTCCCTACCGGGTGGCCAACCTCAAATGGGATGGATACGCGGTGTACACGAACAACCCGGTCAGATGTCCCCAACGGGGCCACGGAGCTCCGCAACTCCGCTTCGCCGTCGAGTCCCAGTTAGACATGATTGCACAAGAGCTTGGCTTGGATCCCATCGAGATACGTCTCAAGAACGCTCGTCAGCGGGGGGAGCAGCTTCCAAACGGTGACAACGTACACAACTGTGGGCTTTCTGAGTGCGTTCAGAAGGCAGCAGCGCATACACGTTTCAAGGAGACTTACGGTGAAAACCAGTCGAGGGCCTCTTCCGCGGACCGATACCGCAGAGGCATTGGCATAGGGGTAAGCGCCTATTTCAGCGGCTCCCTCATTTATCCGAACAGTTCGTCCGTGGTCGTGAAAATGAACGACGACGGTACCGTCACAGTGTTGACAGGATCCATGGATGTCGGGCAGGGGGCGGAGACGATTGTTTCTCAGATCGTGGCCGAAGAACTCAAGATTCCCGTGAACGAGATAGAGGTGATCGCTGGCGATACGGAGACCACGCCTGTGGATATCGGCTCATGGATAAGCGGCCATGCGTACGTTTCCGGCAATGCTGCAAGGGAGGCAGGCAGTCAGGTGCGCAAAAAGCTCTTGGAGATCGCTGCAGATGAGATGGAAGCCAATGTCAAAGACCTCATCCTAGAAAACAAGAGCGTCTACGTCGTGGGATCCCCGGACATACGGCTCACCTATTCGCAATTGGTGGCTGCTAGCATCCGCAAGAACCGAGGTGAGCCGATTTCTGCCGAAGGCCACTGGCGGACCATGCGGGACGAACCTATGCATCCGAGTTTGGCCACGACCAAAGGCCGGTGGAGCGAAAACTACGCGTTCGACGCGGAAGTAGCCGAGGTGGAAGTTGACACTGAAACTGGCGTGGTAAGCCTTCTGCGCGCTGTGACGGCCCACGATTGCGGCTTTCCGATAAATCCCTTGCTCGTCGAAGGACAGGTTGATGGCCAGGTTTCCATGGCTCTTGGCCATGCGTTCATGGAACAGGTGGTCATGAAGGAAGGTCGAACCGTTAACCCCAATTGGCTCGATTACCACATGCCATGTATCCACAATATGGCCGTTTCTGAACACATCGACGTGATCACCGAGAGTTACCAGATAGGAGAACCTTACCGGACCAAAGAGGTAGGAGAGGGTCTTGTCTCGGCTATATTGGCGGCTATCGCCAATGCGATTTACAATGCGATAGGAGTGAGGCTTGATTCCACCCCCTTCACACCGGAGAAGATCTTGCGAGGGCTGGGTAAGATCAAGTGACATGGGCAATGCTCAGATCTTGAGGTTAAGCAGTATTTCTCGGATGTTACACCACTGCATGGATGCACTTACAAGAGGTCAAAGATGGAAGAGGTTACCTACTGGCGCAAAGAAATGGAGACCCTCCCAAGGGAAAAACTTGCCGAACGGCAGCTCAAACGCTTCAAGGAGCGAATGCATGTACGTCTACGAGCGCAGTCCGATGTACCGGCGCAAGTTTGATCTGGCTGGAATTAAATCGGATGATATCCGAACTCTGGATGAAATAAAGAACGTTCCATTTACCTCGAAAGAAGAGCTTCGGGAAAGTCAAGCCGAGCATCCTCCGTGGGGAGATTTCATCTGCATCGATCCTGAACAAGGAGTTAGAGTATTTCAGACCTCCGGCACGACCGGGATTCCGGTAAAGGCGATTCTGAACAAGAAAGATTGGACCGTTCATTACTACGAAGAGTTCATGCATTTCATCTACGGTTATGGCATAAAGCGGTCAGACATTCTTTTTGTGCCTTTCAATTTTGGGCTGCACATTGCCTGGTGGGGTTTTTCAGCCGCCTTGGAACAGGAAGGGGTCATGATCGTTCCCGGAGGAGGGCAATCTTCCCAAGACCGCGTCAGAAACATTTTCGAGTGGGGAGCCACCGTAGTATGCGGCACCCCCACCTATATGCTGCACCTGGGAGAAACGGCCGTCAAAATGGGGCAGCCGTTAACCGACTCCAGGGTGCGCATCGTGGTTACGGCCGGAGAACCGGGCGCAAATGTGGCCGCAACGAAAAAAGCTATCGAAGCGCTTTGGGGAGCCAAGTGTTACGACGATCTGGGATCGACGGAGGCAGCCAATTTTGGATTTGAGTGCATTGCACAAAAAGGAACTCACTTGATCGAGAGCCAGTTTTATGCAGAATGCTTGGACGTGGAGACACTCGAGCCGGTGAGCCCAGGGGAGGTGGGAGAACTTGTGATCTCGAACTTGTGCTGTGAAAGTATGCCACTCTTGAGGTATCGGATAAAGGATCTCGTGCGATTTAATCTCGAGCCGTGCGAGTGCGGAAGGACATTCCTTAGACTGGACGGCGGAGTGCTCGGAAGATCTGACGATATGTTCCAGTACGCCGGCGTGAACATCTTTCCATCTGCCATTGAAAATCTCGTTCGCGAGGTTGATGAATTCTCCAACGAATACCAGCTGGTGGTTCCCAGGATGGGTAGCGGCAAGCGCCTGACGATCCGAGTGGAACCTTCCCAATCTGATATTCCCGTAGCAAAGCTCGAGGAAGCAGCCAACAGACTCGTCGATACAGTCAAATTCCGCATTAGCATCACCCCGGCAGTGGAAATCTCAGCTATAGGCGACCTCCCCAGATTTGAGGGCAAGGCAAGACGAGTGATCAGGGAGGACTGACGGTTCCGCTGTTGCCGAAGTAACAGTTCCGGATGCCGGCAAATGTCGCCTGCATGGGCAGGGCCGATGGACCGGAGTTCAGAAACTCATCCAAAACAGAGGAGGTTAAAATGGGCCCCAGATTTTCAGTGATTGTGCCATTGTGCCTTGGGTTGATCCTTTCTTGGGGAGCGTTAGCTGCAGTAGTGGCCGATGTTCCTGAAGCCATCGTAATTGGAGCAACTGTTTCTCAAAGCGGGCATTTCTCCTCGGAGGTCGGTCCATTCAAACGACTCATGGAGACATGGGCCGAAATGGTCAACGAAAAGGGCGGCATCAAACTGAAACAATACGGCAAGAGCCTACCCGTGAAATTCGTGATTTATGACGACGCGAGCAACGAGGCCACGACCAAGAAGTATTACGAGCGTCTGGCAACAGTTGACAAGGCGAACGTCCTTCTGGGCCCTTACAGCAGTCCTTTGACCTTTGCAGCCAGCACGGCCGGCGAAAACCATAAAATCCCATTCATCGCTGTGTGCGCAAATTCTCCCAAGATTTATTCCAGAGGATTCAAGTGGCTGGTGGGCGTCATAGATCTCGGCCCGCGTTACACCTACCGTTACTGGGAGATGATCAAAGCGGAAGGCAAAGCCAAGACCGTTTCCTTCGTCGTCGAGGACACGCTCCATCCTCTCGGCGTCTTCGAGGGCTCGAAGAAGCTTGCGGAAGAAGGCGGCTTGAATGTTCTTACGAGTGACGTCATCCCGGCCGACGCTCGAGATTTCACCCCGGTTATCACTAAGCTCAAAAAAAGTGATCCGGATATCGTGTATATTTCCTCCAACATCCCCTTCGCTATTAACTTCATGAAACAGGCCAAGGAGATGAAGCTCAATCCCAGGGATACCACAGCATTCATCACAGCGGCGTTTTCCGAGACCCTCTTGGCGATGTGGCGGACTATGCCGTTGGGCAATCGTATTGGGTAGAGGGAATGAAGCTGGGAGATTCCGGGCTCATCGTTGATCTACTCAAAAGGGCGAACGTCTCGGAACCGATGTACCCATGGGCTCCTGCGTATGTAGCAGGCTTCCAGATACTCCAGGCCGCTCTCGAGAGTGCCGGGACTCTCGACAACGAGGCTGTGATGGCTGCTCTGAAGAGCCTGAAGTTGGCGACGGTACTGGGGCCAGCACAATTCCACGAGACGGGTTATGGCTCGATCAACACCTACCCCTCTCAGATACAAGGCGACAAGTGGGTGGTGATCTGGCCGAAAGAGGTTGCCACAGGCGAACACGTCTATCCCCGACCGGCCTGGAAATAGGTGGGGTTCACCAAGAACGGGAAGGGTAGATAATGCTTTCCGACGTGGTTCAGCTGTTGGTCGGGGGCCTATTGCTTGGCGGCATATACGGTCTTGCAGCCTTCGGTCTTTCAATAAGCTTTGGGGTCTTAAGGATTCTGAACCTGGCACATGGCGAGTTTCTGATGCTCGGTTCCCTCGCTGCTTATTCAGCATTTGTGACCTTGGGCATAAACCCTTTCCTGGCGGCCGTGCTCATAATTCCTCTCTTTGTGCTGATTGGGGCGGGCTTCTACGTCCTTCTGTTGAAACCCATCAGTGACAAACCGCCCCATGAACTGCTGGTGTCCTCCATACTGGTCACCCTGGGAGCCTCTCTTACCATTGAGGACTTGACGGCTTTCTTCTGGCAACGACCGATCACAGGTATTGCATACTCTTTGCCTCCTTTTGACATAGGCGGGGTAGTGGTGTCTTCGCTCCGGCTTCTGATTCTGATGTTCATTTGTGTTTTGGCCGTGGTTCTCCAGGTTTACCTGAAGAAAACCTTTGTCGGTCGGGCCATTCAAGCGATCACGCAGTGTCGCGATGGAGCTAAGGTTGTTGGTGTTCCCATCGCTCAGGTTTCAGCAGTGACGTTTGGCCTTGGGGCAGCTCTTGCGGCCTCTGCCGGCGTCTTCTATGTGACGCTGTTCACGGTCACGCCGGTCATCGGAATTCCTCTTACAGTCAAGTATCTTTGCGTGGTTGTGCTGGGTGGCCTAGGCAGTCTAGTGGGATCAGTGGTCGGGGGGCTCATATTGGGCCTGGCCGAAGCGTTCACCGCCTATTACGTGGGGGCCGAATGGTCGCCCTGCGTTCCGTTTATCCTGCTGATATCAGTGTTGATTATCAGACCTTCCGGGCTGTTTGGATCGAGTGAATGAACAAGAGGCCGTACCGAATACCACTTCTTGTTGGCGCATGCCTCGCCATGGCGATTGCCGCTGCCCTGCCGTGGCTGGCAGGGTCTTATATTCTCGTGTGGGTGTTCCTCCTGGCAGTATACCTTACGCTGGCCGTGAGTTACGACATCGTGGGTGGTTCCATGGGATACATGAATTTGGGCCACTCCACTTTCTTCGGCATGGGCGCGTATACGACCGCCATACTGCTTAACCAGGGGCACCATCTTGTGTTATGTCTTGCGGCTGCAGGTGTCGTAGCTGCGGCCTTCGCTGCGTTGGTGAGTTACCCCATTTTTCGCCTGAGGGGCGCCTATTTTGCGTTGGCCACCTTTGGCCTTATCAGCCTGATGGGCATCCTGGGAAACAATCTCAGAGATCTGACAGGAGGCGCGGGCGGTATTTCAACTCCTTCCGGAGATCATACAGTCACGTCATATTACCTCTCTCTGGCAGTTTCCATAGCCACGGTGGGTCTAAACCTGGGAGTCTCACGATCTCGGTTCGGGCTGGCACTCCTGAGCATACGCGAAGATGAAGAGGTTGCCAGTGCCCTGGGTACCCCCACGACTCTCTACAAGAGTTTGGCCCTCATCGTAAGTTCCGTACCCGCCGGCGTGATAGGGGGAGTATATGCCTGGAATGTGACGTACATCAGCCCCCCAGCGGTTTTTGGTCTCGAGATAGCGTTGAGTCCCATCGTTATGGCTATGCTGGGAGGAACGGGCACCGTAATTGGCCCCGTCCTGGGCGTGATTTTTCTTACCCTCCTGCAGGAATTTCTGTGGACACAGATTCCTTACCTCCATTTGACCATGTATGGGGTAGTCATGGTCCTGGTCGGTCTGTTTATGCCGGGCGGTTTGGTGAGAACCCGACCGTTCAGACTCGTCATCCAGCGCCTTATGCCCGGAGACAAGGCGCATTACCAGGGGGAACCCTGAACCGGCGGGGAGCTGTGTAGCGGCAATGGCGACTGTCTTGGAATGTCAGAACGTATATAAGCTGTTCGGCGGGGTCGTGGCTCTGTCGAACATAAACCTCCGGGTGGAGGAGGGCCGGATACTCGGCATCATCGGCCCTAACGGTGCGGGCAAGACTACTCTCTTCAACATAATTTCCGGAGCGCTTACACCTACCAAGGGCAGGGTCTTCTTTCAGGGTCGAGACATTTCCGGGGTCGGAGCGAATCGGATCTGCAGGTTGGGAATCGCTCGAACCTACCAACTCGTGAGGCCTTTTGCTGCCCTGACGGCGTTGGAGAACGTTCTCGTCGGAGTCTGCTTTGGCCGAAGCTCGCGCCCGCCTCGCGGCCGGCGGGTGCCTTTGGCCATGACCGAGTTGGAGTTCGTCGGGTTGGCGGCAAAAGCGTACCAACCAGCCGCAAACCTCACGTTGGTCGAAAAAAAACACCTGGAAATTGCTCGAGCCCTCGGTACGAATCCCTCAGTGATTTTGCTGGACGAAGTTGTCTCAGGCCTGTCCCCGGGTGAAGCGGCTCACGTCATTGATACCATTCGGGAAATTCAGCGGCGAGGGATCACCGTTGTCATGATAGAGCACGTCCTGAGAGTGGTGATGGAACTGTGTCACGCCGTACTGGTATTACATTTTGGTGTACAGCTCGCCTACGATTGTCCGGAAGCTGTTGTCAAAGACAAACAGGTTATTGAGGCTTATCTTGGCCGTGACGACCCCACCCCCGGAGGACAGAGTGCTTGATGTAGTCAATCTGAACGTTCACTACGGGCCTTTACACGTCTTGTGGGACGTGTCCTTGACGGTGAAGGAGCGGGAAATTGTTGCGCTCCTCGGCTCCAACGGCGCCGGTAAGACCACGACACTCAAGACGATTCAGGGACTTCTTCGCCCATCCTCCGGCCAGGTACACTTCATGGGAAAAAGCGTTCATCAATTGGCGTTACACCACGTTGTGGAACGCGGTTTGTGCCTTGTTCCTGAGGATCGGCTGCTGTTCCCGGAGATGACTGTTCTCGACAATCTGGAACTCGGTGCTTTTCCCGCTGGAGCGCGTCAGGAACGCCACGATACGCTAGATTGGGTATACCAATTGTTCCCTGCGATCTTTCTCCGTGCGAAGCAGAAGGTTAAGACGCTCTCGGGCGGTGAGCAACAGATGGTTGCCATTGGAAGGGCCCTCATGGCGAAACCTAAGTTGCTGTTGCTGGATGAGCCGTCTTTGGGCTTGGCTCCACTGGTGGTAGCTGAACTGTTCCGTACGGTGAAGCAAATCAATCGCCAGGGCATCTCAATCCTCCTCGTCGAACAAAACGTGAAGAAGAGTCTCGAGTTGGCGCACCGAGCATACGTGCTGGAAACGGGCAAGGTCATCCAGGAAGGTTCGGGAATAGGCCTCTTGAACGATCCCAGAGTGCGCGAAGCTTATCTAGGCGTGTGATGCTATAGTGGGTCGCCTTGAGAAATGACCCTGTCCCAACAATATCAACTAAGTAACTGGTAGGCGGGAGAGGATTTGAACCTCCCCCCCTGCCGAGTGAAGGCGATAAGACAGTTGAGGTTTTGGTTTTCCTAAGGCCCTTGACTTGTCCGTTTCTTGAGTGACATTTCAATTGCAGTGCGGAGTTGCTCGTCATTAAAAGGTTTTGTTACATAATCACAGGATTCAATTGTCCCCTTCAACCTATTCAAATCAAGGTTTGTGGCGCCGGTCACGAATATGATAGGCATGTAGAAACGCGATCGTATTAGTTTTGCAGTCTCAATTCCGTCCAATTCACCTGCCAGCCGAACGTCCATGAGCACCAAATCAACGTCCGATCTTTCCAATTCCTGAATTCCTTCTTTCCCTGTGGAGACAACTGATGTTACTTGGTAGCCTAAATCCTCCAAAGTCGTCTGGAGATCCAAGGCAATCAGCATGTCATCTTCAACGATGAGTATTCGTGCTGTCGTCAAGACTTCACCAGCGGGTCGCTCGTGGCTTCGTTCTAAATCCGATTCGAAATTCCGTGCCATTTAGTCCGTTCAATTCCATCTTCCCGCGCAGTTGTTTGACAAATGTCCTGACTAGGTTCAAACCTAAGGACTTTGGCCCCTTATCGACCACCTCATTCGGCAGTCCCTTGCCGTTGTCTCTGACCACTAGTTCTAAATCATTTTCACCCGTGGAGTGAAGCAAAATGGTAATCTCTCCTTTGCTACCATCTGGAAAGGCGTGCTTCAGAGCGTTGGTAATGAGTTCGTTGATTATCAAGCCGCAGGGTATCGCCGTATCAATGGTGAAGCTGATATCTTCAACGCTAAGGTTAAGACTGATTCCCTTACGACTGCGACTGTAGGACTCGAGCATTTGGGTTGCCAGATCGTGGATGTAATTCTTGACGGGAATCCTTTCCAAGTCTTCAGATTGGTAAAGTGCTTCGTGCAGCATGGCCATGGATCTTACCCGAGTTTCAGTGTCCTTAAATATCATGCGGGTCTCTTCGCTATCCAGATGACGGCCTTGCAGGCGCAAAAGGCTGCATATGACTTGCAAATTGTTTTTTACTCTATGGTGAATCTCCTTCAGTAAATTCTCCGCTATTTTCTTCTGCCCTGTTACAGAATCCAAGAGATCTTTGTTCTCGAAGCGCAATTTTAGGCTTTCCGTGATAGCTGTATTCATTTGTTTGCCTGTCATAACTAGGGCCGAAGCAAGTATCATCATGACGATGCCTATAAACACATCAACTTCGTGCGCCTGATAGAAAAATCTCGCTGATAATGGAACTAAGATTGCCAAAACTGTGGGCAAATAACACATGGTCAAAGGGGAATAAACTGACGACGCTGCCGAAGCTATCCCCGACAAACAGATCACAAGGAACATCTGGTGTACTGGCGAGCCTACGGGGAAGATGATTATTGGAGCGAAACCCCACGTTAGCCCCGAAGCGATTGTACAGAAACTGAACTTCTGACCCCAGTGAATTATGTTCTCGGGAGATAGACATTTTGAGAAATTGACCATTAGGTGGTAGCGATACACTTGGACGAGCAGATAAACGAACATCCAAATTCCCATATTCTTGTAAGGGACTTCATCCCGCAGAACAAGCACAACAATCATAACGCTGAGCAATGCCCAATAGATTCCCATTCGAGATTGTGCGTGAAGCTGACGAACCTGGGCAGCTTGGAATTCGGGCGATTTGGTCAGGGGATTACTTTGGCCGGACTCCTCGCTTGTAGACTGTTGTTTGGGCATAATACCAATACTCGTTCCAAAGAGTAATTTGATGAAATGACATGACGTTGTACGATGTTCTCCATTTTGGAAAAATTTTCCGTCATTCCTGCGGAGGCAGGAATCCAGACTGGACCCCGGCCTTCGCCGGGGTGACGTGTGCTTTGACCTTGCGCAGAGGTAATGTCCATCGGTACGCCCCCAAAGGAGTTATAGCGATATTAATTCTTTGAGCGGGGATTGGTGTAACGGCTCACCGTACTGACCCGAATTATGCGAAGGCCTTGGCCTTTCGGCCCCTTTTGGGGAAGTTCCTCTGATCCAGAAAAGTCCTCCGTGCCCCGCTCAAGGCACGAGGGAGGCAAAGCCGTCGCGGTCAATAAGAAAGGCTTCTTTGGGGTATGCACTTTAGTCAGGTGACCACAATATGTTGTGGTCACTGTTTTGAGTTCTCTTTGCCTTGATTCCCTATAAGCGATCTGTATGTTCTCGGTTCTCCGACGACCGCTTGTTGAACCAATCGGAAGAACAGCTTGCCTCTTTGTCGTGAAGTTCGCCGGTTGAATCGGAACGTAAATTCGTCGAGGTAGTAATCGAGATGCTTGTGGCTTACTGCGCCATGATCAGTACCCAAGAGCCAACGCTTCAAGAGCGATATGGCGCGGTGAACGCGTGGAAGGAGTTCGGTAGCGGCATGCTTTCTGCCGCGCAGCGGAGTCACTTCGTGCACATAGCCCTTTTGGTCCAAGCCGCGGTATCCGCTCCATCCGTCTGTGTGCAGCACGCTGCCCTTTTCAATGGCACCGGTGACGAAGCCGTGTAACTCCTTGCCGGATGCGGAGTCTATCCGACGCATCCGTATCCTTCCCGTGGCCTTGCCAGCCTCTTCCGCAGCAACGACGATTAGGGCTTTGCTACAGACTTGCCTTCCACAGAGCCCCTCTTCTAGACCCCCCAGATAGGTCTCGTCCACTTCAACACTTCCGGACAGCCGGTCTCGGTCTGGTCTCACCATCACGCGGCGTAGCTTGTGAAGCCATGCCCAAGCAGTCCTGTAACTCCCCAGTCCGAGCATCTCCTGCAGGCTCACTGCACTCATCCCTGTTCGTGGGCAAGTCACCCACCACATAGCTCGAAACCACAGGGTGAGAGGCTTACGGGTGTCATGGAAGATCGTACCAGCAGTGACGGAGCACTGATATCCACAATACCCGCATTCGAACAGACTCTTGCCAATCGGCCAAGCCCTGCCATGCCCACAGCGAGGACACCGAAAACCTTCTGGCCAGCGGCGTCGGAACAGGTAATCACGGCACTGCTCCTCTGTCGAGAAACGGGCTTCGAACTCTGCCAATGACCTGGGGTAGTCTTCCATGGGCCAAAACACTATATGTTGTGGCTCCCTTAGTCAAGTGCATACCCCCAAGGCTTCTTTATCCTGTTGTTGAGCGTACCCCACCCCACGTCCCCTGGTCAAGCACAATCCTGCACGGGGCATGGGCGTTAAAATAACGCGGTCGAGATGATGGCGTTAACAGCCTTGAGAACGCAGCGATATGGCGAAACATAGTATTAGTAGCGGCCGGCGTCCCTGCCGGCCATCGTGGTCAAAGGAGCACACGAATTCGCACGAAAACTTCACCTGTGTAGCGGAAGAATTCCTCAATGGCGAGCGGATGAAGGCCACCATCTGGCCGGCAGGGACGCCGGCCGCCACTATAAAGACCCCAGACGGCCTTATTCTAACGACTATGCCTGCACGGGGTCTCTTCCCCGAATACGGTCTGGTAGTTCCCCCACTGAGAGTATTGTAACGCCGGTTCTGCCTCTGTCATGTCTTGTGGAAGACTACCTTTTGGTTTCCCATCCTTTTTCACACCTGCAAATTACTCAAATAGATTTGAATGAGCGGTGCCAATCAGCTTTCACAAGCTCCCGTATCCGCATGGCACGATCGGAATAAAGCTGAATTGACTCAAAATCGGGGATAAACAGGAGCTTTTGCATCAAAAGACCATCATCATCAAACCACTGTGGAAGAACTCCTCCTATAAAAAATCCTCTCGTCTTAAGGATACTGACTACACTGCCAATCCAGGGTGAGGTAAGCTTCAGCCACACCTGTATGACGATGAATCCTTTTTCTACTGCTTCAGCCTCCAGGCCCGATATGCGTTCAGCAAAGTCTGAGCCCGTTTCATGAAAAGTTATGCGTGCTACCTTTGCAAAATCGAAGAGATCCATATGAGCTTGTGAATTAGTCCCGAGAGGAATGGGCTCAGTACCTTTCGTAAAAAGTACGACCAGATGAGAAATCTCCGTACATGAATCTTATTGACTCATTGTAGGTAACTGGTAAAAAGATTTTCTGGGGAATGTTCTGATAAACTCGAAAACTCGACAGAGTACTTACTCGATCTGAAATTACACCCTCACCGGAATATGCTTCCCCAGGCATGAGGCCAACTTCCAGTGCCGCAGGCTGAAATCCATAATTTTCTGAGTGCTTCTGCATCTGTAAATGGATTGTTACAGGTTCACCAAAGACAGTGTGCATACCTAATTCTGGAACAACAGTATCAATCATGAACCTCTCAAGGGCTGCAGATACGCCAATACTTCGCCATTCCTTCAGCACCAAGCCGACTCCCCATTCATATACGGCTCGACTAGGGGCTGAGCGAAAGAGGTTGTGAATACCGACAATTTCTCCGCCTGTGGATCTCGCAACAATGCTGTAATAGTCCCCTTCTTGATTGGCTCTAATGAGCTTAGAAGGATCATAGAATATCTTGATGGGATAGTCCTCGCCGTGCACTGACCGGAAGAGACGAGCAACGCCTTCAGCATCTTCAGGGCGAAAGAGACCTACCTCAAAAGATCTTTTCATATCATTGCGTGATTCCTGGTTTCGGGTGTCCATATCCTAATCCATACCTTCTAATAGTAATACGGGTCCCTGAGTTCCCAAAGGGAATATACCAAAACTGCTTGCAATTAGGCAAACGGCTACCGATCGGTATTTGGAGTTCACCCGAAATTGGAGTTGTCACTCTGCCAGGGCAGCTCATCCAAATCCACATTGCCACCTGAAAGAATAACTCCCACGCGAAGACCGCTCAGGTCTACTTTGTGCTCCCACAAGAGGCCAACCGCCACTGCCGCCGAAGGCTCAATAATTATTTTCATGCGTTCCCATACGAACTTCATGGCGGCGATAATGGCTGCCTCACTGACGGTCACGATCTGCTCCACATGGCTCCGGATAATTGGGAAGGTGAGGTCTCCAAGGGAGGTCCTGAGTCCGTCAGCGATGGTCTCGGGATCGTCCATCTGGATAATCTCTCCGGCAGCGAGGGAGCGGAATGCATCGTCAGCGCCTTCAGGTTCAGCTCCAATGACCCGGATACGACTGAAGAGTTCCGTAGCTGCAATGGCAGTACCGCTCAAAAGTCCGCCACCCCCAACAGGTGCAAGAATAACGTCCAAATTCGGGAAATCCTGTACAACTCGAGTGCAGCGGTGCCCTGTCCTGCAATGATCTGGTAATTGTTGTAGGGGTGCACGGGTGTTGCACCTGTTTCAGCGATGACCTGATCCTGCATGGCTTCCCGTGCTTTCAGCTTTGCCTCACAGAAAGTAATCTTGCCTCCATAACCCTCTACAGCTGCCTTTTTCACTGCGGGGGAGTTGTGTGGCATTACAACATATGCCTGTATCCCGCGTAGTCGAGCCGCCAGCGCCAGTGCCTGGGCGTGATTTCCGGATGAATGCGTAACCACCCCGCGCTCCACATCGGATTGCGGGAGCGAAAAGACGGCATTGCATGCCCCGCGAAATTTGAACGCTCCGACTTTTTGCAGGTTTTCACATTTTAGAAAGACTTTCGAGCCCACCTGCCGGTCGAGACTAGCGCAGGTCAGGACGGGCGTGCGGTGAGCATACGGCTGAATGCGCTTCGCTGCCTGACGAATTTCAATTACGGTGGGTGCTGTCACTAAGTCTCCTTACTCATGTGCATTTGAGATCCGGCCAACAACCTGAGTATGCACATTCAGGGTCCGTTATAGTTTCTCATTCAGGTGATTCGGAAGCCGAGTCGACTATTCCATAGAGAAAAATGTTTGACCTTCTTGTTGCACAATGAATATCTTGGATTTGTGATCACACGTTTCACAATCGAACGTGATGACTATTCCATCTCTCCGTTTGCTGGGATTACCCTTCATGTTTCTCGTAATGGTGGTTACTCCACCCGAGATTTCCGTCATTAAACCCAACTCTGCGTCTTCTTTGTCACGGCAGTATACCTCGATGCTTTGGTGGCGCAAATATTCGTCCCCGCAATTAGGACATACCAAAGGGGCGTTTTTGAAAAAAGATTCTGTCTTCTTATTCATTGGGCACTCTCCTATGGATGGTTTTTTTCTCGCGTATTTTGTCGGCCAGGTCGGATGTCAAGGTTAAGACATGGAGTTCCCTTATGCGAATAATTCAATTTGATCAAGTATTTTTAGGAATTCATCGGGCAACACCAACGTCGTTGCTCCCTCGTGATGTTCGACGATTAGAATGCCCGCATCGTCACAATGATTCACGATGCTCTCTGGCTGGAATGTCCTGAATATGAAGCTGAACAATTCAGGCATTTGGTAAAAAAATGGTGATCACGCCCGCAACCAGAAATTCCTCCACTGCAACAGTCGGCTGAAGTTATGCAGGGCGGCATGTGCAGGAGACCCGTCAAGGGTTATCGCTAAGGGAAGCCAGATCAAAACTGCAAAGTTGCGGCATTAAAGTTGGCATTGTTAGTAGATATCGTGAATCGTTCTCGGCTGCTTTTTACGGGAAGTGTCTCGGGTACTGACGAACTGCCTTTGGATGTGGAAAAAAGAGATTCTTGTTGACCTAAAGGGCACGAGGAGGTACGGTCAAGGGCAGGAAATATGACGCTTTATCAGAAACATATTTCGGTTTGCTTCTTTCGAGGTTACCTTGAGGCCCCGTTGAAGGCTGGAAATATCTATAACCCATTCGACCGTTCTCTCAAATGAGCGACATAGCCAATTACAGAAGTCGAAAAGACAACGCGCAGAAGGAGTCGTCTTGAACAAGAACGTGCTGATTCTGGTATTTCTGCTGGTAGCAGCTGCAGCCGTGGGTGCCGGACTGTTTCTTAAGAAGGGACACAATACCACGCCCCAATCAGATCCCTCCAAAGCCCAGAGCACAGCCGAAAAGCCCAAGCGAGCGGGCCCCATCGCAGTCATCCCCAAGGGGACTACCCATTCGTTCTGGAACTCAGTTCTCGCCGGTGCACAAAAGGCCGCCAAAGAACACGATGTGGCGATCTTCTGGACGGGTCCGGACCGCGAGGGTGATCGTGAAAAACAGATCCAAATCGTCGAGGACTTCATCGTGAAGAAGGTGGCCGGAATCGTGCTGGCGCCCACCGACGCTGCCGCGCTTGTCCCCGTGGTCGAACGTGCAGCGGCGGCCAAGATACCGGTCGTCATCATCGACTCGGACATCGAAACCGACAAGCGGGTCTCTTTCGTGGCCACTGACAACTACGCCGGCGGCGCTCTCGCCGCGAAACACATGGCGAAGCTCCTCGGCGGCAAGGGCAAGGTGGCCGTCATCAAGTACATGGCTGGCTCCGCGTCCACCACGGCTCGCGAAAACGGTTTCATCGAAACGCTGAAGGGCTTTCCCGAGATCGAGCTGGTTGAAGACCGCTACGGCATGGACACGGTAGAGACCGCGCTTTCCGCCGCCGAGGACCTGCTCACCCGCCACAAAGAGCTCGATGGCATCTTCGCCTGCAACGAGTCCACTTCCCGCGGGGTCCTGCGAGCACTGGAGAGCCAGGGACGAGCCAACGCAGTGAAGATGATCGGCTTCGACGCTGCTGACTCCTTGCTCAAAGGTCTCGAGTCCGGGCGCATCGACGCTCTTGTAGTCCAGAATCCTCAGGCCATGGGATACAAAGGCGTAAGCAGCGCCGTCGCCGCGATCAAGGGCGAAAGCGTCAACGCGAGAATCGACACCGGGGTGGAGCTCGTCACCAAGGATCGCCTGAACTCGCCCGAGATTCGCGCACTCATCGGAAGCGAAGGTTGATGGCGCTGTACCCGCGAGTCGAGTCTTCCCGGTTCGCCCTCGAGATGCAGGGGATCAGTAAGAGCTTTGGCCCCGTCAAGGCCCTCGAAGATGTCACCCTACGAGTCCTGAAAGGGACGGTTCACGCCCTGGTAGGCGAAAACGGAGCGGGAAAATCCACTTTAATGAAGATCCTCTCGGGAGTTCTTCAGCCCGACACCGGAACCATCGTGCGAGAGGGTAAAACCTCCGCGTGGAAGCATCCTTCCGACTCCCTCGCTGCCGGAGTCGCTATGATCTACCAGGAGCTCAGCCTCGCCCCGGATCTCACCATCGCCGAGAACGTGTGGCTCGGGATCGAGCCCCAAGGTGCGCTGCCCGGTACCTTCTCCAAGAAGCGAATGCTCGCAGACACCCGCACCTTGGCCGAAAGACATGGCTTCGATGTGGATCCCAATCAAAAAGTGGAGAACCTTCCAGCGAGCACGTGCCAGATTGTTGAAGTGCTTAAGGCGCTTGCCCGTAACGCCGAGATTCTGGTGATGGACGAACCGACTTCCTCTTGTGGGGAGCACGAGGTGACCGTGCTGCTCGAAATGGTCAAAAAACTGAGTCGGGCGGGGACCACAATCATCTACATCTCCCATCGGCTCGAAGAGGTTGTTGAGATCGCAGAGGACATCACCGTTCTCCACGACGGACGAGCCGAGCACACCGGCCCCATGAAGGGCCTTGAGATTCCCGATATCGTCAAACACATGGTCGGCCGCGACCTGGACGACTACTTCCCCAAAAGGGAGGTCGAAATTGGGTCCACGGCTCTGAGCGTGTCGGAGCTCTCGTCACAAGGCGTCGAAAACATCAGTTTCGATCTGCGCTGGGGAGAGATCGTCGGCGTCGCCGGACTGGTGGGCGCAGGTCGTACTGAGCTTGCCCGCGTCCTGTGCGGTCTCGCCCCTCAATCCGCGGCAGCGTCCAGCTCGACGGGAAAAGCGTGAAAATCGCAACGCCAGCCGACGCACTCGCCCTTGGAGTCATGTACGTCACAGAAGATCGAAAACGCACGGGGCTATGCCTAGAGCTCCCGGCGACGTGGAACATGACGCTGCCGTGCCTCGCCGAACTGGGCATGAAACATATCCTCCACTTGGCCCGCGAAAACGAAATCGCCGAAGAAACAGCCAAAAAGCTCTCGCTCAAGTGGTCCGGGCCAGGAGCGCCTGCGAACGCTCTGTCGGGCGGCAATCAACAGAAGCTGCTGCTCGGTCGCGGCCTCATCGCTCAGTCGCGACTGTTGGTGCTGGACGAGCCCACTCGTGGCATCGACATCGCCGCCAAGGTCAACATCTACGAGCTCATCGGACTCATGGCCGCTGAGGGGAAGGCCATTCTTATCATCTCTTCGGAGCTGCCCGAGCTCTTCGGAATCACCGACCGAATTCTGGTGATGCGCCGGGGCCGCCTCGTCGCCGACCTCATCACCTCAGAAACTACACAAGAGGCCGTGATGCAACTCGCCGCCGTGGATAAGGGCCGCACATGAACAAACTCGCTCGAGAACTGCTACCGTTCGGGAGCCTCATCCTGGTCATCGCCATCTTATCGCTCTGGCAGCCCGACAGCTTTCTGACCCTCGACAATTTCCTCAACGTGCTGCGCCGCTCGTCAGTCTACGGTATCATCGCCGTTGGAATGACGTTCGTCATCATCTCCGGCGGCATCGATCTCTCTGTGGGCTCCCTCCTCGCGTTGTGCGGCATGTGCGCCGCCGGAACAATGATCGGGGTCGGTGGCGAACAACCTTCTGTGGGGATGATGGCGCTGGGAACAGCGGTCGGGCTCTTGGCCGGCGCTGTGGGTGGTTTGATCTCGGGAGCGTTAATCACCAAGCTGAAGCTCCAACCGTTCATTGCAACCTTAGGCACTATGAGTCTGTACCGCGGGATAGCGCTGGTCATGTACGACGGACAGCCGATCAACGTATCATCGTACCGCTACCTGGGCGAAGGAACTCTGCCTGGGATACCGATTTCGGTGGTCCTGTTCTTGGTGGTCATCGCCTTGGCTGGAGCCATCCTGCAGTTCACGCGGTTCGGTCGTCACACGTATGCCATCGGTTCCAACGTGGAAGCCGCGCACCACGCCGGCGTGCGAGTCGACCGAACTCTGATCGGCATCTACACTCTGGGAGGCCTGCTCACAGGGCTCGGCGCGATGGTCGCCATGAGCCGGACCAGTCTGCTCAACCCACCGCGGGCGTGGCCGCAGAGCTCGACGTCATCGCCGCTGTCGTCATCGGCGGTGCCAGCCTTTCCGGAGGCCGAGGGACCATCACGGGAACCATCGTAGGCACTTTACTAATTAGCTTCCTGCGGAACGGATGCACCCTCGTGGGCATCTCTACGAACGCTCAGTTAATTGTGATCGGCGTGGTGATCGTCCTCGCAGTGGCGGTGGACCAGTTCATCCGCCGCAAGGCGGGCGACGCTGCGTGAATAGTGGGAAGAAAGGTGGAGGAAGAGTGAAGATCTCCGGAAAACCCCTTTTTGCAAAAAGTGGTTTTCCGGACCTTTCCCCAAAAACTCTTAAATGGCTGCCGAAACTCTATGAATTTGGGGGACACAACGGTTATCCACAATTTCTCACGTGATGTTAGCTCAATAGATGCTTGCGGAAGTGACGCGTTTGTGGCAACAGTCGAAAAACGGATCGCCCGGAACCTGAACAGGGCAGACCGGAGCAGCCGAGCAGGCACCCCTTATAGAAAACGGTATTATGTCCCCGAAATCGCAAATG
>CAVOXB010000021.1:0-267836 GCA_963700305.1 uncultured delta proteobacterium
GCTTGTTGCCGATCGTCCTTACGCCCACGACATCTGTGAAGATGCGGCAGTCTTTTTCGATCCGAACAGCCCGGCGGATTTTGCCCAAAAGGCGACCAATCTCTTGAGCAATGATAAGCTCCGACAGGATCTCATTTCGAAAGGCCTTGCGCTGATCGAACGCCGCCGCGAAGCCGAGCCTTACAAACAGATCGTACAAATCCTGCTTGATGTTGCTGACCGCGGCCGACGCTGAGAATATTCGCGGAGGACAATAGGAGCGTGCTCTAGTCAATGTGCGGAATCGCCGGCCTTGTGGGTGAATTCATCCACGGTCTTGCAGATCGTATGAATGCGGTGCAAAGGCATCGCGGCCCTGACGGAGAGGGAATCTTCGAGGACCAGGAGGCAGGGTGCGCTCTGGGGCATGTTCGTCTTGCGATCCTCGATCCCACACCGAGGGCAAGCCAGCCCATGATTTCAGCCGACGGCCGTTATGTCCTTGTTTACAACGGAGAAATCTACAACTTTCGACAATTGAGACGAGATCTGGAAGCGAGCGGGAGACGTTTCACTTCAACCGGCGACACGGAAGTGCTTTTGCAGGGCCTCGCACAATACGGCGAAGCATTTGTGTCTCGCCTCAACGGGATGTTTGCCTTTGCTCTCTGGGATCGAGTTGCCCGGGAATTGTTGATCGCCCGCGATCCTATGGGCGTTAAGCCACTCTATTATTGCATACCTAAATCTGACGCCGTCCTTTTTGCAAGCGAAATAAAAGCGTTACGTGAACACCCCGGATTTGACCCTGCTCCGGATTTCACAGCACTTCTGCAGCATCTGGTGTTTTGCCACGCTTCCTCTGACAGGACCGCCATAAAGGGCGTGAAGCGGCTGCCGCCTGGTTGCCTGGCTCGTTGGAGCGCAGACGATCCGGTTCTAAGGCTCAAACGTTATTGGAAGCCTTCCGCACCGGATTACACTGGGTCTAAGGCCGATGCGGTGAGCATGCTGAGAAACAGCATCGCATCATCTGTCGAAAGGCAAATGGTGTCTGATGTCCCTGTAGGAGTTTTTCTCAGTGGGGGCTTGGATAGCAGCTACCTCACAATATTGTCTAAACATTATGCCACTTCGGGTTACAAGGGTTTCAACGTATGCTTTGCCGATTCGGATAACATGCTCGACCAGGTTGATCCCGACCTTCCTCATGCGAGGAATCTGTCAGACAATCTTGAAATGGATTTGGAAGTCACAGAACTTCGTCACTCTATAGCGGATTTATTACCTCGCCTGGTGTGGCATTTGGACGAGCCGCTTGTCGATCCGGCCGCTATCGCAACGTACCTCGTCTGCAAGCGGGCGAGGGAATTAGGGACCCCCGTGTTGTTGTCAGGGCAAGGGGCTGATGAACTCTTTTGCGGATATCCACGCTATTGGGTGATGAAAACCACAGGGTGGCTTGAATCGTTGCCGCTAGGCCTGAGGACAATTCTCGTGAACTCCGTGAACCTTCTTCCTGCTGCCATGGAGGGTAGAGCTGGAGCGGGCTTTCGCCGCGTTCGCCGTGCTTTACGAGGGGTGAACAAAGACTCTGAGCTTCGTTTTCTGGATTTGTGTGCAGCTTCTCCTCAGGAAGAGGCTTTTGGTGTTTTGTCTTCCCGATTCATTGAGGAATTAAACAACGAAACCGCTTTTGATGATTGTGTAGCTCAATTTCGATCCAGCACGTCAAATGATCTCGTCCGCTTTCGGGAAAGAGACCTTTCCACTTATTTGCCCAACCATAACTTACTCTACACGGACAAAATGGGGATGGCAGTTGGGGTGGAAGCTCGAGTGCCGTACCTCGACATGGAGGTGGTGGAACAGACGCTCCGATTTCCGATTGACTGGATGCTCAGGGGATCAAAAACCAAAGTGTTGTTCCGGGAATGCGCCAACGGCACTGTCCCGGATACTATTATTCGGCGCAAGAAAACCGGATTCACTGCGCCTTATCGCAAATGGCTGCGTTACGATTTGGCAGAAATGTGGAACGACGTCCTCTCTGAAAAAGCTGTTCGAGACCGCGGCTGGTTCGATTACCACGCTCTCCAACGCGCACGAGAAAAAAGCCAGTCCGGAAAGGACGATCTTTATATGCTTCAATGGGCAGCGTTGACGGTGGAGCTTTGGGCCCGCCACTTTCTGGATAAGACATAGATTCTCACGCAGTAGTGAGAGCGATCCCGCCTCGAGGAGTATCTCTTGCAGCAAGTTGTTCAAAGTATCCGAAGTGGTCGATTAAGCCTGGCAAGTGTTCCTGAGCCTCTAGTGCGACCAGGCCACGTGCTGATTGCTAATCAGGCGTCTGTCATTTCGGCCGGGACTGAAAAAATGGCGATGGAACTTGCTAGCAAGTCTCTGCTGGGCAAAGCTCTGGAGAGGCCCGATCAGGTTCGCCGCGTCCTGGAAAAGCTGCGAAACGAAGGCATTCTTCAGACCATCGCCCAGGTACGAGAAAGACTGGATGAGCCCATGTCCATGGGTTACTCGTCAGCCGGGGTCGTTCTGGCTTGCGGATCAGGGGTGCAGGAGTTCAAACCAGGTCAGCGGGTTGCCTCAAACGGTCCTCACGCTGGAGTTGTATGCGTGCCGAAACATCTTGCCGCACTTATCCCGGACAACGTTCCCGTTGAGCATGCAGCGTTTGCCGTTTTGGGAGCCATTGCTTTGCAGGGTGTTCGCCTTTCCCGTGCCACCCTGGGCGAGACTGTGCTGGTAATCGGACTGGGGCTCATCGGACAGCTCACTGTGACCTTGTTGAGAGCAGCAGGCGTTCGGGTGCTTGGGGTTGACCTCGATGCCGCTAAATGCACCCTGGCAGTCGAAAAGATGGGTGCAGAAATGGCTCGGCCGGATGTGTCGGCGCAGACAGTGCTGGAATTAACCAGGGGCTTGGGCGCAGATTCGGTGCTAATCACTGCGTCGACCAAATCTAAGGCTCCTATGGATTTGGCAGCGGCCGCTGTCCGGCCGAAGGGACGAATAGTCCTCGTGGGTGTTGTCGGACTGGAGTTGGACCGGCGTCCATTCTATTTCAAGGAAGCTGAATTCGTCGTGTCTTGTTCATATGGTCCTGGTCGCTACGATCCAGGATATGAAGAACAGGGCCATGATTATCCTCCAAGTTATGTCCGCTGGACTGAGCAGCGGAACATTCAGGCAGTGCTTGACCTGATGGGGTCCGGCAGATTGGATGTGTCTCCACTCATCACTCACCGATTCTCTATCGAGATGGCTGAGGCTGCTTATCAGCTCATCGAGACAGGCAAGGAGCCGCACCTGGGGATTGTGCTGACATACCCCGAAGCCGAAAACAAGCAGCCGGTAAGTCGAATCGAGTTACAGTCGCCCGGCAAGGCCCTGAATGACGATCTTGCCATCGGCCTCATAGGCGCAGGCAACTTCGCTCGGGTGGTCATGCTGCCTCTGCTCAGTAGAATTCCTGGGGTACGTCTCCACACGATTTGTTCCGCGGGTGGCCTGACCGCTGGCCATTCTGGACAGAAATGGGGATTCGAAAGCAGCAGTCACCGACGAAGACGAGATATTCGGAGACGAAAATATCAAAGCCGCGTTCATTCTGACTCGCCATGATCTTCACTCAAGTCATGTAACTAAGGCGCTTCGCAGTGGGAAAAGTGTCTTCGTTGAAAAACCCCTGGCATTGACGATTGAAGAAATCGGGGAAATCGAATCGGCTGTGCAAGATTGCCCCTCTCCAGCAGTCCTGATGGTGGGGTTCAACCGGCGCTTTTCGACTGCTGCCCGCAAAGTTAAGCAGTTCTTTGCAGACGTCAGCGCTCCGTTGACAGTCTCCGTGAGATTCAACGCAGGATCTGTCCCAGCGGAGCATTGGGCTCAAGATGACGAAATTGGCGGAGGCCGAATCATTGGAGAAGCATGCCACGCAATCGATTTGGCAACATTTCTGACAGGAAGCCTGCCAATTAGGGTTTTCGCCGAATCCATCGGCGGATTTCAAGCGCCAGATATCACCGACGATCAGTGCTTCATCACTTTGCGGCACGCAAACGGTTCAATATCTAGCGTCGCCTACCTGGCAGGTGGCGACAAAGCGTTCCCCAAGGAGCGAGTGGAAGTCGTTGGGGGCGGGCGGATTGCAGTTATAGAGGATTTCCGGAAGGTCACTTTATGCGCAGGAGGGAAGATCACTCAGCATAAGGGTTGGAAACAGGACAAGGGGCATTCAGAGGAAGTGGAAGCCTTTGTGGCATCCGTAAAAGAAGGTAAGCCATCTCCCATTCCGTGGAGCGAGCTTCGTTCCGTATCGCTTGCCGCCATTCTAGCCGTCAGAAGCCTTCGGGAAGGGTACCCATTCGAAATTCCATGACAAATCAGCAAATGTTTAGGGCTCTGCGCACCATTAGCTATATCCGTCCATCGCAGTTGTTTAGGCGGCTCGCAAACATAGCTGATCAGAAAGTCACTTCACGGGATTCTTCATAGAGTACCTGAAGAGCCGCTTTCTGTGGCGTTGAGGGATGACTTTCCTGTGCTGCCGGTCCTGGATGACAAAGAGTCTTCGCCGGGTTTATTTATTGACAGGCTTGAACGTGGCATATTTACTCATCTCAACGAAGAAAAGGATTTGGGGCGTGAATTCCCCGACTGGCGGCTTGGGCCTCAAAAGGCCTACAGACTCTGGACCATCACACTGCATTATCATCAATGGGCATACGATTTGGCCAAGGTCGTGGCGCAAGAGTGGCCGAAAGCCGATGCCGCAGCGACCTTGTTCAAGCACTATGTCATGGACTGGATTATCCGGTGTGATGTTTCTCAGCCAGGAGCCAGAGATTTGGCCTGGAATTCTTATGCCGTCTCTACAAGAATTGCATGGTGGGTGCGTTCATATCAGACGATTCCGAAAGAATGGTGGCTCTGCAATCCAGATTTCTTGAACTGTTTTCTGAAAAGCATGTGGCGCCAAGCGGCCTACCTGAACACGCATCTGGAATACGACCTCCGGGCCAATCATCTCATGCGGGACACCGTTGGTCTAGCCTTGGCAGGCCGGTTCTTTTCGGGCCCCCTACCGCAGACCTGGCTGAACACTGCCACTCGCCTTGCATTGGATCAGATTGAAGAGCAAGTTTTGCCGGATGGCGGACACTTTGAACGCAGTCCAATTTATCACCTTCACATAATGGAAGACTTACTCAATCTGACCATATTGGTGGAAGACTGCCGAACACGAGAGGAAATATCTCACGCGTGGAGAAATATGGCCGAGTGCCTGATCTGGCTCCGACATCCGGATTCACAGATACCGCTGCTAAACGATGCGGCCTTGAACGGCGCCTGCCATCCAGATCTGATGTTGGCACAAACCGAACTCACGGACAGTGAAATCGATATATCACTCCCGGCTGGGGGAAGGCTCTTTCCTGACTTCGGTCTTTTCGTCTGGCATGGAGACCCGTGGAGCGTTTTCTTCGATGTGGGTCCGATAGGAGTCGATTATCAGCCAGGGCACGCTCATGCCGATACTTTGACGGCTGAATTATCTTTTAGAGGCCAACGGCTATTTGTCGATCCTGGAACATTACATTACGATTTGAGCGAGAGACGACGAGTACGACCGCTCGACAGCAGCGCATAACACCGTTAGCGTGGACGGGATTGATTCCAGTGAAGTTTGGCATGTGTTCCGGTGCGGAAGGAGAGCCTACCCTGAAAACGTGCAAATCAAAAAAGCCCAGGATGGTTTCACGATTTCAGCAAGCCATACCGGTTACTGTCATCTGCCAGGCAGTCCTCGTCCTATTAGAGAAATCACGCTACGCAATAACAGAGAGCTAGTAATAATAGATCGTTGCCTGGGTTCAGGAGCGCATCGACTGTCAGGCGGTTGGCTGCTAGCGCCCGGCTGGACCTACAAACGATCTGAGCGAGGATGGGAAATCTACATGCGCGACTGCGGCAGCCTTGAAGTGCGCTTGCAAGGCCCTGCTGACCTCAGACTCTCTGAATCAAGACAGTGGTACCACCCCGAGTTCGGCCTTGAAACAATGGCAGATCGTCTCGAATGGGTTCTCGCAAACTCCCCTTCCGATGGAAGTCACGACCACCTTCTCACCTCTATAATTTCTGATGCGCATTCTGTACGTTTCGCAATACTTCCCACCCGAAATGGGGGCTCCTTCGGCCCGCGTTCACGAATTATCCCGTGAATGGTCGCGAATGGGCCATGATGTGGCCGTTGTTACGGGCTTTGCTCATCATCCTACGGGTCGAAAAGGTGCGGCGGATCGGTGGCGAGTGACCCGCCGGGAATTCATAGACGGAATTGACGTGATTAGAGCCTACGTTTGGGCCACCCCGAACAAAGGCATTGTCAAGCGCATGATTTCTTATGCAAGTTTCATGGCGTCTGCCAGTGTGATCGGCTCTATCCGTGCCTCAAAGCCGGATGTGGTAATCGCAACGTCACCTCAGCTGCTATGCGGCTTGGCAGGCTATTTTGTTGCCAAACGATTTGGGGTGCCGTTTGTGTTTGAGGTAAGAGACTTGTGGCCTGAATCCATTCTAGCAGTGGAAGCGATGCGAGAAAATTTTGTAATACGTTCGCTCAAAGGTCTGGCTAATTTTTTGTATACCAACGCGACAAGAATCGTGACCGTTGGAAAAGGATACAAACAGGAAATCAACGAACGCTATGGTATTCCTCTGGAACATATGGAAGTCGTTCCGAACGGTATAGATACAAGTCTTTTTGTTCCGAAAAGACGCGAAAATGAAGTGCGCGAGGAATTCGGTTGGGGAGATCGATTCGTAGTGCTTTACGTTGGAACGCACGGCATGGCACATGCGCTCCATACTGTCCTAAGTGCAGCGGAAAGGCTTCTCTATCAACCTCAGATCCTTTTTGCCTTTGTAGGAGAAGGAGCCGAAAAAGACAATCTTAAGAAATTGGCACTAGCGAAATCGCTCCACAACGTTCAATTTATCGATCAGCAACCGAAGGACCGAATCCCACAGTTTCTAGCCGCCGGTGATCTGGGGTTGGTGACGCTGCGTAACACCAAGCTGTTTCAAACCGTGTTGCCCTCAAAAATCTTCGAATACCTCGGGATGGAAAGGCCTGTTCTGTTGAGCGTAGACGGAGAGGCACGCGATTTGGTCGAAAAAGCCCAGGCCGGGTGGTATGTCCCGCCTGAAGATCCGGAAGCTCTTTCTGATGCTGTGCTAAGAGGCTATCGAAGTCCGGAACGCCTTTCAGCCATGGGGAAGCGAGGACGAGATTACGTATTACTATGCCACACGCGTGAATCTTTGGCAGCAGAGTATATGGACATCCTCGACGGAGTTGTGAAATCCCGACTCTAAAACCTTCCCGGCATTTCATACACTGAGACAACGAGAGCAAATACTGTCGAACTAATTTCAAAGGCGGATACGCTTGGTCCGCAACGTCCAAGATGCGCTTTATGCCATCCTCGATTTCGAGAATTCTTCTGTCCCTGACAATTCACTGGATGGATCAGCCCCAGTCTGTGATCCAGAGCAAGCGACTGAAATACCTGAAGGCGACTGCGCTCTCATCTGAAGATATGCCTCTTCAGATGAGAGTGAGGCCTTTCTAGCGCGAAAGCGACATTTAACACTAAGTGCAAGAGTCTTCACGAAGCATTTACACCATCCCAAAGTGTACGGGAAAAGACCATTCAATCTTCTCGCCCTTGCATATTCTATCCAATAGGCTCCGGCGGTTCTCAACGCCGTGCTCACCCCACCCCACAAAAAGCCGCAACCGTGACATCACTGAAAAACACCGCAGCATTTCCTAATTTCAGTTCTCGAAGAAGCATTTCGTAATCGCCTGCGATCCTGAATGTTTCGTCAAAACGGCCATGGATTTCGAAAAACGAGCGGCGATGAAATGTGCCCTGATGAGGCAAACCGTCCAATTGATGGCTGCAATCCCCCCAAGAGCCAACGATTTTTCCGTCCTCCGATATCACGGCAACTTTCCCGTAAGCGAGCCTTGCCGCTGGTCCAATATCGGCTAGTTTTGTTGACATTGCGCTCAGAAACGTCTGGTGTCATAAGAAAATCGTCCGCCCCCAGGAAGATGATCCATTCTCCGCTTGCCCTATCAACCCCTTTGTTCATCGCGTGATAAATGCCCCGATCCGGCTCGGATAACCAGCAATCGATAAGGGGCGCGTTCAATTCTATAGTTTCAAGCGTTCGATCCACAGATCCACCATCTATGATTATCAATTCTTTATTAGAGTAGGCCTGGTCGGCAACACTGTCTATACACCGCTGCAAAGTTTTGGCCCCATTAAGTACGACCACGATGACTGTTATGCTCACTCCATTTAGGTTCATATTTCCTTCTTGCCTGCAAAAGTCACTGTCCACCTTTTCTGAACATACCTCTCCGTAATGCCCCGAGTCAACGATGCGCCTCAATTTCTTTCACAACCAAACCCAACTCTATATTGTCGAGGCAGGTATCGTGTCCTCGCTTGTCAGGCCAAATTGCCCCACTATTCCATGAAGACAAAGACACGAGAGGATCATATACGGACATCTCATGAAAACACCGTTCTGGGTCTAGCTTGCCATAGTCCATAACAGGCCGCATTCCGGCATAACCCGTCGGGTTGATTTCTCGGCCAGAGACCAAGGTCCGGTGTGCTTAGAGGTTCTGGAGCGTTACGGCTTTGAACTTATCAAAGGAGCCCTTGTTACGGCTGAGCCGGGAAGAATAAGGATTCGACCGCCCGAAAATCCCAATCAATGAGCCCTTGTCCGGACCTTGAGCAATTCTTCGCTATGAGCTCTATACAAAATTATGTCTCGAATTCTCCTGAACAGCTTACCTCCGCTGGATTCGATCCAATACAGCACCTGCAGATTTATCGGAATACTATCAAAGTGATCGCAATATCTGAAATCGTTTGTCGGATGTTTGAATGTGCGTCCGTCTGGGATGTGAGATCTGCAAATTCATCTCTATCGTTCTGATGCGACCCATGATTACTGTTCCTCCGGAGGTATAATCGCTTCAAGGCTTGCAATGAGCGATGGAATGTGGCGTGTGGCCACTTCCCAAAGAATGTCGTAGTCCACCCCCATGTAGTCATGGACGATGCGGTGACGGATGCCGGTGATATTCGTCCACGGGATCTCCGGGTGCGCCTTCTGTGTAGGAATCGAGACTCGTGCTGCGGCCTCACCGATGGTCTGAATAAGATGTGCAATGACGAAGCGAAGGTCCTCGTCTGCGTCATAATCGGCTCTTAACCGTCCTGCCACTCGAACCGATATCTTACGTGCCATATCGAGCATGTGGCCGAGATATACGGTGTCATCTTTCTGCATAGAGTACCTCCGCCTCGGCCAGCACACGATCTCTTAACCTTCGGTTGAGGTCCTCGGGATTGACAAGGTCCACCTTCCTGCCGCCCAGCAGTGCGGACAGGTCCTCCTCTATGTCCACGATTTCCCACCCTGGATTATGGTCCGGTGCGAATTCCACGAGAACATCCACGTCGCTATCCGGTCCAAAATCGTCCCGCACTGCAGAACCAAAGCAGGCCATCCAACGAATATGACGCCTACGGCAAAATGCCGTGAGCTTTTCCTTGGGCACATCTATGTGTATCACGTTCATACCTCGCTGGTAGTCAAGAAATTTGATAGCCCATCTGGCTCCACCAGCCAGCTTGATCCGTACCTATTTTACGATGATTACCTGTTTCACCGTGCGATCCTTTAGGTAATCAGTCAGATCGAGAAAAAATTACACTAAAGCGGCTCATAAAACCAGCTGAATTCTATATGCTTATAGCATATCTGCATTTTCGGCAGGGACGCAAGAGGATCACATCAGGTCGGAAAAGTCCTGATGCCTAGCCGTAGGTTCCGGCCCGGTGCCTTTCACCAACGGGTTAGACTTATTCGCAGATTCGTAAAGGTTTTTTCGTCATATATGGGGAATTGTCAGATGACAAAGAACCTGTGATCAGAACCGGTAACCTGATCACAAAGATATGTCTTCAATTCGTCTGAACAGCTTTCCTCCGCTGGACTCTATCGAATACAAAACTTGCAGGTCGAAAGGTGGCCCGTCATATTCTTCGCAATCCCCGACATCGAGGTGCAAACCGTACCATTTGGTGACGAGATAGGCAGCAATCCCATTTCACTTGCGCATTCCTTCTTGACGATCAGGTCTCAGCATCGCAAGGGGATGATCGGCGTCTATATTTTACAGTTCTTCTCCTGGCGTCTTTCCGCTAAGCGATATTGTCTCCTTACCTGGGCTTGCGAATTGCGTAGCTTCTCTTCATCAGTTTCACACACCAATGGAGGCACCGGCGTTGGGACACCTTTTTCGTCCAGTGCGACAAAGGTGAGGTAAGCTGAGGCCGTATGCCTAACCTCGCCGGTCAAAGGGTTCTCCGCTTCGACTCTGACCCCGACTTCCATCGAGGTTCTTCCCACCAAATTCATTGAGGCTTTTAGTATGAGCAAATTGCCTATGAAGACAGGATTATGGAAATCTAGACGGTCAATTGAAGCCGTGACCGCAATCCTTCGAGCGTGACGTATTGCCACAACTCCCGCTGCCGTGTCCACATGCTTCATCACCACACCACCATGAACGTTTCCAAGGGGATTGGCATCCTCAGGATTCATTGCCACTGTCATCGTGATCTGGCTATCTCGAACGGGTTTTCCCTCCACGGTTTGTCCTCCCTTTCTTAAATGAGCGGGCCGCTCCTCTGGCCGTGGACCATTTCCTGATCCATACGAAGAGGTCGTTTGATTCTCCGTGACTTCCCATTGAATATCAATCGTTTCGTCATCAACTCCCTGCATTATTTCGTGCATGAAGTCCGACGCTAAGTGCTTAATCTGTCCCTTTGTCTGTCTCTCCCATTTTTTCCATATGAAATTGCCTCCTCATTATCGTGTTCGATGGATACCTTTGCGGGATCGGAATCCGGTGCTGAAAAGGATTTACTTGGCGGACGTCCGCCAAGTAATTTCGTAAACACATCTGGTCTTATAGTTCTCAGAACCTCATAAGCGAACCTTCATGGTTTCGAGTACTGAGCATAACCGTAAGAAGAAGGTCGCGGAGGATCGTTCTCGGGCTCTTATAGTATAGTCAAAACACGCGGGGCGGGCAGCAGATAGGTCTTGTAGTCAATGCATTACTGGGCCGTGCTCTTTGTGTGGCTGGATCCCTAATTTTGCTCAGTATTGCCGAGCTATCTTCCCGTTATAAGCAATGCGAAAGATTGAGCTTGACGGAGGGAACTATGGAGGGGTACACTGAAGAAAAGGTGACAAATCGGTTTACAGCGAATGATTCTTGCCACACCTCAACGCCTAGGGACGGAATCCGATCCGAATCGGAGCTTACTTCGAGTGTGAGGTGCCAGCAAACGACGGGTCAGGGATGTCAAGACCCGCAGGTTGGTGTGGTCGCTGCATAATTCCATTTTATCGGAAAGGGGAAGAGGAGAATGAGTAAAGGCAAAGGTGTGGTTCATGTAGTGGGAACCGGGACCATAGGCGAGCCTCTCATCGGTTTGCTATGCTCGTCTAAGGACCATGCGGGGTTTGCCGAAGTTACCTTCCACAAGCGCTCGCCCCTTCCCAAAGATTTGCCCAAACTCAAGGCTTTAATAGCCAGGGGAGCTAAACTTTGTGTGGATGAGGACAAAGTAAGTGACTTTGAAGCGCTGGGGCTTAAGCCGACTATGATACACGAAGAGGCGCTGGCAAAGGCAAGCGTGGTAGTCGATTGCACCCCTTCCGGGGTGGGAATATCAAACAAAAACGAATTTTATGAGAATTATTTGGCCACGTGCAACGGATTCATCGCTCAGGGAAGCGAGTTTGGATTCGGGAAGATGTACGCCAGGGGAATCAATGATAGCGCACTGGAGATTGGTAGAGATAGATTCGTGCAGGTGGTGAGCTGTAACACTCATAATCTTTGTGCACTTGTTAATTCTGTGGCACTGGTGGATGGGGCAGATAATTTGGACGAAGCCCGCTTCGTATGCCTTAGAAGGTCCAACGACGTCAGCCAAGTCAAGGGGTTCGTGCCGTCTCCGGAAGTTGGCAAACATGGCGATCCGGTGTTCGGCACGCACCACGCCAGGGACGCATATCACCTCTTCAAAACTATGGGCCTTGAATTGAACTTATGGTCCTCTGCGCTAAAGGTGAGTACACAATACATGCACTGCATTTACTTTACTTTGAAGCTGAAACGAGCAGTTACCAGAGACGAAGTGCTCGCAAGATTTAAAGCGGACGACCGTATTAGTGTCACCAGGAAGCAATCGGCTTGCGAAGTATTTTCATTTGGACGCGACCACGGCTATTTTGGAAGGATTCTAAACCAGACCGTGATTTCGGAGCCCTGTTTGGAGGTTCGCAAGGGCCATGAGGTCATAGGCTTTTGTTTTACTCCCCAGGACGGCAACTCATTGCTGAGTTCATTTAGCGCGGTCTGTTGGTTACTGGATCCCGAAACATATGAGGACCGCATTCAGTGTCTGAAGCCATACTTTTTTGCTGAAGTTTGATCGGATTATAGGTAGTGTCGGGGGGCAGCAACATTGCTCTCAAGAAAGGCTCAAAACTCGTTTACGGAGCAAGATTGCTATCACTTTCAACAGTATTAATCAGAGGGAGATGTGCGCCATGGTTCCGAAGAAGATCTTGTTTTGTTTGGATTTCTCTCGGTACTCAGAAACGGACACGCGAGGTAGCCGTAGACTACACGAAAAATTTCGGAGCGAGTCTTCTCGTGCTGAACGTTGTAAACACCCGATTCTTTTCCCACCCGGCAATAATGGATTCTCCCGCATACGAACGTGCCTATGATGAGGCCCAGCAGGTGGCCCAGAGCAAATTGAACGACGTTGTCGATGCCATCCGAAAAGAGTTCCCTAATGTGAAGGCCTTTTCTCGAACTGGTGCACCGGGAGATGAGATCATAAAACTCGCCGAGGAGGAATCTGTGGATCTGATCGTTATGGGTGCCAAGGGTAGAACCGGATTCAGTCGTCTAATGTTGGGCAGCGCAGCCGAAACGGTGGTGAAGTCGGCTCCTTGCGACGTTCTCACTGTGAGAGCGTAAGAAGCGGACTCTTCGGTACCGCGAGTAGAAGGCGGCATCGGCTCGTGCAACCTCCCCTGGTATCCTGTTTCCCAGACAGCTCGCGCAATGAAGTCGGATATCGGCCTTCCGTCCAGACGTGACACGGACGCTGAGCATTTGCGACGGTATTGCGTCCTCTATCCAGAATGCCGAGGCTCATTTGTTACAGGAAACCGGAGGAGGGCATGGAATGGTCGCTGAACGAGTTCTTCGACGAAACGGCGGAAGTAAATTTGATTATTGAGTCGCTCTCTAGGCCTGCTACAGAGCTCGTGATCTTGTTAGGAAAAATAGAGATCCTTCATGGCAAGCGAGCGGGCTTGGGGACAAAACCAAGCCCTTGGCTCATTTCGGCGAAAAGCCACACGGCGTTCAACGTCAACGCAACCTGAACCAAGAGGAGACATTGACCCTAGCCCGGCTGTTTCACCGGCTTCTTGATGACACGACACATAACCACTGCCACGATCAAAACTATTGCAGAAATGTAGAAGGAGAGGTCGTAAGAACCAGTGTAGTCTTTGATGTAACCCGCCACCAGAGGCATCAGAAAGCCCAATCCCCAGCCGATAAATACGAAGCCGTAATTTGCTCCCAGGTTCTTCGAACCAAAGAAGTCTGCCGTAAAAGCCGGCATTAGTGCGAGTCCGCCACCGTACTGCCAATACGCAATGCCTACTGCGAGGAATAGTATCGGCACGCTCTCCATCTGAATGATAAAGGGGGCTGCCAACAGACACAAGGCGGAAACCAAGCCGTTCAAGACGTACGCTTTGGAACGGCCTATTTTGTCGGAATACATTCCGGTGCCCACTCGTCCCAAAGCGTTCACCGCCCCGCCAAACGCGGCGATGATCCACACGTTCTGGCGAAAAACTCCAGCTTACCCGCCGTCTTGCCCAGAATCGGGGCTGCATTGGCAATGACCAGCAAACCTGACTGAGCGCTCCCTATAAACATAAAAACCAGGACGTAGTACCTGCCATCTGGACATCATTTCCGGCGGCAACCAATCAGCAGTGGCGGCAGGCGCCGGCTTTGGCGGATCATTCGGGGAGGAGGATGGTTGGGGTGCCGGCCCTGGAGGCACATATCCGGCCGGTGGGTTGGACAACAACTGGCCGGCAAGGACAATCACCACAGCGAAGAAGATGCCCAGGCCGATGAAGCTCGACGAAATGCCGTAATTATCAATGAGATACTGCCCCAGGGGGGCAATGTAGAGCGCCGCAGCTCCATAACCGGCTACCACTATGCCGGAAATTACTCCACGTTTGTGAGAGCCGAACCACTTCAACGCGGCCGGGGTCGGCGCGGCGTACCCGATTCCCATGCCGATTCCACCAAGAACCCCGAATCCGATCATAAGTCCGAAATAACTCTTCATCAATCCGGCGGTGATGCAGCCCAGCGCCACACACAGACCGCCGACGGTAGCTCCCACCGTGGGGCCGTATTTGTCCTGGATCCTGCCGCCGGGGATCATGAAAAACACGAAGAACAGGCCGCAAACGACATACACGAAAGTCCCTTGGGAATCTGTCAAATAGGGCCAGCCAGCGTTTATTCCGGTCATGACCTCGTGCAAATCGGCCTTCGGTTTGTTCACCAAAGCCTTTTTCCAGATGCTCCAAGCGTAGAGTATGCCCAGACATAGGTTACAAGCAGCGCCTGCAAGGGTGACGATCCATGCCTTCGTGGGCACCTTTGCCAACTGCGTTGACATTTCCGCTCCTGCAATTGTCGGTCCCCTTCAGTAGAAGGGCGGAACATTTCTCGGTTTTTGTGATGACAAAACGAGGTGTTGCTACTTGTCTTCAATGAAATCTACGATCCCGTATCCAGTCTGCTGACGCACCAATAGCTCGTTGAATCGTTTTTCCTCCAGAGGACTCGGAAAGGCAAACGCCACTAGAATAGCGGCTGCAAACCCCAGGGGAATGGACGCGATCCCGGGATGCTTGAGAGGGAACAAAGGCTCGTCTAAGCCAACAACGGAGAGTCCATCCTTGTTCTTTTCGTAAGTCAACTTAGCCTTGTCCAGCGAAGCTTTTTCCCCTTCTGAAAGAACCAAGCCTTCGGCCTGCCTGTTCTCTAGAGCGGAAATTACCTTCTGGGCATCAGCGGCCACTTGTTTGGGATAAATCATGTTGGGAGAAACCAGGACCAATACGACGCTTGCAACCGTGCCGACCACTAACCCGGCGACTATGCCGGCGGTATTGAATTGCCTCCAAAAAAGACTGAGCACCACCACAGGAAGGTTTCCCGATGCCGCTACGGCAAAAGCCAAAGCTACAAGCTGAGCGACATTCTGTCCTTCCGCCGCTATGCCGATTGCTATGGCAATGATGCCTACAGCGAAGGCTGTCAGTCTTGCAGCTCTCACTTGCTGACGCTGACTTGCTTTTCCTCTTTTGATGAGCTTCACGTAAATGTCGTGTGCGATCGCTGCAGACGCTGCAAGCACCAGCCCTGATACCACCGCAATTATGGTCGCGAACGCTACGGCGCACAAGAAGGCAAGCAAGATGTCACCCATCACATGAGCGATTTCATTGCCGAGCTTCTCCGCAAGAAGAATACTGGCCATGTTCCCGCCCGCATCCGCAGCGAAAATCGCCTGAGGGCCAACCAGAAGGGCCGATCCAAAGCCAAGAAATGTAGTGAGTATATAAAAACTGCCAAGGATGAACATTGCCACGATGACTGACTTACGGGCCTCTCTTGCATTGGGGACCGTAAAAAACCGCATGAGAATGTGTGGCATGCCTGCAGTGCCCAGCACGAGAGCCATGCCCAGCGATATTTGATCTAGGGGATTGCTCAGAAATAGACCGGGTTCCAGAAATCTCTGCCCGTAATCGAGTCCCGGTACAGGGATAGGATGGTTCAAGAGAGACGCCCTTACCCATTCCCTGATCTGGTCGCTCCCTGCCACGTCAGCGAAAAAACGGACGGGATTGAATCCGGACTTCGCAGCCACGAGTCCGCTCAACAACACAGCGCCCACCATTATCAAGCCAGCCTTGATGATCTGCACCCACGTGGTGGCCAACATTCCGCCGAACACCACGTAGATGATCATGAGAGCCCCCACAGCGCAGATAGAATACTTGAAGGGAATGGCGAACAGGAGCTCCATCAGCTTGCCTGCCCCCACCATCTGGGCGATCAGATAGAAGATGGAGACAGCTACCGTGGCGACCGCTCCCACGGATCGGACTGGAATCGCAAATGATCGGAATGCGAGGATGTCCCCCATGCGTGTACTTGCCCACATTCCGGCACGGTTCTGCTACGAGAAGGAGGATGGTGACGTACGCGACCAGCCACCCCACGGAATACAAGAAACCATCGTACCCGTAAAGAGATATGAGGCCGGCGACACCCAGGAACGAAGCGGCCGACATATAGTCTCCGGCCAAAGCCCAGCCATTCTGCATCCCGGTGATCGCGCTGTGAGCCACATAGAAATCAGCCGAGGTCTTGGTCCGTCTGGCTGCTACATAAACTACGCCCGCGGTAATTGCTATGATCACCAAGAAGACAATAATACTGGTGGGCTTGCCCACGCGGGGGTGTTGCGAGAGTTCCGAGCGAGGCCGATCCGAAATGGGAGAGGGGGGAGCAGAAGCGTCAAGCGAGGCAACACTCAATGTTGTGGCCGCCCCAGCCTGTGGGACGCTCTCAGCGTGCCCCAGTCGGGCTCCCGAAATGAAAGTCACTGCAGAGAAGGCTAGGATCAAGGTGATGAATAGTCTCCTCATGTGACCAGTCCTCCCCATACTATTTTGCGCCCCCAACTACAGCGAAGGGGGGAAAGAATACTCGGTAACAGCAGTGTTCGTAATAAAACCTTACGTGGTTCATGGGATGATGATGCAGCGAACCTCAGAAGTCAAGCCGAAAATGTTGATTTGTCAGGCTCCTAGAAGCAGCGCCTTGTCCCGCCTCGACAAGGGCACCGCTGTGAGAGGGCACTGCCGGAACAAATATAATCAAGCAGCTAGAGAAAAACCCCACACATTTCGAGCCCTTTAGATCCCTGTCAGTCTTTCCTGGTGAGAGCAAAATGTGAGCAGAGCGCAAGCTCACTCTTTGGCCGCGGAAACTCCTTGTCGAGCAGTGACAGTCTATGACTGTCCACAACTAATTCCCGCAAAAGTCCCGCAGGTGAAAACCCTCCTGATTTCGATTACGACCCACCAGCCTTAGAACTCCACCGAAAAGGCAAAAGGCCAACGGTCTACTGTAGACATGTTTGTCTTAGAAAATTGTCTTACCCTATTATTATAATTTCTCCTTCGGAAACCGTTGTCGAACAATCTAAATTTCTTTCTTCAGCCAGACGATTCCAGAATCATCTTTTCCAAGCACCACCGTGAACGTTTCCAACGGGATTGGCATCCTCCGGATTCATTGCGACCGTCATTGTGATCTGACTGTCTCGAACGGGTTTTCCATCCATTGGTTTGCAACCTCCTTTATCGAATGAGTGGGCCGACTCTGGTGACCCTAGACCATTTCATGATCCATACGGCGAGGTCGTTTGATTCTCCGTGACTTCCAATTGAATATCAATCGTTTCGCCATCAACTCCCTGAATTATTTCGTGCATGAAGTCTTACTTTAAGTGCTTGATCTGTTCCTTTTTTGTTCGGTCTAATTCCATGAGTATTTTCCTCCGCATTATTGTTTTCTGCGGATACCTCTACAGGATCGGAATCCGATGCTGAAAATGATTTACATGGCAGGCGTCCGCCAAGTAAAAAGGTTGTAAATTGCCTATTCGTGCTGTCAAAGCCTAAGGGTTGGGCTTTCTCAGGTCATGATGTCAACTATCAAATGAGCCTCGAAAGCCTCGATGTGGAGGCGGGGCGTAGAAGAATTCAAAAGGGGCATGCTTTCTCATGACAAGTCCCCACAAAAGAGTGACGAGGGGCTTTTCCAAAAACAGCCAGCAGTGAAAGGAATGGGAAACGCTTTTCCACATCCATTTGACTTCCAAACTAGCCAGTTTTGGGTTAGTCTTAGCAGGAACCCCAAGGGGGCCCAATTCATGGCAAGAATGGTCCTAGTGAAAAGGAGGATGAGGGGATGATCAAAAAATCCACCATAATTTTTACAATCCTTGCGATGCTGGCTTTTGGCGCTTGCACGTGTTGGGGTTACACGGCCAGCAAGTGGCCGGTGCCCGGAATACCAAACGAAGTGTTCACTTCTGGTCCCGCCGAGCTTGGGAACGCCGGATACGGGGCCTACGGCGCCTACGGCGGATACGGCCCATACGGCGGATATGGCGCATACGGGGGATACGGCTACCCGGGGTATTCCGGCGGTTATTACGGCGGTTATGGCACAGGTTACTATGGACGGGGCTGGGGCCGGTAGCCTCCTGTCCAGTGGGGCCGGCGGCGTCTCTTGGCTCATTGAAGCTGTGAAAAAGTCCCTAAGGGACTTCCCGATAATGGCAACGGGTGTTCGTATAGTTGACCCGTGGTAATCATGGTTTGAAAAAGCCGGCCCCAAAAAATTGCCTCCGCATTAATTTTCATCGATGGTTTTTTTCAAAAAGCTGAAATCCACTGCTTAGGTAACCATTCACTTACGTGCGGCAGACTGATACTGCGCCCTAGCAGGGCGGCCTCAACAGTAGCCACGGGTGTCAACCCGTGGACACAGACATGACCATAACCTGAGTCAACGACCCTGAAAGGGTCGCCCAACAGGTAATGATTGCAGGATGTTGTTCGTGGACCCTTCCAGGGTTTTTAAGACGAAAGGTTTATCGCGCCTTTTCCATGGGTTTACACCCACGGCTATTCACGGGCAGCCCCTTCGGGGCAAAGAAACCTGTCCCCCTCATGACTGAATGGTTACCTGCTTAAAAGAAATTTACTTGGCGGACGTCCGCCAAGTAAAAAGGATGCAAATGGTTACAAGACGGTGTGGCTGGTGGGGCCAAAGATCCGCAAGGCGATGGGGGACAGGGATGCGCCTTACAAACTTGCGGGGCTTGTAGAGATGGACGATTCCCATTTTGGAGGGAGTAAACCGGGCAAAGAAGGAAGAGGCGCCCTTGGCAAAGACAGAGTGATAGTGTTGGTTGAGTACCGTGGTCGGAAGGCCGGGTTTGCGAAGATGTCAAAGGTAGATAGTATGAGCGGCAACGACATTGGTCGTGCGGCCGTAGACCATCTGACCGATAATTCAAAGGTAAAGACCGACGGCGCGGCTGCGTACCGCTCAGCCCTAAAGGAGCAGAACTTCGAGCACGAATACGTGGTGGTTGGTTCAGGTAAGGAAGCTCCTAAACTCCTCCCGTGGGTTCACACGATGCTGGCTAACATCAAAGGCAATATCAGGGGCATTCATAAAGGAGTATCACACAAGCATTTGCAGCGATATCTTGACGAGTTCTGCTACAGGTTCAACCGCAAATTCTGGGAAGATCAGCTATTCGGAAGGGTGCCCTGCGCTTGCATGAACACCCGCACCGTGAGCTATTCGGAGTTAAAGGCATAGGCGTTTTGTCAAAATATGTCATGCTTTGGCATTTTTCGTTTGATCCGTATTTCGAATACCAGAGCTACTGTACACACCCCGAAGAAGAAGGCGCACAACCACAACCCCCATTCCTGGGGCTCTTGGATGGCCACATAGACGCAAGCAATGGTGAAGCCAAGGGAAAAGATGCCGATAGCGTAAAGGGCTGCTAAACTGTAAGGGGCCAGGTTGCGCTTTACACTTTCCTCATATGTTGGGGCGGTAGTCGGATCGAGAGTCTGACTCACGACTTGCTGGTCCAGAAGAGGAAGGTTTTGTGTCATCTTTCGTGCCCAACGGATGTACATTAAGATCATGGGCAAGATGCAAGCAGACGCTTCTATGAAAAAGATGCACCATGTGAATTCGTTTGGACGCAGCACGAAGAGATCAATCGCAAGGGGACCAACAATCACACCTCCAAAGAAAAAAAGAAGCCCCCAAAGAATGATTGATCGTCGAATTTTTGTATACATTTCGTCTGAGGGTACGAAGGTAGACCAGTCGGGGAACTACCCAAGGGTAGAAAACTCCGCGACCATCGGGCAATCGGAATGTTCCCCATGTCCCGCCCAGCCAAACGCTGAATGCGTCCTTTATCAGTCCCATAACCATGTTCCCCAGGAAGCCTTTGATATTGGTAATCGCACCCCACTGGGTTGAATCCCCTCAACCAAGAATCATGAGGTGGTCGCTCCATTGAGAGGGCGTTTCACCCTGAAAAAGCCTACATGTGGTCCACCACAAGCCCTTGTACTGAGGCAATAAAGTCTTATTTTGATGAAAAATGGTTTCTTATCTGAGCGTACCTCTCCACCGTTCCCTTGGTCAAGCACAATTTTCGGAGCCTAGTAACAACCGAAGACGGCGCAGTGATATTTACTCAATCTGGTAGTTCTTTAACCGATTCTTGACGGCTCCCCCTCAGACCAGCATCCAGCGCGCGGCATCCTCGCGATCCGCTGAAAAAACGTGACTGCTGGATTCAAAAACAAGTTCAGAGACGGTAGCGTTACGCTATCGAGAATTCGTGCCCGCAGATAGGCTCATTTTAACGTGATCACTTTTTGGTCTTTTCGGATCGGATGGATACTCTTATAATAAAGTCTGGAATGGTGGTCTTGTGGAACAGGAGGAAAAAATGGACTTGGAGACTGCTCTATATGGCTTTGCTTGGATAGCTGGATTCATCATTTTCTTGGTGCTTTTCGGAAAACTTTATCGTGAGTAGAAACCAGAACTAGGTTCATGAAAACCGTCTATTACGACAACCATGGTCCCACAAACCAGGAAGGATTTCGAGGAGGATGTTCAGCTTGGTGGGTGTCTCCCGAACCGGATAGGCCCTGGGACGAGAATTTTGCAGAATTCGCCCTCTCGGAGCACCTCTACTGGGGGTTGTTCCATTTGGGCATTATTGATGATTTTTGCGACCTGCCCCATGACGGGTTGTTGGGTGGATACTAAGAAGGAATCCTGCGGTCTTCTGGCCTCAGGAAGGCTTCTGAACTTCTGAGTCAGAGAGCACAAAACCTCTCCGCAGGGCCTTATGAGTGGGACTGTTCCAAACAATTTAGCCCATACAAGATTGAGTACAAGATAATCGTGGACTCTGAGTCACTCAAACGAGAACTAATTGCACTTGCGGACTTCTTGGAAACTGCAGCAGTTCGGGGCTTTGACGTGCAGCTGTGGCTTTGAACGAGAAGGCCCCAGCGCCTCATTCCTTCGCTCCGTGGCCTTTGAGGAGTTCCACGATCTTTGCGTGGCTTTTTGCAGAGGCCCCCATCAAAGCCGTTTCTCCGTCTTCTGTCTTGGCGTTAACGTCTGCCCCCTTTTCCAGAAGTAGCTTCACTGTGTCAATATGACCCTCGTGAGAGGCTGCCATCAATGCGGTAACTCCTTTCTCGTCTCGGGCATCGACAGGAGCTCCTTTGTCCAGGAGCAATCTCACAATCTCCGTGTGACCCGTGGCAGCAGCCAACATCAATGCGGTGAGGCCCTTGTCGTCCTTGACCCCGACATCAGGAGCCTTTTCCAGAATTAGCTTTGCGATCTCGGGATGCCCAGCGGCACAAACCAACATCAGTACGGTGCTCCCACCTTTCGCTTTGGCGTTGACATCAGCTCCACTTCCAAGGAGCAGTTTCACGGCTTCAGGGTGATTATTTGTGGAAGCTAGGGCCAATGCAGTGAATCCATTCTTCTCGTCCTTAAGCTCAACATCGGCCTCCCATTCAAGGAGAAGTCTTACAACGTCTGTCTGGCCTGCAGCCGAAGCCAACATCAATGCGGTGCCTCCATCTTTTGCCTCAGCGTCTATATTGGCTTCCGATTCCAGGAGAAGCTTCGCAACCGGCGCATGTCCAGCAGCTGCGGCCAACATCAATGCGGTTACGTCGTTTTCGGCGGCAGCATCGACATCCGCTTCCTTTCCCAGAAGAAGCTTCACGATGTCCACATGGCCTTGGTAGGAAGCTGCCATCAATGCTGTAGCGCCTTTGTCGTCCTTGGCATCCACTCTAGCCCCTTTGTCTAGAAGTCCTTGGACCAGTTTCACGTCTCCGCCCTTGGCCGCGTTAATCAATGCTTCGCCTTGATCCCCGTGAGCTCCTGAACAAAGTACAAGAACCAGGATGAACAAGCATGTTGAGAATTTCATTATGGCAGACGCTAGCATGGTGAACCTCCTCTTTCGGCGGTGGACAGTGTCGAGAATTACTGTTTAGCTCCATACGTTTTGAGTAGTTCCACAACATCGGTGTGGCCTTTCTGCGAAGCCATCGTCAATGCTGTAGCACCATTGTTGGCCTTAGCATCAATGTCAGCTTTTGCCTCCAAGAGCAGTTTGACGACTTCGATATGATTGGCTTTAGAGGCCATCAACGGTGCCTTCTTTCCCTGATCGGTCTTGGAATTGGCGTGTACGGTGATGTCTGTTTTCAAGGAAGCCAGCATGAGTGGAGTCGCGCCATTATGGGTCTTCACATTGACGTCCGCTTTCGCTTCCAATAGCAGTTTTACGACTTCAGGCCACCCCGCGTAGGAAGATTGCGCCAACGCCGTCTCACCGTTATTGCCCTTAGCATTGACATCTGCCTCCCACTCTAGAAGCAGTTTGACAACTCCCGCCTGCCCCAAGGTAGAAGCGGCCATCAATATTGTGATTCCGGTTCGGGTGTCCTTGGCATCGACGTCAGCTTCCGATTCCAAAAGCAGTTTCATAATTTCTATATGACCGCTCCCATATGCCTCCATTAATGCGGTAACTCCATTCTCCTTTTTGGCATCAATGTCAGCTCCACTTTCCAGAAGGTCTTGCACCCGCTTCGAGTCACCTCTCTTAGCTGCCTCTATCAATGCCTGACCCTGGTCCTCCGCAAAGCTCACAGGGCAAGAGACAGTCAATTGCGTCAGCAGCGTCATCAGGATTGTGGCGATTACAGATTTGTGCCTCATGAACATCCCTTCCCGTCATCTCGTCTCTTGAGCGTGCGATTGTGGAATTCCAAATATTCGGGACTCTCGGATAACTGCAGTATTCGTCAGCCGCCCTATATTGTCAAGATTCTAATCTGCCTTGATTTCGCCACATTGCTTATGACCTAATCCCTAAACTTGGCAATTCTTAGGGTCGAGGAGGCATTTGATGGAAATACTCCAAAGATTAAGTCCCATCCTGGGAATAGTTCTACTTCTCGTAGCGACAGTAACCGCCGTTGCCATGTTCGAGGTACTCGGCCGTCGCAGCGCTTCAAAAAAGTTTCGGTCGCTCCACCGAGTGCTGGGATGGATATATTTTGCGGGCCTCTCTGGGTTTTTCGTATGCATGTTTCCTCGCGGAGCGGAATTTGGCAAGTTTGCGCCACAGGCTATGTTCCATGCGTATACCGCTCTGGCATTGGTCGTATTGGCACTGGGAAAGGTGCTCGTGGCCAGGAGGTATAAGGCTTATGCCGGAGTTCTTCCGACACTCGGATTCGCTACCCTGCTGTGCACATTCGTGGTGATCATGCTCACGTCTGGAGAATGGATCGCCCAATGGATCATCAATCAATAGCTCAGTTGGAGACATATGTCCGTAACTGAATCAACCGAGTATTTCTTGGATGAGGTGCTTAGGCTCCCTTTTCGAGAGAATTCTCGCCGCATGAGCTTCATCCAACCATATCATCGTTCTTTCAGTAACCAAGCCGATTTGCGGTCCTTGCGCTGATCTGGGACACGTTTGTCTGGCGATGTGTCCGCCGATGATGAACCGAAGGAGACTGGAAGTTTTCGAACAAATCCCATTATCAGAAATGTTTTTGTAAAACGTGGTACAATGTCTGGGACTCGACAGATCTGAAAGAAACTGAGTAGTCGCGTGGGTGGGGGCCTGTCATGAAAAAGTTAGAGTCCACTTTCCAGCCAGTCATCGGGGCGGCAGCGGTCTTTTTATTTGTTTTCCTGATTGCGCTTGGTACAGGTCTCGCCTGTTCCGGCGACAAGAATATGGCACTGATAAATGCTGCCCTGAGAGACGACCTGGGAGGAATCAATAATGCTATCGAAGCAGGGGCAGATGTCAATTTCCGGTATTACAGTGTCACGGCTTTGACATTCGCATGCAACACTGGGAACCTTGAAATGACAAAACTCCTTCTGGAGAAAGGTGCCGCTGTCAACGCCCAGAGTGACAAGGGACGTACCCCCTTGATGTGGGCGGCCAGGAATGGACATCTTGATGTTGTAAACCTCCTTCTCGAAAAGGGAGCCGACATCAATGCATGCTCCGGCACCGGCGAAACGGCATTGATCTATGCTTCCACAACGGGCCGAGTTGGAGCGGTGAAGCAATTGTTGGAAAAGGGGGCCGATGTAAACGTGGTGGAAAAAAAAGACGGCCTCACTGCTTTGGGTATGGCCGCCCTAAAAGACCATCGCAATGTTTTGGAGTTGTTGAAAGCCTCTGGCGCCGAAAACAAAGGACCTGGCTATGAACGAATGCTGTTCATAGCATCCTGTGAGAAAAATCAAGCAAAAAAAGTCCAGAGTTACATTGAAAATGGAAACGATGTTAATGCCGCGTCTCTGGATGGAAGAACGGGACTTATACATGCCTGCGCAAAAGGTCATCCGGAAATTGTAAAACTGCTTCTTGAAAAGGGAGCGGACGTTAATGCGAAAGCGAATGATGAACGGACAGCGCTAATGGATGCTGCCAAATCGGGACATGTTGAAGTGGTGGGCCTACTCTTGGAAAAGGGAGCCGATGTCAATGCGAAGGCAAAAGACGGCCAGACGGCATTGATGGACGCTTCCAGACCCGGTCACTTTGAAGTTGTCAAACTGCTCCTTACAAAAGGAGCTGACGTGCACGCAGAAAATGACCGAAAAGTCACAGCGTTGGGAATGGCCTCGCTTAAGGATCAGACAAGAGTTTTGGGATTACTAAGTGAGTCTGGTGCTAAAGACAAAGGCATCGGCTATGAACGCATGGCATTATTAGGGGCTGCCTTTGATAATGACGCAAAACGTGTCCGAATGCTCATAGAAAAGGGGGTTGATGCAAGCCTGAAAGGTGAAGCCCTGATCTCTGCATCTTTTTTCGGCAGCACTGATCTCGTAAAAATGCTTCTGGAAAACGGGGCTGATGTCAATACAAAGGATTCCAAGGGTCAGACGGCTTTGGGAATTGCTACAATCATGGACCGTACTGATGTAATAGAATTGCTGAAAGCACATGGAGCAAAATGATCTCAAAGCGAGAACGATCTCTCGAAAGAATTCCATCGCGCTAAGACCTCGAAAACCTGAGGTAAGTTTTTGGGTACAGTTTTTTTTGAAAGAAGTCTCTCAACTCTTCAAACTCTTCCAAAGCTTCTAATATTTCTCTTAATCTCTTTTTCCAGAGAAGAAATGATAATTCAGAGAAATGTCGAAAATTGTTGACTTTGGTTCCTTGAACTCGGAAAATATAGCTATGCCATAAGGCCGTTAAGACAGGAGGGGAAAATGGAACGAAGAGGTTTTCTCAAGAGGCTCAGTGGCTTCGTGTTGGGAGGACTGTGCTCTTTTCTTCCGACGGGATTGTTCCAAAAAACAGCCGGCCTACACATAACGGAGGTGGATACGGAAAAAGTTCAACACATCCGTCTCGCAAAAGCATGCAGCTGTAAATGCAAGAAAGACGTAACCTCAGTAGGAATAATGGATTTTCGGCACGAGCAAACCAACAACCCTCCCAAGCCTAAGCCATGTTCTTGCGGATGCGGAATAAGTGGAGGAAGCGCTGCCGTGAAAACATCAATGAGTTAAGGCTGTGAAACCGTTATTGCACAGATTTGAAACGGATGCCAATAAATATGTTTACGATGTTAACTCGAATCGCGTCGTCAAGTTAAGCGAAATTGCATACCATATGATAGAGGACTTCCGAGAGGATGACCTGCAAAACTCGCTCACTAGCCGTGGCTCATTCAGGAAAAAAGCAGTCAAACAATGCTTTACAGAAATCAATAGGGCGCGGAAAGAGCGAGGACTCTTCCTGCCCTCCCATCCCAACCGAATGGCCTATGACGGCAATATGTCCGTCAAAGAACTTGCAGGCTCATGCCCGTCCCAACAGCTTATTTTGAATGTCACCGAGCAATGTAACCTACGCTGTAAATATTGTATTTACGGCGGTCGATATTGTAACCGCCGTTCTCACAGTTCCGCAACCATGGATTTTGAAATTGCCCGGCAAGCTATAGACCAGCTTCTCAAACGACCACAAGAGGAATTACATATTTCATTTTACGGCGGCGAGCCTTTACTGAATTTGAATTTGATTCAGCGAGTCGTATCCTACACGGAAACAGTGACTTCCAATAAAGTGTTCTGGAACATGACCACAAACGGTAATTTGTTGACCAAAGTAGTGAGCGACTATCTTCGCAAAAAAGGGTTCCTGCTCATGATAAGTCTGGACGGCCCTCGTGAAGTGCACGACCGATACAGGGTAGACAAGACTGGACAAGGATCGTTTGACAGAATATTAACTAATCTTGCTTATATCCAAGCAGCTGACCCGGATTATTACAATAAAAGCATTACGTTTTCCGTTGTAAGCGCACCGCCTTACAACCTGAGTGCAGTAGCGGAATTCTTTGCCTCTCACTCCCTGGTTCGCGACAACTTCATTTCTTTCTCCTACATGGATCATGCTTTCGAAAATTTCGAGTATACGCCTACTGAACAGGAAACAGCTGTTCAGGCGTCAGATGATGATGAATTGAAAGCTATTTATTTCGCCCAAATTAGAGATAACAAGCCACAGGACTCTTTACTCAAAGGCAGGTACGAGAACGATTTGACTGCATTCTACCAAAGGCCTAAAGTCTCGCTCGGGGAAGAAATTCGTTTTAACGGCTGTTGTTTTCCGGGTGCACGTAGACTGTTTGTCAGCACCGAGGGAACACTGCATGTCTGTGAAAGAATGGATTCCAGCTATCCCATCGGAAGGGTAAGCAGCTGGATTGATCCGAACCTGGTGGATCGACTTGTTCAGGATTACGCGGACTTCAGTGCGGACTGTTTCAATTGCTGGGCTTGCAGACTGTGTACTAGATGTTTCGCTGCGTTTTCGGTAGTAAACGGGAAGTTTGATCCTGAATCCCGAGCGAGTGAATGCAGTAGCACTCGTAGTCTGCTCCACAATCTGATGGTCAATTATTACCAGGTGATTGAGCACGACCCGTGTCGGCTTGATTTTCTAGCCGAAATCACACTGGTGTAAATCAAGAAAGAATTTTGGTGGACTCTTATCCTCGTGTGCCAGAAGATTATTTGGTCACACTGGATGTGAATTTCCATTGAACAGAACTGCTTCCTAACTTTGATCATGCCACGCTTGGGGTGCCTTTCTGAAAGAGTTCGCAGCCAACGAATCTCACCCCCGTTCGTGGCATTGATCTTCCAGTAAACAAGCCTATCTTCCGCCCTTCCACCGATACAGGACAGGGGCATCTGCCGAAAGCGAACCGAAAGAGATCGACGAGGTATTCGGATCCACATCGTTTTCGTTCAACTTGAACATCGCCGACGGGCGGCCGCAACTTTCGCCTGTAATCAGTATGCTCGAAGAGGGAAAATCATGTAGAATGCCTCTCAGTGTTTCATGCGCGACGCCGTCATTTACTGTGGAAAATAGAGCGGCCATGGAAATTTCATCATTCCGGCTGCGTGGCAATTGACCCTCCCCTGTGATATTAAATCTTCGGAGAGGATCCAGAAGCGACTGAAAGACTTAGGCACCAGCAAAAAAAAGTGAGCGGGAGGTTGCCCTTCAGGGGAGTGATGAGCGATAAGAAGCTACCAAGTTTTGAAGCGGATGAGGAATCATCAGATTACTTCGATCAGGACATTTCCACACACACCATCGACCTCCAAACCCTTGTTCATGAAATAGGCTTATTTGAGACCCGTGCCTTCAGAGATCTTTCGGAAACGGATTTCGGTAAATTGCTGCAAGCAATCCCGGCTCCTACTCTTTTGATTGACCGCTCCGCTACGATAATCTTTGCGAACCAATCGTGGAAGAAGATCAATGAAAGTTACAGGGCCATAGTTGGTCGCCCCTTTTGTTCGATTTTTCCCAAACGATCGGTGGCTACGGCTGCAAACTCAATCGTGGAGAAAGGCTTCACGACGAGAAAACCGCTCGTTGCAAATGCAGTGCTGGAAATTGAGCAGACCAGAATCTGGGGAAGAATGCATTTTCGCTCCTTGCGGATGGGTAATGAAAGGGCTCTAATAGTTCTCGTGGAGGACCTTACTAGTGAAAAAAAGCAGCTGATTCTGACCCAGAAACACAAGGAAGACTTGCTAAGAACACCAAGAAGAGCTGGAAAAGCGTGTTAAGCAAAGAACTTCCGCGTTGAAAACCATGAATGAAAAACTTCTTGCGAGCCGCTCTAGCTTCACAAGCATCGTGGAAAAAACTGGCGAGGGCATTTTGGTCGTAGACTCCGAGCAATATGGTTCATTACGCTAATCCGTCTGCGGTATCTCTCCTGGGACGCCCAAGGGATGAGCTTGTTGGGCGGCATCTTGGACTGAAAGTGTTTCCTGGCCAGATTGCAGAGGTTCGAGGAAAGCGTTTGAGCGGAGAATCCGGGGTTCTCGAAGTACACGTGGAGTCCACAGACTGGAACGAGAGGCCAGCCATGCTTTTGATGCTTCGGGATATCACCGATCGTAAACGGGCTGAGCAGGAAATGCTTAAGACCGAAAAATTCGAGTCCCTCGAGCTTGTTGCCGGAGGCATTGCTCACGACTTCAACAACTTGTTGACAGGGACCATAGCGAACATCTCTTTGGCCAAGATGCATGCGACTCGTGGGAACGCCCAGTATGAAGCTTTACGAAATGCCGAGAAGGCGGCGACAGGCGCAAAGAATTTGACTCAACAACTATTGACGTTCACGAAAGGAGGGGGACCCGTTAAGAAGCCTGGATCTATTTCCCGGCTACTCAAGGACAGCATAACTCTTGCGTTGAGCGGCTCCAGCATAAAAAGCGAGAGTCAATATACCTTCTGGGCTGTGGTCCAGCGGAAATAGACGAGCAACAGATTGGGCAAGTGTTCCAGAACATCCTTATAAACGCGTCTGCAGGCAATGCCGAGTGGCGGCACCTTAACAACGAGTGCAGAGAACCTCTTTTGTCGGGAGACGATGTCTCGCCCAATCCCTCAGAGCAGGAAAATATGTCAAGGTAACTATACGGGATACAGGGTGCGGAATAGCTCGGGAGGACCCTCTCCAAAATCTTTGATCCTTACTATACTACGAAACCTAAAGGTTCGGGAATCGGGCTTGCCACAGCATATTCTGTGATCAAGAGACACGGCGGGGCTATCGATGTGCATTCCACCGTTGATGTAGGCACCACATTCTTCATTTATTTGCCTGCCTCTCTAGAGTATGAGATAGAGGTCCCTGTTGCCGAATCGGAAGAGACGCCGTTCCTCGGAACTGGAAACATTCTCTTGATGGATGATGACGAGGCGATCCGAGTGGTTGCGGGGGATCTGTTGAAGCTATTGGGCTACGAGGTCGTGCTAGCCGAAGATGGTCTGAAATGCCTTGAAAATTACAAGGCGGCAATGGAGTCTGGACGGCCTTTTAATGCCGTAATTATGGACTTGACAGTGCCGGGTGGAATGGGGGGCAAGGAAGCCATGGAGAAACTCCTGGAAATTGATCCGAAGGTGAGGGCAATCGTTTCAAGTGGGTACTCGACTGACCCTATAATGTCCAACTATCAGCAACACGGTTTCATGGGCATAGTCGCCAAGCCATACAATGCCCTCGAACTGAGCAGAGCTCTCTAGGAATTGATAGCTGAAGAAAGTATCTGACGAGGGCCAATACAATACCCGGTCAAACGAGTAGCACTTTCTTGGGTAGGACGGGCATCTTGCCCGTTATTGAATCGACAGGCGAGGCGCCTGTCCCACCATTGCTTTTGCTCACGAAATGAACTCTTTGAAGAAGCCTTGGCATAAGTATCCGCTTTTTGTGTCCCAGAAAGTTCGCGGCGCTGCATTTTGGCTGTCAGAACCACAACCTCCTCAGATCGTTAGAGAGAGAACTAAAGCCCAGGCAATTACCGTTGCGAACCAGCCGACCATTATGCAAGTTTTTATTCCGACAGACATTCTGCGGTTTCGGTAAAGGCCATAGAATCCCAATGGGAAAATACCCAATAGTACAAGCATCAGTATGATAGGCCGATCATACCAAGCGATCTCTAATGGATTTGCGCTTAGGCGTTCCTCCGGATTCGGTTCATTTTCCTTATTTGCGGTGGAAGGCCTTTCTCTTTCTCCATTACCGTTCGCGACGTCATTCACGACTGTGCGTTGTCTGGGCTCATTCTCTATTTCAACTGCTGAAGACGGACAAGAATTAACTCTCAACTGCATTAGAGCATCACTGAGGCTTAACTTGTCTTCTCTCAAATCAATCGTATGATCGTCGCGGCCAGGACGTCCTCGGTCACAATCGGCCTGCGTGAGCAGACCCAAGGAAATCAGTTTTTCGAACAGGCTTGTGATCCCCTTGGGAGACAGGCGGTATTTTTCCATGAGACCGGAATCATTCATGCCCGACCTGATGTCTCTGGCCGCTTCCTGTGCATTGATCGTTCGGGCAGATTTACTTCTAGTCGGTAGAGCATTGACCGGATCTTTCTGCCCGGAAAGATCTGCCTCTGGTATGACAACAGTACCCAGGGAAACCGTGTAAGCGGTTTTGCATCTCTCCCAGATCTATGAATCCGGTGTTTACCACCTTGTCGAAGAGACTTTGAAGACCGTTTGGGGAGAGCCCATATTTTTTCATCAGTGCGGCGTCATCCACTCCTGATCTGATGTCGGCCACCGCCTCTTTAGCGCTGATTTTCCTTCTTTCCATCGGAGACCTCCCCCCTGTAGCGTGTGAAGGCGGTGAACGCCGTCATAGGGTCCCTCTCTTGAAGCAAATGCACTAGCTTGCTTGGCCCTGGTTTTGGGCCATGGCCTATCGAAATCTGGCTTTCTATCTTATAATTATTCCCAGTTTATTTTAGGAAACTCCTGCCAATGCAAACTCTGCCCCCACAACTGTCTTCAGAAGACCCAAATTTTCTTTGGATATTGATGTGATCTCAAATCCTGCGTCAGGAATCTCTCCAGGATCATTGTGGGCCGAAATCCATCGACATTGACATTCGAACTCTAGATTTCCGGTCTCCTTGAAATCACTGACGTTGACGAAAAGAGATTTCTTCTCGTCCGAATTGCCTTTTATACCTCGGGTCCTCAGACCCCTTTCTGACAAGTCCATGATGAGAGCAGGCCGTTCGGGTGCTGCCACCTCATAGACCTTTGTTACGAGTAATGGACTGTGCACGCGAGGAGAACAGCGCCGTTCCGAAATCGTGGGGTAAACAGGAAGCTTGCCGTCGTTGAATCCTAATTCTCGCTCCTTGAGCAGTCCCAATTCTCCTATATTCTTCAATACTTTGTCAAAATGGTCTTTTCTGAAGCCATTTACACTTGCTATTTCGGCCGGGGGCATTCCTGCCTTGAAATCCGCAAGAATATGTAGCGCACGGCGATCTCTTTCACACCGCAATTGTTCGATAATAACATCAACTCTTTGCGAAGAGAGTCCGAATTTATTCATAAGGTCCCGCTTAGTCGAAAGGGACGAAATAGCGCGCAAAATTTCCATTGCCGATATTCGCCTTATTTTCTTCAAACAGGTTTCCCTTCACACAGTTACCACTGACCAGCTCCCACTTGCTGGGAATTTACCAAGAGCCCTTTTTCCGTATCTGAAAGTTCGCAGCGGATAGAATCCATTACAGACACTATTTCTGCCCAACTTTCTGGTAAAGTCCCCCGATTAACCAACGCTCTCATTATCTCTCCAACCTCGCCCAGACCATCGATCGCGCGGCCAATCAATATAATTTCCTGGTCATTCATATTGCCTCCTATTTCCAAGTACCAACTTCCACCTAACCAGACTTTTGGATAGGTACCTCAGTCTTGATCACATTACTCTTAAATCGCTTCCACTAGGGGGCCGCTGATGAAAGCCATCAACCATGCGACGGTTTTTTTGACAAAATAACTGTTCGCAAAATTTCACCAAGCTCCACAGCATTGTACGGCTTCGCAATGACTCCCGCAAAGCCATACTGTTTGAAATCAATCATGATAGGGTGATTAATATGGCCCGTAGAAAGGATCACTTTAGCCTTGGGGTCAATTTCCAGAATCTTCTTCGTGGCTTCTCTTCCTCCCATTCCTCCGGGAACTGTAAAATCCATAATCACGATGTTGAAAGGAGTTTTTAAGTCCATCGCGGTGTTATACTTCTCGATTGCTTGATCCCCATTTTCAGCAGTCTCTACCTGATATCCCAGCAGCGACAGCAAATCGCTTGCCACCTCCCGAATATCTTGCTCATCATCCATGATCAAAATCTTGCCCCTGCCGTAAATTGGCGTTTCATTTGGGACTATTAGGGTTTCAGCGCATCGATCCGAGGCGGGCAGATAGACGAAAAAGCTTGTGCCGACCCCTAGACGAGATTCGACCTCCATACGTCCACCATGCTTTTTGATTATGGCATAAGAGGTGGCCAGGCCCAGCCCGCTACCTGTAGATTTTGTGGTGAAATATGGATCAAAAATTTTGGAAAGATTCTGAGGAGAAATTCCAGATCCTGTATCCCTTATGATCGTTCTAACATATCGTCCCTCAGGTGACTGAGCCGCATCCGTTCGTGGTTCAGCCCCAACAACGATGTTTTCTCCCTTAATCATTACGGTTCCGCCGTCTGGCATCGACTGTTTGGCATTTATTATTAGGTTTTGAAATACCATGCTGATTTGCGAAGGCTCTATCTCTGTCGCCCAAAGATCATCACCAACTCCTAACTTGCATTTCACATTTGAACCGCTCAGAGCAAGAGCAGCGGTTTCTCTGAGCAATGGAGCCAATGAAGTGGGCTTCTTGATGGGCGGTCGGCCTTTGGTGAACGTCAAAAGCTGCCTGGTCAGATCTCGAGCTTTTGATGAAGCCTTTTCAGCTTTAGTGAGAGCATCGTAGACAGGCGAACCTCGATCGCTGCGAATTTTCGCGAGAGAAATATTCGCAATATTTGCAGTCAGGAGATTGTTAAAATCATGCGCCAAGCCACCAGCAATCAATTCAAGAGATTCCAATTTTTGAACTCTCAACAGCTCTTGCTGAGTTCGTTTACGTTCGGTAATATCTCTGAACATAGCAATATATGCAGCTTTTCCATTCCACTGAGTACGACCCAGATGTATTTCCGCTGTTCCAGGTTCCCCGCTAGGCCGCACTATATCGATTTCAGAGGTTTGTCCGGGCACAAGCGATATCGAAAGACGTTCGCCAGTCAAAGGCTCTGGGGTTCGTCCGAAAAAGCGGGCGGTGGCGCGATTTGCGTAGATAATGATGCCTTGGGGGTCCAAGATCGCAATTCCGTCGGAGCTTTTTTCTACGATACTGTTGAAGTTATCCCGGCTTTCTTCCAGGGCTAATTGGGTTCTGCCCCGCTCCTCGATTTCCTCTCGGAATCGTTCATTGGTTAATTTCAGTTCCGCAGTTTGCTCGTGCAACTGCCTTTCATATTTTTCTTTGGCTTGCCGCAGGATTTCTTTACTCGTTTCAATCAAGAGGATGTGCTTTTTTTCCAGCGTCAAATCCACAATTAGCACTAGCACGAATCGAGCGTCTCCTAGTCTCAGTGATCGAAAATTCATTCGGCCCCATACTCTATTTGCGCCCACTTCTACTAGCCCTTCGCTCACTTGAAGTTTTCTCGTTAAGAAAATTTTTTCAAGTATTCCCTTAAAATTTGCGGCATCCCTCGTGCGGGGAAACAGAGAACAAAATTGTGAAGGCTCGGACTTTCCTAGGTCAGAGCCAAGTTTTTGAGAAGACTCGTTGGCAAAAACTATGGAAAAATTACAGTCTACCAATAATGCGGGAATGGGTAGAGCGCTTAAAATCTTGCCCAAAGAAGTTAAACGAAATCCCCGAAGATCAAAACTGCCCGACTCAGTTAATTGACTGGGAAACAGTCCGTTAACGTCTATGGTATCAGTCAACAGATCACGATAGGCCGCCGCTGAGGAGCTAGGAGTCGGTTCTTCATTTGGAGTTTTTTTTGTCATCCTTGCCAAGAGCCTGCGCGGAGATCATCTAGGCAGACCTAGTCAGCTATTTCCCATGATGCTTCTTAGTAGCCCGACTGTCCCCCAGGTGATGCGTTTTCTTGAAATCCGGGTGGGTAAATTGGGATCCCTCCCTGCGACTTGTCGTCTATACGTTTTTCAGCTCAGAGTCAATTCTATTCTCTCCTAAGCGGAAAGCCTTCACTAAACCTGGTTCCTTTTGAACAGAATTCGCAACGGAAGAGCCTCTGTCGCTTCCGCCATTGATCCTCCCGTAATCGAGCAAATTTTCACTTCTTTCACCGATCCGAAACACTTTAGTCTGCCTACAGCTTACCGAAAGAGATCAACAAAGCTCCGATCACACGCGTTCTCGCTAAAAGGGAACGCCATTCGCGAACGAAGAGGATATTCGAATACCTTGCCTGCCCGAAGGCGGAAAATCGCTCAGAATGATTCCCAGGAGCAGTCCTCGCGACGGTTGGCAGAGCAGTCCAAATGTGCGGTTTGATATCAACACAGCACTGTGCGGTCCATAATCAGTCACTTCAGCTTCCCCCTTGGCTCAATTCGAGGGCACTGTGTTCGGACAGAGTACTACGCAGACGTTTGTAGTTGACCGGGGACATCCGTTGAGCTAGGCTCAACTACTCGGTAAAACGAGGTGTTTGTTATCAACTTGAGGACGGTCTTGTCTTTATCGGGTCCGGGGGAAAGTTGTAGTGTAACCTTTTCTCGCTTCAAACATCGTTTTCCGGATTCGCCGCCAGTCTCAGGCCCCCGCAAGCGAAGGACTGCAGCGTGAATCCGGATAAGACGCCGAGCTATGAAGGAACTACGCCAAGCCACTGACCTGGCACGGCTTGGGCGCATGGGAAGATAGCGTGTTATCTGGGAACGAAATCCCGAAAGTGGGCTTTTCTAACACAACCGTCCAGACACTCGGCACAAGATTGAGGAGATAGAATGCAGACCACGTCGATTGACCGGGTATCCCCGATAGCAAGCCCTCAGCGAGTGTGGGGTTGGGCGGCGGCATTGCTAGGTCTCGCGTTCTGGTATTGCCCGCCTTCGCGGAAGGACCGAAGGAGAATTCTGCCGATGCAACGTCACGCTGGTGGCGTGGGAATATGCATACCCACACTTTCTGGAGCGACGGCGACGATTTTCCAGAGACTGTCGGCAAGTGGTACAAGGACCACGGTTACCAATTCTTGGTCTATACAGATCACAACGTTCTGCTCAAAGGTGAGCGATGGAAACGCATGCCAGAGAAGCACCAAGCCCTGGAGAAATACCGCAACCTGTTCGGCGGCCGGTCCGTACAAACTCGGCTGGACGAGTCGCTACAGATGCAGATTCGATTAGGGCCGTTGAGCGACTTTCGCGCGGAGTTCGAGGAGCCGCAGCGATTCCTGATGATTATGGGCAGTGAGATTACTGATAAACATGGCGTGCATTTACTTGCGTTCGACCTTGACAAGCGCATTTCTCCGGTTGGGGGAAGTGCAGCAAAACGCGGCAATATGTTGAAGGAGAATGTGCGGCGTATAAGCGAATATCGCGATCACAAAGGGCGTCACCGGTTTGCCGTGTTGGCCCATCCTAACTATAAATGGGCGATCACGGCGGAGATGATGGCTCCGATTGCTGACCTTCGGTTTTTCGAGGTATACAACTCGTCTCCGGGCGTTCGGAATGACGGCGATGCACACCGAGCGAGCACCGACCGCATATGGGACATCGTGTTGGCGTTGCGTCTGGGCGCTAAGAAAGGCAAATTGCTCTACGGATTGGCAACGGATGATGCGCACAACTACCACGGCGGGGGTGCGGGCCCCGGGAGGGGATGGGTGATGGTCCGCAGTCAGCGGCTGGAGCCGGAGATGATTCTCGATGCGATGGATCGGGGCGACTTCTACTCGACCACCGGTGTGATCCTTCGCGACATCCGACTCCAAGGCAATATTATTCGCGTCCAGATAGAAACCGAGGGACGGCGTGAAATACCTTACGGAATATGTAGGAACCCGCCGCGGGTTCGACCCGTCTAGCAAACCCACGCTAGATGCCAGTGGCAAAGAGATCTCCAACACGACGCGCACCTACAGCCGGCAGATCGGCGAGGTGTTCGCTCGCAGCGAGGATATTTGCTCCAGCTACAAGTTTTCCGGCGACGAATTGTATGTTCGAGTGCAGATCACTTCAACGGTCGACCGTGTGGACGGTGTCACAGGGAAACCGCTCGGGGGCAAGCAGCGGGCGTGGGGGCAACCAATGATCCTTAAGCCGAGATGAGAACAACAGAGTCTTGTCGAGGAAAAGGGCTCCGAGTCGGGAGTGTGATCAATGCCGCAGCTGTCCGACAAACGTCTTATGGCAGGGCCTATTGATCGGTTCTACCCTACTGTCCTTTTGCCAGCGGATCCTTCCCGAGCCGTCTGCTCCCGTCCCAATCGTGCCAGTGTTGAAAGCAACCTTTGACTCAAAGGGGCATTCTGAGTACCATGATTAGTCTATGGGGCAGCCAGCGACACGCAATTTTTCATGAACGGGCTGGTCGGCCTTGGGGGGGCCATGACACACGTAACCAAGACAAATCCTGCGAGAATCCTGATATGTGAGCAAGAGCCAATCATCGCCGAGGACATCACCGTGTCCCTGAGATCCCTCGGTTATGAAGTGGTGGGTCTGGTCTCCACAGGAGAGGAGGCTATCCGGATTGCTGAAGAGACTCAACCCGATCTGATTCTCATGAATATCAAGCTGCAAGGAGAAATGCAGGGGGCCACCGCTTACCAAAGGATCCGCTCTGGCCATGATATTCCCGTAATCTATATTTCGGATCACGACAAGCCGGATACTGTTGAGCGAGTCAAGATGAGCCAGCCATACGGCTACTTGTTTAAGCCGGTCAGCGCCCATAAACTCGAGACTACTGTGGAGATTGCGCTCTATAAGCATCAGGCGGACAAGCTAGTGAGGGAGAGCGAGGAACGATTGCGATCCACGCTGGATAGTCTTCACGACTTTGTCTTTGTGCTTAATCGGGACGGAGTCTTCACTGACTTCCATTGTCCGCCGAACCTTTTGTCCAAATTGTATGTAACTCCGGACCGGTTCATTGGACGGCATTTTCAGGATGTTTTGCCTCATGAGGTAGTGCTGTCGTTGAATGAGTCTATCAGATTAGTTGAGCAACATGGGTTAGTTGAGCATTTTGACTATAGAATGGTCATTGGTAGTGAGGAGTGTTTTTTCAGCGCCAAGGTGTCGGAACGAAAGACTTTCTCAGGGAACTTTGATGGGGTCACCATAGTCAGCCGCGACATCACCGACCGCAAGCGAGGGGAAGAGGCTCTACGCGAGAGCCAAGAACGTTACCGTACGGTCTTCGATGGTAGCCGTGACGGGTTTGTGATGGTCGACGTCGAAGGACGCATCATCGACGCTAACCAATCATACTGCCAAATGCTGGGCTACTCGCTGAATGAACTCCAGGAACTCCAGGATTTCTACTCCATCACACCAGCCCATTGGCGACTGTGGGAATCGAAGGAGATATGGCAGAACCGGTTGCTGAGGAATGGTTATTCGGGTGTATACGAGAAGGAATACGTCCGAAAGGATGGCAGTGTATTCCCGGTGGAACTCCAATCCTATGCGGTTTTTGATGAAAGCCGAACCCCTCGGTATCTGTGGAGTGTGGCCAGAGACATGACGGAACGCAAGAAGGCGGTTCAAGCGCTTGAGGAAAGTGAACAGTTGTATAGGTCATTAGTCGAGACTACGGACACCGGATACGTGGTACTCGATGAACAGGGGCGTGTTCTAGATGCGAATTCGGAGTACGTGCGACTAACGGGTCGTATAAGTATGGACGAGATAAAAGGGATGTCGGTTCTCGAATGGACCGCCGAACATGACAAACAGAGGAATGCCAGTGAAGTGTACTTGTGCCTTAGTAATGGCTTTGTCCGAAATCTAGAAATTGACTACGTAGACACGGAAGGTAATCTCGTTCCAATTGAGATCAATGCTACAGTCGTCAAGGGCGAACGAGGGATTCGCATAATCACGCTTTGTAGAGGGATAATTAAACGCAAGAAAGCCGAAGAGCAAATCAAAGAATCACTGAAAGAAAAAGAAGTACTTCTTCGCGAAATCCATCATCGTGTCAAGAACAACCTTGCGGTGGTCAGCAGCCTGCTCAGGTTTCAGGGTCGCTACGCCAAGGACGAGTATCACCGAAGAATGTTCCTCGAGTCACAAGATCGGATAAGGTCTATGGCTTTGGCGCATGAGAAGCTTTATCAATCTGACAATTTGTCCGAAATCAATAGCCGGAATTATTTGTCCAGTCTCGTCGAGTATCTCAAGGCTGGTCTGGGCCACGTAGGGTCGAACGTACAAATTCAACTTCAGATCGCAGAGATAGATCTGGATTTAGAGACCTGTGTAACCTTGGGCTTCATTGTCACAGAGATGGTCAGCAACTCCCTTAATCATGGATTTCCTGACGATCGAACGGGAAGAATATCTGTTATTCTCAGAGAGACAGACGACTCGACCTTGGAGCTCTCCGTAGCTGATGACGGAGTGGGTTTGCCTGAGGACATCCAAATCCAGAATCCTATTACGCTTGGGCTTGATCTCGTAAGAATATTCTCCCAGCAACTCCGAGGTCAGCTCGAAGTGCGACGGGACAGTGGAACAGAGGTCATCCTGAGATTCAGTCTTAGGTCATGATGGGGGCTTGAATGAGCAAAGCTCGCGTTCTAATTGTGGAAGACCAATTGATCGTAGCAGAGGATTTGGCCAAACTGATGGAAGAATCAGGGCATGAAGTCATAGGAATCTGCGAAACGGGCGAGGAGGCAGTGAATACCTGCCTTCTCGCCCCAGCAGATCTTGTGATCGTTGATATCCAGCTTCGAGGTGCGATGGACGGGATCGAAGCTGTCCAGCAAATCGGAACCCAACAGGATCCTGCTATTGTCTACCTCACTGCCCATTCGGAAAAAGGGCTCTTCGAGAGAGCCAAGCAAACGGAGCCGGACGGTTATTTGTACAAACCGGTATCTCCCCTTGAATTGACCAGGACAGTAGAGATCGTTCTCTTCAAAAAGAAAATGGAAACGAGGCTGAGGGAGAGCGAGGAGAAATACAGGGAGTTGGTGGAAACCATTTCCGACGGCATAGTTCAGACAGATACCGTTGGGACCGTGACATTTGCGAATCCAGCCTACTGCCGCATGCTCGGTTTCACAATGGAAGAGATCATTGGAAAATCGATCCTGGATTTTCAAGTTTCTGAGTCCGAGCGAAAGGAGTTGAGATCCTATTTGGATTACATTGGCAGCCAACAGCCACCTCCAGTCCCTTGGTTTGGAACGCATCAAACTAAGGACGGAGGCCTGATCGTCGTACAATGTGACTGGAACTACAGACGAGGCAGTCAGGGACATATCACCGGATTCATAGCTGTAGTCAAAGACATCACCGAAGGCAGAAGGGCAGAGGATGCATTGCGCAAGAGCGAAGAGGAATTCCGCCGTATCATTGAGAATCTCCAAGACCCCTTTTACCGAGCAGACATGAACGGAATCTTCACTTTCCTTTCCCCGGCTTCCGAGCGCGTTGCCGGTTACAAACCGGAAGAGGGTGTTGGGCATCCTATCACTATGTTCTATGCCGATCCCACTGAGAGGCAGGAATTCATGAAGCTCATTGCGGAAAATGGCTTCGTGAATGACTTTCAGGCTAGATTAGTGCACAAAGACGGTCATACCGTATGGGTATCCACCAGTGCGAGATTATTCAAAGACGAGGAAGGCAAGATCGCCGGCGTAGAAGGCATAGCAAGGGACATCAGCGACCGTAAAAGGGCTGAGGAAGCTCTGCGTGACAGCGAGGAGAAATACCGACTGCTTTTCTCTCACGAAAAGGACGCCATCCTGCTATCGGATGCCGAGACCAAGACAATTCTCGACGTCAACCGGTCCTGCGAGAAACTATGGGGTTACGGACGGGAAGAGTTCCTAAGCATGAGGGTACCCAGTTTAAGTGCTGAGCCGGAGAACACCGAGAAGGCACTGGCTGAAGTGACCAGCCTCGGAGGCTATGAAGTGGCTTCACGCACCCTTAAGAGAAAGGACGGGACGGACTTCATTGCGGAAATATCGGCCAATCCATTTACTCTTAAAGGCCGACTGGTAGTTTGTTCAATTGTGAGAGACATCACGGATCGCAAGAGAAACCGAGGAAGAAGCAGAAATCGAGAAACTGCGATTTGAGTCGTTGGCGGAGAATTCACCATTCGGTCTGATCATGATTCATGAAGACGGCACGTTTCATTATGTCAACCCGAAGTTCCGAGAGATGTTCGGGTACGAATTGAAGGATGTGCCGAACGGTAAGGAATGGTTACACAAGGCGTATCCTGACCCAGATTACCGGCGTCAGGTAATTTCTGCATGGCTGGAAGACCTTTCCAATTCAAGCATCGGAGAACATCGCCCTAGGGTTTTCACTGTGGCTTGTAAAGATGGCCGAAAGAAGATCGTTCATTTTCGCCCGGTGCAGCTTCAGACCGGTGAGCACTTGATGACCAGTGAGGACATTACCGAACGGTGGCAAGCTGAGGAGAAGCTTCGCCAGAGCGAAGAAAAATACCGCCAACTGGTAGAACACCTGAATGTAGGCGTGTTCGAATCTACCGTTGATGGCGCATTCACCCATATCAATCCCGCAATAGTGAAAATGTCGGGGTATGGCAGCCCAGAGGAGTTGATGGCAACCCCAGCTCACCGGCTGTACGCTGACGTGTCAGACCGGAAAAAGTTGATAAGTGCACTCATGGACAAGGGATCTGTGAATTGCATGGAAATGCGGTCTTTGAAAAAAGATGGTACAGAATACTGGATATCCATTACTGCCGTCTTAGCTAGAGGGGATAAGGGTGAACCTGACCGCATCACAGGAATCGTGGAGGATATCACCGACCGTAAGAATGCGGCGGTGGCGCTTTCCGAAAGCGAAAACCGACTCAGAAAGCTCATTGACCATTCCCCGATGGCAATTGCGGTTACGGACATGAACGGTGAAGTCAATTACTTGAACAAGAGATTCATCAAGACTTTCGGCTGCACGTTGCAGGACATACCGACCTTAGAGCATTGGTGGCAACTGGCGTATCCAGATCAGCCACATGGGGAGAATGTGAGGTCCGAATGGCTCCATGCAACGAGAGAGTCAGCCGAAAAGGGCACGGAACCTGAACCAGTGGAGCGAGAAGTAAGATGCAAAGATGGCACAATTCGGGTTATCGACTTCAGAAAGACCGTAGTAGACAAATTGGTAATACACACCTTGCACGACGTGACTGAAAACAGGCGGCAGGAAGATGCGGTGCGTGAAAGTGAACAGATGTTCCGCCTGCTTTCAGAAACAATCTCTGATGTCAGTAGCCATTCTCCAAGACGGCGTCTACAAGTATGCGAATCAAGCGATGTCGGACTTGTGCGAGTATTCGTTGGATGAAATTTTGAGTTGGGGGTACGAGGAGTTCCTGCAATTGGCTCATCCTGATGATCGTTTTTTGGTAATGAAGCAAGCAAGGATGAAGCAACAGGGAGACTCCGCTCAACAAGCCAACTACATGTTTCGTGTCGTCACCAAGTCGGGCAAGACAAAATGGGTTGAAATCTATTCCAAAACTATTCAATACAATAAGCGCGGCGCCAATCTTCTGACCATGATAGATATTACCGGACGCAAGCAGGCTGAGGAGCAGCTTCTTCAATCACAGAAGATGGAGGCCATCGGCACCTTGGCAGGTGGCGTTGCACATGAAATAAACAACCTCCTCCAGGTAGTCCTGGGCCATGCCGACATGGTTCTCATGAGAGGAGGCATAGATGAGAAGTCCAGTCAGTCGCTAGAAGCTATTCGCAGAGCGGCCCGCAACGGTGGCGACTTGGTAAATAGGATCCTTGCGTTCAGCCGGAAAACTGAACCCCAGAAAATACCCCTGAACCTGAGTCACGAAGTTCGCAGAGTGGAAGAGCTGCTTAGACGGACTATCCCTAGAATGATCAGCTTTGAGATGTCTCTGGAAGATGACCTGCGGATGGTGAATGCAGATCCTTCGCAGATAGAGCAAATGCTCTTGAACCTGGCGGTCAATGCCAGAGATGCCATGCAGGAAGGAGGAAGGCTCGTCTTCGAGACAAGGAATGTCACGATTCGCGAGGAATACTGCAGAACTCACCCTGAAGTCGATCCCGGCAAGTATGTGTTGTTGAGCGTCTCCGACACCGGCCACGGGATGGCCAAAGAGATCATGGATCGTATCTTCGAGCCTTTCTTCACTACAAAGCAACCAGGGAAAGGCACCGGTCTAGGATTGTCGATGGTGTTCGGCCTTGTGAAGAGCCACGGCGGACACATAACCTGCTACAGTGAAGTCGGTGTAGGCTCAACTTTCAAGCTCTACTTTCCTGCCTTTGCGGACGATGTCCGACCAGACCTTGCAACCACCATCGAGATGCCTGCAGGTGGGACCGAGAAACTGCTACTCGTGGACGATGAGGATTCCGTGCGGACCCTGGGTTCAGAAATGCTGGAGTTGGCAGGTTACACGGTGCTTACGGCAACGAACGGACGAGAAGCCCTGGAAGTCTACCGCAATAACCGGGATTCTATAGCCCTGGTGATACTGGATCTTATCATGCCTGAGATGAGTGGCAGAAAGTGTCTTGAAGAGTTGCTCAAGATCAATCCCAACGCAAAGGTCTTGATTGCCAGCGGATACGCGGCCGACGGCCCGGCCAAGGAAGCTCGCGAGAGTGGGGCTGTGGGGTTTGTGACCAAGCCGTTCGACCTGAAACATATTCTGTTGGCAATCAGGAAGTGCCTGGACACGGTATGATGAGCATATTGATAATTCCATGCAGCCGGGGAAACGGCAGGTTTCATTAATACGAAACACGTATATCAAAAAGTCGCGTCCTTTTCGCTATTATTTTCGAGAACCGCTATAAACCACACGAAATGGGATTGCAGGTATCACGTGGTTTTCATTCCCGAACGGCGGAGAAAGCAAATCCACGGCACTCTCCGAAAATACTTGAAGAAGATGTTTCGCGAACTTGCTCGGCAAAAGGAGTCGCAGATAGTCGAAGGACATCTGTGCTCGGATCACGTCCACATGTGCGTGAGCATTCCGCCAAAATTTGCGGTGTCGAACGTGATCGGATACCTCAAGGGCAAGAGTGCGATCTCAGTTGCAAGGAATTTTACAGCGAGAAAGGGAAGCTTTGCAGGAGAAAGCTTTTGGGCTCGGAGATATTACGTTTCAACCGTCGGGTTGAATGAGGATGCCGTGAGGAAGTACATCCATGAGCAGGATGCCGAAGATGCACAGCTCGAACAACTCAACTTGGTTCATGATGAGAAGTCCCCTTCAGGGGATTCACGATCAGTCCACCTTGGGGGGCTAACAGGAATATGCCCCCGGCTTTGCCGGGGCATTTAACTTTCAGAGGTGAGTTTAGACTGGCATTTGGATCTGAGCCACATATGCGCTTTTTCTCCCTTGAAGTAAAACAATGCTAAGCAAACTGCGGATACTATAGTCAGGATTATCAAAATACGCCAGTTTTCGTCATAGATAGCGGCCCCACTCCAGCTCAGCATTGCGGTGCCTGGAATCCTGCCGAGGCCGCACACAAGGGCAAACGTAACGAAGCCCATAGGACTCAGGCCTAGAAGGTAACAGAGGATATCCTTGGGAAATCCGGGGATTACGAAGAATAAGAGACTACCGATAATTCCCCGGCGTTCAGTGAGGAAATGGAATTTCTCCAGGGTCTCCCCGCATACGACGAGCTTTACTAGCGGAAGTCCGATAATCCTGGAAGCACAAAAGGCCAGCACTGATCCTACGGTTAAACCCACACTGGAATAAAGCACAGATGACCATGTTCCGAATACGAAACCACCCACTATTCCAGTAAGCTCTCCAGGAATGGGTGCCATTACCACCTGAAGGGCCTGCACCACTATAAACGCGAGAGGCGCCCAAGCCCCCCAACTTTCAAGATAAATCCGCAGATGTTCACGGCTTTGAAAAATGCCGACAAGGGTTTTGTAAAATTGCTGCATATGACCTGTAAAGGTCAGGGTTATCGCGGCCGCAACAAGACAGGTGAGAAGGGTTGAGCCACATATAAGATGTATTTTTTCTCGTTTGCAGGTCGGCCACATGCCAGGCATCTCTTTTTTCCTAATGTCAAAGGTTTTCTTGGACGCGAAATCAGGGGAAATGATTCAAAGGAACAGATTTCATGCCTTCATTCACATTTTCACAAATCTGAAGTCAACGCGAATTGTGCCCTGGATTGCCAGTGCACAATGGAAGCACTCGTCAGCTCATATCCGAAACAGATTAAGTATACACATAATACGGGAAGATCGCCAGTACCTATAGACTGGCCGTGTAACGGCGGCCTGTACTCATGAGGTTCACCTGACTTGGGCGTTCGGTCCAGTGCCGTGGGATTAGCTTCAACTGGTACGGCAAAAACAGGACACTCTCGAATCACCAGATCTTTTGGTTTCGAGGCGGATTTCGCTAGATTCTTATGGGGGGCGGCTTCAACGAGTGGGTCTACTGAAACTTTGTCATCGAGAATCCAAGTCTTTACGTGGGACATAAAGGCGAAAGCGGGCAGTGGAAGCACAAAAGTCAAGAGGAAGAAGTACGAATAGCCGATCATCTCGGCAACCCATCCACCGAAGGCGGCGGCTACTATACCGGCACTTCGAAATAGCGCGGAGAGCAGCGCATATTGACTCGCCGAGTATTCTTTCTTGCATATGCTCATCAAGAAAGCCAGAAAAGCTGCAGTGACCGAGGCCGCTGCAAAAAGACTCGGAAGCAGAGGCTATGTACACCCCAAGATGGCCAGTTTTAGGTTCCGCTGCTACCAAAGCGTACGTTAAATGACTGACGCACTGGCACAAACCGAAAAACCAAAGTCCGTGAAAAATCCCGAGCCTGGCCATAAACAGGCCCCCGGCAAGTCCACCCACAATCGCGGCCACGACCCCCAGAGTCCCGGTGATCAGCCCGATTTCGGAAGTAGTCAGCCCCCGATCTAGCCAGAATGGACGCACTATGGGGGCCATGGCCAAATCACCAAGCTTGTAGAACAGGATAAACAGAATGATCTGGGCAACATTTCGTCTTGAAAACAGATCCTTGAACGGAGCCCCCAAGGACGAGACGGAGAATGCAGAACGTTGAAGCTCAACCGCAGGCAACCCCAAAGAAACCACACCGCAGACAGCCAATAAAACAGCAGCGCCTATAAACGCTATATTCCAACCTAACCATCCCCCGATGGCAACGAAAACACCGCCGGAGATAATCATTGCAATACGGTATGCCGCTTGCCTGAAACCGTTTGCAACTCCCATTTCCGACGTCTTAAGCATTTCAATGGAATACGAGTCTACGGCAATGTCCTGGGTCGCGGACATTAATGCAAGAGACGCCACACACACCCACAGCAACACCTCAGGACTTGCCGGATCAAACACAAGAAGCGCCAACATCAAAGCTGAAAGCAAAAATTGTGTCGCTACAATCCACCTGCGCCGGCTGCCCAGAAAATCCACGGCAGGGGCCCAAATAAATTTCAATGCGTAAGGAAGGCTCAACAGACTAAGCAAACCTAGCCAGAACAAAGACATTCCGTGAATACGCAAATATATCGGTAGAGTGTCTTGTATGATCCCAAACGGAAAACCTTCGGCAAAATAAAGAAATGAAATGAGTATGAGCTTTTTATTAAGTTTCAAATCTTCTCCGGCGCGCTGTCAAACAAACATCCTCGATCTATACGTCAAGAGAATAATATAACAAATTCAGAAAAATGGAAGCCAGTTTAAATAATTTTCTTTATTATTATTAAGAGACTCAATTGCCACGCTAATCTTTTGTCCTTATGGGAAGAATTCCCCTTCATGGTGCTGTCCCTTCGTTGTGTCAGATTGCTCAAGAAAATTACGATAAGAACTCCACAGTCGTGCATCGGGGAAACCTCGTTTGACCACAACGACGTTGCTTGAGGCTGGACTGAACCCCGGTTTTGCTGGCATATAGCAGTTGCCAAAATTAATGTCCGATTGCGCAAAGAATAATGCGTACGAAGTCTTTGGGATTGGACCATCGGATAAACGTCATAATTTTTGGCAATCCCTATAAGCTCTGGCTTTATGTACTGCGAAAAAGCCAACGTTGGCTCTTAAACTGGTTTCTGGCTGGGAGAATGGGGATCACGGTAAGCGTTCAGGGATTGACGATAAGAATTCTTTTGGGGGTGGGCTGGTCCTGCCTTCTTTCAAAATCCCCCTCTCTATAAAAAGGGGGAAATAGACGGTCGCCTCCTTCACTCTTTCTGAAGGGAAAAGAGGAGATTTTTGCGCCAATAACCGAAGGTTTACGGATCTCGATGTTTGTCCTTGACCTGAAGCTCAACGAGGTGTAAAGAATGAAAGTTTCGCGGTGAATGATCCGGGACAGGCTGGACCAGGAGCCGCCACCAAGTGACTGTGGTTCATCCGTATTTCTTGATTGGAGGACAGATATGATTCCCGTCTGCGAGCCCGTGCTGAACGGCCGGGAGATGAGTTACGTAAATGAGTGCCTGGAGACGAATTGGATCTCCTCGGCCGGGAAATACATTTCGCTTTTTGAAGAAAAATTTAGCCAGTACTGCGGGATGCCGTTTGGAGTGGCTTGCACTAACTGCACCACAGCGCTGCACATGTCGATGGTGGCAATGGGAATCGGACAGGGTGACGAAGTCATCATTCCGGATTTTACGCTCATAGTCTCTGCCAATACAGTGATCCAAGCTGGCGCTAAACCAGTGCTTGTGGATGTGGACCCCAAAACATGGTGCATCGATCCCAAGCTTATCGAAGCGAAAATCACCCCTCGCACCAAGGCCATAATGGTAGTGCATATGTATGGACACCCATGCGACATGGAAGCCATTATGGACATCGCGCGCAGACATAATCTGTACGTGATCGAGGACTGCGCCCAGGCCCACGGGGCGGAAGTGAACGGACGTAAAACGGGCAGCTTCGGCGACGTTTCCTGTTTCAGCTTTTATGGGAACAAGATACTCACCACGGGTGAAGGTGGAATGGTCTTGTGCCGAGACAAAGAACTGGCTGATCGACTGCAATTGCTTCGCAATCAGGGATTTCAGGAACCCCGATTCATGCATGAAGTGGTCGCTTACAACTACCGCATGACCAACGTCCAAGCCGCCATTGGGGTCGCTCAGACCGAAATGGTGGAAGAAAAAATAGCGGTTAAGAGATGGATCGGGCAGACTTACAATGAATTGTTGGCAGGAGCTGCGGATTTGACGTTGCCGTACGAGGAACCCTGGGCAAAAAACGTGTATTGGATGTACGGTGTGGTTGTGGGCGGGGGCTTCGGCATGACCAAGGACCAACTCATGGTCAAGCTGAGAGAAAAAGGTGTGGATACGAGATCTTTTTTCTGCCCCATGAGTCTGCAGCCGGTCTTTAGGAATGGACATAATCCCTTGTATCCTGACGTTTCGGCCAAGAGCCCGGTGTCTGTGGATCTGTGGAATCGAGGGCTTTACCTGCCATCAGGCTTGGGACTGACCAAGGCTCACATGGAGGAAGTTACGGCAAAGCTCATTGAATGTCATGCGTGAAAGGATTCGTGATATAAAGATTTGGTTGTACGTGGAAAAGTCCCTTCTTTCCCTCTTTGTAAAGGGCGGCAAGAATGGTCCTTCTCGCACTGCCTTGTACACACTGAAACTGCATCTTGAAGACTGTCCGGAGGTGATTCATTGAATCTGGATCCTCAGGTTTCAATAGTGCTTGCAACCTATAATGAGCGAGAAAACATTCTCGATACGATCAACAGTATTTGTGAGCACGTTAAAGGCGTTGAAGTAATCGTAGTGGACGATGACTCCGCAGACGGTACGTGGCACATAGTGGAGAATTTTGATGATCCGCGTGTGGTTCTCGTTCGGCGTGTGGCCACCCGCGGGCTGGCCTCTGCCTTCAATCGAGGCGTCATTGAATCTCGCGGTCAAATCGTGGGATGGATGGATGCGGATATGTGCATGCCCCCCTCCATGCTGCCTTCCATGATAAAGAAACTCGACGAGTACGACATTGTTATAGGTTCTCGTTATGCGCCCGGTGGCATGGATGACAGGGCCATGTTGAGGGTAATTTCAAGCCGCTTGATCAATGGCTTAGCTGGTCTTGTGCTGGGATTCGGCATAAAGGACTATGACAGCGGGTTCGTGGTGCTTCGCCGGAGCGTGTTTGATAAAGTCTCCATTATACCTACTGGTTATGGCGCTTATTTTATGGAATTTTTGTATACTTGCCGTAAGAAAGGGCTCACGGTCTACGAGATGCCGTACATTTTTAGGGACCGAGCCAAAGGCGTCTCCAAGTCCGCACCGAGCATCTTGAAATTCTTTAAGACGGGCATGCAGTACGTGTTACGTATTTTCACCGCCAGAATTCGCAGGATAGACTGATGTCTCACGATACCGTCAAACCCTCTTTTGAGCGAAACGATGACCGCGGCTTTTTTCAGGAAATTCTCAATGACGGACATTGGGAAAACCTGATTCGCGGGCGAATGAATCCTGGCGCGGTGATAGGGAATCATTATCACAAAAAAACGATAATCTTTTTCTATTTGACCAGCGGATCGGTCCGAGTGAAGACTGTTAACGTGGAAAACGGATTACGCGATGATTTTGCATTGCAGGCGAATCAAGGCGTCTTGCTAAGCGTCAATGAATCCCACGCTATCCGCTTCTTGGAAGATTCCGAATTCATCATGCTAAAATCATTGCGTTACGATTCAACGGACCCTGATACGTACAGTTTCCCAGTCGAGGATTGATCCTTGGAGACTCATGAGTACAAGACTCTTTTTGAATTGGAAACCTCTTTTTGGTGGTTCAAAGCTCTTCATCTGACACTGCTGGACGCTATCCGGCATCTCGGAATAGACTCCCACGCTATGATACTTGACGCTGGATGCGGCACGGGACAGAACCTGTGGAGTGTGTGTCAGAATCTGTCTCAGAATTGTTACGGCTTTGATGTGTCGCTTGACGCGTCTCGTTTTTGGAGCACGAGGGGCTTGAATAAGGTATGCCTCGCGTCGGTCAATGAAATTCCTTATCGGTCCGGGATCTTTGACGTAGTGATGTCTGTGGACGTGCTGGAATGTGCGGCTGTGTCCCAGGAAAAGGCGTATTCCGAGATGTGGCGAGTGCTGAAGCCCGGTGGACACATCGTGATGATAGTCCCTGCATATGACTGGCTCATGACTCCGGAGCATCACAAGGCTGTGGGGGCTGTTCGGCGTTATTCCGGGACAGGTTTAAGATCTTTGCTAGAGAAACAAAAGGTGGAGATCGTACGAATAACCCACTTTTTTGGTTCGCTGCTGCCTCTCGTGGCCGTGTACCGATTGGCTCTTCGGTATTTCGGCAGCAAAAGCAATGACACTCCCCGCTCCGAATTGAAACCTGTGCATCCTTTGGTGAATAGTCTGTTGTTCAATATTGTGAACCTAGAACGCCTTTACGTGCGCAAGCACAGAATGCCGTTTGGAAGCTCCATAATGGCCGTGGTTTCGAAAGGCCGGTGAATGATGGCAGTAAAGGCCTGGCAATTGGGCTCACCTGAAACCGGGATTTACAAATTTTACGATGGGCTGAGAAATCGGCTGAATTTCAAACTTGCCGATTATCTTACAACCAGGGGCCTAGAGGATGCGGAAGGCCGGGTCTTGGAAGCTGGGTCAGGGCCGGCTTTTGCCTCCTCGATTCTGGCAAGGCACCCGAAGGTGGGTCTCAGCATTGCTGCGGACATCGATCTGGAGGCCCTTCACGAAGCCAAGCGCAGAGACCCGGCACTTGCTTTGGTTGTCGCGGACCTAAACCAGCTGCCTTTCCGGAACGAAAGCATTGATCTATGCTGGAACAGCAGCACCATCGAACACCTTCCGGACCCGCAATCCGCGCTGAAAGAAATGGTTCGGGTGACCCGCACAAAGGGAATCGTTTTTGTAGGCGTGCCGAACGTGTTCGGTCCTTTGGGAGTCCAGCGTTTCATCAAAAATACGTCTGCAGGAGTGTGGATAGGCGAAACTTTCAGTCTTGCCGGCTTAAAGAATATGTTCCTTCAGTCGGGATTACAGCCTCAAAATCATATCTATTATTTCTTTCGTTTTTTCGTAGGCATTCTGGGCAAGAAATAGACAACATCTTCAGAAGAGATCTAATACCAGAATCATACCCGGAATGAACGGCCAAAAGTACGAACCCTGTTTCATGGGGTTCCCACCGCACTCTATTCAAGCATTCAGTCATTCCCGGATACTAAATAGTAGGCTTCTTATCACAATTCTAAAGACTTGTTTGACATTTTCGTCAAGTCTTGAAAAAATGGTTCTCAAGTTTTTTCTGTGTATAGGGATTCTTGAAAGTAATGTCCGTTTGGCTGGGCGAAACGATTGGATGATTGCCATTGCTAGGGCGCAGCCCGAAGCAATCTCCGATCAGCCAAAACTGAGATTGCTTCGTCGCTCCAATCCTCGCAATGGCATGGTCAGACCTTCCGGATTGTGAACGAGAATAAGGAGCGAATCCGACACAATTTTTGAGAACTCCTATAGACACTCCGTAACCCGAAGAAGCCTTCAAGTTTTCCGCCTCGCGGACGCAGCAAACCAGTCAAGTAAGGTCTCTGGAGTAAAGAGATTCCGGTTTCGGAATCGAGAGACTGCAGTCGCTCATCGGATGATATCATGAGAGAATATAGAATTATAGGCCTTTCCGCGGTCTTTTTCATTTTTGTCTGTCTGAGTGATGCGGTTTTCGAATCGCTGATATTGCGTGAGAAGTCTTTTTGGGGATCTCTCATACTGGACGTGGGCGGCCATGAGATTTTCCTCAGATCATTGGTAACGCTATGCTTTCTGGTTTTCGGCCTGATTGTTTCAAAAGCGTTTTCTAAACAAAGAATGGCAGAGCAAGCGTTTGAAAAACGATCAGTGAAACTGGAGGAATCCAATAGACTGCTGGAATCGGAAATTACGCAACGCAAGAAGCTGGAAGATGACCTGAAAATCAACGAGGAACGCTACAGGACGGTTACTGACTTCACTTACGATTGGGAGTTCTGGATTGCACCGGATGGTCAGTTCCTGTGGATGTCTCCATCATGCGAGCGTATTACCGGTTATACTGCAAACGATTTTGCTGAAGATCCTAAGCTCTTCCAAAAGATGTTGCACGAGGACGATTTCGAATCCGTCATGAAGCACTTTGAAGAGATGGGAGGTTCAGTTCGATTAGTTGCACACTCCTTGGATTTCCGTATCGTGAGGAAAGATGGAGAGACCAGATGGATAAGCCATGTTTGTCAACCTGTGATCGGAGGCGGAGGCAAGTATCTCGGAAGGAGAGCTTCTAACAGGGATATAACTGCCCGCACTGAAGCTGAAGAAGCTCTGAAGTCCGGTGAAGAGAGATTTCGGCAGATATATGCCAGGTCTCCAGTTATGATGCATTCCATCGATGAGACTGGGATTATACGAAATGTCAATCAAAGATGGTTGGAGGTCTTGGGGTACACCAGAGACGAAGTTTTGGGACGTAACATAATCTTTGTAATGACCCCGGAATCCACGCTCAGGGCCAAGACGGTCATTCTACCGGAATACTGGCGGCATGGCGTGGTCAGAGATGTAGCTTATCAGTATGTCAAGAAGGACGGCACAATAATAGATGTTTTACTTGATTCCGTAGTCATGGATGACCCGGAGTGGGGTCGTATCAGTCTTTCCACAGTAAGAAATATTACCGCCCGTAAAATGGCCGAAGAGGAAACAAAACGGACCAAGGCGTTGCTCAATTCCATAATCGAGAACCTCCCTAACCCGGTCTTCTTGAAAGATGCCAAAGACCTAAAATACCTCCTTTGGAACAAGGCAAGTGAGGAGCTTTATGGTTACGCAGGTGAAGAAATCTTGGGTAAAACCGCTTATGATTTTTTCCCCCCTGAGCAGGCCAGCCGCTTCCAAATGCAGGATCGTGATGCCTTGAGCACGGGTCAACTTGTCTGCATAGCGGAACAGGTTGTCGATTCAAAAACCAAAGGGACGAGAATAGTGCACACCAAGAAATTGCCGATCCTAGGCAATGATGGAAAACCTCAGTATCTAGTAGGGATCTCCGAAGACATAACCGAAAGTAAGCAAGCTGAAAAAGCTTTGATCAAGGCTCGAGAGGCAGCTGAGCAAGCCAGCAGAGCCAAGAGCGAGTTTCTTGCCAACATGAGCCATGAAATCAGGACCCCTATCAACGGGATAATGGGGATGACCGAACTGGCTTTTAACACTGATCTCACACCAGAGCAACACGAATATCTGGAAGCGGTCAGAATCTCCGCGGACTCGCTGCTCAAGCTCATCAATGACATTCTGGATTTTTCAAAAATAGAAGCAGGGAAACTGGAACTGATAGAAGTAGATTTCAGCCTGCGAGACGCAATTGCCGACACCATGACCATGATGGCGTTCCAGGCCCATAAGAAAAGTCTTGAACTGGCTTATCAGGTCTCGCCCGAGGTGCCGGATTCTTTAATAGGTGACCCGGGTCGACTTCGACAGATCCTCGTAAATCTGGTGGGAAATGCCGTCAAATTCACCGAGAAGGGAGAAGTAGTAGTAGGAGTTCAGTCTGGAGTGGAATCTCAAGATGGGGTTCATCTTCATTTTACAGTCACCGATACCGGCATAGGCATTCCCCTTGAGAAGCAGGAAAGAGTCTTTCGCGAATTTGAACAGGCCGATGGCTCTACCTCGCGAAAATATGGAGGAACAGGCCTCGGTTTGGCCATCTCTACTCGATTCTGCGAAATGATGGGGGGTAAGATCTGGGTTGAAAGTGAAGTCGGAAAGGGGAGCACGTTTCATTTCACTATTCGTGTGGGGCTTCAAAAGGAGAGAGTATTACAGGTATCAGGCGAACAAATTAGCAGCTTGAAGGACCTGGCTGTGCTCGTGGTTGATGACAATGACACAAATAGACGAATTTTAGAGCAAATTCTTCTATACTGGGGCATGAATCCCACAGTGGTCGACGGTGGGAGTGCCGCTTTACAAGCAATGGAAAAGGCACACAAGAATGGGTCCCCTTTTCAGATAATACTGACCGACTGCATGATGCCTGAAATGGACGGTTTTCAGTTGGTTGAGCGAATAAACGAAGAATCCCGATTTGCCTCCTCGACAATAGTAATGCTCACATCCGCCGGCGAGAGAGGAGATGCAGCGCGCTGCCTCAAATTGGGTATAGCAGCCTATTTATTGAAACCGGTGAGGCAATCCGAGTTACTGTTTACTATTTCAAGAGTCCTAAATGGACCGTCGATTGGCGAGGCCCGTCCTTCCCTAATTACCCGCCATTCCATTCGAGAGAGCAAACGACGGCTCTCCATACTCCTTGCCGAAGATAATGCGGTAAATCAAAAGCTTGCGACAAAGATGCTTGAGAGGATGGGGCATACGGTCACGGTAGCCGGGAACGGCGTTGAAGCCTTGGATACTCTGGAGAAAGCCAACTTCGATCTGGTATTGATGGACGTTCAAATGCCTGAAATGGACGGCCTTGACGCAACGAAAAACCTCAGAATCAAAGAAAAAATAACCGAAAGTCACATTCCTATCATCGCGATGACGGCCTATGCGCTGAAAGGCGACAAGGAAAGATGCTTGGAAGCAGGCATGGACGGGTACATTTCCAAGCCCATTAACGCTCAGGAACTTTATGAAGTAATTGAACACATTATGGGTACCTTTGAAAAGGAACCACAGCAGCAGCCTATCCCGGCAAAAGCTGCAACAGTCTTGGATAAGACAGCTATCCTTGATCGGGTTGGTGGTGACGTGGATCTGCTGAAGGAGATAGTGGCCCTGTTTCTCGAAGATTCTCCGAGACTCCTGGCGGAAATACGTGAAGCGTTCCAGAATGGGAATCCGGAACTGATGTCAAGGGCGGCCCATACGCTAAAGGGTTCGGTCAGCAACTTTGCTGCTGAATCTGCAACACGAGCGGCGCTAAGAGTCGAAAATTCGGGCAGATCGCTCGACCTTGCTGAGGCCCCTGAGGCAATAATGCAACTCGAGAGAGAAATGGGACGTGTCCGAGAAGAAACTTATGGCTCTCAGTCAGGAGATTGAACCGTGAAGGTACTTGTAGCGGAAGACGATCCTATCGCCAGGCGATTGCTGGAAGTCCATCTCATAAGATGGGGACACGATGTAATAATTTGCAGCGATGGAAATGAAGCGTGGAACACGCTGACGCGGGACGATGCTCCCAGACTAGCCATCCTTGATTGGATGATGCCGGGTATGGATGGTGTGACAATATGCAGAAAATTAAGGCATCTCGAAAAACAACAATATGTTTACATAATTCTCTTAACTGCAAGAACGGAAAAAGAAGATGTGATCGAGGGATTGGAAGCCGGAGCTGACGATTATATAGCTAAACCGTTTAATGCGAATGAGCTCAAGGTGAGAGTCCGGGCTGGTTCCAGAATAATTACCTTGCAAGAAGATCTTATGGCTGCGCTGAAAGCCTCAGAATATCAAGCATCTCACGACGCTCTCACCTCTCTTTTGAATCGCAAAGCTATTCTTGAGTTTCTTAATAGAGAATTGGCTCGCGCTGAACGGGACTACTCCGCAGTAAGCTTAATAATGGCAGATCTCGACTATTTCAAGCGCATCAATGATTCTTATGGGCATTTGGCAGGAGACGCCGTACTGAAAGAAATCGCACATAGACTGACTACAGCTGTGAGGCCTTACGATTCAATAGGGCGCTATGGTGGAGAAGAATTTCTCGTGGTGTGTCCCAATTGTGACGAAGAATGCGCATTCGGAATCGCCGAAAGACTCCGTGATTTGGTCGGTGAGAAACCTCTTGTCACTCCTGAAGGATCTTTCAAAGTGACCATGAGCCTGGGCGTCGCAGCCGTTAACGGAGGAGGACATGACGCGGATTCCATAACCAGAGCTGCGGACCAGGCGCTTTACAGGGCGAAAGAATTGGGACGCAATCGAGTTGAATTGCATAGGACTCATGAAGAGAGTTTGTCAAAGTATTCGGAAAAATGATCGTTCGCCAGGACGGCGTGATCAACCCTCCACTGACGGCCATGCGCTGATCATTGTGAGCGCGGCGAAAAGCTCTGACGTAGGAGGAGGAGCTTCTTAGCGGAGTTAGAAATGGACGAAAAGGACTTTCCAACCTTTGATTTTGACGAGCAAGAACAGAGCCTGGGGTTCCTCGAAAGTGCAAGCGTGCGGACGGAGACCATTGATCTGAATGCGTTTAGTGACATTACCCAATCCGGTAGTTTTGATCTCAGCGGAGTTCACGCATGCACATTGGGAAAGTTATTGAACGCTTTGCCTATTCCCGCCTTCATCGTAAACCGTTCATATCAAATAGTATTTGCGAATAAACCTTCCGGCGAAATTTCGCGCGCACCTGAGAACTCTGAGCAGATGGATTTTTCAAGTTTTTTTCCTGCCGGTAATTCTGCGGATATCCAGTCTCTGGCAAATACCGTTTTGTCCGACAGGAAAACAAAGGTCACAGAGACTGTACTCCAGATCAATGGGGTTCAAATTTGGGGAAGGGTCCATTTTCTATCGGTTAGACTCGGCCTGGACCGCGCCGTACTGATGCTCGTAGAGGATTTGACACCGGAAAAGAAGCAGCTTCTATTGAAGAAAAGGCATGAAGCCGAGTTGCAGAAAGCTCACGACGAGTTGGAACAGCGAGTCAAGGAAAGGACGGCCGAGCTACAATCGACAAACGACCGACTTATGGCCGAAATAGCTCAGCGCAAGCAAGTTGAAGAAAGATTAGTCAGGGAAGAAAGATTCTCCGCGACCGTTATCGATAGCCTGCCAGGGGTCTTCTACCTTTTTGATGAACGCGGACAATTCCTAAAATGGAACAAGAAACTTTGAGAAAGTCTCCCAATACTCGACTGAAGAAATTTCGAGAATCGATCCTTTAGATTTATTTACCGGTGAAGAAAGGGGACTGTTTGCACAAACGATTCGAGAGGTCTTTCTTCAAGGAGAATCGGCTACTGAAGCGGAATTGATTTCCAACGACGGAAACAAAACGCCCTACCTGTTCACCGGAAAAAGGGTCAGCCTGGATGAGGCGACATGCATGGTCGGAATGGGAATCGATATTACCGACCGAAGACGAATAGAGAATGCCTTAAGAGAATCCGAAGAACGAATGAGGCTTATGATAGAGTCATCGCCCATAGGAATTGCCATTGTTCAAGACGGTAAATGCCAGTTTGCAAATCCCAATTTTGCGGAAATGTTCGGTCGCGGCAGTTCGGACCAGCTTGTAGGGCTTCCGGCGGAAGAGCTCTTCACTGCCGAAGAACGGAATGCAGTTGTGAGGCACATGAAAGGCCTGACCAAAGGAAAGCATTCCCGTTCCTTCGAGCTCCCAGGCCAAAAGAGTAGCGGAGAGACTTTTCAGGCTTCCACATGGCTAACGGCCATCGATTACGAAGGCAAGCCCTCGTTGCTGTGGTTCGCTATTGATATCAGTCAGGAGAAGGCTTTAAGATCTCAGCTGCTTCAGGCTCAGAAAATGGAGGCAATTGGCACCCTGGCAGGAGGGATTGCGCACGATTTCAATAACCTACTGACAGTGATTCTTGGTTTCTCTGAAATGCTCCTCATGGACAGAAAGGAGGAGGATCAAGATTATGCAGATCTGCTCAAAATAGTTCATGCAGCTCGTAATGGTGCCGATTTGGTCCGCAGAATACTTACTTTCAGCAGGAAGGTCGAAACCAAACTAAGACCGACTGACCTCAACTATGAGATCAAGCAAGCCCAAAAGCTTCTTAACCGCACGATTCCTAAAATGACCTAAATCGAGCTTTCCTTGGATCCGAATCTAAAGAAGATCAACGGGGATCAGGGACAGATTGAGCAGATCCTCCTCAACCTGGCTGTGAATGCGCAACATGCAATGCCGGAAGGAGGTAGACTGTTGATTGAGACGAAAACCGTCTATCTGGACGAACTGTATTGCCAAACGCAAGTAAATGTGAATCCCGGCGAATATGCGCTCCTGACGTTCTCAGATTCAGGTTTCGGCATAGAACGAAATATTGTGGAGCATATTTTCGAGCCATTCTATACCACAAAAAAACCCGGCGAGGGAACCGGACTCGGTTTAGTTATGGTGTTCGGAATAATAAGGAGTCACAGCGGTCACATCACTTGTTACAGTGAACCGGGAATAGGCACGACCTTTAAGATTTACTTTCCTGTCATACGAATGCCGGGGAAATCAGAGGTTGAAAATTTTTCGTTAATCCCAGCTTCAGGAACTGAGACCATACTACTGGTGGATGATGAAGAGTCCATAAGGGACCTCGGTAGGAAAATAATGTCCAGAGCCGGATACAAAGTGATAACCGCATGTAACGGGATCGAAGCTATTGAAACATATCTGGCCAAGAAGGATCAAATATCCCTGATTCTTTTGGACATTATCATGCCACAAATGGGAGGTAAGCAGTGTCTGGAGGAATTGCTCAAAATCGACCCTAAAGTGCGGGTGGTGGTTGCCAGCGGTTTCTCTGTGGATGATATGGCAAAAGGAGACATTGAACCCAAAGCCAGTGGGTTCGTGAGTAAACCATATCGAATGACTGAAATGCTTAAGGTGGTGAGGGACGTATTGGACTCTAGTAGATGAGTATCGGCTAATTCTTCTCCTTTCCTGGACTCGTCTGCGTGTCATGGTCAGCCACATTGATAACTGCGGCTAAGATCTCCCTCCCCTCGCCCCTCCCGTCAAGGGAGGGGAATAAAACCCTCTCCCCTGGCGGGCGACGGAAGGGAGAGGGGGAGTTCAAGACAAGTGATGAAGCGCAAGTTTCCCCGCTGTTTACTATAGCGGTTCATGAATACGCAAAGCTCCGGTTTTCGGGCTTTTCTTCAACCGACGTAAGCCGTCGAGCTGGGGACATTGATTCTGGACTTGAGGCCAAGTAAAATGCCGCAACTGGGGCCATCGTTCCGCGAGTGGGCCCCGGTCGCTCAATTCATCTCATCGAAATTCATTATGCTGAAAACCGACAATACCAAAGTTCTCATTGTAGACGACGAACAGGACATTTGCGACATTATCTCCAAATGGCTCACATCCAGGGGATTCGTCTGCGCAGTGGCGTTATCCGGAGAGGCGGCAGCCGCTTTGATGGAAAACAACAATTTTGATCTGCTCATTACGGACATCATGATGTCTGGCATGTCCGGGATGGATCTGCTTGCGTTTGCCAAGAGTCGTTACCCCGAGATGGCTGTGATCATGGTCACAGGAATTGATGACGAAGAAACGGCTGTAATGACATTCGATCTCGGTGCATGGGGATATATTGTCAAACCTTTTGATTTTCATGACGTAATCCTGAATGTTTGCAACGTGCTTGAGCGTCGCAGGTTATTCTTGCTGAGGCAGGAACATGAGTACGTGCTCAGAGAAAAGGCTTTGGAAAAGACTGAGGGCATAAAAAAGCTGGAAGAGCAAATGATTTCCGTGCTGCTAGCCGCTCTTACCACTCATCACGACGAGACGAGTGCTCATGTGAAGCGAGTCGGCCTTTATGCATCACTGATAGCTCGGTACCTCCGTTGGGACAGTGAAGCGGTAGAACATATGTACCTTGCGGCCCAGTTACACGACCTCGGAAAGATTGGAATCCCTGATCAAATATTGCGCAAACCTGAGAAATTGAGCCCTGACGAATTCGAGCTCATGAAAAAACACACCACTATTGGTGCCAGAATTCTGGAGGCTTCCAACTTACCGCTGATACAAATGGCTCGGGATATTGCCTTGTCTCATCATGAGCGATGGGACGGGACCGGTTATCCGCGAGGATTACACGGGACACTCATCCCGGAAAGTGCTCGCGTAGTCTCAGTGGCGGATGTGTATGATTCCCTTACTCATCAGAAACCCTATCGGAGAGCCCTTAACGAAGACAGGGCGTTGGCCGTGATGAACGCATACAGAGAAGCATCCTTTGATCCAAAAATTTTCGACTATTTTGTGACATTACTGCCGCAGATTCGCCGTATCCAGGAAGAGGTAAAGGACGAGGAAAAACCTTTCGTTCAATGACACCAGATGGATTTTATGTCAAACAAACGACAAGTCAGCATAAGAGAATTTCTGGGGGATTTCCGCTCGGGAATGATGGACTACGAACTGATGCGGAAATATAGACTCTCGTCAAAAGGGCTCCAGAGCGCTTTCCAAAAACTCACCAACGTTGGCGCATTGACCTGGAATGAAATTGATAATCGACCGAATTCCGGAGACCACACAATTTTATTCAAGAGCACCCGCATTTCAGCCAGGCGTCATCTGGTCATTCCAGTTCCGATTTATGAAATGGAGAGTTATCCGGAAAGTGTCGGCCGAGTGCGCGATGTTACCGAGCAAGGGCTGGGAATAAGAGGTATAGATGCGGAAGTGGGCGAGATGAAGACCTTCTCGATCTTTCCCCACGAGTTTGTAACCGTGGAATCATTTTCTTTCAAAGCCGAATGCACATGGATCGAGAAACGACCGCCAGGAGATATGTTCGGAGGATTTTATATTACCGAGATCTCAAACGAAAGCAGGGAAAAGCTGCAACGGCTCATTCGCGAGCTCAAATTGGGGGACCATTGAAATCAGCCGAATCCCTCTGTTGTCAAGATGTGTCGAGCCTTCCTGATTAGGGAACGACTCGACAGGTCCCCCATCGGAGTGTCTCGCGTAAGCATAACTTGTCGAAAGGACAAATAAATCTATGGAAAGCAATGGAGCAAGAATTCTGATTGTGGATGATGAGCCGCATATATGCGAACTCCTGTCCCGCTGGCTCACTTTGGAAGGGTATTCTTGCGCCACAGCGCTCAGTGGCGAAGGCTCGTTGGAACTACTGAAAACCAACAAGTTTCATTTGGTGATAAGCGACATCATGATGCCGGGGATGTCCGGAGTGGACCTTCTGACGGTAATCACACAATTATTTTCGGATGTTGCAGTCATAATGGTTACAGCAGTAGACGATCGTCCCACAGCCATCTTGACCCTTGAACTCGGAGCTTATGGATATGTCATAAAACCTTTCGACCGAAACGAAATCCTGATCAATGTGGCAAGCGCCCTAGAGCGACGGCGCCTGAATCTACTGAGTTTGGAATACGAACACTCCCTGGAGCTGAAAATCGAACAACGCACCAAGGAAGTGCGTGAACGGGAAGAAGAAATAATACTCCGGCTACTTTCCGCTACAGGTATGCGCGATGACGAAACTGGGGCCCATATCAGGCGTATCGGACTCTACGCCGTTGAGATGGCGAGAGCGCTTGGGTGGAAACGTGAAGTCACGGAGCAAATTCGCCTTGCAGCCCCCATGCATGATGTCGGAAAGATAGGGATCCCCGATGCCATACTACGCAAGCCGGGGAGCCTCACGCCAGAAGAATTCGCGGTTATGAAGAAACACTCGGAAATTGGGTCTCGAATCTTGGATGGATCCGACGTCCCACTAATTTCGAATGGCCAAAGACATCGCGTTGTCTCATCACGAAAGATGGGACGGTTCAGGCTATCCGATGGGACTCACAGGAGAGTTTGTTCCTGAATCTGCTGCGATAGTGGCGATTGTTGACGTCTATGATGCGCTTGTCAATGACAGGGTTTACAGGCCCGCTCTGCCGGAAGACAAAGCTCTATCAATTATGATGGCAGGGAACGGGCAGCACTTCGGGCCCAGGATTTTCGATTGTTTCATGGAGTTGCTTCCAACCATGCGCCACATTCGCGAAGAAGTGCGAGAGGAATAGCCATCAGGATCATTCCAGTGCGTAAAGGGAGCCATCGTCGCTTCCAAAATACACTACTCCTTCGGAGATTGCAGGGGAAGAGTACACAGCGGCTCGAGTCTTGAATTTCCACCTGAGCCCCCCATTGTTGAAATCAAGCACGTGCAAATGGCCGTCCGCGCTTCCAAAGCAGATCACTCCATAAGCCAGTGAAGGCGACGAGGTAATAGGACTCTCAGCCTCGTACTTCCATTTGAGTTGGCCTGTGGCAATGTTCAATGCATAGAGTGTCCCGTCGTGACATCCGAAATGAACCACTCCGTAGCCGATGGCAGGCGCTGAATTTATTTTACCCAGCGTCTTGAAAGCCCATAGCTCGTATCCAGTGGCTAGATCCAGGGCGTAAAACGTTTTATCCATAGTGCCGAAAAATAATTCATTATCCGATATTGCAGGAGCACCCGAAATAGGGCTACTTGCCCTAAAAGCCCATTCCTGCTCACCTGTTCGAAGATTCAGCCCATACAGGTGCCCATCAATGCTTCCGATGAACACTTTGCCAGTCGCAATTGCAGGAGACGAATATATCTGTGCGTAGGACCTAAACCGCCAGTGTTCTTTTCCCGTATCGGCCTCCACCGAGTACACATGCCCGTCCAGGCTCCCGAAGAGCACGAGACCGTCAAATGCCATGGGAGAAGAATATATCGGGCCTTTGGTATCAAACCTCCACCGTTGCTTTCCAGTGTGCCTATTTATCGCGTACAGAGATCCATCAAGGCTTCCCACACAGATCAACTCACCTGACACGGCCGAAGAACCGTGCACCGCACCCGAAGTGCGAAACACCCATTTTTCCGTGACTGAGGTTGTATCAACCGCATAGAAATTACCGTCGTAGCTGCCGAAGTACACTACGCCTCGATGCACCATCGGCGATGACGCAACCCACCCTTGAGTCCTGAATCTCCATTTTATTTCATTAAGTCGATGCACTCCGCGGGTGCTGTAGAAATTGGTGCGACGATAGTCGACACGAACAGTCCTTCCATTCGAGGGATAAATGAGGGGCGCTGCGGGTTTCTCGATAGTATTTTTTGGCTGTCTTTTGATTTCTGCCTGCTTCACTTTATATTTCGCCACAATGATCCCGCACTGGGGACATATGTCAAATGGCGAAAACTGAGGCAGTCCGCAGGCCGGGCACCTGAACATAGAAATATCAACGGTTCTCTCGCTCAAGGATTCCCTATCCGCTATCTCGGAATATTCTATGAGGCGGGCATTCAAGAGTTTCTTGAACAGGCTCTGAAGGCCGTTGGCGGATAGACCATATTTCGTCATCAAATCGTGGTCACTCATCCCGGACCGAACGTCGAACAGGGCTTCTTTTCCGTCTATCCTGTGTTTTTGCCTGCCGTGGCTTTTTGAAGCACCTTTCGAGAATATTTTGTACGGAGCGTTCATGATAAGGCTCCTTTGTGGTCTCTGTGAATTCAAGTTGATGGATTCAACGCTTAGGCTGATATGACGGCCGCCCCTTCTTGTGAGTGATATCTACCTGAGCCCTAAGGAAACTCGCGCTGAAGCATGGGAAGGATTCCCAGGGTGGCTTGATTGAGTGGTCTGGTCAACCATCATGGGGTACGAACCGGAACGCATTGCTCCAACACCGGGGTTCACTGCCGGAGAATGCTCGTCGGCCCTAATTGCAATCTTCTGGATAGCTTCATGCCTGGTAACGAACTCAACTTGTTCCACATTCCTCGTTGTGAGAAATCCTATAGCACCTTTTGCCCGGTCTACTGCGGGAATCAAGAAACTCGCATAACGTAAGGCCAGACCATCACGTGCTATGGATGCTTTCATGAGATCTTCGAGTTCCACTGTGTTGCCGGACCAGACCACAACCTTGACCTCCAGGTCCGGCCCGCCGACCTGATTCCAGTTTGTGTATTCTCCGGAGAAAAGCCTCTTAACCTGGTCAACTGTCAGGGTTTTCACCGGATTCGAGGCACTGGTAACTACTGCAACGAGGCCCGCTCGCAACGTCCTGTGCGCAGGGGTGCTCTCAGAAGCCGTGGATTGATCAAGATTTTGGTACCCAGGATATTCTCTGGTCTGTAAAAGTTTGCCAACTGCAGCGACCACGGATCCAATCTCCGAATCCTTCTTATCATTCTGGAGCCGGCTCACTTGAGACATCAGTACCGGCACTGGTTGAGGTCTGACATTATCGATCAGCTCTCGTTTGACCTCTGCCACCAGCTGCTTTTTGATTTCCTGGGCAAATTGTTGTTTGATTTCCTGAACGAACTCTCTCGGAATAGCCTGAACGATTTGTTTCTTCAACTCTTGAAGGAGCCCGCCTGCAACGTCGTCTGCCTCTGCCGGCTGGCCGGCAAGAAGAGCCAGAACACCTGCCATCAAAACTGCGTATATTCGGAATCGGAAAGTCATCGTCTTTCTCCCTTCTCGGCGCTCCGGCTCCTCGCCCGGTGATTTTCCAAATGAGCAATTTCCATGCCAGGACAACACTCACTCACAGTCTTCACGATCTGGAGATGAGCGTAACAATACGATCTTACAGACCAGTTCTGGCTGGCATGGAAACCGGAGTCTCTGCCGGGCTCACCGGGTTTGTCTATACGAACAGAATAGGCATATCGTGACTATGGACCAGTACATACGCACTATGGGATGAATCCCATAGTTTCATTGAAGGGTTCCCCTTGTCTTCGGACTATGCGTCCGAGGGACAGAGCGAATTCAAAAGACCTGTCGTTGGTGATGTCAGTGCCACTCCATTATCTGTCCTTCGATGGCATTGGCGCACAGGAGGTGAAAAATAGCTTGACGCGAGTTGTTGCTGAGACTTACCCTGAGGTCTGAAGGTCTTAATCTGTCTTTTCTTTTCGCATCCAGGGAGAAACAGATGAACAGGCTGCTTTTGGCCTTGGCTCTGGTATCGATAATGACCACGGCTCCTTACGCGCAATCCTGCGGTCCAACTGGCTGCGACACAACCCCGCCAGCTCCTGTTTATCGTGAGCCGGCAAGAGTTGCCACTCCTAGTTACCGTGTGTGCTTTCGAGGCCTTAAGACTGTTGGCGACACGCCTAACGGCAGAGATTGTAAAGTTTGCATGCTAAAGGCCAGCAGTTCGGCCTCTGAAAAGGATTGTCATGATTTTTATTCTGCAGACGACGCTCTGCGTTTCTGGAACCTGCACTGCTGCGATTGAACCGACACCGCTTAGTTATGAACAACTCAAAAATATCCTTCTCAAGAGAGATTATTCAGTTTACTCTGAATCGAATCGTTCCACTTGTGTCGACAGAATCCGAATGTGATGTTTGATCTGCGCACTGCCACTAATTCATTAAACTGAATTTTCGTTCTCCCTGGAAAAAGGCTACAGAGAAATCACTACACGCTGGCTTAAACCCGCTTCTGAGCATCTCAAACTACCTATGAAAGGAGTGCTTAACTATTTGTAGAACAAAAGGCGCGGAACCGACATGAAAGAGATTGACAACTATTTCTAATTGGTTTACGTTATTTTTATCATCTCGGGGCAGCAAAAAGCTTCATTTCAGTGAGCTGAACATGTCACGATAAAAACGACCGGTTCACATCCACCAATCTCGCAATCAGAGATAATGCCATGCCAAACCTGGAGATTCTCAAAGGCAAGCAAATTCTTGTTGTTGACGACGAGTTGGACGTCCTCGAGACTGTTCGAGAACAATTGACGGACTGCGAAGTCACCACAGCAAGAACCTTCCAAGACGCAAAGCAACTCATTCACTCTCAGAAATTCGATTTGGTGATATTGGATATTATGGGGGTGGACGGGTTTACTCTCCTTGAAGAATGCCGCAAGGAAAAGCTGCACGCAGCCATGCTTACGGCCCATGCCATAACCACTGAAAGCATAAACAAGTCACTAAAATTAGGGGCAGTTTCATTCCTTCCCAAGGAAGAACTGGCTCGGCTGCCTGAGCTGGTTGCAGAGATTTTCTCAGAACTCGCTGAAGGAAAAGCACACTGGAAGAAGCTCTTTGTGCGACTAGGACCTTTTTTTAAGGAAAGACTCGGTTTGACCTGGGATGACCTTGAAAAACCGCCATCGCCCCCATATAGCTATTGACCACGGCAACCGAAGATATTATCGATAATCCTGAAGAACGAAGGATATCTGGCTTGTGGGTACCCCATCCCAGATATGCATTAATCCAAAAAACCCGCGTATTCGGGTAATAGTCAAAGGAGGTTGAGCATGCGTGACAGACGATCGTCGGCGCTGATCTTCGTTTTGGCAGCCGTTTTCTTCATTACGGCCATGTCTGCCATTCCAGGCCACTGCAAAACCGTGGAACTTACGTATTCCATTTTCTTTCCCGCTACACACGGCAACACGATTCTTGCCACTGAATGGGCGAAGGAAATTGAGAAAAGGACCAATGGCGCTGTAAAGATTAACATGTTCCCAGGCGCTACTTTGACCCCAGCGGACCAATGCTACGACGGTGTGGTCAAAGGAATCTCGGATATCGGTATGTCTGTGCTCAGCTACACCAAGGGCAGATTCCCCTTGACCGAGGTTATTGACATGCCGTTGGGTACAAGAACGGGCTCCAGGTCACTCGGCTGTGCAATGCTTACTATGACAAATTCAAGCCCAAAGAACTTGATGATGTGAAAGTCTTGTATCTCCACGGTCATGGACCAGGCATCCTGAACACCAAGAAGCCCGTTGAAAAAATGGAAGAGCTCAAAGGCATGAAGATAAGGTGTTCAGGTACTAGCGCAAAAGTCGCAACTGCTTTGGGCGCTACACCTGTCGCAATGCCTCAGAACGAGACCTATGATGCACTTCAAAAAGGTGTGGTCGACGGAGTGCTTTCGCCGATTGAAACGCTTAAGGGGTGGAAATTCGCTGAAGTAGTCAAATCCACTACGCAAAATTTTGGTTCAGCGTACTCATTGGCCTTCTTTGTCGTAATGAACAAGAAAAAATGGGAATCGCTGCCAAAAGAAGCTCAGGACGTCATCGAACAGGTAAATAAGGAATGGATTGAAAAAACTGGAAAAGCCTGGGATCAGATGGATAAGGAAGGTGCTGAATATACCTTGTCCAAGGGTAACAAGATCATACCGCTCTCAAAAGAAGAAGATGAGCGCTGGGCAAAAGCTGTAAGTCCGATCATGGACGAATATGTAACCGCTATGAAAGCCAAAGGCTTGCCTGGAGATGAAACACTGAATTTCTGCCGGGAATGGCTGAAAAACAATCCCTAATACAAACTGAATGCCGGCTTTTCTCCTCGGAGGAGAAAGCCGGCGAACGGACTTAGAAATTGAAAACACTGAACGCACTGACTACAAGTCTGTCAAGACTGATGTACGTGATCGCGGGCATAGCCTTGGCCGGCAGCATGTTTCTGACAGTCTCCGATGTCATTCTGCGCACATTCAAAAGACCCATAGTGGGAACTTACGAACTCGTCGGACTTTTGGGCGCATTGGTAATCGGTTTTGCCCTCCCGCAGACATCTCGAATGCAGGGCCACGTCATAATGGATTTTGTCACCGACAAACTTCCGGCCGCGCTTCAGGGTATTCTTCAAGTTATTTCCCGTATTCTGGCAATATTCCTCTTCGGGATAATTGGTTGGAATATGTTGAAGCTCGGCAATGATTATCGCGTAGCTGGAGAGGTGACAGCCACGCTTCAGTGGCCCACTTACCCGGTGGCTTATGCAATCGCTTTGTGCTGTGCGGTTGAGTGCCTGGTGCTCTTCGTGGACATGGTTGACAAGAAGGACGCTGAATCATGAGCTTTGCCACTATCGGTATACTGGTAATCTTGCTGCTGTTCGTTTTCTTCCTTATGGGACTGGAGATCGGCTTCTCTATGGCTCTTGCGGGGTTCATCGGCTTCGCGATGATTGTGAACGTTGACGCGGCGCTCAACCTTGTCGCCAAAGACATTTACAGCGTGCTTTCGTCCTACGGATTTACGGTCATATCGATGTTCGTGTTCATGGGGCAAGTGGGCGCGAGCGGAGGAGTCGCGAGGAGTCTGTACGATTCCGCTTATAAGTTCATGGGACACGTGCCCGGCGGGCTCGCCATCGGGACTGTAGCCGCAGCAACTGCCTTCAAGGCGATCTGTGGTTCCTCGCCCGCTACTGCTGCGACTTTCGCGACAATCGCCGTGCCGGAAATGGACCGGTACGGATACGACCGCCGGCTTTCTTGCGGGACCGTCGCTACAGTGGGCACACTGGGAATTCTCATTCCCCCGAGCGTAGTGCTTATCATATACGGAATACTAACTGAGACGTCAATCGGTAGGCTGTTCCTGGCTGGAATAATTCCAGGTTTGATGGTTGCTTGTTCATTCGTTCTGACTCTGCTGGGATGGTGTGCGATCAACCCGAAACTGGGACCAAAAGGGGAAAAATCGACATGGAAGGAGCGCTTCGCGTCCTTGCCTCCAGTTATCGGAGTCATTACGATCTTCCTGCTGGTTGTAGGCGGCCTCATGCAGGGTTTCTTCACCCCTACGGAAGCAGGCAGCGTCGGGACTTTTGCGGTCTTGGTCCTCACCGTAATCAAAAAGGACATGGACGTAAAGCGATTCATCAAGTCCATTGCCGAAACTCTACGGATAGCCTGTATGGTACTAATGCTGCTTGCAGGCGCAACCATACTTGGTCACTTTTTCGCAGTAACCCGAACTCCATACCTTGTAGCCACATGGTTGGGGGGGTTACAGGTGGATCGCACAGTAATAATGCTCATAATCATAGCCGTGTGACTGATCGGCGGGTCTTTTATCGAGGATTTGGCTTTCTTGATTCTGGCAACCCCGATTTTTCTACCCGTGGTCTTGAAATTGGGCTATGACCCTGTTTGGTTTGGAATAATTATCAGCGTTGTCACCATGATCGGGGTGATTTTACCCCCTATGGCGATAAATGCATTCGTAGTCTCAGGGGTGGCCAAGGTTCCCATAAACACTGTTTACAAAGGGATCTATCCATACATAATAGGCATGACTATATGTCTGCTCATTCTGTTGTTTTTCCCCCAAATATCCCTGTGGTTACCCGACATGATCATGAAGTAGCTGAGAGCCTCTAGCAAGAGAGGCCTCGACCATGACAACACGCTCAGGCGTTTCAAGAAGCAGGAGTTATCACGCGAAATAGTACGAATCTGTGCTTTTGTGACCAGTGTTCTTCACTGAGGGCATTGCAATCGGCAGCTTGATGATCTACTTCCAATTTCAAATACTTCGAGCGACCGGCCTGTGCTCGAGTCCTGAAAAACTCTTCAAAAGCTTTGGATTCCAGCCAGACCCCATCCTTGAGAAAAATCGGCCCTAATTCCTCTGCTACCATATTAAAAAGCTTGAGCGTAAAAAAGCCTTCGCTGTGCAACGCTGCGCCGGAATCTTCCGCGTGGGTGATTCCCTGGCGCATTTTTGCGTAGAACCCTCCCTTCCTGAGAGCAGCTCCTGCAAACCCGGGCATAGACGCGGACAGCGCAAGCACACTCCCGTCGGATATCCTGGCTGTATCAACATCGTCCACCGGCTTGCCATCCAGAAAAACCGTATTGATGCGTCCATCGAGATAGTCGTCTTTTATCCCGTACTGGTCGCAAAGCACCTCTCTTATGGTGGAACCAAGGCGACAGCGCAGCATGAAACCTTGCTGAAACATCAGAGCAAAAAGAACATGCACTGGAGGTTCACAGGTCAGGTCTACGTTCACCAACGAACCTTCCGTCAAATCATCGTCTCCTGATTTTTGGCCGATACTCAATTCCAAGCACCTCTATCCTGGTGTGAGCCAGTGACACGCTCAAAACAGGCTTTTTCATGAAGGTAACGTTTTCAAACGTAGCACAATGGTTGAAAAATCTCTAGCCCTCAAAAAAGGATATCAGGATCCGTTCAGTCACTCCAGGAAGACCGAAACCTCTGTTGTCATTGCGTGCGCAGTGAACCAATGACTAGCTCCCCAAACTCGTCTCCACCCATGATTGAATGCGGACATCCGGGCGTAAGGAAGAATCTGCCCGGTACCGCCGTTTCCAAATCGAACGAAGATCCCACCCACTACTTCGAGCGCAACCGTGCAGCTCACGTTGACAGGAGGGTCGAAAGAGTAGATATTCTTATTGATTAAATCATGAAACTTGGTCCCTCTTTCTTAGTCGGTCAGACCCAACCGCTTTATCGGATCGGGCAGTGATCAATAGGCTACGATAAGATCTCTGTTGTTGAAGGAGTTCGAGGCTTCAGTATGAAGGAAACCGCAGAAACAGTTAACCGGCTGATAGAATCTATTTGCGGGGTGTTGATAGGAAAAGAAAAAGAGGTCAGGGACGTAATTGTGGGCCTGCTTGCCAGAGGCCATGTCTTGATCGAGGATATCCCAGGAGTAGGCAAGACTTTGCTGGCATTGGCCACAGCACGATCTATGGGAGTCAGGTTTCGTCGTATACAATTCACGAGCGATACTCTACCCTCAGACGTGATCGGCGTAAATGTCTACGATCCCAAGACTTCGGAATTCCTGTTCAAACAAGGCCCAATCTTCACTGAAGTGCTGCTCGCAGATGAGATAAACCGCACCACACCTAGGACGCAATCAGCCCTGTTGGAAGCAATGGCGGAAGGCAAGGTTTCGGTGGACGGAGTAACATATGGGCTCTCCGAACCGTTTTTTGTTTCTTGCGACCATGAATCCGGTGGAGCGCTTCGGGTCTTTCAAACTTCCCGAAAGCCAGTTGGACAGGTTCATGCTCACCGTAACGCTGGGTTATCCGGACAGGGAACACGAACGCGAAATACTGCTGAAAGACATTGAACACAATCTTGCGGAAAAACTCGAGGCCGTCACTGGTCCCACAGGTATAAGGGCTTTGCAGGAGAAAGTGCGCGATGTTCATATTGACCCGTCCATAATGGAGGTACATCCTGGACATTGTGAGCGCAACCCGCCATCATTCCGAAATTAAGCTTGGATTATCCTCCAGAGGCGGCCTACACCTTAAACGCGCTATGCAAGCGCTCGCATTGACCGAAGACAGAGATTATGTCGCTCCGTCGGACCTGCGGAGAATGTTCGTTCCCATAGCCCTTCATAGAATCTTGCTTGCGGGCGGCTCACCCGATGGCAGAGGAAGAGAACACAAGAAGCAGATCCTGAATCAAATCCTGCAATCAGCGAAGGGTCCGATATAACTCAAAGTTGTCTACGATGAATCAGTCTATTTCGAGTGAATCTGTCAACAAGACCAAAATTAAAATGCGGCTGACGAAATACGGTTGGATACTGGCTTTTCTGCTGGTATGGCTTCCCCTGTCTGCGATAGGCACAGCTAATAATTTTCTGGTAATCATGTTCACTCTGGGACTAGGCCTGGCAATAGTATCGGCTCGTATGGGGAAGAAGAACATAAGAAATTTGGAATTGGCTCGACGGTTTCCCGACGAAATTTATGCGGAAACGCCTTTTCTTATAGAATATTTTGTGAATACCGATTCTGGGGCGGCATTCTCTTTGAATTTCAAGGAAGAGACGCCTCTAGAGGGTCCTCCTGAAGGCCTATCTTTTCCGAAGATCAATCCTGGAGACTATAACAGCTTCCAAGGTTTCTTCAGCATTGCCTCAAGAGGTGATGCTCAGATCGGATCGGGCTCTCTGCAGTCGAGTTTTCCATTCGGGCTGGCGGCGTACTCGAGAGAATTCGGTCGTGGAGATGCTGTGCTGGTCTTTCCTAAAATAGAGCCGGTAAGTCACGATTTGCCTGCGTGGATCGGAAGCGCGGGTCGCGGATTTGAACGAGCAAATCCGTCCGGAACAGTTCCTTATTATTTCAGGGACTATGTAGCAGGGGACCCTTACAAACACATTGAATGGAAGAAATCAGCAAGAACGGGAAGCCTGGTGAGCAAGGTGCTCGCGGAAGAAGAGGCTATGGAAATAGTCGTTCGCCTTCCCAAATCAGCGTCAGAGAAAGCAATATCCAGGGCTGCTTCTCTTGTAGTCCATTTCGCGGAGACTCGCACACCGATTTGTCTTCAGGGACCGGGGCTAAATCTCGGTCCAGCAAAAGGAAAGGAGTTTGCCAGGGAATTATTGACGATTCTCGCAAGATGGGACGACAAGCCCCAGGACGAAGCAATCCCGCACCATTTCGGTAGGGCTTTGGTGGAAGTCGATGAATCAGGGGAATTCTTCTGGAGTCGCCCCGGAGAAGCACATGCAGTCGGTTCGAGTTCAAAATAGCCTCAGTGGCATTAGAGATCTTTTCAGCCGGTCTCGCCGGTTGCCTCCGAGTTTTTCCACGCTTTCGGTGGTTCCGGGGAAACATAAGCTTTTCAAATGGTTTCTGACGGGCTGTGTAAGTATTGCCATTGCGTCTACATGCATTGAAAACGGGCTTCATCCGTTATTATTGCTTTTGATACCGGTCATTGCAGCAGGTTTGCTGCGAGATGATTATGGCCGCGAATTCTTCCTCTCACAAAAGACGACCTTCGTCTTCCTCCTAGTTTATGTTGCTTTGCTCGCCGTTGCCGCATTGGCTTTTCGGGGCACGTTCAGCCTTCCTATTGCAATGGTATATTTTACCTTTGGAGTCCTGATAGTCAGGGTACTGGGCCCACTCACAGACCGTAACGTGGAGCAATTAATACTCCTCACCTTGGGGTTAGTACTCATAAACTGCATAATCACTAACCATATGCTGTTCGGGATTATGCTGCCGGTTTATCTGTTCACCCTTATGGGAAGTCTGCTGTTGTTTCACGCTGCACGCACGTCTGGTTTCAGCGAGGAGACATTCGACGCGGCAAGCGAAAAAAATTTCCACAAACCCATTGTAAGAACATTATTTAAGTCGGCAATATTGACAGTTGTATTTTCTGCGGTCTTTTTCGTGCTTATTCCAAGGCCATTCATTTCGATGCCAGGCTTCAGGTTCGGTGCGGCTTCGGGCGGGCTGGGAACAATGAGTCAACGAATCTCCTACAGAGAGATGATCGGAATGGGTGACATGCAGAGGATCGCTTTCATGGTGAGGCTGGAAACGGGATCTCTCCCCAAATTTCCGTACTGGCGTGGCCGCGTTCTTGAGAAAAATGATGGTCGTGGATGGATTTACGCCGGCGAGAGCAGAAGCACGACCAAACCGGTTCCCATAGACTATTCCAAGGCTATAATCTATCATTTCATGCCTTACAAACTTCAGACGAATACAATCTACGCGTATGGTTTTCCAGTGGGCGCTCTCGGGAAAATGGATCAGCCGCTGTATATCAACCCAGGCGGCGAAATAATTGTGGATTCTCCATTCCTCCATTCGGATTCATACAGGATCACGGTCCTTAACAGACCATTCCCACTTGGCCGCCTGTCCGTGCGAGTAAACCTGGATAAGACGGGAATTACACCGAGAATCCAAGCTCTGGCCCGCCAGTGGACCGAGGGATTGACTACTCCGGGATCAAAGTCCAGTGAAATTGTTTCCAGATTGATGAATGAATACAAATACGTGCTTCAACCCACGCGTCCGCCCGAAGATGTAAATCCAATGGAATATTTTCTCTTCACTAGCCGTGAAGGTAATTGCGAATATTTCGCGGGTGCGTTGTGCCTCATGCTCAGGTCTGAAGGAATTCCAGCCAGGGTTGTGGAAGGATTCGCTGGCATGGACTCGTCTTCAGTTCCGGACGAGTACATAGTCCGATTCGCCCATGCTCATGCTTGGGTGGAGGGAGTGCTGGACAAGGACAATTGGACTACTCTCGACTCCACTCCGCCATCTCGTACGGACCTCACCGGAAATTATCTCACCAGGCTTATTACCGACATGTACGACACTATCGAGAAGAAGTGGACGAAATATGTGGTCTACTTCGATCGCAGTGATCAGGCGAGGATGTTTGAAGAATTGAAAGAGGTTTTGGAGCTTGAACTGCCTCCCCTTGCCACAAGGATGCGAATATACCTTATAGTAATTTTTGTTGTGGCGGCAGCGATCCTTGCGGCCTTTCTCGTCATGTATGCCTTACGCAAGCGAAAACTCTCCCCCGCGTCGATCTACACCTCCGCTATGCGAGATCTGGTACATACAGGAGTCCTGGATTCGGTGCATCAATGGCACGAACGGAATACCGAATCAATCATGGCCCGCGCTCCTGGGGCAAGTGAGTCTGTTCGTAATTTTATGAAGCTGTACCTGGACAGCAGATTCGGCACAAACGGCATTTCCATCCAGAGCCTGGAACACGCCAGAAAGGAATTAGTCCGGAGCGCTAAAGAGGCTGTTAGAAAACGCTCTCTTCATTCCTGATTTGAATCGGAGGATTTGGCATAATATCGATTCCGATGCGGGGTTTTCGCACATCTCCTTCTATTCTTCCATCCCGTATTAGTATTCGCCTATCGGTATATGCTCCTATTTCAGGATCATGAGTGACCAAGATAAAAGTAATCCTGCGTTCGCGGTTCAGCTTGTCGAATACGGACATTATTTCGTTGCTGGTGCGGCTGTCAAGGTTCCCGGTCGGCTCGTCCGCGAGAATAATATCAGGATCGTTCACAAGAGCCCTAGCTATCGCCACTCGCTGCTGTTGGCCTCCGGAGAGCTGAGACGGCAGATGATGCGCTCTGTCGCTCAGTCCCACAAGCTGCAGAGCCTCCAAAGCCGAGATCCTACGCTGAGAGGTCTTTATCCGACCATAAATCAGGGGGAGCTCCACGTTTCGAACAGCGTCGATCCTTGGGAGTAAATTGAATCCTTGAAAAACAAAGCCTATCTTGCGATTTCTGAGGTCTGCCCTCTCATCGAGACCCAACAGGGAGACGTTTTCGCCATCCAGAAGATAACTGCCGGAAGTAGGCACGTCCAGGCAACCAAGTATATTCATCAGAGTAGATTTACCGGATCCGGAGGGTCCCATTATTGAGAGAAACTCACCCGATTCGATTACGAGATTTATGTCCACCAGAGCGGGAACCTCCACAGTGCCGGCCAGGTAGACTTTTGTCAGATTTTCCATGCGAATCAGGCTCAAAGCAGGTCCTTGCAACCTATTCATTCGGTGGGTATTTTAGATTCCAGCGCTACTTTTAACTTGTCCTTGAGTTCGCTCAAATCCGAGCTCTTGACTACGTAATAATCGGCAGCGACTGCTTTGAGATCCACCTTGAAGCTGGAGTAAGCTGAATTCAGAATGACCGGCAAATCATAATGTCGTTTGCGTATTTGCTGCAGCAGATCTAGCCCATTATATTCTCTCATTTTTATATCCAGGATTATGCAGTCGGGGCTTTCTCGATCCACAACAGCCACGAGATCCTTTCCGTCAGGAAGAGTGATCACTTCGTATCCCTCATCCTGAAGTTCCATGGAATAAAGCATCCGGATGCCTTCTTCGTCATCCACGATAAGTATTTTTGCCATTTGAGGCTCCTTTGGCCATGGATCTGCTTATCATGACGTAAACCAGCGTTCCAGGAGATAAGGTTTCGCTTTCTCGAATTGCAGACACTGGTCTTCAATAAATTCCTCTACCTGTTGAGTATTCATAGCCTGAGTTTCCAGCACAAAGGACATGATCCTGCCATAAAACAAAGGCTTGAGAGCTGAAACAAGCTCCTCGCGAGGGACCGCATTGTTCTTGTAGGCGCAAGCAAAATCGTAGAGTATCTTTGCCCAGAGTCCGGTCGGAAACTCAAAGCACTCAGGAGATAGCTCGGCCACCTCCTCTAGTTTGTTTATGTTCTGATCTGTCAAAATGGCCCGATAATAATCGAAATGTCCCGCAATACCGCCGTAGAATTTATCCGCAAGCATTTTGCTGTCCACGTTGACCGCGGGCGGCACTTCTACGTCACCCATCCCAAAACCGAAAACCGCAGTGGGACGGCTCCATTTGACCTCTTTCCAGAAGCCTTCGAAACGGCACATAAGCTCGAATATTGTTGTTACGATGTCGGGAAAAAGGACATCTGCAGTTTCAAAGGGATCCTTTACATTGTGAACCTTCGGCCTTCCCATGAACGACTGGACCACGGCGACACGGCTGCGCATTGAAGTAGTGGTCATCCATATGTCTATCCCATAATGGGAGACCGGTTTGTCCCAAGCATCAGATTCCATGAAAGTCTTCGCAATTGCCCCGGAGAACCCATAATCTCCGCCTATTGGCTGGCGAACACGCCTGCCGTACAAGGCCCTTGTGATAGGATAAGCTATATTATTTGTTATTGGACCATCGTACTTGTGACGAACGTAAAGTGGAGCCACAAATTCGTACTGTTCAAACAAAGGTTCACCCAAGTTCCGTATCCAAAGGGGAGTAATACTCTTCAAATCAGCATCAATCACAATGACTGCTTTTGCTGAAAGTTCAACCGCCTTAGCAAACAGGTTACGGAGATTATTCCCTTTGCCGGTCACGCCTTCTTCCGTGGAAATGTATATTTTGGGGGTCTTTGTAGGTGCCTGAGTGAAAGCTTGCCGAGTATTATCCGGCGAATTGTTGTCGCAGTTTATGATGACAGCGGACCGGTCCGGGTAGTACTTGGACAATCCTTTGTCAGCCTGCTGGGTGGGAAAGGATATGGATGATGCCTCATTGTACGAAGGTATACCGATCACAATGTCGGCCTGCGTGATACCATCGGGATTGTCTTCAATCGACTTCATTGAAAATTCCCTGGAAGACAGAAGATAAAACTCCATTCATTTGAGCCTCCACATTAACATAAACGAGGGAGGTTTTCCAGATTGTACAACCTGGTTTTTGATGGACAGATCCGTGCAAGCATGGGGCCGCGAGATTTTTCATGTTGCGTACCATATTCGCAGACCATGAATGTGATGGTCTTGTTCGGTGTCGTCGCCGAACAAACCCCGCCCCGCGTTATTTCTTGCAAACACGATCATGCGAAGGCCCATCATTCAGTGCGATTTCTTTCAAGTTTTATACTGAACTGTGAGAGGCCCTGTGCAATAATCGATTCAACTCGTGAGTTGCAGATTAGAAAAAAAAGGGCTCTTTTCGTGCGCTCTTCATCTAGAACTGCGATGTTTTTTTGATGCCTTCTGTCCGTGATCCAGACTGATGTCGGTTTAGTCTCGCAGACTCAGGATTCCGGTTTGCTCTTGCCCGTGCGGAAACTGGCCACTTCAAATTTAGTTATTTCCGGGAGTCTCTCGCCAACAAGGAGGCAATCTTGAATAAGAAACAAGAAAGGCATTTGGGCGGTTGCCGGTTGTGCTGCAGCCATTTTTTGGAGCGGAGCCTTCATTTTCGGCTTTCCCGGTGTAATGGCCCCGTATTGGCAACAAACACTGAATGTGGGACGTGGGGCCATAGGCAATATTCTTTTCTTTGTTCTGGTTGCGGTAGGAATTTTCATGTTTTTTGTGGGACGCTGGCAAGAACGAGTCGGAATCAGGTGGATGATAACCATAGGCACAACGATTATGGGTTTGAACTTCTTTCTGGTTGCTCACGCGTCAAGTCTGTCCGTGCTCTATTTATGGGCCTTTATAATGGGGGCTGCTTCGTGTTTCATTTATACTCCAGCGCTGACCAGTGTGCAGCGATGGTTTCCAATGCGAAGAGGCCTGGTCTCCGGCATCGTGAACCTCACTTTTGGGGCTTCAGCTGCTATTATGGCTCCTGTTTTTACCTATTTGCTTGAGTCGATAGGCTATTATTCTATGATAGCCTTGATGTCCGTGGTGGCCGTTGTCTTCGGAGGCGCGGCGGCACAATTCACCGAACCTCCAGCGCAATCGCCCGGCCAGGGTCAGGGCTCACCCGCAAACCTTTACGACTTGGGGCGTTCCTTCACTGTAAGGCAAAGTCTCAGGACCCGCAGTTTTTGGTTTTTGTGGTTCACATGGGCCCTGCAGGGATCTGCAGGGATCGCAATGGTGACGCTTTCCACAACTTTTGGGTTGTCAAAGGGCTATGATCTTGATTCCGCTGTATTTATTTTGACGGCTTTCAATATTACGAATGGATTGGGCAGGTTTTTGGGAGGGTTTCTGTCGGATATAATAGGCAGAAATTCTACGATGAGCGTTACTTTTTTCTTGGCCGGCCTGGCGTATTTTATTTTGCCTCACACTGGTTGGCTGGTTTTTTCCGAAATACTGGCTGCTCTTATTGGTTTGGCTTTCGGGACTCTATTCGGAGTATCTGCTCCTCTCGTAACTGACTGCTTTGGGATAAAACATTTTGGCGCCATTTTCGGCCTAGTTTTTACCGCCTATGGGTTTCTGGCGGGAGTCATAGGTCCGTCTCTCAGCGGGTATTTGCTCGATATTACTGGGGGGAATTTCGTGATTGTCTTCGGTTATCTCGGGACATTTTGTATAGTATCGTCAATCTTGATACTTTTCGTGAGACCTCCGCGCTTGATTCACTGAGAGCCCAGAGACGAGCGAATTATAGTGTGTGACAAATTTTCTGTCCGATTGCGCAAAGAATAATGCGTAACGGCGGGCCTCCGCGCCCGCCGTGGGTCGGCAAGGGACGCCGACCCCTACGAAGTCTTGAGGATTCTACCATCGGATAAACGTCATAAATTTTGGCAATCCCTATAACTGGTTGAATTCTTTTCCTCCGCATCTTTGATTACGGATCTAGTGCGTAAGACACCCCAAGATTCGGGAAGGAGTGACTTTCCCACATGACAGACTTCATTAAATGCTGATTGGGGTATGCACTTTAGTCAGGTGACCACAATATGTTGTGGTCACTGTTTTGAGTTCTCTTTGCCTTGATTCCCTATAAGCGATCTGTATGTTCTCGGTTCTCCGACGACCGCTTGTTGAACCAATCGGAAGAACAGCTTGCCTCTTTGTCGTGAAGTTCGCCGGTTGAATCGGAACGTAAATTCGTCGAGGTAGTAATCGAGATGCTTGTGGCTTACTGCGCCATGATGAGTACCCAAGAGCCAACGCTTCAAGAGCGATATGGCGCGGTGAACGCGTGGAAGGAGTTCGGTAGCGGCATGCTTTCTGCCGCGCAGCGGAGTCACTTCGTGCACATAGCCCTTTTGGTCCAAGCCGCGGTATCCGCTCCATCCGTCTGTGTGCAGCACGCTGCCCTTTTCAATGGCACCGGTGACGAAGCCGTGTAACTCCTTGCCGGATGCGGAGTCTATCCGACGCATCCGTATCCTTCCCGTGGCCTTGCCAGCCTCTTCCGCAGCAACGACGATTAGGGCTTTGCTACAGACTTGCCTTCCACAGAGCCCCTCTTCTAGACCCCCCAGATAGGTCTCGTCCACTTCAACACTTCCGGACAGCCGGTCTCGGTCTGGTCTCACCATCACGCGGCGTAGCTTGTGAAGCCATGCCCAAGCAGTCCTGTAACTCCCCAGTCCGAGCATCTCCTGCAGGCTCACTGCACTCATCCCTGTTCGTGGGCAAGTCACCCACCACATAGCTCGAAACCACAGGGTGAGAGGCTTACGGGTGTCATGGAAGATCGTACCAGCAGTGACGGAGCACTGATATCCACAATACCCGCATTCGAACAGACTCTTGCCAATCGGCCAAGCCCTGCCATGCCCACAGCGAGGACACCGAAAACCTTCTGGCCAGCGGCGTCGGAACAGGTAATCACGGCACTGCTCCTCTGTCGAGAAACGGGCTTCGAACTCTGCCAATGACCTGGGGTAGTCTTCCATGGGCCAAAACACTATATGTTGTGGCTCCCTTAGTCAAGTGCATACCCCCAAATGCTGATTATTATTGTCTTGGGTGGTCGCATAGGTGCGATTCTGGCACATTCTATTTCCCCTGTCCTCAGCAATCCTGCCTTCTAGAGAAACCGTGAACAATGGTACGTATCCAATTACTCGACCATTCTATCTGTACATGGATGGAAAGACTGCAAGCGGTGTTTCGGGAAAGTTTGTGGATTTCTGTGCAGCGAAGAACCCCCGTCCGATGTGATCTGTCTGCTGGTGAACAGCTGGTCCGCTTTAATTAAACCGAATCTGGAGCGAGTGCCCAAAGCCCTCCTCCGGATTTGGCTTCTACCTCGCACTCGCACCCCTGCAAAAAGAATCCAAGTTCGAGTATAAGAGTGGCTGAAGTTTGGCCGCTCTGTCGCGGCTCCAGAATAAGGCGGAAATGAAGGCTGAAAACTTACAAACCGACGAGGAACTGGCATTTGAGGCCCGAAACGGGTCTGAAGTCGCGTTTAATGAGCTTGTGGATCGATATGCTCAGACCGTATACCGAGTGGGGTACGGGATAACGGGGAATCGTCAAGAAACGGAAGACATAGTCCAAGAGACATTTTTCAAGGCCTTCAGACACGTCGAAAGCTTTTCACCGGATAAGGCAAGCTTCAAGACCTGGTTGCTCACTATAGCGCGCAATCAAAGTATAAATGTTTTCAGCTCCTTGAAGCGTAAGGCAATGACATTTTTTTCAGCTGATGAAAATGAAGCTCAAAGCTACTCACATACTCACAATCCGTTCCAGTCGCAGCATGATCCGGAAACTCAGCTCTCGATAAAGCAGGAACATAAAAAAGTGGAAGACGCGGTGACAAAAATTGTCAGAACGACAGAGAACAGCAATAATACTGAAAGCACAGGAAAACCTCAGTTACGAAGAAATTGCTGCTATAATGAAGACTTCTGCTTCTTCGGTCGAGTCGTTGATCTTTAGAGCGCGGCGGAGGCTCATGGAAATTCTGGAAAAATGACTTTCCGGCGCAGCGCGGGATTTTTTGGACATGATTGTATGACTTAGTAAGAGGGCACGTCTATGGCATGCGACAAGTACCAAGAACAGATCTCCTCAATGCTTGACGGCGAGCTGAATGCCTCCCTGTCAGGGGCTTTATCGGCTCACATGGGGCTCTGCGAGGATTGTCGGGGATTCCACGAACACCTGAGCTCTCTGGATGATGCTCTGAGAAACGCTTCACCTGATCACGTACCGGCCCTGGCAGCGCGGGTAAAAGACCGCTTGTCTCGCAGGAAAAATCATCGCCAACGCGATTTTTCAATGTGGAGGAGAGTGCCCGCCATGGCGATGATCGTGCTTCTAGCCTTGGGTTTGGGCAATATGATGGGTCGTTCGATTTCGGACCTTTTCACCAACGGCCGGACGGTCGCTTCTCTCGAGTTTATTGCCCCTGATTCCGAAAATTCCTTTTCCGAAGTGCTGTTGGATCTTGGGGCAGAGGAGAATCAGCAATGAAACGGACCGTTTTCATAGGGCTTTTCATTTTTTCGATTGTCTTGAATGTTGCTGTGGCAGCGACTCTTGGGTGGCACATCTGGAATCAGGGGTCTTTTGGCGGCGGACCGTTCATTCAGAATGAACCTGTAGCCAAAGCGGATTTCCACCAAATCAGGCAAATCATGGCATCACAGGATCGTTCTGCGCTTTTGGAAACCAGGCAAAGGGTCATCGAAAAGAATGCAGAGCTCCTGGATATGATAGCCAGAAATCCTGGGAATCTCAGCGCCGCTGAATCTACGATCAAAGAATTGACAGGCCTAAGGGAACAGATGGAAAGACAGGCAATTGCAAAGATCAGTATTGTGATGGCCTCTTTGCCCGAAGATAAACGGCAATCACTGTTGGGTCTCCTGAAAAACAGAGCCTGTATGGGCCCGGGAATGGGATTTGGCCGAGGTCGGGGTCCACACGGGCGAAGCGGCATGCCTTGCTGCCCCAGCCCTGGGGGTGAACAAAATTGAAATAGGAAATTGCTATTGAGTCTGTTCTGCAGATTGGGTTGGGACCTTCTCTGAGTCATATCTAAGTCCTATGCGAAGCCATGCAGTTTTCACTGGATCGTGATTCAAATCCGGAAACTGTCCGCCGCTTCATTACTCGCAATAAATCTCTTTCTCAATGCGTGAAACAGCAAAGAAACCATAATTAATGTATTTGACATTTAGTTGGCTACATATACGATAACATTGGGGGTATTTATTGCCGGATAATGGGAGGAATGGGGTGCAGGAAATGGGCTTGGCATGTAATAAAGTGCTGTCTCGGGCACCCTGGAATACATGGGCGATAGGAAATCAACTATCGGAAGGGCAGCTCGTGGTGTGATCCCAGGCGGCCCGAGCAGCTATCGTTGATTGGCTGAATGCATCAATGTGCGGCCTTGGTTTCTTGGTTCTCCTCGATTTCCTGTGCAGATTCTCCGTCAGGTGACGATTCGGCTTCAGCGACAAATCGGTCGGGATACGTTTTGCGCAGCACTGATGAAACAACCTCTTTCAAGCTATCGATATTATTACCTCGTTTTTCAAGAAAAGCCGCTGCTCGCTTCACAGCCTGGTGGGCCGCATGATCAGTCAGCAACGTGTGTATTACTACCGGAAGAAATGGCTTTCTGTCGAAAAGAAGCTCCAGCACCTCCGGTCCTCCTGAATAGGGCATCTCGAGATCCAGAATCAGAAGATCGCTGCAGTTCTCCGCATCGATCATACACAGCAATTCTCGACCGTCTTTTGCCAATTGCACTAAATAGCCGTCCGCAATGAATTCACGACGAAGGAACTCTCTTACGTGACGATTCCTATCAGCAATTAAGATGTTGAATTGACTCTTCATGTCTTTTCCTTATGACGTCATCATCCTCAAGCAATGGCCGTGCCACAATCGACTCCTCTCACAAACCCAACTACTTATGCGCAATCGGCCGCCCCTTTAATTTTCAGCCGAGAAGATGCACAAAAAAAATCTGTCAACTTTTCTGACAGATCGTAAAACTTGAACTGTTGAAGAGATGTCCTTTGTTTGGCCAATCTTCGAACAAGCGCGGCCAAGTCTTGCCCGCAACTGAGACCTCATTGGATTAGTTTCAAAATGAGTAAGACTGCGAAGACGTAATAATGTCCAAAGGGCCTACGGCACTCAATCACTTACCGCCGGGGAAGCGTGGATCTTGTCATTTCGACTTGGGACTCCAATTTTTTCCAGTTGGGATGCGAACTGAGGAGGACATCGGAGCTCGAAACGAAAAGTGGCAGCACACTCACCTTGTCAGGCAAAGGCGAGCGAATGCTGCTCGCTTCGTTTCCGTGCGCCAAAATGAAAAACATTCTTTGGGGGTATGCACTTGACTAAGGGAGCCACAACATATAGTGTTTTGGCCCATGGAAGACTACCCCAGGTCATTGGCAGAGTTCGAAGCCCGTTTCTCGACAGAGGAGCAGTGCCGTGATTACCTGTTCCGACGCCGCTGGCCAGAAGGTTTTCGGTGTCCTCGCTGTGGGCATGGCAGGGCTTGGCCGATTGGCAAGAGTCTGTTCGAATGCGGGTATTGTGGATATCAGTGCTCCGTCACTGCTGGTACGATCTTCCATGACACCCGTAAGCCTCTCACCCTGTGGTTTCGAGCTATGTGGTGGGTGACTTGCCCACGAACAGGGATGAGTGCAGTGAGCCTGCAGGAGATGCTCGGACTGGGGAGTTACAGGACTGCTTGGGCATGGCTTCACAAGCTACGCCGCGTGATGGTGAGACCAGACCGAGACCGGCTGTCCGGAAGTGTTGAAGTGGACGAGACCTATCTGGGGGGTCTAGAAGAGGGGCTCTGTGGAAGGCAAGTCTGTAGCAAAGCCCTAATCGTCGTTGCTGCGGAAGAGGCTGGCAAGGCCACGGGAAGGATACGGATGCGTCGGATAGACTCCGCATCCGGCAAGGAGTTACACGGCTTCGTCACCGGTGCCATTGAAAAGGGCAGCGTGCTGCACACAGACGGATGGAGCGGATACCGCGGCTTGGACCAAAAGGGCTATGTGCACGAAGTGACTCCGCTGCGCGGCAGAAAGCATGCCGCTACCGAACTCCTTCCACGCGTTCACCGCGCCATATCGCTCTTGAAGCGTTGGCTCTTGGGTACTCATCATGGCGCAGTAAGCCACAAGCATCTCGATTACTACCTCGACGAATTTACGTTCCGATTCAACCGGCGAACTTCACGACAAAGAGGCAAGCTGTTCTTCCGATTGGTTCAACAAGCGGTCGTCGGAGAACCGAGAACATACAGATCGCTTATAGGGAATCAAGGCAAAGAGAAACTCAAAACAGTGACCACAACATATTGTGGTCACCTGACTAAAGTGCATACCCCAAACATTCTTTTTGCGGCAGGGCTTCTCTATGCCGGAAATTTTTCCGTGTCTGATGTCGCGCTTCGACGTAATTTCTCCTCAATGGGCATGTTCGTGATGGTCGCGCTCATGACCCGGATGAAAATGCTGGTGATCCCCATGTTCTCCGTCATGCTCATGCTCATGATCCGCTTCAGTCTCGTGATTGTGACTGTGCGAGTGTTGATGGGCATGATCGTGCGCGTGAGAATGTAAGTGCTCGTGGTTGTGAGTCTCCGCACCGTGCGTATGTTCATGAGTATGTGAATGTTCATGCTCATGTTCGTGTGTGTGATCGTGCTGGTGGGCTCCTTGCATTTTGCGCCTCCTATTCAATAATCCGTGCGGACGCTTTTATTATTCTTATAGTAAATCTAGTTTGAACAAAGGTCAATAATAGTTACTTTTTTTATATCCGTGGCACTTTTTACATACTTTCATACAAATGGGATGTGTTTTTGTGACATTACGAATGAAAATTGTCTTGCCTCCTTTGAGGCCCGCATAAGTTGTCATTTAAATCAAGATGTGATAACCAAGTGGATTGACCATCAGCAGAGATCTTTTTTCAATCCATGGGAGAGGCAAATGGAGACCGGCCTAATCCTCGTTTTCACGGGTGACGAGGTGTATTATTCTAATCCCGCCATTGGACAGGTGTTAAGAGCTATCGGGCGAAATATGAACGTATGCATAATCGATTTTGTGGCCGGTGACCGCAACGACTGGATCGGCTCGTGCTCAGAAAAAGTTCGCGATATGGTGGAAGTACATCATTTCAACAACGGTCTCGGTCCTGAAGAGAAGAATCCGCGAAGACAGTGGGAAAAAGCCAGAGAGTTGATAAATTCTGGGAAATTTCGAAATCGTGATAATAGAAGGAATAAGCTCAATGATAGCGCAAGGGATAGTGGATCCAGCCGAGATTGTCCATTGCTTCGCAGCCAGGCCAAAGTCTATGCACGTGATCATAGCTGATAAGAATGTGAACGGTGATATCCTAAATATTGCGGATCACATCACGGAGGTGGCAGACGCTAAATTACCCGACAATTCATCTCATTAACAGGAGATAGGCCTAACACTGTAATGACCATTTCCAACCTATCGCAGGATTGAATTTGCATCATCTGTATCATTTTACGAAAAAACTTGAGACGCTTCCATTCCTCCGGAAAAAGTAACTAATTCAAATGGTAAAATGGACTCTTCCCAAACATGAGACCTAAATTTGGCACAAGGACAAGGTTTGCGGGGCCGGAAATCTTGACCGATCGAGAACCATAATCCGGTCCCAAGCAATGTCAGGCTGGCCGGAAGATGCGGTCTTCGAAATCGTCAACGAAGGCCTCTATATCGGTTCTATCCTGTTCATCATCAGGCAGATTTCGTGAATCAATCATTTCATCAGTATCACGTCTGCTACAGAATGATGACAAGCTTCTTGTCCCTTGCGGAGTTGGCCCAAGCCTCGGCTTCCAGAACAGAACCGGTGAAAGGGCGCAAGAATAGTTTGTAACCTTCCTTAGCGAGCTCTTTAATAACTTCTTGCTTTCTCATTTTGCCTCACACTTCGGACGTGTGATTCATATTCAGAAATCACCACCTTCGGATAGCAATAATTGTGCCATCATTATAACTCTCTTTCATCATTGAGGTTGGGTCGTTTTGTGCGCATCTCCAATCTGAGCATCCTACTAAATAGTAGCAAGCGGCTACAGTTACCTACCATTATGTCGGTTTTCCCAGAACCTGCTCGCTTACGAACCACAGCAGTGCCACATTTTAAGTCTTCATGACATCGCTGAAGCCTAGAAGAAACAACCAAAAACCATTTGCAAAATATATGCAGCCAATGCCGCCGAGAACCAGTCCAAGTGCCCATACTGGCTTTTTCTTCATCAAGGCAGCAATTGACGACAGCAGTATGGCTAGCTGCAGAAATATTACAGCCATTCCAAATGCCTGGGAATGCACTTGAGCGACGTCTCGTTTACTTTCGAAGTCTCTAGCTTTTTGCTCAATGTCTGCTTTTTCCTTCTCATACCGAGCAATTTGATTGGAATAGAATTCTATTCTCTTTTGGAACTCTTCCTGAACATTCTTGGGAGAATTATCGCCGAGAACTTTCAGTTCGAGCTGTAGCTTGTCTCTCTGTATTTCATATAGGTAACCCTTAATGCTTTTAGCCTGATAGTGCGCCCACTGATTCGATGCCTGGGTTTGACTGAGAATGGATCTGTTGGAAAAGCTCCCCACCCTTAATGTGGATAAAGTTGCGGACAGTGCGAGAAGCACTGTGAATATTGCCAGATAATTAAGCCATTGTTCCTTCTTTTCTTCCATTTTATCTCCCTTCATGGGCATGCTCAATCATTGCAGATTCACCGCAGGAGCTTCTAATGGACTTCCGCTCTTATGTCAAGACCTGTGATCTGCGGGGACACGTTCGGCAAGCGGGTGGCTCGAATTTAAGTCAGAAAAACGTCGGCGAAAATGCTTCCATAGGTATGACAACATCGAACCAACTAGAATCAACTCGCATTTGACAATAAAATATTGTTGCGTTAGGCTTTATTTAGCTAATAATAAAGGCCGCTGACGGCTTTCCCGGAGGGTCCCTGGCGATGAAACCAAAAGTAGTATTTCACATCGATTTCGAGAATCCGCACAGACTGGAAATTACTCTGGCTGCAATAAGAAATGTTTTAGGGGAGGCGCCCCCACAGCAGGCCTCAATTTATGTAGTGGCTGATGGAGACTCGGTTGTATTATTCAAGAAAGATCGAGGAGAGGCTTTCCGCCAAGATTTGGATGAATTGGAAAAATCGGGCGTGCGATTTCTGGTCTGCGAGGAAGCTGTGAAAAGGCAGGCTCTCTCGAAAGAAGACTTCCTTGAGCAGTGTCGACTCATTAAGTCGGGGATTTGGGAATTGATCCGCTTTCAACACGAGGGATTCGCTTATGTGAAGCCCTGACAGGACCTGGTTGCAGCCCGAATGCCTGCAATGCCAAACCTTAGTGCTCGGGCTATACCCCGAAACGTTTTGGCAGGAACTAGCTCGCTGATCGCGGCGAAACGGATGTCCTCATTTCGAAAGCTCGGTAACGACTTGAGCAGGCCAACTACTCAACATTTCCCGATGTCTTTCTGATATTTGGGCACTCGGCGACACGCCATTTTGGTAACGAGTATTTTTCGTACAGCAATTTTCTTCGTTTTGGGCTATAATCTTTAGCCAAAAGATAGGCAAATCGCAGGTGTCTTGTCCGCGAGAGGATTCTTTCAGCTGTTCCACGGATTAGTCGTGACAGAGGTTCTTCGCGCGCACTGAAACTTTCCGTCGCTAGTTTGAGCACTCGGATTTTTCATTATAGTTTCGTTTTCGTTTGCCTATTCCGGGCAGTGTGAGTCTGTGGCATTCAGCTCTTCCCCAACTTTGATTAGCTCTGCAGTGTGATTCGATCCTGTCAGTGGTAAAAAAACACTGTGAGTATTTCTTACATGGCCGCCACCGAATGACCAAGAAACAGAACATTCCTAATGGCGACCGGAACACGGCCCGACCAGATTGTCGCGCATGCAAGCATCTTATAATCTGGCCTTACTGTTTTGCGTTCATGTCCGGCTCTGGGATTCCCCGCGAGGTCCGCGAGGGCGAATTGGACCATACCATGCCTTTGCCGGGTGATCACGGACTACGCTTTCTCCACGAGGATTCTCCGTACGAGTTGTCCGAAAGCGCGTTGAAAGAGGTAATCGCAATGTACAAGGGCGAAACTATTATGGCGCGCATTGAACAAGGTCCCGAGCATTCTCCGCACGAAGACCTCGTCTCAGTTGGCGAGATCGTCCGCCCGAGCAAAGCCCCTGCCACTTTGATGGCAGCCTGTATTGAAGGAAATATAGAGGCCTCAAAAGGCTTTTTGGCTCGTGGAGCCGATATCAACGCTAGGGACAGCTACGGCAATACGCCTTTAATGCACGCCTGCCGTGGTTGCCACCTTGAATTAGTGAAACTGCTGTTGGACAGCGGTTGCGACATAGCTGCTAAGGACAAATACGCCAAACAAGCCATTGACATAGCAGAAGACTGGGGCTATCCCACGATAGTGGAGCTCTTGAAGAAATACAGGCCAGACAGATAGCGATTCTGTAGCGAGTGACAAAATTGTTTATTCTGTTTATTCTGGGGACACCATACTTAATTCCTTCAGCCCTTTTTCAGACTTTTAGGTCCAGGTTTCCGGGGTCGGACGGATCTGTCGAGGGTAAGCTCGAGCTTTGAGAGAAAGTCATCATTTCCCAGGGGCCTGCCGGTGCGCTCGTGACGACGAATCGCCTCTGCCTCGGCTTCCGAATATTCTTCGGCAAGAAATGTTACCCAGTTTTCCACCAGCTCCAGCAGGGGAGCGACCTTCACCAACATATCGTCCCGCCCCGTCAGATGAGCAGCCGCACTGCTCCAGGGATAGGCGCCGGGTGACTTCACTAACCCAGCCCGCACGGGATTCAGCTCCACATATCTGGCTGCAGCAAGCAGGTACTTTTCGTCCATTGGATATGAGGCAAACCGGCCTTGCCACAAGTGCCCTCGCCACCCCTCACGAAAATTGACTCGCCTGGAATATCGCCGATGAGCCTCTCCGATAGCACGACGCAATCCTTCCTCTGAACTCGGTACCGCGATCAGGTGAACATGGTTCGGCATCAGGCAATAGGCCCACACGGCCACGCCGAAACGAGAACACCAATCCCCCATAAGTTCCACGTATGCCAGGTAATCCTCATCACAAAAGAAAGTGCGCTGTCGACGATTCCCACGCTGCGTTATGTGGTGAGGAACCCCAGGACCTACAAAACGAGCTAGTCTAGCCATGCTTGAGAATACCACATTTTAGATTCCGTTGGCACCAATTAAGTATGATGTCCCCTGAATTTTCCGAGCGTGAACCCGCTGGAGGAGATCATACCCATATGCTATTCCAATGCTGTGATCATAATATGGCCGTGTTTTATTTCTAGTAGTGTTTTCTTTCTGCTTCACATGCTCATTTCTATCCGTTACGTAAGCCTCTGGCCAATCGTAATTACGTAATCCTGTTAGTGGCATTGTTAATTCCCCTTTTGGGGTATGCACTTTAGTCAGGTGACCACAATATGTTGTGGTCACTGTTTTGAGTTCTCTTTGCCTTGATTCCCTATAAGCGATCTGTATGTTCTCGGTTCTCCGACGACCGCTTGTTGAACCAATCGGAAGAACAGCTTGCCTCTTTGTCGTGAAGTTCGCCGGTTGAATCGGAACGTAAATTCGTCGAGGTAGTAATCGAGATGCTTGTGGCTTACTGCGCCATGATGAGTACCCAAGAGCCAACGCTTCAAGAGCGATATGGCGCGGTGAACGCGTGGAAGGAGTTCGGTAGCGGCATGCTTTCTGCCGCGCAGCGGAGTCACTTCGTGCACATAGCCCTTTTGGTCCAAGCCGCGGTATCCGCTCCATCCGTCTGTGTGCAGCACGCTGCCCTTTTCAATGGCACCGGTGACGAAGCCGTGTAACTCCTTGCCGGATGCGGAGTCTATCCGACGCATCCGTATCCTTCCCGTGGCCTTGCCAGCCTCTTCCGCAGCAACGACGATTAGGGCTTTGCTACAGACTTGCCTTCCACAGAGCCCCTCTTCTAGACCCCCCAGATAGGTCTCGTCCACTTCAACACTTCCGGACAGCCGGTCTCGGTCTGGTCTCACCATCACGCGGCGTAGCTTGTGAAGCCATGCCCAAGCAGTCCTGTAACTCCCCAGTCCGAGCATCTCCTGCAGGCTCACTGCACTCATCCCTGTTCGTGGGCAAGTCACCCACCACATAGCTCGAAACCACAGGGTGAGAGGCTTACGGGTGTCATGGAAGATCGTACCAGCAGTGACGGAGCACTGATATCCACAATACCCGCATTCGAACAGACTCTTGCCAATCGGCCAAGCCCTGCCATGCCCACAGCGAGGACACCGAAAACCTTCTGGCCAGCGGCGTCGGAACAGGTAATCACGGCACTGCTCCTCTGTCGAGAAACGGGCTTCGAACTCTGCCAATGACCTGGGGTAGTCTTCCATGGGCCAAAACACTATATGTTGTGGCTCCCTTAGTCAAGTGCATACCCCCATTCCCCTTTTTGTTCTTACAGTCGGATACTTTGAGTAAATAACACAGGTCTTTTAGTTGATTCTCAGGTGTGAACAAAAGAATAACCTCCCATTTCTTTCTTACATACTTCTCATACTCCGTGTCCCACTCCTTCCCAGTTTCCGGCAACCAGTCATGCATGCTTGTAAAATATTTGCCTTGGTAAATAAATGGGTAAAAATAAAACCATCCGCCTAATGAGTAGTATGGGGTATGCACTTGACTAAGGGAGCCACAACATATAGTGTTTTGGCCCATGGAAGACTACCCCAGGTCATTGGCAGAGTTTGAAGCCCGTTTCTCGACAGAGGAGCAGTGCCGTGATTACCTGTTCCGACGCCGCTGGCCAGAAGGTTTTCGGTGTCCTCGCTGTGGGCATGGCAGGGCTTGGCCGATTGGCAAGAGTCTGTTCGAATGCGGGTATTGTGGATATCAGTGCTCCGTCACTGCTGGGACGATCTTCCATGACACCCGTAAGCCTCTCACCCTGTGGTTTCGAGCTATGTGGTGGGTGACTTGCCCACGAACAGGGATGAGTGCAGTGAGCCTGCAGGAGATGCTCGGACTGGGGAGTTACAGGACTGCTTGGGCATGGCTTCACAAGCTACGCCGCGTGATGGTGAGACCAGACCGAGACCGGCTGTCCGGAAGTGTTGAAGTGGACGAGACCTATCTGGGGGGTCTAAAAGAGGGGCTCTGTGGAAGGCAAGTCTGTAGCAAAGCCCTAATCGTCGTTGCTGCGGAAGAGGCTGGCAAGGCCACGGGAAGGATACGGATGCGTCGGATAGACTCCGCATCCGGCAAGGAGTTACACGGCTTCGTCACCGGTGCCATTGAAAAGGGCAGCGTGCTGCACACAGACGGATGGAGCGGATACCGCGGCTTGGACCAAAAGGGCTATGTGCACGAAGTGACTCCGCTGCGCGGCAGAAAGCATGCCGCTACCGAACTCCTTCCACGCGTTCACCGCGCCATATCGCTCTTGAAGCGTTGGCTCTTGGGTACTCATCATGGCGCAGTAAGCCACAAGCATCTCGATTACTACCTCGACGAATTTACGTTCCGATTCAACCGGCGAACTTCACGACAAAGAGGCAAGCTGTTTCTTCCGATTGGTTCAACAAGCGGTCGTCGGAGAACCGAGAACATACAGATCGCTTATAGGGAATCAAGGCAAAGAGAACTCAAAACAGTGACCACAACATATTGTGGTCACCTGACTAAAGTGCATACCCCAAGAAGTAGATTTCTGATCTGCTTCCCAGGCCTTGTTGGACGTGTCCAAACTTCAAATGCCGGTAATTCGTGAAGCCAATATACATTAGCTCTAAATGGATTCTTATCTGAATCATTACCCCACACGCCACCACCCCACTGGCCTATTGCTTTCTTGGAGAACGCCTCATTGATGACAATTCTATCTTTGAAATCGGCGAAATCTTTTTCTCTAAAAATATATAAGACATCGGAATCCACTGAGCTCAGAGTTCGGTGTTCATCTTTAATAATTATCTCTGGATTGCCGTCATTATTTATGTCGAATTTAGATATTAGTGTGTCATGCTCTTTCAATATGCCATCTTCGTAAAAATCAACATAGGATTTTTGTTTCTCCCACTTGATCGCGTTAATTCCTCGTGGTGATCGTATTTTATTTCTCCATATTTCCTTAAATCGTCGTTGTAAATTTTTAACATGTGCTGGCAAACGCAATCGTTCTTGCTCATTACCAGCACATATTCATCCGCACCCACAGAAATGACTCTAAGCACTTCATCTATTCGGTTTTCGTAGGCTCTTCTTATGCACTCCGCCTTCTGACAATTGTTGCGCTCATTTTTCAGCCATTGCCTCTGACTTTCGATTATTTGCTGTCTGTTCTGGGTTCGCTTCAGCGCCTCCTGGTATGCCTTGTTCAAGGACTCATCCAGCCTCGACAATTCATTATCGCTGCATATGATCTTCTCGACTTCAGATTCTGCTTTTGCGCAATCAAAGCTTGCCGCATCGACGTTTCCGGCAATTAGGAAAGAAACAAAGTACTGAAAATAAGGCGGTATGTCTTCATGGTTCAGTTTCCTCGGAGCCCATTGACAAACTGCTCAACGGCCAAATTGACCAGCGAACAGAGGTTCCGTCCAATTCCTTCGAAGAGGCGAAGTTTTCCTCGTTCAGCACAGATTTCGCTGCTTTGACTCGTGCAGCCGACAACTCTTCTTTGCCATGCTTGAGAATACCACACGCTACACTCCATTTGCACAATTAAGTATGGTGTCCCCTGAATTCCTGAATTACGCTATGGGGAAAAGCAAGGATATAATCGCAATCCTCTCTTTTGATTGTAAAAGTTGGCCTGGATTATCTGGGGGGTCACCGAGCGCTTGATTTAATGCTCTTTCGTATCGACCGGCTATTATTTGAAGTAAAGCTGCGGCATCACGCTCGCCAGGAAAGCGAAAGGAAAGCTGATCGGCAATATTCTGGAGATATGTCTAAGTTGCAGTCCTCTCAGCTTCAGTACGGACAGGGCGCGCTGCTTGCCTGGCTTGGCGCAAGAGAGTTATATCGTTCGGCGTTAAAGCGTACATGCCCTACCACCCCTGGTCGGTTGTTAAGGTCGTTAAAATATCCTGTTATCTCGGCAACGGCTTGCCCGTCGGTTAACCTCGGATCAGGAGACACTCGAACAAGCAGGTCAAAACCATAGCCGAAGGCAATGCTCCGGACTCCATCAAAATGTGGTCGCAATGCAGTTTGGAGATTTCTGCCCTCAGCGAGATCCCTATTTTCCCTCAGCTGCAAAAACGTATCTCTGTCATGCACATAATTACGATCATAGTCGTAATGTAGTCCTGTGAGCGCCATGGTCATTCCCTTCCTTGCACTGTATCTTTTGCTTCACATGATTTTAGGTAGTAACATATATCTTTTGGATTGGGGTATGCACTTTAGTCAGGTGACCACAATATGTTGTGGTCACTGTTTTGAGTTCTCTTTGCCTTGATTCCCTATAAGCGATCTGTATGTTCTCGGTTCTCCGACGACCGCTTGTTGAACCAATCGGAAGAACAGCTTGCCTCTTTGTCGTGAAGTTCGCCGGTTGAATCGGAACGTAAATTCGTCGAGGTAGTAATCGAGATGCTTGTGGCTTACTGCGCCATGATCGGTACCCAAGAGCCAACGCTTCAAGAGCGATATGGCGCGGTGAACGCGTGGAAGGAGTTCGGTAGCGGCATGCTTTCTGCCACGCAGCGGAGTCACTTCGTGCACATAGCCCTTTTGGTCCAAGCCGCGGTATCCGCTCCATCCGTCTGTGTGCAGCACGCTGCCCTTTTCAATGGCACCGGTGACGAAGCCGTGTAACTCCTTGCCGGATGCGGAGTCTATCCGACGCATCCGTATCCTTCCCGTGGCCTTGCCAGCCTCTTCCGCAGCAACGACGATTAGGGCTTTGCTACAGACTTGCCTTCCACAGAGCCCCTCTTCTAGACCCCCCAGATAGGTCTCGTCCACTTCAACACTTCCGGACAGCCGGTCTCGGTCTGGTCTCACCATCACACGGCGTAGCTTGTGAAGCCATGCCCAAGCAGTCCTGTAACTCCCCAGTCCGAGCATCTCCTGCAGGCTCACTGCACTCATCCCTGTTCGTGGGCAAGTCACCCACCACATAGCTCGAAACCACAGGGTGAGAGGCTTACGGGTGTCATGGAAGATCGTACCAGCAGTGACGGAGCACTGATATCCACAATACCCGCATTGGAACAGACTCTTGCCAATCGGCCAAGCCCTGCCATGCCCACAGCGAGGACACCGAAAACCTTCTGGCCAGCGGCGTCGGAACAGGTAATCACGGCACTGCTCCTCTGTCGAGAAACGGGCTTCAAACTCTGCCAATGACCTGGGGTAGTCTTCCATGGGCCAAAACACTATATGTTGTGGCTCCCTTAGTCAAGTGCATACCCCCATTCTTTTGGTTTATTCTCTTCTGTGAACTTTAGGATCACTAACCATTTGACCGCATACTCTTGTTTATCTCTCATATCTACATAGTATGACCCGTTATACAGAAACGGATTTACGTAGAAACCACGGACCTATCCAATAATGACCATAGGCCTTGCCTGTTCCTTGTACGTAAAACGATATCTTAGGAAGTTCTTTGAGGTGGTAGACCAATCCGTCAAAGCCAGCAGCATACCTCCCTACTGCGCCAGCAGCATCTTTGTATTTGGTTCCATCAAATTCTTGATCTTTGAAATACTCTGAAGCTTCCCCCCTAAAATAAGATAGCGTGTCTGACGGTATACTTTTATACCAAGCATTCTCATTTTTAACGACTAGTTCCAATTGGCCATCATTATTAATATCAAATTGCGACGTTAATACTATATTGTCAATTTCGAGGGGACTGTGAATCTTACGCCCTTCCTCCAGTCGCAAAAATCCTCTCTTCTTCTCCCACTTAATCGCCGTGAACTCCTCATGCTGATCGTGTTTTATTTCTCCATATTCTATTAAATCTTTATTATAACTATTTAACATGTGCTGGCAAACGCAATCGTCCTTGCTCATTACCAGTACATATTCACCAGCAAAACATGCTGAAGACAAGAAAGTCAGAATCAAAGCTAACAATGTTCTTTTCTTCACCCCGCCCTCCCAAATATTTTTGGCGAATTCCGGGGACATAATCCTTGTTGAAGTGCCCTCTCTCAGACCTCTTCGGACCATAGTTCCTGGATCATATTCAGATCCCCGCACTGCCAGAAGATTTGGATTCCCCATGAATTCACCCTCCATGCCAGCGGTGCATAGTTTGCCAAAAAACAAGCCTGCACCATTTTTTGCCACAACGACTCGAAATAGCCTCTCATCGGGAGGTCGGGACATCCGCTTGAAGTATTTCAGCATGCCCCTTTTCCCGGAGACCGTTGACGAACTGCTCAACTGCCAAATTGACCAGCGAACAGAGACTACCATCCAATTTTTTCAATGCCGCTAAGTTTTCCTCACTCAGCACAGACTTCGCTGCCTTGACTCGCGCGGCAGACATCTCTTCTTTGCTTCTCTCCGTTCCCAACTCCATGTCCCTGATCAACAGGTGAGCCTTATTGATGCTGATCTTGTCGTTTCGGACAGCATCCTCAATTCCGGGGACACCCCTCAATTCCGGGGACACCATACTTGATTCAGCGCCCCGTTTTCATATCTCTTCGGACCACGTTTCGGAACCGCATCCAGGTGGGTAGCCGCACTGCTCAAAAACAGAGGATTCCCGGTGGCCCCACTAGCCCAGCCCGCAATCAGGTGCATGGTTTGGCACAAAACTGTTACCCCAGACCCATCGAAACGAACCCGACCCGCTATAAGTTCCCCGATTTACTTTTAACCTTGATCCTTGCAAGCCGTCAGAGGCTCAAACTACTGAAAGCACAAGCAACAAAAGCGACTGATCCCCAATGCCCCCATTGCGAGACCTAGCAATCAGACCGCTTGCTGCACAGGATACATTCCGCATAAGCGGAAAATCAGAGGAGCCTCTCCTCCATTAACCCCCTTGAAGATCACCATTTAATCTCAAGGCTGTTACCAGCCAACATGAAACTTGGTCAGGTAGCCACAATGCCTGAATCGGGTCAAGCAAGAAATAAATCCTTATTATAACCAGAAAATGGTAAGCCCCCGGCTTTGCCGGGGAGACTCCCCAAGGTTTGACCGTGTGAGGCAGTAAGAGGCAACCTCCCAGAAACACACCAAATTTCAATTCTGGGAGGTTTTCATGAAAGACTATAAGAGCCTAAATCACACGAAGTGGGATTGCAAGTATCATGTGGTTTTCATTCCCAAACGCCGGAGAAAGCAGATTTACGGTTCCCTTCGGAAATACCTGGGAGAGATATTTCATGAGTTGGCTCGCCAAAAGGAGTCCCAGATAGTGGAAGGACATCTGTGCTCGGATCATGTCCATGTGTGCATGAGTATTCCACCCAAGTTTGCTGTGTCCAACGTGATCGGGTACATCAAAGGCAAGAGTGCGATCTCCATTGCAAGGAATTTCACAGCGAGAAAGCGGAACTTTGCAGGAGAGAGCTTTTGGGCTCGTGGCTACTATGTCTCAACAGTGGGTTTGGACGAAGAGTCTGTAAGGAAGTACATTCGCGAGCAGGACGCCAAAGACGCAAGGCTCGATCAACTGAACTGGCTTTCTGACGACGACCCGTCCCCTTCAGGGGACTCATGAGCTGACCCCCTTGGGGGGCTAACAGGAATATGCCCCCGGCTTTGCCGGGGGTAATTTAACTAAACGGACTTTTAGCTTTGATGTTTTGAACTTATCGTTATATACGTTCTTCCCGAAATCATGAGGTTACTTACAGTGACAAGAAGCTCGTGGAGACAGCCTTACTCTTCATCTCGTGGGATGTTCTTGAATTTCATTTTCAGTAGCGGTTTGAATTGATTTATGGCCATGTCCCTGGAGACTTTCATCAAATCCTGCCTTAATGCTTCAGCTGATTGAAATCTGTCAGACGGATCTTTCGCCAGAGTTTTCATTATAATGTCAGCGATCTTGGATGGGAGTTCGGGCGCAAGTTGAGTCAACGGTAGTGGATCATCGTAAACTTGTTTGCGAATTACCTCAAGACTTGTCAATCCGAGGAAAGGCGGCCTCCCGGAAAGAGCGTGATACATTGTCGCGCCCAATGAGTAAATGTCAGATCTGAAATCGGTTGCATATTCGCCTTTGGCCTGTTCCGGAGACATGTAGAATGGTGTGCCGAATGCCAGTCCTTTGACTTTTTCAGTCTCATAGGACTTCAAATCCTTCACAAGCCCGAAATCCACCAACATGGCAGTTCCGGCGGGAGTAATTAGAATATTGGCAGGTTTGATGTCTCCATGTACGACCGAGTGCTCGTGCGCGGCCTGAAGAGCAGCCGCCATATCCAAAAAATATCGGATGAAATCATTCAATTGAACTTTTTCAACATCTTGCAGCACCTGGCCGAGGCTTCGGCCGGCAACATACTGCATCACAATGAAACTGTGGCCTCTCTCTTCACCGGCATTCATTACTGCCACGATGTTTTCATGTTTGATTCTGGCTATTACTCTGGCTTCCTTGAGAAACCTCTTGGCGATCTGGGTCCCGGTTTTTCTTTGAAGCGCATTGAGTATTTTTACGGCAACGGGAATGTCCAAGGCCAAATGATGACCCTTGTACACCACGGCAGCGCTGCCTTCGCCAATTACCTTATCGATCCTACAGCCTGCAATAAGGTATCCTCTGAATGGATTATCAGGAGAAGGTTCGTGGGTAGAATGCGGGACTGGAATTGTTTCGCCGCAAGAACATTTGGTTGTTTTTCCTGAAAGAGATGTCGCAGCACTTATGGTCCTTCCACAAGAATCGCATTGAAACCGAATCTCGTTCTTTCCATGAAAATCATCCTTTTCTTTGGAGTTCAATTCCTTTACCAGCGAGTACAGCCCTTTTCGCAATTCCGGGGTCACGGATATGAATTGCACTCCCATGCCCACTACCCCATTTTGCGAATGGCGTTTTATTTCTTGCCTGACGGTCTGGCCAATTATTTCGAGGGTATTTTTTCCCAAAGCTTCCGGAAGCCCGAATTTCAGAAAAACCACACTTCCTACGGGGATCGGTTTATAAGTCAGCACAAATATTCCCGACTTGCTGATATCTGTGGAATAACCTGTGCTCCAGCTAGCCTGATCGAAGGAATACATTACGCGGTTGGAAAATCTCACTCTGTGTGATCGTCTTCTAGCATCGTCGACGACGCCCTCCACCCGGTCCGGAGGAAGGTTTTCATCCGTCGATGCCACTTCATTTCTACCGGACAAGGATTCAATGCTTTCGTAGAGCTGTTGAATTCTTTTTTCCAAACCCGGAAGGAACTCAGGATCTTCGTTTGAAATTTGCAGGAGTCTTTCAAGAGCGAATTCTAATTTACCCTGCTTAATGTAAAGATCAGCAAGGTCCGACGATACCCACAGCCTGTCTGACCTGGGTATTTGGCGATAAATCAGGGCCCTGAGCAACATTTTTTCGGCCCTGTCTTCAGCATCGAGGGCAACAAAACACGAGGCGATTTCTCTTACTGCGAAAAATCTGAGGGCTTTGTCCGCAAGGCATTTTTCGAATTCCGAAACAGCTTCAGCCAAGAGCCCCATACTTTTGTAAGTAGCCCCTTTTTGAAAGCAGATGGACGTAGTTTCTTCGTCAGTCGATTTCTTTGAGGGACGCGGCTCATTCTGAACTGTAGCATTATCCATGAAAAAGCCTCGATGAAATGCTGTTCAAATCCACCCCACCGAGCAGTTAAACGAAATTCATTTCAGTTCAATAAATAAAATCCAATGGGGTGAATACAGCATCGGACAAGTTCCTGAACTCATTATTTATATTATGTTATGGGAAAACTGTCAACAAAATCCCAACGCTCCAGGCACATGAGATTCATGTATTTTGAGCAAACATCTTATATCGCGGGCAGCTGTCTCAGTGCCTTCTCTTTCGATCATGACTCTCTACTCACTTCCACTCGACGCCTCAGGAAACTGAGCGGAAAATCCTCAGGTTTCAATAAGCTGAGATGAGGCAACCCTCAAACGGATGACACTCAAAAAATTTGATCGTATAGTAACGTGCCCGGGGCGTGCCATAATTCTCATGTCAGCGAAGTAAGCTGTTAATATGGCCTCCCATTCTGGTCCAGATGGTATGCTCCCGTGTCTGAGCTGAAATGCCGACACTGTGAACGGCAATCCTATAATGGAGATTTCAGTGGACAACCATTCCTCCCACCAAAGGACTTTTAACCTCAAAATTCTGCTTATTTTGTCGTTCGGACATCTTGTTACGGACATTTATCAAGGCTCCTTGCCGGCGATACTGCCTTTCTTGCGAGATAGGCTTTCGCTCTCCTATGCAGCGGCGGGAGCGATCTTGATGGCAGGGAATTTGACATCCTCTGTGATTCAGCCTCTATTCGGTTATTGGTCCGACCAAAGAGAAAAGATGTTCCTACTGCCCACGGGATGCGTTCTTGCCGGGGTGGGTCTATCCCTGTTATCTATTCCTGGCGATTTTATACTGGTGCTTTTGCTGGTGATCGTCAGCGGGTTGGGAGTAGCTTCATTTCATCCCGAAGGGTACAAGACAGCTCATTTTTTCACCGGCGACAAAATGGCGGCCGGAATGTCTGTGTTTTCAGTGGGGGGAAATCTTGGATTTGCATTGGGGCCAATAATTTCCCTATTTATAATAACACGCTACGGCTTCGATTGCCTGCCGGCAATGGTAGTCTTCTCGCTTATGTTTGTTTCGCTATTGATTTACGCTAGGAATTCCATCGCTCCAACCACGTCGGCCCAAACGGGCACACGAAAGGGTTTACAGGAGAACGCGCCGAAAGGAGCGTATGTTGCTCTCTTTTTCATAATTGGCACTGTAATAATGAGATCATGGACACAAATGGGATTGATGGCTTACATTCCTTTTTATTATATCGACTATCTAAAAGGCGAGCCAATTTATGCAGGCAAGCTGATGTCGGTTTTTCTGCTGGGAGGAGTCGTAGGCACATTGGTAGGCTCATATCTGGCAGACAGGTGGGGCCACAAGTTTTTCTTGATTTTGTCTATGGTATTGACCACGCTGCTGTTCCCTTTGATTTTTGTAACAGAGGGATTCGCTCTGTTTGTCGCCCTTGCAGTAGTGGGCATGATGCTGATATCCAGTTTTACAGTCACTATCGTGATGGCCCAGCAACTGTTGCCTCATAATCTCGGTATCGCATCCGGGCTCATGGTGGGCTTTGCCATAGGCACCGGCGGGATAGGCGTGACGTTGCTAGGTCTTATCGCTGATAATTTCGGAGTGCCTGTGGCATTGAAGTCCATCATTGTGTTGCCATTGGCGGGTGTTCTTCTGAGTTTGTTTATCAAGTATCCTCGGCAGGTTCACGTCTAATACTGCTGCGTCTTAAAGCGAATGGTGTTTTGTATAGAATCAAATAGCTGTGCTAATCCAGGTCTACCCTGTTGCAGCGAGATTCCTTCAAACTCCCGTAGACGAGAGATTTGATCCGTCTTCCTGAATCGTTCCTGAGCCCATGCGCTATTTCGTCAATTACCGATTTATCAGCTAAGAGATCATCCTTATTGAGAAACGGGACAACCTGAGAATGGACACCAACACCTTTCAGAGCTCCTTCTGGGTGCGCAAGAAGTCTTGTCAAGGCTTGCGGGGTGATCTGCTCGCCTTGTTGAAGGCCCGTTACTCTCAAGAACCGTTCCAGCCGGAATACCCATTGGTCGGTCGCAGGCTTTCCCAGGCAGTCCAGACCCATTACCGGAATGACAAGATCTGCCATTACGGGAATGACAGGCTCCCATTCTTCGGGAGCTTTAACGGGTTTTCCAGAAGCTCCGTCAGCCTCTACCACCACACGATCAGCCAATTGCAGGCACTTTTTCAGCACCTCATCGTCAATCCCATCTACTTTTCCCATGGATTGAATAATGGATCGACCCACAGTCACGTGCCTATGTTTCCGGAGTTCTTCGGGCAGATTTAGAAGCTTCGGGTCATCGCTCATGAGTACCAGACGAGATGCCTCTCCAACGTCCGGCGGAAAAATCTTTGTGGTGGTAGTTGTTATTACAGTCTCTCCACATGCAACAAATTCCGCAGCCAAACCGTACATGAGGGAAGTTTTACCACCTGCTCCGGTAATGGATATAGTGCGACAGGCTGGATAGCCTGCTCCACAACTGAAGCATTCCGTTAAAGATTGCGTTGACATATCTCCATCGTCCCCCAAAAGCCGATTTTTCTCCACAGAAAATAAACACGATGCTATACGATGATCATTGTCCAGAGATCAACTTATCAAGACTCTATCAAATTTTCTCGCCCGGGAAACGCCATTTATTATACCCCAGCCGCAACCGGCTCCTTCGTGAGATGTCGGATTCATAAAGAGAAAGGGATCTCAAATTAGGAGGTAACATGTACGGATTGACCAAGACAAATGGTTCGAGTCCCATTATCTCAAAAGCAGTTTCAGCCATTTTTGCGGTTATTCTGGTTTTGGGATTGATGTCGCCCGCGTGGAGTGCCGAGCAACAGGCCGAAAAATCGCCTGACGCAATCGACCAGTTGCGCAGCATGGCTGAAAAAGGGAGCGCCGAAGCCCAGACAAAACTTGCGGATTTGTACAAAGAAGGCAAAAAAGTCGCTCAAAATCTGGAAGAGTCCGCGAAATGGTACACAAAAGCGGCGGAACAGGGGTTTGCAGAGGCTCAACACAAATTGGGCGAACTCTATCTGGAAGGCAAAGGCGTCGTGAAGAATTCTGAGGAAGCTCTGAAATGGCTGCATAAGTCGGCTGACCAAGGTTACTCTGCAGCAAAAGAGAAATTATCGCAGCTTGCCTCAAAGGCCCGCGAGACTGTTCATGAGATGACCAAGCCCCCTGAAAAAGACAAACCCTGAAATCATTTGGGGGAACCTTCTTTTTGTAAAGAAGGTTCCCCCAAACCTCCTCCAAGAAACTCCAACACATACCGGAATCCACATTTCTTGTTGAGAAATGAGGATTCCGGCATTCTAGAAGTTCTTGAGAAATTCGGAGAGGAACTTCTTACAAAAAGGCCCTCCTCGATTTCTACCGATTTCGACGCGAAGGCTTATTTGTGCACAAACGGAGCCTTGGACCGCGCTCCCTTTTCTACGAAATTCTTTAAACCTATACGATTGTCTTCCGTCGTCCAGCCTTGACCGAAAAGTCTGGCCTCGTTTTTGAGGCCATCGTCCAAGGTCATTTTTCCGCCTTCGAGTATAGCCTGGACCGTAAATCTATCTATCGCGGGGACAGATGGCCTATATCAACATCCGGGAGCCGGTCAGGCACGTCGGTAAGCGGTCCCTTTTCTACGAGCTTGACTTTGGTCTTTCCGTTCGCAAGTTCCCGAGCCAATTCAATGGCGGGCGGGACCACGTCGCCTTCCACCAGTTCGTTCACCAGCCCGAATTCCAGGGCCTGTTGCGCGGAAACAGGATTTGCTGTGCGGATCATTTCAGCGGCCTTTTCGAATCCCACAAGCCTGGGCAGTCGCTGAGTTCCGCCCATGCCGGGAATCAGGCCGAGGTTGACTTCAGGTTGTCCGGCCAATACTTTCAATCCTTTGGGAGCCACCCTTGCTGTACAGCACATGGCAAGCTCGCAGCCTCCGCCGAATGCTAGGCCGTTCAAGGCTGCTACAATTGGTTTTCCCAGCTCTTCCAGTTTGGATGACGCGATCTGACCCTTTCTCGCAAAAGTCTCGGCCTGGGCAGGCTCGGTCAGACCAGCCATTTCTTTGATATCGGCTCCCGCCACAAAGGCCTTGTTCCCAAAGCCGGTGATTACGGCAGCCTTGATCTGAGGATCGTTTCTTTATAATGTCGCAATAGGTCTCCAGCTCTTTGAAGACCTTAGTATTCAAGGCATTCAGGGCTTTGGGCCGCCGAATGGTTATTAGTCCCACATCGCCTTTTTTCTCGAACACAACGTCCAGCACGTCCCATGTCTTGCCAGAGGCCGTCTGCTCCTGAAGTTTCTTGGACACGGGCATATCCGGGTACTTCTTTGAGAATGCCTCTACCAGTTGCAGGGCTTTGTCAAGTCCCATGGAATTCATGAAGCTGAAGGGAGGCTTCATGTCCAGAGCAATGTTTATGAGCAGGTCAAAATCGCTGGTAGTGATGATTCCGGCATCGATCATCTCGCAAACCATTGCGAAATATGCGCCTTGAATCTCCTCTGCAATGGCCTTTTCTTTATCCGGCGGGATTTCGATCTTTTCGCCACGGCCCGGCACTTCCCAATCTGCGTTCATCTCGACCATCTTCTTCAAACGATCGGGAACCCTGTACCAGCTATTGATCGCCTCGCCCATACCAGCCAAGCCGTGAATACAGATGGGATTGCCACCAGTAAGGTTCTGGCCGGTAAGTGGTCCTACACCGAGCCCCAATGCCTTGGCTGCAACAGCGTCCACCTCTTTGGAAATACCCAGACCCGCATCCATAATCTGGATGCATGCCAGCATCAGGCCTTCAAATATTGGGTCTACTGCGTAGCCGTACCTCGAGCCTACTTTGATCGGTATTTTGCCTATGGCTTCATAAAAGCGCATCATGAAATCAGTGGTTTCAGCATCAGTATCCTTGCTCGGAATGATTTCCATGGCGGGATTGCGTTCAGCAGGGAAAAAGTAATGTGCACATAATGCACGAGCCTTACCCTTTAGCTCTGCGAAAATGCGTTCAGGTTCAAGATGTGAAGAATTGCTGGCAAGTATTGCGTCAGAGCTTACCAGGTCTTCCACCTGCTTGAAAATTCGGCGTTTGAGCGGCAGATCCTCTGTGGCAGCTTCAATCACCAGGTCTGCTCCTTTTAGCTGACCATAGTCCGAGGTGAATACAACGTGGCTTTTAATGCCTTCAACTTCGTTTGGTTTAAAGGCACCCTTCTCAGCGCCTTTATCGACTTTCTTGAAGAGTTTGGCTTTCCCTTTTTGCAGGGCCTCTTCAGCGACGTCCACCACTACGACCTGCGCATCGTAAGCGTGCAGCAACTTGACAAAATGCAGCGCTATATCCGGTCCTATCTGACCTGAGCCAATGACGCCCACTTTGCTGATGGTCCTTCCACGGAACGAAAAAGCCATTTTCCATCCTCCTTGGGGGTATTTACGCGAAATGAACCGAGGGGAAATACACAATTGTCAGTCTACTGATCTATCATTATCGCTATTCATTGTAAAGTAAAAGGATTGTGCGAAAGCAGGTTCACTACAGTGAAATTATCACATTTAGGCGTTACCATGAATGTGACGATTGAGCTACACGAGTCATCCGTGTTATTTTGTCATTTCTATTGAAATTTATCCTGGAGGACTTGCCATGGAATTCAATGACGCTGTCCTGGGCAGAAGAAGCATTCGTGCATTCCTGCCGGATCCCGTTCCCAGGGACATTATCACGAAAATAGTTGATATCGCTAGATGGGCGCCATCGTGGGGAAATACCCAACCCTGGGAAATCGTGGTCGCAGACGGGGAAAAGTGCAAGACTCTCGTGGACCGGTTTTATGAAGAAGGCCGTAAAGGGATTCCTCCGCGGCCTGACATAAACATGCCAATAGAATTCCAGGGCGACCCCAAAAGAAGATACATGGATTTAGGGAGAGCGCTTCTGACCTCTATGGGGATCAGTCGCGATGACAAAGAAGCTCGCATAAACCATTATCTCAATATGTACAGATTCTTTGGAGCTCCTTGCGTCGTGTATTTCACCATAGACGGCAAATTAAACGAACCATATTCATGTCTGGATATAGGCTCCATCGCGACCACGTTATGTTGTGCCGCTGTTCAGGAAGGACTTGGGACCATTTATCTCGCGGCAGCCATGCATTTTCCGGACATAGTCAGAAAAGTGCTGGAGATTCCTGCGGAGAAGAAAGTAGTCATAGGAGTGGCTTTGGGCTATCCGCATCCTGATGCACCAGCAGCGACGTTTAGAAGCGATCGGGACCCGATGGACGCTATAATGAGATTTGCATGATGGCGCAGACAGCTTTTCTGGGGCAGGCTTTCCAGCCTGCCTTGTCCTGAAAAGCAAATGATGGCCTGCCGGAAAGCCTGCCCCGCTGCTTGCTTCGATCCCAAGAAAGAGCTTCAATAGACCGGCAAGATGAAACTGTCTCAAAATTCAGAATCGAGAAGAGATCGTGCCACGCTTCTCGTTCCCAGGCTCCGCCTGGGAATGCATGACCTGGAGGCTCCGCCTCCATTATAGGGCTGAATTCCAGATAGTTACCGGGCAGAGCCCGGAAGATATGGGTTCCCAGGCGGAGCCTGGGAACCAGGAAAATGACGATGTTGGTAGCACGATTGTGGCCTTTTTCGGACTTTTTAGACAGTTTCAGATGCCGGTCCTACGCCCCTAATCCTTGTATTCCAAAGTTCTCATAAGGTGTTTCAAAGAATCCCGAGAAATCCCGAGCAACTTGGCCGCTCCTTGCCTGCTTCCCCCGGATCGCTGGAGCGCATTGTTCAATAGAAAGCTCTTCATGTCCCGAACAATCGTGCTAAGCGACTGTTCATTAGGAACGGACACGGTAAAGGACGCTTCTTCATCCTGAGAAAATACATCCCTATTGCCAAAATCCAAGGACTTCAGACTAATTTCTTTTCCGTGGGACAAAATTAGACACCGCTCCAGAACGTTGCGCAGTTCCCTCACGTTGCCGGGCCAATCGTATTCTTTCAGAGCGTTCATTGTCATCGAATCAATGAAAGGCATTTCGTGGAACTGGAGTTCTTTGCACAAATAGGCCAATATTTCTTGGATCAGGACAGGAATATCTTCCCTCCGTTGCCGAAGTGAAGGGACTTCTATTGACACTACATTGACTCTGTAAAACAGGTCTTGCCTGAAACGGCCTTCCTTGACTTCAGTCTCGAGGTCTCTGTTGGTTCGCGGCGATGAGCCTTGCATCCACCGATATTTCTTTTTCACCGCCTACACGAGTAAATTTACGAGTATCGAGAAAAGTCAGCAGCTTTGCCTGCAATGGGAGTGAAAGTTCACCAATCTCATTCAAGAGCAGGGTCCCGCCCTCAGCCAACTCCAACAGCCCTCGCTTTCGTCCGAATGCTCCTGTAAAAGCCCCTTTCTCGTGACCGAAAAGCTCGGATTCAGCCAATTCCGGCGCAATTGCCGCGGAGTTGACCGAAAAATAAGGCCCATTGGCACGCTCTGATCTCTCGTGGATGTACTTGGCAAGATAATCCTTACCACTTCCGCTTTCTCCGAGGAGCAGAATAGTGCTTCCGGCTTTTGCAGCAACTTTGGTGTTGCGCAAAGTCAATCGCATGGCTGCCGAAGGATAATCCTCTGCCTCTGATATTGATTCAACTCTTCTGCGACCGGTAACATCACGAATGATGCCCAATATTCCCGTGACATTGCCTTCTGCATCCTTAAGTGGTTCCAGGAAGCAGGCGAGAGTCATGGAAAATCCGTTTTTCCTAAAGGTCAACTCCTTTTCGACACTTTCGCCTTGCAACGCTCTGAGTTCCGCTTCTACCATCGCTGAGGCTTCTTCTCCGAACAGATCTTCAGAACGGTGTCCTTTGATATCTGAAGACTTGCGTTCCATCAGAGCTTCCAGGGCCGGGTTGATCTCTTTGAATCGCCTTTGGGCATCTTTTGTGTAAATGAAGTCCGTCGCGCCCATAAAGATCGCCCTAAAACGCTCCTCGCTTTCCTTTAGTTCACGTTCCGCTTTCATACGATCTGTGACATCGTGAATTATGGTGTGGAGAAATCGCGTGCCGTCAATATCAATGGGAGTAGAATAAATACCCACTTCTCGTATTTCTCCTGAGTGGAGCCTATGCTGAGAGACGAAGCGCATCTCTGTCTCTGATTCCGCTTTGCGCATCCGATCCCAGACCTCACATTCAGGATTGATGTTGATATCCATAAGTCTCAGTGTCTTCAATTGTTGAATACTGTGACCGTAGAACTCTTCTGCAGCAGGATTTGCGTCAACTATAGCCCCGGTCTCCGGATTCACGAGCAGCATGATTGCTTTGTTTTTGGTAAACAACTGGCGATAACACGCGCCTCGCTCTTGCGCAGAGATTCTTCAGCCTTGTGGCGCTCATTATGAGTTCTGTACGCTTGAATGATGGTGGCGCACGTAATGATGTAAGGTGTCAGGAAATCCACCATTTCCAAATCGTAATTTCCGGGTCGATTTCCTATACCTACCATCCCAACTAACTTGCCTTCGAAATGGAACGGTAATCCTAAGAAAGATCTGAGAGGAAAATGTTCTTTGGGCAGTCCTGCGCTCCTGGGATCATTAGCAGGGTCATTCGAGATAACTGGTTGTCCGGTAAGTATTACTTGCCCAAAAAGTGTGTCCAAATTTCGGAATTCTATCCCTTCTGAAAAGCGCTCGTTATAAGTCCTACGAGTCTCCTCATCCCAGTCTATATGTATCGTGGACTGCTCTTTCAGGTATGGTTGCCCATCTTGCGTGAAAAGGATTTCACATATGAAACCAAGTTCGCTGTCAGTAAGGACTAGCAGCTTTTCCAGAAGATTTCCAAAAAGGGCTCGAGGTTCCGTGTTCGTAATGAACAACATTTGGGCTTCCTGCAGAGCCTGCAGCAGATCATTCTTGCGTCTTACCGCTTCTTCCATACTTTTACGATCAGATACGTCGGTCGAGACTCCGATGCTCCGGACTATTCTCCCGCGAGAATCACGTTCAGCAATTGCCGAAAAAATTACATCGATTATTTCGCCGTTTTTCTTCAAATATTGGTAATCTACATTCTTGGCGAATCCTGTCCCGAATAAGTTAGGCAGGTTTACCTCCGAGGCTTCAGCCCGGCACTCTTCTGTCAAGAATTCAGTGATATGCCGTCCCATAACCTCATCTCTTTGATAGCCCATCGTCTCCAGCCAATAATCCGTTACATCAGTGATGTAACCATGTCGATTCATGGAATGCAGCATTGCAGGGGCGTTCTCGTAAAGCAGTCTTAATCTTTCTTTCACTGTCGACAATTCAGCTATTTGATACTCTACTCGTCTACCCAATATTGCATGATTTTCTTTAATAGCTTTTTCGGAACGTTTTTGCTCAACAATTGTGCCGATCAGTTTGGCCGCCGTATGGAGCCTCTTCTTGGCCGCATTTATGATAGCAGCAGGTTGCGGATTGAAACTCGTTGCCAGTTTCAACACTTCTTCCATGGGAACGTTATATTTCTTTGCAAGTTGCCTTAGCTGGCCTGTTTTTTTGGGGGGGGCTCCATAACCGAAATTGATTGATCCGACAGCTTCATTGCCCGCAAGGATGGGCACTGCGTACAGATGAATCCCACCATGACATGGCATATCAACCGCTTGCCCAGTCTCCACAGCCTTTTTGGAGGCTGCCCAACACGACTCATGGCACAGCCATTTGCCGGTTTCCTTGGCACTGTCGTCTTCATCAGTGTCGCAGAGCCGTCGAGAAGCTTGATTCAAGAAGGTGCACCAGCCCGAGGCAAAAACACTTAACGCACAATCACCCGTCTGTTCATATGTGGCAGACGCTGTCTCAAGCAATTCCAAGAAATCCTGTGTGATAGCTCTAAGATTGTCCTCTCCCACAGCCTCCAAAATTTCCAGACACTTGTCGGCAGGATAGTACCTTCGTGTTGTTCCGAACGTTGCATAAATTCTTGTCCTTACGAACAGGTTTTCTAATTATAGGGAATATAAGAATGTATCAATAGTATTTATAATAACTTGTTGATATTCGCCTGTCAACTTGTACTGTTTTTTCCAGGACATTAGGATTTTTCAATATGCGCATTGATTCATGGAGTTTCTGAGCACTGCATCATATTCTGTGTGCGATAGTCTAATTCATCTCGTATGTGTTAGTTAAGGAACGCAGTTTGTTGCACTATAATTAAAACAATCTACTGTCTACCATATGTTGCTTGGTCAATTTTTTTTTAAAAGTCTATAGCGCGGTCTAAAGTATTTAACTGCCGACTGGTGAGGACTTCTTGATCTATCGAAAGCAGGATCTCAAGCACATAAACATCCTGAAGGACAGGCTTCTTGCTCTGTCCTTCAGCGCTAGAATACGTTAAAGAAATTCGAGAACACCTGAAAGTTGAATCAGGCAGCCTGAGAAAGGGCCTTCCTCAAAATGGCCTCTTCGTCACTTCCAAGGGTAGTTCGGATGAGTCTTCCGTCGTACTCTTTCAATTTGTTCAGCACCTTTTCAGAACATACTTCGCCACGAACTGCAACGGCCAGCGCCACGGAGCCGGGAGCCATAGTCACTCCCAATTCTTGAACAATGTTAGCCGGCACGCCCACATCAGAAAAACGAGCGGCAGCAGTTCCAAGAATCCACCCCATGACCAATCCGACCTGCAGGCCAACAGCTATTCCAGCGAGCGAGCCTCCGGAAAAAATCCAACCAAAGAGCCCGCCTAAAAAGCCGAAATATAATGCAGCACTGGTAGGAATCTGAGAAAAAGTGTCCATGCCCTGTTTCGCTTCTACTGCGCCGTCAGGGGCCTTCGTGACAAGAACCGCTGTCCTCGAGATCGATCACGCATTCCTTTTCCAACTCGTCCATAGCAGTGAGCAAAGCATCGGCCCTGTACCGATCTTGGAAGCCCATGACGATAAGTTCATGCATTTCTGTTCTCCACTGTCATTCACGATTGGGGATTATGAGGGGCTATCCGCATTCTTCGGGACATCGTTGGATCATCGCCCTATAGAGCCTACTACGAGCGTGCAGCATAAACCTTCCCTGGCCCCGGAGTCAATGACAAACTTTTGTGGACGGTGAACGTTCAGTCAGAGGTGTGATCAAGGGATTTGACAGTAGCAAACATACTTGAGACAGCTTGCAGACCAGCGGCTATTTAGATCCCCATGTTCCTCGGACTGCCCAGGGCAAAGTTCCCGGCGTCCCTCCGACGCCCACGTGAACTCCGTGGTGGTCCCTGTAGTCAAGAGCACCCTTGCCACCTTGAATACCTATGCCCACATAAATGGGGTTCCTGTAACCGTCGTATGCGTAAGTAGCGTTGCCACGCTGCTGCCTTATTTCGACGACACGACCGGATCTATCGGTGACTTGTTCTTCACCTAGCGTTAGACATGGAAACAAAATCAGACCGAAAACCACCATGGCAAAGTTTGCTATTCTCATTGCTTGATTCCAACCAACTGCTTTTCTTAATTAATATCACGCTGAATCGTAAACTACAAGCAAAAATATCGTACTACTGGATGCGATTTCCGCATGAGGGGCAGAATTTCGCGCCCTTTCTCGAAAAGGTGGTACTGCATGCAGGACAATTAGTGGAGGATTCCGGTTGCGAGTGTTCGGGCCGATCTGAGACCGATTCCTCGGACGTGCAGTCCGCGGGGACGTCCATATATTCTTCGACTGGATCGCTCCGAGAAACTATGGCCTTGTACTTCGCCACGATTATGCCGCACTGCGGGCATTCGTCAAATTCGCGGAACTGAGGCATTTTGCAAGCCGGGCAGCGCCATGTCGCGGCTTTTACCGGAGGCAAATCCGGTTGCTTCTCGGGTAAAGCTTTGGCCGCGACTTTCCCGATTGTACCCGAATCGGCAGCGAGCACCTCGTTTGCCCGGCCTGAAGAGGGTCCGGACGAGCGCACTAAAGCTTTGTGGTCCTGAGGCTTTGCGTAGTAAGCAGAGTAGACTGGGAGCTTCCGTCGTTTCGACATGTTGAGGTATTTGCTGTCTTTCCTCATTTGTAACGCTTACTGTCGGTGCTGAAATTTCTTGGGGGCTCGTGGAGTTCCCGGAAAGGTTTTTGTTCCGAATTTTTATCAAGTGAACAGCGTCCTTAGCTATCTCTGAGTATCGTTCTCTGGATATTCCAAGTAGTTGAGACGCCTGCGCCAGGAGCTTCTTTTCAATGGTGACAACGCGTCCGTCAACAGCGGCCAACAACATTCCCGATAGCAAAAGCCTCTCGGAGAATAATACGGACTCACGCGTAATGCCTTTCAGAATGGTTTCCATAGGTTCTCGGAAGCCTCCTGAGCAAGACGCTCAAACTGCGACTGAGATATGGTCTCCCCAACACGCTCCAATACCTGAAAAATAAGTTGTTTTTCCAGGTCATTAATACAACCTTCCGCCAAAGCGAGTCTCACAAGAAATTTTACGATTGCTGCAGTGGTTTCTGAAATGGCTTCTATATCATCGAGATCGAAAGGATTTTCAGAGTCGTCTAATTCAAACGGCGACGGCTCCTCGAAGGTAACTACATTGACGCTCATGTCCTCCCGTGACGAGAGCAAGCCTTTGCTCATATTGAGAACGTGAGCGAATCTTCTGAAGAAAATACGTGATTGTCCATACAATTTTTCCGAATAGTTCGTACCTGACATTGCACGACCGAAGCCATGACCCTCTGCCATTGACGAAATCGGAGCCAATAACGGCCCCAAAAAAGGGGCCATTTCGGCCAACGTGTTCAAACCTGTGCTCAGCATCAATCCCGAAGGAACATCCGGATCGCTTTCCAAGAATTCGAGCATTTCATTGGAAACTATTTTTCCGAGATGAATAATCTTTCCGCCGCATAACCTTGTCTCGTTAAAAAGACGGGCGAATTGTTCCAGAATGTCGTAATGGGACAAATCTCTTCGTCTGAACCTGTCGAAGAAATTCTCGTCTATGATAACAGCGACCCTGGAGTCCATGAGAATCAATTCTTGATGGGCTTCAGGGTCAGATAGTCTGGAATTTCCAATCGTCATGGGATGCTTCCCTCTTCATACAGACAGCTGGAAAGCCATCAAGCCAGCCAGAATAGGACAATCTTCGTTGGGAAGATTGTCCCAATTCCTGTAAATAGCTTCTTATCTCTTTCCCCAAACGAGACTCGGCTCCCGCCAATCGGTGACAGGCAGGAAGAGTTTCTGTTTTGCGTCTGCTTTGAGAACTCTGTAATACTTGGTGCCCTTCCTCATGTCGGGGCCATAACCAATCATTCCCATTCCGCCTGTGTCGAAGTTCTGCGTTTTCTCTATGGCATCAATGAATTTCTCTCGTGTAAGATCTTTTCCGCAATCCTGAAGCGCTTTTGTCGTGAGAAGAAGCGGCACCCAAATGGAAGGCATGAGCGGCACATTAAGCAGCTCCTGTGCACCAGCGGCATTGAAAAGCTCTTCCATCTTTTTCCAGCCAGGGCCCTGCTCACTTCTCAGGCCCCAGCTAAAAATATGATAGTGGCCGTCAGCCAAATCTTCCGCGATAAAGGTCCGAGGGTCAACAGAGACGAAGTCCCCGAAGAACACCGGCTTCCATCCAATTTTGTCGGCCTCTTTAAGTAACGCAGCGTAAACAGGAGCATATCCGACATAAAAACAATGGGTCACGCCGCTTGTTTTCAGCTTCATGACTTCCGCACTGAGGCTCTTTGTACCTCGTTTGTAAGGAGCAGCTACCGGTGCCGCAAGGCCATACTTTTTGCACGCCATTTCAACGCCCTGAAGCCCGTCCTTGCCCCATTCATCTTCCTGATAACAGATGCCGATTTTTGGGTCTTTGGCTTTCAGATCGTTCATAACGTAATCTACGAAAAGTATTCCTTCGTCCTGACCATTTGCAGCATACCAAAACATGTAGCGATTTGGGGGGTCAAACATGGTCTGAACACTGGCCACAGTCGCTACAGCGGGAACTTTTTCTTTTTTCAGATCGTCCAGAATCGCTGTGCACGGACTGGAACCATAGATGGTCAAAAGCCCGAAAACCTGATGCTGATGGACAAGTTTAGCGAATGCCGTTTTTGTTAGGACAGGATCGTATTTGTTATCTTCGACAGCGAGTTTCACTTTTCGGCCGTGTATTCCTCCGAGCTCTTCATTCACGTATTTTTGCCAAATACTAAGCGTGGCGATACACATTTTGCCCAGATAAGCAGCCGGTCCGGACATGTCCTGAAATGTGCCGAACATGATCGTGTCATCCGTCACACCAATTTCCGCACTTGCGGTGGTGGCACCGTAACATGCGATTACTGCAACCGACAAAACCGCAACAGCCCAACGCGCAAAAAAACTCTTCATCCTATCTCCTTTCTTTGGGAACATGTCGGATCAAATATGAGTTAATCGGACAAGATGCCCCCCTGATTACTCAGGAAGCCAGATTTATACCTGTTCACATTCAGATTGGAACGAAGCGGTGAGGACCTTCTTTACACAAGCAAGGTTCTTCCAATCTTTCTGATTTGTAAGCAACTACGAGTTATTGGTCGCTCTGCCCAGTGGTCTTGGCCTTGCATTGAGGGCATTGAAGAATACGGCCCTCTTTTTTGGAAGGCTTTTCCTCCATGATGGAGAAATTGCAGGCCGGATTAGGGCAGGACATATTCACCGGCTTATTCCAAATCGAGAAGTCGCAATCCGGGTATCGGCTGCAAGAATAGAATATTTTGCCTTTTCGGGTCCTTCGCTGAGCTATTTCCCCTTGTGCGCATTTCGGGCACTTGATCCCCATGGAAACCGGCTTTGCGGTTTTGCATTCCGGGTATCGAGAACAGGAAAGGAATTTACCCGTTCTTCCTTCTCTGATCACCATGGGCGCTCCGCATTCGGGGCATTTTTCGTCGGTAGGCGTGACCTCCTTCTGTGGAGCAGTCTCAACAGCTATGTTCCGGGTATAACCACATTCAGGATATGCTGAACATCCCATAAACAAACCGAAACGCCCCGACCGTAGCAGCAAAGGTTCTTCGCATTCGGGACAGGCTTGGCGGGTGGGTATGCCGTCCCGTTTAATATTTTTCATATTTTTCTTTGCTGATCGGAGATCAGATTCAAATGGCTGATAAAATTGGGAAAGTGTCTCCGTCCAGGATGCGGTCCCTTCCTCTATAAGATCCAGAGAAGACTCCATTTCCGCCGTAAATTTAGTATTGACGAGCTTTGGGAAGGAATCCACAAGAAGCCCGGCGATGATCCGGCCTAAAAGCGTTGGCTTGAATCTCTTATCTTGGAGTTCCACATACTTGCGCCGCTGGATCGTCGTTACGGTTTCCCGCGTATGTTGAGGGCCGACCGATTCCTTGTTCTTCGAGCTCCTTTATCAAAGACGCCTCATTGAACGCGGGGGGAGGCTGAGTGAAATGCTGGCGAGGATACAAGTTTTTCAGTTTCAGCTTGTCGCCCGTTTTGAGAGGCGGAAGCATACGGTCCGCGTCGTCTTTGTCGCCGTTCTGAGTCTCGGTTTCTTCTTCCTTTTCCTGGGAATAGATCTTCGTGAACCCATCAAATTTCATGATCGAGCCGGTTACCCGAAAGGTCAATTCGCCGCATCTGATGTTTGCGGTGGTCATGTCGAATACAGCGCCTGCGGTCTGACTGGCCACGAATCTGTTCCAAATGAGGGAATAGAGAGCAAGCTGTTGTTTATCCAGGAAACGCGCAACCTTTTCCGGAGCGAGCTCCATGGAAGTGGGGCGAATTGCTTCGTGCGCTTCCTGGGCAGTCTTTCTGCCTTTGTATTCGTGGGGCTTGCCAGGAAGGTATTTTGTCCCGTATTTCTTGGAAATGAATTCCCGAACTGCCGACAGTGCTTCAGGCGCGATTCTGGGTGAATCGGTCCTCATATATGTGATTAGGCCCACAGCTCCTTGTGCGCCAAGCTCAATACCTTCATAGAGCTGCTGCGCGATCCTCATGGTTCGGTACCGGATAATCTCAATTTTCTTGAGGCTTCCTGCTGCAATGTAGAAGTAATGAATGGTGGAGCAGGTTTCCGAGTGCGCTCCCTTCGCTTTACCTCTTCCACTACGAAGTCATGCTCTCCCGCCCTGCGCACTAGTTCGGACGCGGCAACAGCGTCCGAGATCACAATTTTGCTCCCTTTTTCCTCTACAAGCTTTGCATCGAAGGCCGGAGGCTGGCCTGCCGCTAAGAGAGCTGTGATGCTCCAGAATTCCTGGGGCACAAAAGTGTCTATCGCATTTTGACGATCGACAATGAGCCTCAAAGCCACGGATTGCACACGACCCGCGCTGAGCCCATATTGAACCTTGTCCCAGAGTAGCGGACTCAATTGATAGCCAACTATACGGTCCAAGATTCGTCGTGTCTGCTGTGCGTTGTACTTGTTTTCGTCGAGTCTTTTCGGGTTAGCTACAGCTTCCTTTATGGTCTTTTCCGTGAGCTCGTTGAAAAGGACCCGAAATACTCTTTCCGGAGGTTTTTTCAATTCTTCGCGGATATGCCACGCAATTGCTTCGCCTTCACGATCAGGGTCTGTAGCCAGCAGCACCTTGTCGGCGTTCTTAGCTGCCGCGCTAAGTTCCTTCACGATTTTTTCTTTTCCTTCAATGACTCTGTAATCGGGAATGAAGCCGCTATCTACGTTGACACCCAGCTCTTTTGCCGGAAGATCTTTTATATGACCAACTGAAGCTTTGACTTCAAATCCAGATCCTAAATATTTCTTGATAGTCTTTGCTTTGGCCGGTGATTCAACCACTACCAGCGTTTTTTCCATGAAATATCTGTTCCTCCGCCCATGTCCGTTTGATCCACGGACACAAAATCTTACACTAGATTGATTCAGTAACAAAAAAAGTCAAGCCGTATCCATCAGGCTCCCAGTGGAAACTGATGAATCCAGAGCACTTTGACAGTGTTCAAGTCAAACCGATCGCTGTCCCGAAGATCGCTTCTCATCGCAAAACTCGGGAAAACATTTTTCCCGGATGCTGCCGAATCAGGCCCTGAAGCTCCAGTTCCAGAAGTATCCCCGAAATCTTTCCCGCATCCATTTTGAGCGTCTCGCAGATCATATCAATGGGGACCGGGTCCGGATCTATCGTGTCCAGAACGGCCCTGGCTTCATCCGTCATGGCAGCCTTACTCGCGGCGTACTCAAAGAGTGCCCTTTGATGATTCGGTTCCACTTGCGATGAAAATAAAGCATCCAGAATGTCCTGTGCAGATTCCACCAGGCCGGCGCCTTGCTTAAGGAGGTGATGCGGTCCCTTGGACTTTGCGTTGAGCACATTTCCCGGGACAGCAAATACGTCGCGGTTTTGGTCGAGCGCATGATTGGCCGTGATCAACGAACCGCTGTTCTTGGCAGCCTCTACCACCACTACACCTTTGGTAAGACCGGAGATGATCCTGTTCCGACGATAAAAGTTGGTCGCCAACGGTGGAATACCAGGTCTGAATTCGCTTATTACCGCTCCCCGCTCCAGAACCTGCTCAATCAGGTCTCTATTCTCTCTCGGATAAACCACATCTATTCCGCAACCCAGCACGCCGACGGTTCTCCCGGCGGCATTAACTGCTGCCTTGTGACATGCAGTGTCAATCCCCCTGGCCAGGCCGCTGATCACTGTCACCGAGGCACGTGCCAGATCCCTCGTAATCTGTTCGGTCATTTCTATGCCGTACCTGGTAGGATTCCTGGTGCCCACAATTCCGACAGCACGAGAATCTTGTGGAAGGATTTCTCCGCGAACAAACAGTAGAGCAGGCGGATCATAGATTTCCAAAAGGTTTTTCGGGTAATCTTCGTCCCAGCGGGTGAGCACTCGGGCCTCGAGCTTCTCGAGTGTGGCAACATCTTTCAGGATTTCGTCTTTGCGCGGGACAAAGCAGGCTATTGTGTCCGCAAGCTTTTCGCTCAAACCCGTCCGTTTACGGATTTCTTCTCGATTCGCTCTCAGTGCAGAGCAAGGAGTGCCGAAGGCATCGATTAAACGGGCAATAGTCAGCGGACCTACCCGTGGAACCCGCTCAAGGGCCAACCAATCAACTAGTGAATCGCAATCTGAGATTTTCATTACCGCCGTGGTTGCCTTCCGAGTAAACAACAGGCGCATGCACATCGTTTCGGCAACCCGAAAAATCGGCTTTCGAGCACGTCCTGGGTCTTGATGTGCGTCCTCACAGCCTCGACATTGCGCCTTCAGGAGGGAGAAAGATTTTGAAACCGGAATGGTGTTCTGAGCCCGCCTATGGGTACTCGTGTTGACACACCTCTTGGAAACGGCGTCCAAATTAAAACAGGGGTTCGGAAGGTGTCAAGGACTTTCGGTGAGGGTGTTTCATAAGCAGACAATTCATTTGGCGGCCTTACAAAAAGGAAAGGTTCCGAAATACCTTGATGGGTCTTCCGAAACCTTTCCTCCATTATTTCGAAACTTGGTTTAGTCTGAAACCGTCTTTATTATGTTCCCCGGCCAGACTTCTTCCCTGGATCTGGTTATAAGGACCGTGGAGTTCTTGTCGAATGCCTTCAACACAAGACCTTCTCCAACAAAGGCATCCGGCGTCGCGAGTCTGCGGTTACGGAAATAAGGATCCTCTACCGGAGTCGCTGCCCGGTATATATTCAGAAGCATGCCTTCCTTCATCCCGTCGCATTCGCCTCTGTCGACGAACACCACGTCATTTTCAAGGCCTCCTGGCACTATCAATGTGCCGAAGTCCCGACTTGCCATCGACAGAATCGTGCCTGTAAGCAATCTGTGGGTCTTTGTTGGAACAATCTGGCGATCCCTCGGCGTGTACAAACACACCTTGTCGCCTCTGTTGAGTTCCACATAGCTCTCCAGGACTATCGCAGTGACCAGGTCGTGGCCGGTGCTTATAATCTCTACTTCTCCGACTAATTGAGTCATGTACCCTATAGGGCGTTCCGGATTAATCGGATGTCGGAGCGGGCCGCTGTCACGATAGATCCCTAATCGGTCACCCACCAACACGGCCTGCTTTTTTCCCGGTCTTAAGCGTATGTAAACCAGGTCCCTTTCAAGAAACCAGGTCTTTGTCTCGTCCGGGGAGCTTACGACGTACCCCCACAACTGAATGGGACGAGAACTAAGCTTATACCTGAAGTACTCTTGTCGTACGGAATACCCTGCAGCGGCACTTTGTGGACCACATAAGTAAACTCTTCCGGCACGCCAGTAGGACGATTGTACGTCTGATTCATCGCGCCGAAAGGAAATCTTTTGTGGTAAAGATTTATCTTGGAGCCCGGAGGCAGAAGCTGTTGGTCCGGCGTGCTGGTCCCCTCTTTCATGAAAACGGATGGGTTTCGGATTCCACAAGAAGGGCCATAGGGTGGGATTTCCATAATAAAATCCGGCAAGTCCGTGTAGATTTTGGCCCCTTTGGACCGTGTATTGATCTTCGGGCCGCGGAAATATCTCGAATGCATTTGCGCTGCACTGGAGTGTTAGCATGAGTGCGGCGACGATGGCCGACAGAGTCAAGAATCTGTTTTTCCTTAGCATCAACGGCCTCCGCAACCTCTTTCCAATAATGTGGTTTAAGGTTACTTATTAAGCTACTATTTTCTTATAGCTTTTTTCTATCACTTTGTCAAGCTGTTTTGGGACGATCCTGACACCATTTAGTTGTGGTTGGAGATGAGACGCTTCGGAAAGACCTTGCGGATCGTGGACCAGAATAGCGAGCTCATTCTCACTCGCAATGGTCTGACCATGTCACTGCGAGGAGTGAAACGACTATGCAATCTCAGTTTTGGCTGATCGGAGATTGCTTTGGGCTGCGCCCTCGCACTGACAATCATGCAATCGTTTCGCCCAGCCAAACCGACATTACTTTCGAGAATCCCTATTGTAGAACAGCCACCACTGAGCCAACGATCATGGCGAGCATCAACGAAGCAAGAACTATGAGCAATCCTCTTTTCTTCCAGATGCTTCGAGCAACTCCAAAAGATCGATACGCTGAAGGATTGATTTGGTAATCGGTCTCTTAGATCCCGGGAAAACAAGGGGTTTCAGTAGGTTCAAGCAGCTCCGGCTATTCAGAAGGTCTGCGACGAAGGAGGCATGGTCTGCGGATTGACAACCTGCGAAATAGCAGGTGTCATCCAGCATGACAGGTTTACCGCGGATAGGCTTTAAGACGCGGAATCTGGGTTCGCTGTAGAGGCCTGCAACAGCGACCTTGTGATCAGCGAAGGAATAGTCGCCTACTCCAAACATGGCGAATGAAGACTGTCTCTTAAAGACCGACGATTTTCGTTTTGCGAACGCTTCGCTATTTCGGCGCAGATAACCCCAAAGCATAGGAGCAGTGCCCCGCAAACAGTCGGTGTTTTCACCGATTCGCTTTTGAGTAACGATCACGTGGCGCCTGGGTCGCGTCTCTCGGCCATTGAACAGATCTGAGCTCTTCAGCAGCGGATACACGTATTCAGGCTCCACCTCGACAAGAATTCCTGCTTTATTTCTCCAGCGGCCTGGAGGGTCTTCGGTCAACTCCATCACGTTCACAGCGTCGTGCTTGATCCCCTGGCGCCAACTCAGGTCTAAGCTCGTTTTATCGGCAGCCTCTTTGACGCGTGGAACTGGACTGTCGCAGAAAGTTGAGCCGTCCAAAACTACTTCTGGTGCGTAAGAAAGCAGATCGCTATAAACCGCGGCCTTGATTTCTTTGGGGCCAGGCCCCATGTGCACGATGAAAAGGCATGCCTCCACTGCCGCAGCAAACCACTTTTTCGCATCAATGCGTCGAATTTCAGCCTTGGAAATGGGCATGCTTTGCTCGGTTAGGAACCTCAAAACGTTGCGAGCTACTGCCATCTTGCAGAGCAATGCTATTGTTGGATGTTCAGCCTCGAGTTCCGTGAGAAGTTTGATCCAAAGCGCCTCACCTAAATCGAAATTGGACTGCCCTGTGAGGGCTGCGATACCCTGTAATTTGCGCAGATTAGTCTTTTTGGGGGTATTGTTGCTCGCCAGGGAACCCAACTCCGAATTTGTAACCCACGGCGGATTGCCCAACACCAGAAGCGGACCTGAGTGATTCCAAAGCGCCTCGATTTCGAAGGTCCGTCTGAAAAATATCGGCGTTTCGAAGGTCCACGGAGATTCCCGATGGCTTCCCAACAGCCTGTTCAGCTTTTCTACGGTGCTCATTCTGAATTTCGAAGCCTCGGATCTCCGCCGGAGGGCATTCAGATCGAAGCAAACCTGTTATGAAATTGCCTGTGCCGCAAGTAGGCTCCAGTACCTTGGGCCACAGCCTGCCCACAGGACCAAGGACTCTTAGGATCTGGTCCACCAGTTCAGGAGGCGTCTGAAAATCCCCGAAATGTCTGCTCATCTCGCCTTCGCGTCCAACAGGTAATGGACAGAAATGACCGGAAAGGTGTCATGCCGTTTCGCTTCTATTAACCAATTTGGCCGGCACGGAGGCCGCCGTGTCGTTGCCGGGCCTCCAAGTTTTATTCTTTTGGCGAACTGGAATTATATCCGTTTTCCCAGCGACCATCGCAGACGCAACGAGTTGCTGACTACTGAAACGGAACTCATAGCCATCGCAGCTGCCGCAAAAACAGGGTTCAGGAGAATCCCGAAAAACGGATACAAGACTCCTGCCGCTATAGGGATTCCCAGCGAATTGTAAAAGAAAGCCCAGAAGAGGTTTTGTCGTATTACTTTCATTGTCTGATGCGAGAGCCTTATGGCGGCAGGAACGAGCAGTAAATCGTTTTGTATGAGCGTAATGTCCGCGGCTTCTATCGCCACGTCGGTCCCGGCCCCTATTGCTATGCCTATATCAGCCGCGGTCAGCGCTGGCGCATCGTTGATGCCGTCGCCTACCATTGCGACCGCTTCACCCTGCGCCTGAAGCCTACGAATCTCTTGGGCTTTGTCGCCGGGCATCACCTCTGCGAGAACCGAGTCTATCCCCAAAGAAGCAGCTATCGAAGCAGCGGTCTTCTGGTTGTCGCCCGTTATCATGACTATTTTGAGACCCATTTTCGTGAGGGTATCCACCGTTTCGCGAGCACCCTCTCTCGGAACATCCTGTAACGCGATCACTCCCATGACTCTGTCATTTTCGGCTATCAATACTGCTGTCTTGCCTTCATCAGACAATCTCCTGAATTCTGAATCCAACCCGTTCATTGACACAGATTCCTGGTCCATGAAGCGTCTGTTCCCCAACAAAACGACCCGGCCGTCAACTGACCCTCTCACGCCCAGCCCTGACACAGCCTGAAAGTCGCTAACCGGAAGCGCTTTGATGCCATCAGCGCGGCCACGTTCCACTATCGCTTGAGCCAAAGGATGTTCAGAAACAGTCTCAATGGAAAGGGCCATTTGCAGCACTTCGCCGGCTTCAGTATCAGCGGCAGGGACAACGTCTGTTACCGTAGGCGTTCCTGCGGTCAAGGTGCCAGTCTTGTCGAAGACTACTGCAGTCAGTTTGTAAGCCTTTTCGAGACTTTCTCCGCCCTTGATAAGAATTCCTTTTTCTGCACCCAGTCCTGTGCCAACCATAACTGCTGTCGGCGTGGCCAACCCCATAGCGCAGGGGCAGGCAATGATCAACACGGAAACAAAATTGAGCATGGCGCGGCTGAAATCATGCCCGGGGACGAGAAAATACCACGCCAGAAATGTGCAGATCGCTATCGCAAAGACTATCGGGACAAATACAGAGGCCACTTTGTCTGCGAGTCTCTGAATGGGAGCTTTGGAGCCTTGGGCTTCTTCCACCAGCCTGATTATCTGCGCCAGAGCAGTTTCGGAGCCAACTTTAACGGCCTTAAATGTGAAACTGCCGCTTTTGTTTATCGTGGCGCCAAAGACTTCACTCCCTTCCTTCTTATCCACTGGCATACTTTCGCCAGTCAGCATGGATTCATCCACTGAAGATGATCCTGAAAGGATTACTCCGTCCGTAGGAATTCGCTCGCCGGGACGAACCAGAATCACGTCCCCTTTTTGAAGAAACTCAACGGGAATGTCGACTTCTGCATTGTCTCGAATCACTCGGGCGGTCTTGGGCTTAAGGCCCATAAGCTTTTGAATTGCAGCGGATGTCTTACCTTTGGCGCGGGCTTCCAGAAACCGGCCCAGCAGGATCAATGTGATGATCATGGCCGCTCCATCGAAATAAACCGGCGCAGGCATTCCACCCATCTCGAAATAGTCCGGGAAAAAGGTGACCACAGAAGAATAGAGGTATGCCGAAAGCGCACCCACGGCCACGAGGGTGTTCATGTCTGACGTTTTCTGGAGAGCCGCCTTGTAAGCGCCTACGATGAAACGACTGCCCACCCAGAAAACAACAGGGGTGGTCATTACAAAACTTGCAAAAAGTAACCATGAGAGATGAACCGAGTGCAGAAACGGGAAAAAATGGGGCGCTGCGGCTGCGTGAACCAATACGCTTAAGACTGCACCTACGACCAGCTTGATCTTAAGCTCTGTCAGCTCTTTATTGCGAGCAGCTTCCAGTGGGTCCTCGGCGTTTTCACCCACCACACCCAGGAACTCATAGCCAGCGTCACTAAGGGACTTTCTTATCTCGAAAATATCCGCTGTTCCTGGAGAATGCTCCACAACAGCCTTGCCGGAAGCAAGATTTACACTCGCTTCGAGTACTCCCGGTACTTTCTTAAGGGTGTTCTCCACACGGCGCACGCAAGCTGCGCAATTCATGCCTCCAATAGTGATCGTTGTCTTTTGGGGCTTGCCTTCAGATTCGGAAGCAGAACTTACGGGTTCGTAACCGAGGCCACGAATTTTGTCCTCCAAGTCATGAGGTTGAACCACGTTGGGGTCGTATTCGACAGTGGCCTTTTCCGCAGCGAAATTTACCGAAGCGTTTGCTACACCCGGCATATTCTGGAGACCGAGTTCCACGCGACGGACACACGCTGCGCAGCTCATGCCTCGAATAGTGATCGTTTCTTTAGCCAACGGTAAAGCCTTCTTGTTCTATTTCTCTTTTCACTTGATCTAAATTCACCGATTCGGTGCGATCAAAGGTGGCCTCACCTTTTGCCAGGTCAACTTTGATATCGCTTATTCCTTGGATTTTACTCAGAGCTTTTGTAACGGCCATAACACAATGATTGCATGACATACCTTGAACTCTGATTGTTGTATTCATATCGGTCTTCTCCTAAAGAGTTTGTTCCGAAAACATCAAGTAGTCGCAACGGGGATCTTCCGTTTCCAACAGGCCATTAAGCCATCCTTCCCGAAAACCAGCTGTACGAGTTCCCATCCGTCCAGTCCATATTCATTTAGTATTTCAACCAAGAATTCAGGTTCTTCTCTCGGAATCTCTTGCACTGAGCAATCACCTTGTTCGGAACAAAAATAGGTGACCTGCATGAAATTATCGTTCGCGTGAGTCGTGATACTGTATTCAAATCTTTCCATAGCACTTCCTTTTTGATTCAAGTCCTGTTTTTCTAGATCAATGCTGGAAATTATTTCGAGCAGCGCCTCCGAGAAATGCTCTGAGGGAGGTTGATCTCCAATAAGATCCATCCAATTAGATTGCTGTCCGTAGGATCGGCATCAGTAATGAACAACAATCTTCCAGTCCGCCCTAAAGCTCAGCCCGTTCAGAAATAACATAATGCACAAGGAAGGTGAATTCAACGGCAACGAAAAAAGCAGGGTGGGCGTAACCATTCAGTTATGTGTGGGGACGAGGCATTCCGGAGACATGTGATTGCGAGCGCAGCAAAGCAATCTCATCTTATGTCCGGAGACATTGCTTCTGGCTACGCCCTCGCAGTAGAAGATGTAGTCTAACCGCTATGTTGGAGCAGGACTCAACTGTCAGGGATACTGTTCTCTCAACTTTCCTAACGCGATCAAATGTTGCTTTTCTTCATCCCCGATCTTGTGAAGAACGTTTTGCGCGTGCTCATTTTCGGCCTTATCAGCGAAACGCAAATAAAGGTCCAAGGCTTGAGTTTCAAGCATCATGGAGAGATCAAGGAGAGATTGTTCTTCAGAGAGAAACTTTTCATTGTGTTCCATGAATTCGTTAATCCGGAAGCCGCCCTCCATGACCTGGTCAGTTGCTCGCCCGTCGAATGCTTCCATTGTTATGGGCACTGCTTCAATTTCATTATATAATTCAACTAAATACTGTTTGTGCTTTTCTTCTATGGAAGCAAGCTTGTCCAACAGGCTCACGACAGAATTATTACGGGTTTTCGTCTTGGCTATACGGTAGAATTCTCCGAGGCTCTGTTCCATTGCGTATGCGAGCTTTATGATCTGCGGGGGTGTTTCGTCGCCTGTGACCATATCCATGTTAAGCTCAACCGGGCCCTCCGCTACGAGCCCGTTCCACGCTTTTATTCCGCCTTGAAGGTTGTAGACTTCTTTGAATCCTCTGCCTACCAACAATTGAGCCGCAACTCGGCTTCTGCCACCCACGGCTCAATAAGCAATGACGGGTTTTTCAGGGTCGAGTTGGTCCATCGAATCGGAAAGCTGGGTTATGGGAATGAGTTTCGCCCCTGGGATGTGAGCATTTTCGTACTCGCTATGTTGCCGCACGTCTAGTAGGGTGAAAGTCCCTTCCGGGTGGGAGTTCATGAAATCCTTGGCCTCGTCCGCGGTCATGGATTCCGCAGGAGTAAAATATTTCTTCAATTTGTCAAACATATTCTATCACTCCTTGTGCAATAATAAGTCAGCATTCCGTAATCAATTATATGCTTACCCATTTTTTGACAGGACCCACTCCGACCAGATAAAGCAGCTTCGACGCATGGTCCAGCTCTAATATTTCCGCTGCTTCGTCATCGTAGAAAGCGCCGATTCCACAGCAGCCTATCTTCATGGAGGCGGCCCCCACGTAGATTCGCTGGCCGAGTCTTCCCGCCGCGAGCAGAGCATGCCTGTAACCCCTTGGTCCGCGGGTCTGCTCCAGGACTTTGAGATTGGTCATGAACAAGAAATGAACAGCACAATTGGCTAACCAAGCCTGGTCCAAACAGACCCGCGCCATCTGTTCCGTATACGAGCCCGGCTTTGCGAGGGCCACTGATCCGGTTCTTCGATTTAGCAGATAAAATCCCGGTTCCAATCCGGATGATTCACTTGCGAGAAAACCTACTGCAATGGAATTGCTGTGAAACGACTGAGCGTCTTCACGAGACCTGTCACCAGAGCACAACATCTTAATGAAGGCTATAAACGCGTCGGTCTTAAGTTCCGTATCGATAAAATTGCGCATTGAGCGGCGTCTGAAAACCGCCTCCGGATAGTTCATAAGCTCGGGCCACTTATCAGGCAAATCGATCCTAAATGATTCCGCCGTGACGACTCCAAGGTGCTCATGCATTTCAGGCTGGTCCATTGTCTCCAGGAGAGGAGCGGACAACCTGTGCATTTTCCTGATGGCGGGATAGTCGACCTCAACCGGGGCAACTTTACTTGCTCTATGCAGGTCAGGGAAAAGCTTCACTTCTTGTGAGGTCGCATCCATTGCATATTGCTTCCCCAGAGCGCATGCCACGGCAAGACACACTTCCCGTTTTGGATCCAGCCCGAGCAAATCGTTCAACACATTGTCATCGAAGTCATAATAAAGCGTGTGAGGAGCCCCAATGGCTTTAAGGGCCGAAGTCAAATTCTCAATCATGTGACCGGAGTCCAAGAGATGATAACGGTAAGCGCGCGCCCTGTATTTCCAAGCACTTCGAAAGAGAATGGCCGTGACGAAGAACACCGCGACAGGATGCGTCTCTTCCGCAATCTGGACCCCCCTATAAAAATGCGAAAGAATATTGCCTTTGCCTAAGACCGTAAGGGCCTGGAGTCCGACCGCGTGGTGATAAATGCCGTTTTCAAGGCCGGCAATATTCAATGCCCCCACGTAGAGCTCGCATGGATAAAGGGCCCCTGCGGACGCCACGCTCCGATAATGAAATTCCTTGTCACCGTAACGAGCCTTGGCGGTCAGAGCTTGAGTAAGAAACAGCACCCGAGACAACTTGTTAAGGTCCATCTCAAAGTTCGCTTCGACTTGGAAAGCTTCCCCAAGCAGATCCGAGAAATAGGACTCCGGACCGTTTGATGCGGTGGGAAGAGAGATCGTCTCCAGACCCGGATAGATCTTGAATACCTCGGGCTGGTTGGCCCAGTCTAGCTGATGTGCGGGCATTTTCGCCCTACTGTAAGCAGTGCGGCGATGAAATTCCCACGCGTAGTCCGTCATGTTATCCTCATTCTTCCAGTTTATCCGACTTTGCCTTCAAATCAGTAAGATCGGGAAGCCTTATTTGTGTAAAGTGCGCCTTCGTCGATGCTCTAATATGAATGCAAACGCATAATCATCCGCCCCAGGGCATGTTCGCGTACACTTCAGACAATTTGTCTCTGTATTGACGGAAAAACTTTTCGTGCTGATGCTCCCACTCGGAAAGCATCTGAAGCGCCTTTTGAGCGTTACCTTCAGTTTTTTGAGCCATTCGGCCGTAGAATTCACTTAGGTCTTTCTCGATAAGCCACGCTGTATTGAAAACCGTCACATCCGGAACCATCGAGCCTTCAACACACTGCTGAAGAAACTCAGAGCGAGCGCGGTCGTCAAAATAGTCCACGGGCTCAAGATCAGCCGCTTGCACAGTACCTAGTTCGATCTCACCGTTCTTCTTGAGGTCGGCCAGGATCTCCGAGATAAAATCAATGTGTTTTTTCTCTTCTTCGATCAAAAGCCTGAACGCGGTCATCGCCGAACCCATTCCCATAAGCTCCAGAGAATTCTGGAAAAAACTAATGCCGGTTTTTTCCTGGTTTAATGCGTATTCAAAAATCCTTATTAGTCCTTCTTTTTCGGACATATCATGCTCCTCCTGTGGTGGACGACTCCAGGGATGCCTCAAAGGGGCGAGCCCGGCCACAAACTACTTTCTATGGCGAATCTTTAAAGCCAAGAATTCCGTAGAGTGGTACTATAATCGCTGTGACCGCACGGTCAAGCAAATACCATGCTGCAAAAATGTCTGTAACTTGAATCGCAAGGCCCAAAGCTACTCTCAGTGTTCCGGCGGTTTGAACTTCCCTTGGGATAGCTTATGACGTTTTATGAAATGACTATTCATGCATTGGGAAGAGTGTCATTGTGTGGAGAGAAGCCGTCTTGCGCCTCGCGGGACAACCTCCCTTTTTGCGTGGCCACAACCCAATGAGATTGTCTCGCTTCGCTTCCTCCTGCAAGTTAATGCCTGTACTCAAGGATCATCTATATTCCTTGCGAACCACTCTGTGTCCGTCGCCGCATTGCCGCCCGGTGGTCACGTAAATTCTGTCTCCGTCGGTTTCTACGGTTACTGCCCCGTCTCTTCCGGTAATAAAGATGTCCGCACCCGTTGAGCGTAGCCTTTCAAGCACCATCGGATGAGGTAAGTTAATCGTCGAAGGATAATCCACAGATATTATGGCTATTTTGGGCTTGACGGCTTTCAAGAAACTCATAGACGTGGAAGCGCCGCCGCCATGATGAGCCACTTTCAGAACCGAAGCAGAAAGGGGTAACCCTGAATCCAGCAACTCGTTTTCTCCGTCACGTTCCAGATCCCCGGTGAAAAGAAATGAAGCATTCCCATAATCGACTCTTGCAACAACTGACGCATTGTTCACGTTTCTCCCGGAGGGTTGCCCCGAACCTGACCAAGCAGTGTTGAGCAGCGTCACTGCCGCGTTGCCTAGCTTTAACGGTTTAAGATTTCGGTTCGCTTCAAATACCTTGTCATATCCGACCGAATCAAAGATTGATAGAAGATGGGGGGGGGCTTTTCCGACAGGATTCCACATCACTCCCCCTACGGAAACTCTCTGCAGCACGTAAAGCAGTCCGCCCATGTGGTCGATCTGCGGATGACTTATAAGTGCGCGCTCCAGCGATCTGACTCCAGCCCAGTTGAAAAAGGGAACGACAATACTTCTTCCCGCATCGAAATACTGACCCATCATTCCGCCATCTATCAGCATTCCCTGTGCATTCGGAGCACTGACAAAAGTAGCATCGCCCTTGCCCACGTTCAGAAAAACAACTTTTAGCTCACAATCTTGATGTCTGAACTTCAGCGAGCAAATCAGCAAGGCGGAGGCCAGAGCGCTCGTTGCTGGGATCCACAAGCGATTTTTTCTCGGATTTCGGATGAACCAAATCAGCAACATTGCCGCGGCCAAACATAATAGAAATTCCCCCGGATACATATTCGGGATTCGCACTACGGTCGGCGGTAAATTGGCAAAGAAGAAGGATACCTCAATAATAAACCATGAGATGAGGTCGGCCAGAGCTAAAATCCAGGCACCTATGCTGGGAGCTATGAGTCCCACCGCCGGGCCCATCAATCCAAAAGCCAGGGCAGGTGTCAGCGCAAAGTCAGTGATCAGGTTGGCGGGAATAGTCCAAACCGGTAACGAATGAAATGTCTGCAAAAGAAAGGGTATTATGGGCAGAGTTGCTGCAATTGAAGTCATCGTAACCAACGAGAAGTAAAATACGATCTTGTTTGATGCCGAAGATGCTTTCAGAGCCCCAGTTTCGTTTGGAATGTCTTTTGATTTCATGTTCCGCATAAAGCTCGGGATGACAATGAATATTCCAGCCACCGCGCCGAACGAAAGTTGGAAGCTCGGGGTGAAAAGAGACAGCGGATTCATAAGCAGAATGATCAGGGCTGCCAAAGCCAATAGATTCCCCGGGTTCCATCTCCTGCCCATAAGAATCGCCAATGCTATGACAACCCCCATGATCCCGGAACGAACTGCCGGGACCCTGGCTCCTACCAAGGCACAATAGAAGACGACAGCCGGGATGCTCACCAGCGCGCCGAGCTTTCTGAAGGGAATCCACAAGAGTATTCCAGGCCGGAAATACGTTGCTGCGCGCAAAGCGAACAGCGACAAAATAACGATGATCCCCACGTGGAGTCCTGAAGCTGAAAGAACGTGAGCCAATCCTGAATCTGAGAAGCTCTGTTGGAGCGCATTGTCGATTCCCCCCATGTCACCCAACACAATTCCTTTGAGGAACCCTTTGACGTGCTTTGGAGCGTCGGAACCGGAAAAACGTTCACTGTAGCGACCTAAAACCTTACCCGAATGGAGGTCCAGGAAGCGGCCCATTGCCTCACGAGCTTGAAAAACTATTGCATTTGGGGTCCATCTGGATCCGCGGCTGGTCACTATCACAGAATCCGGTCCATTGACGCTGGCAAGCCAGATAATGCCATTGTGCCTGCAATCCGTCTCCCAGTCGTATTCCCCAGGATTGCCCCTGTTCATCGGTTTGCTCAGGCGGGTTCGGAATGATAAGCGATCTCCGGCAAACATGGGAATGTCGTTGTGTCTCACAGTAAGTCGTCCGCTGCCTGACAACGGTATTCCCGCAGCGGCGTTCCATCCGTCTTCTACGATGAAGATTCTAAGCCCATCACCCGAAGCCCATAGGCTTCGGACCGAAGCTTGAACCACGCATTTGGCGGGAGATGGGTTAAAGTCTTCGCCCCAGCTGACCTGTTCATGGGCGATGTGTCGTCCGATCAAGAAAAAAAACGAAGCAGCGGCGATCCAGAGCAATATGCGGCGGTGGTTTCCCAGAGCTACCAGAATAAACCCAAGCGCGGGGAGCAGGGCAATCAAAGACCAGGATTCTGTTGATCGGACCCAGCAAAGCTCGTACACTATGCCTGAGCTTAATAGAACTACTGGTACACAGCAGGGAATCGATAAAGCCCCTTACGAATTATTATTGCGAATGAGCTTCCCATGGGCTAATTAAAACTTGATCATCGATGCCCGGAGTGATAATCCGATTCAGAACCTAATACGAGTAAGCTCAGAAACAATCGGGTGAACGTGAGCGTATACAAACAAACGCAATGACTTCCTGCGGAACCTATTACAATTTCACATAGATCCGAAGGACTAACAAGTGAAAAATTGCGGAAGCCGCGAAGAAAGCTGATTCGGACACATGGAATCTTTCGGAGAATACCTGAAAAGCTTACGGCAAGAAAAAGGTAAGACTCTCGAACAAATAGCCGAAAGTACCAAAGATAGCGGTGGCCAATTTGGAATCCCTTGAGCGGGACCGTTTCGACCTTCTACCACCGCGCGTTTTCGTGAAGGGATTTATTCGGTCGTATGTTCATGAGCTTGGGCTTAATCCGGAAGAGACAATCAGGCGTTTCGAGGATTTCACAAAGGTAGGAGAAATGCCTGACTATACGCCAGAGGAGCAGCACCCGGTTTTCCATCAAAGACCGTCCACACAGTCGTTCGTCAGCAGCCGTGTTTTCACCGTAATTCTTACCGCGGCAGGGGCGATATCTATAGTGATTCTGCTGATTACGGGTGCGAGCCGACTTTTCTTTCATCAAGAAGTGGAGGTCACTCCCGCCGAGCCGACAGTCCAGGTGGTGCAACCCACTGGAACGCGTTCGGCAAGAACCGAAAAGACGACTTTTCCGGAGACCGCCCGGCCACAAACCGGAAAAAAGATACTGGAAATAAAAGCTCTCGCCAGCACTTGGATAAGAATTGAACCGGATAGCGGGCCCGCGGAAGAACTCATGATGGCACCCGGAGATGTCCAGGTTTTCTCGGCGAGGCAGAGTTTCTATTTGCAGACCGGAAATGCAGGGGGAATTCGTGTGCGATTTGAGGGCAGAGATCTGCCTCCGCTCGGCAAAGCAAATCAGACCCTGTCATTGACTTTGCCTTGATGATTGTGATCTGTTCTCTGCTAATTTGAATGCTTGTTCATTTGGGAACGACGGTCCGAGCAGCCTGCCATAAAATGGTATCTGGCTTTTCCTGCACGATTCTTGGGCCGTCAACTCTTGTGATAGCCATTATCGTAGGCTGAACGCGGGACGGATCGCGGGAACCCTACCATCCGGGAACTGATTAACAGGCCCGGAAAGCATAGGTACAAGGAGTGATGATGAAGGAGCCCATTAAGAAACTGCTGCTCGTAATCCCGATTCGAACCCAGGAGGATCTCCTCCCCGTAGTGGAATCAGAGGGATGGCAGACGATTAAGGATCTGTTCAAGAAGACCGGCACGTCGTACAATACCAATTGGAACGGAAATTACGTTTTGGATCAAGACGAGATCCCGTGGAAGGCTACGCAGCAAGAAATGGATTCTTTGCAGAAGACCAAAGGTCGAGTGGTGGTATTTTCGGGTACTAAATACAACATTTCAGAGAAAATAGTGCTCTATTCGGATACAGACGGCTCAGTCTACGTACAGGAAGAAGACCTGGAAGAATTTTTCAACGAGTGACACTGCTGGCCCGGAAGCGCCAAAAGCGAAGACTTTAGCGGCGATGTAGATGCTGAATCACTATTCAGTAACAAAACTCTGCGGCTCCAGCGTACCATGATCAAGGGCTGTCCCTGATGAGACATAATAGACCACGATTTCGACTAAGAAGAAGAATTCAGGCGCTGAATCGTCGGAAATCAGCCGTAGAATTTATGGCGGGGTTTCCTGCGGAGCCGTTTTACTATTTTAAGAAGCGGATGCCGATCAACAATCGGCGTCCGGAAACAGAGGAAGAGATATCGACCCAAAACGGAGAAGTCGCCACTGATCACACCGATCCAGCTTGACATCAAATCCTTTGAATCGCATGATTACCGGCTTCATCAGGCCGCTCTGTTTACAGCGGCCTTGCTCTCCAACAGTAGGGATCTTAATTACGAGACTCGCAGACTAATAATCTCCCATGTTCCATCATTTGAGATTCATTCAGGAAACGGTGCAGCAGCCGGCGTGCGAGAGGCATTTCGAAGATCGGGCCTTACTTGCGATCACAGACTGGTGAACGCGCGGCGGCTCGCATCAGCTGCCTCAACAACTGAGGAATGGTGCCGGCAAGACGTCAAGGTCCTTTCTGTGAGGGGCCGCAGAAATGATGAGGCTCATGTTGAAGGTCTAGCGCCAGTATTATTCGCCAAGGGCGACACATCCATTCTTAACAGACCTGCGGCAGCTATTTTGAATTCACGAGGAAAATCGAAGATTTCTCCCGGCGATCAGTGGCTTTCAGCGACTAGAGCCGCTTACGAATATGCAATTGAAAAAGGGCTGATATTGGTATCCGGTTACGGTAATACCCAGTATTCAGTGGTCTGCACGCTGGCAATGCTCGACCCCATGATCATTGTCTGCCACGAATTGCTGCCGTTTATGGCGTCGGACCCTATGGGAACTGAATTAGCATCTTTTTCGGAAAGGATCTTTTGTTCGGACAACATTCTATTCCTTTCCGCTATTCCACCCGGCTCGGTTCCGGACTTGAACACTCGACGAACCGGACGGGACAGGCTGGTCGCAGAGATGGCCTCGGTGCTTCTGATTGGCGGAATCCGAAAGGGTGGAAACATGGAACGGATTCTCAGACATTCCGAAGCAATGGGGAAGAAGACCCTGAAGTTCACCGAAACCGCAGGGAATCACGCGAAATACTCCGCGAAAGCTAACCCAGCCCAATCCGCTCTGCGCGATGAGACGAAGGTCCAGCGAAATTCGACCCGTAAGACCAATCTGGTTTCCCGAGTTAACCGACCCCAAAGTACGTGCAGGATTTCAAGCAACTTACAAAAGGATCTCGTTACCTCATTCATTATACGAGGTCACTCCCGGGGCCTTGGCCGGGTCAAAATATGATGGATTACTGCCTGTCGCTCATCAATGGTGAGAAAGATTCCGCTCATACGGCGTTCGACACCCTGATGCGCATCATTAAAGAACGCCGAATACGTTCGAGCTCCAAACTAATACGTGGACGGTATCCTGTTGTATCTTTCACCGAGTGCCCTCCCAGTGAAGTCTGCGACCTGAGAGAATGGAGATCAGGATTGATTCGATGGTCTTTCGAGCCGTATGGCTTGGCTTTCCCGTTACAGGCCCTGTTTACTTTGGGTGCAAGGCCGGTTATTTACGCTGTCGAAGATGCGTATGAGGACCTATCTGACGAACTCAGGTATTTGTTCCAACTTCAATCCGCTTTGGGTCGAGACTGGTTCCCGGAAAAAGAGTGGAGGTTAAGAGGTGATCTTGAGATAACGGCATCTCTGGAGCGTGAGACAATGATAATCGTAAGAACGAGCGAAGAAGCCCTCACTGTATGGGAGAACTGCAAAATCCAGACTGCACTTGCCGGCGTGTGAATGTTATGTGAAAATACCGGAAACGGAAATCCTTTCAACTTTCGATATTTGAGAAAAATCTTATGGAGTTTGACATTGATCTTTTCTGGGCTGTCGCCGCTTTCGCATTCGGCGCGGTCGTAGGAAGTTTCCTCAATGTGGTAATCATTCGCCTTCCTGAAGGTCATTCGGTTGTTTTCCCAAATTCCAAGTGTCCGAAATGCGATCATCCCATAAGAATGTACGACAACATCCCGATCTTCAGCTATTTTTTGTTGCGCGGAAAATGCAGAGATTGCGGAGAGCCCATTTCGATTCGATATCCATTGATAGAGTTTCTGTCGGCAACACTCTGTACTATGCTTTACCTCAAATTTGGGTTGAGTCCGCTCTTCGGGGTTTCGTTTCTATTCTGCGCTGCCATGCTCGCCGTTTTCTGGATTGATCTGGATCACATGATAATCCCTGATCTGATTTCTCTGAGCGGGATTGTGGCGGGAGTCGCCGCATCTATTCTGGGCCTTCTTCCTGGTGTAGAATGGCTGCAATCAATCGTAGGGATGCTCCTCGGCGGACTTAGTCTTTACATTCCTGCGTACATATATGAAAAAGTTCGCCACACCGAAGGATTAGGTGCCGGAGACGTCAAGCTGCTGGCCATGATTGGGTCATTTACAGGTCCGTACGGGGTCGTTTTCGTGCTTTTCTTTTCTTCGCTGATAGGATCCTTGACTGCCTTTATCGGGATGACAGTCAAGAATGTGAACTCCTCGACTCCAATACCGTTCGGGCCTTTTCTTACGGCTGCCGCGGTAGGATACATATTTTTCGGTCCGGAAATTATCGACAAGTTTTTCGAGCTGGGCCTTTATTGGCAGAATTGAACAGAAATTTCATGTCCAATTTCAAAAAAGGGATATAGTGAGACCTGGTAACTAACTGGAGTTACGAACAATGTCACTTGTTCCGCCTGTTCACAGTTTTCTATTTTGCTCCTAACACTTTTCTAACAAAAAGATCCCATTTTAGTGGTTAAGTTGATCAGGGAGTATTGCACCTTTTTTGGAGGAGACCCGTTGAGCGGAAGGGCTGTTCTATTTTTCGTTTTGGCATTCGCACACACGATTGGAGTGGGCTTTGCATTTCAAATTGATCCTGCCCTCCCCCCGTACAAGGTCGTTAGCGGGGTCTCTGGAAGCCTGAAATCCGTCGGCAGTGATACGCTAAACAACGTGATGACGCTCTGGGCAGAAGGGTTCAGATCACAGTACCCTAATGTCAAAATAGCAATTGAAGGAAAAGGATCTTCGACCGCGCCACCGGCATTGATCGAGGGAGCCGCTCAATTCGGGCCGATGTCACGGGAAATGAAATCCAATGAAATTGACTCGTTTGAAAAGAAATTCGGGTATAAACCCACTGTTATCCGCGTCGCTGTAGATGCTCTGGCAGTCTTTGTCCACAGGGACAATCCACTGCAATGCGTCACTTTGAAGCAGCTGGACGGCATTTTTTCGAGCACTCGCAAGGGTGGTCTTGAAAAAGACATAAACACTTGGGGAGACCTGGGCCTGAAAGGGGAGTGGGTAAACAGGCGGATCTCTCTTTATGGCCGTAATTCCGCCTCAGGCACTTACGGGTATTTCAAAGAAGTGGCGCTCTTTCAAGGTGATTTTAAGAACAGCGTCAAGGAACAACCTGGGTCTTCTGCGGTAGTTCAGGGAGTGGCAACTGACAAATCCGCCATAGGCTACTCGCCCATCGGATACAAGACGCCTGACGTGAAATTGGTCCCGTTGGCGGTTGAGAAAGAAAAATGTTTCGAAGCAACCCCTGAAAATGCGTACGCAGGTGAGTATCCGCTTGCAAGATTCCTGTACATATATTTCAACAAAAACCCAAACCTACCGTTGAGCCCATTAATGGCGGAATTCATAAAATACATTTTCTCCCAAGAAGGGCAGATGACAGTGGTCAAAGACGGATTTTATCCCATCTCAAGGACATTGGCGGATGAGGATCTGCAACGTCTCGGGATCAAGTAAATGGGCACGATTCAGAATCGATGGAACCTCAGGCTGCACAAGGGAAAAGGAATTGAACAATCGAAAAGGGGTAACGCCTACGTACGATAAGTCGGTGTGCGGCACCATTAGTAAAGCAATGGCCAACAGACCCTATTTCTTTGAGATCACCTCAGAAAACTTTTTCTGAAAAAGAAGAGGAAACCAGAAGAATGACGGAATCCGGAACGCGAGGCCCAAAGAAAACTCGCAAATGGGTATTGATTGCGGATCGACTCGCGGACCGTGTGATCACTGTGGGCGGTGTTTTGGTCATAGCAGCGGTCCTGGGAATGATGGTTTTTCTTGTTCACGAAGTTGCGCCCCTGTTCAAAGGCGGCTCCGTAGAATCGCAGCATTTTTACGAAATAAACGACAAAGCGGAACCTGCAGTCAGCCTGGCAATGGACGAATACAAAACCATTGCCGTGTCGCTGACTCGAGAAGGAGATGTTAACGCGTGGCACGTGGAAACTGGTTTTCCTCTTGCGAAAAGGTCTTTTGATTTCAAAAATAAAAGGATTACTGCCTTTGCCAAAACACTCGACAGTTCCAACATCGCTTTGGGTTTTTCGGACGGCACAGTGCGGTTCGGACGGATAGAATTCAGAAATGAGGTCATTCCCGAGAATCAAGCCCCACCTGGACTTAAGAAAATTAACCAGTTCTATGAGACCGATGGATCGGCAGTGTACAGTAGGTATAACAGGCAAGCAAATCCGTAAGATTTCCTTCAACCTGGAGCTTGAAGATGAGATTCAGGTTTCTGATGCGGCGAGTCCTATAAAACTGGTGGATTATCGCCTGACCGCCTTTGGCGAGCGCCCCAAGAGAATTTTATTGGCTGTGGATGATCGCGGGGAAGCCATATTGAGCATGACAGAGACAAAAATGAATATGTTCACACGCAAGGCGGTCACGAAAACGTCCAAAACGACTTTGCCGTCGCTTCCCGACGGGGCTAATGTCGCCCTTGCGCTTGTAACGGAAATGGCCGATCAAGTCTATTTTGCGGAGAACAAGGGTAGGATTTTCCGGTACAACACCAGGGATTTCGAAAAGCCGTTCTTGGCGGAAACGATTGCCGTCATGCCGAAAGGGGCGGAAATCACAGTGATGGGATTTCTCATGGGAGAGGCATCTCTAGTGATCGGCGGTTCGGATGGCTCAGTCTCAATATATTTTCTGCTTGCACGAGAAGGCGCCAAGTCCCAGGATGGAGCGGCTTTGGTTCGCACGCGAGAATTCAAGCCGCATGGTTCGGCTGTCACGGGGTTCAGCGCGGGCCAACGGGGCAAGACTTTTGCCACGAGCGATTCCAAGGGTGAAATATGGCTTCGCCACGGTACCAGCGAGAGGACTCTTGCCAAGCTGTCTTCCCCTGGTGAGAAATCTTCCTGGCAGGCAATACTTCTTGCACCGAGAATGAACGGAATGCTGGCAGTGACGGCGAACGGCACGGCCGGATTCTGGGACGTGAGCATACCTCACCCCGAAATCTCACTGCATACGCTGTTCGGGAAAGTCTGGTACGAAGGGTATTCCGAGCCGAGTTATACCTGGCAATCCAGCGGGGCCACAGATGCTTTTGAAGCCAAAATGTCGCTCGTTCCATTGATCTTCGGGACGTTCAAGGCCACTCTCTACTCATTGATGTTTGCTATTCCCATAGCCTTATTGGGCGCGATTTATACCTCCGAGTTTCTGCCCGCCCGCGTAAGAGGAAAAATCAAGCCTGTCATGGAAGTAATGGCTTCCATACCATCCGTAGTCTTGGGATTTGTGGCTGGACTGGTGCTTGCGCCGGTGGTGGAAAACTGGATCAGTGCTATTTTGCTAACTTTTTTCTTTTTGCCTCTGCTTCTGGTGTTTTCAGCCTATCTCTGGCAGCTGATGCCTCCGTCTATAGCTGTGAGGTTGGAGGGGCTGCCGAAATTTACTCTGATGTTTTTTTTCGTCGGCCTGGGGCTTTACCTGTCATATTCAGGAGGACCCATCTTTGAGACCGCATTCTTTAATGGTAATTTCCAGGCGTGGCTCAATGGGGAAGGCAGTCCTACAGCGTTCCTGTTCCTCATGGCTTTTCCGCTCGCGGCTGTAGCTGTCAGCTGGTCCGCATCAAGATTTTGGGGCTACCGATTCAATCAATACATTCGTCGACGGAAAATGCCTTATTCCGCACTGCTGGACCTTGTCAGATGGCTGGGCATAATGGGGGTCACGGCCCTCTTGTCCTATGTGACTGCTATCGTCCTTAATCATGTGGGTCTCGACCCGAGGGCAAGCGTTGTGGGGACTTACGTGCAGCGCAACACCCTTATTGTGGGTTTTGCCATGGGATTTGCCGTCATACCTATAATATATACTCTTGCCGAGGATGCCCTGAATGCGGTTCCTGATCACCTGCGGTCAGCAAGCCTTGGATGCGGTGCCACACCCTGGCAAACAGCAATATGGATCATACTCCCCACTGCTTTGAGTGGTGTTTTTTCTGCGGTCATGATTGGAATGGGCCGCGCTGTGGGCGAGACTATGATCGTGGTAATGTCTGCAGGGAACACCCCTTTGCTTGACCTGAACATCTTCAATGGACTAAGGGCCCTTTCTGCCAACATCGCGGTAGAGCTTCCAGAAGCGCCAAAGGATGGCTCTCTGTATAGAGTTCTTTTTTTGACCGGACTCGTTTTATTCGCCATGACTTTTGTAATCAACACAGTCGCTGAGCTTGTGCGCCTTCGCTTTCGAAAACGCACCATGCAGCTTTAGAGGAACCTGGTATGAAATCTGACCTGAATGCGCTGGTGGCCAAGGGAGAACCTGAAACGAGTAACGGCTCCGAATTACGGTTGAACACTACAACACGACCCGAGAATGAAGCGAATGAGAAGATCCTCGCTAATGGACCAACCGAAGGACAGCGGCCGAAGAGATCCATGATCTGGGACTTCAAGGCGCGCGGGGAACCGTTCTTGTGGGGGTTGGGCGGCGCTTTGGCGATCGGCATATTAATGATAGCTGGTTTCGTGACACTGATCCTTTACAAAGGACTGCCAACGTTCTACCCCGAGCCCATAAAAATCATTAAGCTTCGGGACGGGAGCATTCTCGGGGGAGAAATCGCACGAGCCGAAAAATTCCGGCCCGGTCCGGATCTGCTGGCCAAGCTGGATGATAAAACGAAAGAGCAAATAGCTGGGAAACAAGGTCTTGTAGATAGGATGCTACTGAAAACGGGAAATTTCGATCTATACAATGAAGACTACAAATGGGTACATGACTACGAAATCTCGGAGGTCTCAGAGCCTTCAGAGGTCTTCTTGATAGAACGGACGGAATGGGGCCCTTTTATAGGGACTATAGTGTCTTTGGATCTTAAAGGAAACGTTCTCGGGAGGAATCAAATTTCTCAGGGAATCTTAGACACTGAGCAGGCAGCAGCGGCGCGACGTAGGGACAGGATCCGGGAAATCGAACGGACAGACATTGCGGTCATTAATCATGACATGGAAGAAGAGCGTCTGAAACTTCGGAAGGTGGCGTTGAAATTTGGCCAAGGGAGCCCTGAGTACCAACGGGCGGAAGTCGTCTTCAAGAAGGAATCTGAAAAACTTGAGACTCACTATCAAGATTTGGCAAAAGAAGCCGCCCTTGTGAAAGAACGAGACACAAAATACACCGTAACTCTGGCAGATGCTGCAGGCAAAGAGAAGACCATAAAGCTATCCGATATCGTCAGGTTCTATCCTGCGAATAATTTAACATTCCGGCAAAAAGTCAGCGTCTATTTTTCCCGCTGGTGGGAATTCCTCACCCAAGAGCCACGAGAAGCGAATACAGAAGGCGGCGTAATGCCCACGATTTTCGGCACTTTCTGCATGACGGTGCTGATGGCTCTCGCAGTAGCCCCGTTCGGGGTGGTTGGTGCCTTATACCTTCGAGAATATGCTAAACAAGGTCGCCTGGTGTCGCTCGTCCGGATATGCGTGAACAATCTCGCTGGCGTGCCATCTATAGTCTATGGTGTCTTCGGTCTGGGTTTTTTCGCTTACCTCCTTGGTGGCTCCATAGATCAAATGTTTTACTCCGAGCGTCTCCCCAATCCGACTTTCGGCACTGGCGGACTTTTGTGGTCGTCTCTAACTCTTGCGTTGCTCACCGTGCCTGTCGTGATTGTTGCCACTGAGGAAGCTTTGGCAGCAGTACCTGGTTCCATGCGCGAGGGTTCGCTCGCGTGCGGAGCCTCTAAATGGCAAACCATAAAATGGATTGTGCTGCCGCGGGCTATGCCCGGCATAATGACCGGCCTTATTCTGGCCATGGCAAGAGGTGCGGGCGAGGTCGCGCCGCTCATGCTGGTGGGAGTAGTCAAGATGGCCCCTGAACTCCCTATAGATCAGTTTTTTCCTTATATTCACTTGGATCGCAGCTTCATGCATCTTGGGTTCCACATATACGATGTGGGATTTCAGTCCAGGAATTCCGAAGCGGCGAAACCCATGGTCTTTGTTACCACCCTCCTGCTGATAGGGCTGGTCTTTGCCATGAACGCCGCTTCTATAATGATTAGAAACCGATTGAAGCGGAAGTTCTTCATGGGACATTTCTAGGAGCAATATCTTTATGATCCGAAACTCCGATACAAATGGAACCGTCTACCACGTTCGAGGCGGACCTCTTGGGACGTTGCTTGAGATTAAAGACTTTTGCCTTTGGTACAGTCATTCTCAGGCGCTTTTCGATGTTGGTATGGGCGTGGAGAAGGGTCTGGTAACAGCACTAATCGGGCCATCAGGCTGCGGAAAGTCTACGCTGTTGAGATCCATCAATCGCATGAATGATCTCATCGACGGAATACGGACCGCCGGAGAAATCTCCCTCGACGGCATGGATATCTACGGACCCAATGTGGACGTGATAGGACTGAGGAAAGTCATGGGAATGGTTTTTCAAAAGCCGAATCCGTTCCCTATGTCTATTGCTGACAATGTCTGTTATCCCCTAAAAGTGGATGGCATCAGAGATAGAAAAGTCCTCAACGAAACACTGGAGAACGCTCTCAAAGCCTCTGCGCTCTGGGACGAGGTGAAGGATCGACTTCAGGACAACGCTCTCGGGCTTTCAGGGGGTCAGCAGCAGCGGCTTTGTATAGCCAGGGCCATTGCAGCGGACCCCGAAGTGTTGCTCATGGACGAACCCTGCTCGGCGCTTGACCCCGTAGCCACCGCAAAGATTGAAGACCTCATTGATGAACTCAGAGGGCGTTATACTATTGTTATCGTTACTCATAACATGCAGCAGGCAGCGAGGGTGTCAGATAATACGGCTTTTATGTACCTGGGCAAGCTTATCGAATATGGCGAGACGTCCGTAATATTCACGAATCCTAAAGTCGAAAAAACCATGGAATATGTTACGGGCAGATTCGGTTAACATGCCGGCAAACGAACATGATGCCCGTTCGCTTCGTGACAACCGAGAGGTCGGGGCCCCCCTCCGTGTGGCCATGGCTCGTAAGTGTCTACAGCGGTTTGCACAGTTATAGCCATTCTCAAAAGTTGTTTCGGAATGGCGCGCCACAGCTGGACATGCCAGCAGAGACTGTCTCAAGTCGTTTGGGAATTGCAGAATTCCCAGGCAGAGCTCGGGAAGGAGAAATACTGAGGCGTATGCCACGATTTTTTGTCGATTTTGAATTCTGAGACACGTCAATCCGTGATCACGTTCAAGAACTTCGCAGCAATATGACTCCCGGTAGAGAGCAATCTTGACAGTCCGCGAGGTTTTGCTTACTTTTGTCAAGCGGAAGGTCATTTCTCACGGATTGGTAACATAGTATGGCTGCATCTAGGCCGGGAAAACAGCGTGTGGCTTCTGGTGTGAGCCAATTGGATCGTCTCCTGGGGGGGGTCTTCATTGGCGATAACGTGGTCTGGCACGACGATGCAGGCAGTCTGGCATCAATATTTTGTCTGAATTTTATTCAAGCTTCGCAGTCTCAGAACAAACCCATAATATACGTTACATTCGATCGCTCTCCGAGGAATCTCCTGGAAAAACTGGGGCCTCTCGCGGAATATCCGGCGCTGACCATTCTAGACTGTTTCACGTGGGGCAAAGGAGCGGGATCTGAGGTATTCCTCAGGTTCTATTATGAAGAGAGACCTGAATGGCCGTGCAGGATAGTCAGAGTGGACGAGCCGCGTCAAGCGGGACAGGTAATGGATGCATTGTACGGTATCCACTCGTCAATGGCCGGAGACGTTAGGTTCGTTTTCGAGAGTATAACAGGAATGCAGGAACTCTGGGGAGGCGAAGAACATATTCTGAATTTTTACACACATTCGTGCCCTCGCCTTTATGAATTGAATACCATCGCCTATTGGATAATGGAAAAAAACGCTCATTCTTCCAGACTGAGGGCTCAAATCAACCAGATCGCGCAGGTAGCCATAGAAACTCTCGATCAAAAGAGGGACCACATCTATGACGATACTCAAGGCTGAAAGAAGAAGCCTGGATAATTTGCACAAGCCTTTCAATTATTGGACAAAAGACCTTACTGTGGTTTTTGAAGATGAAAAGCGTTCTTCCGGAAAAATAGAGCTCGGTTTGCGCCTGAAAGAGGTCAGAACAAAGAGAGGACTGTCTCAGACCGAATTAGCAAAACTTGTGGGGGTAACGCCCAGCACGATTTCTCAGGTGGAGAGCAACTTAATCTATCCGTCTTTGCCGGCACTCGTGAAAATGGCTGAAGTGCTGTCAGTGGAGGTGAGTTCTTTTTTTCAGGCTGCGACTGATGTAACAAAACGACTTGTGTTCTCGCCTGCAGACGCGTCGGAAATCAGGCTCAGCGATATGCCTGAAGAGATGATTTCCGCCAAGCTGCTAACTCCTGTTGATTTTGACGCGAAGGGCGAACCCTATCTCATAGAGATTGCCCCTGACGCTAAGCTGCCCACGCACTTTTTCGTTCATAAAGGCGAAGAGTTAGGCTATGTGCTTTCCGGTAGACTGCAGATGACGGTTGAAAAGGCGGTTTACAAGCTTCGTTCAGGGGATGTAGTATACTTGGCTTCGGAAATGCCCACCCACTGGAGCAATCCAGGCCCAGCAGCAGCCAAGCTTCTTTGGATAAAGATAAGATGAAATTGGGGCCTCTTCAATAAGTAGAACTCACAGCCCCCTGAATCGTGTTGTCGTATGGGGAAACCTTGCTTCACAGATTAGATTTCCCCACGTATCGAAAACAAACCATTCTGGCATTAAAGACTAGTGCTTTTCATCTACATGAAGACCTACAGCTTATCCGTTTCCGCTCATAATCGCATCGATTTCTTTCTGATCGCATTCCATCACATACGGAATACCTGACATTTCCGAAGCCTCACGGGTTAGACTGACTAAGTCATTGCGGTCCACATAGCCTAGCGCGAATTTTCGTGCCCCGGCCATAAGCTGCTGCAATCCCTGCTTGAGACGATCTACGTAAGAATAGAGGCCGATAGCGCCTGGGGGCAATTCTCTGAATTGATCGCCAAAACGTTCTTTGAGTTGGGCTGCCACGGCAAAGAGACTCAGATAGCCTTCTTCAGGGTGTTTCCCTTCCAATTCCATCTTTTCAGCGGTGAGCTTGCCATTGGTCTTACCCACCATAGCTGCCGTCATAAGGGCCCTGCCCAGGCAGATCGCTTTCACGTACGGGGCCCCAAGAGCAATTGCCTTAAAAATGTGGTCTTCCAACGAGAGTCCGCCCGCAATGGCTATGGGCGGAATGTATGCACCCTGCGTTCTGAGCCTTTCGCACATCTGGTATGTCAATGCCTCGAGATACACAGTAGGAATGCCCCACTCGTTCATCATGCGCCAGGGGCTCATTCCAGTGCCGCCGCCTGCTCCGTCTATAGTCAATAAGTCTATTCCAGCGTTGGAGGCAAACTTTATGGCCCGGGCCAGATCTGCGGGTCTATATGCGCCGGTTTTGAGTGTGACATACTTGGCACCCAGCTTTCGCAGACGCTCGACTTCCCTGTAGAAACCATCCTCTGTGACCATCCCGAGCCTGGAATGCCTTTCGAATTCGCTAATTCCACCAGCTTCAAAGGCCTTGCGAGCGGCGGATGTGGTGGGATCGGGCAAGACGATGTATCCGCGTTCCTTGAGCTGCATAGCCCGTTCAAGAGTCGTCAGTTGGACTTCGCCGCCTATGTCCTTTGCTCCCTGCCCCCATTTCAGCTCGAAAATCTCTATTCCCAGTTTTTCTATCACGTATTCTGGGACGCCAAGCTTAGTATCTTCCACATTGGCCTGCACAATAACGCCGCCCTTGCCCTGGAACCATTTGCGATAAGTGTTGATTCGGCGTTCCATTTCGGGAGATCGTGCGATTTTACCGTTCTTGAACTCAGCGTCCTTATCCATGCCGCAAATGTTCTCGCCAGCAATCACAATGATTCCCGAAATTGCTGCGCCAATTGCTATTTCTTCCCAATTTACGCGAGCTATAAAGGTCGATCCTACAGCTCCGGTAAACACGGGGAAATCCAACTTTAGACTCCCGTCTTTGCCGAGTGCGGTAGTGCAGTCCACAGCTGGAAATGTCGCCAGATCGGAATCTGCCGGGATACCTACTGCTCCCACACAGGTTCCCTGGATATTAAAATGTGAAAAATCGATAGGATAATCCTTGTCCGCTCCTGCCGTAATTTTCCCGTAGGGCTGCGGATAGATTGTTTCACGTCCTTTGATGGCTGATCGGCCGATCTCGCACGGTCCGGGACATCCGTCCAGACAGGTTACGCAAATACCGGAAATGGGAGCCGGCTCGACCCTGGTCTTTGTCTTTGTGGCCGAGCTTCTGTTTGGTTTACTGAATGACATCTCATCCTCCATGATCGAATTGATTGTAAAGTGCCGAAGGGGAAAAGGATTTCCGGTCCGTAGGCAGGCTCTGTCGGTTAGAATGGATTAGCTAAGCTAACTGACAGGCCGAGACATGTTAGCTATGCTGATGAGACGTGTCAAGAAATTATTGGATATGCTTAAACCCTCCTTCTATCGTTTAAGCTCTGCAGGTGATCTTAGCTGGAATGAAGCTATGAAAACATAAATGAAGCAAAACTATTGATGCAGCCTCTTTTTCGCTCTGTCCGGGTTCAGCCAAACGTGCCTCAATGGGGGTGCTTATATGAGGCTAATTAGGTTTTTAGCCGCTTTGTTTAAGCAAATATGATAAAGTGGAAACCTGGGAACTGCGTCAGCGCGGTCATTGTCTACCACGGCTTTGGAAAAAAATTTGCAAGCTGTTGAAGGAGCACTCCATGAATGATGTGTACAAGCGCCTCGCAATCAAACTGGACCAACTGCCCAATGGGTTTCCTGCAACGGAAAATGGCTTGGAATTGAAAATTCTCCAAAAAATATTCGAGCCGGAGGAGGCTGAAATCGCCCTAAAGCTACGGCCAATTCCTGAGGCAGCAGAAGTGATTTCCGAACGATTCGGCCAACCGTTGGAAGATGTTCAGTCCATGCTGGACAACATGGTACAGAAGGGTCAAATAGCTTCGGCCAAAATGTACGGGATCCAGGTTTATATCTTGATGCCCTTTGTAGTAGGCATTTACGAGTTTCAGCTCGAGCGCATGGACAAAGAGCTTGCAGATCTCATTGAGGAATACGCGCCTCCGCTCCTGCAAAAAGTTGGAGGTTATGCGCCAGCCCTTATGCGAGTGGTACCAATTAATGCCAAAGTGGACGCAAAGCACGAGGTACTTTCATACGAGAATCTTCGGAACATGCTTGCAAAGGCAAAGTCTTTTCAGGTGATGGATTGCATTTGCCGCAAGGAAAGGTCTTTCCAGGGACATACATGTAAGCATTCCCTTGAAGTATGTTTAGGTTTTTCCAAGAGCGAAAGAGCGTTCGACAAGTATGCGAGAGGAAGAGTAATTTCTCGGGAAGAAGCACTTGAAATTGTGGAGTTAAGCGAACGTGAAGGCTTGGTTCATTCTACTTATAATGTACAGTCGGACCAGATGTTTGTCTGTAATTGCTGTTCATGCTGCTGCGGTCTGCTCCGGGGAATGAAGCACTTCAATGCGCCCCATCTGATAGCGGGAAGCAACTTTGTTGCAGCAATAAATGATCAAACCTGCGCTCAGTGCGGCGTTTGCGCGGACGAACGCTGCCCGGTGCAGGCAATAACCGATGTCAACGGCAGCTACTCTGTGCAGCCTGAACGATGCATAGGCTGCGGAGTGTGTACTACCACGTGTCCAACTGAATCCATTACTCTGGTTCGGAAACCTGAAGAAAAACAAGATCAGCCGCCCGCCAACTTGCTGGATTGGTACGGCAAGCGTGCTGAGAGCAGAGGAATCAAGATCATTATAGATTGAGGGTTGGTTGAGCATAACACTAGTGACCACGAAGGTTACGGGGGGAGGGGAGCATGACCACAAGACCAAGAATACTTCCCGTGGGTTGGTATCCGAATTCTGCGGAAGAATGCAAAATTGAAATAGATCGGTTTCTAAGGGATTTCAATCCTCCCAACGGAGAATGGAGAGGCGGAATTGCACCCCATGCCGGATGGTATTTCTCAGGCAAGGCGGCTGTCCGAGTGATAAGCACTATCGCTGGATCGATGCGTCCGGACCGGATCGTGATTTACGGCGGTCATTTAAATTCAGGAAATCCTATTATTTATACTGAAGACGCTTGGGATACTCCTTTCGGGCCGCAATCGCTGGATTCATCGTTCGCTGAAGAGCTCATTTCAATGCGTGAAGCCGTGCCTGCAGGTCGAGGCTTTTCGGATAACACGGTAGAAGTACTGCTGCCAATTGTACGTTTCTTTTTCCCCGACGTTCAGGTGATTGCCGTCCATTCGCCGGCGTCCGAGAACGCCGTTGTTTTGGGAGCAGCAGTCTATACTCTACTAAATGAGAAAGGCTTGAGCGCTGTTTACATGGGCTCGGCCGATCTCACTCATTATGGCCCGAATTATGGATTCAGTCCCAAAGGTAGCGGAGTATCAGCGGTAAAATGGGTAAGAGACGACAATGATCGTTCGGTTGTCGACAAGGCGCTTGCAATGGACGCCCACGGAATAATTGCGGACGCGCGATCAAAGCATAATACGTGCTCTGCCGGCCCTATAGCTTCGGTTGTGGCCTCTGTTTCCAAATATGGGTTACAAAAGGGGTCTTTGCTCGAATACTACACGAGCTATGACGTCATGCCGAGCACGAGCTTTGTAGGGTATGCGGGCATCGTGTTCTAGTCTTTTGGACGGAGAAGTTTTTTTTTCGTGATGGCGTATGATCTTCGCGATCGCCTAAGGCATCATTGAAGGACTTCGCACTGATTACATGGAGTTCTTTAGCACATTTCAGCAAGTCTCCTGAGGCTGAGTCACGAATACCTGAAAGCCCATGAACAACTCTGGGATATGAGCTCGATATTCCTGCCAAGACACTTTCTTGTTGAGTCGTACAGTCAGAACGAGCATGTCACCGTGGTATGCATCCAGGGTTACGTCCGAAACGTAGTCGATGGATGACAAAGTATTCCTGAGCAAATCGGCGTACATGACTGCTTTCCTGGAAAATCGTGAACTCAAAGAGGGATGATTACCGCTATTCAAGAGCTTCTGCTCTTTTGGCGGCAAGGACTGGAAATGCTTTTCCCACAAGATTGTTCGAAGATCTGTCCGCTCGGACAGGAGCTTCAGAGAGACGTCGTTATGCGCAATTCCTCTGGCCTTCTCCCACTCTTCAGTACAGGAGAAACGGTCGACCTGCCTGATCCTTTCTCGCACTTCCATGAGAATGCGACCTAGCATGTTCTTGCCAGTGCCATCGCTACCGTCGCCCCAGTAGCTGTCGTTCTTTGTGTGCTCAACAATTGTTGTGTCTCCAGTTGAAAGCAGCAACTCGCGAAGCTTGCTGTGCTGCGCAAACTTCGCCCACACCCCTTCTCGCATGATCTCGTCTTTTACTTCCTCCCAATCTGCGCGCAGGATCCACTCGCGATCCCGACCTATTCGAACGGCCTCCATGGGGGACTTCGCCAGTCGCACGGCCTCTTGTTGAGCCGCATCAGTAAACTTATGAGCTTGAAAGTAATGCTCGGACGTCGGCCATTGTTTCCCGTCGAGCCATATGGGATACGGCGCGAAGTTCGAGAAGACCCCGTATTTGTCTCGCACTCGATAGAATCTGATTTCATTCATGATGGTCAAGGAATTTCAGAATATCCGATTCGGAAGTCCTAAAAAGATCATGACCCAAAGACAAAGATCTTAACTTTTACGGTTTTCGTGCCTTTCTTCATTATTTTGTTCTACTGATTCGATTTCATAGAGCTGCTTTTGGTCCTCGACCCCTTTAAGGCACGCATTGAATTTCAACGATACATTCAGTTGGTCGGCTATCATTTCGTAGGTTTTCTCTGAAATTACGATCTTGCCGGCAGAAGCAGTGGCCTGGATTCTATCCACAAGATTCACATCTGCACCCACGATTCCGTACTTTGCCCTGGATTCGGTCCCTATGTTGCCGACAATCACATCTCCTGTATGAATTCCTATACCCATCTGAAGGACAGGAATTCTAGCCGTACAGCTCTCAGTCATGAAATGCGGCATTTCAGCCTGCATTTCGAGCGCACATTTTATTGCATCCATAGCCCTGGCTGGAACATCCGCCTCCAATCCGTTGAAAAACACCAGTATGGAATCACCGTAAAAATCTACGATTATACCTCTGTATCGTTCTATTACTGCGATCATACGAGCGAAATACCTGTTAAGCAGCTTGATCACATCCTCGGGCTGGAGCTTTTCCGAGAGTCCTGTGAAGTTCCTGAGATCAGACATCATTATCGTGACGGTTCTCTTTTCGCCCCCGAGCCGTAGAGCTTCCGGCCTGCTCATAAGTTCTTTGGCCACTTTCTTGTCCACATAACGGCCGAAGGTGCGTTCGATCAGATCTCTTTGCTTGAGGCCCTCGATCATGTGGTTAAAGCTTCTATTCAATTGGGCTATTTCGTCCGTCCCTTCCTCCGGGAGCTTGGCCGCGTAATCACCGCTCTCGACCTTTTCAGCAGCAGCCGAAATTGCTGCTACCGAGCGTCCCACACGTCGCGTGGTTAATCGGATCAAAAGGAGAATCAGGCAAAGACATGCAACCCCGGCGAAGGCATAATAAAATCTAAATTGCACCACAGAATCGAGCACCTCTCTGCCGCTTGAGAACACAACGAGGTACCAATTCAGCGAGGGAATTTTGTGAAAGCCCGCAACCACATTGGGCGGATGACCTTCACCCATTAAACTGCCGAAAGGTTTGTGTTTGATTTGGGTCAACAACTCCTTTTCGAAGGGATCGCCGCTGTCTCCAAGCCTTTTGCGGTCAGACATGGACTTGTCCGTATGAGCTAGAAACTGTCCGGCGCTGGTCACCAGACACGCGGAGCTTCCTCCCCAAACGCCCATTTCACGAATCGGATTCAGAAAGGAATCAAAGCTTATTCTGACAACCAGCCTCTTAAGCGTATTATTATCTCCTGGTCCAAGAATTTTCACTATTCGCAATGATCGATCCAGGGCATTAGGGTCCATTATAGGGGCGCAAAAGCCGAAGTCACCGCAGAGTTCCATAGTGTACAGTCCCTCTACAATTCCTGAGCCATAGTCTTTTGCGTCTTTTCCGACCGAGAACGTGCCGCTCGAGTCATCTGACACCTCCAAGTCAACGAAGCGTACCCCTTCCTGCTCGATAAGTTTCTGGACGAGGAACGCTTGAGTCACTCCTCCGGTGGGAAGGTCGTTTGCCTTGGCGATAAGGTTGATCAAGTCGAGCTTCTCATGGAGCTGCATGTCTATCTGGTGCGCAACTTTCTCGAGTTTGACACGCGTCGAATCCTGCCACTGGTTCAAAAGGAATGAACGAGCGAAAAACCATCCTGTAAGCCCCATGACAACCAGTATGAGAGTCACCGGCAAAAGAAGAAGTAGTAAAAATCGTCTCTGAAGGGAAAAAATCATATGTAGTACTCATCCGTCCTAACGTTCCACGTCTTTGGGGCCTACTGTTCCCAGTTGTACAACGCGTTTGCCTTCGTGCTGGTCTTTGAATTTTTCAGCTTCGTTCTTATCAGAAAAAGGAATCAAATCAAACCCCATAGGTCCTCTTATCTTCGAGCCCATCACCAGAATACAGGACAGTGATCGGCAAGATCAACCTTGGATCCGTTCGGTAATTCCAAATAATCCTTAGCGGAGGCAGTCATCGGGGTCGCCATTGCAACGAAAACGGCTACCACAATATTTGCGATGAATCTCATATTAATCAACACCTCACTACCAGGATCTCAAAGCACGAAGTGAGCTCCTGATAATCGTTTCCGAAAGCAACCAAGCACTTTCTCGGGGCGAACGTCTCATGGCGCGATGTAATCTCATTGCTTCGTCCCGATGACCATATTACCTCAGCAAGTGAGCGGTTGCTCCAGATCCTTGTTCTAGTGCTTATGGTCTTTTTCCATCTTCAGAGCTTTCTTTTTCACGGTCAAATCCTCTAGAGTTATCTGTGAAGCAGCTGCCACTTTCTTGCCCTTATTCTCCGAGCTGAACTTCTCTGCGTCGGACTTGTTGGCAAACGGTATCGCCTCAGGCCCCATGACCGCCTTTACCTCTGCGCCTATCACATAGAAAGCTTGTTTCCAATCCAAGAATTTCTTGCTCCCGTAATCCGTGACATATGTATTCTTGATGTTGGCGGGATCATACCCGTACTTCTCCGGGGAAAGCAAATAACGGAAAAGGTCTGCCGACCCGTCGAATCCCACTACCTTGCCGTCCTTGAAGACTACGGCAGCAGGCCCGACGACGCTGCTTTCAATCTTCATCTCACAAACAGGGCAGATCTGCGACAAATCCAACTTGGAGCCGTCAGGCAGATCCACAGTCGCAGCGGTTGCTGTGAAAGCGGCGAGCAGAACCATGATCAAGGCTCCGGTCGCAAAAGATAATCCTTTGACTTTTTGGGGCATTTTAGGACTCCTTTCCGCTACTTGAGCTTTCCAGCGTTCGTTTGAACTCGATTTCCTTCACAAAGCAGTAAATTGTTGGCACCACGAAAATAGTTATTATGTCAATGGTCATTCCGCCGAAACTGGGCAATGCCATCGGTACGGCGACGTCAGCCCCTTTTCCCGTAGAGGTCAAAACTGGTATCAACGCCAGGATTGTGGTTGCAGTGGTCATGAGCGCGGGCCGAACCCTTTTCAAGCCGGCCTCAACAGTGGCTTCTCTGATCTCTTTGATTGAATGGAATTTCTTTTCACCGAACACCTGGTCCAAATAAGTCGAGTAAATCACGCCGTCATTTGTTGCGATTCCAAACAATGCCAAGAACCCCACCCAGACGGCGACACTCAAATTATACGGTCTCACCTGGAACAGTTCCCTCATGTTGACTCCGAACACGCTGAAATCCAGGAACCACGGCTGAGAATAGAGCCACAACATGATGAAGCCGCCTGACCACGCAACGAATATCCCTGAAAAAACATTCAACGACACAGGGATCGAATGGAACTGAAAATAGAGAACCAGGAAAATCAGCATCAGCGCCAATGGAATCACTATCTTCAGAGTCCTTTCGGATCTGACCTGATTCTCATAAGAGCCTGCGAACACGTAAGAGGTTCCCGGAGTAAGTTTGAATTCGCCTGTACTTAACTTGTGCTTCAGATAATTGTCCGCGGCTTCTACCACATCCACTTCGCCTTTTCCGGGCCTTTTGTCGAAAAGAACGTAACTCACGAGAAATGTATCCTCGCTTTTGACCGTCATGGGCCCACGTGTGTATTTGATCGTGGCCAGAAGATTCAGCGGAATCTGCACCCCCTCGTTGCCTGGAACAAGTATCTTTTCCAGCGATTCCAGAGAATCCCGCAATTCGCGTTGATAGCGGACTCGAACAGGGTAACGTTCTCGACCTTCGACGGTTGTAGTCAGTCTTTTTCCACCGATAGCAATTTCAATAACGTCCTGCACGTCCTGAATTTTTATGCCGTATCTCGCTATGGCTTTCCTGTCAATGTCAATCTCCAGATAGGGATTTCCTACAACTCTGTCAGCGATGACGGAAGAAGGTTCCACAGAAGGCACTTCTTTCAGGTAACGCTCTACTTCAAGGCCGATCTTTTCCACTTCTTCCAGGCTTTTGCCTCTGATCTTTACGCCCATAGCGGCTCTCATGCCGCTCTGAAGCATTACGATCCGTGCGGCAATCGGCTGAAGCCTGGGAGCAGAAGTGCTTCCCGGAAGGGTCGCGGCTTTGATTATTTCCTTCCAGATGTCGCCTGGATTCTTGATTTGAGGTCTCCAGTTCCGTATCGGTTTTCCGTCGCCGTCAAGTATCCTATTTCCGGTTACTGGGTCAATTTTGTATTCCGGTACGTAGTTTACGACTGTCTCCACCATGGAAATCGGCGCAGGGTCAAGAGCGCTTTCGACTCGTCCGATCTTGCCTACCACGGATTCAACTTCCGGTATGGCCCGGATGGCTACGTCCTGCTTATGAATCACGTCCAGCGCCTCGCCTATGGAGGCGTGCGGCATGGTGGTGGGCATGAAAAGAAATGAGCCCTCGTCCAGATCAGGCATAAACTCTTTTCCCAGACCTGGAAAAGCATGTGAAAGTTTGGACCATAACCAGGTCTTCCGTACGGGATCTTCCGATTGAACCATTTGTAAAGGGCCTGCATCGCTCTTGGTTTCTGGTTCGTGAACGTGCTGAGCGGTGACCACCGGCCGGTTGGGGATGACCTTTTCAACGGTCCAAGGCACGAAAAAGAAGACCCTCGCGAAACCCAGCCATATGACGGCTCCCAGCAAAACAATGCTGAGCGGTAATGTCAAGAAAGCCGCCTTGTGGTCCAACGCCCATCCCAGTAATGGTTTGTAGTACGCTGTAAAAATCTTCCGCACCCCTAGGAGCGCGAAAATAATGCCCGAAGCGAAGATCAGGTTCCGCACGAAACCCTTATCCGGGCCGAGAGGCAACCAATGCTCAGTCAAGAGCACAATCACAAAGCCCAATGCCACGACGTTCAGTAAGATAGGGACTCTTTCTTTCCAGTTTTCGGGCAAGAAGAGTGAAACCGATTTCACCACTGCCACGAGGATCACTGCAATTGCGACCCACCATGAAATGACAAAGCCAGCCCATAGCCCCACAAGAGCTATCGCGACATTGACCAACAGAAGAGTCTTTTTCCTGAGATTTCGCCTCTGAAAGGCCAAATGAGCAAGCGGCGGGATGAGCGCCAGTGCCAACACGAGTGAGGAGGCAACTGCAAATGTCTTCGTGTAAGCCACTGGCTTGAATAGCTTGCCTTCAGGTCCTGTCAGGGTGAAAACCGGGAGAAAAGAGATAATGGTAGTGAGTGATGAAGTTACAACCGCGCCGCCGACTTCGCCGGCTGACTCGCGTATCATTTCCACGGATATGCCCCTGGAGGGGTTTTCCTCCATATGCCTGAGAATGTTTTCGCAAAGGATAATGCCCATGTCCACCATGACTCCGATTGCGATGGCAATCCCGGAAAGAGCCATGATATTCGCGTCAATGCCCACCAACTTCATCACGATAAATGTAAGAAGAACGGCCAATGGAAGCACAGCAGAAATCAAAACAGAACTCAACAGGTGGTTCACCATTACGATGACCACGATTGCTGTTACGAGTATTTCCTCCCAGAGTGCCTTCTTCAGAGTATCCAAAGTCTCGTGAATAAGTTTGGTTCGATCATAAAACGGAACAATTTGGACTTTAGATATGCTGCCGTCAGACAGAGTCTTCGATGGTAGTCCGGGCGTTATCTCCTTGATCTTCTCACGGACGTTTTTGATCGCCTGGAGCGGGTTTTCACCAAACCTCACTACGACCACTCCGCCGACAACTTCAGCGCCTTCCTTGTCGAGCGCTCCCCTCCTCATTTCAGGCCCCAAAGAGACCACAGCTACGTCTTTGATGAAAAGCGGGACGCTCTCGTTAACTTTTATGACGCTGTCCTGCACATCCTGGACGGAACGGATAAATCCCAGCCCTCGAATGGTGTACTCCGTGCGGTTCACTTCAATTGTGCCTGCGCCCACGTCCACATTTGAACTTCGAACAGCATTGAACACTTCGGGCAATGTTATGTTGTGGGCCCTCATGGCGTCAGGATTTATATCTATCTGGTATTCTCTTACGTAACCGCCGATGCTCGCGACCTCACTGACTCCTCCCGCTGATTGAAGAGCATACCGGACGTAGTAGTCCTGTATGGTCCGCAATTCGTCCATTCCGAAGCCTTTGCCCTCGAGAGTGTACCAGAAGACTTGCCCAAGAGCCGTTGCATCAGGACCAAGCGATGGCTGAACCCCCGCCGGTAATGTACCGGAAGGCAAGGAGTTCAACTTCTCGAGAATTCTGGATCTCGACCAGTAGAATTCGATGTCCTCTTTGAAGATTATGTAAATGGTTGAAAAACCGAAGAAAGAGTTGCTTCTGATAGCTTTTACACCAGGTATTCCAAGAAGCGATACAGTTAGAGGATAAGTGATCTGATCTTCGATGTCCTTGGGAGATCGTCCTTCCCATGTAGTAAAAACAATCTGCTGATTTTCGCCTATGTCGGGAATTGCGTCCACGGGAACCGGATTGCGAGGCAGCCAAGGGATTTCCCAGTCGAACGGCGCCACCATCAATCCGTAAAGGATGGTAACCAGCAGAACGACCCCCATCAATAGTTTTTGCTCTGTCCAGAAACCCATCAGTTTGTAGAAAAACGATGCATGCGGATCCCGGACTCGGTCACTTCCGTGGTTCGCCATCATTTTTCCTCTCCATGCCCTGAATGGGGCTCGGTGCTTTTTTCGGGAGAAGCTTTGGCCTCAGATTTAGGCTTGGCATCACCCGACTTAGTTTCGGAGCTTGGCTCTGGCGGGATTGTCTCGGACAGTTCGCCGCATTTCTGCATATCCTGTCCCTTGAGCTTCGTGTCGCCAAAGTAAGGATTAAGTGGCTCCTGTTTTCCCTCGATCCAGTAAGCACCTTGCTTGTCCAATGCATCAGCGCAGAAATAGACGTAAAGCGGTTCCTTCATTACGTGGCGAAATGCCATGAGCGTCTTGACCACTGCTTCGGAGAGCGGATCGAACGCTTTGCGCTGTTTTTCTATTTCCTTTGCAGCCGCGAGGATTTTCGTTTGGGTGAGGACTGTCTTGGATTGTTTGCTCCACGCATCCTGAGCTTTTTTATCAAGATTGTCCTTCTTTACACTCTTTGCTGCATCAGCGAGCTTCTCAGCCGCTTTTACCGCGTCTTCCGGCTTTCCGGAGACGAGCGCTTCCTTGAGGATAAGATAGTTTTCGACCACTGGAGTCAATTGTCTCAGAAAGCTTTCCGGAGCGTTCAACTTGGCGACAACTTCTTCATCACTTGAAGTAGTTTGGGGTGCAGCCTGGGATTTTGAATCCGAAGGACTCATCATGCTTGGTTTAGCAAGTATCTGCATTGCGCTGTCGATCTTGAAATTTCCTTTGGATACAACGCGGTCGCCTTCTTTAAGGCCCTCATAGACTACATAATTGTCCCCTGCTTTCGGACCAAGAACCACCTCTCTGCCTTCGTACGTGGGCCGGTCTCCAGGGACTTCCAGGTAAACCACCGCTCTCTTTCCCGTCACAAGCGCGGCGGAAGCAGGAATCATAAGAGGCAGCTCGGAATTCGGTTCGTCAGCGTAACCGAATGACGATGCCGGCTGCAGAGGCATTTTGCTTTCAGGACAGATTCCCGGTTGCGGGCTGGCCTCTTCCCGGGGATGAAGCGGGCAAACGTATTTTCCAGCCCATTCTCGCTTGATCACCCTGCCTTTCGCGTCAACTTCCGCCCTTACTTCGGCTGTAACAAACATGCCAGGTTTTAGTGTGTAATCAGGATTTTCTGCTTCAACCCTCACTTTTACCGAACGGGTTTTCATGTCCAGCGTGGGATCTATGAATAAGACTTTGCCCTTGAACGTGCGGCCAGGGACTGCAGGAGTGGTGAATGTCACTTCTTGACCATATCTGATCCATGGCAGATCTGTCTCATATGCATCCATTTTGATCCACACGTGCGACAGATCGTTTATGAAATACATTTCGCTGCCTTCTTTGACGAATTGGCCCAACAGTGCCATTTTTCTCGTTACAACTCCGCTTATGGGCGCACGCAACGTGACGTTGAGTATTGGCTTCTTCTTTTCTCTTATTTCTTTTACCTGTTTGTTAGCCCGTACTGAATGAGCTTTTCCTCAGCACCTTTGATTACTTCATTGTCTTCGGAACCCTCGCTTCGAACCGTCTCAAAGAGCTCAACTTGAGACTTGATCAGCGTGGGGCTCCAAATAGTCACCATGGGGTCCCCTTTGTTCACACGAACCCCTGTGAAATTGATATAAATCTCGTCCAGCCGTCCATCGACTCGAGAGGTCAACGCTGCAACCCTGGTTTCGTCTTCATAGACGAGTCCTACCATTCGGACGGTGAGCGTCCCTCGTTCCCGCTTAACTTCAGTTGTTTCCACTTCCGCAAGTCTCTTTGCTGCTTCGGACATGGAATACCGAGGCTTTTCAGCATCGTCGTGAGCATGATCGTCGGACTCGAGAGGAATGAGATCCATGTAACAGATCGGGCATTTGCCGGGATTAGGCAGTTTTATCTGGGGATGCATGGAACAGGTCCAAAGTTCGGCCTTCTTGGCTGCTTGCTGAACCTTGGCCGGCTCCGAGGCCGGCTGTGATTTGGGTGGCTGTGCTCCATCGTGGGCCAGATGATAGCCGAGAACAAACGCCACAACCACAACCAGCAGCACTTGCAGTATTCTTGTCGAACGGCTTCTTAAGGTCATATTTTCCAAATCAATTTTACTCATGTTTGGCCTCTCGAATGGAACGGCTCTACTTGCCTTGCGGCGCTAAACTCCAACTCAATCAGTGGGGAATCTTGGCACGAATAGACTGATAACACCACGACCAGTGTATCACGCCAGTAGATATTCGGTATCAAGAGCGAAAGGACCGTGTCTGAAGAAACAAATGGTTTCCACCGTAATGCTCCGGGTGGCGTGCTTCAGAAATGTCGACAGTGAGGTCCGTGGAAATAAGTCCCGGTTGGAGAGAAGCCACCTCGATAGTATAAGGGTGGGACTTCCACACATGAAGCTGCGCCCCCGCATTTCCATGGGAACTGGAGTGATTACAGCAAGTAAAGCTCATCGGAACTTCACTGAATTTGCATGGAGGTTCTTTCGGGCAGTGGCATTGCCCTTTTGCGTGAGGTGCATTTTGATCCTCTCGCGAACACGACTGATCAGCGGCGTATGCGCCAGCACTCAATACAATCATTACACAAAATATGAGGATCCAAATTCTGGCCATTCTAGGGGTTCCGCAAACGAATGTTGTTCTAAGTCTATGAACTTCACATTAGAAGTCAAGATTGCCAGCGTGTGCGCGGAGATTACACTCTATCGCGAGTGACAAAATTTTTGTCGGATTGGTGGCGGCGACTTCCCGTCATTCCTGCGGAGGCAGGAATCCAGGATCTGGGCCCCGGATCAAGTCCGGGGCGACGGGGTCACTCTCGCAAATCGGACAAGACTTTTGGCAACTGTTTTACGGCTCTAACTTATCCACCATCTTGCCTTCTATTCCAGAGGAACAGCGTATAATAAGCCGGCGATTCATCGCCGGTTAATAGGCAGTTCAATGATTTTCTAGCCCAGGAGGGACGGCCGATCCACCATAGGGAAGTACTGAGGGGATCAATAGTCCGTCCTGGACGACGGTTTGGTTGTGGTCGCTTTCCCGGCGGTGAATCGCCGGGCTATTATCTTCACGTCCCTCCGGGACGACAGAGACTCGGAGTTCAAGTTGGCGCTATGAGGCTCTGCCAATGAACCATAAGGCAGAAGCCTTCGTGTTACGTTTCTGGAATGTTCGACTGTTTTGGAACAGTCTCTGCCTCGCACGGCATTTCTCCGCGTTTACCACAAAGTACCCAGGCCTACCGGCCGCGTTGCAGTTCCATTGAACACAGGGTTCCTCTGGTTTGCATACTTATAATCGGCTGGCAGAGCATACGGACCAGCAGCCTTTCTTACAGGACCTTGTGTCAGACTTGACTGATTGCCTTGGTAGCCCGATCCACCGGCGCAGCATCCGCATCCAGCAGGCGGCTTCTGCACCTGCTGAGTAGCGGGATTGTTCGTGCTGGAACAACAGCTGGGCGCTGACGGAGCATTCACAGTCCGAGCGGGTGTCGTATATCCCTGGTTTGGAGGTACTTTCCAGCCACTGCCCATGGAATTAACCAACGCGGGCTGAGGCCGCGGAGCGTTGGCTCTCGCCTGAACCGGAAGCGCCGCGGGTTTGGATGTCTGCTGGAACGGCAAAGACTGAACGCTCTGACCGGAATTGTTTGCAGGGTCGCAGCAGCTCGCTGCAGCGTATACGGAAGCAGCAGCGAACGCCATTATGAAAACAGAGCACAGAACCGTAAACTTGGCCTTAGTCATCAGATTTTCCTCCTTTTCTTTTTCAAATCGGTTTCGAACAAGCAGCGGCCCTGACCGGCGCAGTCTCTCTGATACAGCCGTCCGCCACTTCAATGATTCTGTCGGCGTATTCTGCGTTTTGCCTGCTGTGAGTCACCATGACAATTGTCTGGCCCTCTGAATTCAGCCTCTTGAGGAGCTTCATGACTTCCGCTGAGTTTCTGGAATCCAAATTGCCGGTAGGCTCGTCCGCAAACAGGATGGGAGGTTCGTTCACTACCGCTCTGGCTATGGCTACTCTCTCCTGCTCACCACCTGAAATCTGGTTGGGCAGTCTTAGGGCCTTGTCTTTGAGGCCGACCCTTTCCAGAGCAGACACAGCAAGTTTCTTCTTTTCAGCTTCCGAATAGTGAGTGACGGCCAGCGGTAATTGGACATTTTCTATCACGTTGAGGTAGGGCACCAACTGGAAGGACTGAAATATGAAACCCATGAATTCCCTTCGGAAATCCGCGAGCTTGTCTCTTTTCAGGGCGTAAATGTTTATGCCCTCCATGAGGATTTCCCCTTTGGACGGACTTAGCAGTCCACCGAGCATCGAGAGTAGAGTGCTCTTGCCTGCTCCTGATTCGCCCATTATGGAAATGAACTCTGACTGAGCAATCGATAGATCTATTTTTCGGACCGCCGTGACTTTGTTATCGCGATCGCCGAATTCTTTGGCCACCTGATTTGCAACTATGTAACTCATTTTTTACCTCCTTACAGTGTCCGAAGAGCTTCGCTGGGGTCCATTCTGGACGCTGTCAAAGCCGGATACAGAGATGCCAGCAAGCCCACCATCACTGCTAAGAACACGGCGCCCAAAGCCACTAACGGATCCAAATGAAACTTGGGCATATTATCGGTCAAGAAGGTTAGCAAAAGCCTCGTCACACCAATGCCCGTGAGATAGCCCGTCAAGCCGGCCATGAGAGAGACAGCCGCTGCTTCCAGGAGGATGATCTTCATTATGTGCGATCGCCTGAATCCTATGGCGCTGAATATTCCTATCTCGCGAGTACGCTCGTTTACGCTCGCCATCATGGTTACGAAAACGACCATTGATCCTACAAACAATACTAGTGCGGAGATGCCCAATGAGAACTTCCGGAAACTGTGAAGCGTGTCCATCCGACCTTCGACAACCTGCTGAACAGCCGTGACTTTCGCTGTAGGCAGTTTGTCGGAAAGCTGCTTCACAATCTCTGAAATAGGGCAGTTCTTGCAAAGAGCCGCAATTTCTATCATTCCGACGGTACCCTGTTTACCGAAGAGCTTCTGAGACGTCGGGAGATGCATGAAAATGAGGCCATCATCCTGAGAACCCGTGGATTCAAGCACTCCCGTCACTTTGAAGGGTTCGCCCTTTATGTCCAGCTTTGATCCGGGACTTGCCTGGAATCGCTCCGCTGCTTCCTTGCCCAGAAGAATTTGATTCGGCTTTTCAGGAGCCTCACCATTGATTTTCCACCATTTTTTCAGGGAGAGTTCCTCATTGAAATCTACCCCGACAACCAGGGCCTTGTGTGCTTCGTTCTCAAAGACTCCGAATACTTTCGGGCTCACTATTCTTATGTTTGCCGAATTTTCGATTGTCTTTATCTTTTCCAGGTCAGATTCGGAGATCTCCTTCATGTCGAATGCAAGACCGCCTAAACTCAAACCGCCGTAAGTCAATGAAAGACCCTCTGATTTAGGGGTTACGATGATGTTTGCGCCGAACTCGTCCATTTTGTGGGCAATGTCTTCCTCCAGAATTGTCGTCGTGGTGTGCAAAGCAACAACTGCAGCCACTCCCACCAGCAGTCCCATCACCAGGAAGAAAACCTTTCCCTTCCTACGCCTCAAATTATTTACAGCTATATCGTGAAGTTTCATTTAACGCCTCCTACTGAAAATAACGCAGCCCTGAAGCAACTTCCTGTTGGCTGATGACAAGTTTGTCGCCCTGAATGGTCCTGTTAACAGGGTGAGGATTACAGCCGCCTTTGACCTCGTTGACCTTGTCGGTGCGGAATTTGAGCCCGCAGTTGATGCAGATCATATCGTTCCCCTGCTGCACATAACCTTTCTTGGCGCGATGACAGACTTCGCAAGCATCCAGAGCTGCGCGAATCACACCATCTGTATCTCTTGACGATAAAGAAACGAACACGTTCGTTAGGGGAAATTTTGTACTCGAAATGCCTGGCTTTTCCGTCCGCGAAGGTAGACACAGGGAACACGAAGGTTCCGTTTACAGGCTGAATTTCCTGCGCTGGAACAGTGAAGTTCCACGCAAATGCAAGAGAAAACGTGGAGACGATTACTGCAACGACTATTGCGCCGACGATCAACCGAGAATCTCTATGTATCTTCATTTTTTGTTTATTCCTTTACTTTGGATTTTTTCTTTCAGATGTTTTACGGAACCAACAGGCTCTTTAGCTCTGTCGACGAGGAAATCATGCGCGGCCAGAAGGTTTTCCAGTCGTCTTGACCGGAAGAGGCATGAACGTTCTCCTTGAATTTCGGATCAAGGATCTTCACATCTGAATCTTTGAAGATTGAACCAGCCCATTCCATGGTTTTGCGAGTTTTTTCCTGTGGGTCCTGAATTCCCGAGACTACATGTTCTTCTACGAGCTTGCGGATCCCGAGCCGTTGGCCCACTACCTGGAAATATTTTTCCTTTGAGCCGAACTGCTCCGCTGCTTGATTCAGAAATTGGTCCGGCGGAATCCCTTTCGAGGTAGCGATATTTTGGATTTCCGCTTCGACTTCGTAGGGTTGCACAACTATGGTTTTGGAATCAGCGACTTGGAGAAGGATTTCTTTGCCGACGGTGTTGAAAAAAGCGGCGGCAGCGTCCTTGGTGGGTGTACCGGTTTTATCGACCAGGAGCGGCACTTTGAGATCTTTTTCGAACACCGGCTTGCCGTTCACTCCCGCGACTACCTGTTCATTGATGCCGCTGCCATCGGATTTGAACAAGCCATCGAGTTTTACGGGGTAACCTGCTTTGGCTATGGCTTCTTTGATTTGGTCGGTATTGGTCTGTTTCTCTCTGAATTTGACAATGACATCCTGCGATGCAAGGCTTACGTCAGCCTCAACGACTCCTGGAAGTTTGCCGGTCACTTCCTTCACCGTGATTACGCAGGCAGGGCAGTTCATCTTGTTTACAGTGAACCTCGAGGCAATCACGTCTCCGGAAACAAGTCTGAACGCAGCGTAACCGCCGCCGCTCAGAAATAGGAGGATGATCACGGCGAGGCCAACTTTCTTCAGTTTAACTACAGAGACCTTTCGGTCCGCTTGATCCAATGTATTGAGATCAATCTTTTTGACGTGCTTTTCAGTGGACATACTTGCACTCCATTAGGATTTCGCCAGAGCCTAGGCGACTTCAGGCACGATAGTTTGCTGTGCCGGATAGTCACCGGCCAGACCAACTAAACTACTGTGGAATAATCAAGAATGAGGAAAAAGGCGGATATCAACAGCGAAGGGTGCAAGTCTGAAGGCTTAATGGGATACCGCCGAAATCCTTGACTGCCACTATATCAGCAGGAACATCTATTCCTATGACGGGCGTCGTCGCGGATCCTACGGCGGCTAAAGCAGAAATGCGAATTGAGTGTTCGTTATCGTTATGCCCAGGAAGTGTAATGATCTGCAGTTGCTCCAGGCAACGGCAATTCGGGCACTCTTTCTTTATAACTTTTTGAGAACAACATTTATCGGAAGGGTCTTTGGCGCAGCAAGATTTGGTCTTGGCCGGCACTTCGCTCATCATTTTTCCTGTGCAGCATCCGCGGGCCGAATCCTGAAGGGCACAATTCTGCGTCACTCCAGACTTGCAGCAGCAAGGAATAAGCGATGCGGGAAGCACCGTAACTCCTACCAAAGATATGCACGAAATAATGATGATTAAACGACTAAACATAAAAACCTGTCTCGGCGCAGATTCATTAGAAATAAGTCTATCTATTTTTTCTTCAAAGTCAAGCTGTCTGGTCGGAATTAAATCAACCGACGACAGCCCGAATGTTGTTTAATGTGTTTTACAGTCGAGAAGAAAAAATCCCGCGAATTTTTTTGTACCCTAATTTTCTTGCTGGATTTTACCAGAGTCAAGAAAAGTGTTACATTCTCTACTTTCAAGAGATGAGTTGACTCGGACATTTGAGAATTCGCGGAAGACCGAGTTTTGGAGGACCAGATGGGTTGTGCAGCGCCAAATTCGTTACACTGGGAAGATCTACGTAGTCGCAATAAGGACCAGATTTTGGGTCAGGATGGAGTCAGCCTTCGCCCCGACGGCCGAGGCTATGAGGTAGGATTCCTGGACGCGACATATATTGTGGACCCAATGGGCGAGCGCATAACAGAGCTGGCCCCAAATCCTGAGCGTATATTGACCGAAGGCTTTCAAATCTTATTGATTCGATACCTCGTAGCAGAGAATGGAGGGCCTCTTTCGGTTGTCGATGTGAGCGAAAAAGACCTGCCCGGAGGAGTAACATTTTTTCAAGGACCGCACGCGTTGCACATCGTGCCCATTGCCAAGACTTACGGCAAAGATCCTGAAGCCTTCGCGGCCAGGGGCGCCGAACTCGGAGCGGAACCGGTGGCATACGGCGACAAGGCCATGCGTTTCTACCCTTTCCCAAAAATACCGGTAACATACGTCCTCTGGAAAGCGGATGATGAATTCCCCGCGTCAGTGTCAGTGCTTTTCGACAAATCCATCACGCGCTGGTTTCAATTGGACATGATTTTCACGGTTGTCATGGTGCTCACCGAGAGAATCGTCACGGGATGACGTCTTCATGCAACTGAGCATTCAAGGAAATTGAAAGAACGGGCAAGATGTAGCGCATTATGGGCGAGAGGCAACTTCGGTTTTATGCTGGGATCTGAATTTCAGAATCTGGCAATCGCTGCCAACTGGCTTTCAATTGTATCCGTCAATTCCACTCCAGTTTCCTGAAGCTTTCCCCCGGCCAAAATTGTTCGATCCCGAATGATTATGTTTCCGAAAGCGAGTTCACGAATTGCACTTCGCAACAAAGGCAGCTCTCTGACCTCGCCTTCAGTGCGGATTTTCTTGAACAGGGGGTGATTTTCCCGCTGCTCTCTTGTTGAATCAGTCTTGATGTCGCGTGTCCATTGATTCCACAGATCATCCCATTCCGGGCCTCGTATGGGAAAACGGCAGAACGAGAGCACCGGCCCTCGATCCAGTGTTTTTGTAACAAGATGAACCATTATGCCCTGCTCTTGAGCCTCTTCCGCTATGAGCTGATGTATAACCTCCTGCCATGTTCCTCGCTGTCCCCACGGAAGTGCCGGGTGTATGTTCACGAGGATCATGCCCTCAAGCTCAGGGTCCCCGATGATGAGCATGTAGCCCGCCATTATTACAATGTCCACTGGCGGAAGCATGTTCACCACCTTCATGACTTCACGCCCGAAGAGGTTTCTCCATTCCTCAAGGCCAGGGGAAGCTTCGGCAGCGGACGGGCTATCCTCCAGGCCGCGTTTCCGCAATTCCGGCATGAAACGCACATGAGAAAGTGTAGCTACTGGAATGTTCAGGCTGGCGGCGAGATCGAAAAACCGCTCCCGCTCGAAATACTCCTCATTGGGTGGTGCATCTCCGGTCTCTCTGTGAGTGAAAATCCATTCGATAGATGCCGGAATTTTGTTGTCCGCTAGATCGTCATATACCGTTTTCAATAAATTCCTGGCTGCAGGATCACGCCCCGTCGACAACCAACCCATTTTCAAGGCCATGAGTAATTACGTCCTTTCTATAGAAAATGAAGCACATTGCCCTCGCAATGAAGGAACCCGACACCGTCTTGGCCATCTGGGCGAATCACCGATTCTCAATTACAAAACGGAGGTACGCCTCATATTCACATGCGGGAGCCTCATTTTTCAGGGCGAAGATCCAAGAAATAGTCCTGCATCCATTTTCTCTTTAGTTCCTCCAAACGACCATCCCCTTTGATCTTTTGGATGAAATTGTTCAACCAGTTTAGCCAATGCGCGTCTCCCGGTCTGACAGCCCAAGCTATCGGCTCGTACGTAAGCGCCTTGAATCCGCTCGTGAGAAACTGCGAATTGGTAGCACACGTCCTCCGGATAGAGAAACTCCTCGTCAACATACGCGTGCGCCCTGCGTTCCAAAACTTCCTTTACAGCCTGGCTTCGCTCTGGAAACTCTCTATAAGCAGCATTGGGAAGCATTTCCCGGAGCCGTAATTCTCCAAGTCCTCCTGGAACTGAAATAACAAATACGCCCTGTTTATCCAAGTCATTCAGCGAATTGAATCGATCCGCGTTCATCAAGTGAACCAGAAACATGCGGCCGGTTTCCACCAACGGTTCAGTAAACATTACCTCGCTGTTGCGTTCGGCTGTAACCGTCATGCCGGATATGATCACGTCAGTGCGGCCATCCCGGAGAGAAGGAATGAGCTCCTGCCAGTTTTGCCTGATTATCCTGAGTCCCACGTTCAGGCTCTTGGCAACCATAGCGGCAAGTTCAGCGTCGAACCCGACCACATTTCCTTGATTACCCACCATTTGGAATGGAACGTACCCAACCTGCATCCCAACGCGCAATTCGCCTCGCTGCTTTATGGCCCCAATTGCGCCTGTTTGCAGAGCGGCGGTCCTTTCCGCCTCGTTTTCGACCGGAGGCTCCGGCACGGTCGTGTTCTTAGTAGGTTCCTGCTTTTCCGTCGCGGCCTTGTCACATGCGAACACAGCCAGCCCGGTGAAAGTTAGGATCAAAATATAGGCGGCCCATTTCCGGAGGGGCATTGAGCTGACAATCCTTACGGCTGAGCGATTTTTGCATCAAGGGATTTACTCCCCGATAGAAGATTATGATGCGAAATGTGTTTCTTGAAAAGCAGTAAGAGTTCTATTCGAAGAATGATAGTCAAATTCAAAATCCTGCGACGCTTCCATTATTTCTCGTATCACGTCGTATATATTTCTGAAATTCACGGAATTGATTTCCTCGGAATTCAGTGCTTCAATTATGACTCCCTGTAGGAATCTGATTTCAGACTGACTGATTTTTGAGTCTACTCTGACCTGGTTCAAGTCGTCGGTCTGAAGGTCGAACAAGAGACTCTGCAGAATTTTTCTCATTTTTCCCTGGTGACGCTCTCTCCTCGCGAGCTCAATCGCTGTGGCGAGCTGCATAATCCGGAGAGCGGCCTCAGAGCCGGGCGCAAACGTTATGAACGGAAGCCTTGCCTTGGCGGATTCCTCCACTAACGGGTCTTCTGGAACAAACCAGGCACAATCCATATTTATGCCCAGAACTCGGCCCAGGTCATGTTCCAGGCGATTGCACATGATCTCGGATATCTCCGCCATAGGAGCCCTATTTAATATTGCGTGGATATGTTTACCGCAACAAATGTCGCTGAGCTTGCGAATGAACTCAAAGCTTTCAAAATCCGCCATTTGCTCCGGGGATACCACGCAAAAGAGTTCTGTAGAGGCCAAAACAACCGGTAGAAGACTGTCCGACAATCCACCGGCAGCGTCTACCACAATAAAATCCCTCTTCTCAAGCTGTGCGGCCACAGTGAATAGTCGTCCTACCTCATCTCTATCCAGCTGTACAGCAGAAGTATCCTGAACGATTAAATCCAGATTTTCGCCACAGTGAATCACTGCATCCTTAGGCGAGCACTTTCCCATAGCAAGGTCTCTGCCGCTATGCAGGGGTTCCAAACCGAAGTATGCGCATATGCCGGATCTCGAATCCCCAATCTCTATCAAGGTAACGCCAAACCCCATCATGCCAAGGGTGACCGCGGTATTAAAAGCCAAAAAGGTCCTTCCCGGGGAACCTTTTCCTCCGGTGAAAGCAACGATTTCACACATGAAGAACTCCTTGCATGAAAGAGTGATGTGTGTATAATAACATAATGAAAGATAGTTGGCAATAATACTTAAAAAATAATGATCAATAATAAGCCAATAAGCTGTTTTATAAGATATTATTACCTATCTGTGCGATCATGTGGAATTACTCTGGAGTGAATGACCATGTGATTCGTCAGTTTCCTTCAGGCACTGAATGGACTCATCGTTGACCACTTCTCTCTGTTGGATGGAGGGACGTTTTCGACAACGTGCCTGTTGTGTGCGAACTGATTGAGGAGTTGCGTCGGAACAAGAGCAGTCCGGGGGCGGAACATCCACTCGAGGTAGTGGAACAAGTGATATGGGCGGGGTTGGGTAACGCCGGATCGCTGGCTGTCCTACGCAAAAGAGGAACAGGTGTGCTGAAGAATCCGCAGCCACTCTTGCATTTTAGTGCATGTAGTCTGGCGCTTTCGGGGCGTAGTCTTCTGAGAGGACCGAACGAATGAGTTCTGGTTCTATGATACTCATGCAGGTGTGGTCATCGATTTTGGTTTCTATGAAGGAGACAAGATTTTCGAAGTCGCTCTTTGTGATAACCGGAAACTGGTCCAACCGCTCCGAATCCATATAATCCAGTGCAGTAAAATTTCCTGTATGGGGATCAACTTCGCCTGAAATTTGGATTACTTCCACGTTTTCCCCTGACGCGTACCGGCCTACGATAGCTAGCCCCCGGGATCGTGAAAAATACAGTATGGCCATTTTATAAATGCCTGAAGACTGGAACAGTTCAAACGGATTCATTTCTTTTTCCTATACCGGGGAAAAGTGTTCGGTGCAGAGGGCATATGCTCACGGTTTCACATGAATTTAACAGCGCACACTGTTCATGTCAAGTGTCATCAAACGTTTTTCCGGTTCAGTCCTAGCTCGAGACCAAAATGCTATGTTTGGTTCTCGCTCACTATCCGCCAGAAGTCAAGACAGTGACAAATGAGAGCTTCCAATCCATCCGATTTATTCTATCTTTCAAACGCATGCGCAATCCATGCAATGGAATTGCGGGTGCGACTAAAGAATAATTCGATGAGTTCGGCCTCGTCACCCCTGCGAAAGACGGGGTCCAGAAGATCTGATCCTGGATTCCGGCCTTCGCCGGAATGACGGCGAGAGGTTCCTCCCATGGATAGCCTGCCTGAAGGAATGGCATTTAAGTGCAATCATGCCCCCGTCTGCGCGAATGGTCACGCATCCAGACTTCTTGGTCTTTAAAAATCCTTCAATTCATTATATAATTCTTGCGCTACAGATGGTTGGATCTTGAGACGACAACATCAGCGCAAAATAGATGTTGCAACTGGTCTCATAAAATCGAATTCAGATTTCACAAGTTTTTTCTCAACAAGAGACAGATTTCCCTCATTTTCCGATAAGTTTGATGCCAAATGCCCGCGGGCACGAGCGGAGTTCTAAATAGATGGACGATCATCAGCGCCGACTGAGAATTTTTGTAGCGGGACACACCGGTATGGTGGGTTCAGCCATTTCTCGCAGGCTATCTGAACAAGGTTATTCCACTGTACAGCCGGATTCTCGAGTGGATTTGCGCGACCAGAAAAAGACTCTGGAGCTTTTCAGCCAACTAAAGCCGGATTGGGTATTCCTGGCCGCTGCAAAAGTGGGAGGAATCTACGCCAACATGACTTATCCAGCTGAGTTTATTTATGATAATCTGATGATCCAGTCCAATGTGATACACGCATGCTATGTTCACAACGTGAAAAAGCTCCTTTTCTTGGGAAGCTCGTGCATTTATTCGAAGGATGCTCCTCAACCGTTCAAGGAAGAACATCTCATGTGCGGCTACTTGGAAGAAAGCAACAAGCCTTATGCGATTTCGAAAATTGCCGGGATAATTATGTGCCAATCATATAATCGGCAATACAGGACGAATTTCATATCTATAATGCCCGCGAATCTTTACGGCCCGGGCGATAGGTTTGATCTGGCCACATCTCACGTGATTCCGGCTATTATGCGCAAAATTCACGAAGGTAAGAGAACAAGTGCAGAATTCGTGGAAATCTGGGGAACAGGCCGCCCACGCCGAGAATTTCTTTATGTAGACGATCTCGCAGACGCATGCCTATTCTTGATGAATAATTACGACTCCAGCCAGATAATCAATGTTGGTGCAGGCTATGACGTCACAATAAAGGAAATTGCATATCTGATCAAGGAAGTGGTGGGGTACGAGGGAGACTTCAGGTTCAATTCAGATATGCCTGACGGAATGCACCGAAAGATTCTCGACGTCAGCCGCTTAACAGATATGGGGTGGGTCCCATCTGTGTCTTTGAGGAAGGGGCTAGAATTGGCTTACGGTTGGTATCTGGAAAACGAGCACAAATTCAATGCTAATCCAGAAACCTAGACGACGTCGAATTGTGACTGTACCTGTTCATATGTTCCACAAGCCAAGCGTCCGCAAAGAGCGAGTCTTGCATCTAAAGGAGCGACCAGATCCATTCTGTTTACCCAGTGCGTTAATCAACCATGAAGACATGATGCTTTAGCCGCGTGGCAAGGCGTAGTTAATTACCTGAACCCAGAGGAAAAACTTGACAAGAAACATGTTTTGCTGAAAATACTGCCTCGGACCCATATGCCCCCGGGTTCCCCTCTCGAGTATCTGGCCTGCCAAGAGAGGCACGTTAATCCCAGGATTACCGGACCTACGTCAGAACCGATTGAAAGGAACCGACCGTGAAGAAGACTCTGGCGATTTTGTTAGGAATAAGTGTCTTCTGCTTTGGGCTCGCGACAATGTTGAGTGCTCAAGCGCCTGAAACCAAGATCCCCATTCGCGCAAAAGGAAGCGACGATATGGCTGGGCGAGTGGATGCCCTGTCAAAAATCTTCGTAAAAGATAACCCCAACGTCAATATAATAGTGAGTGGAGGTTCGTCAGGAACAGCTTTGACGGATCTGGTCGATAAAAATTGCGAGGTGTTGATGTTGGGTTGCGACCTTACGCCCGAGGAAAAACGGGCTGCTCAGAACAAGGGTATCCAACTTACTGAAAAACTTGTAGGTTATGGAGCCGTGGTAATCGTGACTTATCCGGAAAATCCGATCGACGAGCTGACCGTGGACCAGGTTCAGAAACTTCTAAAAGGAGATTACCTTTCCTGGAATCAAGTCGGCGGGCCTGATGATCCAGTGACGATAATTAGCATAGAATCGCTGAATTCAGATACCCGGCTTTACTTGCTGCGCAACTTTCTAGGAACTCCTCAACTGAAGTCAAAAACGGAACTCGTTTCTTCTTTCAGCAGGATTCCCAATAAAGTCGCTGAGACCAAAGGGGCACTAGGATTCGCTCGACTGAGGGATTTGGAAGGCAAGGGCGAACAAGCGGGGGCAAAGGTCTTGAAGATCAAGAAAGATGCCGATTCCCCCGGAGTTCTGCCGTCCAGGGCTACAATTGCCGATGGTAGCTATCCTATTAAGCGGCCTTTTGTACTTTGCTTCGATGCCAACTCAAGTGGTGATGTGAAGAGATTTGTAGAGTTTATCGCATCAAAAGGTTGGGGAGCGCAAATCAGGTAGAATTCTTTCCTCCGGTTTCTGTGGCTGGGTCGGTGCTACGGCCCCACCACAGCATCCGTCCCAACTGTTCAGGTAGTCGGTGACTCGCGCCGAATCCGTCAATCCAGCTCTTTGATGGCTTTTCCAGTTTCCACGAATGCTTTTGTCACTTGACTGTCGGAGAGGCTTGTTCTTTCATAAAGCTGCATATCGGTAATGAGATTTGCATCAAGCAATTTCCTCAGCAGGTCATTGAGTTGCTTTGTCGAAATGCTGTATTTTTCCATTAGAGGAGTATCACCCATTCCGGCATGAACGTCTTTCGCTATTTCTTTTGCCCTTATCATACGCTTTGTCACCTGAGAATCTTCAGTAGCGTCAACCGCGGCAGGTGCGGCGGGTAAAAACGTATTTTGATTGTGAGCGGCCGGAGGATCGATCAAGTCATTTTCGGCCACCTTGGATTTTTCACCTTCATCCTGAAGATCAGGAGGCGCAGGTTCCTTCGACTGGCCTTCATCTCGAACAACCGACGGCGCTGCTGACAGCTCGAAAACAGGTTCGCTTTCTGCATTCGCTATGCTACGATCCACAATTTGTGCTTCTTTGTTTTCTTCCCCGGTATCTCCTTCCAACTCCCCAGAAATGGCTGCATCAAACGTCTGAATCGTGTCCACAGGTAGAGCGCGACCTAATCCAACTGAGGCAACCGCATCATACGCGACTTGGCTCCTATAAATTTCTTGTGACGTCAGCATCTTGGCGTGAAGAAGTTTTTGGAAGACATTCTGCAATTCCTTGGCAGAAAGTTTATATTTCTCCATAATCTGTGAATTGGTTGAACCGGATCTTATATCGTTTACAACTTCCTTTGTTTTGATATGCCTTTTGTAAACTCCCGAAGTTTCTGATTCCCCTCTTTTTTCAATCCTCTTTTCCGTTGGAGCTTCCCTCAGGACAAGGAGCATTCCCTCATGGTGGCCTTTTTGATTTCGAATTGGCGATGCAGTCAATTTTACAGGAATTTCATGGCCATCTTTTTTCCATCGTTTACTGGCAAAATCTCTTACTGGAACTCTATTCTGAGACACGACATCCATTGCCGGTCGTTCTAATTTACCCTGAGAGTCCGGGACGAATGCTGCATGATTGTTCCGAAGTTCTTCCAGTGTCCATCCAAATGTTTCTTTGAATGCAGAATTTGTATATGTAGGTTTGAGATCCACATCGTAAATTACCATCGCATCCGGAGATGAATCCAACGCAGAACGATAATACTCCACATCCTCATTTGCTTTTTCATAAAGCGTCTTGAGCGCAGATTCATCACTTCTTAGCTTTTCTTGATTTGTTTTGCGCTCAGTAATGTCCACTCCTACAACGACGCAATTCGATAATCTATCTGCTGAATTAAAAGACCGTGATATTATGCATTCAACCGGAATCTCCCGGCCCTCCTTCGCCGATACGAGACTGTCCATTCTAATTTGTTCTCTATTTTCCGACGTGCTGTTGATCAAATCAGGCCATACGTCTTGTCTTGCTTTCTGCGGTATAAAGGTGGATACAAAATCCACATTCATAATCTCATCTTCAGTGTATCCGAGTGTTTTGCTCATATGACGGTTCATCATTAGAGTCTTACCAGTGGAATCGAGAACAGCGAAGAAAATCGGAATGTTGTTTATGCACGAAAGAATAAATCCTTTCTCTTTTCTCAATTCTTGGACTAAATTTTGCAGTTCAGCGTTCAGAGTTTCAAACCCAGTTATTTTTTGTTCGTATAGCGTCTTTTGCTCTGCCAATTGAAGCTTCAGCTCATCGTGGTTTGGCTGAATCGAGGGCTCTTTGATCAGAGCTTGTTCAGCAGATGCCCGCTCCACTTCGGCCGGAGAATTTGTTGTATCATGCGGAATTGAAGGAGTTTCATCATTTTCCTGCTTTACCTGCTCTTTTGAAGGTTTTTCGAGTTCATTATCATGCTCCACAGGGGCCACCGCGGCTTCCCTTTGGAGAGCACTCTCGTATTGAGGAATCTGACCGAGCTGATTCGTCACGTGCTCGTCAGATCGATACTGATGTCCTTCTTGTTTTCTGGAGAGGTAATTTCTGAGCAGTACTCCTGCCCCACAAAGTAAAATTACAGGAAGAATTATCTCCCAAATCTGTAACTCACCATAAGCTGTTCGCTGAAGCACCATCGTCACGATGAACGCGAGTAATCCTATGGCAGCGCCTCCTATGAGCATTTTCATCCTGATTTTCATGCTACCTCTCTATTTCCTTGGACACATTCAGGGCGTATAACAATTGCATAATAACGGCATATCCTTAATTAAGGCCCGAGAAAGCTTGAACGCCGAAAGACTAAATTATTTGTCCAAATATTTTCATTATCTGGACGGAATCAAAATCAGTTCGCAAGCTTTGCCACAAAAATAATCCTTAGGGCTCAATTCCCTTTCCAGAGCTTAACAATTTGCACAACGCCGCTTCACTTAATCATTACAGCGTTAATTGGTAATCGCATTGTAATTCGGCAGCAGTCGCGAGGATAGCCATTAGTTTATCAATTCTAATGAGCTTCTCACAGCATGTCAACATTCTTCGTGGAGGGCGAAAGAGGATATAGGAACTAAGCAGTGCCAGCCCCGACCTATGAGCGTCGCAAGGGGTAAGCCCCAGTAAACCGGAAATTAGGCCTCATAAGAAACTCGAATTCCGTCAAAGTCGTCATTCACGCGTAGACGAGAATTCAGTCTTACTCGCCGCAACCCGTCTGGATTCGCGTAGGGAATTCCGGACCTTCGTTCCTTGTTTGAACACAGACTGGCCTAACTCGACTTATCAACAAGATCTGTGGATAACAGGGGAACAAACCTGTGGATAGAATTCTTACATATTCATAATCTTTGATTTGTTTCCGGATTGCTCAAAGAATGAGCAAACATCATGTGTAATAATTACAGACGTTTATCTCCAAGTCACCGCAAACGGGTGGGGTCTGTGTAAGTCGCTCCCAGGCCTACTGAACTAATAAACACCTGTGGATAACATGAAAATGGATCACCGGCAAAGATAGCCGGTGCACAGGGAAATCCCCTGAATTAAGTGCTCAGGATGTCTGAAAAATCCTTCTAGCCATCCGATATTTTCACACTGGAACGCCCGTTGGAGTAACATACAATGCGTTCAAACAAGCATTTGGGGCGCCTGAGAAAGTCGCCATGTTTTCTGGCGTTTTGCCCGATGAGGCTAGTTTGCTATCATGAAACTGGACAGACTGGATGATAAAGAAATATAATCACTGGCGTATCTATTACCATTTCGGAGCATGTTGTGGGTAGACGAGCAATAGACGTCGGGGATTTCGTACGGGATGTCCGATCCGGGTTAAGCGACTCGGATCTGATGAACAAGTATGGATTGGCTAAGGAAGTACCTATATGAAATTTTTGAAAAATTGATAAAAATGGGGAGAATTCACGATTCCGATCTGACGAAGGACGATTCAAAGTCCACTGAGCCCAATCTTTCACTTGCATCCACTTGTGAACGCTGCGGTTCGTTGTTGCTGGCAGATTCTGGAGAATGTAGCCATTGCCTTGCAGAGCGAGTCGCGCAATTGATAGATGAAAAGGAAAAATCGCCCGACTTGAAGGCTTTAGCTTCCCCCGAGCAGCTTGAAACGACAGAACATGAACGTCCAAGACCGTCGACAGAGAGGCTCCGCCCTGCTCAACATGAACAGTCCCTTTTCAGATACCATTCATGAATCGGCGCCTCAACCCGATCAAACGAAAAGGGCTGTCCCAAAGGGCGCTTCATAAGAAGAAACGCAGACTGCGGCCGGCGTTGGTGGCGGGCTTGCTCATGGCCGTGCTTGCGATCGCTGCCGTCATTTTTCACTATCCCGAAATATTGCCACCCTACAGTGTACCTGATGCTCCGGTCTGGACCCCGCCGGTGAAAACTCGACCCCAATCGCCCAAAGTGAGTGCAACTACGGCAATCCAGGAAAGGACCGATCCTGCATCCCTGCCACAAGTGAAAGGGAAAAGACGAGATCTGGAAACTCAAGTGCTCATTGCGGAAAGGGTAGCACAAGAAAATAGTGAACGCGAAAGAGAAGATTCCCGAGTCCTTTGGTGAAGTCACCGCCGGTGAAGACTCATCATTGGCCGGACTACCATCTGCTGTTGATGAGACATCTAAAGTGCCTGATATAGCAGAAACGGAAACTATTCCATCCGTGGCGAAAAAAGAAAACGAGATTTTGACTCCTGCAGAGTCATCTGGTTCGACGAGTGGAAATGCTACCGCAATGGTTCCGCCGACATCGGAGCAGACCATAGCGGCCTTGGAACCCACAACCAACACTGAAACCTCTCAGGAGGAAAAGTCCCCGGAGAGGATGAATGACATCATAAGCAGCCTTCCTAAAGCCGTGAAAAAAGGCGATCTTGGCCAAGTCGATGTCATGTTGGGGCGGGGTATGAATGTCAACAGCGTGGATGAGGAAGGTTCATCTCTTTTATTGATCGCCGTAAGGTCCGGGAACGAGCCTCTTGTCGATTTGCTCCTGAGGAGTGGAGCGGACACGAGCTTGAAAGACAAGAATGGCTTCACTGCCCTGGCTCTAGCATGCGAAGAAGGGAATGCGAGGGTTGTCAACTTGCTTCTGAAGCACGACGAAAGAAAGGGGGTGGCTGAACTACTGGAAGCCTGCGAAAAAGGCAGGATCAGATGTGCCAGCCTGATGGTGGACAACGGCGCCAATCTGAATGGGACAGAGACGGTACAGGTGCCACGCCTCTGATGCTAGCAGCTGGCAAAGGGAATCTGGATCTAGTGATAGCGCTGCTCAACAGGGGCGCGGACCTTGCAGCGAAAGACAATAAAGGTTTTACCGCATTAGGGTGGGCATTTTCACCATTGTCAGCCGACACCACCCCACTTCAGGTGCGAAGAGAGATTATTAGAATTTTGAAGCAGTACGGAAGAGGAAAAATCCGGGACCCGCTAGCATACTGAACAGATATGTATTCCAGGCTCGGAACGCTCAATGATATGGATGATAGCCGCTGGAAACGGAGGATGCATCATGAAATCGGATGAGGTGGTTGAAATGAATTACTAGCCGTTCTCGAGGGCGGCAACGCACATATGAGCTTTGATGAAGTGGTAGCGGATTTCCCGCTGGAACATATCAACAGCAAAGCCCCATATAGCCCGTATTCATTCTGGCATTTCGTGGAGCATATCCGAATCGCTCAGTGGGATATTCTCGAGTTCATCCGCGACCCGCATCATGTTTCTCCCAAATATCCAGAAGGTTACAGACCTCACCCGGATGAGACGACCGATTCACATGGGTGGCGGAAGAGTATCGACGCTTTCAGGACAGACCTGAACGATTTGAAGAATATTGTTAAAGACAAGAAAACCAATCTGTTCGCTCCACTTCCTCACGCTCGGGATTTCACGATATTCAGAGAAATTGTCCTTGCCGCCGATCACAATGCTTACCATGTTGGCGAGCTGGCCATCATGCGGCAGGTAATGAATATATGGCCTGCCGAAAATCAATACCTTACGGGCAAGCCGGACTGACTCTTTCCAGATGCGGTTCTTGCAGGAGATGGCCCTCGGCTGTTGCTGGGAAGTAAGGCCTGAATGTCGTGCCCTTACCGAACTGGCTCTCGCAATCAATATAACCACCGTGACAGCACTATGCCACATGGACTACTGCTAGTCCCTGACCAGCCTTGTAGGCAAGACTTTTGGAGCTATAGTTTGATTCTTTTACAGTCTTAGTAATGCTAGATGATCCCGGCAGTGGTAATACCGGCGTGGAACAAGTGATAATTTGCCGCTAGAAACGAGCCCAAAGTCAATCGAGGAGTAGTGGCAATCACTGGCGATCACAACAGAGAAGTCTCTGGTGAATAGTAAATAAGGGTGCGTGAAGACTTGAAATCTCCGGCTATGTTCGCCTGCCTTTGACCGAAGGCGCCACAAGTAGAATGTGCTGAAACAGCGCTGCAGTTTGCATTGAAACAACGGAAATGTTAACCTGAAGGTCGCTTGGTACATTAGGAGTCGGGAGGGAGCATGAAAAATTCCTATATCAAAATGATTCTGGGGCTCTTCTTTTTATCTCTCATAGTCATTTGTACAGGATCAGCGCCTTCCCCTAGCAATAGCAGAAAATGCTTCTTCTCTTCGCGTCTCAGTTCCGGAAAACTATACCGGCTCCGTGAGCTGCCGAAAATGCCATGAGAAATTCTACCAGTTGTGGGCACCTTCCACCATGGGCTTGCTATGCAGCCTTATACTGCTGAGTTGGCCCGCAACAAGCTCTCCCCCCAGACGGAAGAGATCGTTATCGGAGATTACCGATACCGTGCGGACATAGCCGGCGACACCGGTTGGGTCATTGAACGAGGCCCGAAAGGCCAGACGAAATATCGGATCGATCACGCGATGGGCGGTAAGAATGTCTACTATTTCCTTACTGCAATCGGATCGCGGCCGGCTCCAGACTCTGCCCGTGGCGTACGACGTGAACAAGAAGGAATGGTTCGACATGGCCGCGAAGCGGGGTGCGGCACTTTCCGGGCCAGACCGATGAACCGATGAATTGGAAGGACTGGCAGTACACCTTCAACACCGCCTGTTACGGGTGCCACGTGAGCCAGGTCTCCACGAACTATGATCTCAAGACCGACACCTACCACACGATCTGGAAGGAGCCGGGCATCAACTGCGAGACCTGTCACGGTCCTGCTGATGAACACATTCGTGTCTGCGAGGCGGCGCCAAAAGGAACAGTTCCCAAAGACCTGAAAATAACACGCGGCGGTCGTGATTTTTCCAAGGAGCAGAACAACGCGACATGCTCCACTTGCCATGCCAAGGCTGTCGTGCTCACGGATACCTTCCAACCCGGGGACAGGTTCTTCGACCATTTTGGTCTGGTGACGCTCGAAAACCCTGACTATTACCCGGATGGCCGTGACCTGGGAGAGAACTACACTTACACCTCGTGGCTCATGAGTCCGTGTGTGAAGTCGGGAAAACTCGATTGCCTCCATTGCCACACGTCCAGCGGTCGGTACAAGTTCAAGGCGGACGACAAGGCCAACAGGCGTGCCTGCCCTGCCACAAAGACAAGGTGGAAAATCCAACTGAACACACGCACCACAAAGTCGACAGTCCGGGAAACAAGTGCATTTCCTGCCATATGCCCATGACGGAATTCGCCCGGATGCGCAGAAGCGACCATTCGATGCTGCCGCCCACCCCCGCGGCCACTATAGCCTTCAACTCGCCCAATGCCTGTAATCTCTGCCACAAGGACAAGACACCTCAGTGGGCAGATGAAACAGTTCGCAAGTGGCGCAAGCGAGACTATCAGGCTCGCGTACTTCACCGGGCCGGGCTGATCGAATGCTGCGCGGAAACGTGACTGGAGCAAGCTGCCGGAGATGCTCGACTACGTGACGAGCAAAGATCGGGACGAAATGTTTGCCAGCGTCACTTATCCGACTTGTCCCGGCTTCCGGGGATCCTCGGGTTGTGCCGGCGTTGCTCAAGGCGATCAAGGACCCTTCGCCGCTCATGCGCTCTGCAGCTGCCACAGCCCTGCAAGAACGTTCCGACAAAAGAAGCTGTTGCATGCTCTGGTAGAGGCGACCGGGGATGACTACCGCCTTGTTCGGGTGCGAGCAGCGGCGTCGCTTGCCGGCCACCAGAACCTCCCGCTGACGGATGCGGACAAGAAAAAAGTCGAGGCTGCAAACAAAGGAATACCTGGCTTCAATCCTGTCTCGGCCGGACCAGTGGGAATCCCATTACAATCTGGGCAACTACTACCTCGATCGCCGTGATTTCAAGCAGGCAGTTGCTTCGTATGAGAAGGCGCTCAAGATGGAGCCGCGCGGGGTGCTGGCCATGGTCAACGAAGCAATGGCGTATGCCCGTATGGGAGAAAACCAAAAGGCCAATGACGCTTTGCAAAAGGCATTGAAAGTGGCCCCCGATAACGCTGCAGCGAATTTTAACATGGGCCTGCTCAAGGCGGAGGAGAATGATCTCGTCACAGCGGAGAAGCACCTGAGAGCAGCCCTCAAAACCGATCCTCAGATGGCTCAGGCAGCATACAACCTCTGCGTAATTCTCTCGAAGGACCGTCTCGACGAGGCAGTGGATTTCTGCAGGAAGGCTGCGGAGATTCGACCGGACGTGCCCAGGTATGCCTTTACGCTGGCATTTTATCAGCAACAGAAGGGAGACCTTCCTGGGGCTGCAAGCGTATTGGATGGCCTCATTGCCAAATACCCGGCGTATGCCGATGCGTATATGCTCCTGGGCGGAATCTACGAGAAACAGGGAAAGAAGGCCGAGGCCGAAGGAGTGTACAACAGGGGACTAGCTGTGGAGGGCATGCCGGACCAGTACAAGGTTCGCATGAAGGTGCGCCTGGAAGCCCTGAAGAGTGCCCCTCCGGACGCGAAAGAGAAGTGAATTGTGTGAAAACTTGACGAGCGTGAATTGAACAGAAAGGGGGGCATTACACCGAGCAAAACAATCAAGACATATTGGTACGATAGAAAATCAAGTCACTTTATTGTTTCGGAGGATATTGTGAACCCATTTGTAAGGAGAGCAGGATTACTGTTGTTGGCAGCGCTGATGGTCATCGCTTTCGTCGGTGCGGCCCATTCGCAGGAAACCAAGGCGGCTGACGCCAAGAAGCCCAACATTATTTTCATCATGGGCGACGACATTGGTTGGTTCAACATCGGCGTCTACAATCAGGGCATAATGGCGGGCAGGACGCCGAATCTTGACAGGCTCGCCGTGGAAGGGATGCGTTTTACCGACTATTACGCGGAGGCAAGCTGCACAGCGGGTCGGGCAAACTTTATCACTGGCCAGCTTCCGATCCGGACCGGCCTCACGACCGTGGGCCAGGCTGGGGCGAAAGTGGGTATGCCGACCCAGGCGCCAACCATCGCCACCGCGCTTAAATCCATGGGCTACGCAACCGGCCAGTTCGGCAAGAACCATCTTGGCGATCTGAACGAATACCTGCCGACCGTTCACGGATTCGACGAGTTTTTCGGGTACCTCTATCATTTGGACGCGATGGAGGACCCGTGCCATCGCAATTACCCGTCTGCTCTCAAAGACAAGGTGGGGCCCCGGAATGTGATCCACTCCTGGGCCACAGACAAGGACGACCCGACCGAAGAGCCCCGCTGGGGTAAGATCGGCAAGCAGAAGATCGAGGATGCCGGCCAACTCTGCCCGGACAGGATGAAAACCGTGGATAACGAAATCCTCGATCACACTCTCAAATTTATCGACAAGGCCAAAAAAGAGGGCAAGCCATTCTTCGTGTGGCTGAATCCGACCCGTATGCACGTTGTCACCCATCTCTCGGATAAATATGAAGCGATGCGTACGCCGGAAAACGGCTGGAGTATCGAGGAAGCCGGGATGGCACAACTGGATGACATCGTCGGTTCCGTGATGAAACACATGAAGGACAACGGCCTCGATGACAACACCATCATCGCGTTTTCCACGGATAACGGAGCCGAGAATTTCACGTGGCCCGATGGCGGCCAGACCCCGTTCGCCGGAGGAAAAGGAACCGCCCTGGAAGGCGGTTTTCGCGTGCCTTGCATCATTCGCTGGCCCGGCAAGGTGCCCGCAGGCAAGGTCGAGAATAGCATTGTCTCGGGGCTCGACTGGTTCCCGACCCTCGTCGCTGCAGCCGGTAATCCAAACATCGTTGAGGAGCTGATGAAGGGCAAGAAACTGGGTGACCGCGATTACAAGGTCCACCTAGACGGGTACAATCAGATGGACCTGATTACAGGCAAAGGCCCGACGAAGCGGAACGAGATCTTTTACTTCACCGAGAGTACACTTGGGGCCGTGCGTATTGGTGACTACAAATACCGGTTCATCGATCAGCCGGGAGGCTGGTTGGGCGGTACGGTCAAGGTGGATTGGCCGATCCTCACGAACCTTCGGCTCGATCCTTTGGAACGTACGGGCATCACGGGATCTATGCTGTACGGAAACTGGTACATGTATGAGTTCTGGCGCTACGTGTACGTGCAGCAGGAGGTGGAGAAGTACGCAACAACCTTCATTGAATTCCCGCCGATGCAGAGAGGCGCGAGCTTCAACATGGAGGCCGTGAAAGAGCAGATAATGAAGGCTATTAAGTCGCGACAAGGCGACTGACGGAGCGAAACATGAGCGCCTGCCCAAGGTGCTCGGATCTTTGCGAAGGTTTCTTTGGCAGAGCAAGGAGGCTCCAAAACAAATCTCGGGGGCCTCTTTCGTGTACCCGTCCACTTACGAACGGGAAGAGGACATGAGTCAGAGATTGTCATTGCGAGGACTGAAAACGACGAAGCAGTCTCCATTGCTCGTATTTGGGAGATTGCTTCGCTTCGCTCGGCATGACACTGTTCGGAGGGGTTTTCTCCCCCGCGTAACTAAGGGGTTACCTCTTTGCTTGGTAATGGGCTATCGAACACAAAATATCAACAGACCTGTGGCTCAACATGGGAGCCTGGATTCCAGAAGAGGGGTATTCGCAAATGTCATCTCAAGATGTTGAAGCAGTGGCGCAGTACCAGAAGGCCATCTTTGGGGAACTACAGAAAAACTGGGGATGGCTCCTTTTTCTTGGGGTTCTTTTTCATCATCCTCGGCTTCATTGGACTGGGAAGTCTCTTTGCTCTGACGCTGGCCAGCGCATTTTTCTTCGGCATTCTTATCATTATCGGTGGTGTGGCCCAGTTTCTGGAGGCTCTCAAGTGCAAAGGATGGAAAGGCGTAGCATTCCACGTGCTCATCGCTGTGCTTTACGTAGTTGGCGGTGTTTTCGTGCTTCAAGATCCTTTAGCAGCCTCCGTAATGCTGACGTGGGTGTTGGCGACTGTGCTCATTTTCGTAGGCATTCTTCGCATTGTCATGGCAATTCAGATGCGGTCCGTTGGACCCTGGTTTGTCCCTCTGCTGGGAGGTATCATCTCGATAATTCTCGGTGGGATGATTCTTGCTCAGTGGCCGTTGTCGGGTCTCTTCGTCATAGGACTGTTTGTGGCAATCGAACTAATAATAAACGGGTGGTCCTACATCTTCATTGCACTCGGCGCTCGAAAAGCGGCCAACATCGCAACGGCGACATAGAGGACAGTGGCATACGATTAACCCATGCATTATTCGGAGCGAACAACGATTCAGAAGGAATAAGTTGAGATGAAAGCTGAGATAAAAGCATTGATCAGCGCAATCGTACTAGTGTCGGTCGTCTTCATTACACCGGCACTCCAAGCCGCGGATGATCCGTTGCCTTCGTGGAACGATGGCGCAGCCAAGCAAGGCATCCTGAAGTTCGTGACCCAAGCGACCGAGGAAGGCGGCCCGAATTATGTCGCGCCTGCTGAACGCATTGCTACCTTTGATCAGGACGGAACCCTGTGGGTTGAACATCCTCTGTACTCGCAAGGCATATTTGCGTTGGATCGCGTGAAGACGCTGGCGACCGAGCGTCCGGAATGGAAAAACACGGAGCCTTTCAAGTCAGTGCTCGCGGACGACAAAACTGCAATGGCCAAATTTGGCGAGCAGGACTGGGCTCACATCATCGCAGCTACTCACGCCGGAATGACCTCTGAAGCTTTTGAAGCGATAGCAAAGCAGTGGCTGAAAACATCAAAGCACCCGCGATTCCTGAGGCCGTATACCGACCTCATTTACCAGCCCATGTTGGAGGTGATGAACTACTTTAGAGCGAACGGTTTCAAAACCTACATTGTCACCGGCGGCGGCCAGGAGTTCGTGCGAGCATATAGCCAGAGCGTCTACGGTGTTCCACCCGAGCAGGTGGTCGGATCAAGCATCGCGACCAAATACGAGTATATTGACGGAAAGCCGGTGCTGATGAGATTGCCCAAAGTGTTTTTTATCGACGACCACGCGGGCAAGGCCGTTGGAATTAATCTTTTTGTAGGCAGACGTCCAACCGCGGCCTTCGGCAATTCCAACGGCGACCGCGAGATGCTCGAATGGACCACGGCAGCCGGCGGTGCGCGGCTGGGCATGCTGGTATTGCACGACGACTCCGAACGTGAGTACGCCTACGGCCCAGCGGTTGGGTTGCCCGACTCGAAGGTCGGAACTTTTCCCCAGGCGCTTTACGACGAAGCCATGAGCAAGGGCTGGGTCGTCATAAGCATGAAGAAGGACTGGAAGGTTATCTTTCCGCTTAAGTCAGAATGATTACTGAGGTGTGGCTGAATGCTGAGAGCACTATATAGGCGGAAGGGCAGGCATTTTTAGCAACAAGAACCCAAGGCCCTAATTCGACATCTGAATTCCTTAGGAAATATTTTGTCGCAAAAGAGACTACTTGAAGGAGCGGAGGTGCCAAATGGTAATGATCAATAGGCGTGCCCGTGCAACATTATTGCTGATTGGAGCAGTTCTTCTAATTGCGCTGAATCCAGCGGCGGCGCAAGAGCAGCAAGAGCAATCGCCCGATGAGGCAGCGATTCGGCAGGCTGTTCAATCGTATGTCGACGCGTTCAACAAGGGAGATGCTTCTGCGGTTGCATCACATTGGAGCGAGGACGCGGAATACGTAAGCCCTTCTGGAGATCGCTTTAAAGGACGCAAGAAGATAGAAGCCTTTATGAAAAAGTTCTTTTCAGAGAACAAGGACTTGAAAATTCAGACTTCATTGTTTGCCGTACGATTTCCGTCTGCTGACAGGGCCATAGAGACTGGGACGGCAACCGTCACTCGCGCCGGACAGAGTCCGGAACAGAGCATTTACATTGCCGAGTATGCAAAAAAAGATGGGATGTGGAAGCTCACCAGCGTCAAAGAGGAGGAAGTTTCGGCAGGCTATGAACACCTTAAGGACCTGGAGTGGCTCATAGGGGAATGGATCGATCAGGACGAAGAGGCCACGCTGGATACCGCCTATAAGTGGAGCAGGAATAAGAGTTTCATCACGGGATCTTTCACCGTTTCTATCGAGGGCAAGGTAGATCTCCAAGGGACCCAAGTCATAGGCTGGGACCCGGTGGGAAAAACCGTCAGGTCATGGGTATTTGACTCGCAGGGTGGATTCGGTCAGGGGATCTGGTTCAAGAGCGGCAATCAATGGATAGCGGAATCTTCAAGCGTTTTGAGTACAGGCGAAAAAGCTTCTGCGATGAATATTTATACCTATGTCGACGATAACACTTTCACCCTGCAATCGATCGGGCGCCAGGTAGGAGGAGAACCGCTACCCAATATCGATGAGGTGGTCATAGTTCGCAAGCAGCCGGTTGAACGTCCGTCACGAACCAGCAGGCAAACGAGGTGAAAACAATGAAAAAATCAGCAATTATCACAGCAGCGATTCTCTTAATTTCTGGAGTCTGGGCCCAGGACATCATGGCACGAGGAGGCCGCGGTGGTGGAGGTGGCGGTGGAGGAGGATACCGCGGAGGCGGGGCATCGTTCAGTGGAGGAGGAGCGGCTTCCAGAAGCCCATCGATGAGTATGTCGTCGTCAAGGTCGACAGTTCACCAACCAAGCAGGCCTCCCAGTCATAAGGCAGTGTCCAAGCCTTCTTCTCCGGCAAGCAGACCCAGTCCGCCAAAGCAGCAGGTCGCCTCGCGGCCGAGCGAAAGGCCTGGCGGAGGAACTCCCGGCGACCGAATGAGCAGGCCAACTCAAGGGCAAGTTCAACAATTTCTCGATCTGCCACAAAGCCAGAAACCCGGTATTGGGTCAGACATAGCTAAAATTGGCGCTGGTGCTGCTGTAGGCGCTCTCGGTGCTGAAGGGGCCCGACGACTCCTTGAAGGACGAGAGCCCGGTGGCAGGGAGAGACCAGGTCAACTCCCGGAAAGACCGGGAACAGGGGATAGGCCAGGTATAGGCGATAGACCGGGTGCGGGCGACAGGCCAGGAATAGGTGATAGACCGGGGATAGCCGATAGGCCTGGCGGCCTGGACAGACCTACCCAGCTTCCGGCGAGACCTGTGAGCGACCAGATTCGAAATAATCTACAAAACCGATACGACCATGCGTTTACTCCGCAGTGGTGGAAAGATCATCCAAATGCGGCCCACGCATACTGGGACAAGCACCACGATGGGTGGTACCATTGGTGGCGGCCGGCCACCTGGGCGGCCGTAACCGGTTTGGTGGCAGGGGCCGCCTACGGCGGATATGGCGAGCCCATCTATTACGATTATGGGGATACCATTTATTACGAGGGAGATAACGTTTACGTTGGCGGACAAAAGGCAGCCACAGCAGAAGAATATTACAATCAAGCCGGCGATTTGGCCATCAGCGCTCCGGCTACCACGGACACACAATCCGACGATTGGTTGCCCTTGGGAGTATTCGCATTGAGCCAAGGTAATGCTACTTATTCCAATATGGTCCTGCAGTTAGCCCTGAACAAGGACGGCTCCATAGCAGGCACTTTCTATAACTCCACGACAGATGCGGGTCGCCCGGTCAAGGGAATGGTGGACAAGAAGGCTCAACGAGCAGCGTGGACATTTGCTGATGGCAAAAACACGGACATCATCATGGAAACGGGCCTGTACAATCTCACGCAGGATCAGACGGAGGCGCTCGTTCATTTCGGAAAAGACAAAACTCAGCAGTGGCTTATGGTTAGACTAAAGCAGCCGGATGACAAGCAGAAAGCGGATAGCAAAACGTCGGGTTCGTGAGCTTTAGAGAGTCGATTCGGCGTTCTGACCAATTAGTATTATTAGGAATTGTGCCGTTACCAAAGAATCGGGGTGTGAGACCGGTGTCATTGCGAGGAATAAAAAGACGAAGCAATCTATTCCTGCCGGTTGGGAGATTGCCACGGGCTTACGCCCTCGCAATGGCAGTGGCTTTTTTTGCCAAGTGAACAATTCCGATATTATTTTGAGTCGAAGCGGATCAATACGAGCAAAACAATTTGAAGGAGGCTATGAGGAAATTATGAAGACTGTAACTCTGGTCGCGCTGATAGTTCTTGGTTTGATGGCCATCGTTATGGCGCCTAACGTAGCTCTTACCGCGGTTTCAGAGCAGGAGGTTCTCGAAATCGGCGTCAGCGCGTACATCTATTTCTATCCGATCATCACGATGGACGTGACCCGGAAACAATCTACAAACGTCGAACCTGGCAAAGAGATGTTCAAAGGTCCGATGAACACGTTCGTAAATATTCCCGAGTATCCCACGGCGGAGGTGAAGGTTGTCGTTCGACCCAATTTCGACACTCTTTACTCAGTCGTGTGGCTTGATCTCACCAAGGAGCCCATGATGGTGTCGGTCCCAGATACTGGCGGCCGCTATTATCTGCTTCCAATGCTTGACATGTGGACGGATGTGTTCACCTCGCCGGGATGGCGGACAACCGGCACTCAGGCGGGCAATTTCATAGTGGTTCCGCCCGGCTGGCGGCCTGATTTGAGAGAGCGACTCATTGAGGAGTTCCGGCTCCCCAAAGAAACGCAGCGCATCGATGCACCGACGCCTTATGTCTGGGTCATCGGTCGCACCAAAACAGACGGCCCACCTGACTATGAGGCTGTTCACAAGATCCAGGCGGGCTTCAAAGTCACGCCTCTTTCTCAATTCGGGAAGAACCCCGAACCTGTTCAGGTCAAGATCGACCCGACAGTGGACATGAAGACACCGCCAAAGAAGCAGGTCGACACAATGCCGGCCGGCAAGTATTTCGCCTACGCAGCGGAACTCCTGAAGCTGCATTCCTCACACATCACGGATCAGCCGATCATCGCGATTATGAAACGGATTGGTATCGAGCCTGGCAAGAGTTTCGACATAGACAAAGTCGATCCTGCCATCAAGAAAGTTTTGGAACGAGTCCCGGAGCAAGCTCAGAAGCTTATGCAGTGGAAGCTCCCCACTATAGCGAAAGTCGTGAACGGCTGGTCTATGAATACTGATACTATGGGCGTGTACGGCAACTATTACCTCAAGCGCGCCATCGTCGCCCAACAGGGCCTCGGAGCGAACGTGCCTGAAGATGCGATCTACCCGATAAATCTTGGTGACGAGTCAGGCAAACCCCTTGACGGTACGAACAGGTACACGATCCACTTCGACAAAGGCGCCATACCGCCCGTTGGTGCCTTCTGGTCGATCACTTTATACGATCAAGACGGTTTCCAGGTAGCGAACAGTATCAATCGCTTCGCCGTCAGTAGCTGGATGCCGTTTAAGTACAATCCGGATGGGTCGCTTGACCTCTATTTCCAAAATGAGGGCCCTGGTGCGGAAAAGGAATCGAACTGGCTCCCTGCTCCGAAGGCACCATTCAACTTGACTATGCGGCTTTATGCGCCGCGACCGGAAGCGCTGGACGGACGATGGGCGCCTCCAGTGGTGAAAAAGGTTGAGTGAAGAAGCAACCGAAGCATCGATGGGTGTTACCAAAAGAAATAGCGAACCGGTTATAGCAGCCAATAATAATGTCTTTTCCTTCGTCATTCCTGCGAAGGCAGGAATCCAGAATCTGGACCCCGGATCAAGTCCCAATGCTGTTGACTTAAGCACCACGCCAAGATTCGCAACCTCTTGTCGTCATCCCGTAGAAAGACGGAATCCAGGTCTTTCGCTTTCAGCGAAACTGCGGACTGGACCCCGGCCTTCGCCGGGGTGACGAGTACAATTCCCGTAAATTGGACGAGAATTTTGGCAATTCCTATAATGTGTGTTCATACAATCAACATAGGATCGAAGACGCACTAAAATACTTCTAACCGGGGTCACTACTACAGGGGCCTTCAGCAGCAATATGACGTTTCTATTTCCTTATTTCGGGCTCAGAGTAATTTGTTCCCATTGCGGACGATAATTCTGCAAGCATTGCGTTTAGTTCGCCCAAAGTTCTCAGTTTGTTTAGGCTGGCTTCAGCCAAGTCGCCTCGCGCCTCTTCCATGGTGATTTTGTCTAGGTCCTTCAATTGGAACTTGGACTCGGTTGCTCGTACGACGCGCTCAAGGCTGTCAGCCATTGCCCTGGCGTACTTTAGATCAGAGGTGGCAGAATAGAATTTCAGGGCAGAGACTCTTGCCTGGGAGGTGATAGCCAATGTCACTGCTCCGATGTCTCTTTCCGTCTTGTCCGCCAAAGTTTTCGCTGCTTTGGCTTCATCCAGGTTTGCTGCCCAGTCCAGAAGATCAAAATAAATTGCAAGGCCTGCGTCTTTCCACTCTTTGTCATACAGAAATTTGTCTTTATCCCGTGCAAGCCTCCAGAATCCTGAAACCTTCGGAAAATATTTGACAATTGTGCGTTTCACATCATTAAGAGAGCTCAGGTGAACCAGGCCGGCCTGGTAGGCTTCCGGACGCTGCTGCACAGCCGCTAATTCTATGTCACACAAAGGTTTGTAGAATTTCGGTTCGGACAGCTCACCGGCCACGTAGAATCCACCGTCTACGCAGTAATCAGGAGAAATTGCCATAGCGGAAGCAAGAAGATTCCTCTGAATCTCAATGTCGTTTTGGATTCTTGTCAACTGCTGATCTGCGCGAATCCTCTTCTGTTCCGCCCGGTTGAAATCCTCGATTTTGAATAAACTACTTTCTAGAAGTCTGCCTATTTTATCGGCTGTATTCCTGCGAGTCGCCAGCAACTTTTCTGCGATAGGTAAACATTCCTGGAGAGAAAGGAGGCGAAAGAAAGCTGAATCGACTACTTCAAGTAATTTCTGGGCCGCCCGGACTTTCTGATAGTGAGATTTCCTCTTATCATTACGGCTGTTCTTGGTGACAAAATGGGCAAGGGCAGCGTCAGTAGGACTCCAGCGTGCCTCAACGGTGTAATACCAGGTGCTTCGTTCATGACCGGTGGAAAAACTCGTGACTCCGGTTCCTCCACCACCAATGTTAGGCGGCAAACCCTCTTTGCCCAGAACATCGGAGTAGGAAAATCGCAGAGCGCTCTTTTCGCTCAGATCGCCTGTGAACAAGAAATGGGGAAGGATTTTGCCACGGTTACTGTCAGCAATCGCTGCCTTGGCAAATTCGTCCAATCTCGCAGCCTGAAGTTCGAGATTATTTGTCAGGGCAAGGCCTCGACAATCCTCCAAATTAAGAGTCCTTTTCCCGAGTATGGCAGTGGCAGGACGATTCCGGTGATTGACAAGCGTTAACGCACTATTCTTGCGTGTCACTTCCAGTTCGTCTGCGGCGCGAAAACGATCAATCAAGGCAGAACGACATGACATCAGCATGGGAAGAGCAATTACTATTCCCATCAGCATCACTGTCCGTTGAAGCAAACAGCCTAAAGGCCTCATCCGGACCTCATTGGTCGCTCTGCAAGGAACCGCTCATTCCGATTTCAAGTTCCTGCGACTGGTTGTCTATCAGTACCGAATATTTTCCTGGTGTCTGTTTTGGGGTCAATGATTGGCTCTATGCGTTCGACAGTGCCCGAAAACTCTTTTCCCGAAGGGTGCTTGAAGGACGCTTTCATATGCTTTTTGAACAGATGAGCAAGGCTCACGGGAACATTGGCCACAGCATAGACGTGGGCATTGTCGATCATCAGTACAAGTTTCTCGAGAGGAGCTACTGGTTCATTGGCTTCTTTGTAACGGGCAGCAAGATAGCCTGTGAACGGCGCTTTCACTTGGCAGGCATTCAACTCGAGCATCGCTTGATCGAATTCGATCTGCGATTCCGCTTTCTTGCTCTGTAGAATTTCAACTTCCGCTTCAGCCCGGCTGAGTTCCTGAAGGCTTCCGGCCTCCATCGACAGGAGCTGTTCCTTTATTTCTCTGTCCTTTTCAGCACGAACGAGCGCCGTCCCGATAGCCTTGAGTCTTTCCTCAACCTTACGAGCGGCAAGATCGTACCTCTTTCGCGAGATCTCCAAAATAACCTGACCTTTTTCAACGAGATCTCCAGGTTCGAAATAGTAATTTTCGATTACTCCGCCTACTTCGGCACCCAATGCAGCAGTTCGATATGGGTTTATGACAGTGATCTCAATAGCGTTCGAAGGAGTTGTCGTTGGGAGTTCTGACGGCAGGCCATTATGATTCTGGTCCTCGGGGAGAGGCCGCTGCAGATGGTCCGAGATCTCGGGTTGCTTAACGTCCTCGGAAAAGACTCCTTCTCCAGAGAGCGCGATGAAGAAGAAGCAGAATAGGATACGCAGACTTCGCGTCCGGTCCAGCATTCTAATCCATACCTTTGAAAAGAATAAAATTACACTAAAATTAGTCGGCAGGGTACATCGAAGTCGTCAAAATTGTCAAGGAAACTCGCGAAAGATATACTGCTCTCACTGCGAATTAAAACGCGAAATATCCATCATTTCATGAAACATTAAATTTGGCGGAAGTACGCCAAAGCGCAGTGCATCACTTGTCATACGCAATGTATGCATCATAGGTGCACATACAAAGTTCCGTCCAACATTCCGCAGGACGGAAGCTCACGTTGACAGAAGGCCCTTGACATGTCACCATAATAATTGATCAGAACATGACCAACTACTCGTGATGTGTTGCGAAAGGGCTCGCATCCTTCTTAGTAGAGCCAGTATGAGGAATTGTTAAATTGGATGCAGTACGGTAGGCTATTGCGCTCCACTCGTTTGTCCGCGAGCTTCATTTCAGAAGATCGCTTTGGGAATTCGAACTCACACTATGAATATGAAGGGATTGGAAAAATGCATTGCGCATTAGTCACTTCCGCGCTCGTTGTTTTCGCTGTGATTTTCGGGATTGCAAATCAGTCTTTTTCATCTGCTCTATCTGAATCAATCGGTACTGATTCGATTCAGAAGACGTTAATTGAAGTATCGGCTCAACCTTCTGATGGAAATCCTACTGATAAAGCGGGGCCAACTGCGACTGACAGGGCGGGAGCGGAACCGGATCAGGTGAGTTTGCTCAAAAAACAAATTATTGAAACTCAGAACAACTCAAAATTGGGTTTCAGAAAAGTTGTACTATGCAGTCGGGTTGAAGGTTTCGGTATGTATTGGCCTCTAAATCCCGAGCAGCCCGCATCCAGTTTGCTGCTCTACTTCGAGCCGTCCAACGTCAGCACGATGGTGAGTGGCGATCGGTATGTGATCGACTGCACGGTTGATCTTGTAGCAACGGATAGTACCGGGAAAGGTTGTATTCGGACAAAACGGCATACTTAAAATCAACAGGGTCTCGCGGTCCCCGATCTTGGATTTATTTTTCAATATCAAATTGGATCTGAAAAAGCCGCCAAAAGAGACCCTGACTTTGGCAACGGTGTTTCATGACAAAATTAAGAATCAGTCAATCACAACTAAATACAAGTTAAACTTCAAGTCAGGAGACAAAGCTACATTGGAAGGCATTTGAATGGGGACTATGTCCCCATGGGAGTTAGAATAAGGCTGTCTGGGGACTCTATAGTGGCGGCCGGCGTCCCTGCCGGCCAGATGGTGGCCTTCACCCGCTCGCCATTGAGGGAGTCTTCCGCTACACAGGTGAAGTTTTCGTGCGAATTAGGGCGCCCTTTACCCACGATGGACGGCAGGGACATCGGCCGCTACTAATACTATCCCTACAACGTAACTTATTGTATCTCCAAGACTTGAAGCACGCACTTCTTTCTATGTGACATGCGGGCTCGGTGGTTTCGGTTCTGTATCCATGTCACCTGTTCGATTAACGTTTCAGGTGTGTGCTGCTTCATAGGTAAGATGACCTTGAGCAATACCCTAAGCTGCCACAGAGTAATGGACGGAGCTTTTTTTTCCCATCCTGATTTTCAGGTGCCAGAGGAAGAAATGGGCCAGCATGAAGGTTGTAATGGGGTGATGCCACCCGGGAAATTTACGAACCTCGTAGTGGTCCATACCCAGTTCTGTCTTGGTTTCCTGCAAACACTGTTCGATTGCCCATCTCAGAGCACTGAGCCATACGAGCGTGTTCAGCCTTGTACTGCTCATGGCGTTGCTGATGAAATAGCTGTATTGCGGATCTTCGCCCAACGTTCGACGGATCAGCAGCCAAACGGTCTTCTTTGGAAGCCCGGCAGCCGACAGGACAACTCGGCGCCGGGTGAACTCATAGACGATTGGCCCCTTGGTCCCTTCCGACACCTTCCGGCGATACCAGAAGTAGTCGTTCGTGTTTCTGGCCAGATCCTCCACCGTCAGCGGCTTGGCTTCAGGAGCAACCAGAACTCTCTTCCTGCGTTTCTTTCCTCCCCAGCGGTATTCTCTCTTTTTGGTAATGGTCATGGGTCGCTTCAGCCAGCATTGGGTATCTTTTGGGACGGATACGAAGTAGGTTGTGCCGGGCAGTGCCTCAACTGCTGCGATAAACTCCGGGCTGACCCCGTATAAAGAGTCGGAAAGCACATACTTGAAAGGCAGGACATCTTCTTCTTGGCTGAGGGCAGTGAGCATTTCTGCCGCCAGTTTGGGCTTGGACTGGAAACCAATTTCAGCAGTCAGATTGCACTTTGTTCGTCGTTCAACATAGTCATCCCACGGAGCATCGCTGACGAAACGCTGCAATGCCCTAACATTGACGTTCTCCAGAGCCAGTGCTATGGGTTCAATGGATTTGTAGCCATACCTGCTCGGAACAACGTGGATGTTCTCGTAAGTGCGTAACCGTGCCGAAAGAGGAAAGAGGAAAGAGGAGGGATCATGTCCGGTAAGGGTTGGAGTTGGTATCAGTCGTTTCACCCTCGCAATTGTATGGTTGGAACATTGCGAGTGCGATGGAGAATAAGTGCTAATCCGAATAGAATTTTCGAGAACTACCATAGACATCAGCTCTGTGGGGCCTTACCCACCGTCTGCTCTGCCGTTTTCTCGGGAGTTGGCAGAGTCGGAGCGGTCTTGTCGTCATCATCGAGGTTCTTCTTGAAGGATTTGATTCCCTGGGCGACTCCGCCCATAATCTCCGGTATTTTCTTGGCGCCGAAAATTATGATCACGATCGCTAGGATCAGCAACAATTCTGTGGGGGCGGGAATACCCATTTGATTCTCCTTTAAGCTCCCATGAGCAACATTTAGCGGCATTCTATTTGAAACATGGAAGCTAGTCAAGTCACCGCATATCCAAAGATTTTCCCGCGACGCCACGGAGGTGCCTCTAAGCTTGCGGGGGAAGGAGGCACTACAATGCTGTTGAATAAAAGAGAATTCCATGGGTCCCACGTCGTCTCGTGGGAAAGACGGGTCCGGAAGACTTAATTCTGGATTCCGATCTTCGTTGGAAAGGCGCCAGAGTTTCCACGTCATGGACAGGCTACATAGTTTGACGGGGAAAATTTTGTCCTACCCATGTCATGTGTAAGCTAATGGTCTCGCGCACTGTCGAGCGTATCTTCTCCTAATAATTGGAATCTGGCATGGTGACCCGACGGGGAACCTTTGTTCGGCAGCCGAGTGGCATTCCCCTGAGTTAGTCGCTATATTGAAAGTGAGCCGCTGGTTTTGGCAATTTCGCGCAAGCAGGGAACCGGAGTTCTGCAAATGGCCGGGGATAAGAAAGCCGAAAATTATCAAATTGAGCAATTGATCGCTAGAATAGCTGAATTGGAATCGACCGTGGCGCGACTACAGGAGGAAAATTCAGCCCTCCTGGAAGAAGGGTCAAGGTTCGAGGCCATCACTGAGGCCTTTGACGGGCTCATGTACATGTGTTCCAGGGATTTTGATGTGGAATACATGAACAAACGAATGATCGAACGCACGGGATGGAATCCTGTGGGCGAGAAATGTTATAAGGCACTTCATGATCTTGAAGGAGTCTGCCCCTGGTGCGTGAACGATAAGGTCTTTGCCGGCGAAGTAGTCAAATGGGAGATACGTAGCCCCAAAGATGACCGCTGGTATTACGTGGTAAACGCGCCGTTGCGCCACAAGGACGGATCCACGTCCAAGCTGGCGATTATCCAGGACATCACAGATCGGAAACTTGCCGAAGAAAAGATACTGCATCAAAACGATTTCCTCAATCATGTGCTGGAATCACTGACTCATCCTTTCTATGTGGTAAATGCCGATGATTATTCGGTGATTATGGCGAATTCCGCTGCCCGTAAGCCCAATTCGGCAGGAAAGAAAGGCGCCGAAGCTCCGGGACAGTCGCCCCTGCTATGCCAACTGGGGCTGCCATCTCCGATGGACGAAGTCAAGAGAACAGGCAAACCGGCGACAATGGAGCACGTTCACGAACTGGAATTGGGCCAGACAAAGCATCTTGAGATCCACACGTACCCGGTTTTCGACAAGAATGGCAAACTGGTACAAATTCTGGAATACGTGCTGGATATTACTGATAGGAAACATATGGAACAGGCCCTGCGCGACTCGGAGACCAGGATCCGGTCCGTGGCCCAATCCGCCATAGACGCAATCATCTCGGTGAATAATGAAGATAAGATAATATTCTGGAACTCCGGAGCCCAGCGAATTTTCGGTACAGAGAAGAGGAAATACTCGGAAAACCGGTGGTTACTTTGATACCGGAACGGTACAAAAAAGCACACAGCGAGGGCGTCGAGAACTATCTTCGAGCCGGTGAGGCACATCTGATCGGACGCACCGCAGAATTGCAGGGCCTCAGACAAAATGGGGAAGAGTTCCCACTGGAATTGTCCCTTTCCACTTGGAAGACTCAGGGTAAGCTGTACTTCACTGGCATCATCCGTGACATTACTGACCGCAAGGAGGCGGAAAAAGCTCTAGCACAACGCAGAGAAGAAGTGAAGCAACGGAAGGAAGAACTGGAGTCATTGATTCAGATGGTAGCACACGACCTGAAAAGTCCTGTGATCACAATCGCCGGGCTGGTGCGAAACCTCAGGAATAAATTGCAGGATTCCCAGGATGAAAACAAGGTGCCGTTCATTTTGGATCAGCTCATGTCATCCAGCAAAACAATGGAAAGATTCCTCACTGACCTGCTTGACGGAATGGCGCTTGAAGGAACAGAGCCAGAGCTGACGCTGCTTAAAATGGACGAGATAGCGTCCGAAGTCATCCGTGAACATAAACACCTAATAGATGAAAAAGGCATCAATGTTCAATTGGATTTCGCAGCCGCCGAGGCCTCACTGTTCGCTGACAAACTCAGGATTAAGCAAGTCTTCGATAATCTATTGACCAATGCCGTTCGATACATGGGAAATGTACCGGATCCAAGGATATGGATAACGCTGCAGGCTGAACACGATATAGTGACAGTGGCTGTGTGCGATAACGGCGTGGGGATAGCTCCTGAATATCAGGCTAGAATATTCGACCAATTCTTCCGCATTCCAAATCCCTCTGCACAAAAGGGCACCGGCCTGGGGTTGTCTATCGTGAAGAAAATAGTGGAGATCCACGGGGGGAAAATCTGGTGCGAATCTCAAGAAGGTCGCGGAGCCAAATTTGTTTTCACCCTTCCCAAAAGAGTCCATGCCTGACTCACACCCAGAGTCTCTGTTAACGGCCTGACCAACAAGTATTATTAATTCCGACGCTTACCTGATGTAAGCATCGGCTCAGGCTGAAAAACTGCTCAACAATCGAGAAAAGGTTCTTAAGGAACATCTCTAATCTTTTTTATTGCGGTTCTTGGTCGTTTCTGAGGGGTCTGCAGTATTCCATTCACCTGATATTTCTACATCAATTCCTTCCTGAGCCATACGAGCCATTTCCTGAATGTTTATGGTCTGGGTATCTGCCGTCGAAATTTCCGAGGTCTCTAAATGAGCGGGATCCAGAACTTGTTTGCATTCGGGGCACATGACGCTACCGGTTTTCAGGCGCGCCTCCAATACCCTCAAATAAACGCCGCAGATGCATTTCACAATTATTTCATTCTGTTTCACGTCGTCACCTGTCGAATCTGGTTAGAGACTAATTGGCCAACAAAGCGTCAATACAATGTTGAGAAAGGCCAAAAGCCGCTTTTCTCTTTAGCTTCGATATACTGGAGCACTTTTTCAATCCAGGGATCGTGCTCCAGTTGGTCCGCCCTGAGGACGTCCACGCGTGTCGTTCCAGCCCTTCTGAATCTTGCTCCAAAACGACATCAGGCTGCAAACCTTTTCCATCTATATCACGACCGTCCGCAGTGTAATAGTGTGCAGTTGTGAGGCGAAGCGCCATTCCTCTATTCATGGGAAAAATAGCTTGGACAGACGCTTTTCCGAAGCTGCGAAGCCCCATAACTATCACGTTCGGGCGTCCCTGGAGAGCGCCTGCAAGTATTTCAGACCGCGCTGGCGGATCCGTTATTAATGAGAATTTTTATGCGCGCCCTCAGAGAATGCCCTCTCCCCGGATGCCATGAATTCGCGGTTTAGACCGGGGTTCCGTCCCCGCATGGATGTTATGAGTCCGTTGGAGACAAAAAGCCCCGCCACTTGAATAGCTTCATCCAATACGCCCCCGGGATTGTCTCGAAGATCCAGAATGAGCTCCTTGTCTCTCGAGCGGATCCTGGAAAACTGCAATAATGCCTGCTGGACATCAGCTGCAACGGCTTCTTGGAAATTCACTATACGAAGATAAGCCACTTCAGGTGAAATCATTGCAAATCTCACGGGCGGAATTTGGATCATTCTGCGCTTGATTTTGAATTGCCTAATTTCGCCGCTCTTAGCCTGCTTCACTTTTGCCGACATGATGGATCCTGCGGGGCCCCTCACTTTCCGGAGAACCTCTACCAGCGGCAAACCATGAAGCGCCTCTCCATCAATCTCCAGAATTGTATCTCCTGCTTTTATGCCTGCTTTGTAGGCAGGGGAGCCCTCAAAAGGCGAAATCACGATGTAATCCCCCGCCTTGGGGGTAACAACCATTCCAACTCCGCCAAACTTCCCGGAAGTGCCTATTTTCAGTTCCTTGAGCATCCCTGCATCCATCAAGCACGAGTTTGGGTCCAAATCCTGCAAGTACAGGTTAAGAGTTTTGAGCAAGGCTCGCTCAAGATTTACTTTGCACAATTCTGCGGCCTTAGATACCGCGTTGGCAAAACATGTCTCCGGATTTTCCTGACATTTGCTTATGCTTTCGAGATCCTCAGTGCATGTGGGAAGTACAGACATTGTGAATCTGTCGAAGATCGCTTGGAAAATTTCCTGGTCCGGGATTTTTTCCACGTAATGCTCTCTCAATAAAGCGACTGCTTCGTCAAAAGGAGTTATCCCGGTGAATTTTCGCAAGGGCCGCGTGAAATCGGGCTCAGTCTCATTCGACTGGGACGGGTACGCATAAAGGGGCTTTGGATCATGCCCTACAATAAGTGCCACAAACACCGTCCATACCGTAACGGCGCAGAGTATTTTGGGTAATTGCCTCAAATTACACTCTTTTCCTTATTCCTGCGCGGATGTTTTGCAGAGGTCGATCATTGTCATGCTTGCGGACACACAGATGTCGCTTAGATGAACAGGAAGAACCTTCCGCAATCTTTTTTCAGAATCTTAAAGGCATGTCCATAATATCATATCGAGGGATGCTAGGTAGCGATCCATGCTAAAAAATGATGACCTGTCGCCAAAATTACCATTTTCATGGGACTCCCCTGGACCTGGGTTGTTCCTGTTTCGGTGTCGTCGGGTACTCGGTTGGTAAGAAAGATGGGAAGCGTCCTTCAATTACCCGTTCTGAAGCCGTTGCCTCGTCCATGACCCAGCCGTTACGGTGCACTTTGGAAAAAAGTGGTGACAAAAGCGTGTTTCGAGGTTACAATTAACTTTTTTCCACTATAAGTTCGCGAGGGGAGTATGGTTTTTCAAAGGGCCTTGACAGCAGCTTTTATTGCAGTGTTCCTTGGTCTCACTTTTTTCGTTAATGCAAACGGGGCTTGATGCGATTTCGCCTTCTGGGCAGAAGGCGCGCGCGGCGTCTCCAGCATGATGCCAAATCCCGGCCAGCAATCCGGGACTTGGGGCGATCAGAATCAAGGGCAGGCATACAACTATCCTCAGGACTATAACGTGCAGGTGACCACGGGTGATGGGACACCATCCCCTGAATCCGGCAGGATGCGAGCCGTTGCTCCCAAACCTGCGCAACCCCGGGCCGTTCAAGATTTGAATCGAACCCAGACCCCCGCAACAGGTGCGTCGGAAACGGCTGTCACGCGGCCAGGCGTTCGAGCCGCCCTGACGAGTTTCTGAGGCCAGGCAGTCACTTCCGGATGCGGTTCAAAAGTCCTTGTCCTCGCGAGTGTTAGGACCGTACTTGTGGTAGGCACGGTCGTATTGAATTTGGGATCATGATGTTGTATTAGAGTCCAATTTTCAGGGGTGTCGTGTCGGTGGACCGTGCTGCAACTTCCTGAATTTTGTCAGAGGGGGTTCAGGGATGTTTTTTTCGAGAGCAGCCGGTTCGTCTCTTCCTTCATTCGAGCTTAGACAGAGGGGTAATTGTGGGAGAAAAGGATCGCAAGAAGAAAAATAAGCCTGAGGTGGTTGAGGCAGAGGCGGATCCGCAATGGTGGTCTGATACCGCGGATTACAATGGTTGGATCGATCATGAGCCAAACAATGGTTTTGAGCCGGAAGCAACTCCTTTTGTCACAGCGCTTTCTGAGTCTGCTGGCACGGCGACCAGAAGCCGCGTTGATTCAATCAAGGAGAGTCACTCGTTGCTTCAGCAATTTTCTCAAAAAGAGCTTAAAATTTTAATGAATTTAAAGCGGAATACGTCTCCGAAGGCCTGGACATTAAGGGAAGATCTAGTCGTTTTGACTCTTTCTATGAGCAATCGAGAAATAGCGGACGTGCTCAAGGAACGGAACAAAGAGGCAGTGAAAAAGAGGCTACAATTGCTCCGATCAAAGGGATTGAACAAACGTCAAATGGAGAACATCGCTGCACAACAGCTCAGTCAATAGGGATTCCGCATTCTCGACCTGATTGCCTCCGGTTAGGCTCCCGTCGCAACTTTTTTTTGCCGCCTCAGCTCCGGACTAGCCCAGAGAGCGGGCGGTCATGATAGCGACTATTTTGACCTCCTGAAGTTCACCGGAGGTGTGAAGGAGCCGGTAAAATCTTTAGGAACATCAAGGCCATAAGCGTCGGCCATTTTTCTTGTTTCTTACGCCTGCGATAGGCAACTCTTGCCCACAAGCTGGACGTTCAGATATTCCTGATCGTTCCGAGTAGTTCCGCTTAGACGGTGGTTCATGCCACCAGAAATTGCAGGGAACTTCCCGCCGAAAACCGATCAGGCATTTTCAGAGAATGATCTTTTCAAAATTGTTCACTTGGCAAAAAAGCCACTTTCATTGCGAGGGCGTAAGCCCGTGGCAATCTCCCAACCGGCAGAAATAGATTGCTTCGTCGTTTTACTCCTCGCAATGACATCGGTCTCACACCCCGATCCTTTGGTAACGGCACTATTCAGAATTTTTTTATAGTGTGTGACAAAATTTCTGTCCGATTGCGCAAAGAATAATGCGTAGCGGCCGGCTTCCGTGCCCGCCGTGGGTCGGGACGCCGACCCCTACGAAGTCTTTGTGATTCGACCATCGGATAAACGTCATAAACTTTTGCAATCCCTATAAAAGACTCCACAAACTGGCTACCTGGTATAGAATAAGACATTACCGAATCGCTGGCTGAGTGCGGTCTGGAGGAACACGTGGAAAACAAGACCCCATCTCGAGATAATGGTGCACGTAGAATTTGCCGACCACCTGCTATAGAAAGCGATGATAGAATCCTTCTTGCGTGGCAACGAAGTCACATGGCCAACGAACGAACATTTCTCGCTTGGTCCAGGACAAGCGTTTCGCTCTTGGCGTTTGGTTTCGTCATAGAACGTTTTGATTTGTTTCTGAAATACCTGTTTATGGCCGGAGGCACTCCCGTACATTTGCCATCATCAGGTCAAATGATTTATTTGAGTATGTTTTCTTTTTTTCTTGCGGGATTTGCCACGCTTGTTTCGGGCATTCGCTTCCTGCGTGTTAGGAGACATATAAATAGAGGTGAGGCCGAATATTCAATGGTTCCAGACGTGTTGGTGATCATTTCAGTTGTCGTGATCATAATAATGGTTTCATTGTTATCGTTTCCTACACTATTTTCAATGATTTAACGGATCTCCAGCATATTATACGCTTGACAATTCACTTTTAATTCGATAAGGTGGCCGAAATCATCAAATCCGGAGACAGCTGCCATGTCAAAATCATTGGGATTAGGGATTTTTTTGGGTCTGTGTTTCACAGCTTTAATTTTCGGTCAGGCATTCGCCGGCGATTTGGGGGACAAGAAACGCATTATTACACCGGCTGACGGTCTCGCCAAGGCTTTCAAGGCGGCGGATAGGATGGCCGCGATTGAAAAAGGATCAAGCAAGGTTTCAGGGATAACCGCATCTTCTAAGAACACAAAAGCCTCATCCAAACTCACGGGCAAGAAAAGCTCCGGAAAGAAATTTGCCTCTACGAAGAGCAAATCATCAAAGAAAAGCTCACTTCATAAGAGCAAATACGCTAAAAAAAACATTCTACTTTGAAAAGCCGTTCCAACAAGAAACACTCAACTCACAGAACTAAGACCGCTAATCGCACTTATTAAGGCGACTTTTAGGACCGGTATCTTGCCGGTCCTTTTACCAGCCCAACACCACTCACTACTGCTGGAAAAGCATCATTTTCAATATTAACAAGAAGCGCTTGTCCGCTCATATGTTCGGGGAAAATGGCTCTACAACACGACGTTGTGGGCTAGCGAAGCAATCCTCATACCTATTCGCCTTCCGCGTCAGAATCTCACGAATCGGCTTTGTATGCGCAAAGGTCCCCGCACATGGAGCAAGTTTCGTGGTCTTCCTTGCATGTGCGGCCGCGGATTTCCCTCGCCAGGTCAGGGTCAACGGCTAAGGAGATCTGTTCGGACCATTTACGGTCTTTCCTCGCTCGGCTCATTTTTTCGTCCCATTCCCATGCGCCGGGGCGTCTCTGACTAATCCGCTGCATGACCAGCGACTCTCGCCGCAAGAACTCCCATACGAACATCTTCCACGTCCGGCAGCCCCAGATGCTCGGAGGGAGTCGACGTAGCAGAGAAAATCAGCGCCATTTGACGCGGCTATTGCGCCCCCGATGGCTGAGGTTATGTGATCCAGTCCAGGGGCCACATCGGTGACCAATGGTCCGAGCACATAGAACGGCGCATTGTCACACAATCGCTTCTGGAGCATCATCTGGGCCGGAATCTGATCCAGGGGCACGTGACCAGGCCCTTCGATTATTGCCTGGACGCCCTTTTCTCTGGCTCTGCGGCATAGATTTCCCAGGACCACCAATTCCTCGACCTGCGCAGCATCCATTGCGTCAGCTATCGCTCCAGGCCGCAGCCCGTCGCCAAGACTGATCACCATGCCGTATTGCCGGCAAATGTCCAGGACCTCGTCATATCTTTCGTACAGCGGATTTCTCTTTCTTGTTGGCCCTCATCCATTTTGCCAAAAAGCTACCCCCGCGGCTGACTATCCCACAGACCCTCGGTTTTTCCGCCAATTTGCCTAAAACGTCGAGAGTGACACCGCAATGAACCGTCACAAAGCTTATTCCGTCTTCTCCATGCAGGCGGATTGCGTCAAGCATTTGCTCTGGTTCCATCTTCTCGGCCCCACCACCAGAGCGAACCGATTTTACGATGGCCTCGTAGATGGGCACCGATCCCACAGGGACCGGAGACTCGGTGATGATCTTCTTGCGCACTGATCTAAGGTCTCCTGCCGGTGGATAGATCCATAACAGCGTCTGCTCCGGCTTTTACGGCCACTTCCAGCTTTTTTAGTTCAAAATCTTCATCGTGCACGTCCCCTGAAGTGCCTATATTGGCGTTGACTTTGACACGCAGCTTTTCTCCCACGGCGATTGCCTTTCCCGAAGGAGGCGCCTTAAAGACAGCTAGTCGACCTTTCTGAAGATCTCCACGGAAGGGATTCAACGTCCACGCATTCTTCGTGTGCGATTTGATTGATCAATTCGTTCAACTTCTATACCCCGAGATATATTTTTTTGAGTTGAGCACTGAAATAGGGCTTCAATCCGGCTCCTGGATTTCTTCGGAACGTATTCGGAAGGGATCGCTGGTTGGCACGGTCGCGGCACTATTTTCATGTTCCGTCAGCTCTTAACAGTATAGAAACATTGCGGCACCTTGTCCATCACGTTCTCCTGAAATCTGATGACAGGTTAAAGGATTCCGAAAACCGATAGAGCGAAGAAGAACAAAAGCAAAACGATCTGAGCCATCCTAACCAATAGCATAGACTTCACGAGCAGAGTCCTCGATTCTTGCTTGTTCCGAGGCGCACAGTTCAGATCAAGGTTTCCATGTTTCCATCACTTTGTATTCACCATTTTTTATGCCGATTATAGAGATCGGTTTAACCGGCACATGGCTGGGACGTGCAAAAGAAATCTCTCCTGTAACTCCCTGAAAAGACCGTGTAGCATAAAGAGCCTTAATCAGGGGAGCGGACGCGGTTGTGCCAGCCCGTTTTATTGAATCTGCAAGAAGATTTACTGCGTCAAATCCTAGAGCAGCGAATGCGTTTTCCGGCTCTGTCCCGAACTTCTTCTTGTAAGCTTCGATGAATTCCAGAACTTCCTTGCTAGTTTGCCCCCGATATGAATGAGTAGAGAAGAAAATGTTGTCGGCCATGTTTTTGGTAGGCAACGCAGAAGCAATGTCAGAATCGAACCCATCCCCACTGAGGATTGGCATGTTCAACGCCTCACCTCGCAATTGAGCTACAATTATCGCTGCCTCTCCAGGGACGGCAGATACAAAGATGGCATCCGGCGGTGGAGCTAAATCCTTGAAACGCGGAACGTGACCCGAAAAATCCTTGTCACCGGTCTTGAAGAAATCCTGTGAAACAACTTTGCCACCCCGCCTCACAAAACGTTTCTTGAAAAAGCTGGACAAGCCTCTCGTGAAATCCATAGATACATCAGTCCACAGGGCCACACGACGAGCGTGCAGCACGTCCAGGGCGAAATGGGCCATCGTGTGGGCCTGATCGTCGTCTCCAAATGTCGTCATTATAACGCTCGGACCTAGTTCCTCGGGAATATCAGGGTCCGTGGCGCCTGAGGTGATGAAAGGTACCCCTTTCTTGCGAATATCGGACCTGCGGCCATTACGTAAGTTGTGTCACAGTAACCAATGCCTGCAATGGGGTCTTTCTCCAAAATCTGATGGGCTTGCTCCGCGACTGTTTCTGGATTGGACCGGGTGTCCAGACAAATCAATTCCAGTTTTCTGCCTTCAAGAAGTCCTCCCGCCCTATTTATAAGCTCAACAGCAAGCTGGGCGCCTCGATACGCGGGCAAGTCGATGGAAGACATTTCGCCTGTGAGATTGTATAACGCTGCAATCTTAATCGGCTCACCGGGCCCGGCAGAAAGAGCCGCCCCATAGGCGACGCCAAAGAGCAGTAGGATCACAAAAAAGTGCTTCATATAGACCTCCTCGAGCATGGAGCATCTTGAGTATGGATTGTCTCTCGTCAAGATCTGATATCTCGCGAAAAATTCCAATACATAATCGGCCAAAAAATCTGACTTGTCGCCAAAAAAAGTTGATGGTCATGAGAGGCGCAGTCGAGTAGATTACAACCATTAAAGTCTTCCCTTCTCGCGCTTTCGTAATTCACAACCAGGAGAAGACTCAATGTTAAAAAAATCATTCTACCTATCAATCTTGTTATTCCTTTTGTGTGGCGTGGCATCCGGCCAGACGATCGGCGGTCCTCTTGAATACGACCTCACGTTGGCGGTAGTAGAGGGAGATGCCGAACAAGTGAATACTCTGTTGGCCAAGGGAGCGGATATCAATACTAAAGACGGTCAGGGCACAACCGTACTTATGGAGGCATCGAGAGAAGGGCGCACCGCCGTCGCCAAAATCCTTTTACAGAAAGGCGCTCAGATCAACCTGCAGAACAACAGAGGGTTGACCGCTCTCATGGAAGCCGCTCAAAAAGGCCACATGGGAATAGTTGAACTGCTGCTGGAAAAGTAAGCCGATCCGAACATAAAAACTCACGCCACTGCCACCGCACTAAGTTTGGCCATCGTCGCGGGGAAAACACAAGTGGCAGAACTCTTGAAATCCAAGGCCGCTAAATAGCGTGCGGAACCTTTCCACAGATTTGTTTCAGAATCGTAGCGAGACTTCTTTGAGAAATCGCTGATTCTTTCTCGTTTGAAGGCAAAGTCGTAAAACGCGGTTTTCAAAGCAGGAAAAGTCGGACAGCCTCGAGCGTGTGTGCGTCGAAACGTCCTCCAAGATCGCGTATCTCGTCACGAAGCACTTTCGGAATGGAACATCGAAATGTTTTCACGCGTCCGCCTGCATGGCAGAAGTCGCTCATTTCCGGTTTCCATTTGTCATCTCTTACCAACTGCAAATAATGCCGCAAAGCAAGAAAGATCTGGTCCGGCGGGGTCCCCCTTCTCTCTTCAAGGTGTTATAGTCTTCGACCCTAACGAGGACTGTGATAATCTCTTGGCCGCCATTGTAGCGGACATTATCATCCAATCCCGTGTCGATTCTAACAATTGTACTGCTCAACATTGCAATTCCGATCCGGTTTGAATTTTCCTGGTGACAAGGAATCGTTAATATTGATGTTCAAATGAAATTGTCGACCCAAATAAATGCTTATGGACGAATCAGCCTACTAGTCCGTCTATAGCAAATAATACAAAACACTAATCCAAATTTCTTGGCTTTACCGCGGCTTGGCATCAATATTTATCGGCGGTCAACAAGGATCAAATCATCGAGCAACACATGAAGCTCAACGCTTAGCGCGCGATTGTCCCAACCCCCTGGTGACTCCGCCGATTTCCAAATATCCGAACTATCAGCCCGCTTGCTTGGCAGCTTCCTTCAGAGCTTTTGCTGCCCTGAATCTAGGCACTTTGGACGCGGGAATCTTGATCTTCTTCTTGGTTTGAGGGTTAACCCCTTTTCTGGCCTTTCGTTCTGCTACTATAAATGTCCCAAGTTCTGGAATGCGGATTTGTCCATCTTTGCTCTTCAGGGATTGGTGAATCGCCACCACCAAAGCCTTGAGCACAGAGTCCGCAGTCTTCTTGGGGAGCCCAGCTTCCCCGGCGATTCGAGCAACCAATTCTGCTTTAGTCATTATACATACCCCCCAAAAGATGAATCCGGCATTTTTGAGCCTCTAAAATTACGGCCTAATGCTACCGAGATTCCTCCCAAGTTGTCAAGAAGAAACCTGTCGCAGTATTTCCTTTTGTGAATCTAAAATCCGTCTAGTGCATCTAATCGTAACGGTTAAGAATGGTGAGAAGGAATTACCATTCAGGAAGTCGTAAATGGGGGGTAGTGCTCACTTATTTTAGTGATTGGTCGCCACAGAGAGCGACCAAGAAAATAGCGGTTTGCATCGAAGTTCAGCCCGGAGATTGCTGCTCTTGCAGCGTAGTGGTCGAGAAATCGATCAGCTCCGAATTGGAAGCGACGCGAGCCGCTATTAATACCTATGCTTATGGATTATCTGCAGAAAAAAAAGATGAAATCCCTCAGGCTTATGGATGATGAACCGAAACAACAATTTGGACATATCTCTGGGTTTCAGGGGACTAAAGCGCTACTAAACCATAAAAATAGAACGCCAGAGCCTGAATCTGGAGAAACGCAAATACAAGAGCAGTAATCATGTGCGGCAAGATTGCAGGAAGAACAGTTGAAAGCTTTTCTCTTGATGCCTTTCCAACACGAAAGATAACGAAAAAGGTCCAGAGTAGTCCTGTCCAAACAATAATTTGTTGAATTAAGAACGTCGTTTCTGGAGGAACGGACACAATCAGCTGCCTGAACACCTCCAAATCAAAGTTCTGACTCACTAGTGTCGGAAGTTGCACGCCTAGATTGATCAAGTAATAAATGTGGAAAGCCATAAAGCAGCTAAGAGTGAGCGGAAGTAAGGCCAACCCATAATGTTTATAATTCTCCGTAAGAGTTTCGCGAAAAAACCGACCGGATATTGCAGACGCTAACCCCAGCATCAAGTTTACGATGATCAACATTGCCACAAAAAATAGGGTGATACGAATCATCTCCGGAAAAGGCATGAAATCTGTCAAAACTTGATACAGTGGCATTTTACGCCCCATTTCACTGAAAAGGCCGCCCAGCAATCCCACCACCAGAAAAGCCGTCCCTGTATTGGAATTCCGAATTTCCCAAAGTTTCTTGCCCGGGAATTCTAAGATTGAGGTTCATGGCCCCATGCGGGCAGTTCTTCAAACATGCAGTGCACAGTTTGCAGAGACGGTTGCTGTGAAGCCTCGGACCTGCCTGACCGAATGGACATCCCTCCGCTGTCTCTGTGCCGACGAAACACTCGTTGGTTGCACATTGGGATATACAAACATTCCGGTCCGCACGGAGTTCGACCAAAGAGGTTTTTGCAAAAACGCCTGCCATGCCGCCTAACCCACATAAATAGAGGCACCATGCTTGCCGTTCGAAAATCATCGCAACAAACACTGCTGAAACCAGCATTGTGGTTAATAGTAGGCCCAAAACAAGCGGCGAGTTCCTTATTTCAGTAACGGTTTCGAACCAAATCACAAAGAGAGCGGCAGCAGCTATTAGAAAATCGCTATAGTGTTTCAGCCAGGCGGGAAAAGGCTTGCCGAGAGAATAGATTTTCTTGGCCATCTCACTTACAGTCCCCATGGGACACAGGGAACACCAGAAACGTGCCCAAACAAAGGCGCCTATTATCAAAATCGGCCATCCCAGCGCCCAACTGAAAAGAGCCGCAGGGTTACGCATCGGATCTGATGGCCCAAGGAATAGAATCGCTAGGATTATAAAGAAGAAAGGCGTCGCCGCACTTTGCAGTACTGCTGGAAAAAGCGGGCTCGTCAAAGTTTGTCTGATCGGACCCAATCTCAGCAAGTTGAACTTGCCGCGGCCTTCGGTTTTTTTCAAATGAAAATATATGTCATGAGGATGAATGATACTGCCTTCAGCAATTAGAACAGCCCTTTTCAACGTAGTTGCCAGCTCCAGGTGGTTGCCGGGCCACGAGTAATTCACCAAGGCGCTCAGTGTTTCCTTGGGAATTCTTGGGACCGTTTTGCCGATTTCCTGGCTGTGCTTGTTCAAGTAGTGCTTCACCAGACCGGGGATTTCCCTGCGCCGGGACCTCAACGGAGGAATGACCAGGGCCTTTTCCAGAAGAGCGTACAGAAGAGGATGTCTTTCCAGAGAGATCTCTGAAGAATCCAGCCTGGTCGTCGTTATGAGTCTGACCTTCGCCTTATGAAGACTCATGCTGCCGTGTCGGCGAAAAGTCTCGGTGAGCATAGCTTCCAAAAGCTTCATTTGCACCACAGCGGTCAACTGTTCGACTCCCCGTACGAGCAAAGTGCCATCTTCCGAAAGCTCGAAATAGCCTGGAATTTCCTTGATGCCTCCATCGCGCATGGGTTCTTCGTATCCGAAAAACAAGCGTATTTGTCTTTGGGTGATTTCATGCTCTGTTTGGGCATCTTCAGGCACCATTTCACCGAAAGGTAGTCGTCCTGGGGAGTTCAGCAGGTCCACCTGCAGGAAAACTTCCTTGCAATGATGACTTGAACTGAAAATGCTGTGAGCCAGGATTTCTTTGCCTACTCCTGTCTCTCCGATTATGAGGACAGAAGAATCCGAATGGGCCAGTTCCTCCATGCGTGGAGCAAGACGCCTGAGAATATAATCTTCTGTGACAAAATCGGGAAAAATGTGCTCTCGTTGACTGATGAGATTTTGAAGGGCCCTCCTTTTGCGCTTGATTTTGAGGACCGATCTATCCAGACGTATTATTTTGCGCACGAGGTTCTTCACCAGATTTACCGTGAAATCCGGATCGGTCCTCATGATTCGTTCGAAATCTTCTTCCGATATCTCCAGAGCGCGACAAGGTTCATCAGCAACAAGTTCCGAGTCTGAATGCCAGGGAATCCCTGTAAAGAAATGGATTTCGCCGAAAATATCTCCTGGACCTAATGTATCTACTGAAATTCTTTCATCGTCGGTGTCTCGCAAGACCACGCTGGCCTCGCCCGAGATCAGAAGGAATATCTGATCGCTATTTCGGCCCGGACCAAGGATGATTTCTCCAGCAGTGAATTCACGAAAAATATCTTTTTCTTGCGCCACGCGCCTGAAAGCCGGAGGGATGGCTTGTAGGGTCTCGGAAAGACTGCCGTTGGGTTCGTTCGACTTCAGCATTCTACGGTAAATCTCCGTAACAAAGCGCAGTCGGACCTGGAGCGGTTTGTAATACAGCAGACTTGATAATATCAGAATGCGGGTCGAATCCAAAGAGAAACTCTCGCCCATAATCCACGGTCTAGTTTTGTCATGTCGCCGGTATTTGGTTCCGAGGTACCAAATGAATGAGTTCACGTCGGCAGTGAGGCCCATAGATGAGGTCTGACTGGGCGACTGCGCAAAATGTATGTCCCTTCCCCTGATTCGGGCTGTTTTCTGAGCAAACTATTCCCCCCGGCTCTTCTCAGCCCCCTCCCAGCGCCACTTTGCCCCGCGCTTTGTCTTAGCCCGAATCGCACAGGCACATCATCCTCCTTCGCGCTTCGAGAAGTATCTCGTTCGACGCATGCCCCCCAACCAGCCGAACGATAAGGTGTCGAGAGTGTGTGAGCACACGTCCCGGCGCCTTGATCAGCCAGAAGCGAATCGCCTTGAGACGACGATTTACCCAGCTTCCCCCCAATACCAAGCGCTTCATGGCCGAATTCAGATTGAACGCAAGAATCATGATCTGCCACCATGCGGCATTGGCTCCAAAAAGACCGGAAGGAAACTTCCCTCCTGCCAGGTCCTCCTTCATGATCGAATGCGCTTCTTCAGACTTCCCGCACCGGCCTCGATACCACCAGATGAGTTCATCGGCCGCACAGTCTCGGTTCGTCACAATGCCCGTAACCTTGTACTTCACTCTCCCCCAATTCATGGTCTGAAACGGCAAACTCAGCTGATCATCCAGGCCGGGGAGGGCCTGCTGTTCGAGGGGTTCACGAATCGCAAGATACCGATACTCCGGACCGTGCTTCTTGCGCCCAGCCCACGTGGGCACGAAACAGACTTCAGCATACTCCTGGCACGTATCCACCAGCTTCCCCTTCAACTCTCGATACAAAGGCTGCCAATCCTCGTCCGCTACATCTGCCACTGCTTGCCGATATGCCTCGTTCACCGGCGCTCCCACAGCGAAACCTCTGGTCCCGAATCGTTTATTTTTCCCCTCAGCGCAGTATTTGAGGAGATCCTCTTGATATCCTGCCGCATCCGAACGCAGATACACCGTCTTCACGCCAGAGGGCACAAACCCCAACGTTTGCTCGAATGCACGGAGAAGATCATAATTGGCGGGAACATTGCCGTCTCGGAATTCGCTGAACAGGATGAGTCGCTGCTCGGCCCAATAAAAGTTCAGCGGCTGATACGCCTTGTATTTCAGGTAACAATATTCCGCCTCCTTCTTGTGCGTCTGTGACACGGTTGCGTCCATGTCCACGGTAGCCGTGGTCTCCGGAGATTTCCTCTGCATCTCTGCCGCAAAGCCCGCATTGCACTCGATCAAACCCATCAGATGCTCCGTGGGCCGGTGAATGAAAGCCTTATGGGGCTCCTTTTGCTTCTCCTGCTCGAAATCGTGAAAACACGCCAGCCACTCACGGATAATGGTCTCAGACGGCACTGTCCGGGTCCTTGCTTTGCGCCACCGTCTTCTCAGCGCCCGCTTTTCCGAACCCGTTCGACCATAGCCCTCAATCTCCCGAAGAAATCGACAGAACCCCTCGTCACTCTCCAGTACCCTGACATCGTCAACGCAGTCTCCTCCCGCAACATTCAACCAGATCAGCGGCAGCGCCATCTGTTCGTCCGTCCAGCCCTGATTACCCTGACGAACCCGCACATGCTCGGATATGAGGCGCCCTAAACCCATCGCATGAGCGAATTCCACGTATGCAGGCAGCCCCGCAAGCGCTGTGAGCCCCCCGTCTCTCTTTTCTATTTCATACTGGAATGGAAGAAGACCTTGTGCCATACTCGCTTCACCTCGTTGGTGATAGATTCTTCGTGGTAAAAGCATTCTATCCCCCTGAAACCTCAGGGGCAACGAGGTTTTTTACTTTTCTTGACCCGCGATCTAGGTCGCAGAGTCATCCGGCGATGGATAGCTTTTGTGTCAGGGGCTTTCCAGCCTGCCTGTCCTAGAATGCCTAGAATGGCGGGCTGGAAAGCCTGTTCACTGTATGCTCAAACATCCTCCCGGCCAATTGATTCCCCTCTGCTGAATGTTGCCCAGAGAGGATCTCAATGCGACTATCCTGAACTGACCGAGTAAGAATGTTGTCGGATCGACCCAATGATTCTCTCTAAAGTGCTTTGGTCTCTCACTGCTAGATAGTATAAAGACAATTACTCCTCACAGTTGGAGTGTCGGAGATCAAATGAAATATTCCGCATCTTCTGTTTCCGAGACCCACGATACAACGCCGACGCAGATCCGTCAGCTCTACGCACAAAGTAGACTGGCAATGGTGGGGGCATTTTGGGCGTCGGTGGTGCTGGTGTTTGTGTTCCGAACACGTAATTCAGCATGAGATTTTAATCATATGGTTTGTTTCTTACTCTGTTCTCCAAGTTCTTAGATATGCACTTGTATCCGCGTATGACCGAATCTCACCCGACGATTATTCAGTGCGCAAATGGGGCTGGTGGTTCAGCCTGACCACAGCATTGTCTGCCCTGCACTGGGGAATGGCTGGAGTTTTCTTTTTTGCGCCTGATTCCCCTGTGCATCAGGCCGTACTGGCAATATTCGTGGCTGGAATAAGTTGCGCAGTGACTGTGGTTTACGCGTATGTGACCATCAGCTATGTATCGATCTTATTATGTGCGCTTGGGCCGGCGTCGGCACGGTTTCTTTATGAAGGGAATGAAACCTCGGTAATTCTGAGAATGGCGGGATTGTCATTCGGAGCCGTCATGATTATCGCAGGGCGGCGATTGCATAACATAGTGATAGGAAATCTGACGCTCGGACTCGAGAAAAACGATCTGATTGATTCTCTGTCCGAACAGAAAAGCCAGACTGAGGGTTTCAACGGAAGAACTCAGAGAGGAAATCGCGGAGCGCAAACGGGCGGAAGAAGCTTTACGGCATAGCGAAGAGCGCTACAAGGCAGTCGTGAACGATCAGACCGAACTGATTTGCCGTTTTCTACCTGACGGAACTCTCACATTCGTTAATGAGGCTTGTTGCCGATTCATGAACAAAGAACCGGATCAACTTATTGGCCACAGTCTATTACCGTATGTGGTTTCCGAAGATCTGACAAGACTTCAGCAAACGATTTCCACGCTCACGCAATCCTCTCCTGTTGCGGCTTTAGAACACAGAGTGATTAAGTCGGACGGTGAAATTCGATGGATGCAACGGAGCGATCGCGCCATCTATGACGCCAATGGTCGCCTAGTCTAATTTCAGGTTGTCGGCAGGGACATAACGGAACGCAAAACTGCCGAAGAAGCGCTCAAACAAAGCGAAGAAAAGTTCGGGTCCCTCGTCCAGACAATGAACGACGGAATCATCATCATTGATGAGAATGGTGTCATAGCGTATGTGAACGATAAGCTCTCGGAAATATGGAGTTATCCCAACTCCAATATAATAGGAAGACACTGCTGCGACTTCATGGAAGGCCCAGCCAAGAAACTTCTCGAATCGCAACTTGAGATCGGAAGACAAGGTTTGCCCAATGTTTTCGAAATCCCTCTAGTTTCTGGAATTGGACGACGGGTGGAGTTAGGGGTCTCGGCCAAGCCGATTTTGGACGTGGATGGCAAATATGGAGGGAGCTTTGCTGTTGTCACGAACATCACGCGGCAAAAATATGCGGAAGCACAATTGATGGCTTCATTGAACGAAAAGGAGCTGCTTTTGCGAGAGATTCACCACAGAGTCAAGAACAATCTTCAGGTGGTATCTAGTCTGCTCAGGCTTCAGTCGCGCTATCCTAGTGACGACAAGTGCAGGGAAATGCTCGACCAAAGCCAGAACCGCATACAATCCATGGCCCTGATCCATGAAAAACTCTACCAGTCTAAGGAGTTGGGCAACATCAATTTAGAGGATTACGTCAAGGCTCTCGCGTCTCATCTGTTTCAAGGCTTCGGGGCGGGCTGTCAAAGAATCAAACTGATCACTGAAATCGACGCAGTCTCGTTAACCATAGACAAGGCTATTCATTGCGGACTGCTCGCCAACGAGCTGCTTTCTAATTGTCTGAAGCATGCGTTCCCGCATGGAAAGGGAAGCACCATTAAGATGAGCTTTGCGTCGGACGACGGTCGGTTCAAATTCGTGGTTTCCGATGACGGAGTGGGGCTTCCCGGCGATTTTGAAGTGACAAACATCACCACCATGGGATTGCGCCTCGTAAACACCCTTGTCAACCAGCTCAAGGGGGAACTGAGATTCAAATCCGAAAACGGAGCTTGGTTTCAGATCATTTTCGGTGGTGCTGACTAGAAGACTGGTCACCCACAAACCCATCCCAGGGCCGAGGCGCTTTTCTAATAGGTAACGCGACGGGGAAAGAAGCCCGCGGCCGAACTGGTTTTTGCGAGCGATGCGAAGCAATCTCATTGGGTTGCTGTTGCAAGAGGGGAAGATTGCTTCGCCACTTTCGCTCCTTGAAATGACAATCCCGGTGTAAGTCAACGGCGATGAGCACTAAGTGTTTGTCCTTGACATTTGATGGCAAAACACACAAGAAAAGCAATCACCTGTTTTAGATGCGGGGAGGTGAGTCGTGAAGGACGACAATTTCCAAAACCATTCAACTCAGGCCGATGAAGACACTGATTCCATCAACCTGAGCACTCTCCTAACCGCAGGAGTGACCCACTCGGGAAGCTTCGACATTTACAGCGATATCCCGGGAAGCCCTTTCGATAAATTGGCTCAGGCTCTGCCCATTCCCGCAATACTGGTTGACGAACGATTCAATGTGGTATTGGCAAATCAAGCCTGCAAAATTATAAGCACCGATTATGAGAAGATATTGGGCGCACCTTTCGAGAGACTTCTCGGCGAAGAACCTACAGCTCGCAAAGCCCAAGACCTACTTGAAAACGTTTTTGCCGGCCGAAAGCCTCAGACCTGCGAAGGCATGGTCCGGATCGAGGATGGGAAAATATGGGGACGTATGACATTTCGATCCGTTCGTATTATGGAAAACAGATTTGTGTTCGTCCTCATCGAAAATTTGAGCGCGGAAAAACGCCAACTGGTTGTCAACAAGAGAATCAACTACCAGCTGAAACAGGAAATTGCTCGGAGAGAACAGGCTGAACAAGGATTGGCCGAAAGTGAGAAAAAATTCCGGCAGGTAGTGGAAAGAGCTAATGACGTCATATATATAACCGATAGTAGTGGCATTTTTACTTTCATCAATCCTGTGGGTCTGAGGATCGGCGGGTACACCAAAGAAGAAATAATTGGCAGGCCTTACATAGACCTTATACCTCCCGAATACTCAAAAAAGGTTGGACGCTTCTACAAGACGCAATTGACTAAGAGATTGCCGGTCACCTATTACGAATTCCCTGTTCTGAAGAAGAAAGGCGGGACGCTATGGTTGGGACAAAATGTCCAACTCCTGATTGAGGACGACAAAGTCACAGGATTTCAGGCAATAGCTAGGGACATAACGGATCGTAAAATAACTGAAGAAGCACTTCGGGAAAGCGAAATAAGATACAAGGACCTGTTCGAGAACGCCAACGATCTAATTTACACTCACGATCTGCAAGGGAACTACACGTCAGCCAACAGCAAGGGCAGCAGGATCGTCGGTTATACCCCGGCAGAAATGTTGGAACTTAATTTCAGGGACATTGTGGACCCTGCGTACTTGGCGATTACAGAAGAGAACTTTCGTAAGAAAATCCAAAATGGTCTCGAAACCACAGGACCATATGAGGTGCTGGTTCGCGCCAAGGATGGTAGACCATTGTGGCTTGAAGTAACCTCAAGGATAATCAAAAGGCACGGTAAGCCGGTCGGAGTGCATGGAACAGCGAGAGATGTTACGGACCGGAAAATTGCTCAAGACCGCCTTCTTGAAAACGAGCGCTTTCTCGCCAGCGTATTCGCATGCATACAGGACGGGCTCAGTATTCTTGACAAGGACTTCAACATAATCCTTGTCAATCCGACGATCAAGCGCATGTTTCCAAACAGCGCCCCTTTTGTCGGCAAGAAATGCCACGAAGTCTACCAGCTCTGCAAGGAAGTGTGTGATCCCTGCCCAAGTCTCACGACAATAGAGACCGGCCAATCGTGCTATGCGGTGGTACCCAAACGAGGACAGGAAGGCCAAATGATTGGCTGGTTGAATGTCTATTCCTTCCCTCTCGTTGCGGCAACCGGAGAGCTGCAGGGTGTGATCGAATATATTCGGGACATTACTGAGCAGAAGCGCCTGGAAGAGCAACTCGGTCAGGCAGCGAAAATGGAAGCCATAGGCACTTTGGCCGGTGGCCTTGCCCATGATTTCAATAACCTCTTGCAGATAGTTCTGGGATACGCGGACTTGCTTTTGCTTGGAAAAAGCAAAGAGGGGCAGGAGTATCAGCGTGTGGCGGCCATACGCACCGCTGCACGACGGGGAAGCAACCTGGTCCAACGGATACTCACGTTCAGTAGAGGGGTCGAAACTAAACTGAGACCGGTTGATCTAAATTCCGAACTGAAGCAAATCGAGGATCTCCTCCACAGCTCCATTCCGAGAAAGATCGAAATAGAATTGCGCCTAACGGACGATCTGCGACTTATAAACGCGGATTCCACTCAAATAGAGCAAATCCTTCTCAATCTCGCTGTGAATGCCAAGCACGCGATGCCTGAAGGTGGAAAACTAATCCTGGAAACAAAAAATATCACTCTGGACGAAAAATATTGCAACACTTCCCCTGAGGCCAAGGCAGGGGATTACGTGCTGCTACTAGTCTCAGACACCGGACAAGGTATGGACAAGGATGTGCTCGATCGCATTTTTGAACCGTTTTTCACCACGAAAAACCCCGGAGAAGGCACCGGCTTGGGTCTCTCAATGGTGTTCGGAATAGTAAAAAACCACGGGGGTTACATTTCTTGCCACAGCGAGCCAGGAATGGGAACTTCTTTTCATATGTATTTTCCTGCGATAGAGACACAGACTTGCTTCGATCCCGAGACTACAATGACAATGCCGGCATTCGGGACCGAGACTTTGCTCTTGGTGGACGATGAGGAACACATTAGGAATCTCGGAATTGAGCTTCTGGGTGAAGTAGGTTACAGAGTCATGACTGCGGGGACCGCTCGCGAAGCCCTAGAGATTTATCGCGAAAACAAGGACAAAATATCTCTGATAATTCTCGATCTTGTCATGCCAGACATGGGCGGCCATGAATGCCTTGAAGAATTGTTGGCCATAAATCCCAAAGCAAAAGTGCTTATTGCCAGTGGCTACTCAGCGGATGGACCGCCGTCGGAGATCGGAAAAGGCGGTGCCAAGGAATTCGTCAGCAAGCCCTATAATTTAAAAGAGATTCTCCAAGCTATCAGAAGGGCTCTGGATTCGAATTCATAGAGATTCGTTTCCAGGTCGGCACTAGTGGGGAAACGGTCCTGTGAAAATGAACGTCCTCCTCCCGTTGTTCGCGTGAACGGGAACTTGACTAAGGAGCCTTCATGCTGAAACCAGGGAAAACATACAGAGAAGTATTCGAGTCTTTTCAGTGGCAAGTCCCCGAATTTTACAACATCGGCGTTGACATTTGCGACAAATGGGCCGATGAGCCGGATCGCACGGCCCTGATTTACGAGGATCATGAGGGCCGAATCTCGGAGTATAAATTTGCTCAGTTGAAGCGTTTGTCCAATCAGTTGGCTAACGGGCTCAGAGCAAATGGAATACAAAGGGGAGACAGGATAGGCATCTTTCTCGGTCAATGTCCCGAGACCGCCATCACTCATATAGCAGCCTACAAAATTGGGGCTGTGGCTATTCCGCTCTTCACATTGTTCGGAACGGATGCGCTGGAGTATCGCCTCTCCAATAGCGCTGCGTCAATGGTGGTCACGGACGCACCTAATCTGGCCAAATTACTAGAAATCAGGGGTAATCTCCCCGAGCTAAGACTTATTCTGGTGATTTCCGGTGAAACACCGGAGGGTGTGAATGATTTCTGGCAGCTTCTGGAAAAAGGTGCCGACCAGTTCCAGCCGGAAAAGACGCGAGCCGATGATCCAGCCCTTATCATATACACTTCCGGCACAACTGGGCCTCCAAAGGGGGCGCTTCATGCACATCGCGTTGTGCTTGGCCATTTGCCCGGAGTGGAATTTCCCCACAATTTGTTTCCAAAGGAAGGCGATCGATTCTGGACTCCGGCTGATTGGGCGTGGATAGGCGGTCTGATAGACGTGCTTTTCCCAAGTTGGCATCATGGCGTGACTGTAGTAGCGCACAGAGCAAGGAAATTTGACCCTGAAGAGGCCTTTCACGTCATTGCGAAGCACAAGATTCGGAATGCTTTTATGCCGCCGACCGCACTCAAGATGATGAGACAGGTTCCGAACCCGAGGGGTCGACACCATTACCAGATGCGGAGCATCGGGTCTGGAGGCGAAACGCTCGGATCAGAGTTGCTCGACTGGGGAAAGGAAGTGATGGGGCTAACCATCAATGAGTTCTACGGCCAAACCGAGGTGAACCTCGTGGTGGGTAATTGCTCCGACGTTATGGAAATCAGGCCGGGTTCAATGGGAAGACCGATTCCAGGTCATACAGTTGATGTGTTTGACCAGCAAGGAAATCCGGTTTCTGTAGGCGCTGTGGGGGAAGTGGCCATTAAGCGACCTGATCCGGTGATGTTCCTGGAATACTGGCGCAATCCTGAAGCCACCAGAGAGAAGTACGTCAATGACTGGGCTCTGACTGGTGATCTCGCCAAAAGGGATTCTGACGGATATCTATGGTATGTGGGCAGGAAAGACGATGTTATCACGAGCGCCGGATACCGCATCGGCCCAGCTGAAATCGAAGACTGCGTCCTGAAGCATCCGTCAGTGAGTATGGTCGCGGTAGTTGGCAGTCCGGACAAGCTCCGCACTGAAATCGTCAAAGCATTCATAGTGCTAAAACCAGGGATTGCGGCAGGCGATGGATTGGCACGCGAAATACAGGATTTTGTCAAAACTCGCCTGGCAGCACACGAATTCCCGCGAGAGATCGAGTTCCTGCCTGAATTGCCCATGACAGCAACCGGGAAAATCATCCGAAAAGAATTGAGAAGAATGGAAGTGGAAAGGAAGTCCAGGATGGAATAATGTGCCGCTTAAATTGCGGCTGCGAATGTGTCAAGACCACCCGGATGTTTGACGCTTAGGCAATAAAGAGGAGCCCTCCCCATGTTATTCTCGCCTGTTTGTATTCTCAGATTATTCATCGCCCTCGTTATTGTTCTTGCAGAGTACCCTTATGCTGCAGGTGCAGACAAGAATGAGGAGCTGATAAAAGCCGCTCGGTCGGGTCAACTGAACGAAGTCACGAATCTCTTGAACAGTGGCGCTGATATCAACACAAAGGATCGGGAGGGCTGGACCGCCCTGATGTGAGCTGCCATGGATCGCCGCCTTGACATGGTGAAGCTTCTGCTGGACAGAAGAGATATTGACCTGAACGTAAGAGACGATGAAGGCAGGACTGCCCTGGATTATGTGACGGGTAGAGGCCTGGAGGATACGGAGGCCCTGCTGAGAACCCGCGGAGCCCAAACAGAGGAAGAATTGGAGACTGCAAAATTGGGAGACCTTGTATTGCGCAGAGGGGATGAATTGTTTTTGCGATTGAAGGATGGGGAGATAGTCTCCAGGAAAAACAGGCCAAAAGACGAAGATGGATACTCTGATGCTAGCGGCGATACGAATGTCACCTATTACTTTCATGGGCTTATTTCACCGTGGTTCGTAGTTAAAAAGAGCTATTACGAAAGCGGCGGCACTCAGTTCATCAGCCGGGACGCGGGAGCAATCAAAAATGTCTATGGTAATTCGAAGTTTTCGCCGGACAAAACGCACTTTCTCGTGCTTGGTTCCCCTTGCGAGAGCCCGTGCGACGTGGAGATCTGGAAGTTAAATTACCCCCGGCAAAGCCGGGGGCATATTCCTGTTAGCCCCCCAAGGGGGTCAGCTCATGAGTCCCCTGAAGGGGACGGGTCGTCGTCAGAAAGCCAGTTCAGTTGATCGAGCCTTGCGTCTTTGGCGTCCTGCTCGCGAATGTACTTCCTTACAGACTCTTCGTCCAAACCCACTGTTGAGACATAGTAGCCACGAGCCCAAAAGCTCTCTCCTGCAAAGTTCCGCTTTCTCGCTGTGAAATTCCTTGCAATGGAGATCGCACTCTTGCCTTTGATGTACCCGATCACGTTGGACACAGCAAACTTGGGTGGAATACTCATGCACACATGGACATGATCCGAGCACAGATGTCCTTCCACTATCTGGGACTCCTTTTGGCGAGCCAACTCATGAAATATCTCTCCCAGGTATTTCCGAAGGGAACCGTAAATCTGCTTTCTCCGGCGTTTGGGAATGAAAACCACATGATACTTGCAATCCCACTTCGTGTGATTTAGGCTCTTATAGTCTTTCATGAAAACCTCCCAGAATTGAAATTTGGTGTGTTCCGGGAGGTTGCCTCTTACTGCCTCACACGGTCAAACCTTGGGGAGTCTCCCCGGCAAAGCCGGGGGCTTACCATTTTCTGGTTATCCGGCTCAGAAATTAAGAGAGAATACGCTTTAGAAGATTCTTGCTCCGATTCATTTCGCTGGGTTGATCCATCCACCGTCGACGTGGCTATTCTAGTAAATAGCGAGGAATTTGGAGCAGTAGCCCAGATCAAGCTGGAAGGTGCCGCATGGAAGTGTTCAAGTTCACCGCAATACTGCGAAAAGGAGAGAGCCAAGGGCGGTTTGGAAAAAAACATCAACATGACTCGTGATTCTAGTGAAGACTCTGACGAATTGCTGAGAAAGGCAGCGGAACTGGGCGACATGGAATCCGTGAAAGTGATGCTGGACCAGGGCTATGACATAAACGCCGAGAATAATCATGACCAGACACCCCTGCAGATGGCTGTGCAATCAGGACATCTTGGAATGGTGAGGCTGCTTTTAGATAGGGGTGCTGACGTTAATGCTGAGGGTCGGTACGGATCAAGTGCTCTAAAATCAGCAGCACTAAAAGGTGATCTGCAAATGGTGAAATTGCTCAAGGACCGTGGAGCTAAACCAACTTTAATAGTTGCTGCCATTTTGGGGGACGTTAAAGAGGTTCGGCGCCTCATAAAGGATGGTGCTGATCCAAAAGAATAAAAGGGTGGCCACCCATATTGTGGGCGTCAAGTCAGCATCGATGGGACGTGGTCAAAGTGCTTCTGGAGTATGGGCCCGATATCAGTAAGGAACCAGATTTTGCTCGGGTGGCACTTATGAAGGCTGCTGGAGATGGCCACATGGAGTTTGTGAGACTGCTCCTGGATAGGAATAAAGATCTCGCGGCACAGCATGGATCTGCAGCCTTGGAGAGAGCTTCATCGGAAGGTCAGTTGGGAATAGTCAATTTGCTTCTCGATAAAGGGTCGGATATTAACGGAAAGGACCAATATGGAAGGACTGCCCTCATGTCCGCCGCTATCAAAGGCAAATTGGAAGTTGTAAAACCGCTTCTCGATAGGGGGGCAGATATCGCAGCGAAGGACAATGACGGAGTGACCGTATTGATGGACGCCAGTTGGGGTGGAAATCCGAAAGTGGTGAAGTTGCTTCTCGACAAGGGTGCTGACGTGAATGCGAGGGCCAAGAGCGGGGAGACTGCGCTGAAAACAGCTCAGAAGATAGGCAACAAAGAAATCGAAGAGTTCCTCAGAGCACGTGGTGCCAAGGAATAGGCATTTTTTTGTCAGTTCTCAGGCTCTGGGAATGCAGGTGTTTCTGTATGTTTTTTCTCTCTTCCGGAAATAGGCTCCGTACGGACCTTAATAAGTCCGAGCAACGCATTCGATGTAGACGATCTATTGTTGTTGAGCCAATAACTCTGACTGAGCAATGAATCGATCAGCGTGATTGGTCTCCCACAATTATGCCGGCTAACTTTTTGTTTTACAGAAATCTAGAAACTGCTTCAAATATCCTGGAGCCCTGTTGCTGTCCCAGTAGAAATAAAGCTGCATAATCAAAGGATACGTTCCGTTCTTGATCGTTTCCGGTGTTGGAAGCACCGCCTGAGAGCCTTCGTCCCTTTTCAGGGCCAATATTTTCACCCGCCCGGCTTCAGCAGCCTTCGTCGCGTCAAATAGACCCGCATATCCAATTGCTGGCGGTTTCTTCAGACCGACCTCCTTCAGAATATCGTGAAAATAGTTCCTCACGTTCGCATCTGAAGAAAAAAGTCTTCGGGAAACAAGCTTTTCCTCAGGAACATGCTTGCCCCTGATTCCGGCGGACTCACAATCAAGAAGATCGGAGCGTCCGGCCCGTTCACCTGGTTCCAGCGAGCATTTTCCCCGGTAAGTATCGCTGTGAGTTGGGTCAGTGACAGCTCTTTGATAGGATTCGCTGGGTGCGTAACTATGGCGATTGCTGTGCGAGTCGCTTCCATATCGGCGGGCTTTGCATCGTTAACAGCGGCAAGCTGAAGTTCTTTTTCGATCAATCGACGTGACGTCATGGCCAGATCGGCAGTCTTCTCGAAGACCGCTTCGAGTCCTGCCGCTGTGCCTCCTCCTGTTACGTGAATCCTGATCGTGGGATTTTTTTGGTTGAATTCCAAGGCCCATGCGTCACACATGCCGGCCATAATATTTGAGCCTTTTACCTTGACAAGTTGCGAATCTTGGCCGTATGCAAGGTTCAGGGTAATCAATCCGGTGAACAAAATACAGCACAGAGTCAGCCCACGAGACGTAGTCTTTGTCATGGCAGTTTCTCCTTGCCCTTGAGCGAAATGGAGCTCTATGTTGCTCTAACGGAATACCAGCACCTTTTAAGGATTTGTTACTGAAAACGATCAACTTCTTCAAATGACATGAGGAGACTTTTGAACCAAGCCTCTTGCACGGGTAAGCAGTGAGACTGTTGCCGAAACGACTGCCGGCTTGAGGATGTGCCAAACCGAATATAGACGCTGCGCCAATTATACTTGCGTTCAACAAGTTTTTTCAACCTATTTATGCCCTGTGTTGAGCATACATCCTACGCTTTTTGATATCGTTGCGCGCTGCGCGGTGATATACTCGAAGTCACCCCTACACGTTCAGGAGACGTTCATGCCCGATCGCGAATCATTGGCCCAGAGAGTCCTCGAAGATCTTCGAGAGGGAAGAAACGAATCCGAGCTTATGAACAAGCACAATCTGTCATCCGCACAACTTGAAAACGTGTTTGCCGGACTGGACGAAGAAGGCCTGATCGTGAAAATCGAGGGGCATTATGTCGTGCCAATGATGCGGAGCATTTCTGCTGGAGAAATCATCAGCGACGTGCGCTCGGGAATGAACGATTCAGATTTGATGGACAAATATGGCCTGACTGTGCAAGCACTGGCGAACACGATCAGATTGCTCATGGACGGAAATCGCTTGAATCGAACAGATCTTGCTGGCAGAGAACATCTGTTCGAGGAAGTAATGGACCCGGGCGCAGCCCGCGAACATCGACGATATTATCTTGATTTTGAATTACCTGTTTTCGATCAAAGCGGCGGAATAAAGGGCAAAGTCCATGACTTGACGGAAAAGGGCGTGGGAATAGTCGGAATTCCGACCCATATTGATGAAATCAAGAGTCTCACAATAAACCACGAGAAATTCGTCTTGATCAATTCTTTTTCTTTTGACGCCCGCTGCAGATGGATTAATCGGAAATATTCCGGGGGTGAATGCATTGCTGGATTCCGAAATAGTCAGCATCTCGCCAAAGGACTTCCAAGAGCTCCAAAAGCTGGTTCGATTGGTTACCATTCACGTGTCTCCTCCAAAGGATTTGAAATTCGAAATACATGAATGACTTGTCAACCAGTCGCGCCTCCCATCAAATAGCTGTTGCTTTGAGGTTGACCGATTTGAAGATTACGAATTAGTATTGCTGGACCATAGACCGAATCCTAGATAATTGATTTCGAGGCAAACATTGCATGAGATACATATTCGCCAACCACGACCGCACTGTCCAAATTAACAGAATTCGCGAAGGTATATCGGAATTTCGAGAGAACGGCAAAGCTGACCCTGCACGTTTTCATATGCATCCTGTGTACGACGAATTACTTTGCCAGTTAGCGGACCATTTCCTGGGCAACTGGAAGGAAAGCACAGCATTAGTCGGACTGGGTCGGTACGGCCGTACAGAAATGAGCCCTTATTCGGATATCGACATACTCTTTCTAAGGCCCGAAGAGGCGCCCGAGGGCGTCTATCGAGGGATAAGGAATCTCCTATACTTGCTGTGGGACGCACGGGTGGAACTGGGCCATTCGGTTCGTACAGTGGATGAATGTAAACAAGAAGCAGACAAAGACCTGGCAGTGCTGACATCTCTTATGGACACCAGACTTGTTTGGGGTGATCCAGACATATTTCGCGGCCTAATCAGGGAGCGAGAAGCCTTTATCCGCGAAACCGATCCACTGGAGCTCTACCTCAAAATAGAAGGCGAAATCCTTAAATCTTATGAGAAATTCGGTCATACCATTTACCTCTTGGAGCCCCATTTGAAGGAAGGCCCGGGCTCGCTGCGTTATGTCCAATTGATTATGTGCCTGGTTAGGCTCATTTTCGGGTGCTCTAATCTGGACGATCTGCCAATAGCTGGAATATGCGGTGAAAAAGCTGTGCGAGAAGTGAGGGAAGGACTCGGTTTTTTGGCCGAAACAAGAGCCAGACTCCACTTTTTCACGGAAAGGCGAGATGATAGGCTCAAGTTTGATGCGCAGTCCACATTGGCTCGCCAGATGGGTTTTGAAGACACTCCCGAACGACAAGGAGTGGAAGGTTTTATGCGAGAGTACTACCGCCACGCTTCAACAATTGATTTCTTCGGTCGTCGCGTCCTTGCCAGGGCACGATTGTTTCTCCGCCCGAAAATCGCCGCTGAAGTCAAACGGCTTAGGCTTGATGATTCTTTTTATATTGGCGCAGGAGGCATCAATCATAACAATCCTGCGAAATTTGCCGAGGATCCCAAGGAAATAATCCAAGCATTCCAGAAGATTGCAGAGACTGGCTGCGATTTGGACATACGCCTTGTGGACATTATTCGCACTCGGCTATCTGCAGTGGATGAAGGTTTCCGACAGGATCCTGCGGCGAACCGCATGTTCCTTGATATTTTCAGGTCCAAGGGAGCGATCGCCCGATCTGTTAATGCGATGATGAAAATAGGTTTCTTGGAACACTTTGTCCCTGAGTTCGCTTGGATACGCTTTTTGCCCCAGCACGATATTTATCACCAGTATACCGTTGACCTGCATACAATTGCAGTCCTCGAAAATATCGACTCATTCGGCAGGAAAAAAGGCGACCCCGAAGACATATTGTTTCGGACTATATTCTCCAAACTAGAGAGTCCGGAGGCTCTAAGCCTGGCCGGAATGTTCCACGATATCGCCAAAGGCCGAGGCGCCGGACATGAAGTGCGCGGGGAACAGATTGCCAGACCGGTTCTTCAACGCCTGGCCTTACCCGAGGAAGATATCGATGACGTGTGTTTTCTGATTCGAAACCATTTAGCTATGACGCATCTGGCTTTTAAAAAGGATTTGCACGATTCCGCGCTGGTCAGCCGCTTCGCGGAGACTTTAATGACCAAACGACGGCTGGATCTTCTCATCCTGCTCACGCATGCCGATCTCAGAGCCGTAGGACCGACCGCATTCAGTTCGTGGCGACGAATGTTGCTTGAGGAACTCTACTACAGGACCCTTGATATAATCGAAGGAGAGGGCTTGGATGGCGAGGACCTTGCCGAATGGATTAAGCAGATAAAGGGAGCGGTTCGCGAGATTACTCCTGCAGGCCTGCGCGGACCTGAACTGGATAAATTTCTGGAAGATGCCGGATCCAGATATTTCCTGGATTTCTATCCCGGTGTTATAGCCGAACATTACATAGCAATACGAGATTACCTATCCGGTTCTGGCAAGTCGGAGCTGGATCATGGCGACGCTATAGCGAAAAAAATAGATCATCACAAACCTGGATACAGCTCGATAACCCTGATTACGCGCGACCGTAGAGGCTTGTTTTTCAGGATAGCAGGCTCCATGTCGGCAAACAGGATCAATATATTAAGCGCTTGGACCCATTCGATAGGTGAAACAGCTGTGGCTACATTTCACGTGAATGACATGCCCGAAGGGCCGCTCAACGATCCGGAACGATGGGAGCATTTCCAATCCGATTTCATAAAAGTGCTCCGCGGGGAAGCCGATGTGGACAAGTTGGTTGCCGCCAGAAGGACCAGGCGACCTTTTGGAGCGGCTTCTGCCCCTCGTTTTCCCCTGAAGGTGGAGATGGACAACGCGGCTTCTGACCGGTCGACCATAATAGAAGTTTATGCTCACGACAGGCCGGGTCTCTTGTATGACATAACCCGTAGGCTTACATCACTCGGCTTGAATATTGTCCTCACAAAAATCACGACTGAGATCGATCAGGCTGCAGACATCTTCTATGTACAGGATGAGCAGAGCAACAAAATTATAGATTTCGCCAAGCTTGATGACATCAAGACGAGCCTGCATCGTCACCTCACAGCAATGGAAGAAGCCCATTTCACAGACAAAAAAGAGGCGCGAAAGTCTAAGGAAACTGTGGAGATCACTCTGTAGCGATTCTCGTAAATAACACTGATCGTGTGCAGCCGGCATTACGCGAGCAATTCAACGCGTAGCCTCCTCCAAGGCCTGAATCAACCCTCGGGCATTGTCTGACAACGCGCCTTTTCCTTCGTAAAAGACGTCTTGAACACTGACGCCTGCCCCATGATATATTTCGTTGGCAACTGCATCCGGCTCAAGAGACGCTCCATTCAGCGCAAGCCCGGCAAACAACCCCCTGGACCTGGAATATGAAAGTATGCCTGATTCGAACCGCACGTTAGTTTCCGCTGATGCTTCTCTGCCGATAGGGCCCGCAGCAACGGAAACGTCCGCACCCAGGATGAACCGTTCTTCAAGAAGACGCTGTACACTCTCTTCCGACATGAGCAGCAGTATCAGGTCCGTGGACTGAGCCCCAATTTGAACGCCGAGGCTCCCTCCCCTCACTTTGAAAAATGTGGGCCTACTCCAAACCGCGGTATTCTCGTCCCTTCGGAGAATAACTCCACTTCCGTAGCTGGCCCCCACAAGCAGCCCAACCCTGATGACACCTGGAAAAATGGCAAGCCCCCTGCATCTCTGGAGCAAATCTCGTGGTATGCCCCTGTCCGGCATCTCGAGCACATTTTTCAAAACCTGATTGCATGCTGATATACTGGTGTCGAGTTCCTCGAACGTGGCCGCTGCAGCATTGGTAGCAAGCGAACATGCGACGAAAAAAGCGATTGCAGATATCAGCAGCCTTGACATTGGGAACTCCAGTAGACATTGAGCAGTCGTGGTCAGTGTTTGAAAGCCCTCTGGTTCGTGAACATCATCGTAACTTGTGGATCAGCCTCATTGCAGGCTTGAATGGATTCAAAATCCCTGTCGGATCCGCCAGGATGTACCACAGCGGAAATGCCTTCGCGAATCCCTACTTCCACCCCGTCCCTAAAGGGAAAAAACGCGTCGGATACCATGACCGACCCGATTAGGCCCGCCTTTTTATTACGAGTTTCAGTATCCAGGTTTTGTCGAATTTCCGGATCTTTCACCTCGTTGTAAGGAGTCTGATATCGATCGAAACAAAGACGGTCTCTGTATTTGACATACGCCTTGAACACTGCGATTTCAGCTACTCCTACCCGATCCTGCTCTCCAGTGCCTATGCCGACGGTACACCCGTCATGGACGTAAAGCACGGAATTTGATGTCACTCCTTGTTTCTACAGCCCATCCGAAAACCATGTCGTCCAACTCGCGTTTTGTGGGCTGACGCTGAATGGCGTATTCAGCGCCTTTGTACGTCGCATGTGCAGGGATCAGATCGTTCGGTGATCTGATGGCGTTAACTGCGGATTGTTGCACGATTATGCCACCATCCATTAGCGACTTGAATTCCACGAACCGTCGCACCAAGTAATCCTCAAGTTTATCAATTCGGGGGATCGCTATGATACGCAAATTCTTACGAGCGGCCAGGATTTCAACTGACCCTTCCTCATAGTCCGGTGCGGCCACAACTTCCAGATAATTCTCTGAAATCATCTGGGCCGTAACCTTGTCCACCGGTCTGTTGAAAACCGCTGCCCCCCCGAACGCTGCGATCCGGTCAGCCAGATCCGCTCGGTAATAGGCATCGGTCAATTTGTCGGCGACTGCTGCCCCGGAGGGATTGTTATGTTTCATAATGGCACAAGCAGGCTTTTGCATAAGGAATTTCAGAATGTTAAGGGCATTGTCAACGTCCGTCAAATTGGTCTTACCCGGATGTTTGCCTGCTTGAATCATCTCAGCCTCAGTTACAGAGCTGACCAAGCCATTTCGAGGCTCTATGAATTTGCAGTCCCCGAGAATCAGATTACCTCCGATCAGCTCGTACAATGCGGCTTCTTGACCGGGATTTTCTCCATAACGTAAGCCCTTTTCTATCAGGCTTCCCGACGAATCTGGTATTTTCCACGATTTCTTTCGGTATTCGAGTTGCTGCTCTCCAAGAATGATCGTCATGGTTTCAGGAAAATGATCGTCCATGATAGTCTTATATTTCTTCTTAATGTCTTCCATTCCCAAACCTCCCTAAGAATTCTCGGAGTCGTGCAACAAGCCTATTGTTTCAGGATTGGCAGAATCTATCATGATTCGGGGCTGGACACAATTTTCCCGTCATCCAACTACAGCCATATCCAGTCGTTACCGGGCAATAAGTATGGTAGGCGACATTGCGATGATAGAAGCGAACGCGGAATATTCCATGCAAAAAAAATTGAACTTGCTTTGCGGCATTCGAGATGACACGCACGTGAAGCACCTTTTCCAGCCCATAAGCAACGGGACGGTACGGCGCATCTTCCATGCGAGTCCGCGTTGTGTTAGGCTCGTACTCCTTGACTTGACCGAAAATTACTAGGAGCTGAATGTGCTGACATCTCGAACATTATTCTCCTGGCTGGCATTGTTCGGAGCAGGATTCCTCGCAGGTATAGTGTTCTCCGCATGGAAGCTGGACACGGGAACAAGTCCCGGAATCAAGCATCCCGTGGAAACAGCGGAAGGCGGCAACGCTCAGGCGGCAACAAAGACAAGAATCGCCGGACTGGAGAAAATGCTTGCCGCAAGGCCCAACGACGCGGATGTCTTGACCCAACTCGGAAACGACTATTTTGATCTTGGAGATCACGAAAAGGCGATCGAATACTATCAGAAATCTCTCCAGATAGATCCGCGCAACGCGGATGTGATCACAGATATGGGGATAAGCTACAGAAAGCTTGGGAAGCCCCAGGAATCAGCCGCTGCGTTCCGCAAGACCCTGGAAATAGATCCCAACCACCCTAATGCGTTGTTCAATCTTGGCATTGTGCTTAGGGACGATCTCAAGGATTACGATGGAGCCCAGAAGGCGTGGGAGGCCTTTCTGGACAAAGCAGGCGATTCTCCGTACGCCGTAATGGTTCGCCCCTGGATAAATCAGCTCAAAGAAAAACAACAACCAGCTGGGCAGAAGTGACTTGGGACTCGTTTTGGTAGATCACTGTTGTGTGCACTTCTTGCAGAAAGCGACGAATCTGTTTTCCCACTGCTACAAGCGAAGAAACAAGGCAATCTTAGCCACTAAGATTAAGGGATTGGGATTCGTTCGCTTCATTCGGAATCACTATTGCTCTATCCAAATGAATGAGTTGCCTATACGCTTTCAATCTTCTACAAGTCTGAATATGAGAAATTCTGTGAGTGCCGCGAGCCCGTGGGTCGTCATGTAATTGCTTGCAGAAACATCATAAAGTATTTTGTTAAATGATGGAAATTCCTCGTCACTATTCCAATGAACAAATGCGACTGGGAGTCTAGGGAAGAAACGAAAATAAAAAGCCTCATCAGCGAGATCCGTGGGAACCCCGGCCCATTTTAGGGCCCTGCCGATTCTCTCCTCTTTAGGCAAGGCAAAGAACCTAGCCAAGAGCTCGTCCGTGGTCTTGGAAAAATGCGCGCCCATCACCGCTCCGTGCCTCAAGGCCCGGCAGTCGATCCATTGGCCCATAACGCGAACAGCTGTCCCCTGATTTTCTGCAGCAGTCAAGAAATGCTGCAATACCAGCACCTTCATAGGCAGAGTGTCCAAATTCTTGTGTTGAGCCCGGACCCTGTAGGGGAGAAGGTCTAGCACGAACCAACTATGAAGAAAGGGAATCAATATGTGCGGGACGCCTTCTCCGATATACTTCGCATCAGTCTCTTCGGCGATAGTCAGGGGATCGACGCGTTTGACTTTTTGAATAAGAAGATCATAAGACTTAGTAAGCTCTTCCAGATTCTTCCCCGTAATTTCTCGCTCCAGCCACATTGAATATTCGTCAGGGGCCATTGCTCACCTCCTACGGCACACCAATGCTCGCTTAGCTCAGAAGATCCTCAGCCCTCGCTCAACGACCTCATTTCATGGGCAAAGAGCTAGTTTCCTTGATCCACGGACGCTGCAAAGAAAAAACCCTCCGAAGAGGGTCATTAAATAATAGTAACTACACTAAAGGACTATAAGCTTAATATCGGGAGGATTGCTCCTCCCGGAATTCTCAAGATCTACATGTACGGGATGGTGAAATTCAAGGAGAATTTGCCGCCCAACGTCCATGACGACCGATATAGGCTTAGGCGATAATCCGAAGTAAATCCAACGGGTAGCAAGTCGAAATTCATCTTGGATCTTCCTTGGGTAACATTGTAGCGAGCGAATATGCCGACATCGGCGCTGCCGCCCATCTTAAATCCATATTCGCCAAAAGCCTCAAGAAAGTAACCGCCGTTATAATTCCCGCTGCCCTCGAAGGACTGGCCACCAAGTGCAGGAATGAGCTCTCTGTAACGGAACGACCCCGCTAGAGTCGGCACGCCTACGATCCTGAAGATCAGACCCGACTGAGCATACTGAACGCCGAACAATGGAATAATTCCATAGGAGGTGGCATCAGCAGTAGCGGGAACTGGGCCGCCTAGGAACTGTACGGTCATTAAAACTTGTGCTCAGGTAATCGTATCTTACCCCGGCCAGGAATTGGGTATTACCGCCTCCAAATGCCAGTAAGCTATCCACGAACCACCATTGCGTCTTGGTGCCCCAGCTCGTGGCGAGTCCCGCTAAAAGCGTTTGGCCCGCCAAATTGTATTCCTCATTGGACCGATGGTTTGTCGGAAACAAATACCAGCCAGAAGCGAGGAAGGCTACATTGTCAGTCAAAGGACAGCTCTGGGTCACGCCCAGCCACAGGCCGCTTATTCGGTAGTTCTGACGGGCTTCCACAGGTAAAAGAATCACATTGGATTCGCGGGAGAAGCTTGCTCTTACGCCATTAGGATCATCCATCCAACCGACGTAAAGCGTGGTGCCTGCAGTGGGCCCCCCGCACTTTTCTCCGCACGTAGAAGAGCCTCCTCCCATGAATCCGCCAAAGGAAGGCAGACCTGAGCCGAAAAGACCCTGTGCGCTAACCGCAGCGGGCGCTAGAGCAAACACAATAGCGACCAAAAAGAGAACCGCAACTCGTTTCATATCCTAATCCTCCTAAAACCGAAGACAGAAGACCCCGCCTCCGTTCTTCACAAAGGCGCGCCCTTCCTAATTAACGAATTAACCCGAATATACGGGTTGTAAGACAAAAAAATCCTTCTGTCAAGAAATTATGGGCAAAAAGCCCCGTTTTTATAGTTTGTTACGGTATTATGCTGCCCTATGGGCTTCAAGTTAGATTGCGGATTGCTAAGTGGCGTAACTTGCTGTAAGGACAGCTTATTATTGCCACAGGGATCCTCAGACCTGGCGATGGGACCCGATGTGTTGCTTGTTGCGGTGGCTATGAGCAAGCACTTTCTTGATTGAGGTGCGTTGTTTCCGTACCGGCCAAAGCCAGCGCGGCAGACTGGTCTCCCGGCTGAAGAAGATTGCAGAAAATGTGGTGAGAGGAAAAGGCTGTATTCATATTACCTAAAGATAAATCTAACATCACTGGACAGTTATTCTAAAAACATGAAGTAGAGCATGCTGCTATGCTAGATTGGGAAGTAAATTGACAAGTTATCAGTCTTATGTTACTTTGAAAATCATTCATCACTCCATTTAAGCTGATTGAAGCGTAGGAACATTCGCGTTCGTTTTGTATCGCTATTTGTTTCATTAATATCATTCTGCGCTTATTTCACTTTAGGCGCAGGCTTTGTCATGTTTTTGTGCCGGATCAACCGGATTTTTCATTAAGGAATAGGGTATGTTGGAAAGAAGAGTCGTTGTTGTCTCTGCATTGTTGTACTTATGTCTTCTGGGAACACAATGTTCTGGCCAAGAGTGGTCAGGTCATCCCATCAATCCTGGATTCTCACGATCTGGTGGGATAATCAAATTCATAAATAGCTTTACCTCCTACCAGTTTCCCAATCCATTCCCGCCGAACCAGCAGCCTTTGAGCAGACTGGAATTCCCTCTAGATCAGTGGTTCGTAGGGGGAACGGTACTATATGCAGCTCCTTCATGGACATTTCATAGTGAGGGATGGATTAATTTGAACAGGGAAAGTAGCCTGAAAATGCATGACAGCGATTGGGATGACGATATTCAAGTATCCCAGAAGACGATATTCAGTGAATCGAAGTGCCGGCTTAACAGAGGGATCCTAATGGATGTGGGCTGCTCTCTCACTACGCCACTGGAAAAGTATACTTTCTTGAGACCTATAATAGGCTACAGATATCAGTATTTCTTTTTTACCACGCATGATGGATTTCAGACTTCTCTTGACGGTGACGCGTTCGCGTTATCCGGCGATGGCATAGATTTCAAACAGTCTTTCGAGCACCTGTATTTTGGTGCGGCGTGGATCACAAATTTTGAGTTGCCTGTGGTTTCTGAATTTCTTCCTAAAGCAAGACTAGAATTCAAATTCGATTATGCATTGGTTCGCGCAAAGAATGAGGATCTACACCTTTTGAGGTCCGGCAACCATGTGACTGCGGACACCACCAGGGGCCACTGCTGGCATCTTGCCGCTGGTTTCGAATTTCTTGCCCGAGATTTCTTACGTGCCAAAGTATACGCTGACTTCAAGCGCATTTTGACTGACGGATCGCATAGGATTACGAACAGTCTTTTTGCGCTAGATTTTTCATGGAACGGCTCCCACGTGTGGTCTGACCAAGCCTCCATTACTGCAGAGGGAATCATATCATTCTGAAATCTGTCCAGTCGCAAAGCATTGCATTCCATGGCCAGAAATATCGAAATCAAAGAGCAAATTGACGACTATGATGCCTTGATTCGAATAGCTGCTGCGCCTGCTGATAGCAGCCCGACTGAAATCATTCAGGACGACACGTTTTTTCGCTGCCCAAACGAGAGAATGAAACTTCGCGTCTTCCCGCACGGGGAAGGGGAGAGCCTGGACGACGATTTCAATTGCCCTACCGCTTCGCGTCTTCCCGCACGGGGAAGGGGAACTCATCTTTTACCACCGCCCCGACAAGCCAGGTCCGAAAGAGTCTTTCTATTTGATCTCGCCAACTTCAATTCCGGATGCCCTGAGACAAGCACTTTCGCTAGGTTAGGGTCGTGTGGGCCGTGTCCGAAAACATCGAACCTTGTTCCTCGTGGGAAGAACCCGGATTCACTTGGACAAAGTAGAAGGATTAGGCAACTTTCTTGAGCTTGAAGTGGTACTCGCCGAAGGAGAACCGTCAGAGAAAGGGATTGAGATTGCCAGGTCCTTGCTAACTAAGCTTGGAGTCTCATGCAGCCAGCTCATTGAGGGAGCTTATGTCAATCTAATAGCATCGAAAAGCGCTGAGTATCTGCGCCGACGTTGATAGCGCGCCATCCCCACCGGGTGGTGAATCAGCTCAGTAGCGAAATTGGAAACCAAGTTCGGCTGACATCATTATGTTATTGTCTAATGGGGCTAGACTACATGGCTAGGCCCGGTCTGGAGACAGTAAGGACTGAAAAACGACTAAAAATAGACGCCGAAGTCTATGCTGAATACCTTCCATTGCATATTCATTTCCCACTCTTGAAGGGGGGGAGTCTGCTGGACTTGGGCAAGGTTCTCAAATTTCAAATAATTTTTCTCGAAGCTTATTTTGGCAAACGCGTCAAACCGGTAAACCTGAGGTCTGAATACTAGAGACGCGCTCAAGGAAGTCAGGCTAGAATTTTTTTTGTAGGGAAATTTAAGATATGCCTCAAAATGGACCGGAAATCCGAGGATTTCGGGCGGAACATATCGCAAGTAACCACCGACGGTTATCGGCCTATCGCCTTTAACATCCACTCGTGTAGAAGTCGGCAGCAAAAATGTTCCGGTAAAAGCTGGATCTATGAAGTAAAAATCCGCACAACCACCGAGCGCGAGCCAGGGAAATTGAACCACATCGAAATCACCGCCAAGGATCAAACCGCTGAAATCAAACCTGTCGATTCCTCTGGATTCAAAGTTGGTATACGCGCTTCGGAATCCGAATCGCCAGAATCGAACATTCGCCCGCACATCATATCGCATGGGATGTTCGTCAAGTTCTTCGCGATTGTCCTTAGAAACAAGATCGAACTTGGCATTGGGGCCGCTGAACAGGGCCTTATCGAAGATGGTGGTCGCAAAACCCGCAGAAATCTCGCTACGAAAGCTGCTGCCCAGACCGCCGGGGGGGATAATGGGGCCGAAGATGCTTTCAAAAGTGCCAAAACCAAAGAAGCTGCTGCCCCAATTCTGCGCTGACACGGGGGATTCCATCGCGACGCAAAGCACCGCAATGAGCATCGCGGACGCCAGAATCGCCCTTATATTAGTACGTGTGCCGGTACTGAACATGCAGCCCTTCAAATGCATAAAACATTAAATTCCAGCAGGGCATATTTAATCACATGACCCCTGCAATCGTCAAGCTCTTTAAATCGATACAAAAACATAATAACAAGAAACCAGGTTCATTAAAATTATTCATTAACAAGTGACTGCAGATTACAATGACATCTAGCCAGAACTAAAAAGATTCCCTGCGACCACAGGGAATCTTTGTGTCAAAAGTAATTTTCTTGCCGAGACTAAATCAGACCTTTTCGGGCCAAGACAGCCTCAGGGGAAACCATATGCTTTCCAAACCAATGTTTAACTTTGGGGTGTTGAAAGGCCACGCCGATCAGTTCGGTCAGGTACATGATCGGTACTTGATACACATGACCGGTCTCCTTGGAGATGTCAGCCTGTCTCGTATCAAGGTTTGCCTGGCACATAGGGCACATGGTCACCATCACGTCCGCTTCCACGAGCTGTGCCATATCGAGGAGCTTGCGGGAAAGCTTCAGCACGAGGTCCGTACGGGTCAGGGCAAGTGAGCCGCCACAGCAATCAGTCTTGTACGGCCAGTTGAGAACCTCAGCACCCATAGCTTCCAGCACGTGATCCATCTGCATGGGGTTCTCAGGATCTTCTGGCTCTACAACATCCACTGGTCGGACAGCCAAACAGCCGTAATATGGAACTACTCTCAGGCCTTCCAGCGGCTTGGTTACTGTTTGCTTCAGCTTGGAGAGCACCTCGTCAATATTAAAAAGATCCATTCCGGCTAAAATCTTGATTTGTCCTTTGAACGGAAACCTGTCCCGGAGTGCTTTTTCTTCCATTATGCGCTTGGAAGCAGCCTTCATCCGAACGTGACAGCCCGCGCACGGCGCCACCACGTCGTTGCCGAGCCTCTCGGCAGTCAGCAAGTCACGAGCAGGAAGCGCGGCCTCAAGGTAATGGTCCACCATATGCGCAGATGAAGCTCCGCAGCATGTCCAATCCGGAATCTCATGAAGCGTTACGCCTAAACGCTCCGCTGAACTTCTGAAAGATTCGTCCAGTTCCTGGGCAGAACCTGTGAGTGTGCATCCGGGATAATAACTGAATTCCATTGTAGATCCTCTGGAAATATTTGCCTCGGGTAATGCTCAACGCAAATCCGAGGTCCGATCCTGCCGGAATCGTATGAACGATCCGGCCGCAACGTATTATTTGAAGGAAGACTGCTTGAATACTTCCTTCACTTCGCTCAAATGGCTCGACCTGTGCGGAATAACGTGAATCCTGCCTTTTTTGAACATCTGCATGCCGAGTTCCATATCACTGAAGTAGGTCTTGGTTTTCATCTTGTACATGCCGATAAGCGAAAGCTCGTGGACTCGGCCGAACATGCGAATATTCTTCATGAAGATGGAATGGAAGGCAGGTACTTGCGATTCCCTGGTGCTTATCTTGTTCTGCACCACCTGATGCCTTATGGGGTCAAGAAGCGCAGGAACATCGATCCCGTTGGGGCATCGAGCTCCGCACGTATGGCAAGTCAAGCAAAGCCACAGGCTCTTGGAATCCAGTATGCGTTCCGAGTTACCCAAAACCGCATGCCTGACGAGCTGATGGGGAAGAAGGTCCATCTCCGAGGCCATCGGGCACCCGGCTGAACACTTGCCACACTGATAACATTGATTTATTACCGAAGTCAGATCCGCAGCGGGCCCAGATACCCGACCGGAAGATTGATTGAAGCCGGCTTGCTGCATTTTTATCTCCTGTTTGCAGGCTCACATCGGGGAGCAATATCCTCGTTATTTTTGGCGGGCGGCCGGTGAGCCACCGGCGGCCCGAGTATCGTTCACATTCTTTACTGTCAATGCTAGGAAGCGCTTTCCAGAAGAGCATCAATTTCCTGGAACACCTGATCATCCCTGAAGTGCTGAAGCTCGATGGCTTTTGCCGGACAAACAGAGGAACAGATGCCGCACCCCTGACACAATGCAGGAACGATTTCAGCGACGTGCTCCTCAGTGATACGCGGAGCCCCATACGGGCAGAGTCTCACGCACGTCAGGCAAACAGCGCATTTTGAACCGTCAACCTTCGAGATGACTCCAGGGAACGTCATTTCATCTTTGCTCAGGATTATGGCCGCCCTTTGCGCAGCAGCTGTGGCCTGGGCAATAGACTCGTCTATTGGTTTCGGGTAATGAGCAAGACCGGCTAGGAACACGCCCTCAGTGGTGAAGTCCACAGGCCGCAGCTTCATATGTGCTTCAACAAAGTAACCATTGGAGTTGATGGTCACCTTGAACAATTGACCGAGCTGCTTAGTGCTTTCACCAGGATCCACGGCCGCGGCCAATGTCAACAGATCCGCGGATATTGTTATGTTTTCGTCCAGCACAGGATCCCGGACGACTATTTTCACCTTGTCTCCTGCTGCTTCCACTAATGGCTTGGTTTCCGGATCGAACCTCACGAAAATCGTGCCGCTTTTACGAGCATCCGCATAGTATTTTTCCAGAAGTCCATACGTTCGCAGGTCCCTATAGAGGATGTACGTTTTTGCGTTCGGATTAATCTCTTTGAGTCTTTCGGACAGGCGCACAGAGCCCGCACAGCATATTTTCGAGCACCAGGGCCGCTCGTCACAGCGGGACCCGACGCACTGAATGAACACCGCGCTGTTAATATTCTTCAGCGTGGGATCACCGGCTATTATGCGCTCTTCCAGCGTATGCTGAGTAACTACAGCCGGATGTTCGCCGTACAGGTACTCTTTGGGCTTAGATTCCACCGCGCCGGTCGCGATTACAGCGGCTCCGAATTCTATGTCCTGTGAGCTGCCGTTGGAAACCACCTTGCCCTTGAAATGTCCCACGTGACCGGTAAGATCCGTGAAAGCGGCGCCGTTAAAGACCTGAACCTTCGGATGTGCTTCCACCTTTGAAACCAGATCCGTGAGGAACGGCTTAACCGCCTCGCCATGGATGGTCTTCTCTATAGAGAGGGCGTTTCCGCCCAGCTTATCGGATTTTTCCACAAGATAAACATCGAATCCCTGATCGCCTAAGTTTAAGGCGGAAGTCATTCCCGCAACACCGCCGCCGATGACCAGCGTGTTGTGGCAGACTTCCATTTTGCCCTTCTCCAGAGGAGCAAGAAGCTGGGCTCTGGCAACGGCCATTCTGGAAAGATCCATAGCCTTCAGTGTGGCATCTTCCTTCCGCGATGCATGGACCCAGGAACACTGGTCCCGAATGTTCGTCATGGTGAACAGATAGGGGTTCAGCGCAGACTTTTCCATAGTCAGCTGGAACATGGGTTCATGAGTTCGCGGGCTGCATGCTGCCACAACCAAACGATTGAGGCGGTTCTCTTCAATTATCTTGAGAAACGCCTCCTGGGTATCTTGAGAGCACGTGAACAGTCGCTCCTCGGCGACCACCACGTTGGGTAACGTCTTTACGTGTTCCACAACCCTTGGCACATCCACCGTATTGGCGATGTTTATTCCGCAGCGGCAGATAAACACTCCGATTCTCGGTTCTTCCTCGGAAACGTCTCGTTGTGGCGGAAATTGGATCTTCGTGGTCATGGTGTTGCGGGCCGTTGCCAAGAGCTTGGAAGAAGCCCCTGCAGCCGCGGATGCCTCCATGACCGTTTGTGGAATGTCTTTCGGCCCCTGGAGCATACCAGCAACGAAAACGCCGGGCCTTGTGCTGCTCACAGGGTCAAAGGACGATGTAGAGCAAAATTGGGACTCGTTGAGCTCGACGCCAAGTTTTTTGGCCATGGCTCTGGATTCTTCCGAGGTCTTGAGGCCCACTGCCAGAACCACCATGTCAAATGTTTCGCTGTTGAGCTTCTGGCTCTCGTCCAGATAAGTGATACCGAGATTGTGCGAGATCGGATCTTCGACAACCCTGCTTACCATGGAATGGATAAAACGGACTCCGCCTTCGTTTTTTGCCCTTTCGTAGTATGCGTCGAAGTCCTTTCCGTAAGCTCGGATATCCATGTAAAAGATCGTGGGCTCAATATTGGAATCGTGCTCCTTGGCGATCACCGCTTCTTTGATGGAAGCCATACAGCAAATGGAGCTGCAGTGGGGCATTCCCTTCTGAGCGTCTCTGGACCCGACGCACTGAATCCAGGCCACCTTCTTGGGATGTTTTCCGTCAGAGGGCCTTTTCACCTCACCAGCGTTCGGACCGGAAGCCGACAGCATGCGCTCGAATTCCATATTCGTCAGCACGTTGGGAGCGGTCCCGTAGGAGAACTCACCCCGAACTTTGTCCGGGTTGATCATCTCGTACCCGGTGGAGAGGATGATAGTTCCCACGTTAACGTTGAGGAGTTGGTCTTCAATCGTATGGTCCACGGCCTCGGCCGGGCACGCTTTTACGCACTCCATACACTCCGAGCAGACTCCGCAGTTGAGGCATCTGTTGGCCTCTGCGACTGCTTCATTTTCTGCGAAGGCAAGTTCGACCTCAGCGAATCCTTTACGCTCGGTAACGGACAGCTCGGGACTCTTGGCTCTGGCTTGCGGCCGAATATTGGGAATGGGCGGATACTCTGGATTGTCCACGCCTGTCCACGGCCTGCCTTCATACAGGTCCTCGCCTTTGATCTGCCGAGCTATGGATTCCGCCGCCTGCTTGCCTGCAGCCACTGCTTCCACCACGGTCGCCGGGCCGGTGCCCGCATCACCACCAGAATAGACGCCCGGTATGGAAGTCGCGTACGAGATCGGATCAACTGCGATGGTATTTCTGCGAGTACGCTCCAGGTCTTGGTTTCCGTCCCACAGCGAAGGATCTATTATCTGGCCGATAGCAGGAATAATCGTATCAACATCAACTACGAATTCCGACCCTTGGATCGGTACAGGACGCCTGCGGCCGGAATCGTCCGGTGGCCCGAGTTCCATTTTGATGCATTTCAATCCGCTGACCTTGCCATTGTTGGACACCACTTCCACTGGAGCAGTCAGGTACTGAATCTTTACGCCTTCTTCTATGGCCGCATCCACTTCTGCCATGAATGCAGGCATTTCCTTCTTGGATCGGCGGTACAGTATGTAGACGTCAGCGCCGAGTCGAGTCAGTGTTCTGGCAGCGTCTATGGCAACGTTTCCACCACCGATTACCGCGGCTTTCTTGACCCCGTTGGCCGGCTTGCCTAGAGCGGCGTCTCTCAGGAAATCAACCCCCTGAATTACGCCCTCGGAATTTTCGCCAGGAATGGCAAGGCTGGCGCCCTTCTGACATCCAACAGCAAGATATATCGACTTGAAACCCTGATCTTTGAGATCCTTAATGGAAATGTCTTTGCCCAGAGCGGTATTTGTCTTGGCTTCCACCCCGAGGCTCAGGATATGCTGAATTTCTTTTTCTAGAATATCTCTGGGGAGCCTGTATTCAGGTATTCCCACTCTGAGCCAGCCGCCAAGAACGGGGCCGGCCTCAAATATCGTGACCTTGAATCCTTCCAGAGCCAAATAATAAGCGGCTGAAAGACCGGCTGGTCCTGAACCTACTATGGCGACCTTCTCTTCCCGGGGAGTGATTTCAGGAAGCGCCAGAGTCGAGTAGTCAATCTGATCTGCTGCAAATCTTTTCAATTTGCAGATGGAAACCGGCTGGTCCTTCTCGGCCCTTCGGCACACTGTTTCGCATGGATGAGGACAAACGCGGCCCAAGACTCCCGGAAGTGGAAGTTGTTTATAAATAAGTTCAACAGCCTGTTTATATTTTCCCTGAGTGATCAGCTGGACATAACCCTGGACATTGATATGCGCAGGACAGGTCATCACGCAGGGGGCGCGGTCGGCCTTGTCTATGACAAAGGTCTGCGGAATCGTCTGAGGGAAAAGCCTATAAGTCGCGGATCTCTTGCTGAGATCCTCGTCAAACTTATTGGGCAGGTGAACCGGACACACGGACGCGCAATCGCCACACGCCTTGCATCGGTCTTTTCTGATGTACCTGGATTTCTGGCGGATTGTAACCTGGAAGTTGCCTTCTTGCCCCTGGACGTCTGCCAGCTCGCTGTAGGACAGGAGTTCGATATTGGGATTCTGCCCGACGGTAACCAACTTCGGAGAAAAGATACAAGTGGAGCAATCGTTAGTGGGGAAAGTTTTATCTAGTTGGGCCATTCGGCCGCCTATTCCCGTCTGATTCTCAACCAAATATACCTTGTAACCCGATTCCGCGAGATCTAATGAGGCTTGTACGCCAGCAATTCCGCCTCCGACGACGAGCGCGGCGCCTACCACGTCCTTCGGTTGGGCCATAGGAGTTTCACCTTCCGAGAGATTTTTTTGAAGCGATGGAGTGTCTTCTATAATTAGCAGTAACAGCGTTGTATGTCAAATGATTGCAGCATCGCAATTGGCTACCAAAAGCAACCGTTCGCGACAGGCGAAGGCTGCCATTGTGAGGAGCGAAAGCTATAAACAATCTCTCTCGTGCACAAGAGCAACCCAACGAATTCCTTCGCATCGCTCGCAGCGACGTCGTGGGTGTAGTCTCCTTTGCGCGAAAACGAGCTATAAAGGCAGGCGTCAATTTTCATTCATCTGAAAATGCTGAGTGATGCGTTTTCGCAACTCGCCAAGGAATTGCCAATTCACTTCAGGATCGGCTGCAGAGAGCAGGGTGCAATTTTGGAATAGCGGCTCTTTGTCAATAGGATACCTACTGTGAGCAATTGCCTCCTGCCACATAGCGGTCCCCGGAATGGGGGAAAATTCAGCTAATTTCGGGTGTGCTCCAGCAGCAAGCACAGTGTCCACGTCGGTTTCGATACTTTCCGCGGACTGGCCGGGCAAGCCGACGAGAAGATACGCTCCAATTTGCTTGGGGGAAAATCCAGCGTCTTTGAGGTTCCTGACAGCGGAAAAGAAATCCTTGAAATCTGTTTTTCCCCCCGTTCGTGAGTGAAACTCGTCCGATGAAGATTCAAGCCCTATGCGAATCGTCTTAAAACCAGCTTTATTCATGGCAATAGCGACCGAGCGATCCATGGCTGACGCGTGCAAGCCATTCGGCGCATGGATCCGTAATCCTGGCAACCGCTCGGCGATGGTTTCAAGGATGGGTATCGCGTGCGATTGTGCGTGCACCAGGAACGCGTCGTCATAAAGCGCTATGTCTGTGACGCCGTATTTCAAAACAGCAGCCTCAATTTCCCGAACCACATCGCGAGGATGGCGCTGAACAAAATTGGGCGCCAATTTCCGTGAGGCGCAATAAGCGCATTTGAATGGGCATCCTCTGGAAGTGATCACGGGCAAAAAACGTACCCGGCGCATCAGATCTAGTGCAGGCAGAAATTCCAGCGTAGCGGAAGTCTCTTCTGCCGTAGTCGCTACGCCGGTCCAACGAAACAGAGCATCTGCCAGGATCTCTTCTCCTGGCCCTGGAAGCACTTCATCCGCTCCAACAGTCATGGCCGAGTGATCGGTGAGGAGCGAAGCATAGATTCCGCCCAGCAAGATTGGGACGTGAGGATAGGCTTCCCTCAAAATTTCTATAGTCTCCCTGATTCCAGGATACCAGTAGGTCATGAGACTCGTCACAAGAATCAGTGCCGGCCTCGGAAGCGCTTTCAGATCTTTTCGCATTATTTCCGGATTTACGCCATAGCGACAGTATGTCCTCGGGATTCCTCCGAGACATTCCGGACAAGGAATAGGAGTCCTGTGAAAGTGGCCATGAGCATGCGATCGAACCCTTAGTGACGGCATTTCCGGATGATCCGGATCTACACAATCGAGCAAACGAGGCTCCCAGCCAAGCTTTTTCAATCTGGATGCCAATACGAGCAGACCCATAGGCCTCGCCCACAGGTCGTACGCGGCGAAATCGTGGATCCAAGGATTTACAAGAAGAATTTCAGGTCGTTTCATGCTAGTTTACGTGCTGCAGATGATCCTGTAGTGTGTATCGAAAAGCGCGGAGAATCAAGACCAACGATAATATTTTCGCCCCGCTCGGGCCTCTAGTATTCACATCTTCGGGCTGCAAGCGGGAAAAGAGCCGGAACAGATTCGGGGGTATAATCACCCTCACAGAAGAGGGTTGACGAGATGCTGTTCGTAATTTCTCACCGGGAATTCAGGAGTGAAGGGGTTCCTGACCCGGAGCCGAAAAATGGAGGCTAATAACGTGTTCGGCATGAAAGATTTGATTCAGCAAGCTCAAGGCTTGCAGACAAAAATGTCCCAAATACAGGAAGAGCTCGCGGGGAAAATCGTGGTGGGCAGCGCGGGCGGAGATATGGTTACTGTAGAAGCAAACGGTGCTCAAGAAATACTATCGGTGAAAATTGAGAAAGAGCTGCTGGATGCCAATGATGCTGAGTTTCTTCAAGATCTTATAGTTGCCGCCACAAATGACGCCCTGCGAAAAAGTAGAGACCTCATGGCTCAAGAAATGGCAAAGCTCACCGGGGGCTTGAAGATTCCAGGCCTTACTTAGGTCGCAGACCGAAAATAGGGGTGAGTATTGGTCGGCCCTTTAGAAGATTTGGTAAACGCGTTGAAGCGGCTGCCGGGAGTTGGCGAGAAGACTGCCACCAGGTACGCGTTTTATGTCATGAACGCGAATGAGGCAGAAATTGAGGAACTCGTCCGAGCCGTAAGAGACGTAAAACAAAAGTTGCAGCTTTGTTCCCGGTGCTTTCACCTGACGGACGTAGACCCCTGCGAGATTTGCTCGAATGCAAAGCGGGACGCAAGCCGCGTGTGCGTCGTCGAGACTCCCATGGACTTGATGGCCATTGAAAAGGCCGGTCATTTCCAGGGGATTTACCATGTGCTCCATGGAGTTCTTTCTCCTCTGGATGCGATAGGGCCTTCAGACATTCGCCTATCGGAACTCCTTGAGCGCGTTGGGAATGAAAACATCCAGGAAGTGATATTGGCTCTTAATCCTACTGTTGAAGGTGAGTCCACGGCCGCGTACATTGGGGAGCGGCTCAAAGGAAGCGGCGTGATTGTGTCTAGGATTGCATACGGAATCCCAATAGGAGGGTCTTTGGAGTATTCCGATCCTTTGACGCTTTCAAGGGCGTTGGAAAACAGGAAGAAGATGTGACGGCCATAAAATCTTTTAGATTGAGTATTGTTGCAGTTAAAGACCAGGAGACCCCTATGAAATGTTTCATCTGCAAACAAGGCGAAGCTAAACCCGGCAAGGTTACTGTAACGCTGAGGGGAAACCACGATTATTGTCAAGGGAGTTCCTGCTGAAATCTGCGATAATTGCGGAGAATACTATCTTGACGAACAGGTTACAGACCAAATTCTAACAATGGCAGAGGAAGCAGTGAAGAAGAACGTAGAGGTGGAAATCCTCCGTTTTGCCGAGTAGATAGAAAGGTCTCGGGGTTCCCTCCTCAAGGTATCAACTCTCCCGAAGCGCATCCACAATCTTAAGGCGGGAGGCTCTCCACGCGGGAAGCATGCCACCAAGTAAACCCATCGTCAACGCAAACCCCATGGTGTAACCGGCAATCGATGGAGTAAGCCTGAAGCCGAAAGCCAGCTCCGAAAAAGTTGTCCAATTCATCGTGGATATTGTCAGGAGCTGAAGCATTGAACTACAGCCTATCCCCGCGAGCCCTCCCAGCAAACCGAGCAGAAGTGACTCCCCTAAAAAAGCGCCGAGAATACTGACCCTACTGAATCCCAGAGCCCTCAATGTACCGATTTCTCTGACCCGATTGGCAACAGCCGAATACATTGTCACCATTGCACCGAGAATTGCACCTATGCTGAAGAAAGTGGTTATGGCAATCCCCAGGATTCGAATGAACTTGGACATAATCTCAGACTGTTCTTTATAGAAGTCGATTTCCCGTTTGACCTGAACCGTAAGTCTGGGGTCATGTTCAAGTCGGTGCTTGAAATCCTCGAAGGCCTTTCCGCCCGGCACACGTGCAATCAAACAGGAATAAGTATCCCTCCGAAATGCCTGCATCAATTGGTCTGCGTCCGCCCAAACCTCAGAGTTGAAAGCTGTCTTGCCTGCATCAAAGATCCCTACGACTACCCAGTCGGACATGGCAAAACGCAAAGTACAACCTAAATATCCGTTCTTTATTGTATCAGCCATGCTTTTGCCGGCAATGATCTCCCTTGAACCTGGCCGAAATGTGCGGCCTGCGATCATCTTCACCTGGGGCCTGAGTTCCATCGAATGCTGCCCTACCCCGCGGATCACCACATTGGTCGGTTTATTCGTTTCTCTCTTGGGAAGAGTGACAAGCACGAGCGATTCCTTGGACGCTATAGACTCCCCGAGATCATTTATGGATACTTCGGGCTGAACCTCTATCAATGCAGCGGATTTTCGGTCGATTTGACTCGAAACTTCTGTTTCGGCGCCTGCCCTCAGGGTGATAGCGTTTTCCGGAGAACCGGTCTCCACCAGAGTCTGTTCCAAACCCTCTGCAAGCATCAAAACCGCAGCGAACACGAAAGTCACAAGAGCCATGCCTCCAGCTGTAAGCATGGTTGTCAATTTCCGCGTCCAGAGGTTCCGGATACTGTAACTGAGGGGAATCGCCATTTGAACTATCTACTGGCCTATCGTGAGAAGCTGTTCCAGCGAACATGGCTCCAGGTTTACTCGAAATACCTTAGCAAAGGATTTCACAAGGGCAGTCCTTGCGGCTTCCATTGAGACTGGTCCCTCCACCAGCTCATTGAGGCTGATCATTCTCACGTCGGGCATTCCGCAAGATACCATGAATTCCGACGGGTTTGTCTGAAGGTTAACATTTACGCTGAAGCCATGAAATGCGATACGCCTGCTGATTCTGATCCCTATTGACGCTATCTTGTTGTTTGAACTTGTCCAGACGCCGATCTTATCCTTTTGTCTGAATCCGGAGACCTCGAACTCATTCAAGGCCATTACAGTTGTCTCCTCGAGCCTGCGCACGTATTCTCTCACGGAGATACTCAATGATCTCAAGTTCACAACTGGATAGCAGACAATCTGGCCTGGTCCGTGAAACGTCGCTTCACCTCCCCGATCGACTGAAAAGAGGTCTATTCCACGCTGTCTAAGGCATTCTTCCGACACCAAGAGGTCCGAGCTTTTCCCCCGAACCCCGAGGGTAACCGTCGGAGGATGCTCGAGCACGAGCAGGACGTCAGGACAACCGACAGAAATCTTTTTCTGAACGATATCTTTTTGAATATTATGGGCCAGATCGTATTCGATTACTGGAAGGTCCACAAGTAGCATGCAACATATCCACAAAGAGCAATCAGATTATACCACTTCGCTTTTGTAAGCCCAATTTTGGCCGGCATGGAGGCCTGTCGTCACTATACAAATTGCCGAAATTCTTGTCCGATACGGGAAAGGCGATCCGTCACCCTGGACCCCGGATCAGTGTCCGGGGCAAGCTTTGATCCGGGGTCCAGATTCTGGATTCCTGCCTTCGCAGGAATGACGAGGAAACGGACATTATTTTTGGCAGCTGCTATAACTGATGGCGGGGCTTGCCGCGCTGCCCGGCCAATTCGGTCTTATCTATTTTTTGGCGAATTGGTTTAGTGTAGCTTACCTTCCATTCGACAGGCAAGAGATTACCCTTACGTCCCCAGTACCGACGGCAAGAGAGAACTCCGGAGGTTGCAATTTTTGCAAGTGGGCGAAGGTACGTGCCTCGGAGAAATGTCATAGCGAGCGCAGCTAAGCAATCTCATTTTCCCCATGAGATTGCTTAGTTTGCCTGCTTCTCGCAATGACAGGGTTACCCCGAGTAGCTGAAAAGATGACGCGGAAATCGTCGGTGAAGATGATCGTATTAGACTTTTTCCACTATCAACGCAGCGCCCATTCCTCCTCCAACGCAGAGGGTTGCCAAACCTCGTTTGACATCTTCCCGCTTCTTCATTTCATGAATCAATGTAGTGAAGATGCGTGCTCCCGAAGCTCCGATTGGGTGCCCCAGCGCCACTGCTCCGCCGTTCACATTGACGTTGACGTTCTCAGAATCAAAGCCAAGATCAGCTGCCACGGCAAGGGTCTGCGCTGCGAAAGCTTCGTTGGCCTCGATCAGATCAATGTCCTTGAGTGTGAGTCCTGCCTTCTGAAGGGCTTTCCTTGTGGCAGGCACGGGACCGATTCCCATGATCTTGGGGTCCACACCTGCGGAAGCGTACGACACCACTTTCACCATGGGTTTCAGGCCGAGCTCTTTTGCCTTTTCAGCAGACATGACCAGTATCGCTGCTGCTCCATCATTTATACCGGACGCATTGCCGGCTGTAACTGTTCCATCCTTCTTGAAAGCGGGCTTCAACTTGGAAACAGTTTCTATGGTAGTCCCGAGCCGCGGATGCTCGTCTGTGTCGAATACTTTCGGATCGCCCTTGCGCTGAGGAATGACTACTGGCACGATCTCATCCTTGAAACGACCTTCCTTGATGGCCTTTTCAGCTCGCTGCTGACTCAAGACACTGAACTGGTCTTGCTGCTCACGGGTAACATTGTATTTCTCGGCCACATTCTCGGCCGTGATTCCCATGTGATAGTTATTGAAGATTTCCCAAAGACCATCGTGGATCATCAGGTCCACCATCGCATCATCGTTCATGCGTGCTCCCCAACGGGCTTTTGTAAGTGCGTAAGGAGCAGCGGACATATTCTCCGTGCCACCTGCTATCACAACGTCCGCATCGCCAGCCTTGATAACCTGAGCGGCAAGTGAAACAGCCCTGAGCCCGGAAGCGCAAACCTTATTTATGGTTAACGCGGGGATGTCCTGAGGAATACCCGATCTGATCAACACCTGTCGCGCTACATTCTGCCCTTGGCCTGCTTGAAGCACGCATCCGAAGATTAATTCCTCCACCTGAGAAGGATCGATGCCGGTCCTTTTGATCAGTTCTTTTACTACTATACTGCCCAACTCTACCGCGGGAACTGTGGCTAGGCCTCCTCCAAAAGACCCCACCGGCGTACGCACCGCGTCTATAATAACCACTTCCTTCATAAAAACCTCCTGATTCTGTGTCTTATTTGCTGCTTCCTGCCGCGGCCCGAACAGAGCGACCTGTATCGAGGGGATATTTGGGAAACTATATAGGCTACCTTTCAGTGGATCAAGTGATCAGGTATTTTCACCTTCCGTTCTCTGTAATAACGAAGAGCTCCTTTGTGGAGGGGAACGTTCAAGCCATCCAGTGCCTTTTCCAATGATATGCTTTTGCACGCGGGGTGGACCCGCACCAGATAGTCAAGATTCTCATAAAATGTCTTCGTAAGTGCGTACACGACCTCCGGATTTAGTGAGGCGGTTACGGCAAGGATGTTGATATGCGCCAGGGTATTCACAGGCTTTTCCTGCCCTAAATACGAGCCCCCCGGAATGGTGAAACGAAAAACGTTTTTCCAGCCTTCCTCCCTGACGGAATCCATTTGAGCTTCGGAAATTTCAAGAAAACCCAGTGGCGGCTTTCCCTCGTTAAGCAGCTGAGCCACAAGGGGAATCGGCACGCCGCCGGTGAAATCTATGCCATCTGCGAGGCCCTTTCTCAGGGCTTCGGCCGCGGCCAGATTACTCATAGGCCGCAAGCGAGGCTTCGGCCTGCCCGCCTTTAACGACCTGAGAAGCAATTCAGTGATGAATCTGTTCCCGCTGTCTGGCAAGCCTGTGGCAAGGGACAAGCCATCCAGGTCGTGAAGGGTGCCGGTCCGCATTTTGTCCGATCGTACCAGGAGGTGAAGGACATCCGGCCACAACGCTGTTATGCTTCTCAATTCAGGCACAGGCTGTCCTTTGAAAACACCGGACCCTGTTACTGCCATAGAACAGAACAAATCCTCCACGAGGATTAGATCAGCATCAGCTATTCGAATTGCTTCGATATTTTCCATGGAACCTTCGGACATCGCTGCTGAAACTCTTATACCCGCGTCTCTAAGCTTGGTGGTCCAGAGCGATGCCATTCCCAACCCAACGTGATAATAAGTCCCGCCAGGCATACCGGTGCCAATTAGGATGGAGATCCTTGCAGACTCCCTGTTTTGGCAAAAAGACTCAGAAGTGAACGAACCAAACAAGCAAATTATCACGAAGAATAGAATCAGGTGCTTTTTGGCACCGGCTATGCTTTGCAGTGGATGCATTCCATGCAAACACGTCGCCTCTCTGGGGACCTCCGAGAAAAAAGCTGTTGCAGCACGGCGCAGATTCCGAGATAAAGACTGCGTATTTTCGGAATGTTCGTTTCCGGATTTGATTTGCTGAAATGGTGCGTGAGCTTGATTACTCAAGAGGCCGTGAGCAGCCTTTCTAAATTCAGATTCCGCTGTAAAGTCGACGGCGAAGTATAAACTCGAAAGGGGTTCATTAGCAATGGAATGTTTGATCGTTACCTCAGTTGCGCGCGGTGAACGTCTTTCAGTATCAGCTGGAGGAAAACAATTCTTAATGGGTAATTTCACGATAATAGGCTGTTTAGAGGTGTCGCATGTTTCTTAATCTATACCACGGCATTCGAGTGATTTGCGGGAGGCTCTTTGGTCGTGCATCCCTCCCCTGGCTTATGCTGGCCGTCGCAATGCTCCTGACTATTGTTTCGACGAGAGATTCAAATTCAGCAGAGAGAAAGCCCGAGCAAAAAAAGGAATCGAAGAATTATCTGACTCCAGCAGAAATAGCTCAAATGGAGGCAAGCGTACTACGTTTTACTAACGAAGAGCGCGTTCGTAATGGCCTAAAGGCTTTGAAAGGCAGCGACGCGTTGATTTATATCTCGAAAAAACAGAGTAAGCACATGTGCGACTCGCAAGTTCTCGCTCATGAAGATGATGCCTTCCCTGATGGATGGAGGAAGCTGATTCAAAGGCTGAAATTAATAAGTGTGAGATCAGGGGCCGAAAACATCGCGCTTCGCACTGTGGAATCTAACCGGGAAGCCTGGGCTCGAGAAGTCGTGACAGGCTGGATGAAGAGCGCTTCGCATAAGAGAAATATTCTCGAGCCCATGCATCGATATATCGGCGTGGGCGTTGTGCCATGCGCAAAAAGAATAGCGTACGTCACTCAAACATTTTCCTCTGATGTTGGGGTCGTGCCTTGAAATCTTTCTGAAATCAGAGGTATGATACACCCTGGAAGGGGCGGTGGCAGTTCGCGCATCATTGGCGGATCCCTGCCCTTGGTGAATAATCCACTGGCCGAGGGGGCTTTCTATGCACTTCAAGCTGTTGCGGCTTGGATTCATTATGGTTGTTTGTGGGTGTTTCTTGAGTTGCGCGCAAGTGGGGCCTCAGAAGAAGTCTCCTCTGGATGAACCTGGAATTAAGGAAGAAGACATTTCACAAAGGACGCCCGGGGAACCGTCGACGATCAATGTGCCGCCTGCCCCACCCGTGGAACCAGCGCCTCCTGTTGTTGATCCTGGCAGCCAACCTCGCAGAAGGATTAAGTGGTAATTCTCAGAAATAGGACAGGGCCAAGGAATTGCGGCGTTGGAACTTCAAGAAACGGGGAACCATGGACGGGGTTGAATGTCTATAAGAGATCTTGTGTACTATTGAAGCTTGTGGCGGGGTATGAAAAATTGTTCTCTATTGTTAATAACTGATTTTTCGGGGACAGTTATATGTAAGATTCCGTCGGGAATTTCGATTTGTACTTTTATATGTGGATAACAGGACGGAGCGCGATCCCCAACTATGGCTGCATTATTGTTAAATAGTCAATTTTTATTGCTTGCTGCTACAAACCTGTGTTTATTCCTGGTTGTGTCCACGTGGAGTTTTCTTCCCATTGTCATTGTAAGCTTGGGTGGGAATAGCATAGATGTGGGCCTTGTGATGGGCTCCATTGGGGTGACTTCTCTGGCCTCACTGCCTGTTCTAGCCCCGCTGATGGAGACTTATGGTCGAAGGATTTTCGTGGTAGGCGGAATTTTGCTAATCGGCTTGACCAACGCGGGATTTCTTCTGTTCGACTCCTATTCTCCCCTGATGATTCTGGTGCGATTGGTACAGGGGATGGCTTTTGCCGCATGCTTTAATGGGTGCGCCACTTCGATCGTGGACATTGTCCCACCTGATAAACGAGCACAAGGAATAGGCCTGTTCGGGATCTCGGGGTCGGTGGCTGTTGCCGTTGGACCTTATATAGGCGAAAAATTCTTGCTCACGTGGGGTCATACTGCCTATTTTCTATTGCTCGTAGGATTCGGACTCGTCGGTTTCCTCACCGCGCTGTTGGTCCGAGAATCCGAACGGCATGGGAACGGTCGGAAGATACAGGGCTTTTTTTTGACGGCCCTCAAGGACGGTCATCTCTCGATGATGGTATTGGCCGGGATTTTCGGGTCCGGCTTCGCTGCCATGAACACGTTCTTCCCATTGCTCGCGAACTCTCTCAAAATCGAGGCGGGCATGTTTTTTGTTTTTTACGGAATCAGTCTTCTCTCCGTGAGGATATTTCTAGGGCAAATGATAGACCGTGTAAATCGTGAAAAACTCCTAATGGCTTGTCTCATAGGATTTAGCATCATGCTTGTGTCCACATCCCAGCTGAAGGTTTCCAATGAGATAATATTCCTCGGTAGCCTTTTTGGAATTCTTCAGGGATTATCTTATCCCTCCATGATGGCAAGAATGGTGGATCGGGCAAATGAGCACAACAGAGCCGTGGTGGTTTCATTGTTCACGGGCTCATTCGGGGTAGGACTAAACGTCTCGGTTCTGGCCTGGGGATTCGTTGCGGACTCGAACGGCCTTCCATTTATGTTTCTAATAGGGGGGGGAGTGATGTTTGTCAGCGCAGTCATCGCATTCAGCTCCTATGTAGTCAGCAAGCAAGAGCCTTCCCTCCAAAAACAGGTCGTGCTGGAAAGCAGTGAACAGGATTAGACTTCAATAATAGCCTTCTAAGACCGTACGGCACTTTCTGTAAGGAAATCATTTCTGTTTTTTCCATGGCCTTTCGCAATGCTTGCCACAAATGCAAATACAGATCAGGACGGCAATAGGGCGCGTATCCTGTCCGGTTAGGCTTCCGCCGTCGCTTTGCAACAATTTTCGCTCCAGCAACAGCGCACGCTCACGAACTGGCCATGATCGGTAGGCTGATTTGCTCCAGAATAGAGTCGATCAATCAGGAGACGAATTCATTTATTAGAAGCCAGGTATGGCCGAAACACACCATCTCCACCCCCATGCATGAATGAATTATTTTCCCAACGTAGTTGTAATGCTGTTGCCATAAACCCGCACGCTAGGTTCCGGTTGATCCTGCCGTCCCTCCCACCACCCAATGATCCGTCGACCCTAAGAGCATGAAAAATTTTCTGGCCAGGCTTCCAGAGCACCTCATGTCAAAACTAATCGACCAGTACTACCTGGAGGTTCAGCCTGGTATGAGACACTCCCTTGAACACTCGCCCTCCGCGCCATCTAATGACCGAATATGGGAGCTTCAGAGAAATCCAGCTCATCGTTCCTATGTAAACAGGAGAAGCCAAGAAATTAAGAAAGGACACTTAGGACCGGCCTAGCTAAAGGAGCCGAATTCCGGGACCTAATGGAGTAGACAATAATGTCGACGGCTTGGCGTGGACTCCGGGTTAATGCAATCCTTATGGGATCTCTACGCTAATGGCCAGCTAGCTTCGCCAGCAGTTGTTATTAATAGTTTTCGGCTTCTTTGGCCGCTATAAATATATTGTCCCCGGGCTTTTATGGGAATTCGCATTCCGTCAGGGAATCTCCAGATGCGGAAAGTTTCTCATCCCTCTCGGCAGGAATATGGTCTCATTCGCCGTGCGCATATGGACTCCAACCCTCGTTTTGGAATGACGGTCGCTGGATCCCAAGCGGCCTTGAGACCTTGCGTATCTTATTTGAACGCATACTAGCATAGGGTGGAATTGGAGCATACGCGGAATGAAACCCCGGAAGGGTCTCGAACTCGTCAGAACGCAAAGAGGCCGGGCGAACGCCCGACCTCCGGTTGTTTAATCTAATATCAGTCCGTTAAGTCGATTACCAGCCCTTAGGCGGTACATAAGCGTTGACCGGCGTGCAAGGCACTGCGGCTGTCACGTATGCAGGCTCGCCTAGATCGATTTTGCAGCACTGGTCCATAGGAAGCTGTCCGGTGAACAGCGGAGCCGCGACCAGACCCATTGCCCTGAAGGGAATGCTCAGAGCAGCGTGGATCACGCCAGGAACCAAGGGGGGCTCACAAGCCGGCGCCACAGGGCCTCTCAGCGTGTATTCGTCCGGGCTGATGCCGGTCAAGCAAGCGTTTCCGCCGGCGAACACCTCATTAGGTATTCCAGGCACCGGCCACTTGCTAACGGTGTAACCCCAGGACATCCCCACGCTCATCACCATGATCGCAAGGATCCCAAGAATTACAGCGGATTTCTTTACCATACCCTCATCCTCCTTTCATTCAAGAGCTTCCAGTCTCATACCGGAATAATCGTATATTCTCTTTAAGTTAAACAGGTTATTGCGTTATACTTAACTGAAAACCCGCTTGTTGTCAAGCACTTTTTCCGTTAACGCCATCCTGCTGAAATTCCGTGAAGGGGCAGTTTTTTCATCACAAGGACCGGACCAAAACCGCCGGCCCTGTGATGTTGATATTCGCTGCCCGCACGAATCTGGTTTACCAAAGAGCTCCAAACATCACTGTCGGGGCGCCGAGAAACATCGGAACTCCAGCAACTATGCTGGGAACTGGACCGAAGCCAGGACCGCAGGGGCCGCCGCCACCAAAACCGCCGAAGCCACCAAAGCAGCCGTAAACGCTGTCAACATGATTGAACAGCAAATCAAACGGCATACCGAGAAGATTCGCGATTGAAGTGATCATTCCAGGCCGCATTCCACCCAAGGTGTCAGTTCCGCAAGCCGGCGCACAGGGCGCAGGAGCGGGGCAAGGTCCTTCGATCTTGCACTGCCAGGTTTTGACTATTGTTTTCGCTACCGGATAGGGGGGGCAGTCAACCGGAAGATACATGGGCGGGCAGGGTCCGCAATCGGCACCAGCACCAGGAAAGCCATAGCCCAGGTACGCGGACGAAGTCCCAGCCGTCAACAACAGTGAAAAAATACCGAGAACAACCAAAGTCCTCTTAACCATACCCTCATCCTCCTTTCACTAATCCTTTTCAAAGGAAGCTTAAATACCAGTATTTGGATTGCCTCCAAAAAAATATTTTCCTCAGGATGTGTCTAAAGTTTATTGCAAAAATAAACTGTGCTGTCAACCCTTTTTTTGTTTGCCCACGTCGGGCTACCACGAATCCGGCGCTCAAGTCCCAAATCGGGCGTAGGGTAGCAATGTCAAAAATATATTGTCAAGCTAAAATCTTTCTTGCATCGGAACTATGGGAAGCGAATGCCGGATTGAGCTGTTCTCGTATCAGGCTCCGTGTTGTACCGTACACCGATGCGAGGCTACGTGCCTTGGCGATTAGGAGGCCTCATGCATGTCGTATACTCCCCTGAATTGTCGCTTGCTGAAAGGGGATTGACTCATGGCTCGGAGAAGGCTAAAAATGATACAAAAAGTAGGCGCGGTGCCTTTGGAGTCTGAGTTTCGTATAGTGAATATGATAAGAAAACTGCTTCATTCTAGGTTGTTCAGGAAAAAAGAGGAGAAATGTTTCATGTATGATCAGTCCAGCGTAAATGTTTTTGTCGGCGCGTCAAAATACGTACTAGATGAGGAGTTGGCTAAGATTGTCAATATATCTATTGGATTGGAGATGCCTCTTCTGCTTAAGGGCGAACCAGGGACAGGAAAAACAATGTTGGCTTATGCCATAGCGGAAAGCTTGCAGATGTCTCTCCTCGTTCTGAACGTCAAATCCAGCCTTAAGCTGATCGAAGCCTTGTATCAATATGATACTCTTACGAGATTGAATGATAGCAGGTTCGGAGACTCCAAGCGCGACGTCAGCAATATCGAAGACTATATAAGGATGGGGAAGATTGGTCAGGCATTTGTTGCCGATACCAAGGTGGTATTGCTGATCGACGAGATCGATAAGGCTGACACTGACTTTCAGGATGACATGTTGGATGTCCTGGATCAAATGGAGTTTGACATTATAGAAATTGACAAAAGGATAAAGGCCAAGAACAGGCCGGTTATAATAATAACGTCAAATGCAAAAAAGGACCTTTCAGACCCCTTTCTGGGTAGGTGTAATTTTCATCATATAGCATTTCCAGAACCGGACATGATGAGAGAAATCGTGCGGGTCCATTTCAACGACCTGGACAAAGACCTGTTAGATACCTGTGTAAAGACCTTTTACAAGCTCAGGGAATTTCAGGGCATTGAGAAGAAGCCTGCTACGCGGGAACTCCTTAATTGGGTGAGGGCCCTCAGGCAAGATCCTGATTTCAGGCCCAAGGACCTTATGCTGGGCAAGATCCCCTTCTTAGGAATACTGTACAAAAAGAGCACCGATTACCAGCACGCGGTACAACAAAGCCGCCGTTTGCGCGGTTGATCTGTGGACTGGTGAAAACATGTTTGTGAATTTTTTTTATACCCTGAGAGAATCCGGCGTCCCTGTCTCGCCGACGTCGTTTCTTCGCTTGCAGAAGGCCCTGCAAGCCGGTTTTGTCACCTCTCTTGGTGATTTTTATACAGCAGCGCGGACTATTCTGGTCAAAAGCGAAAGATATTTTGATATTTACGACAGGGTGTTTGCTCATTATTTTCATGGGGCAGAACTGCCTGATTTTAAAGGGATTGATCTGGATTCTGCAGCGAGGGAACTCCTCGACGAATGGCTGAAGAACCCTGATGCTCTGGCTGAGGCGCTCGGGATTAGCCGCGAAAAGCTTAAGACACTGTCTCCTGAAGAATTGATAAAATATTTTATGGATCGGCTTAAGGAGCAGACTGAGGCTCATCACGGAGGCGGCCGCTGGATAGGCACAGGGGGAACTTCGCCTGTAGGGCATTCGGGGTTTCATCCGGGGGGCATGCGAGTCGGCGGTCGGTCTATGGGTAAATCCGCGATGAAGGTGGCGCTCGACAGGAGATATAGGGATTACTCTATGGAGGGGCCCTTGACCGAAGCTCAAATGGGAGAGGCTCTCAAGCGTTTGAGGCGTATGATACCTACGGGCCCCAAGGACAGAGTGAATGTAGAGGAAACCATCCTGGCAACCACGAAGAACGCCGGGGAAATCGAAATCGTTTTCGATAGAAGTCTTCGCGACAGATTGAAAATCATCCTGATGATAGATAACGGCGGCTGGTCCATGGACCCGTATGTGGACGTGGTTCAAACTCTGTTCAATTACGCGCGATCTCAATTCAAGGATGTGAAAACATTCTATTATCACAATACAATCTATGATTATGTCTGGGAAGATTCCCCCAGGAGGTATAAGCCGCAAAAAGTGGAGGACTTCGCATCGTGGGATCCTGATACGAGACTGATCATAGTCGGTGATGCCAGCATGGCTCCCTACGAGCTGATGGCAACAGACGGTTCCATTCATATAGAAGAGCGCAGTGGATTGCCAAGCATAGACAGGCTGCACCTGTTGACCAAATTATTTCCCCGCGGAGTATGGCTCAACCCCACGCCGCTCCGCCTATGGCCCATGACGCGCACCATAGGAATAGTTGCCAACATTCTGCAAATGTTCGAATTAACCTTGGAAGGATTGGATAAGGCCGTGACATTCCTGATGCGACGAAATTAGTCGAGGAGCCAGTTGAATGGTGGGGGCCTGCAACATGCCAGGTGATATTTTCACAAAATTGAGGATACCAGAATTGTCGATTACGGCATGTATCGCATTCGACGTCCGAGAAGGCCTGTCCTTGATCTTGGGGGCTCTTTAGTATAGTTACCCAGTACGGCGCATTTGTGGCGCGCTGCCTTAGTCAGAGCAGGCGGTACAAGGCATTGGCCTCTAAGCCCAAAAAAATTCTTCGAGCTATAGTCAACATATCAAAAGTATTGGCGATACTTCTTGTAGTGTAACTTGCTTGTCATAGTCTCCACTGTGATATGGACTTTTGAGGTGAAACTCAACCGCTGGCCCGTGTTCGTTTATTCCGCTCCTTTCACCCTCCGGGTTGGTGACGATGTGCTTAACGTCAGGGTGATGGAGAGGCTCGCGAGATTGGGTTACTCCAAAGCCACTTCAGCAGTGCCTGAAAACGGCCAGTGGGGCGAAACAGGATCTGCCGTCAATATAAACCTCAACTATTCTCCTTTCAGAAGCCACGGCATAGTAAGCGGACCTGTAAGTGTCAATCTTGATTGGAACCGAGTGAGCTCCATTCGTTTGATGAGGTCCCTTGAAGATGTCAGCAGCATTGTCTTGGAACCTGAACTTTTGACCATACTTCCTGCCGCCGGCAGTGGGCCTGAATTCTGCCGACCGGTTCGTCTGGAAAAGATTCCTCCCCTGCTCTTAGAAGCCATCGTCTTGACCGAGGACCCGAGTTTTTTTTCTCATCAGGGAATAGACGTGACATCCATGGGACAGGCCTTGATGACCAATGTAAAGGCAGGCCGATATGTTCAGGGTGCGAGTACCATTCCGCAGCAACTGATTCGCATGACGCTCCTTAACCCGGAAAAAACGATGTACCGAAAGGTGAATGAGATTATCCTTGCGGTAGCTGCTGATGCGATTTACAGCAAGAAGACCCTGCTTCAGGGATATCTAAACCGAGTCTATTTCGGCCAGTGGGGCCCTTATCCGGTCAAGGGGGTCGCGGAGGCTGCAAGGTGTCTCTTCGGAAAGGATCTTGTGGAATTGGATTCTGCAGAATGCGCGCTCATGGCCGCTATCATAAGGGCGCCCAATGTAATAAGTCCCCTGAAACATCCTGAAAGAGCCAAGAGCAGGCGCAATATGATACTTGGCCTGCTTTTCAAGGCTGGAAAAATCTCGCGGGATGAGTACCGAAGAGGCTACAAATGCCCAGGTCAGCATGAGAAGACCCGCCGCGGGCTACGTTAAGGCCGGGGCATTTCTTGATATTGTGCGAGATCGTCTGCCCAAGGACATGCCGGGCCCCGAGGGGGCACGCCAGGATGTGCTGACCTCGCTGGATCCCATACTGCAAAACGATTCAGATCTAGTCTTGAAAGGCTTTGGTGATTCGGGGGCTCTGGCGCATCTGATCGCAGCCAACCCTGAGACCGGGGAGCTGAAAGCGTTCATTGCTCCGGGACCTCAAAAATGGGCCGGAAGCAGTTCAACTGCTGGCGACTTCTTGCCTCTAGTAATGATCCCCGCGTTGATCCCGGAGAGAGTCGACCAGGCCAAGTACACGTTGACGTCTCAAATCTTTGTATCCCCGCAATCTGGACCGCTCACTTTCAGGGAAGCGTACCGCAAAGAGCGTCAAGTACTGTTTCAAAAGCTTTGGCAAACCCTGGGCAATGAGAAAATTGTACCTGTGCTGAGAGAATTCGGAGTTCCGACCCGGCTCAAAGGAGAAAAAATTTCTCTTGAAGCCATGACACCCCTGGACGTCGCTCAGGTCTATTCTCTCATGGGGACTCTGGGAAGCGCTGCCGTCCTTGGACCTGGCATTAGGATTGTTGGTGATCCCGCCTCAAGTAAAGAAGAACTAAGAATACGGATTCCTACCAATCCAGCAGTTGTGTTCCTCGTGAATCACGTAATGAAGGGCGTCGATTTGGCAGAGCCGAAGAACACCGATCTGGAAAAAGCCCGCGCGAAACCCTCGCGGTATAGATCTCGAGACACTAAGGGAATTTTGGAAGTCGCGTATAACAGCAATTCCTTAATATTGTTGAGAATGCCTACCAATCAGCTTAGCGAGACCAAAATCGAGAAAGCTGTGGACAAACTCATCGAGGAAAGTTTCAGAGGGGAAGATCAAACGCCAACTCCAGACGGAATAGTCTTCAGAAACATTTGCGTGGATTCCGGAATGCGCGCCACATCCATTTGCCCCAAGGTAATTCGCGAACCCTTCCTGAAAGGGACTCAGCCGGGCGAATGGTGCACTCGTCGCCACGAATCCGGTCCTTTGAAATCAGCAGTCCATCAATGAACGCGGGGTCCAACATCATGCAAAAAAATCAGACCATGTACAACGTATTATAAACCAACTCAGGAGGTATTCATGGACGCATTCGTGCAAGCTCACAGAAATATCGTTATAGATAGGACTCTGGATTCCCTGAAAAAGCATGGCTTTGACGCGCGCTTTTTCCCCTCAAGGGAAGAAGCTGCGGCGTATATCATGGAACTGGCTTCGGACTGCAACAGCGTGGGACTCGCCGGGACTCACACGGCCAGAGCACTGGGAGTAGTGCCCATGCTCGAAAAGGCCGGCAAGAAGGTTTACGACCACTGGCAGCTCAAACCCGGCACACCCGAAGAACTGGAATGCCGCAGACAGCAGATGGTGTCGGACCTCTTTTTGGCTTCAGCCAACGCGATCACAATGACTGGAGAAATAGTCAACAGAGATGGGTGCGGCAACAGAATCAATGCTATGACCTTCGGACCTGGAAAGGTGGCTCTGGTTGTAGGCAGAAACAAGATAGTCCCGGACTTGGATTCCGCTTTTGCGCGCATCGAAGAAGTGGCCGCGCCTATAAGAGCCATGAGCCTCAGCAGGAAGACTCCCTGCGTGCAAACCGGCTACTGTATGGACTGTGATTCTCCGGAACGGATCTGCAGGATAACCAGTATAATTCACCGTCAGCCAATGTTTACAAAAATCACGGTAATGGTACTGGATGAGGAACTGGGGTACTAGGCCATGGAATTAATGGTCACCGCTCCCAATAGAATTGACCTAGCTGGGGGCACCACTGATCTATATCCTCTATATATATTTATGGACGGTGGATACACCGTAAACGTGGCGATCAGCATCAAGAGTCGAGCCATCTTCAGGGAACATGTCGGGACAGGAGTCAAAATAGTCTCGGAAGACCTCGGGGCTTCCACTGAGGCTTCCGATCCGGCCGCTCTTTTGACTGAAGGCCCTCTAGGATTAATCGGAACGGCAGTAAAGACATTCCCGCCCTCAGCTTCAACAGAGATTTTGACGCGCAATGAAGCGCCGGCAGGCTCTGGTCTGGGAGCGTCCAGCGCTCTGCTCGTGGCGTTATTGAAAGGGCTGCTGCGGTTGAGATCCGAAGAGGAATCCCAGAGGGAGCTGATCTCTCTCGCCGTGAACACGGAGACTTCTGTTATCGGAGTGCCTGCGGGCAGCCAGGATCATATTGCAGCCCTTTATGGAGGAATATCTGTAATACACTTCAATAATAGGGGCTTTCAGAGGCGCACGATTCCGCAGGGAACGGACTGGATCGAACGGCTGGAAGACATGCTGGTGCTTTCGTATACAGGCGAAGGCCGGTTCTCCGGCATGAACAACTGGGAAGTGACCAAAAACTTCATAGACAACGTTGGCGACACGAGGGAGAGACTGCTGGCAATCCGAGATGTCGCGCGTGAGACAGGCCGAGTGTTGATGGCAGGAGATTTGGACGATATTCCTCCGCTGGTACAAAAAGAATGGGATATTAGGCGGCAACTTGCTCCAGGAATCAGCACCCCGCGCATTGATGCAATAATGGCCGCAGCTTCTGCTGCTGGAGCCAAAGCCAACAAAATCTGCGGGGCGGGCGGAGGAGGATGCATGGTCACGATCTGTCCCCCCCACCAAAGGAACGCAGTGGAAGTTGCTATCACAGAAACTGGAGGAGAAGTGATCCGGTTTCGAATAGACACTCACGGGACCGTGGTAAACGAGCTGATTTAAAGCGAATTTGGTTGCTCGTTCCCAGGCTGGAGCCCATATATGCGCTAACTTGTGAATGTAGCATGGGGTTATTGCAGCTAATTATCACCGTCCCCCTTCCCCATATGAGTTAAAATAACGCTGTCTACATGATGGCGTTAACAGCCTTGGGAACGCAGCGACATGGCGAAACATAGTATTAGTAGCGCCGGCGTCCCTATAGAGACCCCAGACGGCCTCATTTTAAAGCCGAAGCTCCCTCCCCCTCCGTCGAGGGAAGGGATTTCGAAAACCCTCTCCCTTGGCGGGATAGGGTGGGGAGAGGGAGGATCTTCACGATTGCGTTATCTTCTTAAGTTAGCGCCAGTGGGTTCCAGCCTGTTAACGCATGTTGCAGGGGCTCTGCCCAAGCCATTTGTGAGCTACACGTAAGAGATGAGAGCCACCCCACGGCCTGATGCTTAAGTCCCTGGCATGGCTGCACTTGAATTCGAGGTTTAGTTGATAACTCGCCGCAATTTTCTTCGAGCCAGTGGCGCCGCGCTGCTTGCAACTGCGGGGCTCGGGGCCTACGCCCGGTGGGTAGAACCTCACTGGCTGGAGTTCGTTCACCGTCCGCTGCCTATTCGAGGCTTGCCCAAGTCGTTAGAGGGGCGCTCGCTCGTCCAACTGAGCGACATTCACGTGGGCAGTGTAGACGATCAGTTCATGATAGACGCATTCCGTCGCGTCGCCGCTCTTCGGCCGGATATTGTCGTGGTGACGGGAGATTTGATGAGCTACTATCGGAACGTGTACCAGCAAATAGCATTTGTCTTCAGACATTTTCCAAAAGGTCGGAAGGCGACTCTTGGAATTCTGGGCAATCATGACTACGGTCCCGATTGGGCCCATCCTGAAGTCGCTGAACGAGTCGTTGAGACTATTACACCGTTTGGGATCACAGTACTGCGTAATCAGATTCATGAGGTCGAGGGCCTTCAGCTCGTAGGATTGGACGATTTTTGGGCGAAGGAATTGAAGGCGCGTCAGGTGCTCCCGTTACTGAGATCGACAGAACCTGCACTGGTACTTAGTCATAATCCCGATACTGTCGATCTGCCTGTTTGGGATGGTTACGAAGGATGGATCCTGTCAGGCCACACGCATGGAGGCCAATGCAAGCCGCCGTTTCTGCGTCCGCCTCTACTGCCGTGTCGCAACCGGCGTTACACTTCTGGCGAGTTCGAACTGAGCGGAGGCCGACGCCTGTACATTAGCCGAGGCGTTGGTCATCTGCTCCAGGCGCGCTTTAATGTTCGGCCAGAAGTGACAGTCTTCGAGTTGCGCCGCGCGTAAGATTAGTGATCGGGGATGGATTCCAGAGAGCGGCCCAGAACCTCTCTCGGGCGGCTGGTGCCATCGGACGGCCCGATAATTCCTTCAGCTTCCATAGCCTCTATTATGCGCGCAGCGCGGTTGTAACCTATCCTCATGTGCCGCTGAATGAGGGAAATGGATGCGTGGCCGAGTCTTGTCACAAGCTGGACCGCTTCATCGTACTTCTCATCATCAATGAGTTCCCCGCCGGAGCCCGATGATTCGTCGCTAGCTACGTGCGCGCTGATTTCCTGCAGGTAAACGGCAGTCCGCTGTTCTTTTATGAAATCCACGATTCTACGGATTTCTTTTTCTGACAGAAATGCTCCGTGCAGCCTGGTCAGCTTGGAGGTCCCGGGCGGGAGAAAAAGCATATCCCCCATTCCGAGAAGATTCTCCGCTCCGACAGTATCAAGAATCGTACGAGAATCCGGCTTTGCTGAAACCTGAAAAGAAAGCCTCGCGGGGAAATTTGCCTTGATGACGCCGGTGATAACGTCCACAGAAGGCCTCTGGGTGGCCAAGATCAGATGAATACCGGAAGCCCTGGCCATTTGAGCCAGCCTTGCGATGGATATCTCGATGTCCTTCGCCGCTACCATCATTAGTTCGGCAAGCTCGTCCACGATTATGATAATAAAAGGAAGCTTTTTCTGAAGCGAACCATCCGGTTCTGCTAGCAATTCACCCGCTTTGACCTTGTCGTTAAAGCTCTCGATATTCTTGGAACCAGATTTGCTCAAAAGCTCGTACCGGCGCTCCATCTCCCTTATGGCCCAGCTAAGCACTTTGGGCACTTTTTCCGCTTCTGTGACCACAGGGTGCAGCAGGTGTGGGATATCCTGATAATAGGAAAGCTCCAGCCGTTTCGGATCAACCATGATGAATTTCAATTCGTCAGGATGACACGACATAAGCCAGGAACATATCAAGCAGTTCAGCCCCACCGATTTGCCTGTCCCTGTAGCTCCTGCAATCATAAGATGCGGCATGCGTGTGAGGCTCGTGGCGAAGGGCTCACCATCTATGCCTTTGCCTAGAGCCATTTTCAAAGGAGCTTTCGACTCCATAAAAGCGGGGGACTCCATTATTTCCTTGAAATAAACTATCTCCCTGTTCAAATTCGGGACTTCAATTCCAACGGTGTCCTTTCCTGGAATAGGCGCCACAATACGTGTGGACCCAGATTTAAGCGCCATAGCCAAATCGTCGGCCATGTTGAGCACACGGCGCAATGGAATGCCGGGCTCAAGCGAAAGCTCATACATAGTGATTACCGGCCCTGGATGTATCTCCACCACTTGCCCGCGCACCCCGAGATTCGCGAGCTTCTGTTCCAGCACAGCCGCGTTTTCCTCAAGGAGCTTTTCGTCAATTGTTCGCGTGGACGCGGGCGGCTGGTCCAGGAGATCAAGCGGAGGCAGCGCGTAATCATCTGGAGACTCTATATTCGGTGCCGCAATCGGCTGCACGATCTCTTCATCAGCCCTTCTAGTAACCTTGATCGGTCGCGGAGGATCGTTGTCCGGCTTTTCTTCAACGCTCGGAGGATTGTTTTTACTCCGCGAAGGAGTCGCGGCGAGGGGGGCGGGCGACAGGTCGGCCAGGTAATCATCTATCGCCCTTACCATTTCCTTTTGAGTGACACCCCGGCGGCTTTCAGCAGGTGCGACTGGTTTCCATATGACCGGCTTGCGTGGATTTTCTACATCACTTTTTTCAAAATCTGGAATTGGGGCGGTGCCAGTTTCGCCCTCTTTGATCGTTCCCTCGACCAGAGGAGTCTTTAGAGCAATCTGCTCCCATGAACGTTGGGGCGATGCGGCAGGAACTTTCTGTCCCCAAGAGCTTGAAAGAGAAATAGTGCCGGTTTCTTCGATGCCTGAAACGACGCGCACCGTATTACGGTCCCTCTTCTGTGTGAGAACCTTGAGACGCTCTTTGATTCTCTCGGTAGTTTCCGCAAACAACTCAAAACCGCGTCCGAGTGACGGACGAACGAACCGAGCAATGCTTGAAGGGGACACTTTCAAAAAATGGAGGATACAAAGACTGATCAAGGTCAGGGCAAAGAGAATTTCTCCACCGCTCCCGAGGAATTTATAGAACGAGCTATGAAGAAAACTGCCCAGTGTTCCGCTGGGATGCTCAATAGGAAATTTCAGAAAGGGGCCTACTCGAAAACGATCAAGAAGACATGACAAGCCCGAAAGCATTAGGAAAGCGGAAAGAATGTCAGTCCACGCAAGTTTCGCTGTGTGCGACCGGAATAGCCGGACCGACCAAAATGCAAAACCTGCGGGCACGATGAACGCGCATATTCCCAGCATCTGTACGAGCGCATCGGCAACGTGCGATCCCAACAAACCGCATAGGTTAGATACCTTCATTCTGGAGGTCGCGACATTGAAGGAAGGATCTCGAGGATCGTACGAAGCCAGGCACAAAACGAGGAAAAGAGCAGCTGCTAGAACAATTACCGCCAAGAAATCACTCTTGTGCGAACTCAAGGGAGATTGAGAGGCTTCTGGGATCATTCTCAACAGATCTTGTTTATCCGTGTTCTTCCTTGCCATGTATGAAAACGTGCGCCTCTACCGGGTGTTCTACGCCAACCTGTGGACGTTTACAAAAATAGTACCGACAGTGGCGTGTTGTCCGCAATCATAACACATCACTTTAGATATTTTCAATAACAATCGGGCTTAAAAAGCTAATTCAAGCGCTTACCCTGGCTGATCCTCCATGGGACCACAGCTAAAAAAAGGAGGCATTCGGTTCACGCAGGGGGGTGAAGTTCTTCTTATCAAGTAGTCGCTTCGTTTTCAACGCAAGGATTGCTTAGCAATTACGAGAAATCACATGTTTGGAGAGAAGCGCCCCCTTGAAGGAGCGTCCATGCAAATGCGGTGAAAGAATTTTCTTTTGACCGCGCAAATCCAAACGAGCCGGTGATGATCGCGCTCTATCCACCCCTACCTACTTAGTTGTTTTTGAGGTCTCCGGGATTACAATCTCGTTTCTGACCCAAACAGCTTCGGTATATTTGCTGAGTTTTCGTCTCAGTTCGCTGTCGCCCAGTTCCTTGGTGTAGAGCAAGTCGTCCGGGTTCGCTCTGTTCCATTGTCTTCCGGTGTCTCTCAGTTCCTGCCGGATTTTTCTTTGAATCCCGCCATCGGACGGAATTCAAGGTTATAAATCACAAGTCCCGTTTTCTCGCGACAAATGTAGTAAGTCTTGCCGCCATCCATCCTGATCGACACAATCTTGCCAGTTGTCGGCACCTTTGTGTATATGTTTTCATACCGAATCGCGCGGTAATCGTTGAGAGAGTTCTCGGCTATTCCGAATTCCTCCGCAAAGGCGGGAACAGCGGTGCACAACAGTATAAACGCCAAAATCCTTCGCATGAGTCCCTCGACGTCACTTTTGGAAAAGCTCCGGTATCATATATCAAGCACATCTTCTATCAAAATTCTCAAATCCATGAAATTGGCTTCCATTTCCATTTCAGGGTCTCTTTTCTCTCCTGAAGCATAGCTCAATCCGAAGCGCTTGTTGATCCTGATGTCTCTGGTGCGACAATACTCTGAGAGTGATGCCTTTGTCATGCTGCCTATCAGATACGCGCCAACTGAGGCAGCCCATTTAAAATGAGGGCCGTCTCCTCCGCTGTCTCCCATTACGATCACTTTATTGGGGGCCACGCCTATCTCCCGCATTACCGCTTCAGTATTTCTGCCTTTGTCGTCTATCTCAAGTACATGATGAGCGTAAATTGTCTCATCACTCCCAGCAGGAAAATTAATGAAAGGATTCGCCGACACAACAGGTACTTGAGGCAAGAGGTCTTTGGCGAACGCTCGTTGAAAATAGCCTTGGGTGCCGGTAGTGTTTATCATGAACAGAATTCCGCGTCCCAGGCACCATTCAATTAGTTCCGGGACACCGTAGTAAGTACCTGAAAGAAGCGTCCAAATAGGCATCCATCTGCTCCTGGGTCGGCCCGCAGGGCAAAAGCTTGTTTATAGATTCAACCGCTGCGTTCAAAGTAATGGCATTCCCCGTGTACTGTTTGAAAATGCGTTCCAGTTGTGCCTGATGTTCGGGATAGTTGAAAGCGATAGGATCGAAAGGACCGTTGGGTGAAAGACATTCGCTCCAGTCCGATGAAAACAAAGCTCGGAATTCGGCTTTTCGCATCAAATGCTCCTTTCGAGTTAACGTGGGGCAAAGGCCTGTACCGAATCACATTCCCATGATATAGTAAACCGGTAGTGTTGAGAAAGGGCTGAAATAAATGCAACTCCCACTAGGAAAAGTCATATGGTTTACCGGCCTTTCCGGCTCTGGAAAATCCACGCTTGCGTTAATGCTCAAAGAAGAGCTGGAGCGCAGGTGTCTCGCTGTGGCGCTTTTGGACGGTGATGTTCTGCGACAAGGACTAAATAGAGACCTCGGTTTTTCCGCAATGGACAGGGCAGAGAATATAAGAAGAGCTGCCGAGGTGGCTAAAATTCTCTCGGGTTCGGATTATTTTGTGATCTGCGCTTTCATAACTCCGTTCCATAGCATCCGCAAGGCGGTGCGCGGCCTTTTCGTCAATGACGAGTACCTGGAGATCTTCCTGGACTGCCCTCTGGAAACGTGCGAACAGCGTGATCCCAAGGGGCTGTATTCCCGTGCCAGGAGAGGAGAAATTCCCGAGTTTACCGGCGTGTCTTCGCCTTTTGAACGGCCCGAGAACCCGGACTTGGTGATCTGCACCAGCAACTTGTCTTGCGAAGAATCCCTGGAACAAGTAACTGAATACCTGGAAACTCGTTTTCCTGACACTCGTTTGAAATCCACCAGAATTCCGCGTGCACTGCGTCGTTCCAGGCCGAAGATGGCCATTATAGGGCTTGATTCAGCACCTCCGTCTCTGGTTTTTGAAAAATACGATCTGCCTAATCTCAAAGCATTGATGGAACATGGCCGATGGGGAAAGCTACGATCTACGGATCCACCTATTACGGTTCCAGCCTGGACTACGATCACCACAGGGCGAGATCCTGGAGAACTGGGACTTTATGGCTTTCGAAACAGGCTCACTTACGACTATGACCACCTGACGACAGTGAATCAAACCCACGTAACAGCCCCCAGAATCTGGGATTACCTCGAAGAAGTCGGCAATTACTCTATCGCTCTGGGTGTCCCCCAGACGTATCCGCCAAGGCCGCACAAAGGGATCACCGTCGCAGATTTTCTGGCGCCGCATGCTGATTCGGGGATTACATATCCTGCTGAACTTTCGAAGGACCTCAATCGTATGGCCGGCGGCGAATACATGATTGATGTCAAGGACTTCAGGACCGCTGACAAGCGAGAATTGCTCAACAATATCTACACAATGGTTGAGCGCAGATTCAGGCTGGCTGAAGAACTGGTCAAAAGCAAGTCTTGGGACTTTTTCATGATGGTGGAAATAGGTCTGGATCGGTTTCATCATGCTTTTTGGGGGTATTGCACGCCCGGCCATCAAGACTATCAGCCAGGGAATCCCTTCGAGCATGCCTTGGAGGACTTTTACAAATATCTGGATCTCTGTGTGGGACGACTTCTTGTGGTCTTAGAAGACGATACGACAGTCATGGTAATTTCAGATCACGGAGTTAAGAGCGCTGTGGGCGGGTTCTGTGTCAATGAGTGGCTGATACGCAATAAATGGTTGCAACTTTTAGAATATCCCGAGTCTGAGGTTCTCCTGAGGCCTGAAATGATCGACTGGTCGCGCACGAGAGCGTGGAGCGAAGGGGGCTACTACGCGCGAGTTTTCCTGAATGTCAAAGGGAGAGAGCCACAAGGGATTATAGATCCTGAACAATACGATTCAGTGCGAGATCAGCTCTGCAGCTTATTGAGCAATTTTGATGATGAATCTGGAAATCTGATTCGGAATTCAGTGCTCAAGCCCGGCGACATCTACCGGGATTGCCGAAATGTTCCTCCGGATCTGATGGTCTATTTCGGCGATCTGGCTTTGCGTTCGATAGGAACAGTTGGAGGCAAAGCCATTGTTCAGGATAGCAACATCCCAGGCATGGATTCCGCGAATCATGATTTTTTCGGAATCTTCATTGAGACTCGTTTGTCGGACCTCCGGCGAGGCATACGTCGAGACGTCGAGTTGGAAGACATTTCATGTCTTGATATAACGCCCACAGTTCTGCACGAATTCGGATTACAGGTTCCTCAAGGGTTCGGCGGGAAAGTCATCGCACGAGACGAGATTTGTCGCGTCAGCCGTAGCGAAGAGCGGCGCTTCGAAAGCCTCCATGACAAGCAGCGCACACGCCCATCCACCGAAGGGTTCACCTCCGAAGAAGAAGCGGTCGTGATGCAACGGCTCAAGGACCTCGGTTACTTGTAATTCAAGCCGAGGTCCTTGAGGCTTGAATTAGTTACTTTTTCGGTTTTTGGCATTTGGAACTGTCGGCCTTTGCCTTTTTGGCGTCAGCCTGCGTTTCAAACGGGCCAGCGATCGGTTCTTTGGGGTTCGCAACCTGCTTCACTGCACAGTTCTTTAATACATACCACTTCATCGGTTTCTTCTCGGCCGCAAAACCCAAGGAGGAAACCATCAAAAACGCGATTGTAATCATTAATAGGACAGCTTTTTTCAACATGTGGCTCATACCCCCTTCGTCTGTTGCAATCTCGTACTCGTTTACCACGAATGGACCGTTACCGCAAGCGCAAGACTAATTATTATACAGATTTGCTGTAAAAGTCATAACCTGTTGATAGATCAAATTTTGCTTGATCATGACGAGGCGTAGCTCACCTATTTCGTCCCTATTTGGACATGTTCTTGTGAGGAATTATTCGATGCCGGATGGGCCTGGCCTGTGAGGCAATATTTTCCATTCTTGTTCCGGATGAAGCCTTCGGCAGCCAATTCCTCCAAATGAAGGCCTATCATCCTCCTTTCGAAGAAACGGAAAAGCTCAGGTTCGTAAACATGGTGTCTGTATATTGGGGCCGCATCAACAAGATCTGATCTCTCGGCACCATTTGAAATGAGTTTGAGGATTTTCCGTCTCCGCGTGTCCAAGACGCTTACATAATCTTGCAGGGCTCGCTTGATTCCATGCGATAGAGGAAGCAGATGGCTCGATGCAATCAACCGCGGCTCCAGTTTTCTAACAGTATCGATGGAGAGTCTGAATTTAGAGAGGTTCGATTCCAGATTCCCGTACCAAGGGCCGAAACTCGTGAGGTCAATGTCAAAACTCAAGAGAATTCTGCTTTCAGGCTCGAAAAGGCAATAATGATCGCGTGTGTGTCCAGGAGTGTGAATTGCCTTCAACTTGAGCTTGCCAAAGTCGAAAACGTGGCCGTCCGAGAAAAAATCAGTTGCTTCGCGATCGACAAATCCCATGGTTTGCCGTATCCACTGTTGCCAATGGTCCGCCAGAGGGCCTTCTCCGAAGAATCTGTGGGACAGTGGCGACAGCCGGCCGTGCGAGCCTTCACCTTGCCCCGGCGCATAAAGAGGAATGTCCGGAAAAAGCCAATTGCCTGAAGAATGGTCGGGATGACCATGTGAATTGATGACCATGTCTACAGAAAAGGACTCTCTGATTTTTCGCAAAACTTCAAATCCGCATCCTGAATCGATCAGAGCGCACAATCGGTCCTTGACGAGAAACGAGTGGGCCGACGGAAATCTACCCTTGTTTTGGCCGACGACCAAGTACAAATTCTCACTTAATCTCTTCAATTCAAGCGACATTTGTCTTACCTCGAAATACTCGAAGCCAGCTTGGTTCCATTTATGATTGCGCCTTAATGTTACTATCGTCACCAATCATCAAATTCTCAAAGTGCAGCACCACCACCATAGGGTCTATCTTACTTTGGAAATATCACGGCCCCTCTCAATAAGATAACGCCGGCCAATGTCGCCCATTGTCCGCGGGTAGTCTTGCTCCTCTTCTCGTCGCTTCAGATTCAAGCTGTTTGTCGGGCACTTGTGCGCACAAACGCCACAGCCGAGGCACTTGTCAGGATCGAATCCTAGTACGTCTCCATCCACTGTCAGGGCATCCATGGGACAGCGCTCAGCGCAAAGCCCGCAAGCCTGGCACGTATCGGGATTGATATCCAATATGTAATTCGACGGCTGATGCCCTCTGGTGGATGATGGGAGAATCTTGAGTGGCTCAAGAAAGACGCAGCAACATGAGCAGCAGTTGCAGATAGTATCCATGCCCGAAGTGGTGTTGGAAATCCCGTGAACCAGTCCTGCATCTGCTGCGGTCTCCAGTATTTCAAGAGTTTCCTCGCTGGTGATTTTGATACCCATCTCATTCTGAATGATGTATTCGGCGAGGGCACCAAAATGGAGACAGTTCCGGCTCTCATGTTTGCACGATGTCGCATCCGGGTCCAAATTCTTACGGTGCCTGCAAGCGCAAGTGGTGACCGCAAAGGACTTCTGTTTGTCCACGAATTGCAGCACATCCTCGTAGGGCATCACCTGTCGCGTGTCTTTGATGGTGGCAGCGATCGGAATTGTCCTTAGACCCTTTGTCGGGTAGCTCCTAAAATCAGCGCCGAGATGGTCCGAAAAATACTGATTGAGAAGCGGTGAAATCTCTACGTCCCATTTGTTCTCCTCACCCTTCCAGCCAGGCATCCGATAAAAGAAAAACACCGGATCCGCAAAGGAATAACGGACGGCAGTTCTGCCTTCCGCTCTGTAGATGAATCCTTTACGGATCATTGGTGCCATAATTTGCGACAGCTTACCCGGCGGGAGTTCGAAGCTCTGGGAAAGCTCTTCCAGGGTAGTGGGCCAGTGCGGAAACTTGGACAGAAACTGGGCTTCTTCCTCAGTGAATCTCATCTTTATGAGAGGTATGAGTAAATCTGCATCAGGCAAACCGAATATCCAGTTTCGGGCGTGAGCTATCAAGTCCTCGTACGCCTTTTTGCCGCTCATTGTTCTGGCCTTCTTCTCAAATTATCTCGTATGCTAAGTATATCGGCAAAAAAATGCTTCTCAGCGCAGGTCTTTTAATAGACGTTTAAGGAGTAAGCTTTCTTCAATGGACAATTCTCGAAGAATTTCTTCATTGGCCTCTTCTCGTTCCCGTGCAAGCTGATCGTGAAGATTCTTCGCCCTCTCGGAAAGATAGATTCTGAGCATTCTTTTGTCTCCGTAATCGGTTTCCTTGACTATCCATCCTTTTTCCGACATCCGGTCAAGAAACTCCTGAAAGAGTCGCACTGTCCAGGACAAGCTTACTCCCGAGGTCGCCAGCGGAGAGACCTTCTTCACACCTGAGTGCTTCGAGCACGATGTTCTGGACGGGCGTCAGGCCGTATGCGATCAGGCGTCTCTTAATGTTGGCGTGGGCCCTCTGGTAGGCTTTCGCAAGCAGGAACACTATGCAGTCATTGTAGTCAGTCACAATGATTATTTTGTATACTAACTATTGGAATGAGTCAAGGAAATTTCCGCCCCCCGAGCACACCACGCTCAGAGTATGACAAAATCAGATCGTGGATTTCGGCTCGGGCTGGCCTAGATCGCGG
>CAVOXB010000022.1:0-243548 GCA_963700305.1 uncultured delta proteobacterium
TATCAAAACGGGCAACGCGATGCCAAGGGATCAAGCTTCTTCAACAAAGGAGAATCCGTTCCATGAGGTTCAGAGATTGCCGAAGGGCCTGCTTGTCGATGGGGTGTTGTCTGGCCATGCTCAGCCTTCCTCGCCGGCGGCGGGCGCGCTGCCGACGTCGAGCAATGGGGCGTGTGGGAGATGTCGCTGGACGGGCCGCGCGAGGGCAATCCGTACCTCGACGTGCAACTGTCCGCCACGTTTCAGCCAGGGCGAGCGACGCATCATCGTGCCCGGCTTCTACGACGGCGACGGCGTCTACAAGGTCCGCTTCTCGCCGCCGGCGCCAGGGCGAGTGGCGGTACGAGACGCGGAGCAACCGGCCGGAGTTGAACGGCAAGACCGGCTCGTTCACCGCCGGACCGCCGTCGGCGAACAACCACGGCCCGGTGCAGGTCTTCAAGACCTTCTATCTGCGTTACGCCGACGGCACGCCCTATCACCAGTTCGGCACCACCTGCTACGCCTGGGTGCATCAGACCGAGCGAGCTGCAGCAGCAGACGCTCAAGACGCTGGCCGCGTCGCCGTTCAACAAGATCCGGTTCTGCGTCTTTCCCAAGAGCTACGCCTACAACCAGAACGAGCCGGAACTGTTCGCGTTTCCAGAAGGAGCGCCGACGGCAAGTTCGACTTCAGCCGGCCCGATCCGGCGTTTCTGGCGGCATTTCGAACAGCGCATCCTGGACCTGCAGCGGCTGGGCATCGAGGCGGACCTGATCCTCTGGCACCCCTACGACCGCTGGGGCTTCGCCGACATGAGCGACGCGGAGGACGACCGCTATCTGCGCTACTGCATCGCGCGGCTCTCGGCCTTCCGCAACGTCTGGTGGTCGCTGGCCAACGAATACGATTTCATGACCGAGCGGCCCAAGGGCCATCGCGGCAACAAGCAGTGGGAGGACTGGGACCGGTTCTTCTCCATCCTCCAGAAGGAGGACCCGCACCAGCGGCTGCGCGGCATTCACAACGGCAGCAAATGGTACGACCACACCAAGGCCTGGGTCACGCATGCCAGCCTGCAGACCTCCGACATGAACGGCGGCGTGCGGTTCCGCGAGCAGTATCGCAAGCCGGTCATCTACGACGAATGCAAGTACGAGGGCAACATCCCGCAGGGCTGGGGCAACCTGACCGCGCGGGAGATGACCCAGCGGTTCTGGCTCGGCACGCTCAGCGGCTGCTACGTCGGCCACGGCGAAACCTACAAGCATCCCGAGGACATCCTCTGGTGGTCCAAAGGCGGCGTGCTGCACGGCGAAAGCCCGAAACGCATCCAGTGGCTGAAGGACTTCATGGCGCAGGCCCCGCCGTTCCACGAACTCCAGCCGCTGGGCGACGACAAGGGCCGGTTCCTGCTGGCCAAGCCCGGCGAATACTACCTGCTCTACTGCCTGGACCCGCGGCCGCAGACGATCCAGCTCGCGGGCGACCGTCCCTACAAGATGGACGCCATCGATCCGTGGGAGATGACCGTGCATGCCGCTGGGCACGGCGCCGGCCGGCGAGTTCACCGTCCACCGCGCCGAAGCCGGACCTGGCCTATCGCTTCACGCCGTACCGGCCCGGCGAGAAGCTGCGGCCCGAGGCGAAGATCACGGCGTCGGTCACCGAGGGCGTGCCGCCGCTGACGGTCAAGTTCCGCAGCGACACGGCGGCGACCGGCCGCGCTGGGATTTCGGCGACGGCACGACCAGCGACGAGCCAGTCCCGCACGCACGTCTTCCAGAAGCCCGGCCTGTACTCCGTGACACTGCACCGTGACCGACGCCGACGGCGGCAGCGCCGCGAACTTCGTGCAGATCGCCGTGGACCGGGATCGAGCGAACCGATCGTGCGGGCGGGATTCGCCGAGGGCGAGACGCCCGATGTTGAAGCTGCACGGCACCGCGAAGCGCGACGAGCGACGGCGGCGCTGCATCTGCCCGACGGCGCAGCCCTGGGGCTGGGTGCAGGCCGGCGACGGCGTGCGTGGAAGATCTGCGCGGCTTGCGTTCCTTCACCATCACTGGGCTGGCTGAAGCCCGAAAGCCTCCAGGTCGGCAGCGGCGGCAACCGCATCGTGTTCTGCCTGAACAAGGACCACTCCGGCATCGACCTCGTCTGCCACGCCGATGGCCGGTTGCGCCTGGCCGTCAACCAGTGGCCCGACCGCATTCAGAACGACAGTTCGCCCGGCAAGCTGCAGGTCGGCAAATGGACGTTCTTCGCCGTCACCTACGACGCGACGCAGACGCGGGACAACGTGAGCTGGTATTTCAGCCCGCCGCTGGATGCAGCCCGGCCGGCCGCCGTCGCTCTCGACCGCAGGACGATCCTACAACGCCGGCCCGGTGGACACCGACATCGGTCCGCTGGCCATCGGCAACTTCAACGAGACCATGCACAGCTACGGCCTGGACCGCCAGTTCCGCGGCGAGATCCGCAGCCTGCAAATCTTCGGCAGCCGCATCGGCGGCCGCGGGGCACTCGACCTGGCGGAACTCACGACTCTTGCACCATGACTTGGAAATTGATTCCGTACGGCGAGGATTGGCCGGAGTGGCCGCTGCTATGCCGAAGGGGATCGGGCCGCTCGGTTGGTGGCCCGCTATGCCCAGGCCCGCTTCTCGGCCTTTCCAAACGTGCAGTGGTGCATTTCGAACGACGGCGACGTCTCGCCCGCCGAGGGCCGCGCAATGTCGCCGGCCACCTTCGACCGGATCGGGCGACATGCGGGTGGCGAACCCCTGGAGCACGGCTCTTGACCAATCACCAGAAGCGATTCCAAGGGTACTCGTTCGTCGATGCCGACTGGTCGGCAGCGGTGGCGACACCCGCGATTTCAAGTCGCCTTTCGCCGGCGACGCGGTACTGCTCTTGACGCTCCCAACAAAATAGACACTTTATGAGCCAAGGCCAGAACTTTATGAAGACCATTCGAACCCTCTTCCTCATCCTCTTCAGCCTGGTCGTGCTGCAACCACTCCGGGCCGCGCCGGCTCAAGTCAGCTTTGCGCTAGTCCGCCGAGACGGTGGACGCCTTCGACTTTGTCGAAGTCACGCTGGCCGTCGCGCAACCCGACGCCCCCAATCCGTTCACGGACGTCGCGGTCACGGGCGAGTTCGCCCGCGACGGCGGCGCGCCGCTCAAGGTGGATGGCTTCTGCGATGCCGCCGACGGCAGCGTGTTCCGCATCCGGTTCATGCCGACGGCCGCCGGGCGGCACACGTTTTCGGTGCGTTACCGGCAGGGCGATTTCGAGCGCACCGCACACCGGCGCGTTCACCGCCCGCGACGGCAAGCGCCGCGGCCAACTGCGCGTGGACCCGCAATACCCGGAACACTTCCTCTGGGCCGGCACGGGCGAACACTACTTCTGGAACGGCACCACCACCTATTACCTCATGGGCTGGCAGGACGACGCGGTCATCCGCCAGGCGATTGACCGCCTGGCCGCGCTCAAGGTGAACCGTCTCCGCGTGCTCGTCTATGGCCGCAACGAAGACCGCCCGTGGGGCCAGCCGGTGAAGTCCACCGACGCACTTCAAGCTCTACCTGAACCCCTGGCCCGCGGCCCGGCCGGACGACGTGAAGAATCCCGGCTTCGACCTCAAACGGTTCAACGTCGCCTTCTGGCAGAAATACGAGCGGATGCTCCGCCACGCCCGCGAGCGGGACATGATCGTCTCGGTGATCTTCTTCATTGGCGGGCAGGTGTTGCCGACGCCGTTCGCGGCCTACAGCGAGGACGAGCAGCGTTATTACCGTTACGGGGTCGCGCGGCTGGCGGCGTTTGCCAATATCACCTGGGACCTCGGCAACGAACACGATTTCCACCGCGAGGTTCCCGAAGTGGTGCGACTGGCTCGGGCCGCTCGTCAAGGAATGGGATCCCTACGATCACCTCCTCTCGGCGCACAACAAGATTTACCGCACGCCGGGCCAGACCTGGAACGACCTGCAACTGATCCAGCGCTGGGACGCCGGCCAGAACGCCTACCTGCTCGGCGAACGCGCCAAGCAGGCCGCCACGGGCCGGGTCATCCCGCAGATCAACGAGGAATACGGCTACGAAGATCTCTGGGAACAAACGCCCGGCCAGCGCGCCGCGGACACGCGCCGGCGTTGCGCCTGGGAAATCGCCATGGCGGGCTGCTACCAGACCACCGGCGAAACCGCCAACCGCGGCGTCGGTTTCCTGCCCGACACCGGCGGCGGCTGGGTCAGCGGGCGCGGCGACGACATCGATGACGATGCTGCGCGGCTACGCGCATCTGGTGGATTTCTTCACCTCCTTCGACTGGTGGCGTCTGACGCCGCGCAACGAACTCGTGCGCGGCGGCGCGTTCTGCCTGGCCGAAACCGGCAAGCTTTACGCCGTTTATCTGCCGCGCCCGGCCAGCGTCACCCTAACGCTCGAACCGGGCAATTACCACGCCCGCTGGTTCAATCCGCGGTCCGGCCAATGGAGCGATGCGCCCGTGGCCAGCGGGCCGCGCTGGACGCCGCCTGCGCCGGCCGATGACGGCGATTGGGCGTTGTTGCTTCGCCACGATCCGCAATTGCGCGATACCACGCCGCCCACTCCGGCATCGGCCGCGGCCAGCTTGCCGCGGAACGAAGTGCTGGTCGCCTTCACTGAGGCGATTGATCCGCGCAGCGTTGTCGCGGCCAACTTCACCTTGAAACCCCCCGTCGCTGTGCTCGCCGCCAAGCCGGGCGCCGAACCGAACACAGTCACCCTCACCACCGCCGCGCTCGACCGACGGCACGCGCTACACACTGACCGTGCGCGACGTGCAGGACCAGGCGCCGACCGAACCGCCTCACCACACCGCGCGCGTCACCTTCGAGGCGCACGACGCGACGCGGCCCATCGTCGAAGTGCGCTTCAACGAAGGCCGCGGCCAGGTCACGGCCAACACCGGCACTTCCGCCGGCGACCATCCCACGGCCGCGCTTACGCAGAAACAACTCGCTTGGACCACGAACACGCCGCCCGGCGGCGGCCCCAGCGGGCTGGATTTCGGCAGCACGCCCGCCAACCGCGCGGTGGAGTTTGCCGCTGACGCGTTGCCGGCCCTCAAAGGCGCTGAAGTCCTTCACCATCTCGGTTGGTTCAACGCCCGCAGCGCGCAGGTGGGCAGCGGCGGAAACCGCATTGTCACGGCCATCAACCACGGCGGCGACGGCTTCGATCTGGTGCTGACCGGCGACGGCCGCCTGCAATTGGGAGTCAATCCAATGGCCCGACGGTTCGCCCGCAAAAAGCTCCGCCCGCCAGATTCCCGCCCACCCGGAAGCGCCCGCGGCCAACTGGCGGTTCTGTTGCCGTCACCTACGATGCGACGAAGTCGCCCGCCGAGGTGAAGTTCTATTTCGGCAGCGCGGAGCGTGAGGCCACGTTGGACGCGACCGTGGCTTACGACCGCGGCCCCGTGGGCGAGGACATCGGCCCGCTGGCCGTCGGCCACTTCAACCGCTACACGCGCAGCGCCGGCCACGCCGACCGGATGTTCCGCGGTCTGATCGACGAGATCCGTGTGTTCGGAGCCCAACGGACGCCTCCGCCGCCCTGAATCTGGATCAGATTCGCGACTTGCAGGGGATCGGCAGCCAAACCGCACCACAGAGGGAACAACAGAGAAGACGTTAACTGCGTTTGTCGTTGCGTACGTTTCGCCGTTGAAACATCCAGCTTGCGTTGGCATTTCGAATTGCGGCGCAAGCCAGGGTAAGGAGAGCACACATGGACCGGTTCATCAAGGCGTAGCAGCAGGGCAAACCGCACCAGCACCCAGTGGGCATGACGTTTCCCTATTCGTGCGACACGAAACAGCGGGGCACGAACGCCATGCTGCTGGGCAGCCCGGCCGATTGGATCTCGCCCAACCCCGACTGCCCGGCGGGTACAATTACCGCACCAATCCGCCGCCGGCCGACGGTTCCAAGGTGATCCTCTCCGACACGGATCACTTGGGGGGTCTCGGCGGCAATCCCGACTGGGTCTGGAAGAGCTTCCTACGCGGCCACCACCCGCTGTTCATGGACCCGTACGACAACCGCGTGTTGGGCAAGTCGGCGCCGGACTCTTGGAATCCCGTCCGCGAGAGCATGGGGCACACGCGGCGGTTGGCGGAGCGTTTGGATCTGGCCTCTCTGACACCCCGCGAGGATCTCGCGTCCACGGGGCACTGTCTGGCCGATCCCGGCCGTCAGTACGTGGTCTACCTTCCCGAGGGCGGTCAGGTCGAGGTCGATCTGTCTGCCGCCAACGAGTCGCTGGCGGTCGAGTGGATCACCCCGGTTGCCGGAAAGAGCCACGCGGGAAAACCGGCCGCGGGCGGCGGCAAGCGCAGTCTGCAGGCGCCTTTCCGTGGTCCGGCGGTGCTCCTGCTGGGCAAGCCAATGTGATCGTTCCGGACAGCAACTACAACACGGTGTATTCCCAGACGGAGAGATTATCACGAAGGCGGCAGGACCGAAGTGGACCTTCTGGAAAACCTCTTGATCGCGTAACGAGCAAACTCGGACTCATCTCTATGAAACCTTTGACGAAGCTATCAGCGTTAACTGTTGTGTTGTGCGCCCTGGCCGCTACCGCATGATTGACTTCATCCACGCCTACCAGAAGCAGAAACCAAAGCAGCATCCGGTCGGTATGACCGGCGCCGATTGACAACGCCGCGCTGCTGGCCAGCCCGGCGGACTGGATCGCGCCCACCTCCGAGGACGGCTATAGCACGGCCCCGCCCGCCGCCGACGGCCGAAAGGTGATTTTGTCGGATGTAGACCACGTCTGGCCGCGAAACTTCCCGCAGTGGCCGTGGAAGAGCTTCACCCGGGGGCTGAACACCGCGTTCATGGATCTCTACCGCGCGACCAAGATCGGTGACAAGGAGATCAAGGAACTGAAATTCGTCGGCGACTGGCGTGGCAATCACGAGACGGCCCGCCAGCGGATGGGGCACACCTTGGCCCTCGCCCGGCGCGTCAACCTCGCCGCCATGACACCACAGGGGACGCTGGCGTCCACCGGCTACTGCCTCGCCAATGCCAAACCGCAGGGGGCGGAATATCTCGTCTATTTGCCGGACGGTGGAAGCGTCACCGTGGACCTGTCCAAATCGCCGGGAACACTGACCCTGGAATGGATCGACGCCGGGCAAGGCAGCAGCACGCCCGCCGGCGAAGTGGAGGGCGGCGCAGTGCGCAGTTTCAAGGCCCCGTTCGGCGGCGACGCAGTGCTCTACCTCTGCGGCCGCCGATGACCAGAAAACCAGGACACCGTGGAGAAGATATATGACCCGATGGATTCTTCTCGTTTGCCTCGTTGCCGCCCTTGCGTTGCCCAGGAATTCAGGGGCTCAGAACCGCGGCCACGCGTGATCATCGAAACCGACGCGGGCGGCGACCCGGATGACGAACAGTCTCTGGTGCGGTTCCTCGTCTACGCCAACGAGTTCGACATCGAAGGCCTCATCGCCAACCGGCCCGTCGCCCGTGACCGCGAGAACAAGAACCCGATTCGTGACGGACTGGGCATCGTCCGTGCCCAGGTCAACGCCTACGGCCAATGCTACGCGAATCTCGTGCAGCACGATCCGCGTTTCCCAAAGCCGGACCAACTGCTCGCGCGCACGGTCGCGGGTTATGGTGACACCCAGGACGGTGTGAATCTGATCCTCCGCGCCGTGGACGGCGCCGACCCGCGCCCCGTGTGGTTCTGCAACTGGGGCACCGACCACGGCAGCGCTACGAGTTGCCTCAAACGCGCCCTCGACCGCGTGCTGCGCGAGCGGGGCCGCGACGGCTACGCGAAATTCAAGAGCCGGCTGCGGCTCAGTTCCTCCGACAAGTTCGGCGAGCACACGACGACGCTCCAGCCGCCCTTTCCGCTGTGGGTGGACACCTTCCGTCCGCCGCTCGACGGGAAACGCTGGTATCACCGGTTCTCCGCGTTGACCGCGACCGCCGGCGGGTTCGACATCGAGCGCGACGTACGTACCGGCCACGGTCCGCTCGGCGCGCTTTATCCAACGAACACCGGCCTGCGACAGAAAGAGGGCGACACGATGGCCTTCCTCTACCTGCTGCCGACCGGGATGAATGACCCGCAGGAACCAACATGGGGCAGTTGGGCTGGGCGATACGGGCCGAACGAGGAGCATCCCGGCAAGCCGTATTTCTGGGCCAACCAGAAGGATGCGTGGCGTGGCACGACAAGCCGCGACAACACGTTAACCCGCTGGGCGGCCGATCTGCAGAATGATTTCCGGGCCCGCATGGACTGGTGCGTGAAACCTCGCGCCGGGGCCAACCACCGGCCCAACGCGGTGCTGAACGGCCGAAGCGGATCGGAAGTCCTGCGACTGGAGGCAAAGCCCGGCAGCGTGGTCGAGCTGGATGCGCACGGCTCCAGCGATCCGGACGGCGACGCGATAACCTACGAGTGGTTCGTGTACGGCGAGGCGGGAACGTACCGGCGCGAAATCTCACTGAACGCGGCCAACGGTCCAACGACCCGCTTCACCGCCCCGGAAGTGAAACAGACTGAAACCATCCACGCCATCCTCCGGGTCAAGGATGATGGCGAGCCGCCGCTCTGCACCTATCGGAGGACGGTGGTCACCATGAGACCGTGAAACTTCCAATTACAATCCCCTGAGAGCAAACCATGAAGCCCATTCTCCTTGGCGTTCTGCTGGTGCCCCTGGCCTTCGCCGCCCACGGCGCGGACTACTTCCCGCCGCCAGAATCTGCCGGCGGCTGGCGCACCTTGGACAGCGCGGAGGACATCCGGCGGATTGCGGGCATGGATCCGGCGAAACTGGATGCGCTGAAACGGTGGCTGCTGGAAAGCGATAAGCGGAACTTTGCAGCGGTGGTCGTTCGCCGCGGGTACGTGGTGCTCGAAGTCGAACGCGGCAACAGCGCGAAGACCGACGCCCGCCGCGTCGCGTCCGTATCGAAGGCCATCTGCGCGACCGTGCTGGCGATCGCCGCCGAGCAAAGCCAGCAAGGCCGGACGCCGAGAAGGATGACGTTCGACGACCCGGCTTTCGACTTCATTCCTCAGGCCCAGCCACTGAGCGATCCGCGGAAAGCGAACATCACGGTTAAGCAGCTTCTGAACCACACCTCCGGGATCACACCGGAGGCCACCGGGGCGAAAAACCAAGGTCCGTGGCAGCACGTGCTGGGGCACGACGGCGATCCGCTGACGGCTAAACTGGCCTTCGATCCGGGAACCAAATGCGGCTATTCGAGCTTTGCGCTCTACCACGCGTCGCTCGTTTGCGAAAACGTGACCGGCAAGCCTTACGACCAGTTCGCCATCGAAGCACTGTTCCGGCCGATCGGCGTCGAGCATTGGACCTTCGAGTATTTCGAGGGCGGCGGCCCGGATGGTAACGTGCGGTACGGGCGGCACCCGTCGCACAGCATGGGCATGCCGGCGCACGACCTGGCGCGGATCGCCTACTGCCTATTGCGTGGCGGGCGCTGGCAGGACAGGCAAATTGTGCCGCGTTGGTTCGTCGAGGAAACGGCCGCGCCGACCCACAACGTGAAAGAACCCGAGCTGCGTTTCCATCGCGCCGCGGAATCGTTTTCGCACGGCTGGGAGCTTCCCGCGCGGCTGACCGACGGACGCGGCGACAACATCCCCCCAGACGCCCGCTTCAAGCCCGGCTCCGGCGGCCAGCTGATTGCCTTCGTCCCCAGCCTCGACCTGGTCATCACCCGCCAAACCGGCAGCAGCGGGGACTGGGACTACGAGCAGTATCTGCGATTGGCCTGCGAAGCGGTGGTGAAGTGATTGTGACCGCCGTCTAACCTTTGACCCGTCAGACTTTGAAGAAGATCCTTTACGATAGGAACGACGCTTATGCGACAGCCTCGATTCCGACTTAGAACGTTGGCATTTCCAGCCGTGGTGACCATCGGACTGCTGATCGTTTCTGCAACCGCAGTGCTGCCAGCAGCGACGCAGGGGCTTAGTTGGGCCGATGTCGATGGTGTCAAGATTCCCGTACCGCCGCCGCAACATCCAAGACTGTATCTGCGTGCGGAACACGTGGCCCAGTTGCCCGCGCGACTGCGGGATCCGGTGCTTCAACCGGTCGTCAAACGGTTGGAGATGATGGCCGGCAAGTCGGCGCAGCAGCGCATCGAATGGGAGACGCTACAGTATCTTGTTGAGCCGAAAACGGTGGACGGACGCACGACGATCGCGCGTGCTCTGGCGCTCTTAAAGCGAACCGAATTGGCCGACCGTCAGGATGCCTGCCGCGAGACGGGCCGGATGATGGTCACCGGGGCGATCGTCTACGATTGGCTGTATCCACTGCTGACGAAGGAGGACAAGCAGGCTTTCGTCGCTGAACTGGTGCGGCTGGCGTTCTTCAAACTTCGATTCACGACAAGACGCACTGTCATCGCTCGCCCTTTCATGGCTTCGGCTTCAGGAAGCGTTCAAAGAACTGGCAGATCTGCTCGTTCGATTCGTGCGTCGGTGCATGGCCTGCGCGGTTGGTCATCGCGACGCGGTTCTGACAACCCAGCAGCCCCATGATCCCGTGCCAGCGCTCGAGATTTCTTGACGGCGGCGTGACCAGTCCTCGGCCGTGTTCACTTCGCCGCCATCATAGAACTTCAGGGGCGATCGATAATCGCCAAAATCGCCGGCATACTTGGGCGGTGGCTGGAAGAACTCGTCGAGTACGCCCGGCTTCGACGTTCTTCATCGGAGGGATCTTGGGCAAAGCCGCATTGCAGCATCGCACAGGCACACAGCGTTGCAACAAGACCGGCTCGAGATTTCATCAGACATGTTCCGGGACGACAAAAGGTCCCGATAACTGCCCCGCAACAGTTGGTTCGCTCGCGAAACCACGTCGGCAGCGCCGACGAATTCTTCGCGCTCAGCATCCATTTCGAGCCACGGGCCAAGCGTGATTCGGGACTTCGAGAAGTCGACGCCGTTGGCGGCCAGATGCTCTTGAAAGCGGCCGAACGATTTCCACGGCTTCACTGCCCCGGTCTTTGATGGCGTCGCGCACTTCGTCCGCCGAATGCGACGTGCCGACACGGTAGGACGCGTTGGCCATGTGAACCAGCGCGGTCGACAAGTGACCTTCGAGGATGTCGGCCCGCAGGTCGCTGACGTTGCGGCTCCGCACGGCGGAAAGGAAGTTGTACAGGTGACCCTTGTGCGCGGTGAAACCGCCCGAATCGCCAGGCTTGCCGGTCGGATTCGGCAATGGAGCCTCGCCCCGTTCGCACTTGATTCTCTTGTTGATGGACTTCGGCCCTTTTTCCGAAGGCAGGTTGCGCAACTCGAAAATGACCAGCGGTCCCGGATCGTACTGGAAGAGTCGCCAACTGTGTATTGGGCGTCTGGCCGTCGTCGTCGAACGTGAACCGTCCGCCCAAACTCAGCACGCGTCGGGGAAGTGTCGTTTTGGCCGAGAGCCAGACGGACTTCATTCAACTGATAGACTGCCGTTATTGCCGAGTTCACCGGTTCCGGTCGACCAGTCCCAGTGCCAGTCGTAGTGGAGTTGCTTGCGCATCAACGGCGTCTGCGGCGCAGGGCCGAGCCACAGATCGTAATTGACCGACGAGGGAACCGGCTGTGGTCCGGTGACTTTGCCGATGCTCTCGCGTTTGCGGTTCAATGCGGACCAGACGACCTGAATCTTGCCGAGTTGGTCGGCTTCCAACCGCATCTCGCCCGTGTGATGCCCGTGATTGTGATTGCCGTATTGCACGATCCGGTTGTACTTGCGAGCCGCCTCGACCATCTTGCGGCCTTCCCACAGGTTGTGCGAGATCGGCTTCTCGACATAGACATCCTTCCCGGCCTGACAGGCCCAGATCGTAATCAGCGCGTGCCAGTGGTCCGGCGTGGCGGTGGTGATGGCGTCGATGTTCTTGTCTTCGAGCAGCTTGCGGACATCGGTGTAGGCCGTGAGCTTTTCGCCCTTTCCGGCAGACCGCTCCAACTCGCGATCCAGCACACTCTGGTCAACGTCACAGACCGCGACGACGCGCACGCCGGCAAGCTCGCGCAGCAGCCGCAAGTGCAGACTCCCCTGTCCACGAAAGCCAACCACGGCCACACGAATGTCGTCGTTCGCCCCCAGCGCTCTGGCGTGAGGTGCAACGCCAGCCCACTTCCGGCGGCGAGAGTGCTCGCAAGAAATGATCGTCGTGTGATGCAGTTCATTCTGTACCCTTTCCTTGTCGTCGTAGCTTGACTCTCTGAGTCGAGCTATGGACTTGTACCTGTTCCGCAAAAGCTGATGTGACAACGTGCTCGGAGTCAAATGCTCGACTCAGAGAGTCAAGCTACTTGTTCCCTTGTGCCTTCTTGATCGTCTCGGCGATCGAAACCGCGGCGCCGCCCTGCGCTGCCGATTCGTCGGCGGCGCTCATGAAGGCGTAGATTTCGATCGTCTCTTCGGCCGAGACCGGCGGCTTGCCGGTCTTGAAGAACTTGTCGATCTCGACGAGCAGCGGCGTCGTAGCTGGACGACGTGCCCGTCACCATCCCCTCGCTGCCGTAGATGATGGTCTTGAAATCGGTCTTGCCGCCGCGCAAGTCGCGAAACGTGCCGATGCGGCCATCCTTCCATACGCCGACGACCATGTCGCCGCGATCCGTCTTGATCCGCCGCACGGTTTCGCAACCCGTCCCCATGACCGTGAACAGCGGCTCCACCGCATGAATGCCGTACAGGTACAGCGAAGGGTGATGCTCCGCCCAGGAACTGGAACCGAACACGTCACACGCGACGATTTTCCCGAGCTGCTCGTTGTTTCGGGCTCCGGCGACTTCCTTCCCGAAACGCATGGCGGAACTCGACCAGCACGGCACGTTGTGCTCCTTCGCCAGCCGAAACAGTTCGATGACATCCGCCAGATCGTCTGCCACCGGCTTGTCGACGAACAGCGGCTTGCCAGCCTCGATCACGATGCGTGCCTGCTCCAGGTGCGGACGGCCATCGACGCTTTCCAGCAGGACGCCGTCGACCTTCTTGCACAGATCTTCGATGCTGTCGACGATCTCCAGACCATGCTGTTCGCGCAGTTGCTTCGTATAGCCTTCAACCCGGTCGGCGGATGCCTTGAAGTCGGGCGACCCGCCGGGGAACCCGGCCACGACCTTACAGCCCGTGTTGTTCTTCGGGTCATTGAGGTAGCTGGTGAAGGCAATCACGTGGGACGTGTCCAGACCGATCATGCCGAGTCGGATGATCTTCATCTTCGTCTTCGGCACGGCCAGAGCGCGGCAATGACATGACTGCAATGGCAAGGACCAGTAGCAACAGGTTTCGTCTCATTGGTATCTCCAAGTTCTTCGTTGATCGGGATTCAACCGGGAGCTTGATTCTCCGAGTCGAGCGGACTCCACGCTTTTCTGTCCGAAATACTCGACTCGGAGAGTCAAGCTGCGGCGGTGGCATCACGGCTGTTGCTCTGCGGGAACCTCCGTACTGTCCTCATGAAACAGTTTCCATTTGCGCGTAAACGTGATAATCGCCGGTTCGTGGTCGAGTTGCTTTGCTTTGAGCGGGCCATCGACGGCGATACCCCGCGTGCGATTCCACAATGAGCCGGTTTGCGTATCGCGGATCAGGCCGTGGTCCGCGGCAACGAACGTCAGGTCACGATCGTCCAACCGCCGCGAGAACAGGCGGGCGGCAGTGCTTTCAGGATCGAACGTCAACAATAACGGCCGTCCGTCCAGCGTCAGGTTCTGGACGGGAGATTTTCGCAGAGTGGCGAATGTCGCGTGAAAGTGCTTTCCGTTCACGACGAAACCGTAGGCGAAACGTTCGGGTTTCGTGACCTGATCGGTGACTTCGGACGCTTTCAGAAACGGAGCATCGACGATCGGTTTGCGCGACCCGCTCTTCGCGGGCGGCACAACTCGCCGCGCTGACAAGAGCGTGGGCGACCAGGCCGGTAGCGAACCCCCCCTTGCGCTATGGCGGGGTAGCGCGTAAAAAACTCGAAAATCCTTGGCGAATCGCGTAGATGCGGTTGGTTCCGATTCCGCGGCTCGCCCATTCATGGAGGACTTTCGAGTGAAAGGAAATGTACGACAGGCGAGCCGTTCCTGCAAGCAGCCCTCGAAGCGTCAGGCTCAGTGGCGAAAGGAGTGGCAAAGGCGCCAGCGACGCATCCGCCAGCGGCTCGACAAGCATCATCGCGAGTCGGACGACGGACTGAGCGGCGAGCGGCCGGTGATGCAAGGGTCCAACGTGCAGTGCATGATGGGCGAGCGTCACACGGGGACGGCCTATGGCGGCATGGCGGTCATGCATCAATTGGTCCAGAAATTGGGACTGGCTCAGGCGATTGATCAACGCCTGCACTTGTTCCGGATCCATAACCCGTATTTCGAATCAGATCATGTGCTGAATTTCGCCTACAACGCCTTGTGCGACGGTGACTGCTTGGAGGACATGGAGTTGCGTCGTATGGACGAAGGGTACTTGGATGTGTTGGGGGCGAAACGGACTCCAGACCCGACGACAGCCGGAGATTTCTGCCGCCGGTTCAAAGTACATCATGTGCACACGTTGATGGACATCTTCGATGCCATCCGGCTGAAAGTCTGGCAGCACCAACCCGCCGCGTTCTTTGAGGAGGCTTTGATCGACATGGACGGCACGCTGGTGGAAACGGGTGCCGAGAAGAAGCAAGGGATTGACATCTCGTACAAGGGCCTCTCGCTTTTGAAATTCCTCGTATACAGCCCAGTTGAGTTGATGAATTGTCTGCCCCTTGAGTTCAGGTGGGTCGATCCAGCACAACAGCTCAAGTTCGAGAGCTGAATCGCCGAAACGCCTAAATCGAACCCTCGGTAACCGGATCGGGCATGACAGTTTCATTCTGCCCCGCCACGCCAATCAATATTCCTTCCACCTTTGTGAGATCCGAACCGTAAGCCACGCCTATCTTTATCCGAATGCGAGTCATCGAGATAGGAGCACTCTCGTTAATCATCTTGGCGTTGGCTATAACCGAGTTAGGAATCGATATCAGTATGTCGTCCCTGGTTTCGAATGCGAGTGCTCCTGAAGCCAACTTCGGCCACTTCACCTCGTTCGCCCTCGCCGAGGACAATGTAATCGCCCAGCTTGAATGGGCGGTCGAGAATGATCATGATGGTGCCGATAATGTTAGATAGAGCCTCGCGGCCTGCCAGAGCGACAGCGAGACCGCCGATTCCCAAACCTGTGATGATGGAATAAGTTGGCAGACCCAATCGCGCGCCGAGATTTATTATCGTCACGGCAATAATGATCGCCGTTATGATTTGAAAGCCGAGGCGAACGAGCTGGTCGTCTATCCCGCCTCGCACGAATCCCGCCAGTGAGACAAAGACTGTCGCCATTCGATTGAGTATAGCGCCAATCAACCATATCCACCCTACATAGGATATGATCAAAAAAACAAACGCTATCGGCAAGTAAGCGTCGGCATTAGCAAAATGCAGCCCGAAAACCAAAAACCAAAGGCCAATCTCTGAAAAAAGGATGAGGGTTGCGGGTAGAATAAGGCCACCCAAAGAGTGCTTCAGGCTCAAATGAAATCTTTCGTCCAAAATGCCTAGAGCCTCATAACCATATTTGTGTAAAAGGAAGACTGCTCCCGCTCCAATGAAAAAATACAGAGCAAGCCCAACCCATTGCCACGCCGCCTCGCCGTAAATCTCTGCCTTAGTCCAACTGGGTAATCGGTCTATGAATGCCCTTGAAAGAATAAAGGTACCCGATGTTTTCAGCTGCTCTAAAAGGGCTCCTCCTCCAGATTCTGGCTTGTATGGCAAGTCTTTGACTGCATTGTAATATTTTTCCGAATTTTTGACTGTATCACCCGTAAAAAGGAATCGTTCCACCGATGATCCGTCCTTAACAACTGCAATGGCGATTTCCGTGTAGGGAACCGTCCAGCTGGTCATTTTTTCAGCCTTGACAGCTTTGGCGTCAGGAATCTCCTCATAGGGAGGAATTTCAATTCGATCGAGTGTTTCCTTGAGATATAGGGCAGCATATATACCGATCACATGTTTGAGGGCGGGCGGTTCTTTTTCAAGATTCAGACAGAGCATTGCACGATTCACGAGAGCTCTCGCATCATCACTTCGGCCCCCCTTGAATCCTTGAACCGCCTTGTTCATTTCGTCGAGAAAGGTTTTGAGCGTGGCTCTCGGACTTGACCGATCGGGAGGCTCCAATGGGTGAATCGCCTGCGCTGCATCAGCGGTAGCTCCAAGCATCCCGAAAAGCAGCACACAAAATATCGAAAACATGAAAAATCTCATCGGGCCTTGCTCGTTCCCCGGACTTCTAAAGATCGTCACTCCTCAACCTCGGCATCGTCTGACGTTCCATTCATGAGGTAGCGCCTCGTAGCCATGAGAGCGGCAAAGGCGGCCACTCCCAATGGGACCTCCCAGAAGGCGGTTTGCGGTTCGAGCATTCTCCTTGCGATGACAAAGGACAGCAGATTTATCAGCGAAGACAGCTCGTGAGAAATGAGTGTCCGCACCAACTCCAATGCTATGGTTATCAAGAGAACTCGCTGACCAACCTCATGCAAGGTGGCCATGGAGTTCCAGTCGAGCCCCAGAGCTGTTCTCCAGTGTGGCCAGAAAGAAAAATATCACGCCGAATAGAAGCGCAAACGCAATAATGCGTTCGCACCATTTGACCAGCTCTTGATTGACTGACGAGATACGGTCACCCAATTTCATGACAGTCTCTTTCTCTAGGGCAATCGTTGAATCAGTAGATCCTTAACCTTCGAGAGCCCCGGGCACCTGCGGTAAGGTGCCCGCCACCTATGCAAGACACTACTGCCTGTCGGCCCTATTCTCAGCCGGTTCCATGAGCCGCTTCTCATCTTCCGGCCTAAGCTTGGGCTCGTCGATCGACAGGGTAACCGAATCGGACGGCCGCGTGCTTGACTAACCGAAACGCCTTTGCAGTCTGCACTACTGTGCCGGACTAATGAGGTCCGGGTTGCACACGATGCATCGGCTTGCCGTCGAGTGCTTCCGCTTGCGCATTCTCAAGCTTCTTGATCTCCTCGGGCGACAACTTCGGCCGGTCCACTTTGATCGTCAGCTTGTTGAACTTGGCGGTCAGCGGGAACGGCGGTTTGTAGTCCGCGTCGTTCACACCGGTCAGTGTGTCGGAGCCGATGTCGAAGCTCTCGTCCCACTGCAGGATCATCGGCAACGTGTGCGGCATGGTAATGGTTTGGACAGCCTTGCCGTCCACCTTGAGCGTGCCGGTGCCGGATCGGCCGAGGCCGCTCAGGTTGTTGAAGGCCAACGTCCCCACGCCGAGGCCGTCATATTTGAAGTCGAATTCAATCGTGTGCTTGCCGGGAGTAAGTTTCTGGTCCTTCCCATCTGACGCGCTTCAAATCTATGAGGTTCCAGAGAAACACCGGTTTGCTCTTGAGGAGGTAGAAGCCGTAACCGGCAAACCGCCCGCCCGATGTCAGGATCATGCCCTCGGCTCCGCCTGCCGGCACTTCGAGGTCCGCCGTGATTGTGTACCAACTGTTGAGGAGGAACGGCGAATCACCCTGAGGCAGGCCGACCATGGGTTTGGTATACACGAACTCTGTGCGACCGGCGGTGATGTTCGGCCGCGGGGCCACGATGCGGGCTGCGACCGAGGCGTCCATTGGGAAGACCTGATGCTTCTTCGCCTCCTCGATGAACATCTCTTTCATTTCTTTCACTTTGTCCGGATACTTGTCGGCTAGGTTCTGAGATTGGCTGAAGTCAGTGTTCAGGTCGTAAAGTTCGAGAACCTGATTGTTGAGCGGGTCGGGATTGGCTGCGCCGAAGGCCTCCCACGGCGCGCGGTTCACCTTGGTGCTCAACAGCCAGCCTTCGTGATACAAGGCCCACTGACCAAACATCTCGAAATACTGGGTCTTGTGCCGGGACGGTTCCTTGGCGCTCTTTTTGTCAAACGTGTAGGCTAGGCTCGTGCCCTCGATCGGCAGCTGCTTGATGCCGTCCACGTAATCGGGTGCGGGAATGCCAGAGACCTCAAGGATGGTCGGCACAATGTCAATGACGTGGCAGAACTGCTCGCGCAGGCCGCCCTTATCCTCGATGCGCGCCGGCCAGGAGACGGCCATGCCTTGACGGATGCCCCCGAGCTTCGAGGCGTTTTGCTTGAACCAGGTGAAGGGCGTATCAAATGCCCAGGACCAGCCCGCTGACATGTGGTTGTAGGTCTGTTCCGTTCCCCAGACGTCGTACCATTTCATCTGCTCGGCCACTGGCACGGCAACGCCGTTAAAGAACGCGACTTCGTTAGGTGTGCCCACAGGGCCGCCCTCGGCGCTGGTGCCGTTGTCGCCGTTGATGTAGATGATGAGCGTATTGTCGAGCTTGCCAATGTCCTCAATGGCCTGGATCACGCGACCGATTTCGTGGTCGTTGTAGGCCGCATAGGCGGCGAAGATTTCTACCTGTCGTATGAAGAGCTTTTTCTCCTCGGAAGTGCAATCATCCCAATTCTTGATGATATTCGTCGGCCAAGGCTCCAGCTTGGTGTCCTGCGGGATCACGCCGAGGCGCTTCTGATTCTCAAAGATCCTCTCACGCAGCTTGTTCCAGCCGTCGTCGAAGAGGTGCATTGCCCGAATCTTCTCGACCCAATCCTTGGTCGGATGATGCGGCGCGTGGGTAGCGCCGGGAGCGTATTTGATGAAAAATGGCTTGTCGGGTGCCGTCTGGTGGACTCGATACAAATAGTCGATGGCGTCGTCAGCCATACCGGTGGTCAGGTTCCAGTCCGGCTTGCCGTCGAAGGGATAGATCTGCGTGGTGTTGCGGAACAGGTTGGGCTGCCATTGGTTGGCGTCACCGCCAACGAAGCCGTAGAAATATTCGAAGCCCATGCCGGTCGGCCATTGATCGAACGGCCCAACTTGACTGGCCGCAAAAGCCGGCGTGTTGTGGTCCTTGCCGAACCACGAGGTGGCGTAGCCGTTGTCCAGCATGATCCGGCCGATGGTGGCCTTGTCCTTGGCGATGATGCTGTTGTAGCCAGGGAAGCCCGTGGACTGCTCCGAGATCACGCCGAAGCCGGCCGAGTGATGGTTGCGCCCGGTAATCAACGCGGCGCGTGTCGGCGAGCAGAGCGCTGTAGAGTGGATATTATTGTAGCGCAGGCCGTTGTTCGCGATGCGATCCATAGCGGGCGTCGGAATAACGCCCCCAAAGGTGCTCGGGACGCCGAACCCTGCGTCGTCCGTGATAATCAGCAGGATGTTGGGCGCGCCTTTGGGCGGCACGATGCGCGGGGCCCACCAGTATTTCGACTGCAAGGCATCGTCCTTGATTACGCCGCCGAATTTTGGGTCTGGTGCCGGAAGCTGCTTTCCGTCAATGGTTGTGGTCGCATCCGGTGAGCCCGGTACGCCGGTGATCTGCTGCGCAGCCACTGGAGCGGCTGCAAGCATCGCTGTCATTAAGACAAAGATTTTTAATATGAGTGATCGGATCTTCATGCGTCCCTCCCGTAGTTGAAATCTGTTCCCTCGCCGTGCCGACGCGGCAGCCCAGGTTTCCAATCCTTTCGCAACGATCGTTGCTTCAACCGCCAAGGTGTGAGTTCACGAGTCAAACGGCTTCCCCAAAAGCAGCCCACCCACAAATTCCTGCCCTTGTAGTTGCAACTGCGCCGTCGCTCAATGAAAGACACCGCTATCCCCCGCTTTTAGAACCTTCAAGCGAAAAGTAAGATCATCACGCATCAACATCAGCAGTTATGAAGTGCAGCAAATCCTCTTCCCCACTAGCTGCGTTGTACCAATTAAGTGGCCGGGGGCTGGTCAGAAAGTTATGCCCAGCGTAAAACCCCCCTGTAATACATATCTAGTAAAGGTTGCCGTAACCTCTCGCTGCACCACTGTTGCAGAGAGCGCAGTTTGAGATTCCAGGTTGGCGTTTCCGCGCATAACCATCCATGCGCCGCTGCCCCACAGCCCGAAAGACACGGAATCCTTAAGGGGCATATTATACTGAAGGGTACCCGACAAGAAATTTCCAGGTTTGTTCCACTTGTACTGTAATTGCTCTAAAACTGTGCCCGAACTCCTTAAAGCCAAGGTGGTATTGGACCACGCCAACGGGCTATAGACGATTGTCGCCATGGCACCGGAAGCCGGGATCGTGATCCCTATGAAAGGACAAAAGGTTTTGGTCAGCAAATCCCCGCGCGAGCGTCTGGTTTGCGAGTGGCACGGACCCTATCCTGGGGTCGCCGACCTCTATTCCAAAATGATCCCAGTAAAGTCCTAAAAGAACTGGCCCTAGCGATGCGCCGGTCTGGATGAACCATGCCTCAGCGTTTGTAGCACTGAAATCAACGGTTGGTGAAGCAGTGAATTGTCCGCCAAGAGTTATAGGGACTTCGCCCGGGGTTATGAACTGGCGGCCGAGAATCCCCCCTGCGGATGTAAACAGACTGAACATTTCCGAAAACTTGACATTGACTCCTGCTATGCCTGTCCAGAAGTTTGCGTCCTGCACTTCGAGATTCAAATCGCCGATATGCAGGAACCCCAAAGGTCCTCCTTCGGGTCTCACTGGAAGATTAATATTAGACGCCACATGCTGAAAACCCACCTGCACATAAGGATTCACCTTCATGTTTTCAGGCAAAGTCCCCAGACTGGGCAACGGAAGCCCGGAGAAATCTTGAGAGTAAACCGTGCATACAAAGAAAACACTCAAGACTGCGATAAGTATCAGAATCTTCTTCATAATTCCTCCCCTCCGAAATGAAGGCCCAGCCCGGCCTTCAAAAAACAGATTACAGAACATGCAGCTTCGACAATTGGTTACGCGAAGGACACGAGGAGCAATTCCAAAATATTAGCCCCCTCTCACTTCGCAACGGACTGCCCGAATCGCGTAGCATCGGATGACCTCCCCAGTGGCGCCGGAAGATCGCCCTACCCTAACGGTTTGCCCTTACAATCAGGACAAATCTGTCCATTTCAGTCGTAATCGCGCAAATCTTTTATTCTTTGTATTTTTTTACGCTACAAGCGTCAATATGACAAGGCAAAAGATGAGGATCCCTAATGTCTGCGGAAGAACTGAGGATAGCATTTCCAAAGGATGAAAAAATAGTCGATGATAAGATAAAACTGGACATCACGACATCGCTGTCGCTGGCCTTCATGGAATTGCGAGACATTGAGCTTAATCGATCCTATATTACACGTACCTGTTGCCTCGTTGGCAGGCGCACGCGCGATCTTCAGCCGACAATTTTGAAGCTTCTTCGACAAAGATCTTGATCCCCCGCTAGAGCCGGGTCTTAGAACACATTAGGAAGGTGTCATGAAATCCAATTCCCAGAGCATGCTATTCCATGAATACGTGACAGAGCTGTTTGATCAAGCTGGAAAAAGAGCATACTTCGCCATTGTGGTATTAATTGCTGTCGGACTTACACAGGGAGTCGGATTGCTCATGCTGATCCCGTTTCTCCAGTTGATCGGAATCGGCGATTCCGCACCAACGGGTATAGTCGCTATAATCGGCAACGCATGGAATTTTACAGGACTGCCACTCAGCCTGCCTGTAGTGCTGGTAGTCTACATCGCTACAGTGGCGGTGTACGCTGTGACGCAACAATGGTCCACCATACTTAACTCTAAGCTGTCCCATGCATTCACGCGGAAACTGCGTGATGATCTGTTCAAAGCGATGGTGCGGGTCCAGTGGCTCCGATTCATTCAGATCAGAGGATCGGACATTAATCATGTTATGACATCAAACCTCACCACCATCGATAATGGCACATATGGTCTTTTTGCCCTCATCAGCGGTATTTTCGTTGTCCTGGTGCATATTGGCATAGCAATGATGTTGTCATTTCCTCTCACGTGCGTGGCGATAGTCTGCTCTGGCGCTCTGCTCCTGGTTCTCAGACCGCTCAATCGCCGGTCCTATGCGCTCGGCGAGGAGTGGCGCCAGACTATGGCCGCATTATTTGGCGTTTTGATGGACCACTTGGCCGGAATGAAGATTGCCAAGAGCTTCGGAGCTGAGGACCGGCACATTCGTAGTTTCTGCGCATTGAGCGGCAACCTTGAGCAACAGGCTAATCGGTATGCGGGAATTCTCTCCTCCACGAGTATGTACTATGAAATTGGTGGAGTCATTACCGTGGCGGTATTCTTTTTCACCGGAGTTCAAATTTTTCAAATCCCCGCGGCCAGACTCCTGATCATGGTTTTTCTCTTTGCCAGCCTTGTGCCCCAGTTTTCGTGGATGCAAAGGACATGGCAAGGCATACTTAATATGTTGCCCGCTTACAAAGCAGTGCTGCAAATGAAAGAAAAGTTTTGCGCTGCCGAGGAACCTTTAGCACTCTCTGAGGTGAAGCCCATCGAACTTGAGAGAGGCATAGAATTCCAAAATGTGTCATTCGGGTACAACAAGGAAGATAGGGATTTTGTTATTAGGGGATTGGAACTGCTCATTCGATCAAAAGAAACAACTGTTGTCCTTGGTCCGTCAGGCGGCGGCAAAAGCACGTTTGCGGACCTGCTGATCGGATTGTTGACTCCGGATAAGGGGCAGATCCTCATAGATGGCAAGCAGCTGGAAGGAAATCTGCTGCATTCTTGGAGAAAGTCAGTGGGTTACGTTCCGCAGGAGAGTCTGCTGTTCCACGAGACCTTGCGAGACAACATGCTATGGGCTTCGCCCGAGAGTTCGGAAGAAGACATCTGGGAGTCACTTCGATTGGCCGCAGCCGCTGACTTTGTCATGGCTTTGCCCGAGGGACTAAATACAATCGTAGGGGATCGAGGCGTAAGGCTTTCGGGTGGGCAGCGTCAGAGGATCGCCCTCGCAAGGGCCCTGCTGCGCAAGCCTACATTACTGTTACTGGACGAAGCGACGAGCAATCTGGACGCGGAAAACGAGCAACGGATCATTCAAGCCCTGCAAGAACTGCGAGGAACGATGACAGTGGTCTTTATCTCGCACAGACAGTCTGCAGTGCAATGCGCGGACAGAGTCGTCCAGATCGAAGAAGGGCGAGCATTAACGTAGCCGGAAACCCTTGCATCAAAGGGTACTTCGCGATCGATGTTCCCATGCGCCAGTGTCCATCTCCACTGATGGGCGATCTTGCGGTTGAGCCTGCCCTTGCCTGAATTCTGATGTGCGTATATGATACGCACACGTAACGGCGTATACGTATTGACTCAATACTTCGAGACACCTTTTTCTGCACTTATCTTCCCGATCAGAAAGGTCCTTAATTGATCAAAATCTACGTTGATGGAGATGGTTGTCCGGTAAAGAATGAAGTCTTTCGGGTGGCCCTTCGCTACGGGCTAAAAGTCTACGTGGTTTCCAACTCCAGGATGAGAATGCCGCAAGAGGGATTATTTGAGCTCGTTATTGTCAAGGAGGGCTTTGACGCGGCAGATGATTGGATTGTGGAGCATGTTCGTGAAAATGATGTCGCAGTATCAAGTGATATTCCTCTTGCTGCACGGTGTCTTGAGAAAGGTGCCCGCATACTCGACCCGAAAGGACGCGTCTTCACTGAAGAATCCATCGGCGGCGCTCTTGCGAACAGAGAATTGATGGCCCATCTCCGGGAATTGGGAAATATTACCGGAGGCCCGGCCCCTTTTGAAAAGCGAGACCGGTCTCGTTTCCTTGAACGTCTTGACTATGTGATCCAAGTCGCTCTGAAGGCAAGGCGTCAAACGCAACTCCGGCCCGTGAACGCTGGGGGTTGGACTGCTAACAACGACCGTTAGGGAACTCGATATGAGTAGACCATCAAGACCGGGCGCCAAACATCTGCCGAAGGGACTCGTGATTATTGACGAAGACAGAGATATTCTTGTGGTGGATAAGCCGCCGGGCCTCCTGACGATTGGTACAGATAAGGAGAAATCGCGAACAGCTTACTTTATCCTCACGGATTATGTCCGCAAGGGCTGCTCCAGATCCAAGAAACGTCTTTTCATCGTTCACCGATTGGACAGGGATACTTCAGGCATACTCATCTTCGCTAAGAACCCAGAGGCAAAGCTCCACTTGCAAGGCCACTGGGACGAAACTAAGAAGAAATATCTCGCCGTCGTTCATGGCAAGTGTCAGAAGTCGTCGGGTACGATTTCTACGTACTTGGCGGAGAGCACTGCTCACCGCGTGTACTCCACATCTGACGCTGCAAAAGGAAAACTGTCTCATACTGCCTACACAGTGCTCAAAGAGTCAAAGGACTTTACTCTGCTGGAAGTCGATCTGCTGACGGGCAGGAAGCACCAGATACGCGTGCATCTCGCCGACATTGGGCATCCGGTTGTAGGTGATCAGAAGTATGGAACAGGGGATAAAGCACATAAACGGCTGGCACTTCATGCCATATCGGTTTCCTTCACACATCCGTTCAGCGGAAAGCAGCTCACTTTTGAAACGAGAGTGCCCCCATATTTCAAACACCTGGTTGGCAGTCTGGATAACGCAAATGAAGAGGAAACAACTGCATTGAATGCGTAATATTGACGCGACAGATTCATATCGCCCGTTATGACTCCTGAATATCAACTATGTCAGAGATGCCAAACTTTAGATTGTAGACTGCACTCAGCACGCACACAGCGTTCTTCTCTATTGCGGGCACTCCTTTGCCCAGATTTTTCAGCTGCTCTGCCGCTTCTTCTATGCGGTCAATCTTTTCTTTGATGTCTCGCAAGATCTCCAGATCGCCGTGGTCCATGACGTCCGAACTCCTTTCCGTTACCTAAGGTCTTTGAATCGCTTGGATTTGAGCGTGTACCTCGGCAACGCCCCTGGTGACACGGCCTCGATCTCGAATCTGAGATTCGTCTTGATCTTCAATCGTTCGCCAATCCGGCGCATGAGTTCGCTCTGTACCTCTGGGCTAATTTCGTCCTTGGGCTCAACTATAAGCGAGATTCCGTCCATAATTCCCTTTTTGTGAACAATGATTTCGTATTCAACGATTTCGGGAAACTCAGCCCTCAGAAGGTCTTCAACAGCGACCGGTGTGAACAGGACCCCGCGAATCTTCATCAAGTGATCTGTCCTGCCGCTGACTTCTTTGATCATCATGGAGGTCCTGCCGCACTCACATCCGGTGGAGCCCTTCCTCACCACGTCCTTGGTATTAAAACGAATCAGCGGGAAAGATCGTCTCCCAAGAGGCGTGACAACAGCTACGCCAAGCTCGCCTTCCTCAACCTCTCTGCTCAGAGTATCCAGGTCGAGAATCTCCACAAGATGAAAGGGTTCCAGAATATGTAGCCCTTTTCTCTGATTGCACATGGCCGCCCAAGCGCAAGGTTCGGTGCCGCCTATGTGATCGTATACCTCTGCTCCCCATGTGTCTTCGAGCCTTCTTCTTGTGGCATCTGGCAAGGGCTCCCCGGCACATTCCATTCTTTTGATACCCAAGTCTCTGGGATTCAATCCCATTTTTCCCGCTTCTTCGGCCAGGTGAAGGCCATAGGTGGGCGTATTCAACAGGGCCGTGGCTTTTACCTCAAGTATCTTGTTGATTCGACCTTTGCTATCCAGCGCACCTCCAGGCACAACCATGCAGCCCAGCTTTTCTGCAGCAAAATGGCCCTCCCAGAACGCGACATAAACGTTATACCCAAATGGGATGAATACACGATCGGTTTCACGGAAACCTGCCATCCACAGAATATGGCACCATATCTCAACCCGCCACTGCCAGCTCTCATAGGATTCTGGAACGTACACCGGTCTGCCGGTAGTTCCCGAGGTTTGCCGAAAACTGGAAACCTCTTCAGGCGGCACGCCCAGCATCTCTCCGAACAGGAAAGGCTCCTTATCGACTTGCGCTAGTCTCAAGTCCTCTTTGTCGGTTAGAGGCAGCTTTCTCATGTCTTCTATGGTCCTGATATCCTCCGGGGAAACATCAGCGAACCGGCTTCGGTAGAAACCCGAATGGCTTTTTGCGTATGAAAGGAGCTTTCTAAAGCGCTGAAGCTGAATCCCAAGTAATTGCTCTCTCGGCAACGTTTCCAGGTAAAAATTCCAGTAATCAGTAACGCGGCGTTCCATTGACATGCCTCCATTTCCTGGCGAGCGATAGGCCTGACTAAGGCAGCAAAAGAGCTATCCAAAGGTCACAGTCAACGGTCTATTCAGACAAGATTTTCCGCCCGAAAACTTCATGAATGCTGAAGCCTGAAAATCTCATTAGTGTCGTATAGCCTTAATTGTAAATTCCGAATTTGTTCGGATTAATTAGCTTCAGCCGGCCTGAAGCGGATGTCAAGCTCGGTTGCGACCCTTTTCAGGCGTTGTGACAGCTCCGAGATCTCTCGGTCCGATTCCTGACGTCTCAATCCGACTGCCCAAATTGCAGCCTCACGACCTTCGCGATGAGTGTTGACAGGCACTGCTACAGCGATGATTCCTTCAATGTATTCTTCCCAGTCCAGAGCGAAACCTTCCTCACGGACTTTTAAGACCGCTTGTTTGTATTTTGCCTTATCAACACATGTATGAGGCGTAAACTTCCTGAGTTCGCCGGCAGACAGAACTTGGTCGATCTGAGTATCGGAGAGCTGCGACAAGAGAGCCTTCCCAGAAGCTCCCGAGAGGAGAGGCAACTGCATCCCCACTTCTGCGGCGACCCGGATGTCAAGAGCAGCCTCGAATTTGTCCACGATGACTGCTTTGAGGCCGTATCGGATACCAAAGAAGGCGCTAAAGCTTGAGGTGTTTGCGATATCGCTAAGGTAGGGACGAACGGTGCGGATCAGGTCAGTCTTCCTGCTTGCGCCGTTGGCCAAAATGTGCAAGCGAGTCCCGAATCCGAACTTGCCGTCCTGAAGGTGTTCGAGGACATCAAGGTCAGCGAGGGTTCGGAGCATGTTGAAGACAGTGCTTTTGTTCAAATCGAGTTTTCTGGCGATCTCGCTAATTCCGAGAGGCGCCGTAGATCTGGAAAGGAGCTCCAAAATGGCGAAGCATTTGTCCAGAGCGGGGACTCTTTTGAATTCTGGCTTTTGGGGTCCGATCATTACTGTTCTCTATATCGAACTATATATCTCTATGGTGAACTCCTGCGCCTGCGCTGTCAAGTCAAAATATCCCATGCCAACAAATAATTTGGTGATTGCAGAGTCTCGAGATCTTACTCAAAAATTATGGCGTATTCTTACTCCTGCTGAGGGCTTGCTTGGAACAGAGTAAGCAGCCATAATAGCGCCAAGCCAAGATATGCAAATAAAAAGGAACTCGACTGAATGGACGATAAGCTTTTGAGAAAATTACTGGAAGATGTCCAGGCTGGTTGCTTGGACGTAAACGCGGCTCTTCAGAGTCTGAGAAAATTGCCTTTCGATGATTTGGGATACGCCAAGATCGATAATCACCGCTGCATCCGACAAGGAGTTGCTGAAGTCATATTTTGCCAGGGAAAGAGCGTTCGGCAAATTCAGGGGATTGTCGAACAAATGGCCAAGAATCACAGTAATATATTAGCCAGCAGAGCTGATCCGCATATTTTCGAGGGAATTCAAGAAATTGTCAAAGAATGCCGTTATTATGAGATGGCCCGGATGGTAGTCATCAATCCCCAAGAAACGGAAAAAAGTGGCAATATAGCGGTAGTCAGCGCAGGAACCTCGGATATTCCCGTTGCTGAGGAAGCCGCAGTAACAGCGGACACGCTCGGCAATCATGTCAATCGTCTCTATGACGTGGGAGTGGCCGGAATCCATAGACTTTTGCACTGTTATGATGATCTCTTCAGGGCCAATGTTGTGGTGGTGGTTGCAGGAATGGAGGGCGCTCTTGCCAGCGTTGTGGGTGGGCTGGTGTCCGCGCCGGTGATAGGAGTCCCCACCAGCATCGGTTACGGAGCAAGTTTCGGAGGTATTGCAGCACTTCTAAGCATGCTGAACAGTTGTGCTTCCGGCGTATCTGTCGTAAATATCGATAATGGTTTCGGAGCAGGCTTTCAAGCCAGTCTGATCAACAAATTGGCTGCGCGGAAGACAGAGCAAGTATCGACTCACGAGCCTGATCGAGAAAAACTTATTCCGGCGTAATGAAAGACTCTTGATAAGACATAGGGAACATCCGAATTTACTCAGGAGGTTCTTGTAGCGTGAAACGTTTTATCGAAAAGTCGTTGAAAATCTATGAGCACGAGATACAGCGGTTCGCATGGCTAGCTGTGATCTTCTTTTCAGTTTTCTTCGTGACAGCGATTTTCCGCAATTACGTCGACACAGCATTCCTCAAGCGGTACGGCCCCGACTACATCCCATGGATGCTGGTCATCAGCGCGATACTGACGATAGTCGTGCTTGCGTTTGCCGATAAGGTGGCCAAGCGCTCCTCCGACTCCTACCTCATGATTCTCGTCTTTGGGGGTTATGCAGCAGGGGCAGTACTGTGCTGGTTGATGGTCAAGTCCAAGATGAGCATCGTCTACCCAGCGCTGTATCAGCTCATGGGGCTGCTTGACTCCATCCAGTTGGTCTATCTGTGGAACATTGCAGGGGATCTGTTTGACGCGAGACAGGGCAAAAGGATCTTCCCGATGGTGACCGCCGCCCAGGTTTCTGGGGACTACCGTGGGGAGCTTTCTGACTCGGCCGATCACGTACGGTATCGGCGAGGATGCTGCACTACTAGTTTTCGCTCGAGTTTTTGTTCTCTACTGCAGTCTTCATGACCATTACCGCACGGAAGGTAGTGGGCGAGACCAAGCCCAAAGCTGTTGCGGTAAAGAAGGATCCCGAGAAGAAACGCCTGGCCCAGATACCCGCCATTATGAGAGAGTTCCCTATAATACGCTTTCTCATCATCTGTGGTCTCATCCCAAACGTTCTTCTTCCTATTTTTTGTACCAGTTCGCGGTGATTGCGAACAGTAGTTTTGCAACGGAACAAGGCCTGATTTCTTTCCTCAGTATCTTTCGAGGCGCAACTACCTTCACGACCTTTCTCATCCTTTTGTTCGTTGGACGGATGTACTCGGCGATGGGATTGCCAAATGCTTCCCTTGTTCAGCCGGTTAACTTTGCGATTGTTTTTGGCGGTTTGATCGCTTTCTTCAACATATATGTTGCCGCATATGGGCAGTTCACCCTGATTCTCATTCAGAGAGCCATTGCCGGGCCGGTGAACAAAATCTTATTCAACGTGATTCCCAAGACCCTTGCGGCATGGAGCAGAACCTTTATTCGCGGAACTGTATTGAAAATAGGCATGTTGTCCGGGGCCCTGCTCATGATTTTTCTCAAACCGTTCATGGATGCCCAGGCTTTCGCCTACATAGCTGTCGGACCGGCCGTTTATTGGGTGTTCGAAACATGGTTGTTCAGGAAAGAATACAAACGCATACTCAAACAGGTCATTGTAGAGGATAAGATCGATTTCGACAGAATCGATGCCGTGAGCACTTTTGATGCGGGAGGGGCCCCTATGGGGTTGGAGTCCGCCGTAGTGGACATGGTACCGGAAGAGGGGGGCGATGAGGAATCAAAACGTGTGACTATGGAGCCTCATGTGGCATTGAAGCTGCTCGATGACTCGAACAGCACCGTCCGGGCGGAAGCAGCCCTTGCGCTGGCAATCAATCCGGATATGAAGGCAGCCGGAAAGCTCGTCAGATGCTTGGAAGATCTGGATGACAATGTGCGGAATGCGGCAATGCAAGCGCTTATTGCATACCCCCCTGACATCGTGGCATTCTTGGAATCTTCCATCCTGGAATCGAGTCCGCGAGGCAAGCAGACAATTCTTGAGATCATACGATTATCTCCCAAAATCAGTGATTTTGAGATCAGTCATCTCTTCGGGAGGCAGGTCGAGGAGGCCTATGCAAACCTGATCGTTGTTCGTCGGCTTCAGGGCCTCGAACAGCATCCGGGGGCCCAAATGCTCAAGAAACACTTGCTGGCTCGAAATGATGAAATCCTCAGTCTACTTTTCTACGCACTGTGGGTCTATCACGCAGACATGCGGCTCATGTATCAGGCCCTAAAATCCGAAAATGCGTCCGTAGCCATCGAAATGGTAGAGACCTCGATCAGGGGGATGAATCTTCCGTACCTAGTCCCCCTCATCGATGACGTGCCTTTGAACGAGAAGATCGAGAAAGGAAGGAAGCATTTCAATCTCGTTGCACACGACCAACCGGAGCGTCTCCTGGCGCTATTGATTCACTCTGAGGACAGGGTCACCAGGATGCTCACCGTGTATGCAATGGCGGACATGTTGCCGAATGAAGCTTTCATTCCCATCATCGAATCTAGACTGGAAGATCAAGATCCGTTCGTACGACAAGTTGCCGAATATGCCTCGGCCAAAGCAATGGGAAAGGACCTTCCAATGCCCGAAATCATCGACCTCATAACCGAACTCAAAAATTTTGCTCTCTTTGAAGGATTGGGAACCAGAGAGCTGCACGCAATTGCGTCAATTCGCGAAACGCGAGAGATTACAAAAAAGCGACGTTGTCATCAGGGCCGGAGAGGATAACCCTTCGATTTACCTAATTCTGTCTGGGAAGATATTGATCTATGCGGACTACCAGACCCCAGAGCAAAAGGAGTTGCGCTCCAGCGAGGCAAACGGATACCTCAATTTTGTGCCAATGTTTGTGAACGAACCTCCCGTAAACACTTCGGTAGCCACGGAGGAAACCGAAGTGCTTGTGCTTCCACAGAGCCAGTTTCACGAGATCATGCGGGTGTACCCCCAGATCGGTCTAAACCTTCTGAAGATGGCAGCGGGAATATTCCGCCAAATGGGTTTCACAGCTTAGAAACGGTTCCCAAAGCGGTTGTCCATCTGAATCACCAGATCGGTACATTCGTGGCGATGGCAAGAGAGACCAGGACCTGTTGTCTCACCGGCGTGAACGGGCGCGACGGTTACCCGAACCATCGGAGTGTCTCGAGAAATGACGGCCTCCTCCCAAGGATCTCCAATGCCTGAACGTAGCATTATAAGCTAGATATTGCCGGAGGGCGGAGAGTTCCTCCCCCTAATCTATAAGCCGGTTCCCAATGATGGCACTCCGCCGCGTAAAGGATTCTGAGGACGGCTTTTTTCATCGCGTAAAGGTAACAATCTCCCGAACACTATTAAGGCTGCAGCATTGAAAAGGGACACCGCTTCCCCCAACTCGAGCCGGTCGATTTTAATGTAATGATGCGGTTCGCCATCGGGAAAAAAAGATCGAATCAACACCACCGGCTCTTTCATAGCTTTTATGCTGACTGAATACGAGAGCGACTCGTCTATAGGGATGCGACAGGAGTATTCCGAAGCCCCTTGATAGATCTCCGGCTCCAACCTTCTGAGCTTTGCCCACTCAAGTCGTCTGATCATTTCATTAAAGAGGTCTTTGATCATGGTTTCTCCCAAATCTATGCATACAGTCGATCTCTAAGTTTTTCGGGGACGCACTCCTTTTTGCAACCAGTGTGCCAGGAAAGGTCAGCAAGAACTCAGAATTTACACAAAGGACCAGAGCATTACGCGCAGAAAACAGGTCCGCGCAAAAACCTTCATAAATGTAAGATATGATATAGATGTCATACAATAATGTATGACATCCGCTACAGAAAATCTGTGTCGTGACGTGATGCACTTCGCTTTTATAAACCCAACTTGGCCGTGGAAAAGCCACCGATGGTTATTATGTCACGACTTTTGTCTTGACTTGCCCCTTTTTTTGGGTGAAATTGTGTATAGAGAACTTAGTTCTGTACACATAACTCTGAATATGTTTCATGCCATTAAAGAACGATTCAGCTCAAATTAAACCCGATTACTCGTCCCTTGTTCCTGCTGTGGAGCAAGCATCACGAATTCTTATCGCTCTTGCTCAGGCCCCTGGGGGCAAGATGACGTTGACAGAGATTTGCACTGCTGTGGGTATTCACAAGAGCAAGGGATACTCAATTTTGAACACTTTACAGCACTTCGCGTTCGTTCAACGATCTGCACAAGGGAAAACCTACTCTTTGGGGCCGGGGCTCCTGTTTTTGTCGAGCAAGATATTGGGCAACATGGACTTGCGCGAAGCGGTTGCTCCGGTTCTGCAAGAACTTGCTCGCCAAACTAATAGTACGGCTTTTCTCGGGTTAGTTTCAGATGATCATGTATTCGTGGTGGCTAAGGATGAGGGAACGCAGGACATCGGCGTGACTATAAGACTCGGCCACAGGTTTCCTATGGCCTGGGGCGCTCACGGAAAGGCAATTATGGCTTTTCTTCCGGATATTGAGCGTGAAAAAGTCTTGTCCGATGAGAAGTTGTATTTCCATGGGAATCGGGCGAAGTTTGATCCGGATCGTCTCAATCAAGAGATAGCTGAATGCCGAAAAACAGGATTCGCCATGGACGTGGGCGACATGAAAGGCGGCGTGGCAGCGGTGGCCTCGCCAGTGTTCGGACCTAGCGGGAAACTCATCGGATCTCTGGCAGTTGTTGGCACTTTTTCCAAGGACTTAGCGGAAACATATGGCTCAGACGTTGCTGTCGCTGCGAAACAATTTTCTGAGTCGATTGGTGGTGGTCCTCAACTGTCCTTTCCACAATCCACCGGCGCAAAGATGTTGGTTTTGGACACATAGCGCCCAAAACAGGAGGATTAGAGTGGCTGAATTCAAGTATTCCAACTCGGCTCGAGAAATGGAGGTCTATGGCTATGATTCGATGGTCAAGAGCCATTGCCGCATGTGTCACGGGGGCTGCGGCGTGCTCGTGTACGTCAAAGACGGCAAGATCAAGAAGATAGCCGGTGACCCTGACTGCCCGATAAATCACGGAACTCTCTGTGCGAAAGGCATTGCAGCCACTCAGCTTGTCTATCACCCTGATCGGCTCAAATATCCGGTAAAGCGGATAGGTCCGAAGGGCAGCGGAAAATGGGAACGAATAACTTGGGATGAAGCCTTGAGCAAAATTGCTGAACGAATGCTGAAATACAAAGAAGCCCACGGCGCCGAGTCGGTCGCCCTCGGATACGGAACAGGGAGAGAGAACGAGGCTGTGATCTATCGGTTCGCCAACCTGTTCGGCAGTCCAAACACCCTGACAGCCGGTCATTTCTGTTACGGGCCACGTATCGCCACAAGCATCATCACGTGCGGTTCCAATCCTATAGTGGATTACGAAAACCACCCAAAATGCATCATGGTGTGGGGCAACAACGTCGTCATAAGTAATCCGGACTGTTACAAAGGAGAGCCGTTCTCTGTGGCTTTGGACGAGGGTGCAAAGCTTATCGTTGTTGACCCGAGATTCACACGAGCTGCGGCACGAGCCCATGTATGGCTGCAACTTAGGCCGGGGACCGATGCTGCTCTCGCACTGGGAATGGCCAACGTAATTGTCAATGAGCAGCTGTATGACAAGAGAATTCGTCGAGAACTACGTCCATGGTTGGGAGCCTTTTGTGAAGCGGGTCAACGAATATCCATTGGATCGGGTCGAAGAGATAACATGGGTGCCAAAAGAAAAGATCAGCGGAGGCAGCGAGACTCTTTGCCACAACCAAGCCCGCAGCAATCCAATGGGGCGTAGCCATTGAACAACAGATCAATTGTGCAGACAACGACCGTGCGTTGATGTGCCTGATGGGGATCACTGGCAACATAGACAGGAAGGGAGGACAGGTATTATTCAAGCCTCCGAACATTAGGAACGTGGGCCAATTCGGGGCCCACGGTATGCTTTCGAGGGAGCAGCGGGACAAACGGTTAGGTAGTGACCAATTTCGCTTGGCAGGGCGTTTTGCCATAATAAATCCTAAATGTGTTTGGGACGCGATTCTTGATGAAAAACCTTATCCCGTGAAAATGCTTTTCCTCATCAGCTCGAATCCGGTTCTGACTCGAGCCAATGCCAAAGAGGTTTACCGAGCTCTCCAAAAGGTAGAATTCATGGCGGTAGCCGATTTCTTCATCACACCTACCGCCGAATTGGCAGACATCGTCTTGCCTGCGGCCACATGGCTGGAAATGGACTACATCGCTGATTTCTGGAAACGTCATGGGTATATCCTTCCGAGAAGAAAAGTCGTTCAAATCGGTGAATGCCGCTCCGATCATGAGATGCTCAATGATCTCGCTCACAGGGTGGGAATGGGAGAGCACTGGTGGGATGATTTCGAGCAAGGACTTGACTGGATTCTGGAGCCCATGGGGATTACATGGCAGGATTTCAAAAAGATGGACTATTTGAGGGGTGAAGTGGCTTACGAAAAGTATCGAGAGGAGGGGTTTTCGACTCCCACCAGGAAGTTCGAGCTTTACTCAACAGCGCTCGAGAAAATGGGCTATGATCCGTTGCCCCAGTACCGTGAGACACCAGAAAGCCCGTACAGCACACCTGATACACACACCGATTACCCTTACATACTCATTACGGGCAAGCGGCTCCCGGGATTTTTCCACACCGAAAATCGCCAAGTTTCGAGCCTGAGAGAGCTTCACAAGGACCCCATCGTAGACATTCATCCTGAGACGGCAAAGAAGGAAAAAATTAACGAGGGCGATTGGGTGGTCATCGAGTCTCCCAGGGGGAAAATCAGGCACCGTGCAAGATTATTTATAGGTCTGGACCCAAGGGTTATCGCCGTTCAGCATGCATGGTGGTTTCCCGAAAAGCGAGATCCGGGACACGGTTGGGAGGAATCGAACGTCAACATTCTTACGGACAATTCCTACAAGACCTGTGATCCCGCAATGGGAGCATCTTCGGTGAGAACGATTCTCTGCAAAATCTACCCGGAGAAAGCCTGAAGGAGGCAGACGCAGTGGACAAGTTTACGCTGGTAATAGACGACGATTTGTGCTGGGGCTGCAAGACCTGTGAGGTGGCTTGCAAGCAGGAATACAACCATGAAATTAAGTTTATTCATGTCCAGGAAGATGGGCCGACGCGGATAGGAGATAAGCTCGAATATTTTCACCGTCCAACAGTATGTCGTCATTGCGATGACCCTCCGTGCGTAGAAGCTTGCCCGGAAGAAGCCATCTCGAAGAGGGAGGATGGAATTGTAATTCTTGACGGCGATGCTTGCACGGGATGCCAAAGCTGTATCGACGCATGCCCGTATGACGCCATACGGTTCGACGAGACAAGACAGACAGCGCTCAAATGCAATCTCTGTCATCACAGGGTGGACAAGGGGCTCATCCCCGCTTGTGCGGATAATGTATGCCTCGCACACTGCATCTATTTTGGGAACCCGCTTTCGATCCAAGAGGTAATCAACAAAAAGAAGGAAAAAAGGCAGACGCAATAGTCGATTCAAAAAATCTTAACGGGCGACTATCAGCTCTCGCTACCAAAAGAAGTAATAGGAGATCAATCATGTCGCAAAGCCTGGCCGAAGAAAGACTGACGCGAGAGGAAATGGCCGCCTTTCAGTTAGGAAAGCTGCGGCAGACTCTGCTCTACGCCAAAGACAATGTGGATTTCTACCGTCGCCTTTTTCACGAGCACAACATAAACCCGCAAGACATTAACTCGTTGGATCAGATTACCCAGCTACCCTTTACCAAGAAATCCGATCTCGTGGACAACTACCCTTATGGAATGTGCGCGGTAAAACCTTCCGAGATAATCAGGCTTCACGCTTCGTCAGGAACCACAGGAAAACCTATCAACACTTATTATACGAGAAAAGATCAAGAAAATTGGCAGAAGTGCATGGAGCGAAACTGCCGAATTGCAGGGATCAATAAAGACGACGTATGCCAGATAGCTTTCAGGTACACTCTTTTCACTGGAGCTTTCGGCCATCATCTTGGCGCTGAGAGTTGCGGAGCCATGGTTATCCCCACAAGCGCCGGGCAGACCGAGCGACAGATCATGATGATGCAGGATCTAAAGACCACGGTGCTCCATTGCACTCCATCATACGCCCTTGTGGTTGCGGAAAAGCTCAAGGAGTTGAGAATCGACCCGAACAGTCTTGCTTTGCGTCTTGGAATTCATGGTGCCAGAACCCATGTCCGAGGAGATGCGTCAGCATATAGAAGAAGGTCTCGGCGTAACTGCCCTCAGCGACTATGGGTTGACAGAGTTCGGTGGGCCGGGCGTGTCCGTAGAATGCCCCGTCAAATCCGGCTTTCATATCAATGAAGACTACTTCTATCCTGAAATCATCGATCCCAACACTCTTCATCCGCTTCCTCCCGGTGCAGTAGGCGAGCTTGTCTTTACCTCTTTACAAAAAGAAGCCATGCCGTTGATTCGCTACCGCACACGGGACGTCACTCATCTCATCTATGACAAGTGCGCATGCGGACGAACGCTGGTGCGCCATGGTTCTATCTTAGGGCGAACCGACGATATGCTTATAGTGGGAGGAGTAAACTTTTTTCCGTCTCAACTGGAAAGCATATTACTGGCCTTTTCACAGACTGCACCGCATTATGCCCTCCATTTGACCAAAAAGGGCCCTCTGGATGAGGTAGCTGCAGATATCGAGACTTTGCCCGAATTCTGGGGCCAGACAGGCGAAGGCACTTCGGAGCTGCTGACAAAAAAAATAGAAGCCAAAATCAAGGACATATTGGGATTCAGAATCCGCATTCGACTGGTGTCACCAAATTCAGTGCCGCGATCTGAAGGGAAAAGCAAACGGGTTTTTGACGAACGCTAATCATGACAGTAAGGATGGCTTCCCATACAAGGAGTTAAAATAACGCTGTCGACATGATGGCGTTAACAGCCTTGAGAATGCAGCGACATGGCGAAACATATTATTAGTAGCGGCCGGCGTCCCTGCCGGCCATCGTGTGCAAGGGAGCATCCGAATTCGCACGAAAACTTCACCTGCGTAGCGGAAGACTTCCTCAATGGCGAGCGGATGAAGGCCACCATCTGGCCGGCAGGGACGCCGGCCGCCACTATAGAGACCCCATACGGCTTTATTTTAACGCCGGTGGGATGGCTTCCCACGATTCGAGCAAGCTGTGGGGCAGCTTTCCAGCCTGCCTCTTTCAGAATGTCAATGATGGCAGGCAGGAAAGCCTGCCCCACGATAGCAGTCCAGCCTCCTGACAACTGATCGCTTGCCCCTCGGCGGTGATTTGTCTTGCAAGCATGGGGTCGGCATAATAAAATGAAGCTAAAATAATTGAAGGAAAAGAATTTGGACGACCAGACAATACTAGCCAACTCCGAGAACTTCGGCAGCGTAACCGTTTGTCCTGGCGGCGTGGTACACGTAAATCTTCCTCACTGTAGTCTTAAATTCACTCCGCCGGATTTTGCCAAATTTTGCGAGCTTATAGGTAAAGCGAGACTCAATTTCGAGGCGCCCCGTAAGGGAACCGCAAAACCTCGCCTTCAGCTGGTGACTTCCGATCCGGAAGACACACCTTCTCCAGAGAAATCTGAATAATAGTCTGGGTTGCTTTTTTCTGTCAGCATTCTTGCTCTACTGAAGCTGCGCCATAAAGAGCCAGTTTCGGCTGCTGTCCTGGACTTGCTTTTCCCGGGTCGCTATCTTATAGTCTCCGTGCTTCGGCCTTACGAATTGTATGCCGGGCTCGAATCGCATCATGAAGCCGTCCCCAAGTAACGGCTTTCATAATAAAATTTTCCAACGAGGTTGCACAATGAAACGTATAGGGCTTCTTCTGATGCTTTTGGCAATCACTAGCGCCCCAGCTTTCGCCCAGGAAACACAACTTAAAGATGTTCTTGCAACTGTGGGAAACAACGCAATAACTCGTGAGATGCTCGAAAACATTATTTCAACGATTCCTGAGGAAAACCGAGTGCCCTTCCTCACTCCAGACGGCAGGAAAAAGATACTCGATGAGGTAGTGGCGTTTACGCTTTTGGCCGAGGCAGCCAAAAAAGAAGGGCTCGACAAAGATCCTGCTATAAAGACTCGCCTTGATTATGCTCAAACTGAATATTTGGCGAGAGAATACTCTCGCCGCGAGCTGGCCAAAAGCCCGCAGCTGACCGAACGAGAACTCGAAGCCTTCTACAAAGAGCATATTTCCGAATTTAAGCCACCGGAAGAAATCCAGGCGCGACATATTCTGGTGAAGACGGAGTCAGAAGCAAACAAAGTCCTGGAGCAGGCAAAATCCGGAAAGGATTTCGCTGAACTGGCGAAAAAACATTCAATTGATCCGGCAGGCCAAAGAGGCGGAAAGCTTGAATTGCAGGACGGGCGTGATTGGCTGCCCAGAGGGACCTTCGAGAAATCCTTTGAGCATGTAGTGTTCAAAATTCCCAAAGGAGAAATCGGAGGACCCGTTAAGACCCAGTTCGGATGGCACATAATCAAAGTGGAAGATCGTAGAGCACCCGAAACTCTTTCATTCGTGCAAGTTAGAGCCATGATCAAGAACCGACTTCAGGAACAGAAGAATAATCAAATGCACAATCAATTGACTGAGCAAGCCAAGAAAAGCATCCCCGTTGTAATCAAGTAATGGGTTTGGGTCTTTTCCTGGGGGATTTCATGCTAGGAACTGCTGGTCCGGCCTCGAAGCGTTTTGGTTTATTCGTGGCGATGTATGCATCGTTGCTCTTTTTTTGCGGCTCTCAGACTGTCATTTCCGCGGCAGGACCATCAATATCTGCTGAGGCCCCTTCTGCTAAAGACTTCGTCGCTCCGGGGGAAATAGTAAATTCCTTGGGAATGCGTATGACCCTGCTCCGGCCCGGGGTCTTCGTGATGGGGACTTCTCCTGCGGAACTCCGGCGCATCCAGAATGAATGGTCTGTGGAAGACTCCCTGATCCAGCCAGAAAGTCCGGCTCACGAGGTAAACATAACCAAGCCTTTTCTAATGGGTAAATATCCTGTGACAGTGGGGCAATTCAAGAAATTCGTTAGAGAGAGCGGCTATAGGACTGTTGCTGAAAAGCAAGGTTGGGGTTGGGTCTATGACGATACGAGAAAGCACTGGACGAAAAAGACCGGTGCATCCTGGAGGAGTCCGGGCACACTGATAGAGGACGATTATCCTGTGACTCTCGTCTGTCACGCGGATGGTGAAGCCTTCTGCAATTGGTTGAGCAAGAGCGAAGGCCGGCAGTATTCGCTACCCACGGAAGCCCAGTGGGAATACGCTGCACGAGGCGGTAAGCAAGGTGAGCGCTTCCCGTGGGGAAACGACTACCCCGACGGCAAAAAACTCAACCTCGCTGATCGCAGGGCACATTTGCCCTGGGCGGATCGGACTATTGACGATGGCTACAGCGGAGTAGCGCCTGTAGGAAACTACGCACCGAACGGATACTGGCTTTACGATGTGACAGGAAACGTGTGGCAACCGTGCTCTGATTACTTCGATCCGAAAATCTATGAATCCAGGGTTGCACAGGCGGCAGCAGATCCAACCGGCCCCGCGGCAGGGAAGACCAAAGTCATTAGAGGTGGAAACTGGGCCTTTGACGCTGGAATAGCCAGAACTGCTTTTCGTTTCGGAGTAGACCCTGATTTGTGCACAGACATGTCGGGGCTGCGAGTTGTCGCGGCTGTACTGCCCGGAGACGAATCGGCTTCTAAACAGGTTGCAGAGCGCTCGCTCAATGATGAAAACCTAGCTCGGCTTCTGGAACAGGTGAAGGAACTGGTCGTGAGGGGAAAAAGGCTTGAAGCTCGTAAGCTAGTCGAAGAGTTCACAGTGGCAAGTTCGAGAATTGCTCTGGATAAGCCCACAGCCTTTGCCAAGAATCTTCTGAATTCAGTTATAGATGTTACCGAAGATAAGGGCCTCCAGTCATTCAGAACTCGCTCGGAATGAATATGGTTCGCATTCCCGCCGGCAACTTTGTGATGGGAAGTTCTGAAAGCGATATTGCATGGGCCATGGGCACACTCGCTCAGGGCCAACCGGTTTCGCTGGAAAACGAATATCCGTTTCACAAAGTTCGCATTTCCCGACCATTCTACATTTCTTCCAACGAAGTCACTGTGGGACAATTCCGAAAATTCGTGGAGGAAACCGGGTATGTGACGGATGGAGAAGACGCGAAGGGCGGCCAGACCTTCAACGCCCAGAATCGTCGCTTCGAGAAGAAAGACGGCACGTCATGGAAGAATCCCGGTTGGACTGTAACCTCGGACATGCCGGTAAGCATGGCTTCTTACAATGATGCCCAAGCGTTCGTCGAATGGCTCTCCGCTAAAGAAAAGCTGCCTTACAAGCTTCCTACCGAGGCTCAATGGGAATACGCTGCACGGGGAGGACTGCCTAATGCGCCGTTCCCGTGGGGAGATCAGCTGCCTGACGGCCGCAGGGCCAATTATGCAGATAAGAGCACCGATTTTGAGTGGCGCGACCGGACTGCAGATGACGGGCACAAATATGTCGCACCGGTAGGCAATTACGAGCCAAATGGATACGGCCTCTACGATATGGCGGGAAACGTCCTGGAGTGGGTCCGAGATTATTACGGAGAAGATTACTACAAATTCAGCCCTGAAATCGATCCCGAAGGGCCCGGTCACGGTGAATTTCGCGTTATGAAAGGCGGGGAATGGACTTTCGGCCCTGTGAACCTCAGATGCGCTTTTCGGGGTTGGTCCAGACCTGACATGGCATTTCAGGAACGGGGGATTCAGGGTGGCAATAGACTTTGGCAACGCCGTGCGTCCCTTCCACTTCGCTTCTGATTTTCTGACCAAGGTGTGGACTCCTGACTCAGACCAAAAAGCCGTGGCCACGGCTGTGGCAAAAGACGAGGAACGCAGCAAACAGACCACGAGCCGGGTGCCTCGTGCCCCCGAAAAAAAGCTAGTCAACCCGGCCGTGAAAGGGCTCCTAGTGATTAATTTCTCACCCAAATCAGATGCCAAGAAACTGGGTATGATCAAGGGCGACATAATCATAGAGTACGATGGCGCAAGAGATCTTACGACGGACAAGTTCCTCGCGATGACTGCGGTATCAAGGCGCGATAAAACCCGACCTCTGGTGATTTTCGTTCGCGATGGATACGAATACTCGGTTAGAGTAAGCCCTGGTTTCATTGGAATATCCGTCATGGACACTGTCGTGCGAGGACCGTTCAAGCGTCAAGAACCGCGGCAGGAACACGTTCCTGATGATGACATGGACAAGAAATCAAAGTCGCTTGATTGGACATAATTAGGATTAGCTTATGAATATTTCGGTCATACTAGCTCACCCAAATCCCGAGAGCTTCAATCATGCAATTGCACGGACCGCTGTTTCCAGGCTCCAAAATAATAATCATACCGTGATGTTCCACGATCTTCATGTTGAGCGGTTCGATCCCCTTCTTCCCACTGAAGAGATCCCGACCAATGTCTCTTTGCCGGAGCAGATTGAAATACATTGTCAGGAAATCTATTCAGCGGACGGTATAATCATCGTGCATCCGAACTGGTGGGGACAACCGCCTGCAATCCTCAAAGGATGGGTGGATCGGGTGTTTCGGCCCGGCGTAGCCTACAAATTTCTTGAAGGAGACACAGGGGAAGGGACACCTGTCGGGCTTCTCAAAGCCCACACTGCGATTGTATTCAATACTTCAAACACCGGAGCCAAAAGAGAACGCGAGGTCTTCGGCGATCCTCTACAGCTCATATGGAAGAACTGCATTTTCGATTTGTGTGGCGTTCGGTCGTTTTACAGAGAAATGTTTACTATTATGGTGACAAGCACACTGGAGAAGCGCCAGGAGTGGTTGAAGAGAGTCGATTTGGCTGTGGACGAACATTTTCCCAATATTCGGATTTGAGGTTAGTCGCTGAATTCCTATGTCGCCTAAAATTCACTCTATAACGTTTAGTAATTGTACCAGTTTTCTTCTATCGGTAAGGGACAATTTTGTCGCCACAGATCGCCAAATCGTCTTGATTGATCAGGTGTATTAGTCATAAACGAAATTGAACTTACGATTCTTATTTTACCACTTTGGGTAACCACTGCTATAGAGTAACTATTTGTGGTCTTCAGACGTAATCCACTGAGTTCGGTTTGCCTGCAAGAAATGCAATACGTTTTCCTGGGATTAAATTTCGTAACAAAAGCTTGCGATGGATTGGCTTCTCTCAAATAATTTATATATAAATCACTGAGTCTTGGGTCGTCTTTCCACTGTTTTTTATACCAACATTCATGGCCGGGAAAGGCCACAACGAATTATGAAAATTTGGAGCTAGTGACATCCCGGGCTTCATCCGGGGTTGGGTTTTGTCTGAAGCGGTTTTGTTCGGGGAACATGATATTCTCTTCTTAAATGACAACCACATCGTTTAAGGAGTGTCTACCATGCCCCCAAGGAAAAAGAATACCAGTACCTGTTTCTGTAATTCACGAGATTTGTTGCGGATTGGATGTGCACAAAAAGACGGTTACGGCCTGTCTTCTTTGGTCCGACACTGATGGGACGGAGCACAGCGAGATTGTGGAGTTTGAGACTTTCACCGACGATTTGTTCAGGCTCAAGGAATGGTTGATCGAGCGGGAGTGCCTTGTCGTGGCGATGGAGAGCACCGGACCTTATTGGACTCCGGTTCACAATATATTGGAAGGATTTTTCCAGGTTATTTTGGTCAATGCTCGGCATATGAAGAACGTGCCGGGTCGCAAGACCGACTTGTCCGATAGTCGATGGCTTGCGGGTCTGTTGCGGCATGGTCTGCTTAAGGCCGCTTTTATTCCTCCGAAATTCCAGCGGCATTGGCGCGATTTGACGAGGATGAGAACCAAATATCAGCAGACTATCGGCGATTTCAAAAGGCGCGTTCATAAGCTGTTTCAGGAAGCGAACATAAAGATCGATTCAGTCCTTTCAGATCTGTTTGGATTGACGGGTCGCAATCTGATGAAGTTGCTGACATCCAAGGACTCCGCTCCTACTCTTTGTGAGGTCGAACAATGTCTCCGTGGATCCCTCAAGGAGAAACGTGAAGAGGTTTATCGTTCCATTCAGGGCTTTTTTGAAGAGCACCATAGAGACCTTTTGGCTCTCATGCTTGAAACTATTGAAAAATTGGAGGCCCAAGTCGAAACACTTGATCTTCGCATAAACCAGTCCATAAAAGCTTACCGAGAAAAGATTGACAGGCTCGAAGAGATACCGGGAATCAGTGATGTGTCCGGCCCTGCTATCTTGGCGGAGATCGGTCCCACTCTTGAAGCGTTTCCGAACGCTGACGCTTTGGCGTCCTGGTGCGGTTTGTGTCCCGGGAACAATCAAAGCGGAGGAAAGAGATTTAGCGGAAAGATCCGAGTTCGAAAGAACCGTTTGAAGACTATCATGGTCGAAGTGGCTTGGCCGGCCATAAAGAAGAAAGGGTCTTATTTCAGAGCCAAATACTATGCTCTAAAAGCTCGTCTCGGCCCTAAAAAGGCAATAATCGCTGTGGCCCATCGAATCCTCAAGGCGATCTACCACGTAATAAAACATGACACACCCTTTAAGGATCTCGGTGAGGCGTATCTCTTTGAAAAGAATAAGGATGCTAAGATCAGGTATCTCTCGAAACAGGCTGCTTTACTAGGCTTTCAACTTGTGCTTGCGCAACCACCGCTCCAACGACAGCAACCAATTTTCTCATAGAGGTCGAACCAGGAACTGAAGCCTTAGCGCTCGAATACCAACATGACCCGTTGCCGGCCGGCACAACAAACTGTCGGCTCCTCGGAGACCACGCATAGGAATCTTTTTTCTCCTGCCGGCACACCTCACAACTGAGCGTTCATCATGACTTTTCGCAAACAACCGTCTAAACCCAAAGCTCGTGCCTCCCCGAGGAAGCATCCTCCCACCTTCGAAGCTAAATTTCAGTACATTTTCATAGGAATTCATAATAGCCTGCTCAATCTCATTTTGATGGGGAAACTCAGAATGAACCAAACAAACAGACATAAATAGAATGAGAATTGTGAGTAATACTCTCACAAAAAAACCTCCCCTTTACCCACATCTTCATCCTGGATCCCGACTTCCGTCGGGATGACAGGATCAGGCATACGGCGACCAGCGGGAGCCGCATGCATCAAGAGTTTTTTGGAGAGGGGGTGCGGGGGAGGACCTTTTTTGCAAAAAAGGTCCTCCCCCGCATCAGCGTTTTCCCACCTTCCTACACTTCCCGGGCCAGAGTGAAGCCGTCTTCTATGGCGTTGCCTATGCGGCCGACTTTATTTGCGTCGCCTATGGTACGAACTTCGACTCCCGAGTTCTCGAGGGCCGCAGCAAGCGAATTCAAGGGCCTTGAGCCCATTGCAAGGACCACTGTGTCAGCCGGTAGTGTAACGTCGTTTCCTTTGGAATCCGTATACACTATGCGGCCTGGAGCCAGCTCTTTCATCTTGGCTCCAGTGATGACGTTTATGCCCCTCATTTCAACTTCTTTCAGCACTACCCATCTGGTGGATGGTCCCATATCCTGGCCGATTCTCCTGAGCATTTCTATTACCGTCACCCGCTTGACGCCTTTGACCATGAGTTCCCGTAGTACTTCCGGCTTCTCAGCCTGGTGGAGAGTCAGGAAGTAAACCTGTTCCGGAGATATGGTCCCTTTGGTGGCAAGAAACACGGCTGTCTCCAGGCCGACCGATCCTCCACCTACCACAACTACATCCGCGCCGGTCTGAGCTTTTCCCTGGAGCACGTCCCAGGCCTGCACGACGTGAGAGGCTTCGACCGCCTCGATGGGAGGTTTGAACGGAGCGGCGCCTGTGGCCACAATAACAAGGTCGGGCTTTTCTTTTGCCACAAGATCGGGAGTGACTTCCGTGGCGAGGCGTAATTCCACACCATATTTTGGGAGCACTGCACGGTAGTAGTCAAAAATGTAGTGAAAATCATGCTTGTGCGTGGCATCGGCAGACCACGGCACTTGTCCTCCAATGCGACCCTCTTTGTCGCAAAGTATTACTTTATGGCCTCGCCGAGCCGCAGTCACAGCGAATTCGCACCCTGCAGGACCCGCACCGGCCACCAGTATCTTCTTTGGTACATCCGTCGGATAAATCTCTGTTTCGGTTTCTTTACCGGCCTGGGGGTTCACCATGCAGCCCACAGGCAGCAGCTGAAACACGTAATCAAAGCATCTTTGGTTACAGGCCACGCATCGTCGAATTTCGGAAATTCTGCCTTCTCTCGTCTTGTTGACGAATTCAGGGTCCGTTATTAAGCCGCGAGCCACTCCCACCAGATCTGCAACGCCTTCCTTGAGGACTTCTTCCGCTATGAACGGATCGTTTATTCTGTTGCAGCCGATGACCGGAACTGAAACGCTCTGTTTTATTCCTCTGGCAAGGTACACATAGCCGGCTTGAGGCAGATCCATAGTGATTTGCGGAACACGGCTCTCGTGCCATCCGCCGGTGACGTTTATGCAATCCGCTCCGGCTTTCTCAACCTCTGCAGCAAAGATCCTGGCTTCAGCGTTCGTGTGGCTCCCTGGCACGAAATCATTTCCCGCGACCCGGACGATGAGTGCTGTGTCAGGTCCAGTAACTTCCTTGACGCGTCGAATGGTCTCAAGCCCGAAACGCATTCTATTCTCAAGCGAGCCGCCGTATTCGTCCTCTCGTTTGTTGGTTTTGGGGGACAGGAATTGGCATATAAGATAACCAGCAGAAGCTATGACTTCCACTGCATCGAAGTTTGCTTTCTTGGCTCTTCGGGCGGCGTTGACGAAATCCTGCTGCACGCGCTGAATATCTTCCAGAGTCATTGCAGTGGTTTGTTGACGAGAGAAGTGACTCATGAACTCCGAAGGCGCCAAGACCGGAAGCCCCTTCATGCCGCAAAAAGAATAAGCACCCGCCATATAAAGTTGGATTGCGGTCTTTCCATCCGCGTTGTGGACGGCATCCGTGAACCTTTTCAAGCCGGGAATGTACTTGTCATCTTTGATGGACAACATCAGATCTATGCCTGAAGACTGATCGTTTATTTCAGCCCCCCCGATTATGATGAGTCCGGCGCCTCCCCGGGCCCGAGCAGCGTAGAAATCTATGAGCTTGTCCGTCACCTCGCCGTAAGGAGTGTAATTCAAGTGCATTGCAGTCATAACCACACGGTTGGCAAGTGTCATAGGGCCTATGGATATGGGTTCCAAGAGTTTCGTAATCAAAAGAGACCTCCGCTTTCAAATGTGCTTTGCGTCGATTAGGGCTGAAACACGAATGCTAACCGCATTTACGACAAGGTTCAACGCTCCCGATCAACCTTCTTCGATTCCAAGCTCTTTCCCCAGTACTTTGTAAACCTTGGGGAATTCAGGCTGAAAATTCTGATAAAAAGTAACAGGGTACTTTGCTCCGATATTTTTGCCTGCGGACTTCAATCCCTCTATAAGCGGCTCCAGACAGGCTTCAGGCATAGAAAAAGTCATTTCGTCATCCTGGGTCATTGAAAAAATGCGATCCCCGTTTCCTGGAATAGCCACTCTCGGAGCGCCCGATTTAAACGGCGCAATGAGGTATTCAGTGCATTCCACTTTTCCCCCGAAATTGCCGATGGTTCTTTCTCCCTTGAGATAGGCCCATGACTGGATCATTCGCATTATTTGAGCAGGATTACCATAAACAGCGATGGTGTCCGGATCGAACTCCGCGCGTACGAGCGGAGCCAAAAGTATAGCACTGTATTCGCCTTTTTCCAGAAATGTCATGGAACTTGTTTCTTTTCGGCCGGTATCCACATCAGCGGCCAGGGTTACATCGCAAAAAAGCTTCCCCAGAAGCGCCTTTTGATCGGAAGCCCTGGTCAGGCCGAAAGAGATCATGGCAGGGACGCATATGAGATCCTGCTTGGTGAGCCCCACGGTCCATCCGTAAACTCTGGCCATTGTAACTGCCTGGCAGACAGTTATGCGTTTGCCGAGGAATTCCGAAGGTCTTTTTGTCTTTCCGGGAAAAACTGGTTCTTTAAGGAATTTCACCCCAATGGGCTGAGTCCTAAGGCGGAGATTGTTACTCAGAAATTCGGCTGCATCCTGGCGATTCTTCTGTTCCATGGTTATCCTCCCGTGCCGGCTATTTGCGTAGCGTAATCACTGCTTCGCTACTGCATCCAACTAATTTGTATACGAAGCATTCAGGCGCTAATATACCTCTCCAGATTCTTTAGTATACTAAATAATTCCTGATTGACTCGCGTGTCAAGGAAAAAGCTTCATGTCGCGTATCCATTCACTCACGAGTAGAAAGGATCGTGAGCAAGGATTAATAAACAAGAATCGCCGGCCTGTCATCCCTGTTCCTCCGGAACAGAAGGCTTATCAGAATAGCGTAGGATATCGTAGATTGTTTAGATATGGTCTGCCGGCACGGAGGCCGGCAGCTACGAGTTACTCTTTCTTCACTGCGGCATTAATTTTGGCAACCGAAATAAAGACCTGGATTCTATCTTCCGACGGAATGACGACGGGAGTTTATGTGTTCGTAGGCTGACGGCTCATAGTAGTTTTCGAAAATTCTGTCGCATTGGCTATTCGTTCTCGTTCGCACTGACAACTGTCTAACCGTGTCATTGCGAGGAGAGGAGCTACGAAGCAATCTCCATCAAACGAAATCAAGATTGCCACGCTTCGCTCGCAATGACAATCTTGCAGCCGTCACTTTAGATTACCGACATTGCTTTCGAGAATCGCTATAATTCAAAAGCATTGGACCGGCACGGATCAAGGTCCTACCATCAACAACCTTTAAACTCCCCTTTGCGCTTCTGGAGAAACGCGGTCATCGCTTCAATCAGATCGCCTGAAGGCATTATCATGGCTGACCTCGCGGCGGTATAATCCTGCGCTCGATCCAGAGACACGCCGTCATTGTAAAGGAGCACGTCCTTTGCCCCTTGAACTGCCAGCGGGGGGTTTGCTGCAATCTCCAAGGCCATTTCCGTGGCTTTTTTGTCCAGCGTGTCTTTGTCCGGATGAACGGCGTTGACCAGGTTTATTGCTCGAGCATGCTCCGCATCAAATCTGTGGCCGCGATACGCAATTTCTCTCGCGTGACTTTGACCGACTACTCTCGGGAGTCTCTGAAGGCCGCCGACATCCGTAATGATCGCCAGAGCTGCTTCAGGAAGGGCAAACAACGTATCTGCGGAGCATAGCCTGATATCGCAACACAAGGCTAGTTCCAGTCCTGCTCCCAGGCAATGCGCGTGGATAACGCCGATAGTAGGGACTGGCAGATGTTCCAGCCGTGAATAGGTCCGCTGAATTCGTCGTACGGATCTGTAAAACTTTATTTTCTGCGCCGCATCCGGACTTCCGGTAATTATTGTGATAATTTCATTGTCCGGGCTCAAATCAAGGCCTGAGCAGAAGGAGTTTCCAGCTCCGCGCACCAAAATGACCCTCACCTCAGAGTCTGCTTCGGCCAAAGCGACTGCTTCGTCAAGTGCGTCCCATACGGCAAGACTGAAGGCGTTTCGTTTCTCGGCCCTGTTTAACGTGAGAAAACCCACGAACCCTTCTCGTTCATAAGTTACAAGCTTTTGGGCTGTTGTCTGCTCAACACTCATAACAACACTCCTGGTAGGCTGACATGTGAGATTATGGAATTCAGTATACGCAGTTCCTATTTTGATTCAGGTTTGCTGTGGGGACACTCTTCTTTGAGCGCTTTTTCAGCCTGAGCTTTGGACATGAACGGACCAGCCAATATCATGGTGTCGGGCTTGGTCTTCATTATTTCGCATTTGCCTGCCTTGTCTCTCACCACCAGCCATTGCTGAGCGGATGCTGTTCCGACAAACGCAAAAACCAGGATCATTATCAACGCTGACAGTCTCATCGCAGTGAACCTCCCTGTGACACTCGCTGCCAATAGAACAATAAAATCATTTCTCGTCAACAGTTTTTAACTTCTCCGCCCACAACCGACAATGCCTAGATGATGCGAAGCAATCTCGTTGAGCGCCAATGCGCTAGGCTATCTTGTTGCTTTCCTCCACTCGTCATGACAGTCTTGCCCGCGGAAGTGAACGTAGACGAGAATATAAAGAAAATTATTCATTTCAGACCGCATCTGTGGTAAATGGAAAGAGATCTGATCACTGTCAATATTACGGCAAAAAAACAAATGAAACTCAGCTGCCCCACATATTTGCCTGCAGTCTTGGCTGTAATTGTTGCGCTTTCCGTTGTTTCCAATGCATTCCCGGCTTCACGACAGGATTGCAGTTCTCTGCGAAAAGAAATGGAATTTAAGCAAGGGGAATTAAACTCGTACCTCGATGCCTTAGGTAAATCTCGAACCCAGCAGGATTCGCAGCTTCTGGTGGCTTTGAACCACAAAATAGATGAGCTTGTAACTCAGATAGCACTCTTGGAAGAAAAACTGGGCAATTGCGGCGAGCCCCAAGAATCGAAAAAAATTGAAGGCTTCAGCCCGGTCAAATCCGAAGAAAGTAAGTTTGCGACCAAGAGTTGTGGAGAACTCAGGAAAATGCTGGTACAGATTCACCGAAAAGTAAATTCCTTCAAAAGACGAGAAAATAGCCTGTTGTCAGACCTTTCCCCCGCGGAGAAAAGTGAGCTTAAGGAAGCCGGGAAGGACCTTGAAAAAATCAGGCAAATATTGAACGGAAGATGTGCTGTCACCCCCCAGCCGGATTCACTGAAGCAAAGATTACGGTAATTATGCTTGCCAAGAAGCTTCAACTTTGATAACTTACCCTTGGATTTTCAATGAAATCAGGAGTCCACAACTGTGATAAAGAAATTAGTTATTTTGTTCCTGGGTATTCTGATTGGCGTCTCACAAATTTCAGGAGCATGCGCAGGCGGAAGTGCCGGACCTAAAGAACCGCCCCTGGATACGACTTTGATGGGAATGAAAGAACAGGGGGTGTGGTATTTTTTGTGCGCCGCGCCTACTTTTCCTCACAGGATTCCACCGCATTACATGACTTACGGACCGCCTCCTCCACCGTGCGGACCTGTGCCATGCGCTCCGCCCCAGATGCCGGCAAAGGTTAAGTGACGAGCTGAGTTTCTGAAGTCTGTTCTGCGGAATTAGCCGGCGCAGAGTGACCAGTGCGGACGGCTTCTCCGTTTCGCTGCTGGCAAAATGCATTCTCTCACTGTCCACCAACGGAACAAACCGATTTTATAGGCTGTGTTGACAGGTTCTAGCGTTGCTTCCCAAAATCTCACGCTCGCTTTGCGCACGCTCATGAGATAGCCTTTAATCTAGGCGGAAAAGATTATGACTGCGAGGAGCGGAGCACCAGGCAATCTCCTTCTCGAATACCACAACCCAATGAGATTGCTCTCTCGTCGACCGCAGCCACATTACCAGCGCCACCTGAGGAATACTTGCTGTTCAAGCTAATCCGGTGTCTCGTCGTTGAAATAATTCCATTTTGATGAGATTATTTCTTCCGCGAAGCAGATCACGTTTTCAAATTGGGTAAGATTTTTGGGGGACCTTCTTGCAAGGAGGCCCTTGCGATCTCTATCTTGCTTATTCAGAGTAATATGGGGTTTAGTCATGCGTATCGCGGTGTTTGGCGTAGGTGGCGTGGGCGCCTACTTTGGCGGAAAACTCGCAAAAGCCGGCAACGAAGTCATTTTCATTGCTCGCGGTGAAAACTTGAAAGCTCTCAAGGAACGAGGACTTCGCGTTGACAGCTTGCATGGAGATTTTGTTGTAAGTCCTGTCCAAGCCGCTGAGAGTCCCGCTGAGGTTGGGAAGGTTGACGCAGTTATCCTGGGGGTAAAGGCATGGCAGGTGCCGCAGGTCGCGGAATCATTGCGTCCTCTGATGGGACCGGATTCATATGTGTTGCCGCTTCAGAACGGTGTAGAGGCTTCAGACCAGCTTTCCTCGGCCTTGGGAAGCAGTCATGTGCTCGGCGGCCTCTGCTACTTGGTGACCTTCATCGTGGGGCCCGGCCACATAAAGCACGCAGGGATGGTGCCCAGGATCATTTTCGGGGAACTTGACGGCAAACGCACCGAACGTGCAGACCTCTTATTGAGAGCATTTACTGACGCAGGCATTGGGGCCGAAATCGCGGCTGACATTCATTCCGCAATATGGGAGAAGTTTATTTTTATAGCCTCACTCAGCGGTGTCGGGGCAGTTACAAGGGTGCCGGTGGGACTAGCTCGGACGGTCCCTGAAACTCGACGTTTGTACGAACTGTGCGTTCGTGAAATTGCAGCCGTAGCAGAGGCTGGAGGAATAAGACTCAAGCAAGATGCTGTCGCAGATACAATGCTCAAGATCCACAATTTGCCTCCCGAAGCCACTGCTTCCATGCAGAGAGACATAATGGCTGGACTTCCGTCCGAGCTTTCGGCTCAAAATGGGGCTGTGGTAAGACTAGGCGTGAAGCTGGGAGTTTCCACGCCGGTAAACGAATTCTTTTGTGCCAGTTTGCTGCCGCAAGAGCTACTGGCTCGTGGTGAGGTCTCCATTACGTAATGACTTGTAGGGTTCCTAGAAATTCCCCTTTTTGCTTTTATACGGATTGCCAAAATTGTTGCCACAGTTTATGGGAGTAGCACCCGTCACCCCGGACTTGATCCGGGGTCCAGATTCTGGATTCCTGCCATCGCAGGAATGACGAAGGAAACGGACATCATCTTTGGCAGCCTCTATACAAACAGGGGTTGGATAAATTGTAGTCCGCCTGGAGTGGCGTATATGCGTTGGGGTGTCTTGGCCAATTTGGCTGTGATTCTTGCAGTGAGCGGCATGCTTCTGTTCATCATTTTTTGTGCCTCTTTGGAGCGCGCCGCAGTGGACGCCAGGGCCCATCAAGCTGTGATGCTCACCGAGATCATTCAAAATCAGATACTCAGTGCGGACACGAGTGAGAGAATGTGGGAAGGGGTCAAGGAACTTTGCAGAACCCGCGCAGGGATAGGAATCGTTCTTTATGATTCAAAAGGCGACATGATGGGAGGGTGCGGCCTTGGAAAAGACCTGGAACGGCCAAATCTCTCACAGACTGGCCGCAAGGTGCGTGTAGAAAAATGGCCTACTGGGCTGATTCAAGGGATGTCAGTTATAGTCGATTCGACTGGAGAATTTCCGTACGGGGTTCGGGCGGTACGCGGACTTATGGAAATTCCACCGTCAGTGTTTGCTCCGGCATGGAAATTTTTCGCCGCGTATCTTTTCTTGACCCAAGGGGCCCTTTTTTTTCTCGGTTATCTGCTTTTCCACAGAACAATCATAGGTCCGATCAGAGAAGTCACTGGTCTTGCAGGAAAGGCCGCGGGAGTTGCGGACTTCCCGGACAGTGCTTATGCATCGGAATTCAAGGGGGACATTCAAAGAATTGCGACCAGTCTCAGAGCTATAATGGTGAAGATCCTGGATGATCGCGAGAAAATGGAAGCGCTGATCGCTCAACTTCAGGCGGCTAACAGAGATTTGGAAGTGGCACAACAAGGGATGATCCGCTCGGAAAAACTTGCCGGCCTGGGAAGGCTGTCTGCCGGGTTGGCGCATGAAATAGGCAATCCATTACAGATCATAATGGGATACGTAGAGCTTTTGCAGAGAAGCCCTGATCCGTCGTCCCGCGGCGAGATATTGGATCGAATGGATTCGGAGCTAAAGCGAATTCATGACATTTTGCAGCGACTCCTGGAATTTGCGCGTCCTATACGCAAAGTAATCGGGCACTGTGACATTAATGCTCTCGTGCAAGAATGTGGTTCTCTGCTCAAAGGAAGAAAAGGCTTCAGGAATCTGCAGTTTGAATACGATCTTACTGCGGACTTACCTATAATCGAGACCGAGCCGGAAAAGATAAGACAAACGTTAGTGAACCTGATTTTCAACGCATCGGACGCAATACCGGAGGCCGGCGGCAAAATAGTGTTGCGCACCAGAAAAGCCGATGACATGCTGAAAATTCAGGTTGAAGACACAGGTTCAGGAATACCTGACGCTGACATGAAAAGAGTCTTCGATCCGTTCTTCACCACAAAGGACCCCGGAAAGGGTACTGGTCTGGGATTGGCTGTTTGCCTCGGTTTGATCGAATCCTTGGAAGGAACTATAAACATAGATTCGGTAGAAGGTGAAGGAACTATGGTTACTGTGGCGATTCCCTTGAGGGCTAAGAGACCAAGTGACTCCGATGCCGGCCGTGCCACCTGCCCCGCCGATTGTTAGAATTTGTCAGCATTTATACCTAAAATTCCGGGCAATCGCGTCAATCAAACCCTAGACCGCAACGTCGTCTCATGCTCGGGCTTCTAGTTGACGCGAACGAGCGGTACCCAACCTTGACAGGCTTAATTCTCCCCGATCAGTCAACAAAATGAATAAAGAAACCAGGAACAAGGCTCCGTCGCGGATGAAATGGTAAATCCCGATTTTGCCCGAGGATCCGCTCGCGGAACTGAAACACCCGCAGTCAATGTCCAGACCGATTGAGTAGGCATATATTATCGCAGCGAAAAATACTCCCAACATTCCTGTGGTCAACAGAGCGGACGGTCTAGTCTGAATGCCTAAAATCAGGAATAGTCCGACTGCGACCTCCACCCACGGAAGAGTGAGCGCCACCAGATTACTCCAGGCTGGCGGGATTATCATATAATTCCTGACAGAGACAGCGAATTCCGCGGGATTTAGAATCTTGTGCACACTAGCGTATATGAAAAGCGCGCCGATGAGTAACCTTGCGGCCAGAGTCAAATATTTCAATTTTATTGCTCCGAAATCCTAACGGTCATTAACGGATTCACCATGACTTGAGTCGGAAAGGAACCGGTCCTTATCCCTTTTGATGCTCCAGAATTGTCTCTAAAAATTGATTGGATTGCAACCGTTCACCGATACGCTGTGACTTGAATCTGAATGCCATCGAAAAGCAAAACGGATTTTTTTCAAAAAAAAAGCGCGTGCGTTGCTCCTCTCTTTTATGAATAAAAACATTTTGTTGGATTAAGTATATCGATTCACCGAGGTTGTAGGCCTTTACCAGTGTGACGCGAATGACTAATTGTTTAGCATAAATTGCAGATGGAGGTGGTTGACATGCCCGAACTCAACGAAGCGAATATCCCGTGCAATCCCTTTGCCGTGGTATCCGAAGACGACCCCAACTGCGGCTGCGGACTTCATCAAGTCCTTACCCATGAGGAAGAATCAATTCTCGCGAAGATGCGAGAAATAAAAGAGCAGGTAAGACCGGTCGCCAACAAACTGAAAGAAGTGCATGCGCATATGGGCCGTTCCATGGAAACTGAGCCTTCTCCGGAATTCGCAGGAATTTACGCTCAGATCGAGGAACTGCGTCGAGAGTGGAAAGATTGGGAAAGAAAGCTCGAGGACGCGTATGAGAGAAAACTTATAATGCTAGGACACAGGCCTCCCCGTTAGATCACCAGTAGAATGTCTGGCGACGAGCGAGGTGCAATACTGTTGAATTAAGCTGTGAACCCACGAACGCAGATTCCCTGTCGTCATTCCCTCGAAAGACGGGGCCCAGGTTATTAAATCTGGCGAAGAACGGGACTAGGCCAGACTTTCGTCGGGGTGACGACCGATGATAGTAGGATTCTCCTTTTAGTGACAGCATTGGGAGCCAGATGCGGCAAATTATCTACTAAATTTTATTTTGCTTTGACGGCTTTGCTTTTTCCCGTTTATCGGCAAAACGAGGAGATGAAGTAGTGGGTGTTTGGTTGGCTTGGGGGGTCGTTGTGGGTTCCGTGGAACGCATGGGCATGCTGCTTCTTATTATGCTGTCCCTCTCAATAATTACGGTATTTTCCGGTTTTGCGGGAGCGCAAGGTCTTCAACAATCCCCATACGGCACTGCCGATGTGCTAAGGAGTGAGGTAAGCCCATATAATTCCGTGGGAAGTTCGGGAAGCATGATGGGACCTCCCAACGAATCGGGTTCACTATATCTCGGCGACGGCATGCTTAGAGGCGTCCTGCCTTTGGTTCCCAATCTTCAGTTCGGTTACCTCTACGATTTCGGCAACAACAGAGTTAGGGGAGGTCGTTTCACAGCGGATTACTTGTTGCCGGTCGGTTTGATCCCTGATGCCACGATATTCGGGGAAGCTCACGCCGAATTCGAGAATTTCTGGAAGACCCTGACCTCCACGCCGCCTGAGAATGGCTTCAATAATAGGGTGGATATGTCTTTCGGTGGCGGATACCGTAAGTTCCTGCGACGTGACACGCTTCTGGGCGTTAACGCCTTCTACGATACCTCTCGCTTGGGTAGCACCTGGTATTCATCGTGGGTAGCGTCGGCTTTGAAATGGATGCGCTGGCGGCGGGCCGTGACGCTCTGGATCTGAATTTCAACTGGTACGGCAAACTCTTAAACGGCGCCGTTCTCCGGAATGCATTCAGGTATGGCCCGTCAAATTTTGATTTCCAGGTGGGATATTCTCACGAACTTTGAGATCGCGGGCCTGACTTACGTCTTAGCGCCACAGGGTACAAGTTTGACATTGGAAACAGTGTGTATGGTTGGAATGCCGGCGCTGAACTCAAATCACGCGTCTCCGCGTTCGGCAGCAATATGCTTCACATTGGGACTAATTTCATTTTGCTGGCATAGTAATATCAATATGTTGCAGCTTGTACGGAAAAACATTTTGTGATAGGACAAAGGGGAGTTTTTGAGGAGATTCCCGTGAGTCCTGAAGATGTTGGTTTTCAGATTACGGATGCGAGGTTTCTCCCTGTCGTTTCCGCCTACGCCTGCAGGATCGGTCTGGTGGAAGAGATTGACCGCCTTGTTGACCGAGATATGGAAGTCAGTCCGGGCAGGGCGGCGCTTGCGATGATTCTGGATGCACTTTCGGGCCGAAGTCCTTTGTTCCGACTTCAAGAATTCTATGCCGACAAGGACAGAGAGCTGTTTCTTGTAGTGGACATCCCTCTGACCAAGCTGGCCGACTATACGCTCGGTCGAGTGCTTGAACGACTGTCTGACGTGGGGACGAACAAGATTCTCGGCGCAGTTGCGCTCGGAGCCATGAAGAGTTTTTAGTCCAGTCGTAATTATACCGAGCTTTTTCCATCACGTGAAGGACCCAACTGAATCGATTATAGGGATTTTCAAACTTAGTGTCGGTAGTCGTACGCTGAAGACCTGAGGAGTGCCAGTGCGAGGGGGTAACCCGAAGCAATCTCCATTAGCTGAGATTGCTTCGTCGTGTTGCTCTTCGCAATGACAATTTTCCACTCGTTTCGCATGGCCAAACCGACATTGTTTTCGAGAATCCTATAACTGGGAAGCTTTGAATTCCACCAACGCTAATCATTTCTCTAATGCAGAGGGCTTCGCTTCGAAAAGCCCTTTGTATTTGCCGTAGCCTTCCTTTTCCAAGTCATCTTTCGAGACAAAACGAAGGGATGCGGAATTCATGCAGGACCCTGAGGCCGGTAGGCTTTGGGCCGTCGTTGAATACATGCCCCAGGTGAGAATCGGCATGTCTGCTTCGAACTTCCGTACGTGTTGTGAAAAAGCTTCTGTCCTCTTTTTCCATTATGTTCTCTGGTTCAAGGGGCTTTGTGAAGCTCGGCCATCCAGTACCGGAATGGTACTTGTCCAGAGAGCTGAAGAGAGCCTCTCCCGAAACTACATCTACATAGATCCCTGATTTTTTGTTATCCCAATACTCATTGCGGAACGCTGGTTCAGTGCCTTCCTCCTGAGTTACCTTGTATTGCAATGGGGTTAACTTCTTCTTCAGCTCGTCTTTGCTCGATTTCTTATATACTGACGCGGTTTGCTTCATTTCCTTTTGTTCCTCGTCTCGCCCCCAAACCCTCTGCAAATACTGATCTCGACCTGAATTGAAGCGGTAGTATTTGTATCGGATAGGGTTCTTTTTGTAATAATCCTGGTGGTATTCTTCTGCCTTATAAAACGCGGTCGCGTTGATGATCTCTGTAGCTATGGGCTTATCGTATCTTCCGGACTTGCCGAGTTGTTCCTTCGATCGTTCTGCCAGGCTCTTTTGTTCATCATTTTGATAGAAAACTGCAGAGCGATATTCCTTTCCTCTATCAACGAATTGTCCTCCAGCGTCTGTGGGATCTATTTGCCTCCAGAACACATCCAGGAGTTGATTATACGATATGATTGAAGGCTCATAAGTAATCAGGATCGCTTCAATATGGCCCTTTTTTCCATAGTCTTCGTAAGTCGGATTCTCGCCTGCGCCGCCAATATAGCCGGATTCCACTTTGACCACGCCATTAAGTTTTTCGAATGGCGGTTCCATGCACCAGAAACATCCGCCAGCAAAGGTCGCTGTTTCGTATTTTGCCTGGGCGTTCGATACTGCCGCCATGAGCACAAAGATACATAAACTCAATACGGAGATTGTTAGCAATAATTTCATCATGTTATTGAACCTCATTTTCATTCGTTGCATTTCTAGAAGAACCCAAAAGCCTTTCTGCGGTTCTTCACTGTTTGCATCAGCTTATGAGCTGTTTCAGGAGACAATCCCAGGCTATCCAGTTCTTCTTGCAAGGATTCCTGAGTGCCGTAGCCGTCGAGATACCCGTTTACGCGGGCTGCTGCAGTTGAATTGACAAAATCTTCGTTAGAAGGATACATAGTTCGGAATTCCTTCACCATTGCCCCGTCCTGTTGAAGCCTGTGCTTCTGGTGATATGCTTCTGCCACATAGAAGGCTGTTGCAGGAAGAATTTCGGTCATGATTTTGCTGTTTCTCCTGGCTTCCTCCGCGTCGCGGCTCTTTTCTGCTGATATTTTCTGGTCTTCATTGTGGTAGAAGACCGCCGCTTTATATTGTGTCGACCATGAGCGCTCCGCAGGGTTATGGCTTGCCCAAAAAACTTCCAGAAGCTTCTCGTAAGAGATCTGGCTTGGGTCATAATCAATTTGGATGGTCTCAGAGTGATCTCCAAGACTTTGATAAGTGGGATTTTTCCTTGTCCCGCCTGAATAACCCACCCGCGTGCGAATTACGCCTTTGATGCTCCCGAACTGGGAGTCCGGCCCCCAGAATCAGCCCAAGGCAAACGTAGCGGTCGCTGTTTTTGCAGGCATAGATATGTCAACAGGCGGCACTGCCTGATGTGTTACTGAGTTTTGCTTTGTGAGAGACATTTTTCCCCTCCTTGCGGTTGTTTCGGATGATTCCGGCCCTTTGCTCATAATGTTGACAGCGTAGAGCGCAGAAGCAATGGCAAGGCAAACAACCGCCAAAAGCTTGAAAGTTGAACGTCCGTTGAGGAAAGCTTGCTTCCAAGGGCTCTGACGGCCCGGAATAGATTGTGTTTCTTTATCATCCATTTATGGCCTCTTTTTTTGTCGGAGAATCAATCCAATAGTGTTTTGATTCGGTTTTTGTTTCATGAACAGAAGATGTGCACGGATGATAAAGACTGAATAAAGGATTATTAAAGATTAGGTAAAGATCGCTACGGATGCGCGCAAGTTCAGGTTGGCAACGAAAACCATACGCGGGTTTCGCCACGTGAAATGTCGGCGCCTACGCTGCCATTGTGGGCTTCGATCAACTCTTTGACGATGGCCAGTCCAACGCCTGCTCCGCCGTGCTCGCGAGAACGCGATTTTTCACCGCGATAAAAACGCTCAAAGATGAAAGGAAGATCATTCTCGGATAATTCTCCGCCGGTATTGGCAAAAACGACCTTGATATGTCCACTTGCCCGTTCAATGGAAATTCTCACTTTTTCGCCGGGTTCCGTGTATTGGGCCGCATTCTGGATTAGATTGCGCACAACTTGCGATAGCTTGTGAACGTCACCCTCGATCAATACATCCGCATTATGGAAAAGGGGTTCAACCTTTATGTGTTTGGCGTTCAGTTGAGGTCGAAAAGCTTCCAGCGCTTGTTTCTATCAAATCGGCGACATGGATTTCTGTTTGCTGCAAAGCCGTCCTGGCTGCGTCCGCTTTAGCCAAGAGGAGAATACTCTCTACCAGATTAACCAACCGCAAAGTCTCCTCATGAAGTAGATCGAAATTTTCCTTGGACGGAGGCACTACGCCATCAAGCAAGGCTTCAAGATAGCCCTGAATATTCGTAAGCGGCGTTCGGAGTTCATGAGCCACGTCAATCATCATGGTTTTTCGGAGATTCTCGATGGCTTGAAGGCTCTCGGCCATGCGATTGAATGCCGCAGCCAATTGCCCCACTTCATCCTGAGACCGAATAGGGACCGTGCTCGAATAGTTGCCCGACGCGATCTTCCGCGTGATACTTGTCATCTGGTTGAGCGGCTCCAAAACTCGTTTCATGAGAAAGAAACTGAGGATCACTGCAAGCGAGAAAGAGGCGAGACTGGCCCAGATAAGGTACCGATGAACCGACTGAACAAACATTTCGTGGATTGAAACAGGCGAAATATTGTATTGCTTCATCAATGTGACAAAATAACGTGCAGCAAGGTAATCTACGGCCAGCCACACGATAATCATGACAAACCCGATGATCACGATATTGATTCCAAGGAGCTTCCAAATGAGGCTTCTCTTCATGCTCCAGCCCTCGTTTCAGATCGTGCTTTCTTCGGAGAACTGATATCCGACGCCTCGGACTGTCAGAACGCACCTCGGGTTTGATGGGTCTTTCTCAATCTTTTGTCTCAGCTTGCCAATATGGACGTCTATCACACGATCAATCACTGCGACGTCATCCCTGGGATAAATCCGTGATAGCAGCTCATCGCGAGTGAAAACTCTTCCTGGGGCAGCCATAAGAGTATGGAGTAATTTGTACTCGTGAGGAGTCAGAAGGACGACACGTCCCGCCAATGTGACTTTGCGTTTTTCCGGATCTAACGCCAGATCTCCTAAAGAAAGGACTCGCTTGTCATTGATTCGCCCTAATCGTCCTCTCCGCAGGATGGCTTTCACGCGAGCTACCAATTCCCTCGGACTGAAGGGCTTCACGACGTAGTCATCCGCCCCTAATATGAGGCCCGACACCCGGTCGATTTCTTCTTCCCTGGCGCTCAATATCAAGATGGGGACATCGGATGATTGTCTAAGTTGTCTACATACTTCCCAACCGTCAATCAGCGGCAGCATCAGGTCGAGAATAACAAAGATCGGCTCATAGCGCCGCGCCAATTCCAACGCTAGTTGTCCGTCGTGGGCAACAACCGTCTGGTATCCCTCCCGCTCAAGATAAAGGGCCACCAGAGATGCGGTTTTTTTGTCATCTTCTACTATGAGAATCGGCGGCATTTATACTACCTTGGTTTATCTTTTATTATAGACCTTCTTTTATACATAATCATCTCCTTCAAAGAGGATATACATCAGAGCTATTGAGGTGCGAACTACGCGGGAAATTTTTGCAAAGAGACACGGAAGTCCGTTCTTGCCGTTCACACCAGGGTTTCATGAAATGGTGCTACCCATAGGACTTACCCCGGGTTACGACATCAATGCTAGCCTGATCCTATCGTTGCGCGGTCGGGTGGCGCATCGTGCGCCACTTTGCTGCGGAGAACGACCTCGCCAGATTGCCCCGTCCTATTTGAGCCTTGCTCTAACGGGATGATTGAATGTGCCCCTATGGCCCGGTTATCCTGAAAATGGAGAAATGCGCCTGCAGTCGATAATCTTTTCTCAAAAAGTGCTAAAGCGGCACACGGAGGCCTCCATGGCCGACGAGCCCAAGGTTACGCCGACAAGAATCCTGGCCTATGAAGACCAGACTCTCGTACCAATGGGGTGGCCCGAACTCCAAGGAATTTCGGCCGTGAAGTGGCTGGCGTTTTTTCTGGCGATGGAGGATCTTGCGGACGGGGGCGTATCTTGATGCAAGACAGGGATTCTAAGAGCAAAATCGAGCTGAGAAAGCTTGCAGAGTCGGCTTTGGCAGAGAAGGCCGGGGATGCCATGGACATATCGACTCTATCCACAGAGGATTTGCAGAAGCCGGTCCATGAGTTGAGAGTCAACCAGATAGAACTGGAGATGCATGCTGAAGACATGCGTCAGGCTCAGGAAAAGGTCCGGTGCAGCGAGGAAATTTTCCGAAAGTTTTTTGAGCTCAGCGTTAATTACTGCTACATGGTCTCATCCGAGGGAGTCATTTTAGACGTCAACGCCTCAGTCTTAAAGGTGCTGGGATATAAGCGCGACGAGTTGGTCGGTCAATCAGTCTCCACGATCTACGCCCCCGAATCGTATGCCAGCGCCAAGGCAGTTTTCGATAAAGGGAAACGAACGGGCCGCGTGGAAAACGAGGAACTGGTTGTCCTGACCAAGTCGGGCCAGCGGCGCACAGTGGTGCTCAATGCGAGCTCCCACAAGTCCGATAGAGGGCTAATTTCGGTGTCCGTGCAGACGGACATCACTGAGCGCAAGAAGGCGGAGGAGCTTTTGCGGAAAGAGGGGTACGGGCGAATCTCCTTCTTGGACTCTACAAGAAAGCCCCGGAGTTGACAGATAAGGAACTTTATGATTATGCCCTGGATCAGGCGGTTCAGCTCACCGACAGCACCATAGGTTTCTTCCACCTCGTAGCGGACGACCAGAATACAATCATTCTAACCACATGGAACAGCGGGGCGCTCAAAAACTGCACAGCTTCTTACGCAACCCATTATCCACTTGAGCAGGCTCGATTGTGTCCGCCTTAAACGTCCGATCATTTTCAATGACTTTCCAGCATCTCCGAACAGAAAGGGACTTCCGGATGGACTTTCACCGGTGCTGCGTTTTATTCTTTTGAACAGTCTCGTGGTGCGACCATCTTAACTAGCCCGGCCTTCCGCATTTTTGTCCGGACGCCACACCTTGCTGCCCCACGGCTTGCGGCTTGAGTCTCCAGGGGGGGGGGCGACGAGGACGGTGCTGCGATGACACGGCAAGACTTTCTAAATAATTACTATTGCAATATTCAAAAGTTACCTAAATTATATAAAGTGTCAAATTATATAATGACATAATCATCTTGGATTAGTTTGTCTTGTTGTTATATCTAAACTAATTTAGAGATAATTATCATAACATTTTTACATTACGTAGTATTTTTTACTTGACATGTATGCATCTAATATAGTCATGACATGTTGCAAGGTTATGCATGGGAGGGATGGTATGTTGAGAAGTCATTTCAATAATAAGCTATTATTAAATGAATTTTCCTTGCCAGCCTCTTCCGCAGCAACGACGATTAGGGCTTTGCTACAGACTTGCCTTCCACAGAGCCCCTCTTCTAGACCCCCCAGATAGGTCTCGTCCACTTCAACACTTCCGGACAGCCGGTCTCGGTCTGGTCTCACCATCACACGGCGTAGCTTGTGAAGCCATGCCCAAGCAGTCCTGTAACTCCCCAGTCCGAGCATCTCCTGCAGGCTCACTGCACTCATCCCTGTTCGTGGGCAAGTCACCCACCACATAGCTGGAAACCACAGGGTGAGAGGCTTACGGGTGTCATGGAAGATCGTACCAGCAGTGACGGAGCACTGATATCCACAATACCCGCATTCGAACAGACTCTTGCCAATCGGCCAAGCCCTGCCATGCCCACAGCGAGGACACCGAAAACCTTCTGGCCAGCGGCGTCGGAACAGGTAATCACGGCACTGCTCCTCTGTCGAGAAACGGGCTTCGAACTCTGCCAATGACCTGGGGTAGTCTTCCCAATAGTTTATTATCAATAATGCGTAGAGACGCGAGCTTGCATCTCGGATACAGTGTCACGGTCGCACCTCTCCACCGCTCCAAGGGTTTGCTGTCGAGGCTGAGCATCCCCGAGGGCGGGGCAAAGGCACGGGTGAAGCAGGCTGTCCTTGTGTTGTTAATGTGTTCGGTCCTTATGACGGCTTCATGCAGATCAACCCTTTGGAGCCGCCCTGATGAGCCCGGGATGGCGCAGTTCGCTGCGATGAGTTCTCCTCCGCAGATAGGCCATGAGGGTCTCACGCGTGCGGTTGGGACCATAACGCTTCAGACACACCGCTTCACTCCTGCAAGAGATGTGGCGGGCAAGAGCGCTCTCAACCTTCAGGACTGCAGAAGTTTAGCGTTGCAGGACAACCTGAGCCTCGTGGTCGCACGCCTGGAGGAGTTTACCAAGAAAGCCATCGAAACCACTGAAGCGTCAAAAATGCTTCCTCACGTTCTCTTTTTCAGGGGAGCTGTCCCAGCGTGACCAGCAGAATTTTTGTACAGCGATGTATTAGGACAGGAAGGACGAACTCCACGAATTGGGTGGAATTTCGGGAGTGTGACCGATTATGCGACAGGGAGAGAACGTAGCACCTGGCGTTACGTTGCCGAAACAAAATGGAGTCCCACAGATGCAGCCCTGGCCTATTATTTGACCAAGAGCAGTAAAAATGAGCGGTATAAGGCTCACTACAACAGAGTGAGGATAGCCCAGAAACTAGTCGCTACCGTGGACATCTCATATTACCGTCTGCTGGCACTCCAAAAGAATTTGGCCTCCGCCCAGGAGTTGGTTGCCCTCCGATCCGCAATGGCCGATACTCGAAAGAGGCAAGTGGGAGCAAAAATTTCCGGATATGACGAATACGAAAGTGCTAATCAGAGACTTATGCGGGCCCGTCGATTCCTGGCAAAGGTGCAGAACCAGATTGAAAAAGAAAAGAATACACTTGCGTCCGCTATGGGTGTATCGCCTCACCAGTCACAAAAAAGAGGATTCCACGTCATCGGTGCACTGACGGCTCCTGGTTTCAAAGCCGATGCCTCTGAAATGGAGATGAGAGCGGTCCAGAATAGGCCCGAAGCTTTTGAAGCAGGACTGAATCACCTCAATTCCATAAACGATCTTCAGCGGTCTCTCATAAAGTCTTATCCTAAGGTGTCCTTTTTCTGGAGATACAACTACGACAAGGACAAGTTTCTTTTACGTAAAGATTGGACCGAAGTTGGGCTCTACGTGTATTGTGATCTCCTTGAATGGGTCACCGGCATGCAACAGTCCAACGCCGCCAAACTTGATGCTCAAGCAACTGAACGCAAGACGGCAATGGTCGCACTTGGGATCGCTTCCCAAGTCCGAGTGGCAGCCCTGGAGTACGCAGAGACCCTGGTGGAAATCCAAAGTGCGGAAGCATCGCTCAAGACTTCTGAAGAGGCGTTCCGTGCTGCTGGACAGAAGAGGCCAAAAGACGAACTGGAGAAGCTGGCCTTGGCTGACCTCAAGGCCTACATGTTGGAGGACACCATAGCTCGGGACAGAGCTATGGGAGAGGCAAATGCAGCCCTGGCGGAACTGCAAGGCGCCATGGGGATCAACTACAGTGAACCTCCACCGACGACTTTAGCAATGGCGGCCTGTCAATAAATAGATGACCGTGAATGGGTAACGGCACCTGAAGTCAACCTTCAGGTGCCTCAACCGCGCGGCCTGGTACCTCAGGACAAATCTTCCTCTATCCTGTCAGTTGCCAAAACCAGTCAAATCACTGTTTGCAAACAAAAAATAAAATCACGTTTCATTTTGTAACATCTTTTTGAATCCAAATCTTCTCAGCAGCATCTTAATTGTTGAAACAAAGGTTTTATGACCATAGGTCAAAATTACTCACAACGGGAGGTTAGAGATGAATACTAACAGATTATCCATTGCAGCATGCCTAGTGTTGCTCCTAGTCGGGTTTTGGGCTATGCCGGAATTCTCTCGCGCTCGTGACGGAGGTGGCAGTAATTCCGGAGGGGCTCAAGTGGCCGTGCCCAGTGGTGCAATGGTACCGGGAGCCTTAAATTCGGGCGGGCTCCAGCGCTTCGAGACGCGAATTGAAACCCGATCGTCCGATCTCAGCGGGAGAGGTATGAGCGGATTTGGTCGAGGGGAAACCCAACCCTTTGACGTGAGGAGAGAACCGCAGCCATTTGACATAAGAGGTGGCGGTTTAAGCGGCTTCGGAAGAGGCGAGGTTCAACAGTTTGATATCCGGAGAGGACCTCAACCTTTCGATAACAGGGGCGCATTATCGGGAGGTGTCATCCGAGGAGAGCTTCAACCTTTTGATATTCGGCGAGAATCGCAATTAGAATTCAGAGGAACAGGGTTCGGTGGCTTGGGGCAAAGGTTTGATGCGCGACAGGAGATACAACCTTTCGACTTCAGAGGCGGAAGATGAGGATCCACGAGCAAACCCAAGAGGCAATTTGACAGGGCGGAACTGGAATAACTGACCCTTAGTTCATAAAGCGAATTACGGTCCGACCCTGTCAACAGCAGCTCTATCGACAAGAGTCTCATTTTGTGATCAAGGCGCTATACGGATACAGCCGTTCACAAAAAAAATGATCGAATTCCGCTAATTCCGGGAAAACTTACTCTACTGCGAATTACCGTCGAACTACCGACTGCTGATCTGCAGCGGGAATGGCTGTCCTCTTCACCCCGTTCATACGTGACCAAGGGGCGCCGTGCCCTCGCCCTAACCCTCACTAGAACATCTTTTTACTCAACTTTTATGCGACTGCTTATGCAGGCGTGACATGAACCCGAACGGATTCTCGCTGCATCTGACAGGGAAATTACTCCGATTATATTTTCAGTGACCTCAGACCATACAAACAATCGCTGAAGATCCGAGAGAATCATCTTTCGTATGGCGTCTTCGAGGAATGTGCTCTCCTCACAGGAAAGCACTCGAGAAGACGACAGAATACTGCTTGCATGTGTTTCGCTAGGTATTCCACGAGTATAAGCCAAAATGAGATCCGTTTTTGAAACCACACTGATTGGAATGCCTTCGTGATTCTTTATGAGTACTGCTCCGCAGCGATGCTCAGAAATTCCCTCCATGATCTTGAACAGGTCGTCTTGGTCGTGGAACCACACAACCGGGCCTGTCATGATATCTTTGACTCTGATGCGCATCTCATCGGGATTCTCGTGAAGTGCCTTCTTTCGATTCATCACGCTTCGATCGCACGATCTGCAATATCCATAGAGCAGGCCCACGATATCCGGATACGCAAGAGCCCCGACCACTTTGTTTTCCAATTCACTACGAACGTACAGGCGGTAAATGCGGTGGGAACGCATCGAGTCCAATGCCGACTCCAGGGAATCGCCGGGATTGCAGTAAATCGGGGGAGACACCATTATGTGTCCCAAAGGAGACTCTGCAGGAAGCTCAGCATAATAGGCTCCCATGATATCGGTTTTGGAAACCACGCCGACCGGTGAACTGTCTTCTGCCGTAACAAGAAATGCATTGATCTTGTACTTTATTAGCAGCCTTATTCCGTGGCTGATGGGTGAAGCGGCGGTACTACTGAAGACCTGGACCCGCATAGCCTCTTTGACCGTCACATCCGACAAAATACTTTTCTTCGTTGTTTCAAACATTGCCTCATCTTATGGGGGAGGAATCAGCCATCTTAAGACTGATACGTCCTGCCGCTGGGTGTCAACTGTTCCACCAAAAAATAGAAGAGATCAGACAGGTAAACCATGCCTTCAATAGTGCCTTCATTCACCACCGGGAGCCTGCGTATGTGCTTCTTGATCATTATATCCAAAATGTGCAAGACGTGAGTATCTGGATTAACGGTTATTACGTCCGTAGTCATCAGGTCCTCGACATGGACGGACTGGGCTCTCTCGGCAATCACCTCGAAGAGGCCGGAGACCTCTATATCGGTCATTGTTCCCCAGACGTTGGTATGTTTTGGACGGATGAGGAATAAAACATCATACATGGACAACATTCCTATCAGTCGACCCACTTCATCATTGACGATCATACCGAACACGCGCTCTCTTCTTCTTCACTGGCTCGTTTGAAATGCTGAATCGCTTCAGCAATCGTCATGTGGGGGGTGAGCGCGTAAAAGCTTTTCTTCATGACATCCATGGCTTTGAACATAATGTGGCTCCGATAAGTCTTTATTTTGTGCGATGTACGTGGCCACCGATCCTGCAGCCCACTCTACGATCTTGTCTTGATGGTCCGCCCGGTGGCTCGCCGGTACGCCCATTCAGCGGCCAAGCACACGGGAATCAGAGCGAACATGGTTATGAACGCCTCCCTGGAGTGCTGGTAGATGTACACGGAGAGGATCGCGGCCATGATAAGACATCCGGCCAAAGAAAGGCCGATGATCAATCTCTTTCCTCCGGTTTCGGCGGCCACCTTCAGATGGGCCGCGTGCACCGCCGCGTAAATGAGCAGAAAAGCACCGCTGCCCATCATTGCAACTCCGGAAAGATCGAAGAAGAGGATGAAGACTATGACTGCTCCTGCAGTTATGAAAAGACCGCCCGGGGCATTCTTTCGAACCCGCAGCGAAAAGATCGCCGGCAGTTCGCCATCACGGGCGATCGTGTAGCTCACGTTCGATGCGCCGAACAGGGTAGCGTTGATCGCTGAGGCCGTTGAAAATAGGGCGGCAATAGCGATCAGCCTGAAACCGAAATCTCCCAGGAAGGGTTTTGCAGCCTCAGCCAGGGCGTAGTCCTTCGCTTTTACGATCGCGGGAATGTCGAGGTTTCCGACAACTGCCAGTGAAACGGCCACGTAGATCGCTATGACCGAAATGACGCTCAGGTAAAGGGCCTTGGGCAACAACTTTTTCGGGTCCTCCATATCTTCGGCCGCGTTTGCCACAAGCCCGAATCCCTCGTACCCTATGAAGAGAATGCCAGCGCCAAAGAAAATCCCGGAGGCCGAAGGCCACAGATCCGGCGTCAAGTATGCCGGGTGGATGAAGTACAGACCAGCGACAGCGAACAGCACGAGTATGGCAAGTTTGACCGCGACGATGACGGTCTCCGAGCGGCCCACGAAATTCGCCCCGACCACATTGGCGGACGTAAAGACCAGCACGATGCCCACGCCGAATGCCTTGGGCAACCATACGGCGTGCTGGGACGACAGGAAGGTCATGGCATACCCGGCAAATGCCTGTGCTGTACAGGGCCAGTGCGATCACGTACCCGATCCACATGTAGATATTGATGCCACCACTGAGCACCCCATCTCCGAATCCCTTTACAAGGAACTCCACTGCGCCCCCGGCTGATGGATATCTGGCTCCCAGCTTGGAGTACCAGGACGTGGACAAGAGCGCTACCACGCCTCCGATCACGAACGATACCCATAGGGCCGTTCCCGACGCCTCAGCGACAACCCCCAGGATGGAGAAGATCCCCGCGCCTACCATGCCCCCTATGCCGATGGACATAGCCGCGAGGAGCCCGATTCTCCCTCCGGAAGCTTGGGGGGGCCTTTGGATGCTCTCCGGTTGCTGATTTGTCAATGGATCACCTCCTCAAACAGATGGCAACAGCTGTTACGGGTTCGCGTATCGGCAAGCGAGTCCAAATAGCAAGACCCGCTGGACCATTCTTGTCGTTGCAAGCGATCATTTTGAAACAGTATACTCCGGAATTATGCAACGGTCTTGCCATTTCGGATTTTTTTCACTCGGAGACCCGTCGAACGAAGGTACGGGCTGGATGTGCTCACTCCAGGCAATTCAGAAAATTGTGGTGCAGGCTTTCCAGCCTGCCATCATTGGTTTTCAGGACAAGGCAGGCTGGAAAGCCTACCTCACATAAGCTGTTTGCCCCGGATAACTGAATGATTACGTCCTAGATTCCGCAGAATCCAGAATCCGAGAAATTTGGAACCTGTCCAGTCTCATTCAATGAGATGCACGGAGAACTTGCGCTTGACCGGGAGCGTTCGGCGAGGTACGCTCAGAACCAAAAAATTCGACTTTTTCAGCGATATTAAGGCGGTTTTGCCTCTGCCGGGTCTCGTGGGGACCATAAGAGGCTGGGAAGACCGCCGCATAATTCCGGTTGACTAGAACGGACGCCGCTAATGAGCCTAACGTTTTTCAGGAAACCCGCCTTTCTTGGGCCTGCTTTGGCCTTCTGGCTTTTGCTAGCGCCTGCGCACTGGGCGCGCAGCCAGAACGCGGTGGAGACACCGGGCCCACAGGATATCCCTCAGCCGGTTGCAGAGGACATGAGCTTGGCAGGCGACTTGCGACCGGACATAGGCCGTTTCCTTAACGTTCGGAGCGTGGGCGCTTCCTCGCTTTCACCTGACGGCCGGAGGCTGGCGTATCGCACGAACACGACGGGCCAAAGACAACTCTGGGTGACCGAATCCGTTTGCGCCGCACCGTGGCAGGTGACCTTCGGGGAGGGGATCGTCACGTTTCATGAGTGGTCGCCCGCCGGCGAGTGGATCGCATACGGAACAGATCGTGGCGGTGACGAACGTGAGGGGTTCTACCTGATTGCGCCCGATGGTCTGCGCGAGATAGAGCTCCTTCCACCTGGGACGGCCTTCAGAAAATGGGGGGCATGGTCTCGGGACGGGCGCTGGATTGCCTACTCCTCCACCGAGCGAAACGGGATCGATTTCGATATCTATGTGATGCATGTGGCCGCCGATGGCTCTCACAATGGCCCTCGGCTCGTACATGAAGGCAAGGGCGCTCTGTACGTCGCAAGCTGGCGTCCGGACGGTGGAGCGCTCGTGCTGACTCAAGCCCGTGGCGAGCCTGACTCCGACGTCTATCTCCTCGATCTGTCCTCAGGACGAGTCGATACGATCTTCAAGCCGGCGGATGCAGCATCCTACCACGGATTCTCATGGACGCCGGACTCGAAAGGCTTCTACCTCGCGACGAACCAGGACCGCGATCTGGCGGGGCTTGCGGACTACGACGTAGCTCAGGGGCGCCTGAACTGGATCGAGGAGCCGACAGGGGAGGTGGAGGATGTCGGTCTCTCAACCGATGGGCAATATCTGGCCTGGACGGTGAACGACAACGGCTATTCCTCCCTTTATGTGCGGGACCTAAAACGATGGGGGCTGGTAACGCCGAATCCTACCCTTCCGCAAGGGGTGTACCCGTTCGTTTTCGCTGCGCAGGCCCCCGTGCTTCAGGTGCTCGTGACCGGACCTCGGATTGCCGGTGATGTATGGATACTGGACGCTGCTTCGGCTGAGACGCGTCGTGCGACACGATCTGCAACAGGAGGGCTGGACACGACTCAGTTTGTCGTCCCTGAAGCCGTGTCGTTCAAGAGTTGGGACGGCGAGACTATTTACGGGCTCCTCTATCTGCCGCCGGCGCCGACTGAGGATGAAAAGCCACCGGTACTTCTCGGGGTTCATGGAGGTCCAACAGCCCAGGCTCGGCCGGTCTTCGACCCGGCGTTTCAATACCTGCTGACCCGTGGTATTGCGGTCTTCGACCTGAACTATCGTGGTTCGACAGGATATGGAAAGCGCTTTACGCGCCTGGACGACGGACGGTTGCGTCCAAACGCTGTAAAAGACGTGGCCGCAGCGCTTGACTGGCTGGCCTGCACTGGGAAGGTCGACGTTTCCCGTGCCGCCGTCATGGGAGAGTCGTATGGAGGGTACTTGGCCTTCGCAGCCCTGACCCAACTGCCCGACAGCTTCAAGGCAGGAATCGGCCTTGTCGGCGTGTCGAATTGGGTGACGGCCTTACGCGGCACGTCGCCGGATAACAAGGCCACTGACGTTATTGAATACGGGAACATCGACGATCCCGAGGACTACGCATTCTTCGTCGAGCTGTCGCCAGTTACGCATGTCAAGAACGTGAAGGCCCCTCTGATGGTTCTGCACGGCGAGAAGGACTTGCGGGATCCCGTATCCGAGGCCGACCAGCTCGTGGCCGCGATTCGGGAGCGTGGCGGACAAGTGGAATACCTCCGTTTTCCGGATGAGGGGCACGAAATTTCCAAGTTGTCCAACCAGATCATTGCCTACCGACGAATCGCGGCGTTTCTGGAAAGATCCCTGAAAGACCAAGGTCAACGCTGACCTGGTTCCCATAGCGCACTTCTCCGCCGAGAAGAAGAAAAGGGTGTTGGTATAACACGCGTAGGTTGATGCAGAGCACTATTGTTCTTCAAAGGGTGTGAGCTGAGAAAACGGAGGCGAACGGGAGAGTTCTGGTTCGGAGAACCCGACGTTTTGTGACATCAGCGCACACAATCACTTGACTGTCGCAATGTAAACCGTTAAGCGACAGGCTCTTAGGTTTCCTCTATGTCATTGCGCCGGTGGGAGTCGGGGCTTTGTTTCTTTTTCTCATTGCGCTTGCATTTAACAATATTGCGAACGATAGGCCCTACCCTGAATTCTGTTTCTGGCCCCATCCGAATGATTCCAATCAAGTTGAAGGCATGCTGAAGAGCATTAATAAAAGTCCTATAGCCAGTGAGCGGTGATGATGGTCAGGAATCTCTGTGGGAGGACGATTGCTGCCCGCGCCACATTCGGTTCATTCGCGGCGCTTCCGGCGGGGCCTGATGGTTTTGCAGGCCTGGGAAATGGCCTTGTGGCCATTTCATCAGGTTTGGCATCTTTCGTGCCACTGAAAACCGCACTGGAGATTGCCGGCAATTCACCGGATAAAGGGAGGTCGCCTATGGAAGGCACAGTCAGGGCGGGTGAACCGCTAGCATTACAGTTTTCAAGTTTTGCGTCTAAGACCGATTTTTCCGATCTGCCGATCACTGTGGTCGACCATGCCAAGGTTTTGATTCCCGATTTGTTGGGCTGCATCATTGGCGCCAGCCACATAGCTTCCAGCCAAATCATGGCCAAAACGGTTTTGGGGTTCGGTGGCCCCGCTCAGAGCAAAGTAATCGGATGTCTGACCAAGACTTCAGCTCCCTGGGCTGCGCTCATTAATGGTACTACCGGCCATGCATTTGATATGGACGACGATCATCGCTAAGTACACCGTTTCCTAAATACGGTCCTGTATTTTTCTTCTTGAACGCGAAATTAATGTGCAATATATGTACCTCCGAAGGGAGGAACGCGAAATGCCGCGCACAAGCCCATTTGTTATCGCGCTTTGATGCACCGAGGAGCAGATTCTCCTTGATATATCCAGGCAATACACAGCTCCTTATTACAAGGTGGTTCGCGCAAAAATCGTCCTCTTGGCGGCTTCCGGCATGGATAACGAGCAAATCTCCCAGATCCTCGACGTGCCGCGGCGGATCGTTACCAAATGGAGGAAACGGTTCTATTACCAACGCTGGATGGTCTCAAGGACCAACCGAGGTGCGGAAGGCCGCGCTCTTTTTCCCCCTCAGAGCATTGTGGAAATCAAGGCTCTCGCCTGTGAACTCCCCAAGAGATTGGGCCTTCCCTTTTCCCGTCTCAGTATGCCGATATAGTCAGGCGAGGCAGTGGACCGCCGAATTGTGGTGTCCATCAGTGTCACCACGGTCTGGCGTTATCTCAACAGCGATGCGATAAAGCCGTGGACGCATCGCAGTTGGCTTTTTCCTCGGGACCCTCTTTTCGCAGAAAAAGCTGCTCGGGTCTTGGACCTCTATTTCCGATCTGTTCAACGGAATTCCCTTGGGGCCAGAATGACTACGTGATCAGTGCTGACGAAAAGACCAGTATCCAAGCTCGACACAGAAAAGCCATCGGCATCGGCCCTATGCCGCATCAACCAAGGCGCGTGGAGTTCGAATACGACAGAATGGGCGCCTGGGCCTATCTTGCCGCCTGGGATGTCCACAGACGCCAAGCTCTTCGGAATCTGCGAGAAAACAACGGGAATAGAATCCCACCACAAGTTGGTGGACCTGGTCATGCAACAAGAGCCTTATCGGTCGGCTCGTCGAGTCTTCTGGATTACGGATAATGGTTCCTCTCATCGAGGTGAATCCTCGATTCAGGCGGCTTTCCGAGTGGTATCCGAACGCCATACAGATCCATACCCCGATACACGCCAGTTGGCTCAACCAGGTCGAGATCATCTTCTCCGTGCTGCAACGCAAGGTCCTGACGCCAAATGACTTCCCAGACCTTGGAAGCCTTGAAACGGCCATACTCCATTTTCAAGCTCTCTACAACCAAATCGCCAAGCCTTTCAAATGGAAATACACCAAAGATGATCTCAAGAAGACTCTCTCAAAAATCGAGGCTCACACCGACGACGCCAATCAGATCCGACTGGCAGCATGAGCCCATGGAAAGACCCATGAATACGCAACCTTATTTCCGCTATAGAGCACCTAGTCCTCGACAGTGTCGCGCCATTTCTGCAAGCCATCGCGCCACTTCTGACTCAGCCATTTTTTGGGCAATCAACGTGTTGGTGACGAACGAATGATAGGCCTGATGTCAGTGGGTCGCATGCTCGAAGTCCAACTCTTCAACAACAGTGAAGCAGTAATGTGGAGGCTTCGCCGGCTCCTGGATATTACGTTGACTTGGGTCCCAAAACTGTCGGAGACCCTATGGCGATACCCCGGGCAGCGCTCGGCATACCTGCGGTCCGGCGAGCAATTCAACGGAAGGCCCTCGTATTGGGAACCGTTGATTCAGGCCCAATCAATTGGATCACCTCAGGAGCAGCTAGGAGAGCCATCGTTCGTCAATCGAAATGAGAATTCGTCTTATGAGCAGACCTTATCAACAACCCGACTCTACCGATGCTCGGAAGAGTCAAGCAAGTCTTCGGGCCACGCGTCCCCAATGATGCACTAATGTGGGGCACTATAGACTAAGAAGACAATCCCTTTCCGACGTAACCGATTCAGCCAGATAACGTCCCGACAATCCACCCCCGCAAGCCCTTTGTTCCTTCTTTCGTAAGCATCTTTCTGGCCCTAATTCAATTCTCCGATAGCTTGCTCCGAATCAACAAATGCCTTGGTTATTTGGCTGTCGGATAGGCTCGTTCTCTCATAGAGCTGCATGTGAGTGATGAGGTCCGCTTCTACTAATTTCCTGAGCACAACCTCAAGTTCTTTCGCACTGAGACTGTATTTGCCCATCAGCACGGAATCACCCATCCCCGTATGAACGTCTGCGGCTATTTCTTTCGCTTTGATTTTTCGCACGTAAACCGACACCTCTCAAAGTCTATACTGTTAATTTTCTCATATTCATTCCGAAAGCTCCATTAGTCAATCATCAATCTCCCATGTAAGGCACATGGCCTCTAATAATCGGAGTTTTAATAAGGGGAGCGTTTTGCCTCTGGCCGAACTTCGCTAGATGAAGCAGCAATTGGAATTCCCTGAGACTTCCGATAGAGATGTGACAAATCTCGAATCCCGCCACAAACAATCCTCTTGGGTCTTTCGTTATCCAGCGGCATTCGGTGTCAAAGGTGAATCTAGCGAACTCGCCGAACTCGTCCGCTGGTATCACAAGAGTTTTCGTCTCGCTCACGTTGGCTTCTATGCCAAGAATTCCCAGGCCTTTCTCTGCAATGTCGCGTATTTTTCCTACAACTCCGGGATTATCGGCCTCATATACGGGGCAGTCAAATGGCAGCGGGAATCTTTTCGTTTGTCGTAGCTTGTCAGGAACCAGTTGGTCGTAGGTCGTGCATAGGTTGTCGTAGATTTCCTGCCAGCCGATTGTACCTGAAATGATGAGCGTCATTGATACCCATCTCAGACCTCGGGAGCTCAGGTGGTATTTCTGCATGAGCTGGATCTTGGTGAGCCCTGACTTAATGTCCTCTACTATCCGGTGGATATTGATGACCACTTTCTCTGGAACGCCGTCCTCCTCGGCGCTCCCCTTTAAGAGACCGGCTCGGTCAAGCTCTTGAAAAAGATTCTGCAATCCTTGAGGGGTGAGCCTATATTTCTTCATTAGGCCATCACCGCTAATCCCAGCTCTCAGATCCGCCACGACCGCTTGAGCGTTCAAGTGCCTAATGATCCCGGCTTGGCCCAACTTCTTGAACAAGCTCTGAAGACCTTTACTCGAGAGCCTGTACTTCTTCATGAGCGCAACATCATCCATTCCCTTACGGATATCTCTCAGAACCTCATTGGCTGAGACCTTAGGCTTATGCATGACCTCTCCCCCCAGAGCGATGTGATCTTACCGGGGTATCAATTTGGGGTGGTGTAGCGGCGAGAATCTTCCTGCTGGACAGAGTTACTATCACACAATGATCAAAAATGACAAGAAAAGATCCTCAGCTTTCTTGTGCAGGGCGATTCTTTCCCTGAAAAGTCCGACATCCGAGAGAAAGAAAAGGATCGCGTTGCCGAACTCTTGCTTATCAAAAATCACTCAGGCTAATCCATGTTTGTTCATCCTGGTGAACTTTTTCAAGCTGCTAATCGTACCTTTTCTTTACTGCGTACTTTCTTAGAAGCTCAGTCATACGATCTTCAGGTAGAGGACGACTTATTAGAAAGCCCTGCACCTCATCACACCTGTTTAGCCGAAGCTGCTTTAATTGTTCGCGGTTTTCGACTCCTTCAGCGATGACCCTGAGATTGCGACTGTGCGCGACTTCCACGATTGCCCGCACCAATGCATCCTCGTAATTATTTGCTGAAAGATTTTTGATGAACGATCCGTCGATTTTGATATTGTCTACCGGCAATTTCCTAAGATAGCTCAGGGAAGAATAGCCGGTACCAAAATCATCTATTGACAGCTTGATTCCACTTTCTTTCAGCTTGCGAAAAACGGCTATAGTCTCCTCGGTATCCTCCATGATTACACTTTCGGTGAGTTCAAATTCAACCAATTTCGGGTCAGTGAGTGATTGTTCCAAAATTTTGACGAGAGCTTCAGCGCTGCCCCGCTGCTTCAACTGCCTTGCTGAGACATTTATGGCGGTTCTCAACCCCCTGAATCCGAGATCATTCCATTTCTTGATTTGTTTGCATACTTTTCTAAGCACCCAGTGACCTATTTCTACAATGAGACCTGTTTCTTCGGCAACTGGGATGAGATTAGCGGCGGATATTACCCCTTGAACAGGATGTCGCCAACGTAGAAGCGCTTCCATACCGGTTATGCTGCCGGTCGAAATATCCAATATAGGTTGATAGTGCAAAAGAAAGAGATCTCGATTTATCAGCGTGCGCAAAATATGCTCGAAGCGTTGACGCCTCACAGCCAATTTGTTCAATTCCTGGGAATAGAACCTGAAGTGATTTTTCCCTCTTTCTTTTGCATAATGTAAAGCCATATCGACGTTACGTAACAGTATCTCCGGACTATCGCAATCCCTTGGATAAGTGCTGACTCCTAAGCTTGCGGTCAAAAAGACTTCTCGACCGTCTATGGTGAAGGGCTTTGAGAAATCATTCAAGATATTTTGTGCGACAGTGATTGCGCCATGTGTGCTTGACATGCTGGGTAGCAAGAGGACAAATTCGTCTCCCCCCAATCTGGCTGCCGTATCGCTTGTTCTGAGGTTGCTCTTCAGTTTCTCTGCCACAGCAATAAGTACTTTGTCTCCGAAGTTATGTCCCATGGTGTCATTGATATTTTTGAACCTATCCAAATCAAGAAGCATCAGGGTAACCATCTTATTATGGCGTTGAGCTAATAGTAGGGCCTGTTCTAGCCGGTCCAGGAATAGGACTCGGTTAGGAAGACCTGTCAGGGAATCGTAATGTGCAAGCCTCTGCAAGTGCTTCTGCGTTTGCTTTATTTTGCCGATATCCGCAAAAATGCATACATAGTGAGTTATTTCTGTATTGTCATTTCTGATCGCGCTTATGGAAAGGAATGCGGGGTAGATGTCTCCATTCATTCTGCGATCCCAAACCTCGCCCCGCCATTCGCCACTCTCAGCCATTGCTTGCCTGATCTTTTGGCTCAAGTCGCTGTAACGACTACCCCATTGGAAAAATTCCATACTTTGCCCAATAATTGTCGATTTTGGATACCCTGTAATTGCAGTTACGGCCTCATTAGCTCGCAATATCACTTCATCGATATCAATTAGAAGTATGGCCTCACTGCTGCTCTCAATCATTCTGGCCGAAAGCTCGAGTTCCGATTTAGCGAGAACACCTCGAGAAATTTCTTGCTTCAGGCGTGTGGTGAGGTCCATTAATTCGGCTGTACGCTCCTGGACTCTCTTCTCAAGTTGGTCGTGAGCATGCTTCAATTCTTTTTGATGTCTCGTCCGAATAGCAATTTGTCGCTTCTCTAACGTGAGATCTTCCGCCAAAATTAACAATAACTTCTCGTGCCCAAATCTAAGCCTGCGGGCATGAAGACGGCACCACATTTCCTTATCGGGAAGTCTTAATCGGGTTTCCACAATGGAGCGTTTCTTCGTGGTAAAGACACTCTGAAGAATTTCGCGGATCTTTGCGCCCTGTGCACCGTCCGAAAACAGGCTCCGTATATTTTTGCCTCGGAGCCGCTCCGCACTCGAACGCGAATTTGCAGATGCCTCATTTGCAAATATGATGATAAGTTGCTGATTTACCAGAAGCCCGGGCATAGGGAGCGCGTTGAGCAACTTGCCGAGATAAGTCGCTTCGACTTCAGCGATAAAGAAGCTGCCTGTCTCTGAGACCTCACGATCAAAGCCCCCTTCCATGATAATGGTTTCCAGCGGCTGTTTCAGCTTGCTTAAGACGTCCAACGACAACTTTTCCGTATCAGAGTCGTTATAGTCGGAGTCTCTTGGTCTCAAAAACACCCCCCTACCAAAATTAGTGCCAGTAATGTGATTGACAAGCGGGCGAGGCCTGTCACTAATTAGCTTAACACATCTGCTCTAAGAATATAAGCAAACTGTTCATCCAGAACCTCATACGCGCATGGGGGTGTGCGCAGTAGGAATTGTAGCAGGAATTCTTTTGCGAGTTTTTCTTTTCATTCAAAATTGAGTATTCTGCAGGAACGTTCCCAAAACCGTTCACAAACATGCAAGAGGGTATGATCATACTCTTGGTCTACCCATTCGTCTTGTCTGCCTTCCCTACTTGAGCATTGTACTGAGATTGAGTGAACTCCTCCTGGGGAGCATCTATGGAGGAGAGATGCCCTAAGGCTTATCCAGATCGAGTTGGACCGCCGGGAGGTGCCGTAGTATACTCAAGAACAGGGACATGAATTAGCAATCTGGACAAATGTGTGAATAGGGGTCGCCTGGTCACTGTCCGACACGCGGCGGTTCCCCGTATGGATCGAGAGACTCGCGGATAGTCCGGCAACGAGCAGAACTGGCCGAATTGCAGGGTGCTCGGCATAATTCCTGTTTGAGAGAGGAGTCTTTGACCATGGAAATGCCTCTGAGGCAAGCTAGTGAGCTTCCGCGTCTGGGGCGATATGTATGGATTCTCACTTGTGCGTGGACGGCAATAGTAGCTGCGTCCTTGACCTGGAATCTCTATGAGCAGAAAGAAAGGACTCTTGAGGTTGCCCGCATTCAAGCGCGAATGGTTCATGAGAAGGATGTCCTTGCTCGTCGATGGAATTCGATGTTTGCCGGGGTGTATGTTCCGGTTACGGACGAGATGCGTCCGAATCCGGTTCTTCGAGTGCCTCATAGGGATGTCAAAACCGCCGAGGGAAAAGAACTTACGCTCGTGAACCCCGCATATATGACACGCATGATCCACGAAATACAAGAAAAGCACAGTGGGATTCGTGGACACATTACCAGTCTCAACGTTATCCGTCCCGAGAACAAGCCGGACTCGTGGGAGGAAGGGGCTCTAAAGAAATTTCCAAAAGGCCAATCAGAGGTGAGTTCGGTCGAGGTTCTCGGCAATGGTCACTTCATGCGATTGATGCGCCCGCTCGTTACTGAGGAGAGCTGCTTGAAATGTCATGCAGCGCAGGGCTACAAAGTTGGCGACATCAGAGGAGGCATCAGCGTAGCTGTGCCCATGGAACCTCTCTTGAGCGCATCGAGAGCAGAAATCATGGCCTTGGTCCTCAGTCATGCGGCCCTGTGGGGGATGGGCCTGGTGGGCCTTCTTACTGGAGCACGAAAACTTGGTCAGCGAATCCGGGCGCGAGAGAATGCAGAACAACTTTTGGTACAAGCTCATGAGAACCTTAAGATGGAGGCGCAACTGTGCAAGCTGGCCGAGGAAGCAAAAGGACAACTGGTTACAGATCTCCAGAAAGCGCTTGCTCAAGTCAAGCAACTGAGCGGTTTCCTTCCCATTTGTTCTTCCTGCAAAAAGATTCGCGATGACAAGGGCTATTGGACTCAGATCGAAGCCTATATTAGAGACCACTCCCAAGCTGAATTCAGCCATGGGATTTGTCCAGAATGCGCCAAGAAACTCTATCCAGAATTGTACAAAGATGAGCCAACCTGATTATATTGAGTGGTAGCCCCGTAAATCTGCAATGATATAGAGACCTGTAATTAGGGTCTCTTTCCTGCCGCTCTGGCCCACGGCTTCGGCCATCTGGCCACTTCATGGGGACCGGTTTCTGTGTCGGCATAAAGGATTGCCTTCACAAATTTCCTGTGCTATTAGTCAGCCAAGATGAAGCAAAATTCGTCCTAGAGGGGGTATCCGAAGATGAGATGTCTGGTCGCACTATCCGCATTGGCGATCTTTGTCTTAACATCGCCGTGTTTGGCAGCTGACCCATGGTTTGTCATTAAAGATGTCAACGATGTGTGCAAAGTGATCGAGGCCAAAGAAAAGACTTCCAAGACAATTGGGGGCCCGTACAAGACAAAAGGCGAAGCTGAAAAGGCCAAGGAGAAGCTCTGCCCAAAATCAGCCTGGTTCGTAATCAAAGATGTGAACAACGTGTGTAAGGTGATTGAAGCGGAGGACAAGACCCCCAAAACCATAGGTGGCCCTTACAAGTCGAAGGATGAGGCCGAAAAGGCCAAGGAGAAGGTCTGCCCGAAATCAGCCTGGTTCGTGATCAAAGATGTAAACAATGTATGTAAAGTCATTGAGGCCGAGGACAAGACTCCGAAAACCATAGGTGGACCTTACAAAACAAAGGATGAGGCCGAAAAAGCCAAAGAGAAGCTCTGCAAAAAATGAAGCACAGTCGAACTTTTTTCGTCTTCGCCCCCGAGGTGGAGGAGGAAGAAGACCTACTCATACCTGGAACCCCGCCAAAGGGCCTCGGCAAGTATGGGCAGGGATATACAGTTGTTGCCAAGAATTCTGACGCTTGTCCCACGCGCGAATACAAGAAATCCGCAGGGGCCGGCGTCCCTTGCCCATTCTATAGACATCATTGATTATTTTTGAAGATATGCCGGCACGGAGGCCGGCACCTACGAATTATTCTTTCTCCAATCGGACATTAAAGAGTATCAACCGCTGCCTATTTATCTGCCTCGCATTTGAAAGTGGGGGAGAGCGCTTCTACTAAGACGTAAGCTGCCTGCAGTGCCTCAGTAGGGCAAAGGGGAAAACATTCTTTGCAGTTCCAGCACTCCTTTGAGGCTATCTCCGGGATGAAACTGATCTCTTTCTTTATTCCTCTATCGATAAATCCGACAGCGTCCTTCTTCTTGACTTCAGCACAGTATCTTACACAGAGACCACAATGAATGCAAAAGGAGGGCTCTTTTTCAAAGCGGTTCCTGTCTGCTCCGTACTCTTTAGCCAGATCCTGCAATATGAATGAATCAGGAGCATGAGCCAGCTGGAGTTCCAAGATCATTTTGCGAATTCTATCTATTTTCTCAGATCTGGTTCTTACGACTATATTCTTCTCCACAGGGTAGACGCAGGAAACAACTATTTTTGTCGAGCCGCGACTTTCTACTTCCACGATGCAAAGTCGGCAGGCCCCGAAGGGTTCCAGTTTGTCATGGTGACACAGCGTGGGGATCGATATTCCCGCACTTCTGGCTGCCTCTAAAAGGGACATTTCCTGCTTCGCCTTGACTTCTTTTCCGTCTATTTTTAACAGGATTTCGCTCATTTTTCTTTACGCTTTCTGACTACAGTTCGAGCTTCTTCGGGGATAGGAGGCGGAACAGGTTCGCCAGAAATTTTCTTCACCGCACGAAAACGGGAAGGGCACACTTCGAAGCAGGTTCCGCACTTCGTGCATTTCTCCTGGTCGACGATATGAATCAGTTTCTTGCCGCCTATAATCGCCTCTGAAGGGCATTTCTTAGCACAAGTCGTGCAAGCCTGGCACTTCTCCGGGTCAATATAGAAGGAGATCAGCTCCTTGCACGATAGGGCCGGGCATCGCTTCTCCTTGACGTGCGCCTCATACTCATCTCTAAAGTATTGCAGCGTGCTCAAAAACGGGTTAGGGGAACTCTTACCTAAAGCACAAAGGGCCGCTTCCTTGGCTGTCTCGGATAGCTGCTCCAAAAGCTCGATGTCGCCCTCTTTCCCCTTTCCTTTGGTGATATCTGGTGAGAATCTTAAGCATCTGTCTCATGCCTTCACGGCAGGGAACACATTTGCCGCACGATTCATCAGTGAGGAACTCGAGGAAGTACCTCGCGACATCGACCATGCAGGTATCTTCGTCCATTATGATCATCCCACCAGAGCCCATCATTGATCCGGCCTTGGTGAGTTCATCAAAGCCAACCTGCAAATCCAACAGTTCCTCAGGGAGACATCCGCCGGACGGTCCTCCGGTCTGCACTGCTTTGAACTTCTTGCCTCCAGGGATTCCGCCGCCGATCTTGTAAATAATATCTCTCAGAGACGTGCCCATCGGTACTTCAACGAGGCCCGTATTGGTTATTTTACCGACCAGGGAGAAAATCTTCGTGCCCTTGCTGGTATCAGTTCCGAACTGAGTAAACCAGTCGGCTCCGTTGTTGATGATGAGAGGCACATTGGCCCATGTCTCGACATTGTTCAAGACGCTGGGTCTGCCCCAGAGGCCCACGACGTTGGAACGGATGTACTTGGGTCTGGGCTCTCCTGCCCTGCCTTCCAATGCCGTCATCAGAGCGGTTGATTCACCGCAGACGAAAGCGCCGGCTCCTTTGTGGACCTTGACGACGAAATCAAAGCCTGAGCCAAGGATGTTTTTCCCGAGAAAGCCATACTCCTCGGCCTGCCGGATAGCGATGTTCACATTCTCTACCGCCAGGGGGTATTCCTGCCTCACATAAATATAGCCCTCGTGCGAACCGATGGCATACGCACCGATGGCCAACCCCTCGAGGACTGAGTGAGGATTCCCCTCGAGAAGACTCCTGTCCATATAAGCTCCAGGGTCTCCCTCGTCTGCATTGACGATCACATACTTCATCGTCGCCAGGGGCATTACGGGATCCTTCCCACTTGGCCCCTGCGGGAAAGCCGCCGCCGCCTCTCCCTCTCAGATTTGCTTTCTTGACTTCCTCTACAACCTGGTCGGCAGTCATCCCGGAAAGAACCTTGGACAACGCAGAATAACCGCCAATTGCCAGATAGTCATCGATATTCTTGGGATCGACACTTACGTTGGAACCGAAAACAATACGGCCCTGGTTCTTGTAGAAGGGGATATCAGATTCATGGACTATCTTTTCGTTGGTGGCAGGGTCGGTGTAGAGCAAACGCTCTATGACCTTCTTCCCCTTGATAGTCTCGGAGATAATTTCAGGAACATCCTCAGGCTTTATCTGGAAATAGCATATTTCCTCAGGGCGAATAACGATAATGGGGCCCCGCTCACAAAAGCCGTGGCAACCGGTCCTCCTGAATTCCACCTCACCGTCTAAACCTTGTTTTTGGATTTCCTCTTGGATACTGGCAGCCACTTCCCGACTTCCAGAAGCATGGCAAGCAGATCCGGAACAGAGCGTAATGCAGGTTTTATTGGGGTCTCTTTCCGATAGGAGGTTTTTCCTAAATGCTTCCAATTCAGCGGGTGAATTTATCCGCGACATAGTTTTTCCTTAATCATAGTTTTTTAACACGTCTGCGGTCTGCGCCGGCGCCATCTTACCGTGAGTCTTTCCATCGATCTCCACCACCGGTCCCAAAGCACAACAGCCGAGGCAGTTAACGGTCTCCAGGCTGAACTTCAGATCCAGGTCTGTTTCACCCGGTTCAATTCCCGTAAGGCCTTCCACCGTGTCAAGCACGCGCGACGCACCCCGAACATGGCAGGCCGTTCCCATACAAACGTGAATTTGATGGCGTCCCTTAGGAACCAGACTGAAGGCTTTGTAGAAGGTAGCGATATGCTGTATCCGGGTCAAAGGAACCTGCAACCTTTCGGCGACCTTCTCCAATGCCTCACCGGGAAGCCAGTTATTTTCTGCCTGAATGTCCAGTAACACCTGAATGAGATAACTGGGCTCGCAGTTGTATTTGTCAATTATCTGGTCGATTCTGTCTTTGTCCATGACCTCTGTCCTAATCTTCTTCTTTCTTCTTATCCACCGCCTGCTTTTTCACCTCAGGCGAGAGCAAAACACTTCCGGCTTTCATCGTATCGGACTAATCTTTGCTTCGATGAGGCATTAAGGTGTTTTGATACCTTAGACGGGGTTAGGCCTAAAGTCTTTGCAATTTCTGCAGTTGAAAGGGGGCCTTCCCGCAGAAGCGACACGATTTGGGATATTGCCAATTTATTTGCGACTGTTTCTTCGAATAGCCGGTTCAGCTCGTCACTGGCGAAGAATTTATAGTATTCTTCTTCCGGCATAGCAGGCAGTCTCAGCCTCTCCCTCTCCACCAGCCTGATGTAAGGGATTAGTTTTGTCACCGATTCAAGTCTGAACTTCAAGGTACTTTCGTCTATCCCTTCGCCTTTGCCAAGTGGTCCTAGCTCCTTCACCTTCTTGACGAAACCATTAACCCCTTCGACAAAAAGGTTGGCTTCACTGCCGGACATAAATTCGATCTTCAATCTCTCAGGGTTCAGCCCTATGTGTTCCAGCAATTTCTTAGCTAGATTCACCATGGTTAAGGCATGGTAATTTCCATGAGTAGTATAGTTACATTCATTCAAGTGGCAGGCACCAATGAACACCCCATCCGCTCCCTTCGAGAGAGCCCGGAAAACATGTGTCAGATCGACTCGACCGGAACACATGACGCGAATAAGCCTCATTTCAGTTGTATATTGACTTCTGGAAACTCCAGCTAAGTCGGCTGCGCCGTATGCTCACCAATGGCACACAAACCCTAAGACTTTTGGTTTGAATTTAAGTCCTGCACTCATACTAGTTGTCTCCTCGTACTTGGTAATCCCGGCTTTATTCATTCGTATGTTTCTACACATCTCAAACCGCAGCATCCACTGGCTGTATGACATCTTCCTCTGGAAACGCCGCATCAATTTCGCACAAGAGCTCTTCATCGGTGAAGTGCTTCAGTTGTATAGCATTGGTTGCACACTTGGTGTTGCAGAGACCATCTCCTTTACAGAGGACAGGGTTAACCCTGGCCTTTCTGCCCTCCGGCGATTCATAAAACTCTATGGCGCCATAGTTACACGCCGTGATGCATGCCCCGCAGCGAAACGCATTTATTCTCATCCACCTCGCCACTGATCCGGAGGCGACCACAATATCGCGGGAGAGAAGCGTCAAGGCCCTGCCTGCGGCTCCATAAGCCTGGTTGATCGTTTCCTGGATAAACTTGGGATAATGAGCCAGTCCACAGAGATAAACGCCGTCCGTACCAAACTCGACAGGCCTTAGTTTGACATGGGCTTCTTTGAAGAAACCGTCCGGGCTCAAAGTTACCTTGAATAAGCCTGCTATTTCCTTGGTTGCTGCGGATGGGAATAACAGCGGCGGCCAAGGCAACGATATCAGCATCCAATTCGAGCTTCTTCCCTAAGATATAATCGGTCGCGGTAACCTTCAGGACGGGCCGGCCATCCTCCGCCTCGCCGGTTCCACCTGAGGTTTATCCTGCGGTTCATAGCGGATAAACTTTATGTCCTTGTTTGAAGCTTCCCGGTAATAATCCTCGTTAAATCCGTAGGTTCTCATGTCCCGAAAGAGGATGTAGATGTCCATCTCGGGATTTATCTCTTTCAGTTTCAATGCGTTCTTTACAGACTCACTGCAACATAACCGGCTGCAGTAATTTCTGTCTTCATTTCTGCAGCCTACGCATTGGATCATAACGAGACTTTGTGCGTTGATTACCTTTTCGTCTTCTTGGGTGATCTGCTCTTCCAACTCAAGGTGGGTCATACCCTGTCATCTTCTCCATAAAGGTATTCGGAAGGCGTATATAGATCGGCGCCTATAGCAAGAACCGCCGCACCGTGTTTTATGTCTGTGAATCCGCTGTTCAGACTTCACGGAGGTCACGAAATTCCCAACATAACCTGTGGCGCCCGTGATTGTCGCATCATGATAGACATGTATCAGGCGGTGTTGATACACCTTTGTTATGAGATCGCTCAGGTACTCCTGAACATCCAGTCCATCCAGCGTGGAATGAATCTTTCGTGCTATTCCTCCAAGCTCAGAATTCTTTTCCACCAGGTGCACCTCATGCCCCTGGTTGGCAATGGAGAGCGCACAATTCATGCCGGCTATGCCTCCACCGACCACCAGTGCGGACTTGTTCACCGGCAGGTCAAATTCCTGTAATGACTCCAAATGGCCAGCTCGAGCAATCGGACTTTCCGGACAATATCCTTTGCCTTCTGGGTTGCTTCTTCCTTTTCTTTGGAGTGGACCCAGGAGTTGTGCTCCCTGATATTGGCCATTTCCAGTAATATTGATTAATTCCCGCTTCTCTAAGGGTGTCCCGGAAAAGCGGTTCAAGGGTCCTGGGGCTGCACGCAGCGATAACAACTCGATTGAGCCCCTTTTCCTTCGTCATGTCAGTTATTTGTTTGGCGGAATTGGTAGCGCAGGAAAATAGCTGTTCCTGGGCGTGGACAACATTCGGCAGCGTTTTGCAGTACTCGACTGTTTCAGGAACATTGACTATCCTGCCGATGTTGGCCCCGCAATGGCATACAAAGACTCCTATCTTTGGCTCCTCCTCGGAGACATCCCTTTCCGGTGGATATATCCTTTCTTTAGCGAGGTTTCCTCGCCTATAGCCGAGGAGTTCACCGATTTGGGAGCCCGCTCCGCTGGCGCTGAAGACCGACTCGGGGATATCGATAGGACCCTGGAAGCCTCCGCTTACAAAGATCCCGGCTCTGCTCGTGGACATAGGATTGACGGGATTGACCTTGCAAAAATCATGAGGATTGAGTTCTATGCCGAATTTGTCTGCAATGGACTTCACACCAACAGGAGGGTTCAACCCAACGGACAAGACCACCAGATCGAACTCTTCTTCCTTTACACCGTCTTCGTTTGTAGAATATCGTACTGTGACATTCTTGGTTTCCGGGTTCTCCTTTACGATTGACACGTAGCTTCTCATAAAGCGAACCCCAGGAAGTTCTCCGTTCTTTGGTAGTATCGTTCAAAATCCTTGCCATAGGAGCGAATATCATTATGAAATATCGTGCACTCTGCATCTGAGTAATGATCCTTTGTCAGAATCACCTGCTTCTGGGTATAAGTGCAGCATACGCCTGAGCAATAACTATTCTCGCCCGGTGTAACCCGTCTGGAACCGACGCATTGAATCCAGGCTATCTTATGGGGATGTTTCTTGTCCGAGGCACGCAGTATCTCGCCCTCGAACGGCCCGGTGGAGGATAACAGTCGTTCATAGTCCATACTGGTTACTACGTTCTGCAAACTCTCCGTAGCGATACTCCTGCTTCACCTTTGGATCAAAGGGCTCAAGGCCGGGAGACAGAATGATTGCTCCTACTTTGATTTCCATCTTCTCCGGCTTTTGCTGAAAATCTATGGCCTTGGCCTGACATACTCCTTCGCAAATACGGCATTTCTTCTCTTTAAGATAAATGCAGCTTTCATCAATATATGAGACGAGCGGAATCGCCTGAGAGAAGTATACGTGGACCGCCTTATTCTTCGATATTTCCTGATTAAATTGATCAGGGTATTCGATCGGGCAGTATTCTACACAAGTCGTACAACCCGTGCATTTCTCCTCTAGAATGTATCTGGGCTTCTTCGTAAGGGTTACCTTAAAGTCTCCCACTTCTCCCTCTACATTATTGACTTCAGTAAAGGTCAGAACCTCTATATTCGGGTGCCGGCCGACCTCGACCAGCTTGGGTGAGAGAATTCACATGGAACAGTCATTGGTGGGAAAGGTCTTGTCAAGCTGGGCCATATGGCCTCCGATGCTCGGCGCCTTCTCCACCAGGTAAACCTTGAAACCTGCAGTGGCAAGGTCAAGAGAGGCTTGAATACCGCTGACCCCTCCGCCAACAACCATTACGTCTCCGAAATGATTCTCTCCGAGGTCTCCGCAAAGCTGCCGGATTTTTTCCTTCAGCAATTGTTCTTCTTCCATCTTCTATCACCTCATCGGACGGCATGTGCGGTTGCCGGAAGCCACCTGGAGGCAATCCGAACCGAGCCGTTGTATGCGTATTTTAGTGAATTTGTTAGTCCAGATCTAATTGGACTTTGCATTGGTTACATTTCATCGCGCCGCGGAAAACCCTATTGCCGCACGCAGGACATATATAGCGGGCTTCTTCGTCTCGAATCCACTTTTCGGTACCGAACTCTCGTCGATATGGGACAGCCCGGAGAATAACCTTCTTGCCAATGGCCATGGAGAAATTGTCAATGTAATGACATGGAAATTCATTGCATTGATGACACCCTGTGTATCCTTTCTCTTTTGTGCAGTTCCTGATCTCACACTGGCGACAATGCATAAACTGTTCATCGGACAAGCAGCCACGGCACCGAATGTCATCTACTGATAGGCCTTCGGTGTTAGGGAGTGTACCCTTGCCGGGAGTTCCTCCCTTGTAAAGATTTACCAGCCGCTCCTTGAGCTTAACGTTATTATCGCGGTGTGCAATATAGATGGCACAGACGCCGCAATAGAGGCCACAAGGAGAAATGAAATCGGGATTTATCGCCACAGCTTTCGTTCCTCCTGATGGATTAATTTCGTATTTTGACATACGCAACACGCGGTACTTCGGTTCTCTAAATCACTTCCTGGATGATTTCGGTGATGTCTTTAACCTCAATTTTTTCAGTAGCATCCAGGGTTAAGCGACTATCCTCAAAATTGGCGATGCAATATGGGCAGGCAGTCACCAACACTTCTGCGCCGACCTCCATGGCCTGTTCCAATCTTAGGTCGCAGAATCTTTCACCTTTGGGAGTTTCCATCCAGATCCTGCCTCCTCCCCCGCCGCAACAGAGACTGTCTACCCCTGAATCAACCATCTCATGCAGTTCTAGGCCGGATATCTTCTTCAGGACCTGCCTTGGTTCGTCGTATATGCCGTTATGTCGACCCAGGTAACAGGGGTCGTGGTACGTTATTTTCTTATTGTAATCATTCTTAATCTTAAGCCTTCCCTCGTTCAGCAACTCGAACAGGAACTGAGACAGATGAACTATCTCGAAGTGCACCATAAAATCGGGATACTCGTTCGTGAACGTATGATAGCAATGAGGAGATGAGACGAGGATCTTCTTCACCCCATTTTCGATAAAAGTCTTGATGTTTTCCTTGGCCAGGCGTCTGAATAATTCTTCTTCACCCGTCTTGCGGATACTTTCTCCGCAGCAGTTCTCCTTTTCGCCTAAAATCCCGAAATCCACCCCTGCCTTGTTAAGAATATTGGCTGTGGCCCTGGCCACCTTTTTTAATCTCGGATCATAGCTGAGGTAGCAGCCTGGAAAATATAAGAATTCCGTCCCCTCAGTGAACGGTTTTACAGATAGACCTTCCGCCCACTTTGCCCTGTTTTTCCGCTCTTCACTCAAGGGGTTACCTTCGCCAACGAGGCTTGCGCTCGCCGTGCGGACTGGCTTGACGGAAGGCGGGAAGACCTGATATTCCGTGGCAATCTTGCGTAAGGCCACCCCGGAATCTATCTGTTTTACATCCCTGGGACACCGCTGAGGGCATCTTCCGCAGGTGGTGCAACGCCAGATATCTTCACTTTCTATCTCGGTCAAACCGAACGTCGCTTCTCGGACCAGCTTGCGCATACTGAAAGTTCTGACCCTGTTCCACGGACAAACCGTATCGCACAACCCGCATTGAAAGCATCTTTTAAAGGCGTCTCCACCGCTCGCCTTTATTTCATCAACGATCTCTTTGAGGGGGGTTACAGTCTCCACTATCTTTACTTAGCCTCTTCTTTCATGTGTTGCTTAGAAACCGTTTTTTCGCCCTGTAATTGCGTTATTCCTTCTTTGATAGTGACATTCGGGCGACGGTGTCTATCATCTTGTCTAATCCATACTTGTTTGCCAATGCTTCCAATCCGATCTCCAACTCCACCTGCTCCGCCCCTTCTTCGACTTCCTCTTCCCTTTCTTCGTAAGTCAGGGCATCGACCAAGCACCACTGGACACACAAGGGCTTCTCTAGTGTCGGGTCGCTTTCACACATGTCGCATTTCAGAGGGAGGCCCGAATCTGGTTCTTTGAAAACGTCCCTGGATGGACAGGAAGCCCTGCAGAAACCGCACTCGTCGTATTGCTTGCCGTCAATCGTGTATTTGTCTCTGCCGGCACATTCGGCTGGAGTGTACTCACCTGCGTATACAGGAATATATATGTCTTTTATGGGTTCACGAATCACGCGGATACGGGCCCTCGCCGGATTATTGCTGCTATATCTTGGCGCGGCGTGAAAGGCGGAGCAGGCTACCTCACAGGCCCGGCAACCATTGCATTTATCAACGTCGACCTTTATCGTTTTTACGGTTTTCTTTTTTTTCTCACCCATGACGGTTACCACCCCTTCGCTTTATATCTTTTCTTCCGACAGAGTCTCACCGGAAGGAGTACCTTCATTATCTGAATAGATCCCTCTCTTTTCGAGGTCTTCTGCCACATATTCCAAACCCAATTCAGTCAATGACTCCTTGGTGGGAATACCTTGATCGTTCCACCCCTTGAGTTTGTAATACGCGTCCAGAAGCTCCTTCTCAAGCTCGGGAAATCTTTTCTTCCAATGGTTCTCAGGTGGCTTGTCATCTTTGCGCCTCATGCCTCTTCGGATATTGAAGGCTCTAACTAACGTCCTGTATCTCTTGGTTGCTTGTGTTAGTTTCTCTTCGTCCATATCGATCCCGGCACCTGCTGAGATGAATTTCGGGTAATTATGCATATGATACGGAGGCTTCAGGGGAAATGATGACAAACCGGAGCACATCCCGAGGGCGTCATCAATGTAGTGCATCCTCTCTTGCCAGTCGACAATGTCACAACACATATCAACGGTCGGGTAATAGGGCATCGACTTTTCCCCGCGTGGTTCCCAATCCAAAAGATATTGCTTAAACTTCTCATCAGGAACCTGGAACCAATCCTTTGCGAACTCTTCCCTCTCCTCTCTCGTAGCCCAAGGTGCCTGGGGGAACTGTCCTTCAATCTGGGTAATGTTGATCTTCTCGCCGGTAGAATACATGAGGAAATAAATGGGATTCAGCATTGATAGCTTGAGAGGAAGCTGCTCATGTTTCTTAATATTATTATGAGCATAGGCCTCTGCGCCCTTGCCAATCTGTTTGGCCGCCCAATAAGTCCCGTTGGCCAAAACATCTCCAATCCCTTCCCTCCGAACAATTCTGTCAAGCAACCAGTAAAATCTCCCCTCATTGTCGGACGGCATTCCCGGGAAGTCCTCATCAGTTAATATGCCGTTTTCGTAAAGCTCAAGGGCAAAGGCCATCACTTGCGGGGTTGAGAATCCGTCCACCCCGTACTCCGTAGCGCTTTGGGCGATACCCAAACCAAATTCCAGGTCTGCGAAGGCCGCCATGGTATAAGTAAGCTTCGAGAAGCATTTCATCATGTAGGTTGGAAGTCCCGGGGGAGAAATGGTTGCCCCGCATGTCATCGGGCAGTTGTAGCAACTGATCAACCGCGTCCGCATATTATCCAAAGTCTCCGCCCACTGCTTTGCAATTTCGTCATTCCAAAAATCTTTTCTGCGGACTCGCGAATTTCCCCACATGAAATTTTCAGTGTGCCACTTTTCATCATGGACTTTCATCTCTTGGGGAGACCCGAGCCCGGCTAAAATGGGCATGACACCCGGAATCGGATTATCATTACGAAATTTTATATATTTCAGCACTTCATTGCAGAGACCCATAAACTCGGCCGGTTGGGCGACATTAATGTCCTTTGTTCCACGAACAACAACCGCCTTTACCCCTTTGTCTCCCATAACGGCGCCTATCCCACCTCGGCTGGCACTAGACCTGCCCTGTTCGATGGAAGCGAAATAGACCCTGTTTTCACCGGCCAAGCCGATAGCAGCCACTTGGGCTTTCGGCTCCTTCAACTCCTGTCGAATGAGCTCTGCTGTTTCAACAGTGCCTTTACCCCGCAGATGAGAGGCGTCACGTATTTCCACTTTGTCATTGTTTATCCACAGATACACCAGCTTGGGGGACTTGCCGCGAAGGATCACTTTGTCATAACCGGCGTACTTCAATTCCGGCGCCCAGAATCCCCCCATCATTGAAAATGCCATTAACAAAGTTTGAGGCGAGACGGTGGAAACAATCGTGCGGTTGCAGCCGGTAGCAGGAGTGCCGCATAAAAGACCGGCGCTGAATATTAGAAGATTATCGGGAGAAAAGGGGTCGACTTCGGGAGGAACCCTCTCCCATAATATCTTGGCGTTAGTTCCCAGGCCCCCAAGATAGAGCTCGGTGTCTTTTGGGTCGGTTGCTACCCTCTCAATGCTTCCCCTTGTCAGGTCGATTTCCAGATTAAACCCTGTCTCTGCGTATCTCATCTTTCTTACCTTTGCTCAACTTGCGATATGATCGTCCGCGTTTCCGTAACCAAAGAAGTGTTAATCCCTGCTCCAGTAGTGGCCGAATCAAGCTTTTCGCGATAATATTCCGGTCGACGCGCTCCGAAGTGCGTGTCGTCTATTACTGCAATGCCATCGACGTCTTTTTCTTTCATGGGTGGATCTGAACATTCGCCGGATAAATATCCTTCTTGTTCACGCTGGCAGCTTTTTTGCTGAATGGCCTCGGCGCTCCGCTGCTCAATCGTATGATGGGCCCGGGAAGTCCTGCGTCTGGGTTCCGAAGTTATGTTGACCGAGACTCTTTAACATCGTATATACGAATATAACTTATATAAAAACCATGTCAAGACTTTTTGCGTTTTGCCAAACAAAAAGTCAGAGGGGTTAGCAGCAGCTTTTGTCATGAAACCGCAGCCAAACCCTGATAAGTTATTTTAGCGAGTTGTCATCCATGCCCTGGACACGAAGCACGCAAGAAAAGTTCTTGACTTCTTATCATATGGGTGGTATTCGGTTTTAAACGTAGATATAGTGACCGTTGTGTCCGAACCCCGGAGTTTTTATATGGATTATCCTGGATTGCCCGAAAGCGCTATCAAGAGGGCGTCCTCCAATAAACGAAGAAGCCCTTCAGCGGATAGAAAACGCCAACTTATCCTGGAATCCGCGGAGCGCATCTTTGCCACTCGCGGTTTCCACGATACGACTATTGCTGATATTTCTAATGATTCCGAGGTTCATGAGGCATCTATCTTCCAATACTTTAAAACCAAAGAAAATTTGATCGTTACCGTTCCGGAAAGGCATCTTAAGGAGACTCTGGCAGGTATCACTGAGCATCTTCAAGGAATGAAGGGGGCCGAGCCCAAGATTAGGAAGTTACTCTGGCATCAGCTCAGAGATCTCTCTGTTAATAAAAACTACACCTCAATTCTGCTACGTGAACTCCGGACGTTACCTGCTTTCTACCAATCACCGGCTTATGAAATGATTCGAAAATACAGCGCCTTCGCTGTAGAGGCTATCCGAGAGGGCATACGGGACCATGAAGTGGACCCCCAGGCAGAAGTCATCCTTATTCTGGAGATGATTTTCGGCGCGATCGACAGCATTGTTTTGCGATGGCTCTTTTTCGGGGATCCGTATGATCCCAATGAAGCCGCGGATGCTCTGTGCTCGTTAGTAAAAGCAGCTATCTGGAAACGCGACGAGCCGGTTGTAAGAGAAAATGGCGATGAGCCAACCCGCGGAGAGCTCAGGCGGCGCACTATAGTGGAAGTCGCCTCGGAGGTATTCGGTAAAAAAGGTTACGGCGGCGCCACCATCTCCGAAATTGCCGGAAGAGCTGGCATAGCAGAAGCTTCCATTTATCAATATTTCAAGAGCAAAGAACAACTACTTCTGTCAGTTATGGGCACCTGGTTCATCGAATTGGCCGATGAATTGGAGCGCGTTTTTTCCGGGGCATTGAATCCCTATGAACGACTCTTATATTTGCTGAGAAGGTGGGCTCTGGATTTTCAGATTCGAGAATGGGAGACTCGTGTTCTAATACTGGAATTGTACAGGAATCCCAAATTTTATGAATCTCAGGAATATCAGAACACCAGGCGTTTCTGGAAACTGATAAGATCTACTGTGGAAGCCGGACAACAGAGCGGCCATTTTCGAAAGGATTTCGAAATCAACTACTACCTGCATCTAGTTCAAGGGGTATTCGAGCATGAAGCGCTCGCTCGCATGATGCTCTCCAAGAAACAACCCACCATCGCGAGTACGGAACAAATGATCAACCTTCTCCTCAGAGCGATAAGGGCTTGATGGGCAATCATGGATATCGGCATAGGGCATCGGAGAGGGAAAAGGAACTCGTACCGTTCACGCTACCTGTCCCGCGGCATCGATATTCCTTGGTATGTGAGATATTTCTCGGGGGAAAAAGCAGATGAGGGAAGACATAATGTTTTCCAAGCGAGAGAGCGAACTTGTGCAGCAGAACCTCCACAAATACGGAGAGATGCCGAGCGGCGGGGGCGATGAGGACGATCTCTTCTGATCGACTTCTGACTTGTTATCAAACGGAACAAGATTCGGGACGTTCAAGCTGAAATATTACCGAATCACAACGGGAGGTAGTCACCCATGGAACGTAACGTGTGCATTATCGCCGGAGGAATGTCCAAGTGGGGCGTGAGAGACGGCAGCCAGAGGGATTTCTTCCAGGAGGCCGCCAAGGCCTGCTATGAAGACAATCCTTTAGTTAACCCTAAAGATATTGATGGGTTGCTGGTTGCCTCCGCATACACGGAACGGACTTCTTACCAAACCCACCTGGCGCCGCTTGTCGCGGAATATGTAGGCGTAAAGCCGAAGAATATATGCGCCCGTGTGGAATTGTTGTGCGCGAGTGGAAGCTCCGCCATTATCCTCGCATTCGCCATGATCAAGTCCGGCCAGGCGGACATCGTAATGGTAGCCGGCGGCGAGAAGCTTTACACCCCGCAAAAGTGGGAAATTTTTTATAGTGAGCTTGCTTCCGTGGATCATGACTGGGACGGTTCCCAGGGCCTCGGGCTTCCGCCCCCGGTATTTGCCATGGTCGCAAAGCAGCACATGAAGCAGTACGGCACCAAGAAGGAGCACCTTGGTATCATTTCCGTCAAGAACCGCAGGAACTCGGCAAAGAACCCCAAGGCACAATTTCAGACCCCCGTGACTATGGAAGAGGTAATGGCGGGCAAGATGATCGTTCCGCCGTTGACCCTGTACGATTGCTGCCCGATTACTGACGGTGCGGCTGCGGTGATTTTGGCTTCGGAAGAAAAAGCCAAGGAAATGACAGATAAACCGCTGGTCTATATTCGCGGCACAGGCCAGGCCTCAGTGAACAACATGTCTGCGAACATGCCGAGCTGGACTACGTGGGAAGCGCTGAAGATTGCCGCGCATCAGGCATACACCAAATCCAAAGTGGAACCAAAAGACGTCAATGTTGCAATGACCCACGACTGCTTCACCATTTCTGAAATTATCGAGATGGAAGACCTGGGATTCTGCAAGAAAGGCGAGGGAGGCTCCTTCGTAGCTGATGGACAAAACGATTTCGGCGGTAAGATTCCCACCAACACTGACGGTGGATTGCTCGGATGCGGACATCCGTTCGGCGGCACAGGCATTCGCCAGGGAATCGAAGTGATGAAACAATTGCGCGGGGATGCCGTTCAGCCGGTCCCTAACGCAACAATCGGCCTGACCCATAATCTAAGCGGATTTATAGCCGCTCACACTGTCCTCATCTACGGAAGGGAGGTCGCATGAGCACGCCAGGAATCTCGGGTACTCACTGGAAAATACATGGTGACCATGGATTTGTTTCCGCAAGAGTCCAAGGAATTCAACCAGATGCACCCCTTTTACGAAAACCTGAAACAGGGGCGCTTCACAACCACAAAGTGCACGGACTGTGGTGCAGAGCCATTCCCGCCGCGGCTTTTGTGTCCGGAATGTTACAGCACCAATATGGAATGGATCGATTGGCCCACGGTCGCAACTGTAATAGACCATACTGAAGAGATGGTCGGCGTGCCGTTGGGATTTGGCAAGCCGCCGTTGGTACATGCTCTTATTGATTTGGACGGGAAAAGGACCTTTTTCGTACGGATCATCAATTGCCAGCAAGGGGAACTGAAACCTGGTGATAAGGTGAAGTTGGCCGTGTTCGACGTGGATCCGGTGCCTCAAGAAGTGGGCCGTGAGGTTGTAGAGATTCCTCGTGTCTTCTATGCATTCGAACCGGTGAAAAAGTGATGAGACAGTGCATTAATAGTGGGGACCGGCATCCTGCAGGTCGCAATCTTAAGAATATTGGTCTTCAACACGAAATCCATAATGGCTTTTGGGGAACATCGTCGAGGGCCTCGTCACCTGAAAGCCTAACCAAATCTCAACCTTAGGAGGAGCGGAACATGGCATTAGAATGGTTGCCCAGAGACAACAACACTAGAAATCACATTTTGATTGGTCCCGAACATTGGGGAACCGAGGCGCCCTGCACAGTTTACGAGAAAAGGCCCCTCGTCGATCCCACCGGAAAAGAGGTCCCAGGCCTGTACGTGGCATGGATAAGACTCAACAACCCCAAACAGTATAACTCCTATACTACCGAAATGGTCAAGGGTGTAATAGCTGGTTTTTCAGCCGCAAGCCAGGATCGTTCGGTTATAGCCGCTGTTTTCACCGGAACCGGTGACAAAGCTTTCTGCACCGGCGGCAACACCAAAGAATATGCGGAGTACTATTCTGCCAGACCGCATGAATACGGCGAGTACATGGATCTGTTCAACGGAATGGTTGATTCCATTCTCAACTGCAAGAAACCGGTAATTTGCAGGGTTAACGGCATGAGAGTCGCTGGCGGCCAGGAAATAGGTATGGCGTGCGACTTGGCGGTCTCCAGTGATCTCGCGATCTTCGGACAGGCCGGTGCGCGGCACGGTTCCAGCCCTGATGGCGGCTCCACGGACTTTCTCCCCTGGTTCCTTTCCATGGAAGATGCAATGTGGAACTGCGTGAGCTGCGAAATGTGGAGCGCCTATAAGATGAAGGCGAAAAACCTGATTTCCAAAGTCGTTCCGGTCCTCAAACAGGGAGACAAGTTCATCCGGAATCCTGGGGTTATCACCGATGATTACGTGGCGAATGGCGAAATAGTCTACGGCGAGCTTAAAACCGGCCAGGCCGCAAAGGATGCGCGGGAAATGATGAAAGAGCTTCCCGTGGACTTCGAGCTCCTCGACAAAGAAGTTAACAGGATAATTTGGACCTTTGCGAATCTGTTCCCTGGTTGTGTCATAAAGGCCATTGACGGCATTCGTGCAAAGAAGAAATTCTTCTGGGATCAGAGCAAGCTGGCTAACCGCCATTGGTTGATGACCAACATGGGCTATGAGGCATTCTTGGGATTCAACGCCTTCAATACCAAGAAGATCACCGGGAAAGACGTTGTTGACTTCATTCGTATGCGTCAACTCATCGCCGATGGTTCTCCCATGAACGTGGACACCTTTGCTGAAATTATGGGCAAGCCCCAAGGATAAGTCCTGACCATCCGTTAGCTTTTCAGAGGCATTGCATGGGAAACTCAGGTCCCCTGCAATCGCCTCTGTTCGTGTGAGAGGAAAAAATATGGAAAACCGGTTGATCAAATGCGAGAAGCACTTTGACGGGGCCGTGTTGAAGATTACCCTGAACGCTCCGAAGGCAAACATTCTTGAAGCGGCAATGCTTGGCGAGATCGCTTGCACCCTCGCCGGATTATCGAACGAAAAAGACCTTAAACTGATAGTGTTCGAGGGAGAAGGAAAGCATTTTTCGTTCGGTGCAGCAGTACCGGAGCACACGAAAGAAAATGCCGCAATGATGTTAAGAGCCTTTCACGGCGTATTCTATGATTTAGCCAGGCTCCTGGTGCCGACGATGGCCATAGTCCGGGGCCAATGCCTCGGCGGTGGCATGGAGTTGGCGCTATTCTGCAATTTCATACTGGCAGACAACACCGCGATGTTCGGCCAGCCTGAGATAATCCTGGGCGTTTTTCCACCTCCGGCTTCAGTCATGTTACCCAAGAAAGTGGGGCAAACCTATGCTGATGACCTGGCGCTGACCGGTCGATCTATTGACGCTGTTGAGGCAAAGAGAATCGGTCTGCTTACGTTGCTTGTGGACGAAGGAACGGACGCTTGGGAAGCTGCAACAAAGTGGATAGAAAAGCACATCCTACCCAAGAGCGCCGCATCTTTGCGCACGGCCAATGCAGCAGTCAGGACAGATTTCTTCCGTGGAATCCGGGAAGACCTCCCCAGAATGGAAGGGCTCTATCTGAAAGAACTCATGGAATCCCATGATGCGAACGAAGGAATAAAAGCCTTCATGGAAAAACGCAGGCCGGAATGGAAGAACCAATAAACCAGGAAGATCGGGCGGGGCTTTTCTGCAGGGAATTCCTCCCCGATCCATTATTCCCTCTACAAACCAAGAAATATATGAAGGGATTTATGAAAGGTGAGTGTGGGAATGCCGACCGTACGTCCCTTCGCAAAAGCCTCAATCTATGATTTCCACCAGAACCCCATTCATAAAGCCGGGATGCACAAACGCATAGTGAGACTGCCGCCACACGCGGGGAGATTCATCTATCAGCTGGTAGCCTTGTTCTACCAGATCCTTCATTGCCTCTTCGGTGTTGGGAACCTTGAAGGAAACCAGCATGACTCCTTCACCTTTCTTTGAAATAAAGCGATCTACGTCACTGCCTTCCCTGGTAGATGTTATGAGTTCATAGTAAAGTTCTCCGACCTTGTACCTAAATACTCGGATTCCTTCAGCTTCGTGCGTATATTCATTGTCGGGTTTGGTTTTACCGAACAGTGGGCCCCAAACCGCTGCTGCCCCATCCAAATCCTTTACTGCGACACATATGTGGTCAACTCTCTCGATACCTATCATGATACTCTCCCGCACCCAAAAACAATCGACAGAGAACAGGAACCGGGAATGAACTTTCGAAGCCTGTATCCTTAGCATCTACAGTTGAGTAGGTGTTTCCATTCGGCGCAAAGATATCATGTGTTTCACCTTTTTCCAAGATCAATTGCCGATTTGTGCAGGTTCACCCATGCAGATCTCAGATCCATATTCCCGGTGTCAGCAGTTTCTGACATATCGGCTCTCGTGAAGGCTGCCGAAAAGGGATTCAATAATACGGAACTATATACTGCTCGAATGAGAGGGCAACACACGTGGTACGCTCTTACGTTAAGATCCGGAAAAAGGCTCTCGGGAATTTCCGCCCGAAACAATGTGCGACACTGAATCATCGCCTTGAAGACCTATAGTTTCGCGATTTCAGAGTATTTAAAGTCGCTCGTGGAGCGCGGGGTGTTGATTTTGTGCAAGTCATTATTCTTCCCGACTTCCTGAGAAAAGTTCAGTGAGAAGTGGCTCCTTCGTGCAGCGGCAAGCATGTCGGAAAAGGTGAAAGTTTTCTTTTTGCGATACCACGGGGCCGGATCTATCACGAGATCTTTGGCGGCTGAGAATTGTCGCACAAACCAAAGAACTACGAGCGAGTAGGCCCAGTATGCGAACATTGGGGCACGCATAACCGACTTTTCCTTGCGACACTGGGGCTCGTCAGCGCCGAGGAGTTGCTTGGCTTCACGGTTGGTAATCTCGATGCTCCAGCGTGCCGCATATCGAGCAATGATATTCTCAGGCGAAGACGCTGCGTCGGTGTCGAAGAACACGATATCTGCATGCTTTCCTTTCGGATCTCGACAGAGAACCACAGAGACTTTCTCTTGTCCTGCGCTATGGTACCAAAGAGCTGTAAACTGATGTACCAACAGGCCGATCTCTTTTCCATAGCAAAATACCTTGATTCGATGCCAACTCAAGTTTGGATCTTGAAACATGGTCGCCGGAGTGGGCAGTCGATCACCTCTTTTACGAGGTCTGCCTCGCCGTCGAATGGTCTGGGGCGCGACCGGAGCCAACAGGGCCGACGTCTTTAGGAACCTCCCAGTAACATGGACACCTTTGGAGCGCCCTTTGAGCACTGTCTTGCAACAGTATCCAAGGTCTGCCACGACTCTCAAACGCTCCCCTTCTCTGAGCCACGAATAGGTCAGGTTGATAAGCTCCAAACCAATCTCGGGCTTTGTCTTGTAAGGCAGACCTTCTGGTCTAACCTTGGCTTTTGGAGGCCACCAAAGCCGGGCGGAATACGGCAGACAAAAGACTCGATCGCTGATTTCAGGCAGACGGATAGCTAGACCAATGATGACGAAACATACTCCATGACCTTTCTTCTGGGCCGGCTTCAGGGCCGAACCGTCATGCTGCCAACCAGCTCCACAAATCTTCTTGCCACAGTGCTTGTTCAAGGTATCATCAACCACCACCAGGATCTCAGTGCCCTTCGTAACCAATGTGTCTAGAAGAATTCTGAAAAGCCATCGAGATACTGAATCAGCGCTCCAACTCCCTTTACCCAAGAATCGATACACAGTGGCAAAGTGTCTGGATTCATGGAGTCTCATGGTCAAGATAACTCTGCTGACCGTGTGTTTCCCCACAGTGAGCACCCAACCGACCAACAGCGCCACGAACATGCGATAACTCGGAGCGCTGAAGAAGACTCTGAAACAAATGTCGTCAATCCCGAACGCTTCTGGTATATACTTTTTCAAGCTGGCGTTCCTCCTTACACATCATCTTTTCCAAAACCGATGTGCGCGGAACGCCCGCTTTTTGCAAGCAATTTCTCACTCTACCATCATAAGTACACCAAAAAGGCGAAACTATAGGAAGACAACCTCCGAAGAATAAAAGGATGGATGTGCTCACGCCATGCAATTCCAGAAAATTGTGGGGCAGGCTTTCCAGCCTGCCATTGTTGGCTTTTCAGGGCAAGGCAGGCTGGAAAGCCTCTCCAAAAAAGCTGTTTGCTACGGATAACTGAATGATCACAGTACGGTTAACAATTGCGTTGAATTCCTGCCGATCTTGTTCTATCGTCATTTAGAATTCGGAATACTGGCCTTCGGCCGGCGACTTCACTTTGCCTTTGGTGTGCTCGCTCGATAGCGGGATAGTTCGCCGTTTTCTGATCTTCGCGACAAACTCATTGCGACAAAACGACTCAAGGAAAAGAGTCTGCGCCTTTCTGCTTGCGAATTACCACATATTCATGATGTGAACCAGACACTCAAGGAGGAGCATAATGGAGCATCGTCGTCGATTTGATGGCGGCACTGCGATTGGAAGACGGGGATTTCTCAAGGTGACAGCGGCAATGGGGAGCGCTTTAGTCATAGGGAATCCTACGAGCATCTGGGGACAGACTCGAAAGAGGATATCCGTGGCCACCGGAGGCATGGGAGGCGTATATTTTCCCCTGGGAGGCGCAATAGCCGCTGTGGTCACCAAGTACGTGCCCAATGTGGAGGCCGCAGCCGAGGTCACTGCAGCATCGGTGGACAATTGTAAGTTGGTAGGAGCGAAGAAAGCCGATCTCGGAATCGTCATGGGTGACACGGTCTATGATGCGTACCAAGGACTCGAAAAATTCAAGCAAAAACTTCCGCTCCGGAATCTAGCCGTGCTTTACCCCAATGTCATGCAGATCGTGGTTCCGCAAGGAAAGGGCATCAAGACAGTAGGGGACATGAGGGGCAAAACCATCTCGACCGGAGCGCCCGGCAGCGGAGTAGAGGTCATGGCCTTGAGAATCCTTGAGGCAAACGGAATAAACCCCGACAAGGATGTCAAGAGAGATCGGCTGGGAGCATCAGAGTCAGCAGGCGCTCTTAAAGATGGGAAGATTGACGGGTTTTTTTGGTGCGGCGGGGTCCCCACGGCGTCGGTGCTCGATCTTGCGGCGTCTCCGGGAATGAAGATTTCATTTGTCCCCAACGCTGACTCCATCGAGAAAATGACGGCCAAATACGGGCCTGTCTATTACCCCACCACGATTGCCAATCGCGCTTACCCCGGGCTCGAAGAAGATGTTCCCGTGGCCGCTGTGGCCAACCTTCTGATCGTCCACGAAGACATGGACGAGAAATTGGCGTATGACATACTTGCCGCTATATTCGATCACCGGGACGACCTTGTGGCGGTCCATAAGCAAGCTGAGAGCGTAGAACTCAAAGGCGCTGTCCTGGGCTCGCCGATTCCCTATCACAAGAGCGCACTCAAATACTTCAAAGATAAGGGGGTGGACGTCAAGACGTGAAAGGCCTTCCAAGATGCGAACCCGGCGATTAATCTTGCTTCCCATTCTTTTCGTCGCAGCGCTTGCAACGGCGGGGATGTGGAAAGACCACCTCGTCTTGAAGATCGGCAATCCGGAAGTCATGGTGCCCGTGTCCGAAGGTGACGTGTTTTTCAGGACATACATACATTCCATGTATCAGGTGCCAGTGAGCGAGAAGTTCAGGATAGAAGACGGACATCTCCGGCTCGTTCACGTGCAAACCCAAAGCGAAGCGGTATTAGCGTACCAGGGTCTCGAGGGAAAGAATGAGCCGAATGCAGACGGGCAGTTCACGGAATTTCTTGTCTCGGCTGCCAGTATTGGGAATCACGTGCTCCGGTTCCACGATCGCGACATAGCGCTTGGAACACGGGAAGACCGGGATGGGAGCATCAAGGTAGAACTCTCAAGGATACCGTTGTTCACGTATTTTGCACATCTTGTTTGGAGATAACGTATGGAAGGTCAGAAGGGTGCGTGGGTCGCGGAAGAGCAGCTCAAGAAGGTCGAGCAAGTCATCGAAAAAGAGGAAGGGATAACCAGAAAGCCCATACCGTTTTGGAGGGGGGTTATAACCGTTCTCGCAGTGTGCTGCTCGTCTTTCGCCATCTATTGCGCACTCGGTACGATCACAACCCAGATACTTCGTGGCGTGCATGTCGCGTTCGTACTCACCTTGATATTTCTTTATTACCCCGTGGCAAAGAAGTACAGGAACAAGATCGGCTTGCTTGACCTTATCCCCGTTGTTCTTGCTCTGGCTTCCATCGGGTACATGCTCATTGATTTCGAGGAGTTCATTTATAGAGCCGTAGATCCTATTCTGTGGGACAAGCTTTTCGGTGCGATCCTGATTCTTCTCATTCTGGAAGCAGCCCGCCGATCATCGGGCTGGATCATGCCCATAGTCGTCATCGTTTTCCTCGTTTATGCCTTTACAGGGCCTTCTCTTCCCCCGCCATGGACACATCGCGGCTATGACCTGGATCGTATTGTGGGCCACATGTACATGACTCTCGAGGGGATCTTTGGAGTACCCGTCGATGTGTCTGCCACTTTCATCATTCTGTTCACCATATACGGTGCTTTTCTGGACGTGTCGGGGGCAGGGAAGTTCTTCATCGACTTCTCCTTTGCGGCTTTGGGTGGAAAGCCCACCGGTGCGGGTCGGACTGTGACCCTGGCATCTTTCCTCCTCGGAGGCCCATCCGGGAGCGGAGTTGCCACTACTGTCACCATCGGGTCCGTCGCCTATCCTATGCTGGCAAGAGCCGGATACAGCAGGGAGGCCGCAGGGGGCCTTTTGTCCGCCGGAGGAATTGGAGCGGTCCTCTCGCCACCTGTTCTTGGTGCGGCGGCGTTTCTCATCGCCGAATTCCTGAGGATATCCTACCTTGATGTGATTCTTATGGCCTCCATACCAACCTGCCTTTATTACTGGTCCATTTTCTTGATGGTGGAACTTGATGCCAAGAAGTTCGGTGCAAAAGCCGTAGAGATCGAGAACCCAGAGAGTCTCTGGAAACTCACTTATACATACGGATTCCACTTCATCTCACTCATCGTTTTGGTGCTCATGATGGTCCTCGGTTTCACGCCCATGATGGCTGTCGTCTGCGCGATCTTCACGTGTTTCGTGGCTAGTTTCTTCCGCAAGGACACGCGGTTCACACTGGCAAAACTAATCCGGGCACTTAAGTTTGGAACTCTCGCGGTGCTAGGCGTAGCCGTGGTGTGTGCTTGCGCGGGAATTATTGTGGGCGTGGTGAGCCTCACCGGCCTCGGTTTGAAGCTCTCTTCGATCATCATAGCCTACGCGGGCGGAAGCCTCTTGCTCACAGCGGTGTACACGGCGGTGATACTCTGGATTCTCGGGCTGGCCGTACCGATAACAGCGACGTACATCATCGCTGCTGTCATTACAGCCCCGGCTCTCACGAAACTCGGAGTCCCCGATTACGCTGCGCACATGTTCATCTTTTACTACGCGGTTCTCTCGGAGGTCTCTCCACCGACAGCTCTTTCTCCCTTTGCGGCTGCCGCTCTGACGGGAGGAGACCCGTTCAAGACCACGATGATGGCCTGGAAGTATACCGCCGTGGCGTTTGTTGTACCTTTCATGTTTGTCCTCGATCCATCCGGGTATGCCTTGCTTCTCAAGGGAGACAGCATCCTCGGGGGCCTGTGGGTCATTGCAACTTCATTTGCGGGAGTTTTTGCCTTTGCATCAGCGGCATCCGGATGGCTGCTCAAGAGGTCGAATTGGATAGAGCGGGTACTGATGGCCGCGGGGGGACTTTGCCTTATCTATCCCGCGGTATGGACCGACATATTCGGTCTGGCCTTGGTGGGTTTGGCAATCTTATTGCAAGTGGTCAGGAGAAAAGCAGACCGTCTTCAGCCTGATGCGGCGTAGTTGGCAGGCGGTAGTTCCGTAATACTCTCTTTTATCAGTGAATTTCAATCGATGAAGAAGATGGCCTGATTCGTGCCTCCTTATAGCAAAATCTAGTCAAAAAATTAATTTCATGAGCGAAAGGAATGGTGGAACAGACGTCTCGACTGTCGAGCAAATGACAGGCAGGATGAAACTGTCTCAAAATTCAAAATCGAGAAAAGATCGTGCCACGCTTATCGTTCCCAGGCTCCGCCTGGGAATCAGGAAAATGACGATTTCCGTAGCACGATTTTGGCGTCTTTCAGCCTTTTGAGACAGTCTCGGATGCCCGTCCCACCGAAGAAAATGCTACTCGTTTGAGTGGGTATTGGCATTAATCTCCTTGGCCGTCCGATTCGCCCGAAGGCGCTGCACTAGGTAGACCGTCCCGACCATTCCTGCTCCGCACAGGTCCGTGAGCAGACCCGGGTCCACGAGGAGGAGACCGCCGGCTATGAGAGCGAACCGCTCTATTCGGGAGAGATTGATGGTCCAGAATCCGGCGACTCCGGCTCCGAGGGCCCCCATACCCATTACCGAGGTTGCCAGCATCTGGAGGATGAGGAGTGGTGTTGCCCCCACCAAAATCAACACTGGCGATAGGGCGAAGATGTACGGGACCAGGAACGCCCCCAGCGCAAGTTTCACTGCTTCAATGCCGGTCTTCCAGGGATTCGAGTCCGCGATAGCCGCACCGGCATAAACCGCGAGGGCCACAGGCGGTGTGATATCCGCCACGACCCCGAAATAGAACACGAAGAGGTGCGCGGCCAAGGGAACGACTCCCAGTTTTACCAAGGCCGGAGCGGCCATGGTCGCAAGGACTATGTAAGTGGCCGTGGTGGGAATACCCATTCCCAGGACCAGCGAGGCGAACATGGTGAAAACAAGAGCCAAGAGCAAGTGGTTGCCCGCAAGGTCCACCATGTTGGCGGACAACTTGAGCCCGATCCCTGTTAAGGTCACTACACCGATGATGATCCCCGCCGCAGCGCACGCGGCGATGACCGGGAGGGCAACCCTTGCTGCCGACTCCATTACCTGGAGAAGATCCCTCGGCCCTAGCCGCGTCTCCTTCCTCAATAGGCCCAGGAGGAACGCAAGGGCCATGGACCAGACCGCTGCCTTCGTGGGGCTGAAACCGGCGTCCATAAGCCAGAAGATCAACACCAGGGGCAGCAGCAGGTAACCTCTCTTTAGCAGGACTTCTGTCAACTTCGGGAGGCTCTGCCGAGGCAGTCCCTTGAGCCCCTCACGGAGGGCCTCAAAATGCACCATGAGGAAAACGCCGGTGAAGTACAACACGGCAGGAATAGCAGCGGCCTTGGCAATGTCGATGTAGGGCATGTTGAGGAACTCGACCATTATGAACGCTGCCGCTCCCATAACAGGGGGCATGATCTGTCCCCCTGTGGACGCGGAGGCCTCCACGGCTGCTGCAAACTCCGGTCTGTAACCAAGGCTCTTCATCATGGGAATGGTAAAGGAGCCTGAGCCCGCCGTGTTGGCAATAGATGATCCTGAAATGGTCCCCTCGAGTGCGCTGGAAATCACCGCTGCTTTTGCCGGGCCTCCGGGACTGGTTCCGGTCAACGCCATGGCAATATCTACGAAGAACTGCCGAATTCCTGTTTTTTCGAGGACCTGTGCGAACAGAAGGTAGATGAAGATCACCGTGGCCGACACACCGAGCGGAATCCCCATGATTCCCTCTAGGCCAAGGTATGAATGCTCCAAGATCCGCTGGAGCGACAGGCCCCGGTGAGCAAAGAGGCCTGGGAGATAGTTACCCCACAGGGCATAGGCCAGAAAACTGGAAGCAACGATGACCATGGGCCATCCGGCTACTCGGCGGGTCCCTTCCAACACCAGGGGTACGGCCAGCCCTGCCACAACAAAATCGGTCGTGGTATTGATGCCGGTCCTGGTCAGGAGCTCGTGGTAAAACATCACGTGATAGAAACCCACAGCGACCCCGAGGATAGCGAGCAGCACGTCATACCACGGCAGCGTCTCGAGCGACATGTCTCGAATTCGGCGCGGATATAGCAGAAACAGAAGTCCAAGCCCCAGTCCTAGGTGGATCGAGCGCTGCAGCTGTGGGGCAATGGGGATCGTGGCTGCGGTGTAAAGCTGGAATAGGGCCAAACCCACACTCCCCACGAGGACTACGGCCGCCCACGGCCCGCGCAATCGTCGAAATGAGGATTCTCGATCTGACCACGGTGCAGCTCGTTCAGGCTTCAAGATCTGCTCAAACTGTTCCACTGTCGTACCTCTGCCCAGAGAAGCAAAATCAGCGGTATCCGTTCAATCGCCACTGAAACCGGACGGTCAGGACCGATCCCGCTTACCAGATTCATATCCCAGGTTCCCGTCTGTAGACGATGGCCGAAGGGTGAGACCCCGAGGTCCAGACGATCCAAGCAGGAAGAATACCCGGTCACCACAACCTTTCCAGCCTCTATGCGCCAGGTGGTTGCACCTTCCGGATAGGAAGGCATGCCGGGACCCTCGTGGTCAAAAACCAGTTCCGTCAGGCAAAGTCGTCCATCCGCTCGAATAACGTACATTTCCGAGACCGGTCTTTTGCTGACTGTGTGCACCCATGTGAAGCGGAACATGCCGCCTGTGGATGCAGGAAAGGCCCAAACGAGACTTTGTTGTCCGGCAAAGCGAACAGTCAGAGCCGTTACGGGGTAGCACAAGATCCCCGCTGTCAAGATCCCGGCGCTCACAATCCTCCAACTATGGCGATTTGATCTCGATGCCCTTCTCCATAAAATAGCGTGCGGCCCCTGGATGAAAGGGGATGGTGACGCCCTGGACAGCGAGTTTCGCGTCAAATTCTTTGGCCTTGGCATGGCCGATTGTGGAGGCCTTTTGAAGAGAGCCTTGGTCATCTCGTATATCAGTTGGCCATTCATCTCATCCCGCACCACAAGCATTGCCTTGAGAGCTGCCGCCTTTACGTCCGAGTTCATGCCCTTGTACGTGTTGGCAGGCACCAGAAATTCAACGAAAAAGTTGTGATTCTTCCCAAGCTTGTTCACGTCAATAGGCAGCAGACGAATAGGAGTGACAGTCTGTACGTCAGCGAGGGCAGCGTTGGGAATCCCCGCCACGATCACCAGGGCATCCGCGGAATTCTCCCTCAGAGCCGTGGCTCCTTCGGCAAAGCCGAGGAAAAGGGGCTTGATGTCTTTCCTGTCCGCTAAGGTCATCCCGTACACCGCCAGGATCTGCCGGGAAACAAGCTCTGTTCCGGAAGCAGCAGCTCCCACCACCACTGTCTTTCCTTTGAGATCCTCGATTCGTTTTACGGAGCTGTCGGCAGGAACCACGATCTGTACCGGTTCCGCATAGAGGGCGCCGATGGCGAGATAGTTGCCGTACTTCTCTTTTTTCTCGGCAAAGGTCTCACCACCAGTTCGACCGTACTCTGCTGTGTCATTCTGGACGAGCGCCAGATCGACCTCGTTTTTGCCGAGCAACCTGATGTTCGCAACGGAGGCTCCCGTAGCTTGAACAGTCACGTTTACGCCTGATATGGCGTCCTTCCAGAGCTTGGCGATCCCACCGGCCAGAGGATAGTACGTGCCGCCGACGCCACCACTTGCCATGATCAGTTCTACACCGTCCCCTAGCTTCCATGGTTTCTCTTTTGATGCGGCCTCGGCAATTGTGCCGATACTCACCGACAACGTCAGGGAAACAAGGAAGACAAGGAACCTCTTGATTCGTGCTCTCATTCTGTAATCTCCTGCCGCCGTTGCAGCGAGTGAAAATACCACAGTTCCAACTTGCGACAAAGGATTTTGAATTGACGCGGGAACTTGCAACTAGGGAAAATGCTGTCTTTTCTAAAGTTATCCCCGTCTCAGGGTTTTACCCCTGATCACTGTCCAAGACCTTTCTTATGGCACCAAGCATATCTTTTGCCTCGTAGGGCTTACCGACGAAGCCCTTGGCCGATTCGAGCTTTTTATCAACTTCCATACCATTGTACGAATAGCCGCTCGCAACAAGGATTTTCACGGTCGGATCGATTCGCAAAAGCTCGTCAAGACACTTTTTTCCGCCCATTCCAGGCATGATCAGATCAAGGATTACCAAGGCGATGTCCTCTTTGTGAGCGGAATAGATCTCCAGGGCCTCTTCTCCGCTACTCGCTACGACCACCTGATAGCCTCGTGTCTGGATCATTTCCTGAGCCAACTCTCGTACACGGTCGTCGTCATCAACCAGAAGAATGGTCTCAGGTCCCGAATGCGGGCATCTCCCGGGTCTCAGCCAACTCCCATAGCTGTTCAGTTTCGGAAATGGGGAAATAGATCTTGAAGGAAGTTCCGATACCGTGTTCACTGTAACATCTGATGTAAGCACCGTGCTGAGAGACGATACCGTGGACCATAGCCAATCCGAGCCCAGTTCCTTCTCCATTAGTCTTCGTGGTAAAGAACGGTTCAAATATACGATCCTGCACATTTGGAGCTATTCCCACCCCTGTGTCAGATACGGTTAGAAGGACATAGTCGCCTGCTTTGGCATTCAAGTGAGTCCTGAGGTATTCATCGTTGAGTGATACGTTGTTTGTTTCTATGAGGATCTGTCCTCCATCAGGCATAGCATGCTGGGCATTAACGGCAAGGTTAAGCAGTATCTGCTCTAGTTGTGCCGGGTCGGCATCGATTACATTGAGACTGTCTGCAAGGAGCAACTTTATTTCTATCATTTTGGGCACAGTTCGCCGCAGGAGTTTCTCCACTCTGCGAATCTCTTCGTTCAAGTCAATGGGACGAGCCCTCACTTCAGCCCTTCTGCTGAACGTTAGTATTCTTGAAACCAGATCTGCTCCGTCTCGTGCTGCACGGTGAATGATTTCGAGTCTTTTACGGTCAGAGTCGCCTGCCTTCTTTCCCATGAGGAGAAGATCCGAGTAGCCCAAGATAGCTTGGAGCAAGTTGTTGAAGTCATGGGCTATGCCGCCTGCCAGGGTGCCAATAGCCTCCATCTTCTGTGCCTGGAGCAATTGTTTTTGCATAATGAGCTCAGTGGTGACATCTCTCTTCACCGCCACGTAGTTGATGATCCGTCCTGCTTCATCCTTTATGGGAGAAATGGTCGCATCTTCCTCATAGAGCGCCCCGTCTTTCCTTTTGTTGATCAACCGGCCGCGCCACACCTCTCCTCGAACAAGGGTGTTCCACATCTGTCGGTAGAACTCCCTGTCCTGCTTGCCGCTTTTCAAGATATTGGGATTCTTGCCCAGCGCTTCTTCGCGAGTATGCCCCGTTGTTTCTTCAAAAGCGGGGTTTACATAAAGAATCCTTCCCTCTGCGTCAGTGATTATTATATTCTCTCCCGCTTGTTCGATCGCTGTAACCAAGCGTGAACGCTCCGCCTCGGCCTCCTTTCGAGGAGTAATATCCCGAGCGATAGCGTGTACCCTATCACTTTGCCTTTTCTCGTGATGAGTCGATTAGTGAATTCCAGCCACAACAGGCGACCGTCCTCCGCTTGGACAAGCACTTCGTGCTGGGCTGCTCCTTTCCTTCATGTTTTCCAATTGTTCACGGAACATTGCTCGCATGTGAGGCCAGTGATCCGCATGGACAATCTGTCTGACGTTCAGACCAAGACATTCCTCTGGGGTGTAGCCAAGGACCCTCGTTACTGCTTCGTTGACCGATGTCAGGTTGCCTGCAAGGTCGTGCGTATAATTGAGGTCGGTCGAGTTGTCGAAAAGTTCCTTGTATCTTTTTTCGCTTTCTCTGGCCTTTTCAGCTAGTGTTTGCTGAAGCGTCAACTGCTGTTTGAGGCTCTCCTTGGTCACCAGCAGTGACCAGGTCATCCATCCTGAAAATACAGATAGGAATCCTCCAATAGCGTATATCCATGATAACGAGCCGCTCCTGGAATCCCAACCAGCAGTCGGTACGGCCGCCATTTGCCAGGTACCTCCCGGCAGCGCGACGTCCATAATGATCGGACTCGACAGAAAAACGGTCTCATCACCCCAGAAGATATCGCCCTTCGCTCCGAGACCATCCTTCCCTCGCAAGGCATATCTGAGACCTGAAGATGGATCTATTAATCCGACATGTTCAAAGAGATTTTCTTGCATGATCACGACGCTAGTCTGTCCCCAGTATGCCCCTTCTCCAAGAGTCTTTCCCTGAGGGGTCAAGAAGATGGGGATCCGACTGACAATTCCTGTGCCTCCTTGAACCAGCTCGAGGGGACCTGCTATTACCGGTTCTCTTGTCTCTATCGCCCTTTGTAAAGTGTCGCGCTGATCTTGGACAACGGCTAGATCGACGCCCAGAGCTCTCTCATGTCCTTTCAAGGGATATACGTCTACGATCACAGTGCCTTTGAGCAAGGTCACGTTTCGGATTATACGATCCCCAGCGACTAACCCTGCTGCGAAAGATTGAAAAGTCTCACTATCAATCTCACCTTTGATGGAGATGTAAGAAACTATGGACTTGAGCAGAAGGATCTTTGCAGTGAGAGTCCCTTCGAGGTGGGCCCGCACGGTGCTCATCTTATGAAGGGCTGCCAGACGCTCCTCCTGTGCCCGTTCTCGATGTTCAGAAACACCCATAAACCAAGTAACTGCGAGGATTGTGGAGGCAGTCAGCATGCCCGCCAACAGAGGAACGAAACGGCGACCAATCCTGCTGATCAAAATCATTTCTTGTCCCTTTCAGGGCCCAGAAAAGATTTGAGGGCCAGAGGGAAACCCCTTGGGTGGGCAACCAGCTTTCTAGCAAAGTGATTACCCGATTTGGTATGCATACGGGCACTCAAAGAAATCATTTGAATACGAGATTTGCTCCCATATGGTCCGTCAGGGTGCTTTGTCGTACCTGCAGGCGGAGCAAAATCCTGTCCCTCATTTCTCATGAGACCCAAAATCTCCTCCCAGAAGGATCTCGCCTTCTCTGTTCAGGGTCTTTCCAGCCTGCCTTTCCTTGCTGTATTCCCTCATGACGATTTCCTCAACAAATTTGGGGCGGTAAAAGACTGTGTCTAAAAACTGCGGGCATGCACTCCCCCAGCCGTTAACATATAGGAGTAAAGAATCTGAGTCAAAGAACTTCAGCTTTCGGCGTCGCGCTCTCTCACTCTGCTTCCCCGACGCATCAGGGGAGTGATTTGAGGCGCGGTCGCGGACGAGTCCTGAAATTCTTGGCCTGCTGAGTGACCACTGGGAGACACCAAGGGAGAATCGAGGAACACCAGGCCCCAGAACAAGAAAATCAGGGCAACGCCGACCAAGCATAGTGCAATCTCGACGAATGAGCGATGCGTCATCAGTTCAAATCTTGTATTACTATGATATAAGATGTCATGAAGGGATTACAGAACTCTGGGACGGACTTCAAGCCGTCCACCGGAAGGGACCAAAGTTGTCCATACCACGCGGTTTACAGGTTAAAGGCCTATCCAAGCTGCCGGTAGGGCTGGAACAAGTTCTGGACGAGATTCCGGTAGGAATAATGGTGTTCGCCCCGGACCGTCGAGTTATGTTGGTGAACAGAGCCCTGGAGGCAATGACCGGCTTCTTGGCGCATGAGGCGTCTGGAATTCCCTGCCATTACATCCTCAGAGGCAACCTGTGCGGTCATGGCTGCCAAATCCGCGATGTACAGGAGAGCCGGACACAGTCTTGCTCTGAGGCGAACATCGTCAACAAGAATCGCCAAAAGATACCTGTGCGCTTAACCATGGCCCCAATTTTTGATGATAATGGGGAGTTGGCCGCATTTCTAGAATCTGTCGAAGATATGCGCCTGCAGGAAGCCCATTTCGATGACTGCTCGGAATCATTTCTTTCAGGAAAGCTCGTGGGCGTAAGCCAGGAAATGCGAAGGGTCTTCAAAATCATACCGGTCATCGCCCAGACCGATTCCTCGGTTCTCATCACCGGACAAACCGGCACGGGAAAAGATCTTGTGGCGGAAGCTATACATCAAGCGTCTGGCAGAGCTAAAGGCCCCTTCATCAAGATAAATTGTGGGGCGCTGCCTGAGGCATTGCTGGAATCCGAACTGTTCGGACATCAAAAGGGAGCTTTTACTGGAGCTGTAGAAAACAAACCGGGTAGATTTCGCATAGCTCATAACGGGACCGTATATTTGACTGAAATAGGAGACCTTCCTCTTAGCCTTCAGGTGAAACTTCTATCTTTTCTTGACGACAAAGTCGTCTATCCTCTCGGCAGCACTAAAGGCCATCATGTAGACGTCAGAGTGATAGCCGCAACACACAGGAACCTGGAAAGAATGGTGCGTGACGGCCAATTCAGAGAGGATCTGCTGTTCAGACTCAATGTGATCCGACTTCACTTGCCTCCTCTGGTTCAAAGGGCTGAAGACATGAAGATGCTCAAATCCCATTTTCTCCAGACATACAATTCCCGTTTCGGTAAGAAACTCACCGGATTTACCGACGAAGCAAAGCAGGTCCTGTCCTCTTATACGTTCCCCGGAAATGTCCGCGAACTCAGGAACATCGTCGAATATGCAGTCAATGTGTGCGATGGCAACGAGATTCGGACGGAACACCTGCCCGCCTACATAGTAGAGAATTCTCTTGAAAATCATGCGATCGACGCGGAATTAATCTCAACGCCGATGCAGCCAGCGATTAGGCCTGATACCGTCGGACTCAACTGGGCTGATACTGAACGCAAAATGATCATGGATGCAATGGTGAAATGCCAGGGACGAAAGCACGATGCTGCAAAGGTCCTCGGCTTATGCAGAAGCACTCTGTGGAGAAAAATGAAAAAACACGGGATAATAGAGTGAAGAAACAACCTCTCCCAAAGACTCCGACGAATGATACCGACGGCATGCCTGCCAAAGCCGTGAGGGTTTTGATTCCTCTACTGGGCGACGACATCGCCCCGAGGTTTGACCTTGCTCCTGAGGCCCTGATCGCAATTGTCGAGCCCAAAGGCCGAGTCGCCGTGGAGAAGTCTATAGTCCTTTCCCAGGCCTCAGCGGAAGCGCTTTGCAGGCTGATCATGACTGAAAAAGTCGACGTGGTGGTCTGCTGCGCGATAGAAGAGGAATACTACCAATATCTGATATGGAAAAAAATCAGGGTCATTGATTCTGTTATAGGGGCATATTCCAAAGTCCTGGAACGACTCGAAACAGGGACCATTGTCAGCGGTGAGAGCCTTCTCGATTCTAAGGAATGAATTATTCTCTATCCCACCCGCCCGCAAAGACTCGGGCGCCCAATCTCATACCAACTTTCATGGCGGAAAGCGCCACAACGAAGCATGAAAACGCCGGTAGCGCCGGCATCTTGTCGGTTGCCTTCGATGCGTTTTCATAGGAAAACTAGGCAAATAATTAATTTAATGAGCGAAAGTAATGGTGGACAGGCGTCTCGCCTGTCGAGTAAATGACGGGCAGGATGCCCTTCCCACCGAAGAAAATGCTACTCGTTTGAGAGGGCATTGTTATTAGGAGCGACGGGCTAGTCTGCCCCGCGGTCATTATGCTGCGCGTGAGTATTTACGGCAGGGACGCCCTGCGCACAATGTCGCGCTTTGTCGCATAGATTCTTTGCATTTTGTTGCATTATGTAGCACAAGTCCGCGACTCATCATCTATTCTTCGCCTAATCTACCACGAACCACCGGATTATTGTTCTGTGGCACAGTAATTGCTGCCTTAACGGACATCTAACGCGAGATTGTCATTAGAGCTGCTCGATGAATTGTCTCGCGTCCCCTCGTAAAATTCGTTGTCAATTTAGCCGTTATGGCAAGAAGAATGGTGATCCGTCCCGTAAGCGGTTCACGAGGATAACTTTATGTTCGTTCCGGCGCAAGAAGCGCAAGGGAGATTGATGGATGAGTATAAAAGTGCTTTTGGTGGACGATGAGGAACAGTTTGTGGAGGTACTGGCCCAACGGCTTCAGGGCCGGGGATTCCAGGTAAGCACAGCATCAAACGGTGATGAGGCTATGGGTTTTATTGAGGAGAATGATACGGACGTGGTCGTTCTGGACGTGCTTATGCCCGGCAGAAACGGAATCGACATCCTGCAGGAGATAAAGCGTGCGAGGCCCATCACTGAAGTCATCATGCTTACAGGTCATGGGACTGTTGAAACCGCCATCCAGGGTATGAAACTGGGAGCATACGATTATCTCATGAAGCCCACCGATACTGCCGAACTCGTAGAGAAAATCACCAAAGCTCACCAGAGGAAGAAAGAACAGGAAGACAGGATACGCCAGGCGGAGGTGGAACGCCTGGTAAAAACGAGGGGCTGGTGAGTTGTAGTCCCGTTCCGGTGGCCGGCATCCGTGGCGGCCGAGAGCAAAAAATAACTCTATGCCAACAAAATGACCTCAATTTAGAGGTCCACCATCGATTGAGAAGCACGCGACCTGCTCGATAGCAGGTTCTGTCGTACGGAGGAATTCTATGGAGAGAATCAAGGTAAAGGATTTGATGGTGCCTCTCGACCAGTATGTCTGCGTCTCCCAGGACGACACTCTCTTCGAGGCAGTCGTGGAACTCGAGCAGGCCCAGGCAAAGTACATGTCCAGGGGATACCCCCACAGAGCAGTGCTCGTCTGCGATAAAGAAGGCAAAGTCATCGGAAAGCTGGCTTACCTTGACGTGCTCAGGGCTCTGGAACCCAGATATTCTGAATTGACCGACATGAAGAAAGTGTCGGGCTTTGGTCTCAGTTCAGACTTTATGAAATCCATGATGAATCGGTATGAGCTTTGGAAGGCGCCGCTGGAGGACCTCTGTCACAAAGCGGCTCAAGTTCAATTGGGGTCGATTGTCTCTGCTCCCCTTGAGGGAGAAGTCATAGACCAGAACGCAACACTGGATAAGGCTGTTCACCAGATGATCATGGGACATCATCAATCTCTGTTGGTCACTTCCGAGGGAAGCATCGTGGGGATACTTCGGCTTACCGACGTGTTCAGGGAAGTCAGCGACAGAATAAAGGCTTGCAAGATCTGACCCCCGCTGTTCGGGATATGTACAAGGAGGGCACTTTTCATGACCGCTGATGCAGCTATTTCTAGAGGGGGCGGGAACCCCGACGCGGCTTTCTCTCCCAAAGGAGTCAAAATAGACTGGACGAGGCTTATTGCCTTGTTGACTGGAGTTGGTCTGTTCATCGTGATTTACTATTCACCGTCATGGCCTGATGCGATTGATCCGGTGGGCAAGCATTTTGCCCTTTCTCCGGAAGGCAAAGGGGCCATAGCGGTTTTCCTGTTAGCCGGAATCTGGTGGGTTTTTGAAGTCGTTCCTATTGGCGTCACGAGCCTTGTGATCGGTATCACGCAGGCTCTTTTCATGATTCGCCCCGCAAAAGAGGCCTTCAATGACTTCATGGACCCTGCGGTGTTGTTCATTTTCAGTTGCCTTGTCATCGGCCTGGTTTTCACGAAGACCGGATTGACCAAGCGCCTCGCGTACAAGATGCTCGCCATGTGCGGCGAGAAAACGACTTCCATTTATCTGGGCATCTTTGTCCTTATCACCGTGCTAACACATATTATGGCCCACACTGCCGTGGCAGCGACCATGTATCCCCTTCTTTTGGCTATTTACAGCCTTTACGGTGAAGGGGACAAGCCGACCAAATTCGGGAAAGGCCTGTTTATAGGCATGGCTTACGTTTGCGGAGCGGGTAGCATAATCACATTGCTTGGATCTGCCCGAGCGATTGTGGCCCTCGGCTTTTTCAAGGAAATGGCGGGAGTGGACACTCCGTTTCTTCTTCTGACATGGTACATGGCGCCTGCGGGCTGGCTCATGGTCGGCTTGCTTTGGGTCTTTTTCGTCGTATTCTTCAAACCCGAAAAGAAGATTATACCAGGTCTGAAGGAGCGGGTGAAAGAATTGAGCGCCCAACTGGGGCCTATAACAAAGAAGGAAATTTACAGCCTGGTCATTATCTTTGCTGCCATCATTTTCATGTCTCTCCAGGTTACCATCCCGGCATTGCAGAAACTGGACAAGACGGCCATAATCCTTGTAGCCACAGTGCTGTTTTTCGTGCTAAAGATTCTCGACATAGACGATCTGGAACTGATACCCTGGAACATCGTGTTGTTGTTTTCCGGAGCGATGAGCATCGGCTACTGCCTGTGGAAGACCGGCGCAGCTGAATGGATGGCCGTAAACTGGCTTGTGATGTTTCAAAACGCCCATTGGCTCGTGTTTGTGTTGGGCGTAGCCTTTTTCGTGATGATTCTAACCAATTTCATCATGAACGTCGCTGCAATAGCCATCGCCCTGCCCGTAGCCATGGTTATCTCCAAGTATTTAGGTGTCGCGCCCGACGTGGTCATGTATGCTTCACTCATGACAGCCGGCATGCCTTTTATCCTGCTGGTCGGCGCTGCACCAAATGCGATTGCGTACGACTCGAAGCTGTTCACGAGCGGAGAATTCTTCAAGTACGGCTGCATCGCCAGTGTTATACTGATGGTGGTGTGCGCCCTTTGCTGCTATGTCATCTGGCCGCTACAGGGTATGGCTATTCTTCTGCCCAAGTAGATGTGGCACTAAGGCTTTTTCTTGAGAGGAATATAGGATGAAGCGTAATTCACTGGTGTTACTATTAAGTGTAATAGCCGTTTTGCTTGCAGCAGGGATCTGTTGGGCGGAGAAACCGCCTCAGTCCAACGCTGTCCTGGTGATTAGCGGAAAAGTGCTTGATCCGGCGGGCAATCCGGTTGACGATGCAACTGCGGTGCCCTACCTGAATGGTAAACCCCATATAAGTTCCGGGCACAATGACAAACTACCCACAACCGGAAGGAACGGCCTTTTTTCAACTGAGATTTCAGCTTCCCCTGATCAGATAAAAGACGGGAAATGGGCGCTGAAAATAAGCAGGCCCAGCTACAAACCTACTCAACTGATCCCTTTGAAGACTTTTGAGCAAGGGCCCGACAGCAAGGGACTATTAACTTTTGCTGCGTCCACAACAGTATCAATGGAACGATTTCAGGGCAAGGCTTTCTGGATAGCCCTGATAATATTCATATTGGTTTACGTGCTGATAGCATTTGAAATCCTTCACAGGACGCTTGCAGCCTTTCTGGGAGCCGCTGTGCTCCTGTTTGATTACTCATACTCTAGGGCATTTTGATGAAGCCTATAACATACTCACTTACGAGCAGGCCCTGCATGCTGTCGACTGGAACGTGATCTTTCTGCTCATGGGCATGATGATTATTGTAGGCGTGCTGAAAGTTTCAGGTGTGTTTCAGTGGCTCGCGTACAAATCATTTCAGGTGGCCAAGGGCAACATTTTCTTACTTGCGTCTGCGCTCTGCATAGTCACAGCAGTGACGAGCGCTTTTCTGGACAACGTCACGACCATGCTTTTGCTCACGCCGGTGACAATGGAAATCGCTCTGGTGCTAGGTGTATCTCCATTTGTTTTCCTGCTACCGGAGATATTGGCTTCCAATTTCGGGGGCACGGCAACGCTTATCGGTGATCCTCCGAATATCATGATCGGATCGTTCGCGGGGATCACGTTCAACGAGTTCGTCATTAATCTTACGCCCGTAGTAATCGTCGTGCTGGTTGCACAGATAATCTACAACAAGTTCCTGTACGGTGCGGACTACCACAAGGCCAAAGTTGAAGACGTTCCCAAGATGATAGCCTTTTTGAAAGAAAAGTACAAAATAACAGATTACAAGGTGTTGACCCTTGGCGGAATAGTGTTGCTGATAGTCATCGGCATGTTCGTCCTTCACGGTGTATTCCACATGGAGGTCAGTGTGGCGGCGTTGTTTGGGGCCGCTCTGATCGTGCTGTTGACCAAGACGGATATTGTGGAGATGCTCGAAAAGGAGATCGAGTGGCCTTCGCTAGTGTTTTTCATCATGCTGTTCATAGTGGTGGGAGCAGCGGAGCACACCGGCATACTTCAGGTGATCGGTGACTGGATACTCCAGGTATGTCAGGGGAAACTCTGGGTAGCTGTTCTCATAATACTCTGGGTATCGGGGATAACGTCGGCCATTGTAGATAACATTCCGTATACTGCAACAATGCTGCCGATTACTTTGTATCTCACGAAGACCATGCCGGGAGCGGAAACAGGTGTCCTTTGGTGGGCACTGGCTCTTGGTGCGTGTTTCGGTGGAAACGGAACCATAATCGGGGCCTCTGCCAACGTGGTTACCACTGGAATAGCAGAGAAAGCCGGATACAAGATTTCATTCGGCCAGTTTGTGAAAGAGGCAGCTCCCATTACATTAATAAGCCTTGCGATTTCTTCGGTGTTTCTGTTGTTGAGGTATTAGCGGATCGCTGAAGACTGCCCGGAAGGCTTTGACGGATTCCGGGCATTCGCTAAGACCTGAAAACATTCGAGAAACATCCATAGGAGAATTCAATATGATTATGAAGGTATTGTTGGTCGACGATGAAGCACCTTTTGTGGAGGCTTTGGCCAAACGACTCGATAAAAGAGGCGTGACCGTGACAGCGGCCTTTAGCGGCCCGGAAGCTTTGCAAAAGCTCCAGGAAGATTCACGAGTCGATGTTGTGGTGCTTGACGTCAAGATGCCCGGAATGGATGGGCTGGACACGCTGAAGGCAATAAAGTCCTCTTACCCTCTGATAGAAGTTGTCATGTTGACCGGGCACGCAACAGTGGAGTCCGCAATCGAAGGCATGAAACTCGGTGCCCTTGATTACCTCATGAAGCCTTGTGAAATGGATATACTTTTGACCAAGCTCCAGGAAGCAAAAAATAAAAAGAGCAAACAGGAAGAAAAAATAGCTGAGGCGCGAGCTATGAACATTGCGCTGCGGCGGGGCGATTGATCCGCTAGTGGGAAAAGTGTGTCGAGGAAAGATCCCCCATCCGCCATGCTTGTAATGATCTGAGGGCACGGCGAGACATTGTCTTAATAGGGGCCGGCGTCCCTGCCGGTCCAAGAGCCGACGGAATGGCGGGCACGGCGGCCCGCCGCTACGAAATAATTAGGACAGGCCGGCAGAGACGCCGGCCGCCACTGTAAGAGCCATTTTAGAACATCTTCAGCTCATGCTCAGCGTCATGGGGCTGCGGCCGATCAATCAATTTTCTTGACCCAACGACATCGAACAAGAGGTGCTATATGCCGCATTCAATGCCTGTTTCAAAGCTTATGACCCCACCAAATCAGTGGCCTCAAATCAGAGGCGATGCCGACGTTTATACTGCCATAAGGCTTTTGAGAATAATAACCGAAGATCGGAAGCTGGAGCACGGCCATTCGACCCCTCTGATCATGGACGAGAATTATAACCTTATCGGTTTTGTACATCTAACCGACCTCCTCAAAAGCATCAAACATATGTGGGAGAAGAAGGACGAAGCCACTCCGAAAGAAGGCCGACAATACCCGCTGGTCAAAGACCTGGCTGTCCGATTTCAGGGCTCTGTGGGCCCTGAAGATAGCATTCTGAAAGCCCTTGATATTATGCTGGAACACAATGTCTCCCTGGTGCCGGTGATGAAGAACGGCAAGCTGGAAGGAATGATAAAGCTCTCGGACATATTCAATGAGGTAGCCGCTCTTTTGTTTGACGAAGAAGACCCCGACGAGAAGCACAGACTTCTCCGGGATTACCATATGTAGCTATTTAGCCAGGTGATTGAATGATTACGAGTGTAAACGTCTGTGAACCCCCAAGAGGCACACGATGGATGAAACCGTCGACCTGAATGAACATTACTATAAATCGCTGACTAGAAGAATAGTCTTGATTATTGTGGTAGTGTCAATCATACCACTTGTACTCATTTCAGGAACAATCCGTTATTTTTTTCAAGTTTCCTATCAGGAAAAGGTGATAGATCATCTGAAGGTATTAATAAAGAAGCATCGACAAAACATAGATACCTTTTTGAATGAGAAGCTCGCCGATATCAGGGCCCTGGCAGAGTCTTACACTTTCGATCAACTCAGCGACGAAGCTTTTTTGAAAGAGCGCCTGAGAATCCTTCAAGATGCTTACGGCCGATCTTTTGCTGACCTGGGAGTGGTAAATCAGGACGGTATCCAGATCGCGTACGCCGGACCCTTCAAGCTGAAGGAAGCCGACTATTCACACGCTCAGTGGTTTCAGAGGGCATTGCAGGGAGACACCTATATAAGTGACGTGTTTCCCGGTTTGCGAGGATTGCCCCATTTTATAGTTACGGTGAGAGAGGAACATAAGGGGAAGAAGTGGATATTAAGAGCCACAGTAGACTTTGATTCGTTCAACTCTCTTGTGGAGAATCTGCGCATAGGGTCTACCGGATTTGCATTCATTCTGAACAATAAGGGCGAGTTTCAGACCAAACCTCACTCGGAAATCATACCATCCGCCGAACCTTATGCCACTTTCTTGCGTTCAACGGACAAGACCGGGGATGAGGTATTCGTTGTTGAACGCCCCACAGACTCCGGGGACAGCTTGCTTTACGTGATGTCCCGCCTGAAAAACGGAGACTGGATACTAGCATTTCAGCAGAGTGAGCAGGATGCTTACTCTGCCTTATATACGGCGAGATTGATCGCTATGTTGATATTTGGGGTGGGTGTGCTCGGCATAGTTGTGGTTGCCGTTGTCTTATCTAAACAAGTGGTGAAACGCATCATCAGGGCTGATAAAGAAAAGGAAATGCTCAATGAACGGGTCATAGAAGCGGGAAAGCTGGCATCATTGGGAGAATTGGCCGCGGGAATCGCACACGAGATCAACAACCCGGTCGCCGTGATGGTTGAGGAAGCCGGCTGGATACAGGATCTTCTGGAAGAAGAAGATCTGGCACAATGCCAAAACCTCGAGGAATTCACGCAGTCGCTAAAACAGATAAGAATTCAGGGGGTGCGTTGTAAGGAGATAACGCACAAGCTCCTGAGTTTCGCTCGCAAAACAGACCCTCGCCCCACAAACGTGCAGGTCAACAATCTCATACAGGAAGTGGTAGACCTCTGCCAGCAACGGGCACGCTACGCCACAGTGAAAATAATCACCAACCTTGATCCTGAGCTGCCACAAGTGCACGTTTCTCCCACAGAAATGCAGCAAGTTTTGATGAACCTGATCAATAACAGCATGGATGCAATTGATGGAAGAGGAGGAACGGTGCAGGTGAACACGACGGTAAGAGACAACAGTGTCGTTATAGAGGTGGCGGATGACGGGCCAGGCATACCGGAGCCGTATTTGCAGAGAATATTTGATCCGTTTTTCACGACCAAGCCGGTAGGTAAGGGAACAGGATTGGGCTTGTCCATTTGTTACGGAATAATTACCAAAATGGGCGGAAAAATCAGTGTGAGCAGCGCTGTCGAAATCGGCACAACTTTTCGCATTCAGATTCCGCTAAAGAATTAGATTTGAGGCCAAACAAGGTATCACAACTTCGCGAGATCAAGACTAATGCACAGCGCCGCCGGGAGAACCTTCCGACGAGCATTCTATGAGGGCGGACGATGAGCGCAAACGAGACTGAACCGAGTGATCACATCAAGCTGTTGTTGGTTGATGATGAGGTGGCGTACATAAACATTCTTGCGAAGCGGCTTACCAAGAGGAATTTCGATGTAAAGGCCACATACAGCGGTATTCAAGGAATTCAGGCCGCTCGTAAGGAAGACTTTGACGTTGCCGTGTTGGACCTCAAAATGGAGGACGCAGATGGAATCGAGGTGCTCAAATTGTTCAAAAAAATGGCGCCCAAGATGGAAGTTATCATGCTGACGGGCCATGGATCCGAACAGGCAGCTCGCGAGGGGGTGCAGTTTGGTGCTTTTGATTATCTTACCAAGCCCTGTGATTTGGAAGATCTTGTCGTAAAGATCAAGGAAGCTGCCCTTCAATCAAAATCGAAAGCATGAATCATCCTAACGTCCGACCACTCCGGGAGCAAGCGGCTTCATCCGAAATACACAGAAAGGCGGCCGCGCCTTATTGATTCCTTCATTAAGGGGCGCAGACAAGTGCAATTGACTGGCGACAAAGTAAAGATAGCCGTCAGGACCAAAGCTGAACGATTCGGGCCAAGAAATGCGAGGATCGGTGACCAGAATCGAATAGCTCCTATCTGGTCGTATCACTCCAATAGCTTTGGCTTGAAGATCGCTTATGTAAATGTTATCAGACTTATCCACGGAAATTCCGTCGCAAATCGGTTTGTCGCTGAAGTGCTCGACTTTTTCAGACAGTTGATCGTATGTCAATTCAGCGTTGATCAAGTCTGTGGTCCGGATTCGGTACATGCTCTTGCCGTTCATTGTGCCGTAATACAGCCACTGGTCGGTACCATCGAGAGCGATGGGATTCACGCCGATCAGCAGCTTGAGTCGACCGGCATCCGGCAGCGTATAATTGAGCGTCCGCCCATTCATCACCAGGTCCCGGCTTTCCGGGATCATGCTCGCGTGCCCTTGCAACACACGCCTCGCCTCTCCGGTGTCGAGATTGACTACTATAAGAGCGGAATGCTCAAAACCTGCGCTGTGAGACACATAAATCGCATTATGAGTGAGATCCACGGCCAAGTCATTGAAGAAGGCGTTGTCCGGAAAGATAGGCTCACGAGGCACAACCGGAGGCTTCAGATGAATGATCCTCGCAAGGCGATTATTTGCGGTATCCCAACCAACCAGCTTTGGAAGCGACCCGCCTCTTATTCCGTTGTCAAGCATCCACACGACTCCTCTGGTATCACATTGTATGCCCAGCACGGAATCCAGAGATTGCGCTTTGTTCGATCCGGTATTCCAGGAGGCGTCAGGAAACGGGATGAGTTTTCCTTCGCGGGTGAGTTCAACGACCCGGTTCTCTGGCGAGTAAAACGGGTGCAAGCTCATGATTATACGGTTTTGAGGAGTGACCGTGATGTTTCCAGGACATGTGGGCAACTCGGCAACAGTTTCCAAAGCCGCCGCCGGGCAAGTGCCTGTGATGCCTAAGCCGAGAATGAGCGAAATAAGAATATTCAACAGAATCGGGCGCATGCAGTCCCTCTCGTATGCCTGTTTGATCAAAGGTCATAATTGTCGATTGTTAGCACATAGTGAGACATTACTCAATACCAAGAGAAATGCTCAACTTCAACTTACCCGGACCGAGCCACAGCTTTGAGCCTGTTGATCCCCTTGAGGATCACACAAGACACTCGATTCAACGGAGGAGAGGATGAACAAGAATGCTATGTCGGCCGATGAAGCCTTACGCATGCTAAAGGAAGGGAACGACAGATTTGCCGAAGGCCGTCCAGAAGGGCCTAACCGCGATCACGAAAGAAGAATCCTCACCAGCAAAGAGGGGCAGAAGCCGTTTGCTGCAGTGTTAGCCTGCTCGGACTCCAGGGTGCCGGTCAAAATTCTGTTTGATCGAGGAGTGGGTGACATATTTACGGTCCGCGTGGCCGGTAATGTAGTTGGAGAAACGGCTGTCGGGTCCATAGAGTATGCGGTGGAAAATTTGGGCATAAGGCTTCTTGTCGTATTGGGGCATTCCTGTTGCGGTGCGGTCGAGGCGGCTCTTGGCGAAGGGACTCACTCCGTTGGTATCAGTAAATTACTAGAGAAGATTGCGCCTGCTGTACCTCGAAATTAGGGCTCAAAATGATAGTTTGACCGGCAAGGAACTGTCTGACCAGGTAGCTCGTGCCAATGTTTGGCATCAGGTGGAGGATCTGTTCAACAATAACCCAATAGTGAGGGCTGCCGTTGACGCGGAACGTCTTATGGTGATGGCCTCATTCTACGATCTCAGTACGGGTAGAGTTGAATGGATGGGATGCTGCCCCCGGGAGAATCATAATTCAAGAAAAATAAGAACTGAAAAATGAGTGCATTGATGGACGTTGAGTAACCGAGCTAAATTTTCAGATTTAGCGGGCCTGGAGATTTGTGTGAACGGTTGGAATGTATTACTAATAGATTGAGACAAAGAATTTGTCTCCACGCTTGGGGGATCGGTTGAGTTTGAGGGGAGCAAATGTGCGGATACCGTTTAGTGTTGAGCAAGCTTTTGCTCAGATCAAGTTGTTCCTTCCTGAGGCTCTTGTTTTGAGTCTGGCGTTTGAAGGATCGGCCGGACTAGATATGATTATTAGTATCAAGAAACTCTATGCGATATAGGAATCGTTACTTGTGGCAGACCTCGGAAAAATAAATGATATGAAGCAGAGCCCTAAAATTGGAGCCCGCCGTTGTTTAATGAAGACTTTTCAAATAGACAAGTTGCTTGAAGCCTTAGAGGATACCATTCGAAACCCATAGTAGCGATATTTGACGATTAACTATGAGCTGAGTCAGCATGAATGCGCCGACCTAGAATACTACGACAAGGTATCCGTGCCCACGAAACGGCAGAATCGTGGTTTGATAGCCCCTCCTGTCGGACGCAGTGCCTGTATTCGTAGAATACCACAACTTAACACAGACGTCGAAGGATCTGATGCGGTAGACACGCTGCCTCTGAGCCGACCAGAATTGAGCCCATGACTGCGGAAGGAAAAAAGCCGCATGTTCTATAAGGCGCTTGAGAACGATTCTGCGCGATTTTCATTTCGTTACAGGGGTATAAATGACTTCGCCTAAGATCATTGCATCTTGCCACCAGCCGAACCCATCTGGAAGACTCCGACCGAATGATGCTACTTTCTTTTGGGTAGCTTCTATGGTTTCGTCATTCAAATAATTGTTTGAGCGGTCTTTTGTTATTGATGTCATTTAGCTAAGGTTTCTCTCACCGTCCATAACTAGGCGGTTTGAAATGGATTGCCGTTGATGGGATCAGCATTGGCCATGCATAGGAGTTGTCTTTCAAGGGCGTGTTTGACAGAAAGGAGTTCATTCCGGGCCGCTTTTGGAGGATAATACTTTTCGGCATACCGGGGGATCCTTCTGGAGCCAGCCGCAATGGCATCTTGAGCGGAGAGGTCGGCGCAGGGTCATTCTCAAGATACGGCAGCCGCTATCGTATTATCGAAAGTGGAGAGACGATGTTTCCCAAGGTAGTAAAATAGCTAAGCCTAAGCGGCTTTTTAAGGGGTTCCAAACATTACCGCCGAGTATTCAGGTTCTGTTCCAATGGTTGACAAACGTGCGGCTCGTTACAAGTGGTTGATCTTCGCCCTCTTGTCCATGGCGTACCTCCTCGTGTTTTTCCATCGGCTCGCTCCGGCAGTGGTCGCTGTGGACATGATGCAGGATCTCCACGCGGGACCTGCGCTGATGGGATTGTTCGCATCGGCGTACTTCTACCCATATGCGCTCATGCAGTTTCCAGTTGGGCTACTTGCCGACTCGTGGGGACCGAGACGTACAATCACCGCGTTCTTCGTCGTTGCTAGTGCTGGATCACTACTTTTAGGTATGGGTTCAACTATAACGGAAGCCATGATTGGCCGTTTTTTGGTGGGGATGGGCGTTGCGCCGGTGATGGTTCACACCATGAAAATCATCACCCGCTGGTTCCGTCTGCAGGATTTCACCTTCGTAATGGGCATTTTCATGGCCGTCGGCGGAGTGGGAGCGTTGTCGGCGTCCGCACCCTTTGCTTATCTCAGTGACGTATTGGGGTGGCGGTCGTGTTTTGTAGCAATCGGGCTGTTTGGTCTCGTGGTCACCGCTGGACTATGGATATTTGTCAGAGATCGACCGGAAGAGATGGGATTCGAACCTCCGGAAATACTGGCGTCTGCTGGAAACACTCCGGGATCAAACATCTCGCTTTGGAGAGGAATCAAGACGGTCCTCAAATCCTGGCGTTTCTGGCCGCTTGCCATATGGTTTTTCTTCAGTTCCGGAGTCTCATTCACATTCGCAGGCCTTTGGGGTGGTCCGTACTTGATGCACGTGTATGGGCTGACCAAGCCGCAAGCAGGACAGGTTCTGGGCATGATCGCGGTGGGAATGGTGCTGGGAAGTCCTTTTCTCAGTTATGCTGCCGGTCATCTCATTACCTCACGCAAAGTCATGCTGATCTGGTCCTCAGGGATCGTGTTGATTTTATATTCTATATTGGCTTTTCTTCCAGGAGGGATCAATATCCCGTTTCTCTACTTGATCTGCTTTCTTCTCGGTATTTTCGGAACAGCTATCGTCATTATCGCATTCACATTGACAAAGGAACTTTTCCCTCTGGCCATAGCCGGCACTGCAACTGGTCTAATGAATCTGTTTCCGTTCTTGGGTGGTTCATCAATTCAGGTAGTGAGTGGAATTGTCCTGGAATCCTACGAAGGGGTGCAGTCTAGCTATTCGGCTGATGCTTACGGTCGAGGTTTTCTACTGTTCGTTGGGGCTAGTGCAATCGCCCTTTTGGTGACTCTGCTGGTGAAAGAGACATCAAGACCGTTGAAAAGGAGCACGTCGGGGGGCTGACGAGGATTTCACCATACGGGGAGATCAAACCCCTTACTCTCCCGACGCACAGGGATAGTAATTCCGACGGAGCCGCATTACAGTGAAAAAAAAGAGCGCCCAAGAAAATGGAACAAGCAGGAAGCGTGACGATGCCACATGTGGAACGTGAAGACATTAGACCTGTAACATCTGTTGAGGAATTCTCAGAGATGGTATCCATGCAAAAAGAGATATGGGGACTGGCGGATATAGACATGGTGCCAGCGCACACATTCAAAGCCGTTTCCAGTTTCATGGGGCCAAACGGTATGGTCTTGGGATATTTTTTCGACGGCAAGATGGCCTCTTGACTCCGCCCAAACCCACAGTTCAATATACGTCCAGTATCGTCGGGGTTCTAATTTTATGTCATTTGCTTGTTATTAATCCCGGGCCCCCGAGCATTGACTGCAATTCTTCTTTCAAGATTCTCGGAACTCCGTTGGGTTCGGCTGACAACAGTGCAAACCTGCCGTTGATCATCATATGGAATAGCGGGCGACAGGAGGCAAATTGCCTGTTATCAGACATTATCCTGTATGCAGTCGCTGCAATTCTGGAAAAGATAGTTATGGATTGGCTACTAAAAGAAATGCTATATTCCAAAAATTGAGCCATGTCACAGTAAGCTTCTGTGCTTCAGTAAGGGGTCATGGAAAGTAATCGGAAAGCTATTTGGCTCGCAAATCAATCGAAGTCTTCAGGGGCGGTGCAAATTCGGAAGACCGCGCGATTCAAATATTTGGACGGGGGTTGGAGAAATGAATAAGATCGGGACTTGGTCGAAGATCTGTTTGTTGGTTATCATGATAGTAGGTTCCGTATCGAACGCGCAGTCGCAAGATCTCTTCAGCGAGATGGATCAAGTCAAGAAGGATCTCTCTAGCCTAAAAGATGAGGTCACCCGACTCAGAAACCTTGTTTACGAATTGAGGGATTCAGTATTGGGGTCTGCTGTTCCTCTGGCGCAGCGGCAGCCTGAACAAAAACCTCCTAAAGACGAAAAGGCCGCAAAACCAGAGCCCCCTGTCAATGAAGAAGAAATGACTAAAACCATCTGTCAGGGAGTTGGAATATTCTTCAAGGAAGTAGATGCTAGCTTGAGGTTAGGCACGGGCGCTTCAGAGGAACGGATGAGGAAGGCCTTCAACGACCTGAATTCAATGCTGCAGAAATATTCAAGGACTCACAGAGCTTCAAAGCTTCTGGGCATTTATCAGGGTCTCGCGTGGGACACCTATGTTGCGGTGCAATTGAGCGGAAGTGTTCAGGGCAACGAAGAATTCTTACAGACAATAGCAAATCACAAACGCAAGTACGCTGAGACGTGCCCGAAATAGACTGCTACAACAATCGCAGTTCGTCAAATGATCGTGCAATTCACGGTAGGGCAGGCATCCATTCTGCCTGTCATTTCTGGACAGGCGAAGACGCCCGTCCCACCATGCTAGATCACGAATGTTACCTCTTTGACAGCGAATTCCTATGAAAAGCTAGTTTGGCACGCTCCTCCGCTTGGTATTAGCGCATATCCAACTATGGAATCCCGGCAACTTGGATGCTCTTCTTGACATTTGGGACTTATCCACATAGAGTTATACCCAGAATTTTCCTTTCCGCCATAACTGCATCTTTCTTTTAGGGCAATGGTTGCAACCTGTGGAGAATGGGCGAATAAGAATGAAGGTTCTTGCCGTTATTCCCGCCAGGGGTGGGTCGAAGGGCATCCCTGGGAAAAACGTCAAGATTGTAGCTGGAAAACCTTTAATCGCCCACACCATTCAAAATGCAAAAAAAAGCAAAATTATTGACAGGATCATTGTCTCTACCGATGACAAGGAAATAGGTGATGTAGCGGAACAATACGGTGCCCGTGTTGTTTGGCGACCATCCGAAATAAGCGGAGATAGCGCCGCGTCAGAACTGGCTCTTCTTCATGTCTTGGACTTCCTCGAAGAATCGGAGCAGTATGTTCCGGACATTCTAGTATTCCTGCAGTGTACATCTCCACTTACTTCGGCTGAGGACATTGACGGCACTATCGAAGAATTATTGAGCCGAAATGCGGATTCGGCCCTAGCGGTCATTCCATTCCATTATTTTCTTTGGGGCTATGACGAACTCGGCAATGCGGTTGGCATAAATCATGAAAAGGAAACGCGACTTATGCGACAACAGCGTGAGCCCCAATTGAGAGAAACAGGCGGCGTTTACGTGATGCGCACGCAAGGATTCAGGGTAGCGAAACACCGGTTTTTTGGACGAACTGCTCTTCATGTGACCGCTCCGGAGCATTGCCTGGAAATCGATGAACCTGATGATATTACGATCGCTGAAATGTTGTTGTGCGAACAAAGGTAGGAAGACTCCCTTGTGCGTTTAGCTTGAGACTGCTCTTGGAGGGTCAGGGAACAACCCAACCCTGAGCCGTAAAGGAAAGGACAACAGTGTCTAAAATCGTAGATATTGCAGGCAGACCGATAGGTAAAGGGCATCCCGCCTATATTATTGCGGAAATAGGAATAAACCATAACGGCAGTGTAGAAATCGCTAAAGAACTCATCGACTTGGCAGTGCAGTCAGGTTGTGATGCGGTCAAATTTCAGAAAAGAACTCCCGAACTATGCGTGCCAGATGAAATGAAAAACGTGGTACGTGAAACCCCGTGGGGATTAATGACCTATATGGAATACCGTGATCGAATGGAATTTCAATACGATCACTACGCCAATATAGATGCTTATTGCAGAGAAAAGAAAATCACCTGGTTCGCGTCCTGTTGGGATATCCCCTCAATTGAGTTCATGGAACAATTCAACCCGGTTTGCTACAAAGTCGCCTCAGCTACTCTTACCAACGAGCCACTGATCAGCAGAATTGCTTCAACCGGAGTTCCTGTCATATTGTCTACAGGCATGTCTACAATGCTTCAGATCCGAAAGGCAGTCTCACTCCTGAATGCAGAAAGACTGCTTTTGGCGCATTGCACAAGCGCTTACCCATGTCATCCGAGCGAACTTAACCTGCTGATGGTCAAAACCCTTTCTGAGGAATTTGACTGTCCCATAGGATACTCCGGCCATGAAGTCGGCTTACAGACGACCTATGCCGCCGTGGTCCTGGGAGCATGTTTCGTAGAGCGCCACATCACTTTGGATAGGGCTATGTGGGGTAGCGATCAAAACGCATCGCTGGAGCCTCCAGGGGTGAGGCGTCTGGTGAGAGACATCAGAGTAATTGAGCAGGCGATGGGGGATGGAGTCAAGAAAATCTACGAAAGCGAAGAGGCTTTGTTAAAGAGGCTTAGACTTTTCAGATAGACCGCGACACTTAAACAATTTATTCGGGGGAGTTCAGCGGTCAAGAAATGGACAGGCGCTTTTTTGAAGGGAGGGGGTTCTCATCCGTTCGGGTTTCGGTTATTCTGGCTGACCTATGATTAGATCCAGGAGTATTCAATGGGCTTTGCATCACGATCGGTATCCATGATGAGATACCGAGTTCGAGGAGAGACGGACGGTTCTTTTTGGGATGCAGTGGATGAAGGAATCAGGAAGGGCTCGTTCAGGGAAATTGATTCACCTGGCGATGAGTTGGGCATGGGTTGGGTATCGATGGAGGATTTTACCGACACCCAATTAGCTGGCGCTTCTTATGTCCGAGGCAATTATATTGCGCTCAGTTTACGGATGGACGCTGTCCGAGTGCCGCCCAGAATTCTGGAAATTCATGTTAAACAAGAGACCAAAAAGCTGCTTGAGCAGTCTGGACAGCAGCGCCTTTCTTCCGCTCAACGCCGAGAACTCAAGGAACGCGTGAAAGAATCTTTGAAGAAACAGACTTTTCCTTCGATCCAGGTTTTCGACCTGATTTGGGATACTTCCAAAGCGGTGGTGTATTTCGGATCTCATTCGGTCAAGCCCAGGGAACGCCTTGAAGCCCATTTTAAGAAATGTTTCGGCCTGACGCTTATTCCCCTCTTGGCCTATATTCGTGCTGAAGAATTGCTGGAAGGAAGACTTGAAAAGCAAATTCTGGAAAAACTCAAACCGTGCTCCATGGCGCCATAGCTGGATAACTTGAAAGAATGACAATGGATTTTCTGGACATACTTCGTGAAAAGGCCTTTTTGGGCCGTGAGTTTCTAACCTGGCTTTGGTTCAAGTCGGACCGAACCGGCGGGAGAATAGAAATTCCTGGAAAGCGTGTAGTTGAAACGATTTTTATGGATCGCATGACTCTGGACATGTCTGAAGCGGAGACACCGCAAATTGTTACTGTTAAGGGTGAGCACTCGGAATTGCGAGAAGGCTTGGCCGCGCTCAAAGAAGGCAAAAAGATAGAAGAAGCACGGATTTCGTTGCGAGCCGGAGAGAATGATTTCACGCTGGTGCTGAAGGGAACTTGGTTTTCGTTTGGCTCATTCAGGACGCCTCCGATTTTGCCATCGGCCGAAGCGGACCCAGAGGAAGGGGCAGAGGGAGCTTTCCTGGAAAAGGCGTATCTTATTGATGAGGGTATGCAATTAGTGGATGAATTGTTTGAATATTTTGTTGCTCTTAGAATATCCGATCAATGGGAGACGGATGAGTTGCCGGCCATACGAAGCTGGATAGCTTCAGGAGGATGAGATCGCCTGCAAACGAAGCACAGTGGCGGATAGTCGAAATTATGGATTGACAAAAACCGCGCACTGAGCAATTATAGGGATTCGGCGTTGCGGGAATCCGTGGACGCCATGTTGTCCGATGCTGTTCCCCGATAGCTCAATCGGCAGAGCGGGTGGCTGTTAACCACTAGGTTGTAGGTTCGAGTCCTACTCGGGGAGCCAAAAAAGATACATCATCCCGCTGTGTTACCTGCGACACGCAGCGGGATTTTTCGTCTCAGGATTGTCACTGCACCAGATTTGCACCAATCGTTCCTGCAAACCCGCTCTGATGCTTGTACCAAGCGGATGATCTCATCATAGGCCATTTCTCCTATACACCAATGAAAAAAGATTCTTTGACTTGAGCGAACTGGTATGAAGCAGTGCTAAGATGGGCATTATTACGCCTAGAAGTCCGCTCATTTCTTGATAACGTCTCTTTCGGTCTCCTATTTGTCGCCATTCTTGGTATGGTCTTTATGACAGAGGAGACATTCCATGTGACCCTGTTGGTGGTTCATGCCATCTTCGTATCGCGGAAAATTGTCTTCCGGACCATGACACTTAACACAGTGGGCGATCTCTTTAGACGGCTCCCATTTCGCAGGCTTCCATTTCCCGTCAAAATATTCATTGAGATAATGGACCACGGTATAGACGACCTCTCCCGCTACCTTGGCGCATCGTTCGTATTTCTGTTTGGAAGTAACCTCTTCTCCGGCGGCCAACGTCCATTTCGAAACCGATGAGTGGCAGAGGGGAGTCATCGCTTGAACCTTGATCTGCTTGGGGAACTCCGAGATATCGTCGAACCGTTCCGTCGGGAATTTCATTCCCGCATACCACCACATCATTCGGTCGATCACGGCCTTATAGCTGTCATCCTTATCGTAGATAACGAGGTTTATGAGGCACGAGCTGACCCCCAGGGCTCCGCAAAGCGTGCCATGACCGGCGTACCCTTGTCCGGCATGAGCGAACATGTAATCAGGCAGGGTTGTCCACGGGTAACCGACTTTCTCTTTCAAAAGGCTGGAGTACCCCAGCCAAGTGCCATTCCCTCAGCCTTTCTTTTCGAGGTAGCTGCGATAGGCCCGCCTGCCTGCTTCCATAGGGTCTAGCTTTACCCACGGCCATGGCAAGGGCGGTGCACTTTCCGCTGCTGGCACCGCTGCGGAAGCAGCATGAGCATTACTGATTCGACCCCCCACCGCTCCTAAAAGGAAAATAGCCGATCCCGCAACCATGCCCCGACGAGAAATTAATTCGGTTCCTTCTTTGTCTCTTTTCATAATGTCCTTCTTTCACTGCTTGCCTAAGCTTCACGCCAACTTCCTAACACTGCCGAGCCGGAACCAACGGGAAGTATTGGGCCAAAAAAAATGAAAGTCCCTCTGAAATTGAAGAAGCTCCGGTGCCGTACGGCGGGTCGGGTGTTAGGGCATCTTTACTTCTTAGCGAGATTCCCTTCAGCGCACGCCTTCAGTTGAGCTTTCTCCCGACTACCCGAGCCGCGTGCCTTCCACCTCCAGCCCGCCTCCTTCAGGAAGCTTGCTCCAGCTCTTTCTCTGCCATTCCTCCTTGAGCACTTCCATCGCCGCCTTTTCCAGAAACTCCGGCCGCGCCCACTCGTCCACATCGAAGTCGTTCTTGATGTAGCCGTTCTTGAACATGAAGTCCTTGCCGATCTTGACGCATTCCAGGTTCTGCGCGCTCAGGCTCGGAACCATGTCGACGTGCTTGATGCCCTCGTAGGTGTGATCGGCATCCAGATAGAACGTCTGCCGGTTGAGGATAACGGCCGCGGCGCGCTTGTGCTCGTTGGCCCAGCGCCCCACCTTGACCATGGCCTTCATGTATGCGATGACCAACTCGGGGTGCTCATCAGCCATCTCTTTGGTGCAGGTGATGATGGCGGGGGTGTTGGCCACCTGAAGCGTCCAGTCCGGGAGCTTGGACAGGTCGAAGATGGACTTGATTTCGGCCGTAGCCTCCGAGAGCTGTCCTAATTGTCCCATCTGGTTGTACATGGCATCGACGGTACCCGCGAGTAGTGCTTTCTCCATTGGTCGGAAGGCATAGTCGTGCTTGTGGTCACGGCGCAGCCACAGCTCAGACGGGTTGTTCATCGGCGGGACCAGCATCTCGGGCTTGTCGTACCAGTCGTCCGCGTACGGGAATTCGACGATCTCCACATCGTCCATGGTCATGTCGTGCAGCATCAGCATTTTATCGATGCCCATATGTTCCTGGACGCGCCACCAGTCGTTTTTGATGGTGTTGAGGCTCTTGGTGAGGCCGATCTTCTTGCCTTTCAGATCCTGAATCTTGAAGATCTTGTCGCGTGCGCGCACCTGCATCACCCCGCCCTCGTAGACCCACGTCGCCCCCAGCAGCACGGTGCGTCGGAGGTCGGCGTGGACTTGGATCGGGGGATACAGGCCACCGAAGCGGATCAGGTTGTCGAGGTTGTGGATGTAGTGGGGGTACCAGTTGTTCTCGGGTGCGTGGCGGAAGTAGGCGTACTCGACGCCGATCTTCTTGAACTCCTCGCGGCACCAGCCCAACTCCTGGTCGACGTTGTTGGCCGACACCATCGGGCAGTTGGTGTACCATACCTCTTTCCAATTCAACGGTACCGTGGTGGAAACTCTTTCTGTAGACATAACTTGATCCTTTCTTAAAATTACTGGCTTTGAGATCTTTGAGAGATCTCCGGGAAAGCAAGCGGTTGGCTCACCGCTTTGGTCTTTTTCTTTCTCAGTCATCTTTTCTTTCTCCGTTTATTCCGTTGCTCATCATCGGACCGGCGGTGATGGCTGTTTTTTTGTAAATTAGGCCCGGACGTCTAAATTATGGTGATTTGCAGTACCGAAGTCATTTTACAACTGCGGTTTTCGGGCCACAGCGTTACTTATCTGCTGTAATATTCTTCAGGCGCATATCTTCCCATTCCGCGATACTGGAGGGATTATGAAACCACTCCTCTGGCAGATACCGGCGCCAGCTAGATAGCATCGGCTGGACATCCAATCACGCACACTCCACATCCGATACACTCTGAACGCTCCACTATTGTGTTTGCTTAGACGCGCCTTCTTCAAGGATGATCTTCTCGGGATCAATGTCATAGACCCAGGGGGCCGAGTTCTTCCAGCCGTTCCTCATCCTCTTCCCGTAAAAGACGCTTTCGGGATCAGTTACCTTGTCGCCTTCCACTCCATCGATGATGGTGTAAACGTTTCTAAAACCGGCGGCGGCGAGCAGTTTCATTTCCGTCCTCCTTTCGATTCAGTGCCTAATGGTTGGATGCCTCCTATGGCAACTGGTGCTGTCGTAGGAATTGAGATGACAACGCTTTGCGTGTTCGTCAGAAGATGCCATTCGTAAACTCGGACAGGTCTTCATGACCGCAAGATGCCGACATCGATTCCCGCAGCTGGCCTCCATAACAAACCACACTTTGCTCATTATGACTCTCCTTCAAGATAGCCGCGGACATCGCGGGAATGTATTTATTATATAGCCAGCGTGGGGAAATGCTCGCCTAGAGCTCCTAACTTTTGACACGATCCTCTCAAACGCGCTGAATACTTTCTGAGCCAAAATCCCAAACAAATGGGCTTTCGTTTCTTGCCCGCGCAGCAAACCCGATACATTATATCCCTGCAAAATCACATTAACGACGGGGTGTCTCGTAGTGTCCAAATGGTTTCCAAGAGATTTCTTGGATTGCTCCGGAGGTGGGGAGCAAGTTGCTGCAGAAAATTCAAGGGAGTTGTGTGGCGTTCTTGAGAAAACTTCCGTTTTGTGAGTGCCATTTAGTTTGAACGAGAGCGGGAGTACAAGAGAGTGAGAGGAACAGCCGATACGCCGTGCAGGAAGATGCTCAGCAGTACGGTCAGGGTTATCACGGCGAATTCTCTTTCGTATCCGGTAACGCCAAGTTTGCCTACTGCCATAAGTGCATACAGAACGGAGGCGATGCCGCGCGGGCCAAACCACGCTATCATCCAAACCGCTGGCCTATCGAGGCCTGCGCCGCGAAGGCATAAGGCAACAGGAATCATACGGATAACGGTTAGACTCAAGATGGCATAGCAAAAAGCCCGGAGGTCCCAATAACCAACCATCGCTGGAACCATGGCCAGTCCAAAGAGCGAAAAAACGAAGAGAGCCATCTGCTGACCTTCCGCCTCGCCAAACTCATGAATCCGCTGGCGCACTTCGTGTGTCTGGGTACTGAGAAAGAGACCTGCGAAATAAGCCGCTATAAAACCGTTTCCGTGAAACTGCTCGGCAAAAGTGTAAGCAATTACAGCGAGCGATCCGGCGGTTAGTCGCTGGAAGGTCGGCTGCATCCAGCCTCGCTGTGATGCCTGCTCCACCAACCTTCCTCCGCCCCATCCGACGAGGATTCCGGCAACCGGGCCCAAAGTAAGCTGCCGCGACACAAAGACCAGCCATGAATCCGAACCACTCACGGTGTGCGCTCCCCCGGAAAGGGCAGCGATACACATCAGGATGGGAGCTAAAGCGATGCCGTCGTTGAGCCCGCTTTCCACGTTGATAGCCTGCCGCATTGTCTCCGGGAGGCGTTCGCTGGTCACGACCGCTTGGCCGAGGGCAGCGTCGGTTGGAGAAAGGATAAGAGCCACTAGTGCAGCAAGCCACAAGTTTTGATCGTTGACCAGCACGGCCGCTACCACGAAACCCAGCGCCATAGTCAACGGCAGCCCTATACCAAGCAACCGGACCGGTATTCCTCGCTGCATCTTCAATGTCCGAAGATTCACGGTCGAGGCGTCCACGAACAATATGATCACGAGGGTGATTTCGGCGATCAGCTTCACAAGAGTGGCGCCGGGCTTGACATCCACCAAATTGAGAGCCATGGGACTGGCCAGTATACCGATTCCGGCAAAGACCATTGGCGCAGTTATTGGGGATTTCTCGGACACACGGGAGACCAGACCGTACAGGAATGTCAATAGGGCAGCGAAAATGATGGTCGGATAGTCAATCATACGATTTTCCAATCTGCAATTACTCTCGTGTCACAGATTCTAAGCTGAATTGTCCGAACCTCTCTTGTGGGTGGACTCGGAGTCACGAACACTAATCCGGTGGCCGATGTAAACGCTTAGGAGGTAAGCTACCACTAGCGATCCGTAAAACTGTCCCATGATCGCCTCTGTAATAGCGAGCCTTTGGGCGAACTCTGTCTTCGGCGTGATATCCCCATATCCAAGGGTAGCCAGAGTGACGAAACTAAAATATATGAAATGTGACGCCGACTCTCGCTCTTGAACCTGCAAGGCGAACGATTCCGGATGAAACCAGTGGAGTATTGTGTAAATATGAGCGTAAAACATCCCCAGTATTATATAAAGGTTCACGGCTGAAATGATCAGCTGATGAGTGACTTCACGGGCCTTTAGGATGGCCGAGAGCATCAAAGCACCACAGCATGCATACAACACAAGTGTGAATGTTAAAATGAGAAGGCCGGTCCGTACATGCGTGTGGGTCCGACCATGGCCGCGGGAAGCAGCTTTCCCAATGCTATGGCAATGACTACAGCCGATGAGGACACACCTATGACTTTTCGAGAAAGGCTCCCTCTGTCAGTCATAAGCCAAGCCCCGACCACGCCGATTGCGGCGAAAAAGAGATTGGTGACGGAGCCGGGTATCAGCGGGTCGAGAAGCAGAAGCCCGAGGAACAATACGAGCACCAAGATAGCTCTCTCCTGAAAGATTCGCTGACGAATGCTCACAGTTCTGGTTCCTTTTCTTAACAACCAACCTACGCCTGCCTCATATCATAGTTTCGGAAAAACCGGAAAAATTTAACATCAGCCTAGCTTCTCTTTGGCTGTTGGCAGCCACATAGCCGACGAATCGGCCTTTCCGTTAGGGTTGAGCATCAGTGGAGCCAAATTCCTCGTTTCTTTGTCGGAGCATGGCATGACTTGGCTGGCTTCAGCTCCCAAGATCAAACTCTTTGGAGATGGCGACAAACGAAGTCCCTATCCGCTGTCTTGGGAAGAGCAATCAAAGCTATTTGGCTCGCTTCCCAAATACCTTGCCAAGATGGCTCTTTTGGCGGTGAACACCGGCTGTAGGGAGCAAGAGGTGTGTGGTCTGCGCTGGGAATGGGAAGTCCCGGTTCCTGAACTCAATGCCAGTGTCTTCATAATCCCGGACGATGTGGTCAAAAATTTTGAAGACAGACTGGTCGTGCTTAACCGAGTTGCCAATGCAGTCATCGAGGAAATGCGTGGCATTCATCCTGAATATGTTTTCAGCTATCGGGGCAAGCCATTACGGAATATGAACAATCGGGCATGGAAAAATGGAAGGGAATAAGTTGGCCTAAAACAGGTCCGAGTCCATGATTTGAAACACACATTTGGGCGGAGATTACGGTCAGCAGGGGTTTCTTTCGAGGATCGGCAAGATTTGTTGGGTCACAAATCCGGCCGGATCACAACCCATTATTCTATGGCCGAAATAGCCAATCTTATCTTCGCGGCCAACACGGTTTGCGAAGAGCAGTCCCGCAAAAGTCCCGCACTGGTTATACTGAAAAGAAATTCCGCCCCGAGCCGGTCAAGCAACTAGTCGGAATATCTAACTAATCTCTGGAGCCGGGGATGGGAGTCGAACCCACGACCTGATGATTACGAATCATCTGCTCTGGCCTCTGAGCTACCCCGGCGCTTGAGCTAGAACAAAGTCGAAAATAGCTCAAGTCCCCATCGATGTCAATGTTCACGAGTCCTTGAAAATCGTCAGATCGATGCTCGGCTATTCGAGTATACTTACCGGAATAGGAATAAAAGTTAAAATAAACAATATCACCGCAGTCCAGCCCACCATTTTACCTGTACGATCCAGTGGCGTGTACACATCCAGTGGAGGGGGATGCCTCAACCCCAGGAATAACACTAGGAGCCCAAATATTAGCCAGCCGGGCCAAAGAAAGATTCCCATAGGTATCAAACAACAGAACACGACAAAAGATATGGTCCGAGCTTGCCGCGGTCCAAATAAAGCATAGATGACGTGGCCTCCGTCCAACTGCCCGATGGGAAGCAAATTCATCGCAGTGACAAAAAGCCCGAACCAAGCAGCTACGGCCGTAGGGTGCAAGATAATGGTGACATTTGACGAAAACTCGCCGAATCTAAGAAGACACATCAACTCCAGAATCAGCGAAGACCCAAACGAAAAGCCCGATCCGCTTGACGGAATCTCTGGGCGAAGTTCAGAATAACAAAGCCCCCCGAAGAGAAGAGGAACCGCCAATGTCGCGCCAGCTATTGGGCCGGACGCTCCGATTTCTACTAAAACCCTCAAATTGGTGATAGCAGATCGGATTTTTATGAATGCACCAAAAGTACCTAGAGGTGGAATCGCAGGGATAAAATATGGCGGCGTAACGTCCAGCCGACGCCTTCTCCCCACGAGATAATGGCCCATCTCATGAACGAGGAGTATTGACATCAAAGGAAGTGAAAAAGCAAAGCCACGCAATACAAAAAGTAACCAGCCTTCGAACGGCTTGTTCACAAAAATAGCAGCGCCTGCAATAGTGGTGGTCCCTACCGTCACCAGGAACAGAACTATATGAAGCATCCATGATGTTTTCTTGATCTTAAATTCTCCATGATCGAAGGGCCTCAGGCGAATGAGATGATCAGGCATGAGTGGAAATACCTACTGCTCCCAGCCTACGGTCTTGCGCAGATGTATAGGTTCTTTGAAATGTGGGTCAGCCTGGGCCACTCGTAAGACCTCCTCGGGGGTTGTTATCCCATGAAGCATTTTCCGAATGGCGTTTTCCCATAGGGTATTGAATTTCTTTTTTCGTACCATCTCTTTCAGTGCTAACATTTCAGGCTCGTCTACGATTAGTTTTGCCACATCGTCATCTACTGCTACTACTTCGTAGACACTCTCCCTCTTGAAATATCCCGTGTCTCTACATTCATGACATCCAGTACCCCGTTTCAGAATAATTTTTTCCGGCCCCTCAAAGTTGAATCCGCGCTTGTTGAGGTCCTTGATGCTGATGGAATAATCCTGACGGCAATAAGGGCAAACCTTCCGAATAAGTCTTTGAGCCAGCATGCCTACCACAGTGCTCGCCAGAAGAAAGCTCGGGACTTTCAGGTCCAGCATTCGGTTGATTGCGCTCAAGGCATCATTTGTATGTAGCGTCGTGAAAACAAGATGTCCCGTCAAAGCGGCCTGAACAGCAAGTGAAGCGGTTTCTTCATCCCTGATCTCGCCGATCATAATCACGTCCGGGTCCTGTCTCATCACATGCCGCAGCATTGGGCCGAAGGTCATTTTTTCCTCGGGATTGTGGAGCATGCTGACAGCAGGATTCACAGAGATCTGGTTGAAGCGCTCATACACCATTTCCACCGGATCTTCTACGGTGGTGATATTCCTTTCCGCTGTGGCCAGGATTTTCATTGAGGAGTACAGAGTAGTAGTCTTACCTGAGCCAGTTGGACCGGTAACGAGGATTATCCCGAAGGGTTTGTTCACCAGGCCCTGGAAGGTGGTAAGGTCGAAAGGATTGAACCCCAGATCCTCCAAATCCATGAACAGAAGCTCCGGGTCCTGTATTCTGCACACGGTCTTTTCCCCGAAAGCCGTTGGTACAGTGGAAACTCGAACCTCTACTTCGTAATTTTTCGTGTCGAGTTTTATTCGGCCGTCCTGAGGCCTGCGTTTTTCCGCGATATCCATTTGAGACATCGCCTTTATGCGCGAAGTAAAAGCCTGATGCAAGCCGCTGGGAATCCAGTCCACATCGTGCAGCATGCCGTCTATTCGCATTCTTATGAGACTTTTCGTGCGTTTGGGCTCAATGTGGATGTCGCTCGCCCTGAGTGATAAAGACCTCCTGAACATGGCGTCTACCGCGGTGCGGATATTTCTGTCAGTATGGGAGATTTCTTCCAGGCTCTTGATTTCGGAGAGCCTCTCCAAGTCGGACAATTCTTTGAAATACTTGACATGCGTTTCAGCAGCAGCTTTGATCGAACCCCGGAACCCGTGGAATTCCAAAATGATTTTCATAATATCGGGCTTGGGGCATATTATGATGTCCAGGTCTTTTCCCGTCACTCGAGCGACATCTTCCAGTACCTCTTTCTGGGTTGGATCGAATATCGCTATTCTGAGTTTGCCATTTAGTTCCTGAATTGGGATTAGAAGGAACCTGTCCGAGAATTTTTGGGGTAGTGTGCGTGTAACGAAATCCGGGTCCAGTTCAAGGGACTCCAGTCGCATGAAGGGATACCCCATGTACCGTGCGAGCGCCTCTACGAGAGCAGGCTCCTCCAGGGCGCCTTTCGGACCCGTAAGTTTCATCTGCGCGATGATTTCCAGTGCGGTAATCTGATGTGCGTGGGGCACGGACTCCCTGACCTGTCTGCCGCGCTCCTGGGCAAGCCTATCCTTGACGTATAGCTCCGCTTCTTGTAGACGGACCAGTCCATTGTCGTCGAGGTATCCTTCTTCGAAGAGTATTTCAGCGATCTGATTTATGTCGTCGTACAGATGCACAGGTCATTCCCCAGCAATAGCTGATATTGCATCCGCTCAACTCGCGGAGTAATTCCTTCTGAAGAAGCATCATAAATACTGAGGCGTCAGGAATCAATAGGGTGTTTAAGAATCTAAGGAGAGAAGTGAGCATTCATTTTGACCGCCGGCAGCGATCGCTGAATGCTCACCTTAGGGACCGAGTCCGGATCATTGCTGTTCATCCACGTTTTCGCGCAATTCTTTACCTGTCTTAAAAAAAGGCAATCTCTTTTCATTGACAGCTATTCTATCACCCGTCTTGGGGTTTCTTCCTGTATAGCCTTCGTATTCTTTGACCATGAAAGAACCGAACCCGCGAATTTCGATCCGATCCCCATCGATAAGAGCGGCAGACATTGTATCGAAAACCAAGTTGACTATTTCCTCGGCCTTCCTCAGTGGAAGCTCCGACTCTTTGGCCAAGGCCGCAATAAGATCTGACTTATTCATGTTGAATTCCTATCTGTCTACTTGGCCTTCTTGACCGCGTCTCTGAGTGCCTTTGAGGCTGTAAATCGAGGGACTTTGCCCGCGGCGATTTTGATTTTTTCACGAGTCTGCGGGTTGACTCCGTTGCGGGCTTTCTTTTTTATGACCTTGAAAGTCCCCAGTTCGGAGATTCGAATCTTACCGTCCTTCTTTTTCAAGGACTCGTGCACCGCTCCCACCAGAGCACTTAGGGCATTCGCTGCTGCTTTCTTGGAAATACCGGCCTGTTCGGCCATTCGGCTGACTACTTCTGCTTTGGTCATCACAACCTCCTACCATGTGAAAATATTAGGAAAACCTAAATACACTAAAGATGCACAACTTTATCTATACTCTGGCGATTTGTCAACAGAAATTCAGATTTATCTTCGGGCTAAAATAAAATCTTATGGATGCAGCGCGTTTGCAGCGGATTTTCTTCTTGACAATACGACGATTAAGGGCTAAGCGCCTCTTCATGCAAATGGAGGCATGGCTCGATGAACGAATTGACGCTTTTGGAGCATCTTGAAAATATTGCGGTCCGACTGGGCATAGAATTACGTTATGAAAACCTTGGGATAAACGGTATCAGAAGCGAAGGAGGTTTTTGCAGGGTTGCAGACAAACAAATGATCCTCATAAACAGGAAGGATTCTCCTCGCCGGAAAATCACGATTCTTGCCAAATCACTAAATAGACTTAATTTAGAAGGAATCTTTATCCCTCCAGTGGTGCGGCGGGTGATCGAGAATCAAGTGAACTGAAACCGGAGCACACATATTTCTTTTCAAAACACTGCCCGAAAGCCCAACCAGGAATGGCAGCTTCTTCGATTTACTTGAGACCAGTAAAGGCGCAGCGACTATCAAACCAAAAATCTTGAATGGAGTTTATTGCCCCAATATATGCGTCAAGATCGAGCGGTTTGGTGATAAAAAGGTCTGCCCCGAGCTCATGACATGTTTGCCTATCGTTTGGTGAATCAGACGTGGTCGCGACTACCACGGCGATGTTCTCGAGAACAGGGTCTTGTTTGATCGCTGTGAGGACTTCTTTGCCGCTCCTTTGGGGAATATTCAGATCCAAAAATACCAAATCAGGTCGAGACGACCCCACGTAATCGCCTTGGCTGTACAAGAAATCCAAGGCCTCGTTACCGTTCGTTACCACATACAAACAGTTCTTAATTTCCCAGTCCTGCAAAGCTTGTCTTGTCATGAGGACATCCAAGGGATTATCTTCCACCAACAAAATTTGGAGATGTCTATCCTGCTCTGTCATGCGTACGCTCCGTCGGGTATAGTAAAACAAAATTTGGAACCCACCCCAACTTCAGATTCCACCCAAACCCGCCCTCTATGGCGCTCGACAATTTTCTTGACTATCGCCAATCCCATACCAGTTCCATGGAAAGATCCTTTTTTATTTAATTGCTGAAAAATTACGAAAATACGATCAAAATATTCCGATTTGATTCCAATTCCGTTGTCTTGCACTGAGAAAATCCATTCGGTCCCTTGTTTTTGTGCTGACACATGAACCCTTGCCAATTCGGCGGGTCCAAATTTGACTGCGTTTCCTATCAAGTTCTGAAAGACTTGCAGTAGCTGGCTGGAATCAGCCCGTACTGTCGGCAGTTGGTCGAGAGTAATCTCCACCTCCTTTTCTTCTATTAGGTTCTTAAGATTGAGGATTGTCTGACTTACCACTTCTTGCACGTTGACCTTTCCAAAAGGTTGTCCTCGAGTACTCAGACGTGAGTAAATGAGCAGATCACTGATGAGCGCCTTCATTTTTTTTGCTGAATCCACAGCATAATAAATCAACTGATCGGAATCTTTTCCCAATGTGCCTTTATGCTTCTTCTCAAGCATCTGCAGAGCACTTGCGACACTCCGTAGCGGTTCCTGCAGATCGTGGGATGCGACATAAGCGAAGTGTTCAAGGTCGGCATTCGAACTGGTCAGATCGGCAAGTGTCTGTTTCAGGGCATCTTCCGCCTGCTTGCGCTCTGTAACATCAATCCCCATCTCCAGGATGAGTGGCGAGCCGTCCGCGTCGGTAAAGGGGAAGTCGTGGACATCGTAATTGCGTCCGTCCGGGCCGGTCCACTCCCATCGGTGCGGCGCCATCGTTTTCAGAACGGTATAGGTGTCACAAATTTCGCAAGGCTCGGTGCGGTTGAACAGATACTCAAAACAACGCCTTCCGTTGGATTCGCCGAAGCGCTCCTGGAAGAAGCGGTTGGCAAAGGGCACATGGTAGTCCGGTGTAAGCAGTACCAAGTACGCCGGGAGCGTTTCCATGACATCATTTAACCGCTGCCGTTGTGCTGTCACGGTCTCCTTGGCTTTTTCCAACTCCGCTGTTCTCTCTTTCACACGGACTTCCAGATTATCTTTCGCTTCCCGCAGCGCCTCTTCCGCCCACTTGCGCTCTGTGATGTCGTGCACCATGCCAAGTGACCCGATTATTTCGCCTGATTCATTCCTTACATGATCACATTTTTCGTGAACGTATCTTATTTCTCCTGTAGATTTACAAACCACTCTGTGTTCGATTTCGTAGGTGTCTTTACCATCCCGAAGCGACCCTGAATACGCTTCGTTTACAGCTTTGCGATCATCTGGATGCACAGCTTCGAGGAACGCCTCATAAGTTGCCTTGAATTCCTGGGGCTGTAAGCCGAAAATCCTATAAACTTCATCTGACCAAGTCAGGATATTATTGACTAAATCGAGTTCCCAGCTACCCAAATGCGCGATTGCTTGAGATCTTTTCAAGCTAGCCACGCTTTCGCTGAGTTCTTTTTGTTTTGCACGTTCCTCGGTTTGATCACGAAACACAAGCACTGCGCCGGTGATGACGCCATTTTCATCGTGTATGGGCGCGCAGCTATCGGCGACAGGGCTCTCGGTTCCGTTCCGGGCAATCAGCACTGTATGGTTGGCCAGCCCTACGACAGTGACCTTCTCTCAGGACTCTTTCCACCGGGTTCTGACAGGCTGGCGTGTTTCTTCGTTGACTATAGGGAAGACTTCTTCCAGTGGCCTACCATGTGCTTCCTGACGGCTCCAGCCAGTGAGAACTTCAGCCACCGGGTTTAGCATCTCCACTCGTCCTTCGTGGTCAGTAACTATAGTCCCGTCCCCCACGCTCATCAGGGTAACGCGGTAACCTTCTTCGCTCCTCCGTAGTGCTGCCTCCGTCTCGTAGAGCGTCCGGTAGTTGGCTTTGGCTGTGGCCTGCCAGACAACTCCTACAGCGGCCATGAGGGAGGTTATGACAGCCAGGAAGAACGCCATGATGAGGAAGGACCTCCTTTGCCAATCGGCAAAAGCTTCCTCCGCATCCATCTTAGCAACCATGAACCAGGGTGAATTCGGTACAGCTTTCAATGCTGACAGCACATCAACCCCGCGATAGTCTGTCCCTCGAACGACACCTTCCCTGCCCAGGACAGCCATCACTGCGGGAATATCCTTACTGCTCAGGGGAATTCGCAACTTGAGCTCTGTGTCTCGCATGTGACGTAGTTCGTTGAGATACAGGACAGCGTCTCCATCCCGCCGCACCAGAAGGGTTTCTGCACTTCGACTGGGCGTGGGCCAGGACTGAATCAATTGATAAAGAAACTGCCTGGCGTCAATTTGAAAGACCACAGCACCTACCGGCGAACCCATTTTCTCGTCGCTTGAGAACAAAGGCGCTATCAGATCTACGTGTGGTGGTATATCAGCTGGTCCGACGTGCAGATCGGTGATCACTGGCCGCCGTTCCTTCAGTGCTACGGTCACAGAGTGCGCTGCCTCGTCGTGAAGCGACCCAAGACTGCTACTGAGGCTGAGGCGCACTTGCCCTTTAGGGTCCACAACCGTTACATCCCTGTACTGATAATGCTCTTGAATTGAGCGCAAGCTGGAGACCAGCTTTTGGGTAATCCCGGCCTGCGGGTCCTGTATCAACAGCGCTACAGCGTCCGCGAAGAAGGGGCTTTCCGTGACCATCGTGGCATCCCTGAGATGCTCGGATCTCCAGCCAGCTATCTGGTTCACCTTCAGTTCCGCTATAGCCTGGAGCCCTTTTTCAACATCTCCCCTGACGTGCTGCTGCTGGTCCCAGTAAAACCAGGCTCCTCCGGCAATCAAGGCCAGCATTGACAGAACAATAACCACGACCAACTGACGCGAAGATGAGCTCATTTCCTTCTTCCTAATCATACTGAACAGACGAATTCAAAAAGTGGCCGACCGGGATGTCAGAGCGGGGACTTGGCAGATCGGCAGCATTACGTCATCTAATTTTGAATTCACTTTGATGTTCTTGAACTTTTAGAATACCCAATCTCGCTACTCTAGTCAAAGAGTGTGTTCGAAGTGACTATTCAGTCAGAGGTGGGATCCAGGGATTTAGGCAAGCCTTGGGGCAGGGTTTCCCGCCTGTCATTATTCGCCTTTTGGGAATGGCAGGCAGGAAGAAACTATCTCAAAAGTCCAACCAGGGCCTACATAGTGCCACGAAAGTCAGAGTCCTGGTCCCCAGGCTCCTCCGGGGAATCCATACCTGCCGGGCTCTGCCCGGCCAAGTGGCTGTTATTGCACATTATAGTGGAGAAGAGCCTCCAAGTCAGGCATTCCCAGGCAGAGCCTGGGAACGAAAAAACCAGAGGCATTGGCCGTCAAGTTTGCCTATAGGTCTCTCCGCCTTCAACCCTCACAGCTCCCGGGCTCTGACTGGAAGAAGCCTCATTTGGCTGCGGTTCAACCCACAATCTTTTCCAAATCACTTGATTCGCTGTTATAATCGGACTCAATTCACAAGAAAGGAATAGGAATTGACCACCGATGCGGACATACTCCACGTGGAGTTCGATAGCCGCCTGAATGAATATGATATGCTTGAAAGAAAGCGTTTTCAGGCTGAACGTCTCGTGAAAGCTTTCTTGTGGAAATCCCTGTTGAGTGCGGACTTTCCGCAAATAGTCTGCCTGATGGGAGGGACTGGGACCGGAAAAAGCACTTTGTTCAATTCTCTTGCGGGTCGCACTATCAGCAATGTAGGGACCCGAAGGCCTTGTACGCTAAAGGCCGTAGTCCTTGTGCACGAAGCCTGGGCCGAAGAGCTCAAGAGCTGCCCTTTTCTCGAAGAAGACCAGACAGACGCCACACTGGTTGTGAATTCGGACATTGCTACTCGTTCACCGATATTGGTAGACACTCCCGATTTTGACAGCGTGCAGATTTCTAATCGGATCATTGCGGAAAATTTCTTCATAATTAGCGACGTAGTGCTTTTTGTGACATCGCAAGAAAAATATGGGGATCTCGCCGGTCTCAACATCACACAGATGGCCCGTGAATGGAAAAAAAACACGGTGTTCGTCATGAACAAAGTCGTTTCCCAAGGTGCTTACGATGATTTTGTGCGTTCGACCGGCAAGCACGGTTTTGAAGCGCAACCTCTTCAAGTAGAGCGCTCGGGCCATTCTCCAGAACTGATTCCTGGATTACGCGAACGTTTTGATTTCGCTGAGTTGCTCCGGCCGAGTTCTGATGGACGCGAGACACAAGTAAGACGCCAAGAACTCAAAAGACTTCATGCACAAGCATTATCGAGTCTGGACGATTTCGAGAATACGTTAAACGTGCAGTTTGAAAGGGTTCAATCTGTTAACGACAAAATCCGAATGATTCTGGCAGATGTTGTCAGCCACAAGGATGCCCAGCTCGACGCAATAGTCACGGATGACGTGGAGAACCAGATCCGTGACAGGCTTCAGAACCTTCTACGAAAGTACGACATTCTATTCATTCCTCGAATGCTTGTGCGCAGAGCTGTCAGGGAAATTTTCGGCACAATAGCCGACTTTTTCAGTGAATCGCGGCACAGTTCCGCACCCTCGGAAAGAGACATAAGAACCGAAGACCTCGAAGAGACACGGTCAGTAGTTCGGCTAAAGCCTTTGGAATCGGCGGCGGCTGCGTTGGATCTCGGCGTGGCAGAACTTCTGGCTTCGGACCAAGCTTTGGCAGACCTCCGCAAAATGGCAAGAGATCATGTGCCAAGACTGGGTTCGGATGAGATCCGTTCGCGATACGAAAGGATTTTTCCCGGTATCGAGCATCTCCTTGAGGATGAATTCATTCGCTTTAAGGACGGTTTGTCTGCGAAAGACGAATTCAAGCTCTATGGTTCGTATACGTTGTGGGCCCTTTTTATAATCACCGCTGAAGTAGTCATGGGAGGCGGTTTTACTCTGCTGGATGCACTTCTGAATACTGTCATAATGCCATTCATACCGAAGTGGCTTTTGAACCTCAAGGTGCTCGATGTGCTCAGGGAGATCGGTGAACGTGTGGATCAAAAGCATCGTGAAGCTTTGAAGGGAATTCTTGCACAACAGGCTGAAACATACATAGCGGAATTCTCGAGCCTGCTTCCTGAACCGGAGGCAACGAAACAAATTTCGGACCTCAAAATAAGTCTTTCCGGCCACGCCCCGCGTTGATTATGTTTTACTTGGGCCCAAGAATCGTAGAGTTGACGTCTGGAACATTCACAAAGAATGGCTGTATCATTATTTCCGACGATGCATTCTAGATTTTCAACAGCTGGGCAGAGCATTCAAGAGAGGAGATTCCTGATACTTGCGCATTTTTTTACCAGGTGTATATTCTGCGTACGTTGAAATCTAAAAGGGAGATCATAAATGGTTGGCGACTCGACATTGAAATACATTATTGTGTTTATGCTAGGATTTTTATTTCTTTGTATGATTCCTGTCAAAGCCTACGCTATGGAGGACAAGTTGAAACATTTTACTCTTCCAAATGGTTTGGATGTGTTCGTGAAAGAGGATCACGCCAGAAAAGTGGCAACCATACAAATATGGGTGAAAGTAGGCAGCGCTGACGAAGACCTGTCAGAATTGGGCATAAGCCATCTAATTGAACATATGGCATTTAAAGGAACTGAGAAACGGGGCGTCGGTACAATAGCATCGGAAATAGAGACCCTGGGCGGTGACATCAACGCCTACACCAGTTGGGACGAGACCGTGTTCCACGTGACTGTTCCTTCGAGCGCAGTCTTGCAGGGGTTGGACATTCTCACAGACGCTGTATTCAGGCCGAATATAGACCCTCAAGAGCTGGAAAAGGAAAAACAGGTTGGTACTTGAAGAGATCCTCGAGGGGGAAGAGAGGCCGGAGAGAAAGGCTTCAAAACTCCTATTTAATGCCGCTTACGAAAAGGCGCCATATAAGTATCCGGTAATAGGCTATAAAGAGACAGTCGAGAAAATGACCAGGGACGATATAATCAAATTCCGAAAGAAGTGGTACGTCCCGGAGAATATGTTTCTGGTGGTGGTCGGTGATGTAAAACCCAGTGAATTGAGCACTAATCTGGAAAAATACACGGCTGACCTCAAACCCGTGGGCTTTTTCAGACCTCCTCGGGCCAGCGAACCCGTTCAAAATGACATCCGAAGCGCAGTTCTCAGGGATCGCAATTCACGTGAGACCAGGATGCACATCGCATTTCACATTCCATCCATGGAAAATCCCGATGTTAATGCTCTTGATTTGACTGCAGATATTCTGGGCGCCAGAGACAGCTCAAGACTTGTGAAGACACTAAAAAAGGAAAAGGGGCTTGTGAATTCAATTTCAGCCTTTGCCTTGACTCCCAAAGACCCTGGTATCCTGGTGATCTCCGCAACTCTGGATGCTAAGAACATTGAACAGGTTACCTCGGGCGTAATGGAACAGTTGGCTCTGCTTCAAAAACAGCCACCGGATACTGAGGAACTGGAAAGAGCAAAGACTCATATTGAATCTCAGCACATCTATGCCAGGGAAACGGTTCAAGGCATGGCCAGAAGCATTGGCAGTTTTGCGGCCGATTTGGGTGACGCTAATTACGAGGAGAAATATCTGAGATTGAATCAGATGGTCACTCCGGAACAGATCACGACAGCGGCGAAGAAATACATGGTTTCTCCAAACGTGACGATTTCCGTGCTCATGCCTGAAGGCCAATCGGAGAACTTCGAGATTGACCAACTCGTAAACCTCGTCCGACCATTCGGAGCGGCGGCCAAAGCAGAAGCAGCGCACACTACTGGTGTAGAAGTCGCTAACGTAGTGAGGACCTTGCCCAATGGTTTGAAAGTGGTATTGCAGCCTGACGATTCCAATCCGGTGGTGTCCTTCAGAATCGCAATGCTGGGGGGAAAGCGATTCGAGACTAAGGAAACCGAAGGGATAGAGAATTTCATTTCCCAGATGCTCAACAAAGGCACGTCCAAAATGACTGAAGACGAAATCGCTCGAAAAGTTGAAGATATGGGTGGCCGTTTGAATGGGTTTTCAGGGTATGATTCCTTCGGGTTTACCGCAAGCTTCTTCAGCAGACACTTAGATGCAGGTTTGGAACTCCTGGCTCAACTCTACACGGACCCGGCTTTCCCGGCGGACAAACTGGAACGCGAACGGAGTCTCATACTGAACCGGATTAAGACCGAACCGGATCGCCCTGTCCAATACACCGTGAACATTCTAAATGCGACTGTCTTCAAAGATCATCCGTACGGGTTCGTCAAAGAAGGGACCCTGACGACAGTAGCGGGATTTACGGCTGATGAGTTGAACCAGACGTATCGCAGGTACGCTGTTCCATCCAATACGGTGATAACCGGCGTCGGAGATCTGAACGTCGAGAAGACCATGGCTCGCATCGAACAGCTTTTTGGGAAGCTCCCCGCCAAACAACTCGATGCCCCTGTTGTGCCACCGGAGGAGCCTCTGAAGCAGGTTCAGGAAAATGTGGTGACAATTCCGAGGGCGAAGGCGCATCTGGCTCTTGGGTTCCGAGGGACTACTTTTTCAGACGAGGATCGCTACCCCATGGAGGTGCTTAACAACATTCTCGCCGGCCAGGGAGGGCGTCTCTTCTTGCAGCTCCGGGATAAAGAGTCCCTTGCTTATACGGTCACTTCATTCGTGAGGCCGGGCCTCGAACCTGGTGTCTTCGCTCTGTACATGGCTACTGAGCCTTCCAAGGCAAAGACAGCTTTGGATGGCCTTTTCCGGGAAATTGAAAAAGTAAAGGCCGAACCAGTAAATGGCGCGGAGCTTCAAAGATCGGTCACGAACCTGATCGGCAATCACTTGATCTCCCTGCAGAGTTCTTGGTCTAGAGCTGAAAATAAGGCGTTGAACACTCTGTACGGTTTGGGATATGACTATGATGCTGTGTACGTCAAGAAGATAGCCGGCGTTACTTCCGACGATGTACTGCGGGTCGCGAAGAAATACTTGGATCTGAAGCGTTGCGCGATTGTCAAAATATTGCCGGAGGAAAACGAAAAACAATAAAATATCTTTGTAGCGTAGTCCTTTATTAGACCGAGAAAGAATTTCAGAGAAACGTGGCGGGATGCCAATTCGTCCGCTATGACCGATTTTAAACACGCTCCAAAAGATAGGAGGATTACCTGAAGGAACGTTTTACTCCATGAGAGAGACAAAATCCAAAGCCGGTCGTGGGTCCGGATTGAACGATGTTTACGGGTCTGTGCGCGGACTCAAGCAGTCTCAAAAGGTTCGACTCGAAAAGCTGGCTCTAAGGAGAATTCCCGCAAACCGGGTATTGACTCAAGAGCTGGCACGCTACATGACTGAGATTTCCGCTGAAATCCGCCGACAGGTGGGCATTCTTGTCGATCGCCAGGGGAATATTTATAAGATATTAGTGGGGGACGCGAGATCCATCCTTATTCCCAAGTTGCCCGGATGGAGGGTTGGCGCAGGACGTCTCAGAGGATTGAGGCTCATTCATACTCACCTGAAGGACGAGCCGCTTTCCGAAGAAGACTTGACTGATTTGGCTCTGCTGCGCCTCGATCTGTTAGCGTCAGTCGGCGTCGATGGAAGCGGCTTTCCCACTGTAGTGCGCATGGCGCATTTGCTGCCGGACAACCCGCGGGGAAATTTGGCAGTTATTGGACCCTGCCCCGCCTTCATTGCTGGACTTGGAATTTACCCCCTTCATTAAATCGCTCGAAGACGAAATACAGAGGTCGGTGTCTGCTCGTTCCGTAAGGGGATACGTTGACCGCGCGTATCTTATCGGAAGAGCAATCGGCAAAGAATGGCAGATAGAAGAGTCCCTGAATGAATTGAACGAACTTGCCAAATCATGCGGCGTCGAGGTCGTCGGAAAAGCCGTCCAGAGAAGGGATTCCGTTGACCCTCATTTTGTTGTGGGCAAAGGAAAGCTGAGGGACATAGTCATCGATGCGCTTCAGAAAGGTGCGGAGCTGATTGTATTCGATACTGAACTAAGTCCGAGTCAAGTTAGAAGTATCGGCGACTTCACTGAACTCAAAGTGATCGACAGGTCCCAGCTGATTTTGGACATCTTCGCTCAACGGGCAAAATCGTCAGAAGGCAAAATCCAGGTTGAACTTGCGCAATTGAAGTACGCATTGCCGCGACTTGCTGATAAGGACGATGCGCTTTCCAGGCTTACAGGAGGGATTGGCGGACGTGGTCCGGGTGAAACGAGGCTGGAAATAGATCGCAGACGCATACGCAGCAGGATAGATTTTCTGGAAAAACAGATTCGTCAGCTCGGGAGGCGCCGGGCCCTACGCCGCGAAACTCCGAAACAGGCGCGATGTTCCCGTCATTTCTATCGTAGGCTATACGAACGCGGGGAAATCGACCCTATTAAACAGCCTGACCAAATCCAACATTCTGGCTGAAGACAAACTCTTCGCTACACTCGATCCTACGAGCCGAAGACTGAGATTTCCGCGCGAAACGGAAGTTATCATCACGGACACGGTGGGATTTCTTCAGGATTTGCCGGAGACATTAGTGGCAGCATTCTCAGCAACGCTGGACGAACTTGCCGATGCGGATCTACTGCTCCATGTGATCGACTGCTCTAACCCTGCATTCGAGGCTCAAATGAAAGCAGTGGAAAGCTTGCTGGTAAAACTTAGTCTGAACCTAATTCCCATGATCAGGGTCTTCAACAAAATGGATCTTGTGGATCCAGAGACTGCCGACAACATCTGCATAAGCTATGACGGAATAGCTGTGTCGGCAAAGGATTCCAAGAGTTTCCCTCCGCTGATCAGGCGCATGGAAGACGAAATCCTGACGGCCATCTCAATGCGAACGCCTGAAGATGGCGATGGGCAGGTTGCCGGTGATGGCCAGGGATTAACCATTTGATAACTCGCGTGAATGTCCGTGCTCGAGCCGGTCAGCCCTGCAATCTAGAAAAATGGGCCCCCTGAAAATGGCTGAAACGACTCCCTCCATCGACAATACGCTTCTCATAGTGTATCACTCTCAGTCGGGGAATACGGAGCTTTTGGCAGAGGCAGTTGAAGAGGGTGCCCTCGTAGAGAAGGGCATATGTGTGAAAAGGCTTCTCGCATTCGCCGTAACAGCCGAAGATCTGGTTAACTGCCGGGCCCTGGTTATCTGCAGCCCCGAATATTTCGGATACATGTCTGGAGCACTGAAGGACACGTTTGACCGCACATACGAACAAGTTCGCGACAAGATGGCCGGTAAGTCATATTCGGTTGTGATTTGTGCTGGCAATGACGGCAGCGGCGCTTTGATGAGCATTGAACGTATCGTAGCCGGGTTTAAATTGAAAAGAGTGCAGGAACCCATTGTGAGCCGCGGGGCTGCATTGGAAGAAGCCCTCGCAAAGTGCAGGGAATTGGGACAAACTCTGGCAGCCGGAATGGCATTTGGGATATACTGACGTTTCACGATCGCACATTTTTCGCAGTCACGATCACTATTAAATAGTCCGTGCGATTTTGTCGATTCTGTCGATGCAGGCTCGATTGTGGGTGTAGTGCAATGATTACTGAGATAATGTTTGATCTTGGGAACGTATTGGTTCCCTTGAATTGGGATCGTTCCTTCGAGCGACTTGCGGCGCATCTGCCGGAAGATCTAGTGCGACTGTCTAAGACCGATCGACCAGCGTTTGAGGCCTTGTTTTCAGATGCTGCAGTGGCTCTTGAGGAAGGTCGCATAGACTTTGCCAAGTTCCACGAGATTATGACTGAAAAACTAGCCCTAGACGTGGATGTTAGAGAATTCCGGTCTATCTGGTGTGATATTTTCACTTTAGACGATAGAATGGCGGACCTGGCGGAGTCATTGTCATCCAAATATGACGTGTGGCTAGTATCTAACACCAGCCGAGCACATTGGCGACACATAATGGCAAAGTGGCCCATTCTGTCATTTTTTAAAGGGGCAGCCCTGTCATTCGAGTTAAATTGTATGAAACCGTCGGCGGAATACTATCGCAAGGCCGTTGAAATGTTCGCAGTAAACCCTGCGACTTCGGTTTTCATTGACGACAGTGAAGATAACGTTCAAGGGGCGGTTCGTTTTGGCATGACGGGAATAGTGTTCCGAGGCAGAGAATACCTTCTTTCGGATCTCCATAAATTAGGCGTGTACGAACCGGGTTATTAGAGGTAATGACATCCATGGCAATCGATTACAGTATCAGCGGCTTCAGGTTCAGCGCTGTTCCAGCGGGAATAAAAAAAAGCCGGGACCGATAGGCTGGACTTCGGATTGATAGTGTCAGATGTGCCAGCGCACGCTGCAGGTGTAACCACAACAAATCTGGTTTCAGCGGCGCCGGTGGAAATCACGCGAAAACACCTTGAGTCGGGCTTGTGTCAGGCAATACTGCTCAACTCAGGCAATGCCAACGCATATACAGGTCAAAAAGGCAGGCTGGATGCTCTGGAACTCATGGGAGAAGCCGCTGTTGCGTTAAAGATAGATCTGGAGCACATCATCCCAATGTCCACCGGGGTCATAGGAAATCCTCTACCCACGAAGCGCATGCTGGATCGCATACCGGACCTTGTAGAAGGTCTCGATACACGAAGCTTCATGGACGTGGCAAAAGCCATAATGACCACTGACACAGTTCCCAAGACAGTCGTGCTTGGCGGCGAGACCGGCTCCGGTCGTTTCAAGATGCTGGGCATGGCAAAGGGAGCTGGAATGATATCGCCGGACATGGCCACAATGCTTTGCGCAATCGTGACGGACATCAAGGTGAGGTCAGGTTTTTTGAAAGAGTGTCTGGTGGAAGCTAATTCGGTTTCTTTCAACTGCATTACAGTGGATGGCGACACCAGCACGAATGATACCCTCGTCGTGATGGCAGGAGGGCGACCCGACGCCCCGGAACTCAGTGACAAAAGTTCCGATTGCGATGCTTTTTGCTCTGCCCTGAAAAAGGCTTGCATGAGTCTCGCTCGTCAGATCGTGCAAGATGGCGAAGGAGCAACCAAAGTCGTTGAAGTGAAGGTGATCGGAGCCCCCAGCAAAGAAGAGGCAGCTCAAGTGGCTAGAAAGGTGGCCGAATCTCCGTTGGTGAAAACCGCTTTTCACGGCGAAGATCCCAACTGGGGAAGAATAGTCTGCAGCGCGGGCCGCGCTGGAGTTGCCTTTGACCCTGAAAAACTTGACCTCTCCATTGAAGGAGTTCCAGTGGTCCAGAACGGGACTCTAGTCTCCGAGGACTGGGAAAGCCCAGCTCACGCGGCAATGAAAGCAGGCGAATTCCAAGTGCTTCTCGATCTAAAATGCGGCGAAGGAGAATGGAGTATCCTTACAACTGACATGTCCGAGGAATACGTAACCATAAACGCAGATTACCGCTCTTAGAATGTCTGGAAATAGGCCCATCGGACAGCTGACATTTGGAATGCGCTGACTGGAATGTTTTGCCAAGTCTGATGTCACAGTTGGAGATCATGTGAACGCAAGGACAATATCAGGGCGCTATAGCATCGGAGAAGAGATTGCGAACAGCCTTACTCACGCTTTGGGTATCGTTTTTTCCATAGTGGGTACGGTTGTTCTCATGTTGTCTTCAACCGGTTCGGAAAATATCTGGCGTATCGTCAGTTGTGCCGTTTTCGGCATGACGCTAATTCTTCTCTACACTGCGTCTACCCTATATCACGGAGTTCAAAGGGCCAGTTTAAAGTCGTTTATGCGGATTCTCGATCATTCAACAATATTTCTCCTCATTGCAGGCACCTACACTCCATTTACGTTGGTAAACCTCAGGGGTCCGTGGGGCTGGTCTCTTTTTGGCGTCATCTGGGGGCTGGCACTTTTGGGGATTTTTCTTCAGACCACCTTACTTCGTCAATCGGTCGGTATTTCAGTCGCATTGTGACGTTGTCATGGGGTGGGCAGTTGTTGTGGCTGCGAAACAATTGCTTGTGGCTGTCGCTCCATCAGGCATGATGCTCCTGCTGGCAGGAGGCCTTGCTTATACTTTCGGGATCGCCTTTTACGTCTGGCATAGGCTGCCATATCACCATGCCATTTGGCACGTTTTTGTATTAGCTGGAAGCATTTGTCACTTCTTCGCAGTTCTGTTTATGCTGTACCCATATAAGATTAGCGAGCTGTGCGAGACTTCCAGGGGACACCATGTCTGATTGACGTTTCGGATCGAGAATTGACAAGGTCTCGCCGGAAACGGGGCCCGCAAGTCTGGAACCTCCGACTTTACTGCCCGAGGCGATATAGCAGTTTCGAAAATTGTGTCGGATTCGCGGTGTTATTCTCGTTCACAGTCCGGAAGATCTAACCATGTCAATTGCGAGGAGTGGAGCGACGGAGCAATCAGTAGGACCAGCGAGTCGCCGGTCCTCCCATTTCAAGGAGATTGCTTCGGGCTACGCCCTCAGCAATGACAATCATCCAATCACTTCGCCCAGCCAAACCGACATTATTTTCGCGAAACCCCATATACCAAAAATATTACGAGAACAAATTTTCAAATCGCTGGCGATTGCGCGGCGTTACTGCCCATCGGAGGTTTTGCAATCGGCTCCGGAGTACCTTGTGAATTTCCGCTGATATTCGTTTGGTCTCAAACCGGTGAGTCTGACAAATATTTTTCTGAAGAATGGAATGTCTTCGTACCCGACCTGATATGTTATTTCACTGAAAGTCCGGGTGCCTTCTTCCAACAGGCGTTTAGCTCTTTCCACCCGCAATTTCTGTAAATACCCCAATGGAGTGACTCCTACCGACTTCTTAAAGCGGCGTTCCATGGATCGACGGCTCATGCGAAGTTCTTGTGCCAACCACTCATAATCAATTAACGCGGATTCATGCTGTTCTATCCATTCCTGGGCTTTCACAACCAAAGGGTCGCCATGGTCTTTTTGAAAAAAGAAATGCTCATAGGGAGCCTGCGACACTCTGCCCATATCTAAAACCATGGTCTTTGCAGACTCTAGGGCTGCTTGCCGACCACAAAATTTTTCCACCAGATACAGAGAGAGATCCAGGCCAGCGCTTACGCCAGCCGAACAATAGAGCCGACCGTGATCAATGTACATCTGATCCAGTCTTAATTTCACCTGTGGATATCTTTTTCGGAATATGTCTGCAAATCCCCAATGGAGGGTCGCAGATTTGCCGTCAAGAAGCCCGGTTTCCGACAGCAAAAAGGCTCCAGTGCAAATACTGGCAACGTGGGCTCCTCGATCGTAATGATGGCGTATCCAAGGCACCAGTTCCGGAGTTTTATCGATAATTTCCTGAATATAGGTGGCCGAGGAGATAACAATCAGATCGGTTTGCTGAACATCCTTAATGCTGCAATGGGGTTGGATATAGATATTATTTACGGATCTGATGGGTTGTCCGTCCGCCGAGGCGATTGTTACGTCAAAAAACGGTGTCTGGGGGGATTTAGTCACACGATTCCACAGCCGGCCTGCCTGATTCAAAATGTCCATGGGTCCAAAAATGGTTGTTGCCATGGTGTTGTAAGGAGCGAGAATAGTAACTTTTCTCATCGGTTCTTCCTAAATCGCGAAGAATGTCGCTATCGCCTATTACAATGTCGATTATGCCACTTTTTTTCTCAACCGCAATAGTTATGATGAAACTATCTGCTCCACCGCAAGCAACGGCGCATTGAGTCCCGGAGGAATAACCTATTTCAAGAGAAGGAGAAAATGCATGACTAGCGAAGAGATTAAAGAGTCTATAGCCCCCTGCGGCCTGTGTTGCGAAACTTGTTTTGCACATGTGGACGGAGAGATACGTAAATACAGCCTGAAACTCAAAGAAAAATTGGGAAATTTCCACGTCAACGCCAAACGATTCGAGACGATTCTGGATAACCCTATTTTTGGCAAATACCCTGCTTTCAAGGAGATGCTGGACTATCTTGCCTCGGAAAATTGTAGAGGGTGTCGCAATGAACAGTGTAAGTTGTTTAAGGACTGTGGATATGCCCGTGTCACCAGGAAAAGCAGCTTGATTTTTGCTACCAGTGTGACCAGTTTCCCTGTGAAAAAACTAATTTTGACCCTGGCCTGTATAAAGGATGGGTGATGATAAATGAAAAGATCAGGGCAACGGGCATAGAAAAATATTGTGAAGCTGCCAGAAGCCGATCCAGATATCCATAACATGAATAGACATGCGAGGTATCTGGTGCAGATAGACCTGCACGGACTCCTATGCGGACGGCGAGAGGTTACCCACCCCAAAGATCTCTCACCGGGAAATTCCGGGGACACCACTTCTAATTAGCGCTAAGGACCGAGAATTGAGAACAGTGTCCCCACGCTTCCCAGATGAGACTCCGAAACGGCTCAACGAGCTCTACGATCCGTGAGTTGTGTAAGATGTCCCCGGAACAGACGATGTCCCCGGAACAGACGAACTCATCTTGCGGCAATCTCCGCCGCATCTTTGGGGCGTCTAATTCGGTGGCTAGGGCTAGAATGCCCCTCGGTAAAAATCGCGAGTGTCACGCGTCCGTAATGATTTCACCAATCAGATTGTCAACGATCACCGGCGTGGCAAAATAGTGGACAGTCGGTTCCGCTCCATACTTTTCAGCGATCAGTCTCTTCCAATCATCCGTGTAGGTTTGTTCAGCATCTTCACGAGACATCCACAGGTAAACACCGCCGGCGGTTTGGCCGTCCTCCGAGAGAAGATAATACTTGCGAATGAGCCCATGGACATCCCTGTATCTGGGCGCAGTGCTCAAAAAGATTTCCTTCGCTTTCTCTCGGGTTACAGGCTGCGGGAGCTTGAACTGAACAAGTGCTGTGATCATGCTCTTCCTCTCTCCTGTACTGATTCTTAATTCCGTAGTTGCCACGAGATAATAGCATTTATTCGACTCTGGAACATGGTGGATCAATGGGATCCCCGACCTTTTTTACCCGCTCCATGTAGTAGATGGTGCCAGCCATCATCAGGCCGAGATTTCTGGCAGCTGTTTTCGTGTCCGCTCTTTATTGCCCGACAAAACCACTTTTCAGCTTCAATTGTGGTAAGTGGCACGCCATTACCTAACATATACAGGACTCCAAGCATATTCATGGATTCCGGATTTCCTCGCTGGGCAGAAGAAATGACCCATTTAATCTTTTCCTGTTTGCCTTCAGTCGCTTGGCCATTCTTGAGGAACTCGGAAATCGCTAAGGCTGCGAGAGCGTCTTCAGCCCGGAGATTTCCCTTTGTTGCCGACAAGGTGAACCATCGAGTAGCCTCGTTATAGTCTTGAGAGACTCCCGTTCCGAGGGTGCACATTAGGCCCATAATGTGCTGTGCCTCAGGGTTGCCGTCCTCAGCGAGAGGCTTCAGGGTTTGAAATGCCTGTTCATATTCTTGGCGTTCGTATGCTGCCAAGCCCTCTTCAAGCGAATTACCGGCGCTGGCAGTTGCGGACAAAATCATCAGGCCACATAGGAGAGTAATTAAGATCATAGTTGATCTCCTACCTGAAAGCACGTCAAGCAATATATAGCAAATGCCAAGACGAACGTCCGACTTGAAAAATGGCTTTGTACACTTGCGACCAATTCTGGGATACGCTATCCGGACAAAATTCTTTGGCATCACATAGAGCGGTTCTCAAAAGTTCTGACGTTTTGCAATCAAGTTCAACAAATCACAAGTGTTTCGGGTGCCACTGCTGGCTTGTCCAGCAGTGCTTTCTGGACCGGCACTGCTGGACAAGCCAGCAGTGGCACCTAGAAGTCAAGCCGTGATTACTTTCGAGAACTGCTATAAATAGTTCCCACCCCTGCAATGTATTCAATCACCTAACTATAGATTGCATCCAGGACGCGAGAGAGGCAACACAGGAATAGAAGGATGAGGATTCAGACGACCTAATTTTGATTCTAACTTACTACAAACCCATGAGGAGATTGACCGACAATAGCCCGATCACGCCTACGCCGCAGCACAATATCCCTGGCAGTACGAGAGCGGCAACAGCTCTGCCTGTGGATATGCCATGGACTGCGCGTATGCCCACTACTGTAATGTAGACTTTCCAGACCACCGATGCGATGCCGCCAATAACCGGTATAACTGCGAGCAATTCTGGCCCGGTGGTGTAGCAGACCACTCTGAAAGTGGCCTCGAAGTCTTCTTTTGCGCCTCCCACCAGAAAAAGCGAAACATGAAGCAATATGCCCCACAAGAATAAGCCCATGAAAACCAAGAGAGGAATCAACAATGCGAATAGTGCCGCGTTGCGGCCTGCCAATTCGGACAGCATGTTGCCTCCGACAGCCATTGACCATGCATAAGCAGCCATTGACCCGGTGGTCTCCACAAGGACAGCGAACAACAGCGGCAACATAAATCCGGCGTTCAAAGGGATTTCTTCAAAGAATCTCGAAGCAGAAAACATGCTTTCCTTTATTGTCCCAGTGAGCGCCTGCCAAAAGCCAAGATGCTCCTGATCTTCCCATGGACAATACTCGATTCTGGTATCTATGGATTTCAAGGGCGACTGATCATCAGATGTCTCGGACCCAGGTTCTGATGATTGACTGGTCGTTAAATCCAATCCTGCGCCGCAAAGCGGACAAAACTTCTGATCATATACTGGCTCAAAATCCTTACCGCAGTGGGGGCATTTCACGATCCGCTCCTTTTACCATTGAAAATCAATTCAATTTCTATCAAGAGTTGCCTTCGTTAATTCTTAGGCCCATCGCCCGTTTGGGCAGAGTTTTCGACCATTGACATCAGATTAAATGTTCCGTCAACCAGTCTTCTGAAGGCACTGCTATGGATTGGACAACACTTGTGTGTCCCTGTGCATCGCGGCAGCTCACCTTTTCCCCTCGATACATCTGCTTGGCGTACCGAAAAATCAATCCGCCAATAAAAGCCGTCTCTTCCGAACCGGGTGTTCCCTGCACGAGAATCAAAGGGCCTGGAAAATCTACCGGTGAAAATATGAACTCACCCGACGATAAAGCTTCCAGCTGGTCATTCTCCGATTCACTGCGGCCTACGATCACTTTCAGGCCTGGCCTGATCCTGTAGTGACGCCCTATTCGGAGTGCTTCAAGATCGTCCGTAGTGACATCACTCGAATCCTGCAGCAAATCCCTCACTCTTCGGGAAAAATTCTTATCAGTGAGCAAACACCCGCCAGCGGGCGCAGAATAGCCCGTGAGTCTCAGTTCAGCAGCAAGAGCCAACTGTTTTTTTCTTCCCCGGCCTGCCACGTCCAAAAGGAGATTTCTGTCGACAATGTCTGCCTCCTCAGGACCAGTGGGCGGCAGTACCTTCGCCGAAAGCGGTCTTAACACAATGCCCCGACATTGGGCCTGCTTTTCTATGAGCCTAAGTGTATGCCTTCGCTGGGACATGGGCCTTTGCCCTACTACCTCGCCTGTGACCAAAAAGGTGGCGCCGATTTGTTCCATAAATTCCCGTGCTTTTATAAGTGAATATATCCGGCAATCGATGCATGGGTTCACATTCTTGCCATAGCCGTACCGTGGATTTCTCAGCAAATCAATAAAGTCTGGTCCTCTGGTAATAAACTCCACAGGAACTCCCAACTGTTTTGCAGTAATTAGAACAGGCGAATCTTGGGTCTCCGGGTCTCCAACCGAAAAAAATGACGAAAAATGGACTGCCGTTACATCAATTCCTTGTCGCTTTACCAGATAGATTGCGAGCGTCGAATCGAGCCCGCCTGAAATCAGGGCTACGGCTTTCTTGTTGAAAGAGACTTTTTCGGTAATTGGTTCAGAACACTTCGGCCGAAAAGACATAGATCTTTGTCTCCTTGTCCTCCCATGCATTCTCGGGCAGTCCCGCTTTTCTGCAGGTCTCTCGCAGAAACGTAACCCTGTCCCAGTTCCTCTCTGAAGCGACCTGAGGCAGAAGCAGACCCGAATAATACCCTCGCCGGACCAGAAGACCATGAACTCCCACCTGGATTTGTTCTGTGTCCTGAATCTCCACGAGTGGAGTGATTACTGAAATTTCTATATCCAGGTAAGGCAATTCATCTTCCTGCACCGAGCGAAACCGAGGATCACGAAACGCGGCTGAATTAGCCATTTCTTCCACTTGCTTGTACAGTGCCGCGTCTGCCTGCAAAGATCCTATGCATCCTCTGAGCATGCCGCGTTTGTGTATGCTCACGAAAGCTCCGTACTTCTCTTCCAGCCTGGGAGATGTCGGAGTAATGTTCGGCGAGGGCTTCCCTGCCGCTTTGGCTTCAATTACAGTCCGAGCGATCTTCAACAGCTCGCTTTTGTCTTCATTCGTCAAACCCAGGTTTACGCCTACAGGCCTTTTTCCCGGCTCCATGTGTGTTATTCCTTTTTCTTGGTCGGGCGAAACTTCTGGCCGGATTCACGGAAACATCGGCAAACCGAGCAGCCCTGCTGTTTCATCCAATCCGGTCATAAGGTTCATGTTTTGAACTGCCTCGCCTGAAGCGCCTTTCACCAGGTTGTCAATTGCCGACATTGCGATGACCCATCCGGTCCTTTCATCTACTTCTACGCCAACGTGACACTGGTTTGATCCTCGCACAAGGCCAGTATCCGGAAAAAAACCAGCAGGCAGGACTCTCACGAAAGGTTCTGACCTGTAGTAGTCCGTGTAAGCTTCCCTGATCTCTTTTGCCGGAATCTCGCGTTTGAGCGGAACGTGAATCGTGCTTACCATTCCTCTGCTGACAGGTATCAGATGCGGGGTGAACCTGACTTTCACCTGATTGCCAGCAATCTTGCTGAGCTCCTGCTCCATTTCCGGGATGTGCCTGTGGCCCAGTACAGCGTAGGGTTTGAAGCTTTCACCTGATTCGCAGAAGCTCGTGATGGGCTTTGCGCCTCTTCCTGCCCCAGAAATACCGGACTTCGAATCCACCACAGGGCAGCTAGTATCCACTTCACTCAGCTTAAAAAGCGGAGCGAGCGCAAGGATAACTGATGTCGGATAACAGCCCGGGTTGGCCACAAGCTCCGCCTTCTTGATCGAATCCCGATGTATCTCCGGCAGCCCGTAAACCGCCCTCGAAAGCAGTTCCGGGTCCTTGTGAGGGCCGTACCAGTGCTCGTACGATTTCGCATCATTGAGCCGAAGATCGGCAGATAGATCTACGACCTTGAGGCCGGAGTCAAGCAAGCGTCTGATCACGGCCATTGACTCACCGTGCGGAAGCGCCAGGAAAGCGACATCTGCCTGGGGATTGCCGCTCAGATCCTCAAGCGTGTTCAACCGGAAATCTCTTCCCGGGACTATAAATGGGAGAGCGTCAGAAGCCATTTTGCCCGCCCAATTCCTTGAGCTTCCGCCGGCTATGTGAACGTCAGGGTGTGACGACAATATGCGAATGAGCTCCAATCCGGTATAACCGGTGGCGCCGAAAATCAATACTTTCAACATATTAAGTGTCCTCTGGACAGGTTTCTGAAATTATTGTCTTGCGGCACGTGCCGCAGAATTGTCAGATTTCATTGAAAATCCCCCTGAATCCCATATCGCAATGGCATCGATGACTTCATCTGATTATGACCCTCCCCCGTCCCCCATGGGCGTTAAAATAAGGCCGTCTGGGCTCCCTATGGTGGCGGCCGGCGTCCCTGCCGGCCAGATAGCGGCCTTCATCCGCTCGCCATTGAGGAAGTCTCCGCTACACAGGTGAAGTTTTCGTGCGAATTCGGTTGCTCCTTTGCCCACGATGGCCGGCAGGGACGCCGGCCGCTACTAATACTATGTTTCGCCATGTCGCTGCGTTTCAAAGGCTGTTAACGCCATCATCTCGACCGCGATATTTTGACGCCTATGCCCTGGATCCCCCTTTAGAAAAAAGGACCCCCAAGAACTGTGTCGGGCTTCTACTACCCCCTTTTTGTAAAGGGGGGATGCGGGACTTGGCAACTCACAGGGTTCCGTGCCGGGCGGGTCAGGCCGCTCTCATCAGGCGATTCAACGAAAATTATCTGGTCTCAAGCCTGTAATTGGGAGCCTCTTTTGTTATGACCACATCATGTACGTGAGATTCTTTTAACCCGGCCGCTGTGATCTTCACGAACCGGGCTTTTTCTCTCAGCTCTTGCAGATTGTGGGCACCGAGATAACCCATTCCAGACTGGAGGCCACCGATGAGCTGATTTATGGAATGCGCCAGAGGGCCCTTGGCAGGGACCATGCCCACAATTCCCTCCGGAACGAGTTTATTCTCGCTGACTCCCTCATGCTGGCCGTAACGGTCCCTGGAACCTTCTCGCATGGCTTCCAGCGACCCCATGCCTCTATAGGACTTGTAAGACCTGCCCTGATATAGAACCGTTTCACCGGGACTTTCATCGGTTCCCGCAAGCAGCCCTCCGATCATTATCGTGTGAGATCCCGCGGCAAGGGCTTTGGTAATATCACCTGAGAACTTGACACCTCCATCCGCGATCAGAGGCACTCCAAGCTTCTTTGCTGCTGCAGCGCAATCCAATATTGCGCTCATTTGAGGAACACCTACGCCTGCTACTATTCGGGTGGTGCAAATTGACCCCGGCCCCACTCCGATCTTAACGCCGTCGGCACCGGCTTTGACGAGGGCTTCCACGGCCTCTCCGTTGGCTACATTTCCCGCGATCACCTGAACAGCCCCGAAATTCTTCTTAATGATCCGGATTGTCTCGATGACGTTCTTAGAATGACCGTGAGACGTGTCCACCACGATTACGTCAACGCCCCTTTTCAAAAGGGCTGAGACCCGTTCTTCGCGATCGGGTCCAACACCGACCCCAGCTCCTACTCGCAGGCGTCCCAGCGGGTCCTTGGCTGAATCCGGATACATTATTGCTTTCTGGATGTCCTTTATGGTGATAAGCCCCTTCAGACGGTGGTTTTTGTCCACAACCAGGAGTTTCTCGATCCGGTGCTTGTGAAGCAGCGCCTTGCATTCTTCGATGCCGATGTTTTCGGTTACCGTTATGAGGTTCTCCTTGGTCATGACCTCTTCCACTTTGAGGTCCATATTTTCCACAAAACGGAGGTCCCTGTTGGTGAGAATTCCTTTTAAATAACCGTTTACCGTCACAGGAACGCCGGAGATATGGTATTTCTTCATGATCTGGAGGGCATCGGATATGCGTTGATCGGGATTTATCGTGATCGGATCGACTATCATGCCAGATTCAGATCGTTTTACCCTGTCCACTTCTCTGGCCTGGTCCTTTATTGCCAGATTTCTGTGGATAATCCCGATTCCTCCTTGCCGCGCCATGCCTATGGCCATCTCGGATTCTGTAACAGTATCCATGGCTGCACTCACCAGCGGTATATTAAGCGAAATTTCTCGGGTGAGCATTGTGCTGATTTCCACTTCTGAAGGAAGAACTTCGGAGTAACATGGCTCAAGAAGCACATCATCAAAAGTGAGAGATTCTCTGATTTCCATCAGACGGTCTCCATTCCATAAAAGATATTATTTCACGAGCAATGTATCTTGACTACTTTGCAGGTAAAGCTATCTCGTGAGGGAAAGCTACTGAACGGACGGGGCCTGCAGTATCCGCGAGCGTTCAGCCACTCTGTTGATTGCCGAAATGGACGATTCCATTAGCATATCCAAGACATTATCCCATTTTTTCTTTGGATACACTAGTTCCGGTTCGGTGGTGATCTTACTCAGGTCCGCAGTGATTTTCACTGCATCGTAGAAGTTGCCAATGGTGTCCACAAGTCCCATTTCTTTTGCTTTTTCGCCGGTGAAGAACCTGCCGTCCGCGATTTCCCTGAGCTTGTCCTTGTCTATCTTACCTTCGCGTCCTTTTGCCACATCGGAGATGAACTGTTCGTGTACCTCTGCGGCGAAGGTTTCCAGGATCTTGCGTTCCTCATCGCTTATTGGTCTGACTCCCGATCCGATGTCCTTATATTTGCCGGCTTTGATCACATTTACGTCCACGCCTATCTTTTCAATGACCTTATGAATGTCAGGCAGCATCATGATTACTCCAATGCTGCCCGTGATGGTTCCCTGCGAGCACACGATGTTATCCGCGTTGCTTGCGATGTAGTATGCAGCGGAGGCTGCCACTGTTTCCATTGATATAACGACAGGTTTCTTTTTCTTGGTTTTGGCGATTTCCCTGTAAATTTCCTGCGCGGGAGCCACTGCTCCGCCGGGAGAATTTACTCGGATAAGAATAGCTTTTATTGACGATTTTTTTCGGAATCTTCGAATTTGCTTCAGTATCTCGTCCGAGGACATCAAGGTGCCTTCTACAGTCACGATACCGATTTTATTTCCGCTCTCCAGAATACCAGCCCACGTTGATGCTTCTTTTTCATCTGAAAATATGGAAACAGCTATGCTCAACACTACGAAACCGACCACCAAGAAGGCGATGAACAAAATTGCCAAGCCGGTCCTGGACTTTTTCATTAGAGTGTCTCCCGTGGCTCAATCAGCTGAGATATCAATAAATTGACCGGTCAATTCACCGAAGATCCCCAACATTAACAGAATTCCCCCTCCCCCGCAAGATACCGGCAGCAACGAATTCTGGACTTCCTACGGGCCCTATTGATTCTTAGTATTGTAAGACATTAGCCTGATCAATGAATCTGTGATTGAGCATAGACAACTGTTGCCATGCAATATTATAGGAGAGTAGGCAAATCAATCCCCAAGTCCGATATTTGTATCTATATCATTTGCCAAAATTATTGTCCGATTGAGGAAAGAACAATTCGTAGGTGCCGGCCTCCGCGCCGGCATATCTTTCAAAATTAGCAATGATATCTATATAATGGGCCGGCAGGGACGCCGGCCCCTACGAATTTGTTTATGTCCGAGTGTGGGATAAGCGCCCAAATTCTTGGCAATCACTATAATGTGTGGCACCTTAGAAAAGCTAGGGTTGTGTTGACAATGCATCAAAACAAAAGAGCAGTGTCAATGCTCACATCTTGAGGACAGAATAAATTGTCGCGCCACTTGGGATGACCACACGCTGAGACCTTTGGTCTTTGTTGCCGCGTCTCGCAAGATCTCACCCGCATCCGCAAGCCGAAGACGTATCTCGTTCCACACGATGAGTGAGAGCAATTCCATCTGAGGTATGGGATAGAAGACCAGCCTTTTCTATCGTGTCCAGGATTTTCTGACAGACGTCCCAGTCCATGCCAAGATACAGCGGAAGCATTCGCTTGTAATCCTCCAGTCCGTCGCTGGCATCGAGGGAGTACAAGGTCATGACCACCTGCTTATGGATAACATCCAAAATAGGGTTTGACATCAGTTGCTGAATATTTTCATCGTTCATTACAATAAGGCTTACCCCGTCTGTGCACATGCGAAAACCTCACGCGATTTTTATTATACTTCAGGTTAAATCACCATCCGCTGTTCGTCTACCCTCAGCAGAATTTTAGCACGAGTTTTTTCAATTTTCTCGTCAAGATTTGGATGGTGACTTCCAGGAATGACCGGCATCCTATCGGTCATTCCTTTGATCGTTAGCTTCGCAAGCGATGCAGTTCTTCGCTCTTCGCATCCTATCAAGGCTTGGTCATTGATTCGAAAACGCAAAAACCGAAAAACATGCACCACCCGGAAAGAACTTTCGAGAAAAAAGCCTCTACGGCTCTATTTTCGTCCCGAGCACTCGCAAAAATTTTGCCAACCAGTCAGGATGAGCAGGCCACGCGGGGGCAGTGACAAGGTTGCCGTCCACATGGGCCTTGTCCAGAGGAATGTCCATCCATCTGCCGCCCGCGATGTTTACGTCCGGCCCTACGGCTGGATATGCGCTGCAGGATTTGCCTGAAACCACTCCGGCGGCAGCGAGCACCTGCGCACCGTGACAAATGGCAGCTATGGGCTTACCGGCAGCTGCGAAATGTTGCACTATTTTGATAACATTCTGATCGAGGCGAATGTATTCCGGGGCCCGACCGCCGGGAATAACCAGCGCATCGTAAGTCTCGGCTTTCACCTCGTCAAACGTGGCGTTCAGGGTGAAATTGTGGCCGCGTTTTTCACTGTACGTCTGATCGCCTTCGAAATCATGAATGGCTGTCCTAACAATCTCTCCCTGTTTTTTTCCAGGGCAAACCGCGTGAACTTCATGACCGACCATGAGCAGCGCTTGGAACGGTACCATTAGCTCATAGTCTTCCACATAGTCGCCCACCAGCATCAAAATCTTTTTGATTCCCATGGTTTTCCTCCTCTTTCTGGAATGACCGAATTAGCTCATGAATCAGTCCTGAAACAGCCCCCGCAAAGTGATGCTCCACAACTCATTTAGACTTGCCAACAAAGGCCCTAAAAGCTTCGTAGCTTTCAGGCGTTCCGATGTCGAAAAAAGGCTTGTCCTGGCGCAGACCGAACATTCCACCTGTGTGCAAGAATTTTGTAAATACATCCTGCTCCATGGAATATGACCCTTCAGGGAGACTGGCTATGAAATCCGCAGAAAGCAACGACAGACCTGCGTTTATCAGGCCGCGGCCCTCGGACTGCCTTTTTTCAGCAAAACCTGTAACCCGCGAGTCATCGTCTAGTATTACGGCGCCGTAGCGGCTTATGTCCTCCACTTCGTAAACTGAAAGCGTTACTTGAGCTTGCTTTTCCACATGAAACCTATGAAACTCGTCCAGATCGGCATCGAAAAAAGTATCACCATTGACCAACAGAGTCGGATCCGAGGCGAGCCGTTCCGCGTTCTTCACTGCGCCTCCAGTCCCTAACGGAACTTCCTCTCTAGAATATCTGACGTTTATTTCATTTCGGTTAAGACAACGGAAATGGTTTTCGATTTGCTCACTCTTGAATCCTGTCAGGAGAACGAATTCACGCACTCCCTTGGATGCTAGCGAATCAATTAATATTTCCAGAAATGGCGCATCCCCGATGGCAGCCATGGGTTTAGGTCTGTCTGACACAAGCTGGCGAAGCCTGAGTCCCAATCCTCCCGCCAAAATAAAAGCTCTAAAGGGAAGCTCTATCTTTTTCGTGCTCATCATTCAAGTTTCCGCAAATGCACCCAGGATCGGCACTGATAGGAGCAATGTGGAAGCAATTCCGCCATACGTCCAAAACGAGTAGGCCAGAAAGAATATCTTTCTCTCGGCCAACGAGTATTTTCAAAGCTTCCGTCACTTCCAGGGAAGCCACGGTGGCCGCAGCAGAAGACAACACCCCCACTGAAGAAGCCCGAGGGTGATCATCCACGGCTTCAGGGTCCGGCCACAGACACCTGAGACAAGGGGTCTTGCCGGGAATTATGGTCATGATATTCCCGATGGTCTCAACCGCTCCGCCGAAAACATAGGGTATTCGCCGAGCAAGTATTACGTCATTGATGAAATACCGGGCACGTATGTTATCAAGCGCGTCCACCACTATATCCACATCAGCGCAAAGCGCTTCGACGTTCTCCGGCCCAATGAGCTCATTGACCGCGTCGATTTCCACCGATGAGTTTGCCGCCCTGAGATGCAAAGCAGCGGCCTGTGCCTTCGAGAGCCCGGCATCAACATCTGCCTCGTCGGTCAGGAATTGTCTATGAAGATTGTGCAGTTCCGGCGAATCGTGATCAACTATGCGAAGAAAACCCACGCCAGCCCGGGCCAGCATCATTGAGGCCATTGATCCAAGGGCACCGAGGCCTGCGACCAGGACCCTGGCTTTTTCGATCTTTTTCTGGCCGTCCTCTCCGATGACTTTGAGAAGCATATGACGGCTGTATCTGGGTATCGGGGGCTCCATGCTCAACCCCGAAAAGAAACGTAGGGGCTTTAAATCAGCCTATCGCCGTTTGTCGATTAAGTCAACTTTGGACTTGCCTTATGTTTTCGGCGCAGTGTAACAATGAGATCTGAATAAACAGGCAAGCAAATTCATCTCGAAAATGAGAAGGCAATAAATGCTTCAAGAGAAAACCAAAGTCACGGTCATAGGCGCGGGAGCAATCGGCGGTGTGACCGCTGCGTTCCTCGCCAAAGCAGGATGGGACGTGGAAATCGTCTGCAGACACAAAGAAATAAAGGAGCAATGCACAAATCCGGGATTGCACGTAACCGGAATCAGGGGTGATTTCGTTGTTCCAGTGAATGCATTGGAACAAATCAGCGATTTGTCAGCACCTTTGGATACGGTGCTTCTTGCCACCAAGGCCACTGATTGCATTCACGCTGCCAAGGAATTGCTGCCCTTGCTCTCGCCAGATTCATGCGTGGTGTCTCTACAAAATGGAATTTGTGAGGAAGCCCTGGCGGAAGTTTTGGGCAGGAACAGGGTCATAGGATGCGTGGTGGTATGGGGTGCTTCAATGCTAGGCCCCGCGAAGTTGGAAGTAACCTCCGACGGAGAATTCGTCATAGGAAATCTTGACGCAACCTCGGACGACCGACTACCCTTTCTTCGCCATATGCTGGGTGACGTTGTGCCGAACGCGCATAGCTCACAACATCATGGGCGAACTATATTCTAAACTGGTCATAAACTCGTGCATAAATTCTCTCGGCGCGGTCACCGGACTGACTCTGGGAAGTCTTCTCGCATCTCACCGGATACGATGCATCTTCATGGAATTGATGAGGGAAGCAATAGACGTTTCAGATGCGATGGGAATCAAGGTTGAGCCTGGCGGCGGAGGAAAGCTCGATTACTACAAATTCGTCTCAGGCGACGGCTTCTTGTCGAAGGTCAAGAGGCACGCGACTATACGATTAATTGGATTCAGGTACAGGCGCATCAAATCGTCGAGTCTTCAGTCTCTGGAACCGGCAGACCCACCGAAGTGGATTATCTTAACGGATATATCTGCAGAAACGGAAATGAACACCAGGTTAATACTCCCGTGAATAACGCTATCGTCGCAATGATAAAAGAAATTGAAGCGGGAAAAAGGAAGATCGATCCGGAAAATCTCAATGACCCTGTGTTAAAGAAGCTTATTCCCTGAAACGCGCAAATCCGAGCCCGAACAACGGTACCCGGATTTGGCAGAGAAAATGTGCTCGCCTGTTCACTCAATTCTAGCTCACAACTGCCCAAGGTCAATAGTCTTTCCTCTCAAATGTGAGAGACTTGATATGCATTTGACACATCTCCCGTGGCGCTGAATCGGGGTTCGCCGGATGACAAATTTTCCGCACAGCATAATTATCGAGGCCAATTACGGAATATGTAGGGCCGCTTTTTAGCCAAAAAAAAGCCCGTTCGAAAACGGGCCAAAGGAAGGATTAGGTTTGGTTTGTCGCTGGAGGTGAAAAAACCATTTTCTTAGATAGTTGTCAAGTTTTTTTAAATCAATCAATTAAAATAAATTCAGTTATTCAGCAGTTTCATAGCTTATCAACGTGTCATCATTATATATTTTACCGTATTGTCTCACGAGAGCCTGTTCAACGATAAACTATTTGAGAAGCCGAAAGGCCCCCCGTATACCCATAGCGACTGTGTCTCCGGTCAAGTGGAAAGTTCCTGATACATGATTTTTTCCCTGATCATGGCGTTCAGGATGACCAGGAGTTTCCGCATGCAGGCGACTATCGCTACCTTGAACGGCTTTCCTGATGCCACGAGACGCTGATAGAAGGCCCGGAGTCTTTCGTTGCGCTTCACACCTGTGATTGCGGCCATGTACAAAGCCTTGCGGACTGACTGGCGGCCCCCCATGATACTACGCTTGCCTCTCATGATGCCGCTGTCACGGTTGAACGGCGCCAGACCCGCGAGACTGGTGATTTCAGCGCGACTTGCCTCGCCCAGCGGAGCCAGGTCTGCTATGAGTGTTCTCGCAGTGACTGGACCAACGCCGGGAACGCTCAGCAAGATTTCTTCCTTCTGACTCCAGATGGAGGAGTTCTTGATGGTCGTATCGAGATCCTGATCAATAGACCGAATTTCCTGATTCAGTGCCATGATGATGCGCTGAATGCTTTGGAGGACGAGCTCGGAGCGAGCATGATGGAGTCGGTTTTTTTCCGAGGCACGCTGCAGCACGAGCTGGCGGCGCCGGGCGACCAATTCCTTGATGGCTTGTTCCTCCTGATTGAGAATAGGCCTCACAGGAGGCCTCATGTCCTGTGCAAACCGAGCCAACACATAGGCATCGATGGAATCCGTTTTAGCCTGTTTTCCGAGTGCTCGGGCAAAGTTTCGGGCCTGCTTGGGGTTAACCACGGCAACGGGAAGTCCGGCTGAAGCAAACTCTGCGGCGAGTATGACTTCGTAACCGCCGGTTGCTTCCATGACGATTAACGCGGGGACCTCTTTCTTGAGACGTTCTACAAGCGCATCGAGGTCATCCGCAGTATTCCGACAGGAGAAGCGTACGCCTGACGGGAGCAGATGAATGTCCAGGCTGTCCTTAGCGATATCTATGCCGACGAAGATCTTTTCAGACACGGGCGATGTCCCTCCCTTGTGGATACGGCCTCAGAAGGCCCAGCGACTGTTCGGGCTTTTCGCACGTCGGCTCCGGCGATCCAGCTATGGGACAGCCTTTGAAGGCCCAGGCTTTAACGATCTGCCGGTCCGTTGTCTAGCTTTCTTCAGAAAACCAAACGGCCGTGCGACCCCCCTATACCAGCTAGTACCTGTGGGTGACCACCAGAACTTCCCTAGTCCCCTCCCTCGCTCGAAGCACTCTCGTCGAGAAGTACTTCTGGGGGGTATCATACAAGGAGTTAACAGCCTTGAGAACGCAGGGACATGGTGAAACATAGTATTAGTAGCGGCCGGCGTCCCTGCCGGCCATCGTGGGCAAAGGAGCAACCGAATTCGCACGAAAACTTCACCTGTGTAGCGGAAAGACTTCCTCAATGGCGAGCGGATGAAGGCCGCTATCTGGCCGGCAGGGAACGCCGGCCGCCACTATAGAGACCCCAGACGGCCTTATTTCAACGACCATGGCCCCGCCACCCTTCTACCAACTCCCATGGCGGATAGCGCCACAAGAGTTGGTATCAGGAGTAGCTTTCGAGGTGATACATTATTTTCTCGATGATTTTAGTATCTGGTTGAAAAGGGTTGTCCGGAGAATCAGGTAACGGTATCTGGTGGCTATTACAGAAGGGAGTTTCTTTCACCTTGAGGTTGTACGCGCTAACCATGAGGAATTCTAGATTCACCGCGTCGAGCACATTGCTACGACAAAAGGGTTTCCAGGGCTTTTTGATTTCTGTTTGCCATGAATTCGCGCCACAGGAGGACCGCAAAATAGCCATTCACACCGTCGAGTTCTCTCCTGTTCAAGCCAAGTTTCTTTTCACAACCCTTCAGCCCGCCGGTATAGCCGAGTCCCCTCAATAGAAATCTAAGATCAATGTGCACCTGATTCATTGGGACCTGCAGGTTGCTTTCAATAAAGGGCACGTCAAAGCACTTTCCGTTATAAGTCACCAGCACCTTATATTTTGCTGCATCATGCCGAAACTGATCGAGATTATGACCTCTCACGTAATGGTACAACCTGTTTCCGTCGTACATGGCTATTGTGGTCACGTAGCCTCGATTCCCAGCCAAACCGTTGGTTTCTATGTCCAGATACGCGGTGGAATGTCTGAAATCAGGAAAGAGCCTCCAAAGATAATTTGATGGGAGGTATTTCCCAAAATATGACGGGTCATCGTCCTCGAGGTAATCCAGCGATTCTCTTATTCGCATGTTCAGTAGGGGGAACTCGGTCGTCACGCCCGAACGCGGATCGAGTGCATCTTCCCAGCTCGTGATTCCTCTGGACCACAGCCTTTCTTCTGATTTAGGGCCTATTCCCGGGACATGACAGAAGGTGTTTTTCAGCAATTTACTCTCCGATGATTCCATTCGATTAGTGATAATACACGAATTTTCCCCAGAGTGTTATAGGTTGGAGGCTTTTGCGAGGGATGCAGTGAGAGAATTTGAAGATCGGTAGCGTAGCAAAAAGTCAAGCCCCTTACGGTTGTGCTGTCCTTGAAATTGCTTTAGTCTGAAAACACGTGACTTCGAAAACTCGGCTAAGGTGTTTCGACTAACATGAAATTGAAACGGGGTGCGGATGGTTAAGCAACTGGTTTTCGTGGGGGGCGGTCATGCCCATTTAACTGCTCTACTCAGAAGCGCAGACTATATCAGTCGAGGCCACAAGGTCACGCTGATCAGCCCGGATATTTATCATTACTATTCCGGTATGGGCCCCGGAATGCTTTCCCGGATGTATGAGCCTCGAGAGGTCAGATTTCACATTGAGAAGCTGGCATCAGATCGCAAAGCTTCGTTTATAAAAGATAAAGTAGTACGCGTGCGGGCAAGAGATCGCGTGCTGGAGCTGGAGTCGGGGCAGGAAGTGCCCTACGACGTGGTTTCTTTCAATACAGGAAGCTCCGTGCCCACGGATCTTGTTGCGGGTTCGGCGGAGCGCGTTTATCCGGTCAAACCTATAATCAATTTGCTGAGGGCGCAAAAGACCTTACGGCAAGAGGTCCGCGACCGAACCCCAAACATTCTTGTGGTAGGTGGAGGCCCTGCAGGCGCGGAACTTTCGGGAAACATTCACCGTCTGGTTTCGGCTGACGGTGCAAAAGCAAATATTACCCTTATCGCCGGGAAAAAGCTGCTTCCCGCCCTTCCTGGAAAAGTCCGCGACCTGACACTTGTTTCCTTCGAGAAACGCGGCATACGCGTGCTTGAGAATTCACATGTGACTCGCATCGAAGACGAGGCTGTGCTCCTGAAAGAAGGCAGCCGTCTTGCCTACGATATGGTTTTTCCAGCTCTGGGCGTGCACGTCCCTCACCTTTATTCAAGGCTTCGGGTCTTCCGGTGGGACAGGACGGCGGACTCCTGATAAACGATTATTTACAGAGCGTCGAGTATCCAGAAATTCTTGGCGGCGGTGACTGCGTATCATTTCAGAGTGTTAAACTCGACAAGGTGGGAGTCTACGCAGTTCGTCAGAATCCGATTCTGTATCATAATCTCATGGCTGCGTTGGAAGACGGAAAAATGGAAAAATTTCTACCGCAGAAGGTGTACATACTGATTTTCAACCTTGGAGACGGCACTGGAATCTTCGTGCGAAAATCCTGGGTGTGGAACGGAAGGCTTACGCGTTTCTGCTGAAAGACTACATAGACCGCAAATTCATGAAAAAATTTCAGGTATCCGGAGAATTGGACGATCAATCGGAACTCTTTTACTGAACCGAATGGCGAGACTAAGACTATATCGGTTCCCAACAACTAATGTCCAATTGGGGGAGAGAACAATTCGTAGGTGCCGGCCTCCGCGGCGGCATATCTTTAAAAATGATCTATTATGTCTATGGAATGAGGCGCGGCGATTGTCTGTTAGCGTGGCCAAAATATGGGAAAGTTTTCAGGTCTTCAAATTATCTTTAGTTGAAAGGAGATGTCGTGTCAGAGTTCAAGAATGTTTCGGTAGTCAAAGAGGCCAATGTTTACTTTGAGGGAAAAGTTACGAGTCGCACCGTTCTTTTTTCGGATGGTTCTAAGAAGACGCTGGGTATAATGCTTGCCGGAGAATACGAATTCAACACGGCGGACAAGGAGATCATGGAGATTATGGCCGGAGACCTCGAGGTCTTATTGCCCGGATCGGCCGAATGGAAAATAGTAAAGGGCGGAGAAAAGTTCGAGGTGCCTCCGCAGTCCAAGTTCAGTCTACACGTCAAGAGCCTAACTGACTATTGTTGCTCCTTCATCAAATGAAAGTGATCCGCGATCGTGTGGCTTACGGATTCGCTCGCTAGTTGCCTACAATGAGCATGTCCATTTTTTTGTCCAAGGCTTACTGCTGCTCCTGAGACGGCGATATGGATTTTTCCGCTTCCTGCAGACTCTTGCGCGCGAGTTGGGTGACGAACAAGGCAACCGCAACAGTGGCAACGAGTCCGAACCAGAAAAATACCCGACCAGCCAGGCCTTGCTCCACGTTTCCTGCGGCCGCGTCCGCGAAGGATCCGGCTGCAGAACCGAAATACACATACATTAGCCCCGGCTGGAATCATTCCCGATCAGGGAAGCGAGAGCATAATGTTTGAATGAAACCTTGGTCAAGCCAAGCGCATAATTAAGAAAATTAAAAGGAAATAAAGGGCTCAGGCGCAAGAGGAACACGATCTTGAATCCCTCTTTACCAACGGCTTCATCCACTGCGGCAAATTTGGAGTTTCCTGCTACCTTAGCAGCGATCCAATCCCGTGCTAGTGTGCGTCCCACAAAAAACACGGCGCAAGCTCCGAGGGTTGCACCGATCCAGGCACTCCGAAACCCGACCGGCACACCGAAAAGAAATCCCGCTCCCAGTGTCAGCACCGATCCAGGCAAAAAGAAAACGCTTGCTACAACATAAAAAAGTACACAAAGACAGGCGCCCATGAGCCAAGCCCTTTTGTCCACTCCAAAAAGCCTGTGAGATACTGTTTCAGAGGCAAAAACCACGCTGCTGCAATGATAGCGGCGATTACAATACAACATGCAATTAACTTGAACAGTCGTTTCGTCAGCATGGTTCATTATCTCAGATAACAGCGAGGGAGGACAGTGACGCAACGCAGATCGTTCATTTATCGAACAAACGTTTCAGTATGCCCTTTTTCTGCGGTTCGAGCATTGGCATCCCCAAATTTTGCCTTATTGCAGTGATCAGCCTCTCTTCAGGAATATCCGAGCCTTCCACTATCACTTCGTCGTCTATCATTATTGCCGGAGCAGCGGGCAGATCGAGTTCCGCCCATTCGTCGGATCGGTATTCAGCCTGTGGCTTGGATATCATTTCTATTTCTATCGGATACTCTGCGCCCAAACTGGACGACATCTCCTTGAAATGCTTTCAGGGCCTTCCACAAGGGTCATTAAGGAAAAAACGTAGTTTTGGCATTATAACACCTCCATGTTTCATGAATCAGAAGCCGTGAGTCGACCGGCTTTTATCATTCTGGACAAGAATTGATCCGCAGGAACAAAGTGTCCTACCCTCAGTTCAGGCAATTCCTTGCCATTGCGGTCGAGAAAAATCACCGTTGGCACTCCTCTTACGGAATACTCTCTCACCAGAAGCTCGAGAGCTGGATCGCCCTTCGTGGTCAGATCTGCCCTTACCATGACGAAGCGTTCAGTTTGCTTGACAATCTCTGGATCTCGAAAGGTGACGTGCTCCATTTCTCGACAAGGAGTGCACCAGTCAGCGGAAAAATCCAAGATCACGGGTTTTCCAAGATTTCGTGCCTGTTCCATAATCTCAGGAGAATAAGGCTTCCAAGGGATGCCCGGCCCGCCTGATATTACCAGTGGGGTCACGAGATAGAGGCAAATCACTACTCCGGCTGCCCCTACTAATGTTCTCAGAGAGCGAAAGATCCTGGACCCATTCTGGGTGACGTCGAGCCAACCAAGGTGCACTCCAGCCGCCAGAAATACGGCTGCCAGCAAAACCACTCCGAACGACGACGGAAGCACCGGCTGTAGAAAGAAAGCAGCCATACCAACCAGCACCCAGCCCATTAGTTTGCGAACCCACAGCATCCACTCTCCGGACCCGGGGAGGCGCTCCAGATTTCCGGAAAACATTGCAATCATGAAAAGCGGTAGGCCCAAACCCATGCTCAAAGTGAAAAAGATCAGGAACCCGAGCCATGGACTGCCCAGGCTCGCCACCCAGGTTAACAATCCCAGAATAAACGGCCCAAGACAGGGCGCTGCTACGACTCCAAGCGTCAGTCCCATGAACAGGCTCCCAAAATATCCTGTATATGACTTGGACGCGGAGGTAGTCAGACGCTCAGGCAAGCGTAGCTCCCAAAGCCCGAACAGACTCGCCGCGAAAACAACGAGAGCGGTAGCTACCAGAATCAGCGTTAGTGGGTGACGAAGCGCGTCTCCCATGAGGCTGCCGGTCAGCGCTGCCGTAACTCCCAGCAATGAATTCGTCAACGCCAGTCCACCCACATAGAGAATCCCGTGAACCGCAAGCTTCCCTCGGCTCTGGCCCGACCTGCCGCCAAAAAATGAGACTGTAATAGGGATCAAGGGATACACGCAGGGCGTCAGATTCAAAGCCAAGCCGCCCGCAAAAACTCCCAATAATGTCCAAATCATTGCCCAACCATAAAGCTGACCAGCGGCCTCAGATTTGCTCGCTGATGCAGCGCGCTCCGGGCTGCTCTCCACGGGGAGACCAGCGGCAGCCCACTCAGGAAATCCCATGGGATCTCGGTAGACATTCTTGTAACCCAAACTAACCGCCACACGGGCAGCCGAGTCGCTCCGGACTCAAGTGAGCCCTGCTCAATAGAATATAATTATTCTATCCTTGTCAGGCCCGAGCACCGTAGCCAGATCGGCTTGTTTTCGCCATCTGGACCACCAAGTGGGCTCTATTGGGAAATTCACCGCGGCCTTGACATGGCCAGAAGCGAATTCCCAATCCTGGCGGGTATCCACCAACAAGATTTTTTCAAGGTTTCTTTCGTATCCGCTCTTTGAGCTCGTTCGTGCTTGTCAGTTGGTATCCGCCACTCTTGGCTTCCTCGATCACGTCGTTCCAGGTGGCTTCTCTTGGGGCAACCGCCCGATTGGTGACCCACAATACTCCCACTGTGGCTATTGCCAGTATCAGGGGAACCCAAAGAGTCTTCCAGTTCATGCGAACCGACATATTCGCCCTCAGGGGCCCTTTCATATGGCCCCTTCCCTTTTGAGCTTGCCTATTATGAACGCGGCGCCCGAGCCGGAAAGGCCCAATGCTGCGGCCAATGCGTCGGGATCGGTCGAGCCGGTCTTCTTGATACTCTCCAGGGCCTCTTGCTCCAGTTCTTCAAGCCAATCCTCAAATAGTATGAGCAGCTCCGGGTCCGCAACGGACATAAGTTGCTCGGATTGCGTGATCTTTCCCACCAAACTGCGACACATTGCTGTTGGATCGACACCTTCGTCCACGCATGTGGCCAGTCAATAGTGAACCAGCCCAAGGGTCTTCTCTCTACCTTCTCCCTCACTGAGTTTGGCTAAGAAATCCCGGAGCGCTTCCTCTCCCAAAACTGAAAACAGTTTTCGGACTGTTTCAGCGAGTTGCTGCGCCGCCTCATTCGGGTCCATGGAATCAACCAGCTGTTGAATCGCATTCATGGGCATTGCTTTTCCCTATTAGAAAGTGTCACGTTGTGCCAATAGATCCGCGGCTGAGCGCCTAGATCCCTCACTATGTCCATGATTCGCTTGTCTGCCATCTCATAGTGAACGAAGAGCCCTTTCCGCTCCACATTCACTAGAAGAGATCGCCTCAGCTCTTTAAGGTGATGAGAAACCAACGGCTGAGAAAGATTCATCTCTTCCACAATCTTTGAGACGGTCTTCTTGCCGTCGGACAACGAAAGCAGAATACGAAGCCTATTTTCGTCCGATAAAGATTTGACCACAAATGCCACGAGGTTTAGGCCGGAATCCAAAGCGGGACCATTTTCTTGTTTTTTCTCAGGCACTGTGGGGCCTCATTGGGACTTCAGCGGACGTGATGGATCAATATATAAATGCCTATTGATATAATAAAGCTTGAGGTCAAAAAAAGCAAGCAAAATTGCCTTCGCGTTCCATCAGAGAATCTTGAGGCACAGAGAGTTCATAATTCCCGCGCCGGCAATGGGCGGATCCTCGCCATTTTCCTTTCTCGGACGCACATATAATTAACCAACGGTTTCATAAAATTGCATAACGTTTTTATTTGACGAGACATATTATATCTGGTAATGCATGGCCGAGAACGACATGCGGGGTTGTATATGTTTTCCATCATCAAAGGAAAATTTGGCGACGCTGTAAAACTGCCGAACCATACCCTTTTATACGGGATAATACTAGTAATGCTCGGGGGATTTGTCACATTAGGGTCATTGACTCGCATTTACGAGTTAAGGGAATTTTTCCCTTTGCGCCTCCCCGATCAGGTGAACGAATTCATCCTAAACTATGTGCCTTTTATACTCGGGACCTTCATAACCTCCGTTGCTGCCCTTGCGGGGGTCATTGTGGGGGTAAATTGGCTCTGTTCGGGTCTGAAACAAGTGTCCAGGCTTCGTGTGGCGCTGAGATGGCCGGGAGAATATTACCGTCCTGAGACCGTGTCCCTGGGATTGAAAGAAGGTAAACTTCGTTCATATGATCACGCTCCTTCCCTGCTGTTCTATCTACTAGGGAAAATCTGGTCAAATGCTAAATATATTTCGGAAATACCGGGCCATATCGTCCGATGGAACATTAGATTCATATGGAAGGCTATTGCTATTGGAATAGTCATACATTTTGCTTTCAAGTCTTTGAATTTTCTGCCCGCGTATCTTTCAGGCATCGGCCTCGGTACAGGATATGTGATCCCCTCACCCATGCCTTTCTACAATCTCCTTATTGCAGCTTGTGTCCTGAAATTGATCATCGCTTTCAGCCTTATTCCGCTGAAGAAGCCCGGGGCGTCGCGCGAAATGGATTCCATGATAGTGGAGGGTCGAGGGCATCCGTCTTTATTCTTCTCGCTTCTCGAAGAGGGGTCCAAGATATTTTCTCATAAAGGGTTTTCCAACAGGATTTCACGGTCCAGACCGGTCCTATGCGAAGACGGCGAAACATTGATGGGCACGTTCGTTGAAAGCTTCCCGGAATATATAAAAACGTCGTCCAGGGCCGCCGCCCTTCTTAGCCTCTGCATCGGCTCCATAATGGTACTTGTAGGCTTCTTGCAGATAATTCTCATGCAGTACCCAAGTTTTTCGGTAAGTTATGAAGAGTTTTTTCGCCTTTATTCAGTGAGCATGGTCATGGACATACTCTTGAACGTATCTATGATCCTTTTGGGCAAGAGTTTTCTGGACCAAGCCCGGGCTCTCATGTCTGTCTATAGATTCAGATCCAGTCTAGTATACGTCGAAGCCAAAGGCGAATTTGAACGGAAGGTCTTGCCTGATTTGAAGGGGATTGTCTCACCCGAACGCTTGTTCAATCCGCTGACCCAATGTGCGTTCAATGTCCGCTATTTTACGGCCGAGGCAGTTTCGGAGTCGATCACGCCTGAAGGGGTGCGCGAACTCGTGGGTCTCGAAACTTCCGGCAGATTGGCCAAAGACGTGGCAAGATTGAAGTACCTGCCGTTCCAGGTGAATTTCGTTGAAAGATACCCTTCATCCTGGGCGCCTGATGAATCAGACATGGACGAACAAATAGTCCAAGTCACCGGCGAACCGCTCGGAATAGGCGAAGATGCTCCTACCGCAGCGGGAATCTCATCGGGAAACTGCACATGATTTGGTGCGGACTAGTGTTTCTGACTATGGGGACAGCGATAGTGGCCTCAGCTGATCAGAGAATAGTAGCAAGGCCCGAACTAAGCATGCCTAGAGTCGCTTCAGTATCTCCTGAGGTTCGTCGCAAAGTGCAAGATCACATCAAAGCATCTGAACTTGAGAATCTGAAGACTGTAGTTTTATCTCTCGGAGGAAAAGAAGAACATGCGAAGAGCCTCATGGAAGCCGGCAAGGAATTCCAGATTGACCCTGTATTCCTCGCCTCTTTGACCTTTGTGGAATCGAGCTTCAAAGCCACAGCGGCCTCCAGTAAAGGCGCCAGAGGGATGATGCAGCTTCGACCGGTCGTGTTGGAAGTCCTCGGCGTGACCAATCCTTGGGATCCGCACGAAAATATTATGGCAGGCGCAGCTTATCTAAGGCATTGTTTTGACAGATACGCCAAACACAATAACGCCACCTACTTAGCACTTGCGGCTTATAACATCGGTCCGGGGGCAGTGGAAAAACTGACAAGATCGGACGCTGCCGAACGTTTTGTGCGGAAGGTGCTGCTGGTTTATAGCCGATTTTCGCGTCAACCGATTTCAGGCGGTGGCCTGAGGAGACTGGAGTTCAAGTCTGTTTCGGCCAGGACTTCGTGAGATGATTTAGATCAGAAGAAGTCATTGGTTCGCCTCCACCGAGGAGCCAGAGCTGACCAAAATGAGGGATTTTCAAGAAGTTGTGAACATTCTCTTTACGATAAGTCAAGTTTCTGTTTAACTAGGCTACTCTAAAGAGGATTAATTTTTGATTTCTGATCTTTACGGAACAGAATCAGTTGCTATCAGGGATAATTCCGGCCAAAATGATCTTTACCGGGAGATCCCCACGAGTTATAGAAATGACGAGTTGCGGCCGAAACTTCAGTTTTCCGATTTTTCAGGATCGTCTCACTTCGGATCCAATCGGCAAGAAACCGGTTCCGCGCTCCCGCTTTAATCGGGATGAGGTGAGCAGATGAGATCTTATCTATTGCGAATTGCGGCTGCCGCACTAGGCCTGATGTTATTGTTGACGGTAATCCCCGGATTCGGTGATGATTACTTGATCATAAAAAGAAAGGATGGCACCTCCCAGCGAGTTCCCCTGAATTTCGAGCCTGACCAGATCGAATCTCTCCAAGTGGAACCGGGCTTGCCTTCCGACGCACGGCAGGAAAAAGCTGAGGAGCCTCCAAAGGTGCTTCAACGCGAGACAGAAAAACCTGGAACTCCAGCGGGTCCAAAAGTGTTTCGAAAAGGTGAGCCTGGACCTACGCGAGGCCCAACTCAGGCACTGGAAGACGAATCTGAAGTGGAAGAGCCTTTGAAGAAGCCTGCTCAACCTCAAATCCAGCATAGATCATCTCGACCGGAGGTTGCTGCTCCTTCCAGGAATATCGAAATAGCACCGCCTCCTGCCCCTGGAAGAGGTTTTAGCGTAAATATTTATAAGCTGCCCGAGAACGTAAGAACGCTCCCTGATTACAGCGCTTTTCGCCCCAGTGGAACCACGCTCACAGATAAAATTAATCTGGAACCCGCAAAGGGCGAGAAAGACCCTTCCGGATTACCAGAAAGCATGGACGGACTTGGACTGCGCTTCACGGGCATGTTCATCACAACAGGCGAGGGTATATTCAGGTGGCGGGTCCATTCAAAGGACGGGGCTCGCCTTCATATTGATGACAAGACTTTGATAGAAAACGACGGGATTCACGAGGCGGCATCCAAAGTCGGATACGTGCATTTGGCTGAAGGCACCCATACCATAATCTTGGACAGCTTTAATTCCCAGGGTTCTCCCGTATTGAAGCTCTATCTTCAGCCCCCAGTCGGGCCGGAGCAGGTGTTTTCGTCGAGCGGTGGTGCTGTAGGCTGGAAGGAACCGGAAAAGCCGTATGATGTGCTGTGGGGCCAAGTGTACTTTGTGCCAAAGGGCAGCTATCCTGAAGGGCCGGATTTCGGTCATCTGAACCCAATCGGCAGACTGATCGCACCGGAACTGAACGTATCCGGCGGCGAAGGATTCCCAGGATTGCCAGGCAAGAAGGATATGGTCGGCGTAAGATACCAGGGATTCTTCAACGTGCAAGGAGCCGGGATCTTTGCTTTCAGACTGGCGTCGGACAACTTCGCGCGTTTGACCATAGGCAAACAGGCCATCGCTGAGACCACCGCAGGGACCAAGTCCGACAGCGGCAAGTTGGGCTGGGCTTTTCTTCAGCAGGGGAGTTATCCGATTACCGTGGATTATTTCAATCCACAGGGAGACCCACGATTGCAGCTCTATGTGACGCCTCCCACCAAAGGGGAAGAGGTATTTGCTCCGGCTCACACCCTGGAAGGATTTGCCGCTGATTCCGGCCAGTTGAGTCTAATACCCGGTTTTGTGTACTTCCTCAAACCGAATACCAAGACTCTCCCCAATTACAACAAGCTTACGCCTGCGGGAATGTTCTTTACAAAGTCCGTTGATTACCCGATCAACAGAGGCACACGCGAATTCCCGGGCGTTCCCAAACGAGAAGATTGGTTGGGCCTGAGATTCTATGTAAAGTTTTCATTGAGTGAGCAAGAGGCAGGGACTTACAAATTCCGTGTTGTTTCTGATGATGCAGCTAGACTGATCGTTGGAAAAAAGATAGTGATAAATGCGGAAGCCATAGGCAAGCTTCAGGATGTTTCCGGATCCGTGGCTCTACCGGCAGGCAGCCACGAGATGTTCCTTGATTACATGCAAGCCATCGGGCCAAGCGCGCTCCAGATGTACATAACCCCGCCCGGGGGCGAGGAAAAAATTTTCGCATTTCAATAAAGTCTAAGGACTGTTAATCCCGATTGTGATTCAATTGCCGGGGCTCTCGTCGAGAGGGCTCCGGCAATTTCTCGAAGAGGCCAAATATTTTTGGATATGGGACTGGCGTCTTGCCATAGGAATGCGCATTCAACAACGTACTAGACGCTCTGAAATCCTAAACCGTCATTCTCGCGTAGGCGGGAATGATGAACTTTCCGCATCTCAGAATTCCGTTACGGAACACGAATCGACATTGGATCCAGGAGATCAATGGATAGGAATCAGGTGTTCTCTTTCGGTCGTAATTGGCAAGACTTCCTGAAGAGCCTTGACTCCGAGAGAATCAGGATAGCTGAGGCTTCTCTCGTGGAGTTCATGAATATCCATGATTTACGTGGCAAGAGCTTTCTGGATATCGGTTGCGGCAGCGGGCTGTTCTCACAGGCAGCATTCAATCTTGGGGCCGACCGAGTCATAAGCTTTGATGTAGATCCGTTTAGCGCGGAATGCTGCAGGTATCTTCACGAACGTTCAGGTAAGCCGTCCAATTGGCAAGTCTTGGAAGGATCTGTGCTGGACAATGATTTCCTTACCTCTTTGGGATCGTTCGACATTGTCTATTCGTGGGGCGTCCTTCATCATACAGGCAAGATGTGGGATGCTTTGAAGAATTCAGGCGCACTGGTCAAGCCCGGTGGATATTACTACATAGCCATTTATAACAAGATATTGGCCAGGAACGGTTCCACATCCTGGATACACCCTTTTTGGATAAAGATAAAAACAATCTACAATTCTAATCCAGTCATCGGAAAATTTGTATTTCAGCCGCTCGCGATGGCCGCATATCTGGCTATTGTCATGGCAAGGCTGGAAAATCCTGCGACTCATATAAAAAATTATAAGTCTCACAGAGGAATGAGCTGGAAGACTGATGCAACTGACTGGCTAGGCGGATATCCCTACGAATTTGCCACTGTGGAAGAAATCTTCAAATTTATTAAAGGAAATTTCCCGGATCTGAACCTGACTAATATCAAAGTTACGAGCGGTCGCGGATTAAATTGGTATCTTTTTCGAACGCGCCAGGAATGACTGATAACAATGCAAATTGACAGAATTCTTGTCCAATTTACGGTAATTGTACCCGTCATCCCGGACTTGATCCGGGATCCAGATCCTGGATTCCTGCCTTCGCAGGAATGACGAGGAAACTGTAATTATTCTTGGTCGCTATATGCGACCAATCTGACAAACGGAATGCATATAGTGCTTTTGGAGAGGGGCGTGGCGAGAGAACCTTTCCACGAAAAGATCCTCCTGCCTTCCCTATTCCCACTCTATGGTGCTGGGCGGTTTAGACGAAATATCGTAGACGACCCGGTTGATTCCTCTGACCTCATTAATGATTCTGTTGGATATTACTGCCAGGGTGTCATGGGGTATGGGATACCAGTCCGCGGTCATGCCGTCGATTGCATCTACGGCTCTCACGGCCGCCACGTGTTCGTAGGTGCGTTCATCTCCCATTACTCCCACTGAACGAACAGGAAGAAGCACGACAAAAGCTTGCCATATATTTCGGTAAAGCCCTGCCTTGCGTATCTCTTCTATGGCTATCGCATCTGCCTCTTGCAGAACAGCCACCCGCTCGGGTGTTACCTCGCCGAGTATGCGGACTGCAAGTCCCGGCCCGGGAAACGGGTGGCGCCAGATTATGGAATCTGGAACCCCCAATTGGGCTCCGAGTTCCCGCACCTCGTCCTTGAACAGTTCCCTCAGGGGTTCAATGAGTTTCAGATGCATTCGCTCAGGTAAGCCTCCCACATTATGATGGCTCTTTATGGTGACAGAAGGCCCCCCTTTAAACGATATGCTTTCTATCACATCAGGATAGAGAGTCCCCTGAGCTAGATATTTCGCATTGGGAAAATTAGTGGACTCCCCCTCGAATACTCGTATAAATTCTTCACCTATGATCCTTCGCTTCTGTTCTGGGTCCGTCACCCCCTGAAGCTTGCCGAGGAAGCGGTCCGAGGCATCCACATAATCCAGTTGGATTCCGAGTTCGCGAAAAGTAGACAACACCTCTTGAGCCTCATTTTTCCTCAAAAGGCCGTTGTTCACGAATATGGGGTGTAATTGCGCCCCTATTGCTTTGTGAAGCAGAGCGACCATCACTGAGGAATCCACGCCTCCGGATAAGGCAGCAACCACATGGCTGTCTTCGACGCGCTCTCTGATTTCTGCGCAGGTGGTCTCTATGAAAGAAGCCATGGTCCAATCGGCTCCCAGCCCTGCTATGCGGTACAGAAAATTCTTGAGGATAGTCGTGCCATCAGGTGTGTGAACAACCTCAGGATGAAACTGCACCCCGCAAATTAGATGGTCCTTACTTTCTATGGACGCAAAAACCGTGTCTGCCGTGCTCGCAGTCTTTTTGAAGCCTTCAGGTAACGCTATCACCTTGTCACCGTGACTCATCCACACTTGCGCGCCCTGAGATATCCCCTGGAGCAGCCAGGAATCCTCAGCCACCGAGGAGAGACTCGCCCGACCGTATTCCCGATCCTCTGCGGGTTCAACAGTACCACCAAGGGTCCGCGCTATAGCTTGCAATCCATAGCAGATCCCGAGCACCGGAAGCCCGAATTCGAGGATTTTCCTGTCCAGTTGCGGTGAAGCCGGATCATACACGCTTGCAGGGCCGCCTGACAGCACTATCGCTGCAGGTCTGCTGCGGGAAATAATCTCCAGGCCCTTATTGTACGGATGGATCTCCGAATAGACTCCAGCTTCTCGGACTCGACGAGCTATGAGTTGCGTATACTGGGAGCCGAAATCAAGGATGAGCACGTAAGAAGGCGACAACTTTAACCTCCAGCCTTAGGATGCGCGCTGAAATACGTTTGATTGCCGGAAATGCCGATATTCACGTCCAAACACTACGGGGAATGCTCAGAGCAATTACCCCTAAACCCTCGCCAATGATCGCCCGGCACTGCGTATGTCTTACCGGATTTCTGGTCGGACGAGAGGAATGTCTTTTAGCACACGGTTAATATTGCTGTAGATTCGGCATGAGGTCAAGGGTACGCATGCCTGGAATAAAAAAGACCGAGGCACTCCACCTCGGTCTTTTTTGCTTTTATCCCTTTTAAGGAAGCTGACGTATTTTACTTCACCGCACCGCCTGCTTCTTCAGCATTTCATACTTCAGACCCGGGGTCACACAGGGATTGCAGCCCGGGGACTCAACAGTGTACTTCTCGACGTTGCTAACCAGCTTGCCACCAGGAGTCATCGCAGGAGGAGCGCCCCAAGCAACGGGTCCGCCATAAGCAGGAGCCACGCACTTCGGCGGGATGATCTGAACTTTCATTGCGCACTTTGTGCCCTTCCACACGCCCCAGGGACGAAAACCACCAGTGTACTGCTCACAACCGTCGAGCATCAAAGTGCTGTCGCCACCAGCTGTGCCGCCCGTGGTTTTAGTGAAAGAAGTCTTCACCTTCATGGGAATCATGATCATGTCGCCGGTGGTGCTCGCGGTCATCGGCATACCCGACACGAAAGCGCCAGCAACTGTCGCTGTTATGACCAGAGCCATAGCGCTGACCACAACTATCATTTTTTTAACCATACCCAAATCCTCCTTTTATTAGGCCCCACCGGCGGAAGAACCGAGGAACCGCATTTGGAATTATAGACACATATATAACCGTTTGCCAATTTGTTATCAGAACACCCACGGGAAGTCAAGATATTTTTTCCCGTAAAGCCTATTGTCGACCCCATTGGTCTGTTCGAGCATAACTAAAATTTCCCTCAGGAGCAAACTTTTTTTTTGCAAAAGGCAACTTTGTTCAAAATTAACTGTCGCTTTAGCCTTGCTTATCAATACAGTTCTTTTGTTTCGCCAATACAGATCCAACTTTTGCGGTCAGTTTTGCCTTCGAAAAAGAATTGAGCAAAGAGTGTGTGCCTCAAATGTCCCGCGGGTCGGCGATTCGACCTTCCAAGGCGCTTGCGGCTGCAACAGCTGGAGAAGCAAGCACCACTTCGCTTTCCGGGTGGCCCATACGGCCCACAAAATTGCGATTAGTCGTTGAAATTGCGCGCTCTCCTCGTGCCAGGATGCCCATATAGCCTCCCAGGCACGGTCCGCACGTAGGTGTCGACACAGCCCCACCTGCCTGCATAAATGCCTCCACGATCCCCTCAGATATGGCCTGCATCATCACCTGGGGAGTCGCCGGGATAACTATAAGTCTCACTCCCTTTGCTATCTTTTTACCTTTCAGTATGGAAGCGGCTATTCGCAAATCTTCTATTCTTCCATTAGTACAGGACCCGATAATGACCTGATCCACCTTCAGGCCTTTCACCTCGGCCACAGGATGAACATTGGACGGGAGAAACGGCAACGCCACAACCGGTTCCAGCACATTCAAATCCACATGTCGCGTTTCGCTGTAAACGGCATCGACATCCGATTCATAAACCTTATATGGCCGGCCGCTGTGAGTGTCAGCGAACTCTCTGGTATTTTCATCGAACGGAAAAATTCCATTCTTTGCTCCAGCCTCTATGGCCATGTTTGTCATGGTGAATCTATCCGGCATGGATAAGGCCCCTACCCCGTCCCCATGGAATTCCATTGCCTTGTATAGCGCGCCGTCCACCCCGATTTGACCGATAATAAATAAGATTACGTCCTTGCCCGATACCCATTTGCCGGGCTTGCCTCCCAGGACGAATCTGATCGTCTCGGGAACCTTGAACCAGTTCTGGCCTGTAAGCATTGCCGCAGCGAAGTCCGTGCTCCCAACACCCGTTGAGAAGGCTGCCAAGGCTCCGTACGTGCACGTATGGCTGTCCGCTCCTACCACCAGATCACCGGGAACCACAAGGCCCTGTTCAGGTAACAGCACGTGCTCTATGCCCATAACACCCACATCATAAAAATGGACCAAGCCGGCCTCACGGGCAAACATTCGCGCTTTGCTGAGCATCTCCGCCGAGGCGATATCTTTTGCGGGATTGAAGTGATCGAGCACCACTACCACCTTTTGCGGATCGAACACTTTCTTACCCCCCGCCTGGCGAAAAGGTTCAAGAGCAAGGGGTAGTGTGATGTCGTTGGCTAGGGCAATATCAACTTTGGCTTGGATCAATTGGCCCGGTTCAACCTTTTCCTGATCCGAGTGGGCCGCCAATATCTTTTCAGTTATGGTCATTCCCATTTCTTGGAGCTCCTTCACTATTGATAGACCGAAAACAGCTTCGGCCGCAGAACTGTGCCGACCAGCGAGATTTTGATTTCCAGCCTATTTCGTGACAAATATCTCTGTGCACACGCTAATATCTCAAATTGGGCTATATTTGCAAAGATCCGTCGATCTGACAGCCGATAAAACCGGTCATGCAGTAAGCATTCAGTGAATGGCGGGACCGCGTTACCTGGACTATCGAAGCGAGCCGTGGGGCGGGCTTTCTAGCCTGCCATTGTCGGTTCTTTTGGAGGGCAGGCTGGAAAGCCTGCCCCACAAGGCTGTCTGCCACAGGATCACTGAATCGTCTCGTCACGGAGTTTTTTTCCGCAGGTCCAAATAATCGACCAGCGCCTCTTCCCAGTTTCTCAGAGCGGAGCCGGTGAACTTGTTGAACTTGGAATTGTCCAGGACCGAATAAAGAGGCCTCGGAGCAGGTCTTTGTAGTTCTTTGGTGCTCATAGGTTCCACATTGACTCTTGTGCCTGGCAATTGCTCAACAATTTTAAGAGCAAAACCAAACCAGGTGGTGTGCCCTGAATTCGAAACGTGAAAAGTTCCCCTGCCGCGCTTGCTGGCCAGCTTCACTAGCGCGTTGGCGAGATCCGGCGCGTAAGTGGGGGAACCGAATTGATCGTCGACTATCTTCAGCACGTCGGTGGTCTGTGCCAACCTGACAATGGTATCCACGAAATTCTTGCCGTGCAATCCATAGAGCCATTGGGTCCTGACTATGCAATGGTTTTCCGGATTTGCTCGCCTGACTCGTTCCTCGCCGTCGGCCTTGGATTTTGCATAAATCCCGAGGGGATTAATGGAATCTTCCTCCTTGTAGGGCACTCCTTTGGTGCCATCGAATACATAGTCGGTGCTCACATGCAGAAGCAGCGCACCGCTTTTCGCCGCCGCCCTTGCAAGATTTTCCGGCCCTATAGCATTTACCCTGTGCGCAGCTTCCACTTTTGATTCGCATCCGTCCACGTCCGTAAAGCCAGAAGCATTTATGACGCTTGCCGGCCTATGGGTCTCAAAAATTTTCATGACAGCATTCCAGGAGGTCACGTCCATTTCATCCATATCAACTGCAATAGTGGAAGTTCCGGAATCCGTCAGAATCCTGTGTAATTCCGTTCCTAGCATTCCTTTGTGACCGACTAGTAACACGGGTTCGAGAATCTTGTTCATTAGGTCTCCCAAACTTGCCTGTTGAAATTGCACTTCTTTTTAAATATGATCAACCCGAAGGCTTTTGCGTATAGCGCGCGACGGGACCTCGCTTAATCCCCGCACCTTTTTACCACATGAATGCGCTATTTGCGAAAGATACGGCCTTCCGCAAAGGTTTGCTCCTGACCCGGCTCAAGGACCATTATGGAAATGATATTTAGAAACGCGGTGAAAAAAGATTTCGCTGCCTTGAAGAAGATTTTCCGCGCATGGGCAGATTGCGACCCAGAGATGGCAGATCTACTGGAATCTGCATCCTCGAGGATCGAAGCGCAAGACCTCCGGTGCGAGCTCGTGGAAGCGGGAAAGTCTATTCGCGCAGCTTCCCTGTGGTACGGCGACTCAGACGGTCAAGTGCGGTTGGCAGGGCTGGGGACCGGACCCGGCGCGTCGGAACTTCAGGCGGATGAGCGACTGCTCAGGGAACTGATCCTAAAATGGTCAGATGCCGGAATTAAGAAAGTCACAGTGAAGATTCCACAGAAGGTTGCGTCTTCCGTTATAGGCAGCCTCAAAGCTTGCGGATTCATCCTTGAGGGAGTCTCATCCCGCTGCGGCTTGGTTGACAGCCCGGACGTCCGTATGTGCAAGCATTTTCTTCACTGCTCTGTTCCTCACTCCGATGTGATGGGTTTTCTCCAGGAAATTCTGTTGTCGTTGGGTTACGAAGTGAGGCCTGAAGGTGAAGGGTTCGGCTATAGAATAAAAACGGATTACAGATTGCCGTTCATTTTCAGCTCATGGCACAGGATCACCAAAAGCGGCCCGGACATAATCATCCACCCTCCTGCGAGGATACTGGAATTTCACGAACTGGAGACTTTATTCTATCCGCTCATCATAAGTGCAAAGCATGACAAACCGCTACTTCTCCCGATGGAAAAGAAACGCGCAGCATCTCTCATTGAATTGCCATCAGTACAAACACAGCAGAATACGTTGTTTGACCCGGCCACTCTGAACGAACACAGGACCATTCACCTGAATAATCTAACATACACCTATCCTACAGGGATTCAGAGAATACGAAAGGGATTGCCGCTATTATTCTACGTCAATAGAATCGGAGCAGTAGGTTCGGGACGGATTGAGGACTGGTACCTGGACGAACCCAAGAACCTTTACAATAAAATAGACGAAATGGGCTATTTTGATCCTGAGGACGTCAAAGAATACGCCGCTCTTTCCGGTCCCAAGTCAGGTAAGGTACTGGTCATACGATTCAATTGGTACAAGCCCTTTAAGAAGTCGGTCGCATTGGAAGAGATCAGGACAATTGATGATTCTTTTAATCCTCAAAGGACCCGCTCGTTATCTCCCGATAGCTTTCAAGCCATTACGATTGCCGGAAACCACGCGAGTTGATACGAATGTGCGTCCGAACGAGAAGGACAGAATCGAAAGCTTCCGTCATTTCCCAATATATCCCGGACCAGTTGTAGGCTCCACGCTGAAAATTGTGGCAATTCTCGAACAGTACAAAGCTTCAAAAATGTCATTGCGAGGGCGTCAGCCCGTGGCAATCTTTCAAACCGCGACTTCGGGAAATTGCTTCGTCATTTCACTCCTCGCAATGACATTTTGAAGTCTAGCAGGGTTTATAACAACCACGTCTAATTAGCTGTTTTTAAAAAGGAACATCTTCAGATGATTTATGAATATAAAGGGATCAGGCCACGGCTCGGCAACGATGTATTTTTGGCTCCTGGTGTTATTGTCCTGGGAGACGTGGAAATAGGTGACGACAGCAACGTATGGTTCAATACTGTGATCAGGGGAGACGCGAACTGGATAAAAATAGGCAAAAGGACAAACATCCAGGACTTGTGCATGCTACACGTCACGGGCGAGCGATTTCCGCTGACAATAGGGCATGGCGTGATAGTGGGCCACCGCGCAGTGCTTCACGGATGTACTATTCACGATAACGCGCTTATAGGAATCGGCGCGCTCGTGCTTGACGGCGCTATCGTGGAAGAAGGAGCGACTGTCGCTGCTGGAGCCGTAGTAACCCCGGGAACAGTTATACCGGCCAATCGTGTTGCAGTAGGAATACCTGCTCGGCCTACCCGCGAACCTACTCAAGAGGAGAAGTCATTTCATCAAACCAACCTTTCCAGATACATGGAGTATGGCCGCAATTTTGAGTCTATTACCCGCATTCTCACCTGATGATTTAATTCGCATAAACCTAGCACTTAAGTAGGAACAGTCCCCAGAGCCCCGCCCGTCATATTGTTCGACAGGTTTTCATACGAGTTTCTGTGTGCAGGTGCCGCGTCCGCCTCTGAGCGCCCTTATTCGTAGGGATTGCCCAGAATTATGACGTTTATCCGATGGTCGAATCCCAAAGACTTAGTAGGGGTCGGCGTCCCTGCCGACCCACGGCGGGCACGGAGGCCCGCCGCTACGCATTATTCTTTGCGCAATCGGACATTAATTTTGGCAACTGCTATAGCTTCATCGTCGGGCCGAATCGCCATCTCCGCAATTTCATATTTTCTAAAGTTTTACTTTAATTATTGACAATAGCCAGTTGTTATGTTTTAGTAATTTCATTGCCTGCGATGGCAACAAAAAAGAACGCGGGAGGAGGTCGCATGCCTCACACACACAATCTTGGTTACTACATCGGTCACATGGAAGAAGAATCTCTGGCCGACGCTCTTGCCGACTTCGAGGACCCTCTCGAGGGTCGTTCTGCGGACTTCTTATCCTCCCTAGATATGGAAGATGATTTCGGAGAGGACGATCTCAGACTTGATTTTGACGATTATTGATTATGCCCTTCTCTCAACCCGCTTTTTCGGCCGGGTGAAGCGCTCTTCATTCGGCCGTTGCTGTTCTGGACTGTTTTAAATTACGACAAAATAATTTAAGCGATGCAGTGAAATCCTCTCGAATTTGGGCACCATGTAGGTTGGCTGTATTCTGCGTGATAATGGGGGCCGAGCCCGGGAGCGAGAGACTCACCTATAGCAAGAAGCCTCCACGCGTAGCGGTTGCCAGGCGAAAAGCTTCCTTCTTGACTCAGACTTTCCAACATTATGTTTCCATTATATATTACCTGATTTATTAGTTTTTACGTGATAAGCACCTTCTCAAAAGCCGAATTCTATGGTATTATAAGACGCTTTTATGCGCGAAGGATCGTATGGGATTTACAATCCCATCGCACGGGCAACTATGGCAAAAAAGAAGACTATTTTCTGGTTGGCGCTCCTGTTACCGGTCATAGCTTTATTTGAAATCGCTTCTTACGCTATAGTCAAAAAAACCGTTCCTTCCAGGATCCTGCAAAGGGTCTACGCAGAAAAGAGGCTGGTTCATAGTGATCACACCGCAAACGGTGGGTCAAAACCGCGCTTTGTACATGCCGGGGCCGCAACGGATCAGGCAGCCGGCTTAGTGCTCTTCCACCCGGTGCTAGGATGGGACTATCCGCCGGGATTGTTTTACGAGGATGCTCTAGGGCGTTCGTATAGTCACGGCCCCCGGGGTGAGCGGCGTTGCGTCACCAAATTTGATACTTCTCTCATCGCTACCTACGGAGATTCATTTACTTACTGCGCCGACGTTTCCGACGAAAACACCTGGCAGTATTTCTTGGGGAAAAACTCCGAACCAACGTGCTCAATTTCGGGGTCGGAGGTTACGGGACCGATCAGGCGCTGCTGAAATACGAACTTCACGAGGGAGCGGCGCCAAAATTAGTCATGCTGTGCGTCTTGCCCGAAAATGTGAATCGGGTAGTGAATATCTATCGACCGTTTTATACATATAACGACCCGTTACGGCTGACGAAACCGATGTTTTTCAAAGATGGCGATGAAGTGCGACTGATTCCCAATCCTGTCACAGGCGTTGCCGACATTCCCAAATTGGACAGGGAAGAATTCCTGAACGATCTAGGCAGAGTCGATTATTGGTATCAACTTGATAGAAGTTTACCGGGATTTTCATTTCCATATACTGTATCATTCTTTTTATGGAGAGGACCGGTATTCTCCGAATTTGCCGGCCAGATAGGCCGTTTCACTGGAGGCAAAACAAAGACCCCTTGGAATCTCTTTGACCAGGATGGGCCACTTTCCATTATGTGCCATATCGCGGATCGATTCGTCGCCACCGCACGATCGAGAGGATCTGAGCCTCTGATCGTGATTATGCCCCATAAAGATTATATAAGGGAAAGAGAGGATAACGGAATAGTAAGAGTGGCCGGTTACTTAGAATACCTGTCCTCAAGGGGGTACCCGTTTTGGGACGGGATTAAGGCTGTGGCAGAATTAAACCCCTCTAAGCGGAATCTCGAGAATTGGTATGATGGGCATGCCACCGCCGAGGGGAATCGCATTCTAGCCTCCATTTTGAGCCAATTCGTCAAGCAGAATTATCCTTCCATCACGGACAAGTCTAAGGACAGCATGGCATCCTCAAATTAGGGGAATTGCTCCGGCTACCCGGCTCCGCGTGGGCACAGCCGGGGAACCAGAAAACAGAAGGAAGTCGTTTCTCCGGATTGTCTCAGCAAGTAGGTCGCACTATTCCGCAGGCATTACATCAGCAGGTCTTTCCAATGCCTTTTCCTCTGCCAACTTTCTAGAGACTTCCCTCACCTCTTCCGGATAAGCAGCAGCCACTGCAAGCAAGACACGCGCTGGCCCTTCAGGCACGCGGCGCTTTTGTTCCCAATTCTGAAGCGTCCTCACGCTGATGCCGAGTATCCGAGCAAATTCAGGCTGAGATACTCGTAGCTTGTTGCGGATGTTCTTCACGTCGGGAACCATAACCGTTACCTCGAACATGCGAGACGGTTTAGCAAGACCCTTCAAGTAAGCAGCTCCTTGCTTCACACCCTCCATCATCTTGTTAAAACGATCCTCTTTCATGGGTATTCTTCCCTGACAAATGTCCTTAAGATTCTGTATTGTTTTGGTGTCAGATCATCGCTCTCGTTTTTTTCCTGGTTCCCAGGCTCCGCCTGGGAATCCATATCTTCCGGGCTCTGCCCGGTAACTAGTTGTAATTCAGCGCGACAATGGAGGCGGAGCCTCCAGGACATGCATTCCCAGGCGGAGCCTGGGAACGAGAAAAAAGTGCTTAAGCACCGCGTCCGTGAAGACACGCATCTCCACGAAGACCTTCGTTTTCCTAACGTACGTCACTGGAGTAGAATAGTCAACAGGTCTTTTCATGGTAACCATTCACTTAGGCGGGGCAGACCTATCCTGCGCCCTGGAAGGGCCGCCCAATAATAGCCACGGGTGTCAACCCGTGGACACTGACATGCCTATAGTCCTGAGTCAACGACCCTGAAAGGGTCGCCCAACAGGTCATGATTGCAGGATCTTGTTGGCAGACCCTTCCAGGGTCCTTAAGACCACAGGTTTGTCGGCCTTTTCCGTGGGTTTGCACCCACGGCTATTCACGGGCAGCCCCTTCGGGGCAAAATGGACCTTGCCGCGTCCAACTGAATGGTTACTTTTCATCAATACCCTATCCCGGATTGCAGAGGTCCTTCTTCGACCGATGCGGTTCGCTTCGCTCACCACATCCTACGCTGCTTCCTAATTATTTCGTAGCCGTGGGTCGGCAGGGACGCCGACCCCTACGAAGCCTTTGGGATTCGACCATCGGATAAACGTCATAATTTTTGGCAACCCCTATAAATCAATGAGAAGCGCGTTACAGTGCGGCCTGTTCGCAGATCGTAGTTTCCAGAAATGCGGACCGCCCCTAGAATAACCGGCGGGTTGCCGGTCCTACTGGGGAATTATTCCTGACAACGTCCACAGGTTTCTCAACAAATATCTTGTCTTTGCGACAATTGCCAATAAAAAACCCGGAGGCGAACCTCCGGGTTTTAAGTCACACCAGATTTAAGTCAATTAGAAGTTGATCATGAGAGAGCCACTGAAGGCGTTGATGGCATCGATGGTAGCGTTTTGCACTGAAGGGCTAGTGCCTCCACCAAAAACGCCCCTCGTCTGATACGCTCCGAGGAACCAGTCTCCTGGCTGCCAATAAGCATACCTGAAAGAAGCTGTCATGCCTTCAAGAAGTTTCCAATCCACACCTGCGTTGGCTTCCCAACCGAGAAAACCGTCGGAGACGTAGCCGCCGAAGGTTCGAGTGAAAGCACCACCAGTACCCGGGGACCGGGATAGTGACAGGTGCCCTTCCTGCATTGGTTGCAAAAGTGACCATTTGTGCATCAGTTGCCGGTGCTCCTGTTGAGTGACTTCTGGCCAAACAGTGAACCCTGTTTCTCGAGCCTGTGGGCCCAAATGTAGCTGCCCCAGACATTAAGGTTCGATGCAACAGCATAGTCAAGACGAGCAGCATAGCAGAAGGCGTCGCTCATCATACCGTGACCATCAGAAGGCATAAGCGGGCCGCCAAAAGCATCATTGCCACCGCCATAAGTGTTGAACATCAACCACTCGTAAGGTTCCATCGCCTGATAGTTGATGGGAAATCCACCGTAAATCTTTGTGGGATTTTCGTTGTTCGCCACAGGTCCAGAGGCAGCTGCAGCCATGAAGGTCACTCTCGAAGGACCGGCCATAACGCCCGTCTCGGCGAACCAATGGTAAAATTCGTTGTACTTAGGCAGTGTGGCTAAAATGCTAAGCCCCGCATTCGCCCAATTAGCACCAGCCACTGCGGTGTACTGATCCAATTGAACGAAGGTGTACTCTCCATTGAAGAAGAATCGGCCGTTATTGTACTTTCCGTAAAAAGACCAGAAATTCAGATTCTGATTGAATCCCCCACGCCCTGAGGCAGCCGCTGCTCCAAGTGGGCTATAAAGAGGGTCATAGGCAGCCTTACCATGATACAGCTGCTGAATTGTTCCAGCACCTATGTCGAGGTCAGCTACCTGGTAGGTCAACAGCATTCCCTGAAAGAGGGTAGGCTTGAGATCGGCATCAGGTCGAGTCAACCAGTTTGGCTGGATAGCGTTGCGCGCCAACCAGATCCCGTGCAGGAAGCGGAAGGGACCGTAGGGCACGACTGTCAAGAAAGCCTCAGACCGCGTGCTGTTGGCTGTGGTTGCACCAATGCCGAAGGGGAAGTCTTTGACACCGATTGACCAAATACCCCAGGGAATCTGTATTGTGGCTCTGAACTGTTCCCAGCTTCCTACGGCCGCGGTATCATAAGCGTTGTCACTCACCTGATGCACGTAATAGCGCTCGATGGGAGGCACGCCGACACCAGTGCCGAGAGCGGCTGTCGTGGCTGCAGGCTGCGTGTACTTATTCCTGATACCACCTACTGTGTAGACTCCGTGCACCCTTATGGCAGGGTTCACTCTGATCTCAGGATAGAGGGTCATACGCGAATCATTGTAGATTACATCAGACCCGAATGCCGAGTAACCGCCAGCAATAATACGCTCGGGCCCAGACGTTGGCTGCGGGGTCGCTATCGCCGGGGGGGTCGTCGGCTGTCCGTAGATATTGGGACCGGCAAAACCGACCTCATAGGACGGAATCCCAGCCGGCGGCGCAGCGCCATTTTGGGGCAGATCCACGCCGAAGAGGTCGTGGGTTCCAGTACGTCCGAGGTACCGGAAGCGGTGACTCGGTACTCGCCCTTCATGTTGAATTCCCACGCGATGGCGGGGGCAGTAACGGCCACTATAAGCAGCCCTGCCATTAAAACTGTCAAAAATCTTTTCATCTCTTCCTCCCAATCCAAAAAAGAATCAAAAAAGATGCCTTACGGCAGTTAAACGCCATATATACCTTCCGACAACCAAACCAAGCAAGCACTCACCGTGGGGGTTTCGGTTTCGTGCTGCAGGGCCTTTTTATGGGCGGACAAGACAGTCCGCGTACATACACTTTTCCGTTTGACGTTCTTGTAACACCCGTTGAGGCGTGGTGTCAAGAAAAATCTGGCGCTCAAATAATGTTCGGTCGCTGGAACTCACGCGTTTCAAAGACCTTACTTGCTCAAAACAGTTCGCACATTTATCTGAGGCTTACATTGATATACCATAAAGTGTTGAAAAAGCATAGATGATTTGTTTCTATACGCGATGGTAGGTTTTGGGTTTGGCGAGACAGCAATTCATGGATGAGATTGGTTATTGAAGAGCCGACGAATACCGCTAGTGCATTCGTAGCGGCGGGCCTCTGCGCCCGCCGTTCCGCGAAAGTTCGCTCTGCCTCTGGAAACGAACTCTGGTCCCGGTTATCATACTTACGGACCAGCGTCCCTGCAGGCCCGTGAACGGCGGGCGCGGAGGCCCGCCGCACGAAGAATTTGCCTGCGTGCTCGTAAACAACGGCATTCTCGCAGACAGCGACATCCTTCTCGTTGGGCCGGCGTCCCTGCAGGCCCATGAACGGCCGCCGCTACGAAGAGTTTTGTCGTTTCCTCGATAACGTTAGCGGCACACGCGAATATTTGTAGGTTTCAGGTTCATAAAATCAATGTTCGATTGGGACTCCGGCCTCTACAAAGAAACGAACACCCTTGCGCAACGACGGCAGACAATTGCCGCTATTGTATTCGTAGCGGCGGGCCTCCGCGCCCGCCGTTCCGAGAAAGCATCGCATAATTCCCGTTGGAGACGATCGCTGGCGCTCAGCCATCATACGGACTGGCCAGCGTCCCTGCAGGCCCATGAATGGCGGGCGCGGAGGCCCGCCACTACGAAGAATTTGTTGCGTCCTCGTAGATGACGGCATCCTCGCAGGCGGAGGCCCGCCGCTACGAAGAGTCTTGCTTCGCCCTGGAGCATTTGTAGACAACGAACAGCCTCCCACAGATGCGTGGAACCACACCTTACTCTGGCCCTACATCGGAATCGCTTTCCGTCGGCAAACAGCAACCAACCCACTCGTATTCTTCAATTTCCGGCCACTTCTTAAAGGGGTTGTCCAGAATATAATTAAGTTTAGCCAGTAATTCGCGCTCATCTCTGACAATCCGATCGAAGTATTCCCTTTGCCAAATCCTTCCGGTTCTTCCGAAATCTTTTCGCAGTGTATTGGTTGTAAACGATTTCCAGGCATGAACGATTTCCTGTAACGTGAATTCTTCTACAGGTTCAACCAAGGCATGCACGTGATCATCCATGACAACATACGCCAGCAGATCATATCGCTCTGCGGCAAAATGTGTCATCGAACTTGTCACGAGGGTTCTCTCGGCACCTCGGAGCGGGGTTTGCGAAGCGGCCAGACGCCAAGTCACGAAATAGATGGAACCATCCAGTCTCCAGTGGGGGAGCCTTCCTTTGTAAATCGTCAGGGTCGGAGCTTTCATGAAGATGGGCTCCAATTGTTGAGAATTGGCTTCTAATATACAGAGACGCCGACGACCAAAGCCATTGTATTCGTAGCGGCGGGCCTCCGCGCCCGCCGTTCCGTGAAAGCCTCGCATAATTCCCGTTGGAGATGATCGCTGTCCCCTGGCAATCATCCATAGGAGCACGGTGGTGGTGACCAACTAAGAATGGCGGGCGCGGAGGCCCGCCGCTACGAATATGCCGGCCGTTCTGCATCCTTTTCCCTGGTTGCATGCGAACCGTATCAGGAAGCGGGAGACCTCAACCCTGCCCGCTCTCAAGAACATTTTTGACGTAAGGGCTGGTTTCCGATGAAGGAACCTGCGCCATTTGCGCTTCCAATTCCTCCTTGATCGTGTGCCGAAATTCGTAATAGTGTTCCGCCACAACGCACGCCGAAATAAAATACCGGAATCTCAAGGGAAATTTAGTTAATGCCCGAATGAAGGACTTCCAGAAGGTAAAGCGGGACGGGTACAGCACACCCTGTCGAAATAGAGTGATCAGAACAGCTCGCAGTTCCGACAGATACGGAGGGGAAAACGCCTTGTGGGGCGGCTTCGATTCCATCCTCGCCATGCATTCATAGGAACGCTTCAAATAGAATTCCGGGTCATAGAGCACATCGTACAACCGTATGAATTCGTTGGCTATCTCGGCTCTCGGTCGGGTGGGAAGAAAATTGATGAGCCCGGTCTGACTGCCCAGGTTGTCGCTAAAACCGGTGAACAGGAGACGGCCCTCTTTTTCGAGCCGAACCCAGAGGTCTGTTTGCGGGCCTGCCTGCAACAGGGTCACAAACATTTCCGGTATCTGGTTACGGGTCGCAAAGTCGATCAGGCGCTGGTCCGCTCCTGGGAGCTCGTTGTCAAACCCCAGGATGCACCCGGCAATTATCTGCAACCCTGCTCTGTTGATCTTTTCACATGCCTTGTCCAGATCGACCGCCGCATTCTGGAATTTCTTGGCGTCCTTAAGGCTTTCCCGGTCGAGGGTTTCTATGCCCAGGAAGACCTTCCAAAAGCCGGCGCGAACCATCAGATCCAGGAGTTCCGGATCCGCTGCGAGATTCACAGATGCCTGCGTGGTGAAATCAAAAGGATGGCCCCGCTCTTCCATCCAGGGGATCAACTTCCTGAGCAGTGCTTTTGCCCGCGACGGGTTTCCGATGAAGTTGTCGTCCACGAAAAAGACGGCCCGTCTCCACCCGTAATCGTACATGGCTTGGAGTTCCCCGAGTATCTGCTCTGGGGATTTGGTCCTGACCTCGCGGCCGTACATGAGGGTGATGTCGCAAAACTCGCACTGAAAAGGGCAACCTCGGGAAAACTGAACCGCCATGTCCACGTACGCGGCGAGATCCAACAGGTCGTATCGCGGCACCGGCGAGCCGGTCAAATCCGGTCTTACAGACCCCTGGATGACAATGCCGCTCTCCCTAGCTTCAAGCGCTTCCACCAGTCTGTCAGCGACCGTTTCGGCTTCACCTTTTACTACAATATCCGCACCTGCCTGGAGGACTTCCTCCGGAATATGGAAGGCCATGGGCCCGCCAACCACCACGAACTTGCCCCGCTTCTTGGCTTGCCGAATAGTCTCCATGATGCCGGCATACTGATTGACCATGCCGGTAACCAGCACGACCTCGCACGCCGCCCAGTCAGACTCGGCAACCTCTCTGACCGTGGCGTCGACCAGGCGGAGATGCCAAGCCGTCGGCAAGAGCGCAGCAACGGTCAGCAGCCCCAGCGGAGGCTGAACGCATTTCTTGTTGAGCATCCGCAGGACCTTTTCAAAAGACCAAAAAGTCTGGGGATACCTCGGATTCACCAAAAGAACGTTCATTCTACCGTCCCACAAAATTGAATAATGATAATCGTTCAACTGGATACCGACTCTTCGTCCCAACACCGGTGCGTGACCACACATCTTGCCCGAAAGCTTCCCCCGGCCTTGATCATCCTGGGGTTGGGAAGTCCTGGTGAACGGTTACCTCATTTGTTTCTCCGTTAAGGTACCTGAACATAGCACACGCGAAACACAAATAACAGGATGACCACCCGTCTCCCGCATCTTTTTAGAACGCTTTCTGACCAGGTTATGAACAATGCTTTGACCTGAGTGCGCTCAGCATGTAAATTTGCTTGCGTGAAGAATAATGGAAGAACATATGCGGATTCCTATATAAGAGGTTCTGGGCAAGAAAGCTCTTTGCCCATGGAGCGGTAAATGGAAGACGAAACGGCAAGCAAGGCCATGCTAATAAATGAAATTGCTCGGCTGGGTAAGCGGATTGAGGAATTGGAAAAAGACGGTGCGCAGGTCCTTGCTGCATGCGCGGATACTAACGAATGCGCGAGCCTCCGGAGTCCTGCGGCTATCATGGAGAGCAATAGAGCGGAGGAGGCGCTGCTGCGGTCCGAGGAAAAATACAGGTTCGTGGTAGAAAACGCTAATGAAGCCATCCTCGTAGCTCAGGACGGAATTCTGAAATTCGTCAATCCAAAGGCAGCGAAAATTTCAAAATACACGGTGGAGGAACTGACCAGCCGATCTTTCATCAGCTTTGTCCATGTTGACGACCGGGAAAAAGTCAAGGAAATCTATCAACAGGGAGTGGGTAACAGCAACGCTCCAAATGTCCACGCATTCAGGATCGTGGATAAGACAGGAGTTGCCAAATGGGTGGAGATTAACGCTGTAACCATTAACTGGGATGGAAACCCGGCAGCCTTGATTTTCGCCAATGATGTTTCAGCCAAACGTCAAATGGAAGACGAACTTCTCAGGGTCGAGAAGCTGGAATCGCTGGGAATTCTCGCCGGAGGAATTGCGCATGATTTCAACAACATACTAACAGCCATTTTGGGAAATATTTCGCTGGCCAGACTCTATTCCCAATCGGAAGAGAACATGGCCAAGCGCCTCAAGGAAGCCGAAAAAGCGTGTCTTCGGGCTCAAGGTCTGACCATTCAGCTATTGACGTTCGCCAAAGGGGGGGCCCCAGTTAAGAAAACCGCCCGCGTAGGAGACATAATAAAGGATGCTGCCCTTTTTTCGCTGCGGGGTTCCAATGTAAGGCCGGAATTCTCTATTGTCGAAGACCTGTGTACGGTTGAGGTCGATGAAGCCCAGATTAGTCAAGTCACGAATAACCTTATTATTAACGCAGGCCACGCTATGCCCGAAGGAGGCATTGTTGAAGTCTCCGCAGAAAATGTACGGATAACCAGGGAGCAGCGGCTGCCGCTAGAAACCGGACAATACGTAAAGATTACCATCCGGGACCACGGCGTCGGCATACCTGATCAGATTATCTCAAGAATATTCGACCCTTACTTCACGACCAAGCGCATGGGCAGCGGACTAGGGCTTGCCACTTCATATTCCATAATACGTAATCACGGCGGAATCGTTACAGTGGAATCCGAGCCGAATTCAGGAACAACGTTTCATATTTACCTGCCTGCTTCTCAGCAAGACGTCACCGTTATTACCGAAAAAGAAATAGATGCTTTTCCTTCAGGCAAAGGCCGAATCCTTATAATGGACGATGAAGCGATAATCAGGGAACTTGCCATGGAATTACTTTCACACCTCGGCTATGATGTAGAAGTTGCGGAAGACGGCGCGAGGGCAGTTGAACTCTACACGTCGGCCATGAATGCAGCCAACCCTTTTGACGCGGTCATACTGGACCTGACCGTACCGGGTGGGATGGGAGGTCGCGAGACCATTCAACGACTCATCGAGGTTGATCCTCAAGTCAAGGCCATCGTTTCAAGCGGTTATTCGAATGATCCCATAATGGCTAATTTTATCAGTTACGGGTTCAAGGGTGTGGTCTCCAAACCATATACTATTAAGGAGATAAGCGAGGCCCTTAATGAACTGATCAAAAATGGAGAGGCATGAGGTATGGAAGTACTCGAAGTGCGCCGCGCACCTTTTCAAGAAATTTCGGCCGTGATAGAAAAATCGGACTTCGGCGCCCAAATCCGATGTGAATTCAACAAAAGAATTTCATAACGTATAAGTGACAAGTAATAACGAACACCAGAGCGAAATATGGAATTCCCAGGTCCGTGGAGCGTTCTGGCTTTTCGGAATCACGGTCGGAGCGTTTCTCACCTACACGACCCGCTATTATCTAAACGGTGACGGCATCAATTACATTGAAATGGGAGAGGCGTTAAGAAATGGCCTCTGGTCCGGTTTGGTAAATCTGACGGAAAGCCCCGGTTATGCAGTTTTGCTGGGACTAGGTCAGACAGTGCTGAGCACCGATAGATCGAATGAGCTCGTTTTGCTCAAGATTGTGAATTTTGTGTCTTTTGTGGCCGCTATGGCTGCATGCGACGTGTTCATGAACTGCATAAAAAAACAGTGGAGCGAATCATGGCCTGACGACGAAAAGCTCCTGCCCTTTTACCTGGTTTCAGGCCTCTGTTACAGCATGTTTTTGTTCGCAGCGCTTAATTGGGTGAGGCCGCGCCTCGTAGCACCGGAAATGATAGTGTTCGCGCTGGTTCTCGCAACAATCTGCATTATTCTGAAGATAAGAGAAAACCCTTCCGGCTATCAGTATTTCGCGGTTTTGGGTCTCTTTTCGGGCATATCCTTTCTCTTCAAGTCATTTTTTTTTCCGTTCTCAGCCGTCTTTTTCGTTATAGCGGGTCTTCTTACAAATTCTTTGAAGAAGGCGATTCCTCGTGTAGCTTTGTCAATGGCCGTGATGCTGGCCGTATGCGCTCCATTGATGATCTCGCTTTCCGCCAGTCTGGGGCGATTCTCATACGGGGAAGTAGGACGATTCAATTATACCATCCTCATTGCAGGGGAAGGTGAGCTTGAACATCCTCCTGAAGTGCTGAATCCTGACCCTGAAGTGCTGTTTTACGGCAAGAATCAGTTCGTGGATTGCACTCGGCCCGCGGGTTGGGACCTGGCTTACTGGAAGCTCGGTCTCAAGCCTGTTTTCAATTTTGTTACTCAACTGGAAATTTTTCTCAAGCTGACCTTGGCGGTGATCCTGGACAGCCCATTTCTGTTTCTGTTCGCGGGCTTGTGGATTATCGCTCATTGGAGACTGGGCACGCTGAGGGTCGGGAAGCTGTTCCCTCCGTCTCCTTTCTTCATTTTAATGGCTGTAGCGTCCGCAGGCGTAGGTGTCTACTGCTTGATACATATTGAAATGAGATACCTGGCATCATTCTTATTCCTTGGATTTGCTGCCTTAGCGATTTCCCCCACTTACGATCCCAACATCTCAGGAGTAAAACGCAGGATAGTAATCCCTTCCATCATTCTGTCGCTCTTCATTCTGGGGCTTGTGGCCAATACAGTAGTGGACCAGACGCTTCGAGGGCTGTCTTCTTCCGGAGGGAAGCCGTCTTTCAAAGATACCTACTATGAGATGGTCGCGATAAAGAATTGGCTTCGAGAAAACAATATTTCCAGCAGATCTCGAACCGCAATTATTGGACTGCCCTTGTCGTACTGGGCCAGATTGGCCGAAGTGAAGATTGTTGCGGAAATATTCGACCAAGAGCGCTTCCTAGCGTGCGGCCCTCAGAAACGGGCCAAGGCCGCAGAATCGTTCAAATCGGCTGGAGTAAAGGCCGTGATCGCACAGGGCCGCGATTACGACGGGCTTGTGGCCGAAGGCTGGCAAAAAGTTCCTGGTACCAGGGATTTCTATATTTTACTTACAAGTGATAGGAAATCCGCCTCTGAGTCATAATAATGCTTCCGAACAATTTTTTTGTTTGCGATGGCAGGAAATTGTGTCCTGGGATTTTTGCCGGGATATTGTCAGATCAGGTATGATCCGCGGTATCCGCAAGTCAGTGACTGCTGCAATTACTATCTCCGAGAGGTTCCAGTGAGGATTTCGATAACCATTCAGTCAGAGATGGAATCGTAGGACTTGAGCAAACAGTGAGACAGGCTTTCTGGACTTCCATTCTTGATTTTTTGAAAACGGCAGGCTGGAAAGCCTGCCCCACAGAAGCTATTCGTCGTCAGACGGCCGAATGGTTACGGGTTTAGGTAATATCCCCTTCCATTGAGAGCGAACCTTGGATATCCTAAACACCCGCAGCGGGCGGGCGACAAAATCTCGTCGGATATAGTCGGTATAATGAAACAATACACAATCCAGCCAGGTTCAAGGTATCCCACGGGCGCGACGGCAAATTCTAACGGAACCAATTTTTCCATTTTTAGCCGCAATGCCACCAGTGTTGAACTGTTGCTGTACGAACATGCAGTCAGCCACGCTCCATTTCAGATCATTGAATTAAAGCCGGAGACAAACCGGACGTATTTTTTCTGGCACGTGTATGTTGAGGGACTTCCTGCAGGTGTGCATTACGCGTGGAGAGTAGATGGTCCAAATGATACGAAAATTTCAGGGTGCCGTTTCGACCGAAATATAGAATTGCTGGACCCCTGGGCAAGAGCCGTGACGCAGAACCTGTGGGACCGCAGACGATCCATTGCAGAAGAATTTGGGGAAGCCCTTTTTGTAAGGAGGTCTTCCCCACAATCTTCTGCAAAAACTTTATATGCATCTTCGTATGCATCTCCTGATATTGCGCCCAAATCGATGCGCTCTACGGTGGTGGCAAATCATTATGACTGGGACGGGGACCGTCCGCTTGATCGTCCTCTGGAGAATACTATTATTTACGAGATGCATGTGGGCGGCTTCACGCGTCACCCTTCCTCCAATGTGAAGAACCCCGGCACATTCTCTGGAGTAGTCGAAAAAATTTCCTACCTCAAAGGTCTCGGAATTACTGACGTGGAACTCATGCCGGTAATGGCATTTGACGAACAGGATGTTCCTGATAGTGCTTTTGAAAGAGGTCACCGAAATTACTGGGGCTATAGTACTCACAGTTTTTTCAGCCCTCATCCCGGGTATCTGCGCTTCTCCTCAGAGCGGTGCGCACGTTGACGAATTCCGGAACATGGTGAAAGCGCTTCACAAAGCCGGCATCGGAGTGATTCTGGATGTTGTCCTTAACCACACAGCGGAAGGAGGGGCCGACGGGCCCGTAATAAACTTCAAGGGCTTCAGCAACGATTCATTTTATCATTTGGACCCAAACGATCGCAGCAAATACAGGGACTTCACAGGTTGTGGGAACACGGTGAACTGCAATCATCCTCTGGTGGCAGTTTTCATTCTTCAGTGCCTGGAATATTGGGTCCGAGAAATGCACGTAGACGGATTCAGATTCGATCTTGCGAGTGTGTTGACGAGAGGTGAGGACGGCAACCCCATAAATCACGCTCCAGTGGTTTGGAGCATCGAATTCTCGGAAATCCTTGCGGACGCTAAGATTATAGCTGAGGCATGGGACGCTGGAGGACTCTATCAAGTAGGAGCTTTCCCCGGATTTCGTTGGGCTGAATGGAACGGAAAATATCGGGATATCATTCGCAGGTTCGTTCGTGGCGACAGAGGACTCGTGGGTGAAGTGGCCACACGCATTACAGGAAGCAGCGATCTGTATGAGGTCAGGGGCAGATTACCCATAAGCAGCATCAATTATGTTACCTGCCATGACGGATTTACCCTGTATGATTTGGTGAGTTACAATGAAAAACATAATTTCGACAACGGAGAGCTTAATCGAGATGGGTCAGATGAAAACCTGAGCTGGAACTGCGGGCAAGAGGGCGATACCGATGACCGTGAGATTCAGGCCCTGAGGTTGCGGCAGGCCAAGAATTTCATCGCTATTCTGATGCTCAGTCAGGGCGTGCCCATGCTACAGTCGGGGGATGAGGTTCTCAGGTCCCAGAAAGGCAATAACAATGCATATTGTCAGGATAATGAACTGGGCTGGTTCGACTGGACTCTTATTGGAAAAAATGATGATATGCTGCGATTCGTCACCCAGATCATTGCGTTTCGCAAAAGGCACCCATGCTTGAGGAAGACTCGATTTCTCACCGGAAGAAAGAATCCGGGAGCGTTCATGCCTGATATAGTTTGGCACGGCGTTGAACTACTGAAACCTGGCTGGTTCGATCCTTCCACGCAGGTGCTGGCCTTTACTCTCGCTGCAGCAACGGACGGAGAGGAAGATCTTCATGTAATTCTCAACATGTCGGACGGGGCTCTGGATATGCCCGTTTATAGTGTCTCGAACAAGACCTGGCACATGGCCGTGGATACATCAAGACCTTCACCCGGCGACATTCTGGAGCCCGCTCAACAGGTGCCTTTAGCGGAAGAGAGTCATAGGGTAAATCCGCGTAGCGTGGTGGTTCTGGAAAGCAGATAGACGGCAAATCCCATACTTTGAGACTCTTCGGCCGTTCTCGGTGAATTAATACAATAGAATTTGGAGATCAAAAAATCATGTCGCTTCCGGTAAACAAAACCAAGATAGTATGCACAATTGGGCCTGCCTGTGAAACTCCGGAAATTTTGCAACAGATGATCCGGACTGGGATGAATGTGGCCAGGCTGAACTTTTCTCATGGGACCTTTGAGTATCACAAGCAAAACATCCTGAAAATCCGTGCCGCAAGCAGCGCTGTCGGCAGACGCATCGCTATAATGGCAGATCTTCCGGGCCCAAAAATTCGCATTGGCCAACTCGCGGAAGACCCCGTTGAACTGAGGGCCGGTGACATTTTCACGTTGACGGTGGATGAAATAGTCGGAGACGAAACGCGTGCATCGGTGAGCTTCAACACCCTGAATACAGCCGTAAAACCGGGAGACACTCTTTTTCTGAACGATGGGCTTATTCAATTGGAGGCACTTAAAGTTGAGGGAAGCAACGTTTATTGCCGGGTAATAGTGGGCGGCGAATTGAGATCTCGAAAAGGGCTCAATCTCCCGGGCATTGACTTGGGCATAAGCGCCTTCACTCCCAGAGATTACAAGTGCTTGAAATTCGCCCTTGAAAACGGTGTTGACGCGATCAGCCAATCCTTTGTCGAGAGAGCAGAGGACATTGTTGCAGTCAGGGATGCATGCGCCGAGCTGGGTAGCAATCCGTTCATCATTGCAAAGATTGAACGTTCCAGGGCGCTGGATCACATAGACGCTATACTTCAGGTAGCGGACGGGATCATGATCCGCGGGGCGACCTGGGAGTAGAAATGCCCATCGAGGAAATCGCCCTTGTTCAAAAGCGCCTGATGCGCAAGGCCAATCTTAAAGGGAAACCAGTGATCACAGCAACTCAGATGCTGGAATCCATGATATCAAACCGCAGACCTTCGAGAGCTGAAGCAACGGATGTGGCAAACGCCATTCTTGACGGGACGGACTGCGTTATGCTTTCAGGGGAATCGGCGATGGGAAAGTATCCTGTCGAAGCGGTGCAGATGCTCGTAAAGATAGCTGCCTCCATAGAATCCCAGAGACCCGCGCACTCCGTGCGTGAAGAACTCGCAAGTCGTCGATATACAAGTGCTAACCTGCTGCCCAGAGAGCTCCTCGCGTTGAGTGTGGCGACCGCCGTAGAAACCGTGTCACCTGCGGCAGTGATAATTCCCACTCGAAGCGGTGCGTCAGCGAGAACGATCACGCGCTTCAGGTTCCCCATGTGGATCACTGCCGTCAGCACCCAAACGACAACATGCCAGCACTTACAATTCTCCTATGGGGTTTTCCCGCTACACGAACCGGATCACCCTGAGGACTGGAATTCCTTCGCTAAGAGTTGGCTCGAAATAAATCGAATAGAAGGAAATTTGGTGGTCTTAACCGAAGGACCGTCTTCCAAACACCCCGAGGCTAATCATCGGATGGAGATCATCGACGTGACTCGGTCGAATGATTAATCAACGTTGGAAGTGCAGAGGAACTTATTAGTATGATTAGGCTATTTTGCAGTCAGATAAATTTCTGGCCTTCAGACTCTTTTTATGTTATATAATAGATAACTAATACAATTTGTTGAGGGTTTACTGTGAATCGACCGCTTATTCTTGTTGCCGTGGCGGTAATCGCTATTACCGCTTTGGGAATATCAACCATTACATTGACTTTGCTTGCCTCGGAAGTCTTACTTCAGTGATATTCTTGCGTGCTGGCAATGAAAGTAGTTCGAATTTATTTATGCAATCTTTGGATGGAATGCGAATAGCGCATGTATCAGTGAGTTGAGACTTTGGCTGTCCACTAACCTACCGCACAGCGGGAATCCCCAAAAAATACTATTTCTGTCAGCATTCTTTACAAATTGTAAAAGAAGCGCCCTCCGCAAATCTCTCTGGCTCGGGAGTGGTCTTTCTTTCTCTCATCCCAAATATCAACAATAAGATTGCCTGCTGCGCTCTGCTGAGGTAAATTTATCGTCCTTGACTTAAATGTCGCACGATGAACAGCGACTCCCGGACGAATCGTCTCTAATTCAGCGTGCATAATTTTGTGTTGGAATCAGTCAAGTGGCATAGTTTCTGCTAAATACACTAATCGTCCATTTTCATTGAACGCAAAATCATGTGGCGTTTGGTATATTTTCGAGTTGAAGAAAAGACGGGTCCGGAAGGTGACATTTGGATTCACCGCTATTTTATGCTTCCGTTGGGTTGACTCTCTGCTTTGCTTTTGTGAACGGTTTTCATGATGGCGGTAATGTGATTGCTACGTTGGTCTGCTCCCGATCTATGAGGCCGCACAGGGCTTTGGCGCTGGCTGCCGCCGGAGAATTCCTGGGTCCGCTGATTCTTGGGACAGCGGTTGCCAGGACCATAGCCACAAGCATATTGAAACCGGACATGTTGGAGCAGCTCAGTTCAGCTTCTTTGGACTTGATGGTCATAAGCGCGGTAGGCGGAGCCATAGCATGGAAACTGCCCACTTGGTACCTGGGTCTGCCATCCAGCGGCTCGCACGCTTTGATCGGTGGTCTTGTCGGTGCCGGCATCGTAGGCATGGGATCTGAGTCCGTCTCGCTTGAGAAGGTCGTTTTTGCGGTCGTAATTCCATTGCTGGTATCGCCCGTTGTTGGAATCGTCGTTGGGTTTGTGATTTTCGGATTTATCAAGGTGATGTGCGGCCGCTCTCACAGGCGTATCGGCCGATTGTTTGAATCTCTTCGGAAACCCACAGTGTTTTTTTTGGCAGCTAGTCATGGTTCGAATGATGCGCAGAAGTCTATGGGGGTCATTGCCATAATATTGGCTTCGCGAATGGGCGAAATGCATGGAGAGCTGCCTCTCCCCATGTGGGTGATCGTGTCATGTGCCGCGGCCCTCGCTTTAGGTTTGACCGTCGGAGGATGGCGGATAGTAAAGACTGTCGGATACAGAATTTGCCGTATGGAACCCGTGCATTCCTTTGCTTCTCAATTTACTTCGACTCTGGTCATTCTGGGAGCTTCAATCATAGGCGGCCCCGTAAGTACCACTCAGGTAGTGGCTTCTTCCGTAATGGGCGTGGGCGCATCGCGGCGGCTCAGTGTAGTGAGATGGTCAGCGGCTGCTCACATCGCATATGCGTGGTTTCTGACTTTCCCTGTTTGCGCTGGAATCAGCGCTGGAACATTGTGGTGCCTCAAGCGCATCCTGTTAATCTAGAGAGGTGCACATGTCGTTTTGGAGCATCTTCGGCAAGAAACGAGAAGTGGATTTCTATGAACTTCTACTTGCTCAAGCCGAAAAGACCCTCGGCGGTTGCAGAGCATTGGTCGCGTTTCTTGAGGAAAGGGGCGAACCAGAGGAACTGGTAAAACTTGAGCAGGAAGCGGATGATATTCGCCGTATTTTGATAGATGAATTGAACCAGACATTCCTCACCCCAATGGACCGGGAAGACATTTTCGCGCTTTCCAGGGCGGTGGACGACGTAATAGATCACGCCCACAATACAGTCAAAGAAATGGACGTATTTGAAATTGAAAGCAACGAATTCCTGTGTCAAATGGCTGAACTACTGGAAAAAGGGGCTGAACAGCTCGTTATGGCCATCAAACACCTTGGGAAAAACCCCAATGTAGCCGTGGAATACGCTGTCAGGGCAAAACGGGTCGAAAACAAAATGAACGATACGTTCCTCGCTGCCCTCAAGCAGCTTTTTTCGGGTCACGATGTGAGGCTGATGTTCGCTTATCGGGAAATATACAGACATTTCAACCGGAGCGCCGACCGGGTTGACGAAGCCGCTAATATCATTAGTGACATTGTCATGAAGATGGTATAAGGCCTATGCGAGACTGTTGATTTTCATTGACTGCGTTACGTGCAATGAGTCGCACTGACCATTGAAATCGCATCTGAGACAAGGAGACGATAGAATGCGAACGTCTTTTTGTGGACTGCTATTCGGCTTGTGGATTTTTCTTTCTACCATCATTTTTTCCCCGTTTGTCGAACCGGCCACGGGCCAAGCGCGTCATGAGCCGAGACTTGAGGGAGTAAGCTTTTCCGAAATTGCAGAATGGCAGAACCGCTATGGAGGGGGATTCTATGGTCGTCCTGCACCTGAATGCTTTGCTCCGTTGGAAATTCAGCCGGTGTGTCAACCTAAGAAGATGAAGAAACGTCCTGGTAGGAAGTAATCTTCTTGTTCCTCATTGTCACAAACTGCTTTGAATGAACACTCGTTTCTAGAATCGGTTCCTTCCGATGTTGATGAGAAATCACCCCGAGGTGGCGTCAAGACTCCACCAAGCTTCGCGATCAACTGTTAGAACGAGGGTTGGAATCTGCCGACAGGGTCTGGCGTACGGGCACGCGACACGCCTCCCGGTGGCAGACCTCCACGTCCACATACTCGTAGAGAAGCTAGGTGGCAGGGTGGACTCCATGACCTTCGATCATGGAGAAACCCATGTCGATTATTCGGACGGAGAAAAAAGCGACGCCAAAACGAAGCCAAATTCGGCATAAAAGGAAAAGCAGGTCACGAGGCGTCCGTAGGAGGTCGAGTGATTCCGTTTCGGGACCGCGTACCTGTGACAAATCTGTGACAAATGCACCGTACAAAGAAAAATCAGGAAGCGACCCGTCAAGCTATCTTCCTGATTCCCCTTGATATCTTGGTCGGGACGACTGGATTTGAACCAGCGACCCCTGCATCCCGAATGCTGGGTACCAGCCAATACTGAAGCGGTTGTTTCGTAATTCCCCTGAAAAATCAAACACCATTGAACACTATCGGTACGTATCAGTTCTCGTGGGTTCGCAAAAAGTCACGGGAAAATCACGGGACGGTTTTCCCTCACGCTGCATCAACCGATACCTTTCTTGAACGACTCCCTCCGAAGTAAGAGGCCTACGAGGCCCTCGATGAACACTGGATCTGCCTTAAAACCCCAACGATTTCGAGCTATGTCTGTCCCTGTCAGTCCCTCATTGTCCCCCTCGATCCCAAAAAGTGGGAACATAATGGGAACAATTCTGGAGCATGTCAATTATTCTCCATCCCTTAACAGTGGCCACATCAGACAGCCATGTCGGTACCAAGAGACGCCGCGACGGATGTGTGCTAGGCCATTACTAGCCCTTCTGATTCTCGATCTCCCTGAGTTCTTTTCGCAGGATCTTGCCGATCGCGCTCTTGGGGAGCTCATCGATGAACTCCACGTACTTGGGGGCCTTGTAGTTGGCCATGCGTTCCTTGCAGTATTCGACGATCGCTTCTTCAGTCGCAGTCTCTCCCGGCTTGAGGACAACGAAGGCCTTGACCCGTTCACCGGAATAGGCGTCAGGCACCCCAATGGTGCAGGCTTCGAGGATCTTGGGGTGAGCAAAGAGAACCTCGTCCACCTCCCGGGGATAGATGTTGAACCCACCCGAGATGATGAGGTCCTTCTTGCGGTCAACGATGGTGAAGTACCCCTCATCGTCCACCGTGGCGACATCCCCCGTGTACAACCATCCGTCCTTGAGTATGGCAGCGGTCTCTTCCGGTTTGTTGTGGTACCCCTTCATCACCTGCGGCCCTTTGACACAGAGTTCGCCGGGTTCTCCAAATGCAGTAATCTCGCGGCCGGGATCGTCCACATCCACGAGCTTAGCGTCTGTGTTGGGAACCGGCAGACCGATACAGCCGGGCTTGACTTTTCCGCCAAACGGTATCGCATGGGTGGCGGGAGAGGTCTCGGTGAGGCCGTATGCTTCGGAAATAAGGATTCCCGTGAGCTCCTGGAACCCCTTGATGGTCTCCAATGCCAGGGGCGCAGCACCGGACAGGCACATCTTCACTGAACTGAGGCTGAACTTCTTCACGTCCGGGTAATTGATAATGGCGTTGAACAGCGTGGGAACAGCGGGAATGAAGGTCACCTTGTACTTGTGCACAGCCTCGAGGATGGCATGAGCCTCGGGCTTGGGTATCAGGACATTGCACCATCCGTTGAAGATGCTCATGTTCAATACCGCGGTGAGCCCGAACGAGTGGAAAAACGGAAGGCATCCCAGGAATACCTCTTCTCCGTCCCGGAACCCTACCGTCCACGCCCGTGCCTGCTGGCAATTGGCTGCGAGATTCCCGTGGGTGAGCTCCACGCCTTTGGATACGCCTGTGGTTCCGCCTGTGTAGATCAGCACTGCCGTGTCATCCATGGCGGTGGGATAGTTGTCCTGCACTGCGGCGGGCTCAGTCTTCACAAGGTCGGTGAACTCGTGCACGTCCTTGGCTGATGGGGTTTTCAGGTGAAAGGCCTTCTTCACGAAGGGGAAGAGCTGCTTCAGGGGAAACGGAAGGTAGTCTCGAATGTGGCATGAGATGATGTGGGTTATTCCCGTGCGCTCCCTGAGTGCGATCATCCTGGGCACAAGGGTATCCAGAGCCAGCACCACCTTGCATCCCGAGTCGTTAAGCTGGTGTTCCAACTCTCGGTCAGTGTAGAGCGGATTGTTGGGGACCGCTATGGCCCCGAGACGCAGAGCCCCGTATATACCCACTGCGGTCTGGACCAGATTCGGCAAGACCAGTCCCACCCGGTCGCCGGGCCCGACACCCAGCCGCTTGAGCCCCGCAGCGAAGCGGGACACCATGGCGTCGAATTCGCTGTAATTGAAGTCCTTCCCCTGGAACAGGAGTGCGGGCTTGTCAGGGAACCGGGCCGCGGTTTGGGTTAGGGCCACATGCAAGGGTATTTCCTTGATATCGATCGTTGCCTGAACCCCCGGGGCGTACGACTTCACCCAGATTTTCTCCATGCTTGCCTCCTCCATAGACGACGAACGAGCGTATCTCCCGTATCATTACCAAGTATCAACTTCCCAGGGTAAAATCAAATGGAAGATGAACCGAAGTTTCCCCAATAATCTAAGCCAATAAAAGACAGAGTTGTGAACTTGGTCCCCACTGGTGGTGTTTCATGGGGAGTATTCCTTGTCCACATTTGCTGAGAATAGCTTTGATGCTGGAGGCCAGCCAATAATCCATAAGCAACCACCGCAATAGCTACGTTGACCATACTCCCTCCAATCAGGTTTCCCAACCGTCGGCACAATCCCAATCGAGTGGAGATATTCGATCACAACCGAGGGCCCCAAAAGCCGTCTTGCCGAGATTCCCCTGTTAAGAGGATGGCGAGGCGGGAGAAAATGTTTCTGGCCCGAATTTACATCTTGATGACATCACGACATTTTCTTGCCATACAAGTCATCCATTAACCTCACTATGACAAACAGAAGGTTGTTCGTCACTGGAATTGCGGCTTGGCGTTCCTTATTGAAGGAGGCGTACTTTCTCTATAGTTTCGCCTTTTTGGTGTACTTATGATGGTAGAGTGAGAAATTGCTTGCAAAAAGCGGGCGTTCCGCGCACATCGGTTTTGGAAAAGATGATGTGTAAGGAGGAACGCCAGCTTGAAAAAGTATATACCAGAAGCGTTCGGGATTGACGACATTTGTTTCAGAGTCTTCTTCAGCGCTCCGAGTTATCGCATGTTCGTGGCGCTGTTGGTCGGTTGGGTGCTCACTGTGGGGAAACACACGGTCAGCAGAGTTATCTTGACCATGAGACTCCATGAATCCAGACACTTTGCCACTGTGTATCGATTCTTGGGTAAAGGGAGTTGGAGCGCTGATTCAGTATCTCGATGGCTTTTCAGAATTCTTCTAGACACATTGGTTACGAAGGGCACTGAGATCCTGGTGGTGGTTGATGATACCTTGAACAAGCACTGTGGCAAGAAGATTTGTGGAGCTGGTTGGCAGCATGACGGTTCGGCCCTGAAGCCGGCCCAGAAGAAAGGTCATGGAGTATGTTTCGTCATCATTGGTCTAGCTATCCGTCTGCCTGAAATCAGCGATCGAGTCTTTTGTCTGCCGTATTCCGCCCGGCTTTGGTGGCCTCCAAAAGCCAAGGTTAGACCAGAAGGTCTGCCTTACAAGACAAAGCCCGAGATTGGTTTGGAGCTTATCAACCTGACCTATTCGTGGCTCAGAGAAGGGGAGCGTTTGAGAGTCGTGGCAGACCTTGGATACTGTTGCAAGACAGTGCTCAAAGGGCGCTCCAAAGGTGTCCATGTTACTGGGAGGTTCCTAAAGACGTCGGCCCTGTTGGCTCCGGTCGCGCCCCAGACCATTCGACGGCGAGGCAGACCTCGTAAAAGAGGTGATCGACTGCCCACTCCGGCGACCATGTTTCAAGATCCAAACTTGAGTTGGCATCGAATCAAGGTATTTTGCTATGGAAAAGAGATCGGCCTGTTGGTACATCAGTTTACAGCTCTTTGGTACCATAGCGCAGGACAAGAGAAAGTCTCTGTGGTTCTCTGTCGAGATCCGAAAGGAAAGCATGCAGATATCGTGTTCTTCGACACCGACGCAGCGTCTTCGCCTGAGAATATCATTGCTCGATATGCGGCACGCTGGAGCATCGAGATTACCAACCGTGAAGCCAAGCAACTCCTCGGCGCTGACGAGCCCCAGTGTCGCAAGGAAAAGTCGGTTATGCGTGCCCCAATGTTCGCATACTGGGCCTACTCGCTCGTAGTTCTTTGGTTTGTGCGACAATTCTCAGCCGCCAAAGATCTCGTGATAGATCCGGCCCCGTGGTATCGCAAAAAGAAAACTTTCACCTTTTCCGACATGCTTGCCGCTGCACGAAGGAGCCACTTCTCACTGAACTTTTCTCAGGAAGTCGGGAAGAATAATGACTTGCACAAAATCAACACCCCGCGCTCCACGAGCGACTCTAAATACTCTGAAATCGCGAAACTATACGTACTTTCTCACTTCCGTATCAAGGACTTCCAAGAGATCCATCTGAAAGCCCGCATCCAAACTTCTTTTCACAAAGCGCTCCTGAAGTTTCAGCCTCAATTTCTCGTTCATTGGAATATCCACAAACAAAGATTTCAATTCTGTATCGAGAAGTGACAGAGAATCGAGTACCCGTTGCTCTCCTTTTACTGTTTTGGGAGGTTTTCCGAAGGCTTTACGGTAAATCCAGATGATATCGAAACAAAGATCAAGGAATAGACTTGCCATATCACGGTTTTCTTCTATAATTGCATCCGACGGTTCTCCAAAGATTGCCTGATAAATCTCGGGCTGTTCTTCCTGAAACTCGTCCAACAAAGAGGTTGTCTCTCGTTCCGACAACATTCTCCCTTGCATCAGTATCCGATTTATTTCCTTTTTTGACAGCGGTCTCATCAGAATTACATCTTTCGGATTGGGAATGGCCTGGTGTGTTGCAAAGCTTGCTCCAGTCAGCGCAGGAATTCTCGAAAAGCTTTTGCGTCCACCCTAATTTCCTTGTAGGCGAGTCCTTCCCTGTGCCGCGTTCAGCCAGTTCGCGGCCTTCGTCTTTTCTTTTGTCGGGGCCTATTGTAGCGAGCAACCTGATACGACACGAGTTTCCGCTGATCCTGTATGGATGAAATCAGTAGTCATCTTACAGGAAGTTCCACTTGACCTTGGGATACTTCGCTTTCATCTTTTTCCAGAAGCCGCCGCTCCAGTCCATCGCTATGCAAACCTCCCAGTCTTGCGGCAGAACATCCAAAACGGCGGCTACCATTTTCTGGCCATAGCCCTTACTTGCGGCAGTAATCTCGTAAAACTGCATGATCTGAAGTTGAAAAGAAAATAATAGAGAAACACCTGTAGCTGTAGGGTGGTGCGGTGCAGCTACGGGGTCTCTCCAAGCGCCGAAAATTTCGTTGGAGGCAGCGATTAAATCTTGACGGACCTTGACGAATTGAATCACTTCTATTTGGATCGTAGGCCATCGAGCACGCTTGATTTGGCACGATTTATCAGTCGAATTCACGGAGCGGACAGCCCATGAATTATTTCCATACCTTTTTCACGAGACCTCCCTAATATCTTCGCTTCTCTAACGGCCACGGCAAGATATTACTCATGACCTGTTGAACTCACGGCACTTGATTACACATCATTAAATCACGGTCGTCTTTTACGCGATTCGATAATGAGCTCGTAGGCTTCTCCGATAATCTGAAATTTCTTTGTGGCAAATTCGACAAAATCAGGGTGCAAATCCTTTCCCTGAATTTTATCTGGATGAAAGAACTTCGCGAGCATCTTATACTGTCGCCGTACTTCATCCAGAGAACAATTTTGCTGGCATTCCAAGATCTCGTAGGCCCTTTGTAAAGTCATAGGTTCCTCAGCCGAGGTGCCACTATTCTTCCGAACCCTCAACCAACAATCAATACACATACCATCTTTAAGACCATCAGGATGAAGGGGCTTTTGACAGCTTCTGCATTGTATCCGCTGCTCTTCGCCAAAATTGTGCTCAGAAGGTTGAGGCTGGCACAAGGGGCACAAACCTTCGACGAAAAGACTCTCATGAAATGATCGGTTACACTTCGCGCAGGAAGCACTGTGCGGCTTTTTCGTACCTAGTATTGTCTTTATGGCTATCTTCCCCAAAGTCCATACTGATGGCATATTCGCTTCTCTCAAGTCTCTTCTATGAGGTATGTCGTCAACAGTGGACACCAGCTCGTACGATGATGGTTACACAGACAGCAAGTCCGCCATCGCCCAGATCTTTTCCTAAAAGCGTGACTTGAACAGACTTTGAATTGCCCTGTCCCTCTTTCCACCAGCTCGCCATGCCCACGCTAGCTCTCGTGAATACATCCAGGACTCTCGCGCTTTTCGCTTTTCCCAGCAAGTATTTTCAGGCTCTTGCCCTTGATCCTACCTTTTCAGGGACTGTCCTCCCTCACAATCGCTCCGACATGTGTCAGATGAGGACAGAATTGGATGAACTTTTCACAGGTCCCGAAAGTAATCCGTTCTGGCACGATAATCGGATTGAGGGCGGTGTCTAAATCTCTCTCCGTGAGGGACTTGGCTGACCGCGTGAGGAAGATCAAGAACGCTGGACATACCACACCTAAACAGAACCTGCTTTCCGGTAAGCACGGCGTCTTCAATCCCGAACTCTTGCTGAAGAACCCCGTCCTCGCCGACGAAAACAAGTTTCGAGAGTTGCAACCTGAGGACCTGAAAGGCCTTTTGGCGGACGTGACCGAGACTCTGGATCGCCTCGCCTCTTACGTGGCCGAGTACAACAGGATCAGGAAACTTCTGGAGACTATCTCGCAAGAGAGTGTCCAAAAGCATAGTAGTTAGGGGACCTTAACTTCTGTGACGTCACAGAAGTTAACTGGCTAACATTACTATATCTTTCACGCATGCTTCTCATGACGGATTTTTTGTCTAGCAGACAACCTGTCCCAGACGAGGGCATATAGACATACGGAGAATGGGACCGCCCTCGTTTTGCTCGTTTCCGCTCCCTCTATGTCCGCGTTCGCGGTAGAGAGAAGCGACACTGAAGTCGAGAAGTTGTAGTACCCATGCGAATAATATCCTTACATTTTGGATCGGGGCGAACATTCTGTAGGCCTGGACTAGATGTTTGATAAGTAATTAATATTGCAGTAAGTATAGGGGCTACCCCCAGTTATTGCAGTCCCTGTCTGCAAAATCTCCCACTCAATGACGTTCGGCCGCTGGTAAAAAGGCGAGATGTTCGTGTTTGGGCGGGGAAATAGAGACCTTCGGACTCTATAGCATTGCACGCAAAAGCATGGATATTTGTGTTCTGGCATGAACAATCCCTCTGTTCAGCCCCAATTACCATTCTTTGCACTGACGCTGATACCCGCAGGAACTGCACAGGTAACTGGGATTGGGGAAGAAGATCTCTGACTGGATCGCTTTCCACACTCTGGTGGTCATCTTCAGGAACTTCCTCCTGTCATCGTCGTTTATTCTCACAGGAAGATTTACCAGCTCCGGCTTTGCTGTTTTCACGAGGTATTCGTAACGGTACGTCAACTCGTTCGGCTCGTAACCCAGAGTAGTGGCTCCCAAACTGTAGGCCACCAGTTGCATGGCATTCACATCACCGTTGGGCTTGCGAGAGCTGGTCTTGTAATCGATCAGTGCTGTTGAGCCATTCTGGATGATCGCGTCTACATAGCCGGCAAGTGGGGGGATGTCCCCAGGACCGTCTTGTATCAGCTCATTGAGGTCGAGGGTGAAGGACTCTTCAACCGCTATGACCTCTGCCTCAGTATCGTATTGATCCACGAACAGAGTGAAGAGTTCGCGTGCCTTGTTTACGAGCGACTCTTCGGATTCCCTCGCGGAGTAACGGATCTTCGGGCCTTGGGATCCCCGCCACTCCTCACGGAACACGTCCAAAAGATGGTCAGGCCGAAGCGGATCGGCTTCCAAGATGCTCTGCAGGTAGGCTTGTATCCCTGCATGGATGCCTGAACCAAACAATAGTGCCGACGAAGTGAATTCTTCTTCGAGGCGGTCGATGTAGTTGAAGCGATATTTTAACGGGCAGATCGTATAGCAGTTGATTTGCGAGTACGAAACATGATCATGCTGTTGTCCTGTTTTCATCTTCTCTTTCCTCCTCCTCGGCGCAGTTCACGAGTGCGATTTCTCCAAAAGTTTCTCTGATGCCTCAGGCGGCGAAGTTGTTGAATAAGGGTCTTTCTCTTGGGCTTCGGGGGTCGGAGAAATGATGTCAATCTGAACATTTGAGTTTTCCTTTCGTCTGATAAGGACGGGTACGCACCTGTAGCGCCCCGCCCCTGGTTTGTTCTTTGGTTGTGATTCTGGGATTTGTTTACGCAGCTACTTCTTGCTGGATAGATCCGATCAGTTGAGATGCGGCTTCACGGGGCAGGTCCTCAAAGCGGGAAACCTGGAAGGGAGAGAGCATCTGTGCAATGTCGTCGTCATGATAGTTTGCTCTTTTACTGAGTGCGAAGAGAGCCCTCACCTGGGCCTGTGTCGCTCTCCCCGTACCGTTTCCAGTGGGTTTTGCTTCGGGTTTGCTGTTGCCGTTGCCTTCAGGGAACACAGATGCAGGCTGTTTGCTTGTGGTTTGCCCCTTCTCAGGCTCTGCGGCGGCCGCATGGGACACTTCTTCTGCGGAGGTGAATTCAAGGCCAAAACCGGCAAATCTCAAAGCCCGAGCCACACTTCTCGTTTCGGTCAGCTCTACAAGGCTCTCTGCGAGTCTTGCATCTCTCTGGCTGTTTGCGGTGCCATAGCCGATGAACTGGCCCTTGGTAGTAACAGCGGAGCATTTGAAGATTGCGTACTGCCCATCCCAGCTCACCATCTCAGTTTGCAAGTTGAGGTTTTGGTTTTCTTCGTGTGCCAAGCGAAGCCTGCCGCCAACAACAGGAAATACCATCGTCTGGCCGTGTACTTTCCTCGTGATGAGTTCGTCTTCTCGGAATCCATTTGTGCTCATGTCCTTATCCTTTCTTCATTTCTTGTGTGCGATCAATCAAAGATCTCATTGGGCAAGAACCACAGGATCACGGCCGCACAGAGTATCCATTCTATGATGGCCGCGAGCCCCACAGGAGTGATCCACATGGCGACTCCAATCACCAGCAGCATTGCCGTGAGGGTTGAGAGGAACTCTGTCATTTCTCTGGTTCCTTTCTTCGTCGTTTGTCGATCTTCTCGATGACCAAATCCGCTACCATGACCAGCAGAGCGGCCACCATTTGCAAAAGTGCTTGGTTGTTCATGGCAATTCCCTCCAGACTTGAGATTCTTGAGCTTCGGCCTCACCCGGCCCCATTTGTGCTCCTTTCGTGAAGTATTCTGTCTTTCTATAGATTTAAGGCGGGCACACGGGCCACAGGCGTCACAGTCTCTTCCGGGCTTGGTATCCCCCGACAGCTACTGCCGCTGCATCGTCAATAGGGCCTGGAATGGGGTTGAAGATAATGTAAAGCAGCACTAACAGGATGATCCAGCCGATTCCTCCTCCTGGTTCTCGATATGGTCTGTTCATGATGAAGCCTCCTTTCGTGCGTGTTTCTTTTTGATCAGGAATATCCCTCAAGGATTTCCCTCTTGACCCTCAGATTTATGATTCAAGAAGGGAAGAAGGCGCTGCTGTGATCGCGTGGCAGTCAAGCGTTTAGCAGAGTCGTGCTAAGGGCAACCACGGGTTCACCTGCAGATTCGGCTAGTGCTCATAGAATTTTGTCGCTGCCTCTGTCAGGTTTTTTCTCCAACTGCGATCAGTTAGGTAGGTTCAGCAGAACCGGCCAGCAAGGGGCCTCACGGCTGATTCTGGCTAAAGAACGATTTCCTCGAGTAACAATATAAAGGAGAAGACGATGAAGAAAGCTGTTCGATTCCTGGTGGTGATGGTGGCGCTAATGGCTTTTGCATCAGCCACCGTTGCGATTGCGGCGACCGAATTCTATGTAGCCAAGGACGCTCAGGGAAAGGTGTCTATCTTGGATAAGAAACCCGCGGACGCAACCTCTGTCGTCAAGGGTCCTTTCGCCAGCAAGGAAGAAGCTGAGAAGGCCTTGAAAGATGCACAGACTGCTAAGCCAGCAGTCCCGCCGGTAGGCAAGTAAGCTCTGGTCTTGGTGCAACTAAATTGAGACGCTTCTAAGGATAAGCAGGGAGGCTAGATTCGCCGTTGCGACCAATCGCTTCCCTGCTTCATTCAATGTCTGGTGGAACTTATTTTCCTCTATTCACTTGCAGAGCCTCAATCTTCCTTTCTATGAAGTCTATTATTTCTTCATGGTAAAAGGATTCCGCTACATCTTCATTTTTCTCTTCCTGCATTTCTTCCTGAAGGGCTTTGTGCTCATTCAGGGCGTGCTCTAAAGCCCTAATGCTTTTCATATGGCTTATCCGTATCTTTCGTGCTCGTAATTTTGGCATTATGTCAATGATGCCGTTGCCCTGGAAATACCGGAATCTGTCTTTGATCGCTGGGGACAGGTCGGCTATAGCTTTCGTTATAAGCAATCTAGCATCATTACTGCTCATATGAAAATCATGGCTCAAATTATTCACCATGGAGCGTATGACTTCTTTCAATGTGATCAACTTTTTTTCCTCCTGCTTTAGAACTAGCCCGCCCGCTGGAGGCCCTGTTCTGGCCAAGGCTTTCAAAAAGCGTGATACTAAGCGTTCATTTCACCATTATTCTGCGCCAGAGGCAAGATTGAGAATGTATTCACCAGGTGAACCTTCTCTTCTTTTGATCAAGTCAATCCCCTCAAAGCATTGCCCTCCAATAACCCTCAATTGTAGAAAACAATGGGAGAAGCATACACGGCCACGAGTCTCAATAATTGCGAAAGAGAGCGAGATTTCGTAAAGTGGATGAAAATCGTGAGCTCTGCCTCGGCATGAATCCGGCGAGGTCCTCTTTCTGGCAAGTGGCCATGGTGCTTAGACTGAACGCCCTCGCTTAATGAAAGGAATATCAGCAACCGTGAACTGTCAAAACCCCGGCAAAGTCTGTGATGGCTTATGGTATTTGGGACATCCCGAATCCGGAGTGTATCTGCTGGAAGGCCGGGACGGGTCAATTATCATCAGCGGTGGCATGAGCTATCTCGTGCCTGATCTTTTGCGTCAGTTCGATGAGTTTGGACTCAGGGAAGACCGAATCCAAGGGATAATAATCCTGCACGCTCATTTTGACCACATCGGCATTGTGCCGTTTTTTCATAGACGGAACCCGGACCTCAAAATATACGCCTCGCCAAGAGCCTGGGAAATCTTAAGCGAGTCGAAACACATCGATACCATTAACCAATTCAGTCACCAACTGACTGAGCGCATGAAAATTCATGTGCCATATACGGCGGACCAGCTCGACTGGCCAGTGGGATTGCCAGGAGACATAGTTTCCGAAGGCAACGTGATCGACCTCGGGAATAGGGAAATACGGATATTTGAAACTCCCGGACATTCTTCTTGCTCGATCTCCGCTTACGTCCCTCAGATCAGGGCGCTTTTCCCATCGGATGGCGGAGGAATACCTTATAAGGGCACCATTCTTGCCGCAGCCAACTCCAATTTTACCCTATACCTGGAGAGCCTTAAGAAATTGGCGCCGCTCCTAATAGATTACCTTTGTGCAGATCACTTCGGCTATGTCTGTGGTGATGAGGCGAAGAGCTATATTAGCTCTTCCATCGATTCGGCAATGAAAGAGCGAGCCCGTTTGGAAGAGATTTATCGTCGTTCGTTTGACATAGACACAGCGGCGAGAGTAGCGGCTTCCTCCTTCATACAGGAGAATCCGGATTACTTCTTGACCTTAGACATTTATGAAGGGGTATGTCGTCAGATGATGAGGCACATAGCCAAGACCATGAACCAATAGGATCTCGCACTGGCACGGAGTCCAGCAACGGGTCATTCGAATAATTGGCTTTTCAAGGAATAAGCTCAGCACAGAGAGATACCCCCCTTCGTTCTCGCTCAGGTCGATCCTTCATGACCTCTGGATCCTCATATATAGAGAGAGGGGAAAGATACGCGTGCGTGCTCTGGCAATCCTGCGGCTGACCGGATGAAGAGTTTGACGTTTGAAGCCGTTTTGGACTAATGTGCCCCGTAGGCCCGTGCTTAACACGAAATTTATTTTGTCGGAAGGCGAAGGACATGAATGGTGCATGGCAAAACTGATGCTTGGGAAGAGCGAAAAGAACGGAGATGAATTTAGACCGGTATGATTAAATAAACCCAGAGTCAGGCCATAAGCGCAAAATAATCTTCATAAACTAATTTTTGCTGCTCCATTTCCGGGGGAAAACAGCCATTGGAACTTTATGAATACGATAAGGACTTCAAATGAGCCGAATTTTCCTTGCGCCCAGTCGATACGTACAAGGAGCGGGAGCCATCGCTGAACTGGGGATGCACGCCGCCAGAATGGGCACCAAGGCCCTGTTCACAGGAGGACAGACGTCGCTCAGAGTGTGCGGTTCCGCTGTTGAGGCCAGTCTAAAAGACCACAAAGTAAGCTGCCACAAAGAGGTGTTCACTGGCGAATGTTCAGACAAAGAGATCAGACGGTTGGTGAGCATCGCTAAGGCCAACCGGGCCGATCTTGTAATTGCGGCTGGTGGGGGGAAAGTAATTGATACCGGCAAGGCAGTGGGGCATGAAATGAATATCCCCGTCATGGTTGTTCCCACCATTGCAGCGACCGATGCCCCATGTTCGGCTTTGTCAGTAGTTTATTCGGAACACGGTGTTTTCGAGCGCTACCTCATTTTGCCGAAAAATCCGGACTGCGTCTTAGTGGATACGACTCTAGTGGCCAAGGCTCCCGTAGAGTTGCTTATATCCGGGATGGGTGATGCTTTGGCCACGTATTGGGAAGCGGATACTTGTGCCAAGAGTTGCAAACCAAATGCTCTTACCGGGGCATGTCCGCCCACTCTGTCTTCCCTAGCATTGGCTCGACTCTGCTATGACACGTTGTTGGAATACGGGCTCCAGGCGAAACTTGCTGTAGAAAAGAAATCAGTGACACCAGCTGTAGAAGCGGTGGTCGAAGCCAACGTCTTGCTGAGCGGATTGGGATTTGAGAGTGGGGGCTTAGCCGGAGCTCATGCCGTCCACAACGGCCTGACCGTTCTGGAAGCGTCCCATGCCAAGTTTCATGGACAAAAGGTGGCCTTTGGAGTCATTACACAGATGGTCCTGGAGGGCCGACCGTCAAAAGACGTGGACCAAGTTCTGGATTTTTGTTTGAGCGTCGGGTTACCTGTCTGTTTGAAAGATTTGTGCATTTACGACCCGAGCAGTGATGACATAAGAAAAGTCGCCGAAGCAACCACGGCAGTGGGAGAGACTGTTCATTCGACGTGGTTCCCTGTGACAGTTGAAATGGTTGAGTCGGCCATCTGGGCCGCAGACGCTTTGGGTACAGAGCGCAAAAGCAGACCATGTAGCTCCTGGGCAGCCGACAAGTAGATCTCTAGTACCCGCAGCGGCAGGAATGGTGGACATCAGGAATTATGGAAACACCAATACATGACGCATCCCCCTTACCGTCAAATATATTATGATTTAGATGGGATACGACTACGTGGTTATGCTGTGCGGCAAATGTTGAAAATTCACCATTTGAACCATTACCCCGAGAAGAACTTCGCGGAGAATCGATTTGGCTGAGCCTCAGCCGATCTTTTGGGCAAGAGCTAACTGACGGCAGGGAGAACCAGCAAGGCCGACTAGTGATTGGATGAGCATTCCGAATCGAGTCGCGGGTCTGGAGATTCAGTGAGAATCATTGACACCAAGGGGCGGCCGATGCACAATCATTGATGGGAGCTTTGAGCCTAGGTCGATCTGCAGGAGGAGCATGCAATGTTGGAAAGGACGATTGATATCCGCAGCGAACGTTACTGATTTGAAGGATTTGTTGTCGCTCGTTGCCGAGGGAACCGAAGTCCTTCTTACTGATGGCGATACCCCCGTGGCAAGGTTGGTCCCAGTTGGGAAGAGAGTTGCTGGACTGCATTCGGGAGCAATTTGGACGAGTGAGGATTTCGATGAGCCACTACCAGAGGAATTCTGGGCGGGAAACCAATGAAGCTACTCCTGGATACACATACTTTCATCTGGTGGGACAGCGAACCTGCCAGACTCTCCTCACGTGCCTTGGCGCTCTGCCAGGATTTCGAAAACAAGTTGCTACTTAGCGTCGCAAGTACTTGGGAAATGCAGATCAAAGCTCAGCTGGGCAAATTGAAACTCGGACTGCCGCTGCCAGAGTTGATCGAAAACCAGCAGCGGATCAACAGTCTTCAGATCCTGCATATTGGGCTCGAACACGTTCTGGCATTGGATCAATTGCCTCCCGTCCACAAAGACCCCTTCGATCGATTGCTGGTTGCTCAGGCAAGGGTAGAGGGAGCGAGCCTCGTGACCAACGATCCTGTCATGACGAATTATCCGGTAAACGTGATTTGGTAGAACTAATGCGGATTGAAAATCGCAGATCCGCAGGCGATTAAAGGCAACCACGAACACCGCAACCCCTTTGTACGCTGGGGGTCTTGCAAGGTGTCCAGAATAGATTCTGAGTGCCTTCCCCGCATATACATAGTCACCCATTAATGGGCCCTCGGTCATTTTTTGCACTTTGGGGAGGACAGTCCATTCAGGGGATGCTAGCTCATGTAATTTCAACAGTTAAATTACCCCCGGCAAAGCCGGGGGCATATTCCTGTTAGCCCCCCAAGGGGGTCAGCTCATGAGTCCCCTGAAGGGGACGGGTCGTCGTCAGAAAGCCAGTTCAGTTGATCGAGCCTTGCGTCTTTGGCGTCCTGCTCGCGAATGTACTTCCTTACAGACTCTTCGTCCAAACCCACTGTTGAGACATAGTAGCCACGAGCCCAAAAGCTCTCTCCTGCAAAGTTCCGCTTTCTCGCTGTGAAATTCCTTGCAATGGAGATCGCACTCTTGCCTTTGATGTACCCGATCACGTTGGACACAGCAAACTTGGGTGGAATACTCATGCACACATGGACATGATCCGAGCACAGATGTCCTTCCACTATCTGGGACTCCTTTTGGCGAGCCAACTCATGAAATATCTCTCCCAGGTATTTCCGAAGGGAACCGTAAATCTGCTTTCTCCGGCGTTTGGGAATGAAAACCACATGATACTTGCAATCCCACTTCGTGTGATTTAGGCTCTTATAGTCTTTCATGAAAACCTCCCAGAATTGAAATTTGGTGTGTTCTGGGAGGTTGCCTCTTACTGCCTCACACGGTCAAACCTTGGGGAGTCTCCCCGGCAAAGCCGGGGGCTTACCATTTTCTGGTTACAGAATGCCTGGGAGTCCGGAGATTTCTAGGGTGAGGTGGCATGAAGCATCTCGATCATGGACAATAAGAAAAATCGTCTATAAGGCACCCAGAACGCGAAATACGCGACTCTAATTTTCTGGCATGCTAAGTATTCGAAAATGTGGAAATCGCGTCTACGTGGTTCTGGTTGTGCGAGAATGCATGTGTGTTCAAATAGTTGTCGATCTCTTTCGGTTCACCATCGGTAGACGCATCGGTAAATGGAAGCGTTTCGGATCGATGGAAAAACTGAACATTGTCTCGGTTACGGGAAGATCAACGCTGAGAGCGGAGTGAGGCACATGCGGTGCTAACTCTGTAAGAAAGCCACCCCAAGCACCCTATCGCTTCCAATTGAACCCGCTATCATTTGATCAGGTCTGGGGCCAGAGATCCGCTAATTCCCGTGCACTGTAGGTGGCTGTTCAATACCGCAACGTTTCGGTTTTGATCGAACCTCGCGAGGCTTCTTCGGATCATCGAAAGCAGGATACTCCAGTCATACCCAAAAAGGCGTAAAACCGTGTCCCGTGCACCTGTGGAAATTTTCGATTTCGGGGCGCTCAACATGAAGTGGCCGTACGTACGGACAGTACACAGCCGGCACCAACACTTTCAATTCCTTTGCCTGACCCCGAATCCGTACACTGTGCCCCTCTGGAAGCATGGTGCAAGGCTGGCGTTTTTAGCCTCTCAGAAAGCGTTGGAGTTAGCCTGCCAGGCAAATCACACTGACCATGAATTCCTCTCGGGTTCTTTTTTTCAAAAGCGTCACGTGAAGCTTTTGATGCTGCCTTGCTGACAAGGACATCCCTGCAACTGAATCTCTTCTGTCATTCGATGTCCAATTCCAGAGGAACCCTGAGTTTGGCCGCTGTAGTCATCATTTTCCTAACCAGGTGCCTGACCTGTACAGCTTCTTCGTGTGGCACTTCCACCCATAGGGCATCCACGGGCGCTTTCCGGTAGCCTTAATCGACCATCATCAAACAGGACCTATTGCCCGGATCGGTCTTTTCGCGAAGGGTCTGAATAGAAAAACCGTTATTGCGAGCCGTTTGATACACGTCAATTCCACAACCTTCCATGGAGGGTCTGGCTTTCCAGGGAGAAGCGCAAGGTTTCCCCTCGACAGCCCCGCATTTTTTGCATTGCCGACAAGGTCCGGCCAGGAAAAGAAAAGCCCGATAGTATTGGTCCTTGAACAACTCGCCTTCCAATTCGACCAGCGTGTCCAAATATTTCTGGTAGTCCTTTTCTTTTCCCTCCATGCGCGGAATTTCGACGTTAAACAGAATCGCTCTCTGATAACAATCCAGAATCGCCCTGGTCTGATCCGAAGTGGGAGTGTGAGGTGGACAGCAATGTCCCCTACCATAGCCCGGACAGCCAAACTGGCATTTGAATCGGACCCATGGGGCAGTGACTACGCTGCTGGGATGGATCTGTTTGGCATGGGTCGCCCCGGCTTCAATGGCCAGCGAGCAATATTTCTCCAGATCGCTATCGACCGAGAGAATTCTACCTTCTTTGGAAGAATTCAGTGATGAAGTCTGCATATGATTTTCTTCCTTTCATGAACCGAGGAGTGATTTATCCTGAACACCGCAAGCCTCGTGATATTTCGTCTCAATGAGGTTACCTTCAGGGTCCCGAAAATAGACCGAGGTTCCTGTACCGTGGGCTCCCCAACGCGGAACAGGCCCCTCTTCTATCGGAATGGAGTTGGCCTGCAGTCGCACCAGGAGATCCTCCCAGGCTTTCTTGTTCACGGCAATGCAGAAGTGGTTTAGGTTCGCGTGGCTGGTTCCGGCGCGAATGCTTTTCCCCCATAGTTTTTTGGGAAACAGATCGATAATCGTATCCGCATTCAGTCGAACGGAGGGGAATGGCACTTTGCCTGCCCGGTATTGCTCAAGCCGTTCCGTTGGGAACATAAGTACGTTGGAATAGAAAGCGATCATCTTTTCGTCATCCTCGACGTTCAAGACTATGTGGTCCATCAAGCATTGCATCCTGGCCCCCTCCCTGAGAAAAACAGTTCCTGGTTTGCGGAATTGTTCCGACACCGTCTTTTCATTGAAATTCTACCTCCAGGGGCAGAAAAGGATAGTCCACTGCCTCTGTCATGGATTTTATCAGTAATCTTTTCGCTTCTCCTACTTCTTCCACGGGTGCTTCCACCCAAATACAATCATGGAGAATCATCACGATACGGCTCTTCATATCTTTTTTTTCGGAATCTCCCACACAGGCTCACCACGGCCAAAGTGAGTACGTCTGCTTCCGCCTGTTGGAGTATCGTGGCTCTCGCTTCCCGTTGTTGTTTGGGGCCAAACTCATTATCAAAGAATCTCCTACGGCCAGAGAGACTTTCAATGAATCGCTTTTTCGGATTGTTCTCATCCTTTAAGTCTTGGATTATTTTGTCGAGGCATTCCTTGGCCGCCGAATATCGAGACCAGAATGCGTGTACATATTTTGCAGCAGTAGAAATATCGCTCCCCAATTTCTTGGCAAGGCTCCACGGGGTCATCTGGAAGAGAATGCCGAAATTCACTTCCTTAGCTCTGTCCCTTTTCTCTTTATCCGTAGCCCCCTGTATGCCGCACATTTCCGCTGTAAGCCAATGGACGTCTTTTCCTTCCTGAAAAGCTTTGACCAGCTCGGGATCACCTGAGAAATTTGCCAGAAGACGCATCTGCATCTGTTTGTAGTCCGCCTTCAGGAGTACACATCCCTCCGCTGGAACCATAAGAGGTCTACAGGTTTCTTTATTCACATTCTGTACAGCGGGATTGGAGGCGTGTATAAGACCTGTTTTGGAAATCACATTCCATTCTGGATAAACTCGCTCCGCCCACGCGGCCAATTTCAAAAATCCCAAGTCCGTAGCAAAATCTCGCCATTCCAATATCTGAGCAGCCAGAGGATATTTCAGGGCCAAGTTTTTCAAGTCATTTTGAGTAGCTTTCTTGTTCGGAAAATAAACTGGTATTTCTCGCTCCTGCAGTAATTCATAAACCTGATCATCTTTCCACAGGTCTATTGCACGACCACGAGTAATGCTTTTCTCAAGATTATTCCTCTGGTTTTGCGTGTCAGAATAGGCCGCAGCTGCAGCTTCTCCATCAACGCCAACACCGATATGGCTCATCTCCAACAGGATACGGACCAGAGGGACTTCAACATAGAAGTACATGAACTTGAGGTCAGCCCCGGCATCTATCCATTAATTCCAGAAGCTCATAAGCCAAGTCATAGATCAAATGGGCATCGTAGGCTAGAATCGCTCTGATTGAATCAGGGTAGGGATTATCTGCCAGAGCTTTGTGCCACACAGGATATTCTTCAGAGAGATACTCATGTACCAGATGACTCAGGGAATATTCTGACTTATCCTTACCTGAGTTGAGCAAGTAAGCCAGTATTTCGGTATCGAGGATCAGTCCGGCATTGGTATCGTAGTCAGGAAGTTCTAACGTCTTCCATATACGTTGAATACCATGCGTGGCCGTTCTAAATGTCTGAGGATAATACAGAAATTCTTTGATACTCTGAAATTCAGTTATGGATGTATCTATACAAGCATATTCGAATATTCTGCTGTACAAGCCTATTATTACTCTTTGGTTGTCTATAAAGGGAGCAGTTATAGCTATAGGAGTATCTAGCTGGTTGAAATCTATGGTATTCTGTAACTCTGATAAAGAAGTAAAGATCTTCATAACAAATATTTGTAACCTTTAGTTAATAGTCATAGTCTAATGAAGACTTGTTAAGGTTAATATTACTTTTGGAAAAAGGAGGGCCCCAGGGGGGATAGGGGAACATTATATAGGTGGTACCGATCTGGCCAAGCCCCTATGATTATTGCATTATCAAGATTTCGTGTTTCGTTGGAAATTCCCCTTGTAGTTCACCGTCCAAAGCCCTTCCCGAATGGTCAACAGCCCCAGTTTTTGCAGTTCCTCCCTGTATATTCCCGCAGTCTTCCGCGAGATACCCAGCTGGCGGGCCATTTCAGCATCAGTTAGCTCCATGCTCCATTTGTTTTCCCGGGCGTGTTCCTCCTGAACTATTAAGAGCCACCCGTAAAGCCGAATAGCCAGCCCATTTATCTGGGCAAGAATATTATTTTCGATGAGTTGCGGCCAGAAGAACGCAAAATAATTGGAGAAGATTCTGCCATGGTCCAACTCTACGATCATGCTCGTGCGGATCAAATCGGTGCTTCCTCGATGAGCTGGGGCACATGCTGATGCCGTTTCCCAGCATAACGAAGGATCAGGTCATAGAACTTCATGTTTGGGCACCGCATAGCGAATAATCTTTTCTCGTTCCCGAACGTCGCTGGATCGAACCTGTCAATCGAGCCAAGCTCTTCAGAGACTATTCGTATAGCTTGGTTTATCGAACGGAATCCATGGAAGATCTGAATAAGGCTGAAAATGTCCGCTGGGCTGATGCGGTCAGGATTGCGGATGTTCAGTTTGCAGCGATTCCTCAGGCATTCCGCCGAGTGGCAATCAAAGCCCACCTCATCACGGGAAGTAATGAACATTTCCAGTACGTCGGCATACCACCCCAGCGGGTCTCCATTATGATGCAATCTCTCTTTTGCCTTCGGTTCGTATCGTGAAAGCTTATCCTGCAATTCGGGAGCTTGGCAATCAAACCTCAGTGCAGGACCGGCAAGTATCCCATACCGCTTTTTCAGCAAACGTTTGGTCAGATCAAAAAAGCGCCAGTGTTTGATTGTCTGAGGATGCCATCTGGATTGATCATCCGGCTCTTGCAATGGGCCATCCCATATCCGAGGCACGGGTTGCTCTGCGGGGACGAACACATTGAAGGTCTTCCCGTATTCATGCCAGATTTCCATCATGCGTGTGCGCTGGGCGTTTATGTCTTCTTCGTCACTCATCGGGTAACTCTCGGTCAGGTGGTCCCGGCATTTTACCACACCACCTGGCTTACCCGTGAGATTCGTTCTCAAACGCACTGAGATAGATTCTGAGCTACGTTCTCGCTTGAGGCAGGTTAAGACATGGTCGTTTTTCTAACATTTGGATCGACGGAGCTAATTCATGGCTTTTGGAGCCTACAATCTCTTTGTGAAAGAAGGGCCACAGGAAAATGTCATTTTGAGTTTAACTCTCCCGACGCGGGGGGAAAGTTAATTCCGGGAAACACCTGCGCTGATTCTCTTACCCAAAACGCCTAGACAGTGCAGGATCCAAGACGAAGAGTTCAGGGTAGAATGGCGAACACCCTTGCCGGAAATCCGGACCCTTTCTTTGGTTTTGGGAAGGCCACTACCACCATCGCACCGTACTCGGGCACTTTGTCCAAGTTGGTCAGAAGCTCGATCTGATACTTGTCCTGGGAGAGAATATACGTTTCAAGGGAATAGTCTCCGTTGCTTGCAGCGCTACCCGGGTCCGTGTCTGTGGTCTCATGCCCTGAGGAGGTAGTCTTACGCTCTTCGTAAAGGTACCTGAGGACCTCTTTGCTCCAGCCCGGATAATGGGCAACCCCCTTCTCGTCTTCATTACGCATCGCCTTTGCATTCGGCCATTTCTTTGACCAGTCGGTTCTCATAGCTACGAATGAGTCTGCTGGTATCGGGCCATACTTGGATTCCCAAGCCTTGATATCATCCATGGAAATCTGGTAATCGGGATTTGCGCCTGCCTCGGTGCTCACGTCGACTACCACTAGGCGGAGCAGCATTTCCTTGACAGAGATATCGTCGAGGAATCGCTTCCCCTTCACAAAATGTGCGGGTGGGTCCACATGGGTTCCCCACTGGCCTGGAATCTTGTATTGGTGAGCTAGAAATCCATGGCCCTTCTTTCCTATGCCTTCGTCATAGTAATAAGTGGTTACCCTCGTCTCTCCATCGAAGCCCGGCCAATGGGGGATTCCGGGGTAAAAGGAGTGGGTGAGATCGACAAATTCCTTTGATCGCAACTGGTCTAACACTGGCCACAAAGTGGGCGGAGTTTGTGCGCCCGCGTTGAACGCCATACTCAGAATGATAGCCCATGAGAAAACAGTGAATCGGCCCTTCATCGCTTCGCACCTCCCTTCAATCTGCAAGTCCCTGACATTCTTGAGGCCCGGGGCATCTTACCACACCATGCCTTGTCTGTGAGAATCGTTCTCAAACTCACTCAGATGGATTCTGATCAACGTTCTCCATTGGGGCAGGCTTGAGTATGGTCTTTTTTTCAACATTTGGGAGGGGATGGACTGACATTGGCTTATAGAGCCAATAATGCCGTTGTGAAAGGTGAACCGCAGGACGGCACTCCGCCAAGCCAGTGTCTCGCAGTGTTTCCATGAAACAGCACAATCTGGCTTGACTGCGCTGGACACATGTGGTTGCTATCCACAGCGGGCGGATATCTGATAACTGCTTTCAAACGAGGAACGACTCATGAAGACCGTATACTTGGCATCCCCTCTGGGCTTTTCTTCAGAATGGAAAGGCTACATACAATAGGATTATCCTGCCCAAATCGTTCATAAGAGGCGTCAGAATGTTTGCAGAATTAGCGAAAGGGATTCCGATTTTTACTTTTCAACCCCACGTACGCAAATGCCGGAAGAGCCTTTTTCCCACCACCTTCACACCTGTTTAGGGACTTAAAGGGATCAAAAGGGACTGATTGGTTTCAAAATGACTCGAAATGGTTGAGCTTCTCGGACAGGTATTTGATTCTACTTGTTTCGATCTATTTTTACGACGTTTTCGGAGAAGGTTTTCACTGAGGCCTTGATGAGATATGCCGTTCGGGCTTTGGATTCTTCAAGAAATTTGAGCCGTGGATCATCATCCCCTATGAGGAGCGTGCCTGAAACAACCCCTCGTCTATGCATTAGTTCAGAGCCTTGACTATCTTTAAAGAAAATATATTCGGAAAGTGGAATATTGTCATCGAAGCGGTCTCCAACTCGGCAGAATTCGATCACTGCTTCAGTCCGGGAAGGGGAAAGGCGACCAGCGTAATCTGTCAATTTGTCATGGTTCATGGAAAAAACATTTCCAGCCCGAACCATGAAACGGAAAACGATTCCCGATTGCCGAGGCTCCAGCACCATGTCATTTTCAAGCGCATGTTCAATGTCCTCGGAAACCTCCGCCACCCTCACGCTGTCAGGGCCGTCTCCGGTTATTATGAAGACGAGAGGGCCGAACAGGTCCATATTGGAGGCGGGCACAGTCCGCCAGATGGTTCCTGGATGTGGTCCCTCCGATACACCCTTCATTTGAGAGACATTCCTTTGGCGTTCCAAGTGAAAGAGAAACGCACTCCAGCTCTCTGAGCTTTCGAGCGTGCATCTTTAACTACTGTAAAATATCCACGTGCGGAGCACGTGGCTTTGTTTTGGGCCCCCATAGGGGGCCTGAGAGACTTGCCCCCGGAGGGGGCAAGCGGAGTTGTTCCCAACTTGATTACTTGAACATGAGAGGTAACTGTTCTTCACGACGCTCTTTGACTTCTTGGTATTTAACGTATTTGCGGATCATCTCCGCATCCAGCCCTACCGTGTCAACACAATAACCCTTCGCCCAGAAATGGTTGCCCCAGTAGGGTTTTGCTTTCAAATAAGGGAACTGTTTGAATAGTCGAATTGCTGTCCGTCCTTTGACTGTGCCCAAAAGATCAGATATCGAGACCTTGGGAGGCACCATACAGATCAAATGAACGTGGTCCGGTCGAACATTTAATTCCACAACATCGCAGCCCAACCGGCCGCAGAAGACATGGATGCAATTATGAACTTCCTGACCGACCACTCCTTTCAGCACACGGAAACGGGTACTTCGGCACCCAAACTACGTGATATTGGCAATGCCATATCGCATGTGATAGCTTACGAAACCTGCTCATCTGCTTCTCCTCCTCGATGTTGCGGGAACAACTCGAATTCAGGATTAGCAGCTGAGCACTCAACGGCAAAGCCTTTGAACTCTGACCACGTGCGCAGCACGTGGGTTTCTAAGCCGAACTAAAATAATACGGACTACCTCGATCTTTTTGATATGGCAGCTTCACTTCTCCTTTCAAAAGAGGACACCTCTCTCTATCCACAAGAGTGAGGTCACGGCGTGTCCTTGAACCTTTCCCAGTCTGCTCGCATTTCGCCCTCTCAAAGGGCAAACTCGGTTCTACAGCATTTTGTTGATCCAGTTTGCAACGTCAGCCGCTAACTGCCACTCAGGCATGACTCGGCGACAAGACCTCCTGTTGGTTTCAGGAAATTCTCACGGTAGAGGCCACTTTTCGACGGGGGGTCAGGCCGAGAGCTTTTGACGGGGAAGTCTACGGGAAATCCAGATCATTGCAAGGAGAAAACTCTCAAAGTCATTCAATGAACAAGATTCATCGCCAGATCACTCCGATTCCTCTTGAAAGTTGAAGGACTTCTTTTCACAGTCCTCAAGGCACTTTTCATACCCGATCCTCTTGGCTGAGTCGAAGGGAAGCATAACGTGACCTGCAAAGTCCCTTTGGACGCTATAACGAAAGGCGCAGTCCGAGTGACATTGGTAATCATCAAAGAAAGCATCTGCATGCAAATGGGTCCCGACCACAATTCCAATCATCGAAACTAAGACGAGCCACACGGCAAGCTCCTTTGGAAAAAATTGTCCATCTAGAGTTCCACACGACCGAACGCAGGCAAAGCAGTCGTCACCTTGCTGAGGAAGCTACATGTTTCCCATATGTTAAGGTACCCCACCATCCGCCCTGCCGTCAACAACAAATCTGGCGACTCTAACCCGAACACGCCGCAGTGGTGTCGACAAAAAAAGAAACTCGGACGAGATATAAACACGCATGATCGTTCCGGCTGCGCCGCTTCATATTCGTAGATCCGCATTCTCCCATCACCCTCCGTCGGCGTCTTTGATCTTGGGAATTCTTAAGAAAGTCGCTGCGATACAACTAACGAAAATCTGCAATCGGATCAGGTTGAGAATGTGGGTCTTCTCTTCGGCAGAGAAGCACTGATCAAACTCGACTGCAATTTCCGCGTCGGGTTCCTCTCCTTCAAGGAGTGTGCACTCTCGGACATATCTCAGGGCGATCCACTCTCTGTGATCAAGAGCCGATTCATCCAGGCGGACCAGTCCCTCGAGTTCACTCTCGTGAATCCCGATCCGCCGACCCTCGGCGGAATGAGTACCTGATTCACCTGGGGCAATTGTTGGTATGGGCAACAGTCAGGAAGATCTTCTCCCTCAGGCGGGGCTTAATCTTGAACACTGTTGTTGCCAGCGAAGCCCCTCCCCTGAAAATCATTGCAAATCTGCGAAAAAAATCACCCACTGAAGTGAATTTCTTGGGAGCGTCAGTCATGGTCTTATACCCCCGGAGGATACTATCGGGAATTATTCGGCGATCTCCCAAACGCCCTTCGTTTAGGCCAAAATCCAGATGTCCGATGGATTTCGGTCCCTGAATTGGCTTCGCTGGGCATCCGAAAATGGTCCGGCAAGGCCAAATCCCACATTTGTGAAGGATCAGCGGCTGCTTTGCATGAATTCGAACATACCAATCCCTTGGTTCCTCGGTCAATGGTAATGGCGAGCGTGTGCCTTCAGCCGAACACGGCCCGATAGTGTCAGTCAGGCCAACGGGAAGCCCAAAGCTAACTGAAGCATTTGCCTGATGGATGTGAAGGTCGAGGGATTCCTGCGGTGTCTTAAGAAACTCCTTGCATGAACGCCTGAGAACCATTCTGCGCAAATTTCTCTTTCAGTGCATGCCGAAGTATTCGAACGTTCCGCCCTCTTGTCTGCAGCGTTTCTTGTCGCGCGAGAACGCAGGGTGTGCGGACACACCTCGCCGATCTCTTTCGGTTCACCATCGGCAGATGTGTAATTCTCAGATAGGTGGAAAGAAACTGAATATTGGCTATGGCAATAATGGTGCGGGATATTATTACTCGGGTATGCTGTGCGGGCAAATGTTGAAAATTCACAAAACCATTACCCCCAAGAGAACATCGTGGAGAATCGATCTGGCTAAGCCTGAGGCCGTCTCTCATCGGTAACTTGCTGTCATGGTTCGATATGTCTTCGGGTAGGAATCGTGGACTAATCGAGCAGGATATAGCAGAATGGCTCTGTTACTTCATAAACTCATAAAAGTCCTCTGTAACGGGTATTTCCGTGCGAGTCCTCTTGATAAAGCAGGATAAGCCTACGGTCTCAATTCAAATATACTAACGTATTGCAGGCTGGCACGGAATCTTCAATCTTGAACTCTGAGAGTCATGTGGAATGGGGAAGAGAGCATTGGTAATGGACACTCTGGTAGGGTAACCTATCAATGAAGGGTAGCGGCGGGCAGTGGAGCGTTACCACTCGGGTTACGTATTACATGCATATGTACTAATTGGTACGTCATTGACCTTCTTGTAGTACCCATCTGCAAGAACTCACTCATGCCGCCAAGTTGAAGTATGGAAGCCGAACTTCTCGCTTCTGGCATGAATTTGTATGGGACTCCTACTTCATTCTGGAAATTAGTATAGGGGCCGGCGCTACAGGTGCGTACTGCGCACGCTGCCTGCGTACCCGTCCTCCCAACATGAAAGGAGAAGACCATGTACAGGTTCATATCTTTATTCCCGACACCCAAACCCACAAGGAAGAGGCTGATCCGCAAACTACGCCGTCTCAGGACCGTAGCACTGTCCCCTGGCGCATAAAATCCTTGACAACCTTTTGTATGTGTGCGAAAAGTTTAAGTTAAATTACCCACGGCAAAGCCGGGGGCATATTCCTGTTAGCCCCCCAAGGGGGTCAGCTCATGAGTCCCCTGAAGGGGACGGGTCGTCGTCAGAAAGCCAGTTCAGTTGATCGAGCCTTGCGTCTTTGGCGTCCTGCTCGCGAATGTACTTCCTTACAGACTCTTCGTCCAAACCCACTGTTGAGACATAGTAGCCACGAGCCCAAAAGCTCTCTCCTGCAAAGTTCCGCTTTCTCGCTGTGAAATTCCTTGCAATGGAGATCGCACTCTTGCCTTTGATGTACCCGATCACGTTGGACACAGCAAACTTGGGTGGAATACTCATGCACACATGGACATGATCCGAGCACAGATGTCCTTCCACTATCTGGGACTCCTTTTGGCGAGCCAACTCATGAAATATCTCTCCCAGGTATTTCCGAAGGGAACCGTAAATCTGCTTTCTCCGGCGTTTGGGAATGAAAACCACATGATACTTGCAATCCCACTTCGTGTGATTTAGGCTCTTATAGTCTTTCATGAAAACCTCCCAGAATTGAAATTTGGTGTGTTCTGGGAGGTTGCCTCTTACTGCCTCACACGGTCAAACCTTGGGGAGTCTCCCCGGCAAAGCCGGGGGCTTACCATTTTCTGGTTATTAGATATGTTAGATTAACCAGATGAGTTGTGTTCCGGACAGGAATTAGGCGTTCTTTAATGCCTGGCTATCTGGATTTGATAAGGGTATCCCGCACGCCCGGGTGTGTGCCAGGGGTGGGCGGGTTATTTGGTTCGTTTTTGGTTGATTCTCCCTGAGGGGGCATGTGATGCGGAAAGTCGTTGTTGTCCTCGGTGTGATTCTGTTTTGTCTTCCCTCCTTAAGTTATGCACAAGGTTCACCAGCAGGAATTCCCGGGCTGTTGACGCCCCAGACGGGCCAGCCATTAGGAACGTTTGGCAGTTCGTTTGCGGGGCTACCTGGCGAGTTTGACCTCGGCAATAAGACGATTCAGCCGTGGGCTCTGGCAGGTTACACACGAATAGGAATGAACATAAACGTGCCCTCCAGTTTGGTGCAAAACTTCTCCGTCGATAGCAATGCTGATGTTAGGCTCAAAGACGATTATTGGGCGGGCGCTGCGGGTTTAACAGTGAGATTTCACGGGAATTTTCCTTCTTCATGAGTATCGGAGCCAACATCCCGAAAGACGTCACGCTTTTTACTTACTAACAGCCCTATCAAGGTTCCTCGACAGGTCGCAACCATCCCTACGTGTGGAGAGGGTCCCGACTTCAGTGGTGGACGGCAGGAGGGGGAATCGAATATATAGTCAGGCCAGACGTCTCATTATTGGCCGGTTTGGCCTACGACCAGATCTCAGTTGGCTTGAGGGACCCAATCGATGATCAAGGCCAGGTTGTTAATGATACCATAAACTGGGGGGGGTGGCTATGGAGCCTTAACGAGTTTGGTGACGTGAAGGCAGGATTTTGGCTTCCCTATGTAGGTATTCGTATCGATGGCGGTTATTATCATGCCCGCCTGATAGCTGGTCCTGCCGCATCGACCAACCTGCAGATGCCTCTCATACTGTTGAGGAAGGTCACTAACATTCAGGATCCAAGTTAAATTACCCCCGGCAAAGCCGGGGGCATATTCCTGTTAGCCCCCCAAGGGGGTCAGCTCATGAGTCCCCTGAAGGGGACGGGTCGTCGTCAGAAAGCCAGTTCAGTTGATCGAGCCTTGCGTCTTTGGCGTCCTGCTCGCGAATGTACCTCCTTACAGACTCTTCGTCCAAACCCACTGTTGAGACATAGTAGCCACGAGCCCAAAAGCTCTCTCCTGCAAAGTTCCGCTTTCTCGCTGTGAAATTCCTTGCAATGGAGATCGCACTCTTGCCTTTGATGTACCCGATCACGTTGGACACAGCAAACTTGGGTGGAATACTCATGCACACATGGACATGATCCGAGCACAGATGTCCTTCCACTATCTGGGACTCCTTTGGCGAGCCAACTCATGAAATATCTCTCCCAGGTATTTCCGAAGGGAACCGTAAATCTGCTTTCTCCGGCGTTTGGGAATGAAAACCACATGATACTTGCAATCCCACTTCGTGTGATTTAGGCTCTTATAGTCTTTCATGAAAACCTCCCAGAATTGAAATTTGGTGTGTTCTGGGAGGTTGCCTCTTACTGCCTCACACGGTCAAACCTTGGGGAGTCTCCCCGGCAAAGCCGGGGGCTTACCATTTTCTGGTTATTGGCGCAATAACACGTTTGGCTGGGTATACAAGATCAAAAAGCCGGGAGCCTATCTGGAAGGCTATCTGGATTATGATTTACGGCCAAACACACTGCTTGGCCTCAAGCTGTGGGCCGGTGCAAGTTGGCTGACAATTAGGGGTGAAGGCGAGATGGATTATCAATATTTCGTCACTGATCCGACAGGAGGTATCAGCAATCTCTTTGGGCTTTCCGGAGCAGGTGAATCCACCTATTCCCGTTACACTGTTTCAGTGGGACTGGCGGCCACGCTTAGTTTCTAGGTCGGGGAATTCTGGGGATACCTTACTTGATTCGGCAAATTCTATGCCTCCTGAGTCGGCGTTCATGATCTTTCGGCGAGAAACCCGGACTCATCTCCGTAGTGAAAGTAGATCCGGCCACGCAACCGGTTACCCTCTAATACCGCCCATCCTCTGCCCAAGACTTCATCCCCTTCGTCCTGGCCCACGAAAGAAAACTCAATCCGCTCCTGTTTCCTACCTTTTCGATACGGCAGTCCAGATCCCATTTCACCGCTCCAAATTGGAGTTCGCCTTTATTCTTCTTCTGAAAAGTAATGTGTCCTTCTACGACAAGGTCGATGAAATCCTTGTCCCATTGCTCCATTTTGAGGATACGCCATCTTCAAAGTACGGATTCTGGATTTTTTTCATGAACGGCCCCCACCAAGGACTGGCCATATGGAGGAACTGTCTTCCTGGAACAAGGCCGGGCGAGCCGGCTACCATGCGACTGAAACTGGGAAGCGGCTGTCTTGGCCTTGCCTTAACGCGCCGGGGTGCTGGTAGTCCCAGGGGGTTTCGACCCCCCGTCTCCGCCGTGAAGTCCAATCTAATCGGCACTCGGACCTTTGTCAATTATTTCCTCTGGGATTCTGTGCACTTGCCGGACGCGCGGCAACTTCAAAGAACTGGCTTGGCAATGCGCCTGCTGACCCCTTTAATCCAAGACAAAATCACATATCGCGTATAAGACGCCTGAGAAAGATTCTCCGCGATTTTATCTTTTCAGGCATGTCGAGGTATTCGAACATCTCGTCCGTGCGTCTACGGCGTTCTGGTTGCGCGAGAACGCATGTGTAATCAGACGCTCGTTGTATTCTTTCGGTTCACCGTCGGCAGCCGCATCGACAGTGTCGTGTGTTTCGGATCGGTAGGAAAACTGAAGATTGGTTCCGTTACAGGAAGAGCAAATATCTGAGCAAACAAAGCTGATTCTGAGGGAATTCTCAAAGAGATCCACCTTAAGCATCCCATAGCCAGGGAAAAGGGTCTCTCAATGCAACTGGTGAATTTACCAATTCTTAGGACACAGCCCCGTATTGCTTCAAAAGCTCTACCGCTTCAGTCTGATTTCGGTTGGTAGCCAGCATCACCGCGCTGAAGCCGTCTGCATTTATCAGACTGGTGTTCGCTCCCGCTTTCAAGAGAAGCTCCAATACCTCTATGTGGCCATAAAAAGCCGCAAGCATGAGGGGAGTAATTCCGAATTCTTCGGCCACATTCAATTCCGCTCCCCGTTCAATCAGCATGCGAACGATTTTCGGATTCCCTTTTCCCGACGCTCCAAAGAGGGCCGAATACCGCTGACGGGTCAGTATGTTCACGTCTGCCCCGTGTTCCAACAGGAATTCCACTACTGCGTCATGTCCTTGAGTAGCAGCCCCCATCAGTGCGGTTGCTCCATCAGCGCTTCGAAAATTGACATCTGCGCCTCGTTCTACGAGTCGTCTCACTCTCCCCAGATCACCGTTTCTGGCTGCATCCAAGATCTCCCCGGCTCATTGGTAAGAGTGACTTCTCCTGACAACTTCTTGAGAAAGTCGGAAAAGCTCTTCATCTCTCCACTCCTTCGGCAGACGCTTCCATGATTTCCACTTCCAACGGTACCTCGAGTTTTGCCGCCGTGGTCATCATTCTTCTAACCACTAGCCTGACCTGTTCCGCTTCTTTTTCAGGACACTCCACCCACATGGAATCATGAATAGTCATTACGATCCGAGCACCCGTACTGAGAGCCTTCAATTCCAAATGAGTCTGATGAGGGCGAGTTTCAACTGGTGGGATTCGACCTGCTGCAGGAGAGTCGCCTTCATGGCCCGTCTTAATTTCTCACTCTTGCGCATGCGGAACCGCCGAATTCGTCCTGTGAGAAAATTCTTCAGTACCTTCTCCAGTTTCTGATCCGCAACGAGCGTCTCGTATTCTCTGTCGAAAGTACGGCTCTATTTCATTATATTTGTCAAAAAACTTGCGAATCATGCTCTCCGCTTGGGTTTCATCAATTTCTCTTTCGAGCCCTTGTTCTTTCCAGGACTTGTTCACCGCCCGTGCCAGCGCTTGGGGACCCTGCCCGAATATCATCCCGAAGTTGATAGGCTTTGCTTCATCTCGGCTTGCCAGCCCGAGCGTCTGGGCGGTTTCAGTATGGAAGTCTCGCCCTTCGTTAAAGAGCATGATCAAAGCAGGATCTTTGCTCAGATGAGCTAATATGCGTGCTTGACAGGCTTTCCAATCTGCCTTTATGATTACGCACCCAACCGCAGGTATGAGGAAACGCCTATACCGTTTCTTATCGAGATTCTGTACCGGAGGATTTGAGGCGGTTATACGACCCGTAGCGTGCGAGTGAGCCGCCATACTGGGTGGACGCTGTCAGTCTGGGCTCCAGCTTCAAGGAAAGACAAATCTCGTTTGAGTTTGCGCCAACGGAGGATCTGTTGAGCGAACGGAAAACTCTGTTCCAGTGGCAAGCTCTTCAAGATCATCCTCGTCAAGCCAGTAATAATCGCCTATCCCTTCAGGCAATTCTATTCCACGATTATGGAACAACCAATACACGTCCTTATCAGAGAAGAGATTGCATTTTCTCGTCAGAGCTATTTCAGCATCCAAAGTCTCAAGCTCTTGTTGGGCTTGTTCCAATGCTTCCTGGCAGACCCGCCTGGTCCACTTGGATACCTTCCAGATGCATCTGTACCAAACGTGCGCCACTGGGAACTCCACTTCCTTGTACAAGCGGCACAGATCGCCATCCATTTCTATGTTCAGGGACTCCGCCAGCCTATAGATCAACTCCGCATCATGAGCCAGACTCTGGTAA